>CAWJYB010000001.1:0-26048 GCA_963846905.1 uncultured Actinomycetota bacterium
CATGGATGTCGACCCGGGCGGTTGCCTGCGGCGGTGCGCGCAATGGTTCTGCGGTCCGCAGGCGATGTTCCCATGGGGCGGCGGCGCGTGCAGATGTGCGGGTCGGTGCGGTCGGCGGCCGATGGCCAGCCGGGAATGTTCATCTGATTCGGCTCACAGGATGTCGACACCAATGTCTGTGGTGTCGACCGGGATCTGCACGTCCTCGACGTGGCCGAGTGCGCTGCGCGCGGCGGGCAGCGCGGTGTATGCGGTGGATTGGCCGAGGAATCCGGGGTGCTCCTCGATGGGCACCAAACCCGTTGTGCGCCAGTACCGGTTGAGAGCATCGATGGCCTGCAGCGGTGAAATATCGTCGGGTGTCGGCCCGGCCGGGTGCGGATAGAGCACCACCAGGGTGTCCGACGGGCTGCCCATCCGGGCGATCACCTCCGCGGCCAGCCACGCCCCGAGGTCATGGCCCCGCAACGGTGTGGCGATAAACACTGTCAGCAGGATCAGGACGGTGTTGAGGGGCTCCGGGAACTGCTCGCGCACCGAGGCGGCGACGTCGCTTCCGTCGAACAGGGCAGCGAAGGTTTCCGCGTCCTGCGACAACGCGTCCAACATCTCCGCGATCGGGTGCTCACCCAACCGTATCGTCAGAAAATCGGCGTACCCGCCCCGCACATCGGGTTCCTCAGCCAGATCGAGGTGGCCCAGCCACAACTCGGCCCGCCAATCCATGCAGGGGTCGAACTGGCTGTCGTTGACGCTGACATAACGCACCCTCGGCGCGAACAACGTCCTCACAGCAGGGTCGGATGGGAAATCGGATGGGCTGCCGGGGTGATCACCCGGCCCGCCCGCGCTGACCACCATGATCGTCATCATGCCCTCACCACGGTGTGCGCACCGATCCTGGTGGTAACACGGCGTCCGGGCTGTGCTTGGCGCCGAAGATCGCACCCGAGGACATCGGCGGGCAGGGCAGCGGATCAAAGCCGGCGACGCCGCGCGCCACCGCGGTCACCACCCCCACCGCAGACCCGCTGTCTCTGTCAGGTCAGCCGGGAACGTCTGGGACCGCGGTGTTCAGGTCTGGGAGTCGGCACTGCCGCGACGTCGTTCGCTGTGGCGGCCCTCGACGTCAGCGACCATGCCATAGAGCGGGTTTTTCGCTGCCGCACTGCGGGTTTCGGTTCCCGCGGCGGTGACGTAGCGTTGCGAAGTGGCCATCGATTCATGCCCGAGCAGTTTCATCAGGGTGTAGACGGTGACGGCGGCGGCGGCCAGTTCGGTGGCATAGGTGTGGCGCAAGCCGTGCACCAGGGCACCGGGCACCGGGTGGGCGTCGGGCCCGGCCCGTCGAAACGCCCGTTTGATCCGCGATTGCAGGGTGCCGCGGGTGATGCGCTACCCATCGCGCCCCACGAACACGGGGGAGCGGGCCGACCACCGCGCCAACCCGGTACCGGCCGGCGTCTGGCGTTTGGCGGTGTCGGGGAAGCGGGCGGCGCGGCTGTCGAGATAGGTCTCCAGCACGGACAGCAGCTCGGCTTCGATGGGCACGCTGCGCTGTTTGCCGCCCTTGCCTTTCACGAGGATGACCGCGGCACCGTCGTCGGTGGCGCGGATGTCACCGACATTGGCCAGCCGCAACTCCTCGGCGCGTAAACCGGCCAACAGCCCGGTCAGGATGAGCGCCAGATCACGTTCGGCCCAATCGTTCCCGCGGGTCGACTCCCTGTCCTGGGCGACCGCCTCCAGCAGGGGTGACCTACGGTGTCCGGGCTCAGCGCCGACCGTACGTCGGGCCCGAGGGTAATTCCGGCTTGGCGGTAGGCCCACAGCGTCAGCCCGGAGCAGCGCCAAGGAACCAACCCAATAATTAAAAGCGCTGCCTTGGCGGTGTGGCTCGATGCTGGGAGGGCCGAGGGTACGGTCCGTCGCCCTGTGTACCATTGTTTGTGGACACGATGTCCAGTATGTTGCTTTTCCGCCGTGCAGCCATCGCCGACTGGCACTGCCATGAAAGGACAGGCCAGTGTCGACGCGATCGCACACCTTCGGACTGGCGATAGCCACACTCGTGGTGGCCGCCGCGGCCACCGGCTGCACCGCGACGAGTTCCACCCCATCGCCTGAATCGCCCGACACGTCAATCGCGTTGTCGAGCCCGCCGCAGTCAACGCCGGCGAGCCGGGTAGCGCCCGACTATCGCCGGCTGCTGATCGAACCCGGCGACATCAACACCGGCACAGACACGTTCGCGACCCGCTCGTCAACCATAAACCCCGGCGGATCAGACGGTGTTTCGGCTCTTTTCGTCAACGAACACGACACCCGGGCAATCGACGACACCATCCTGATCCTGCCCGACAGCGCCGCAGCGACGACCACACTCAACACCACCGTGTCCTCCCTCGGGACGGTCGTCACCGGGGGTCGTCCTCAACCGTCGCCGGTGGGCACCGGCGGCACCGTGGTTTCCGGTAGCTCGCCGGACGGATCCAAAGCTGTGACCGTGCTGTTGTTCACCGAGGACAGGGCCGTTGTGCGACTGGAATTCGGCAGCGCCCCAGATGATCCCATGCCACCGCAGGTTGTCACCGACGTTGGGAAGAAGCAAGAGATCGCCATCAGGACCGGGCTGCTGGGGTGACCTACGGTGTCCGGGCTCAGCGCCGACTGTACGTCGGGCCCGAGGGTAATTCCGGCTTGGCGGTAGGCCCACAGCGTCAGCCCGGAGCAGCGCCAAGGAACCAACCCAATAATCAAGCTAAGGCAGGAGTATGACTTTTCCGCGCGCGTGCCCGGTCTGAAGGTAGCGGTGCGCCTCGGACGCCTCCTTCATCGGGAAGGTCCGGTCGACCGTCACCTCCAACTGCCCGGCACCGGCCAGCCGGATCAATTCCGGTCGGGCGGCGGCACGGATCTCATCACCACCGTCGGCACCCGACAACGCCGCGATCCCGAGTTCGGCGGCCCGGCCGAAGCCGACGATCGTCGCGATCCGGCCGTGGTCGGAAACCAGCTCGACCGAGGTGTCCAGCGCCTCGTCGGTGCCGACCAAGTCGAGCGCGGCCTCTACCGGCCCGATTGCCCGCACCCTGTCCGCCAGCCCCTCGCCATATTCGACCGGGTCGGCGCCGTAGCGACGCAGCTGTTCGTGGCGAGCAGGGCTGGCGGTTGCGATGACTTTGGCGTCCCGGGCGACCGCCAACTGGACCGCGAACAGGCCAACGCCGCCGCTCGCGCCGTGGATGAGCACCGTGTCGCCCTGCTCGACCCGGGTCGCGGTCAGCAGATGCCAGGCGGTGCCACCGGCCAGCAGCAGGCCCGCGGCCTGCTCGAAGCCCAGGGACGCGGGTTTGTGTCCGACATCGGCCGCGTCGACGATCACCTGCTCGGAGTAGCCGCCATGCAGACCGGTGGCGATCACCTCGTCGCCGACAGTCAGCGGCCCGGTGAAGCCGTTCGTGCCCGGCGCCACCGCGGCGACCACGCCCGACACCTCCAGACCCAGCGGAATTGGCAACTTGTCCGGGTCATCACCCATATAGCCGCTGTACGACTTGTAGTCGAACGGGTTGGTGCCCACCGCTTTGACGTCGATGAGCACTTGCCCGGGCCCGGGATCGGGCAAGACGATGTCTTGCACCGCAAGCACTTCTGGTCCGCCGTAGCCTTCAGCCAGCACGGTCTTGGTCATAGTCGGGAGTCTATGCGCTACTTGTTGACGAACCCGTCCGTGGGGGCCGATGCCCGCGATGGCGGTCAACAATTCGCGCTGGGCCCGAAAAGGTTGCAGCATGTCCTCGATCTGGGTGTCGAGCCTGGCGATCATCTCCTCGAGGTGGTCGAGATGGTCCAGATGGTCCAGATGTAGTCGGCACATCAGCGCGTGGTGGTCATCGAAGCGGCCTTCCAGCGCCCGTTGCAGGTCGGGAATCTTGGCCCGCATCTTGCCTTTTGCCAGGTCTGCGAGCAGCAGTGGGCGGCGCTCGTCATCGATGAGTGCTTCCACCATTGCCCGCACCGACTTGGTGGTGATCGTCGAGGCCACCGAGTCAACCTTGATGCCCGCTTCTCTGAATTAAATGATCTTGATTTGGGCTGCTTCGGTCGTGTCTTTGCCGGATTGGCGGGTCGAGGATGTTGGACGTATTTGGCGCCTCCGCGTTGGATACGGTGGGTGCGGCCACGGACCCGCCTCGGCTGGCCTGCCGCCGGTTCGCTGTAGAACAAGCATCTTCTTGGCCGCCTCGACCAGTGCCAGTAGGCGATCCCCTGCCCCACGCAAGCCCCGGACCTCCGCTCCTTGTAACGTCCCTTCAGACCTCCCAGTGCCCTTCGGGGCTTGTCGGTGACCTTCACCTTGAGGTTGCCGGCACGTCCTGGTCAGCAGCTTGGGCTTCGCTGAGGAAGAACCGCCTGGCGGCCGTGGCATCCCGGCGAGGGTGCGACACTGTTTCCAGAACGCGACCGGAGGGGGCGTCTATGTCGGGCTCGCCAAGGGGAAGCCTCTTCGCCGCGTTGAAGGCAGCCGCGGTGGCTTCGATTAGGCTGGGTGTTGGTGCTCGGTGCGGGCTCCGCGCTGGCGGATCCGGATCCGGCTCCCGACGATCCGGGGGTTGTCGCACCGCCCGGCCCCGATGTTGCCGCCTGCCGCTGACTCGCTGGTGCTACCCGTTAAGACGGGCCCCGCTGCGGGCCAGGACCCGACGCCGTTGACTGGCGCGGCGCCGTTCGGGACGCCGAGTTTGTCTCCTACCAACGGCTCGACGGTGGGTGTGGCCCAGCCGATCATCATCAACTTCCCCGGGCCGGTCGATGACGCTGGCGTAACCGAAAGCGCCATCGATATCTCGTCGGTCCCGCCGGTTCCCGGCACGTTCTACTGGATGACCCCCACGCAGCTGCGCTGGCGCCCGCTGAGCTTCTGGCCCGCCCACACCGCGGTGACCGTCGACGCCGGCGGCACAGTGTCCAGCTTCCACACCGGAGACACGTTGGTGGCCACGGCCGACGACGCGACGCACCAACTCACCGTCACCCGCAACGGGACCGTGCAGAAGGCCATCCCGATATCGATGGGTATGGCGGCCGGCGGCCACCAAACCGCGAACGGCACGTACTACGTTCAAGAGAAGCTGCGCTCGGTGGTGATGGATTCCTCGACCTACGGGATCCCGGTCAACTCCACCTACGGGTACAAGGTGAACGTTGACCTGGCCGTCCGGTTCGACGACAGCGGCAACTTCGTACACAGCGCCCCATGGTCGGTGGATGATCAGGGTAAGCGTGACGTCAGTCACGGCTGCATCAACATCAGCCCGACCAACGCACGGTGGTTCTTCGACAACTTCGGCGCCGGTGATCCCATCATCGTGAAGAACTCCACCGGCACCTACACAAAAAAGGACGGCTCCAGCGACTGGCAGAGCTGATGGGAACCGAACAAGAGATGATCCGTCGAAGGCTCGCTGTTCGGGTCCCATGAGCTAGTGTCGTGTGATTCTGTTTGATTTACGTAGGGTATTCTGGGCGGGTGGAGTTGACTGCGGCGCAGGTCGATGAACTACGTGAGGTGATCTACTGCCCGGATGTGCCGGCGACGGTGGGTACTCGTGCGCGAATTGTGTTGTGGTTCGCGGAGAATCGCCCGAAACAGGAGATTGCCGTGCTGGCCGGGGTGTCGCGCCCGACGGTGAATCTGTGGTTGGCCCGCTATGCCGATGAAGGCGTGGCGGGCCTGTTGGAGCGCAAGCGGGGTGCCGGCCGCGAGCAGGTGCCCGGCCGGATCCGTGCGAGGATTCTGGCCGCGACTCGTAGTGCGCCGCCGGAGGGGTTGTCGCACTGGTCTTCTCGGGAGATGGCGAAGTTCATCGCGCGCACCGAGGCGGTGACGGTGTCGCATCACTATGTGGCCACATTGTGGCGCGAAACGGGGTTGAAACCGCACCGGCAGGGCACGTTCAAACTCAGCCGTGATCCCCGATTCGCCGAGAAAGTGGCCGACATCGTCGGGCTGTACCTGGACCCTCCCGGCGGGGCGGTGGTGCTCTCTATCGACGAAAAGTCGCCGTGCGCCACGAGGCGCTGATGGACCTTCCGGCGAAGGCGCCGAACCCCGTCATCCTGGCGGAGTCTGCACGTAACCCGCTTAGTGCCTTAGCTACTTCGACCTGAAAAACCCTCCCGTGTGCTGAGCGGCTGTGCCGCTTGTGCCCGATTTGGCGCACGAATGCGGCTTCGGGCGGTGTCGATCACGCGGCGAGGGCGCTGATCTTGACCAGGTTGTGGGTCAGGACTCCGTGTCCGGCCCAGATCCGGGCGCCTTCGGTGTCGTCGATGCGGGTGCGGTCCCAGCCGTAGCCGCGTTTGAGGGTGCTGATGCGGCCTTCACAGCCGGTGCGCCACTTGATGGTTCGCCGGAACGCGCGTCGGTGTTCGGCGGCTCTGTCGCGCCTGGGACGGGTTTGCCTTTGCGGGGGATCACGACCGTGCGCACGCCGAGGTCGTGCAGGGCGTCCTCGACGCGTTTCTCGCCGTAGCCGCGGTCGGCGGTGACGGTGCGGGCGTACGCCCGGTGCGCGTGGTGACCCGCGCGACCGCCGGTGCCAGTTGCGGGGCGTCGGGCGGGTTGCCCGCTCGACGGTGTGGTCGAGCACGATGCCGTCGTCGTTGTCGGTGACCTGGGCCTTGTAGCCGAACTCGACCGGT
Organism: uncultured Actinomycetota bacterium; assembly: GCA_963846905.1. Lineage (GTDB taxonomy): Bacteria > Actinomycetota > Actinomycetes > Mycobacteriales > Mycobacteriaceae > Mycobacterium. The sequence continues at coordinate 6,709 of CAWJYB010000001.1, forward strand.
CGCCCGAGGCGGCCCTTGGCGATCGGGCGGGCATCGCCGTCGTGCAGGCTGACCCGCCGGGTGGCGCTTTCGGGGGTCTGTCCTGACAGCCGTTGGCGGGTCTGCGCGGCGATCTGGCGTGTCGCGGCCAGCAGTTTGTGCAGGTCGTTGACCGCGCGCACGCAGCCGGCCGCGGCGCCGGCCCGGCCGCGTCACGCTCACCTCGAGCGCGCAGTGCCGCGGCTTTGGCTTCGGCCCGGCGCACCGCCCGCTTGGCGTTGACCAGCAGTCGCTCGGCGTCACGCACGGCGGTCTGCGCCAACCCGGCCAGCTCACCGGTGCTCGTGAGCACCGCAGCGGTGGCCTCGTCGCGGCCCAGCGCGGTGCGAGAGCGCAGCTTTGCCGCGACCGCGTGAGCGCGCTTACCCGCCGCGCGGGAGCGGTCCGCACCCGGGTGCGCGCCGCACCGCCGGCGGCCTGGATCCGCTTGCTGGTTGTTGCGATCCGCCGCACCGCCTTGGCCAACAGCCCCGAGTCGGTGGGATAGGCCACGTTCGCCGGAACCACCGTCGTGTCGGCCCGCACTCGGTTGGTGCGCAGCACCTTCGCCTCGGCCGCCTTGGCCAACAGGGCTTCGTTGAGCCCGTCCACCGCCGCCGACCCGCAGCGTGTGGTCAGCTTCATCAACGTCGTCGGATGCGGGACCGACACCTCCAGCGGGATCCGGCAGAACATCCGCCAGGTGATCGAGTCCGAGAGGTTCTCCGCCGCGTTGAACCTCGCAATTGTTTATCCCGACTATGTCGTGGCGGGTATCGTCGCGTCATGACGGGTGCTCTGGCCGGTGTTGTTCCGGGCATTGCGCAGTTGCGCAGTTATGAACGGAATTGGTTGCGCAGCGATGTGATCGCCGGCATCACTGTCGCGGCGTACTTGATCCCGCAGGTGATGGCGTACGGCACGCTGGCTAACCTTCCGCCCATTGTCGGGCTGTGGGCGATGTTGGCGCCGATCGTGGTGTATGCGGTGATGGGTTCGTCGCGGCAGTTGTCTGTTGAACGGCACTCGGTATGGGGCTCACTGCGTCACTGTGGGTGAGGACGAGCAGGCGGGTGGTGTGCGGCGGCATGATGACCACGACCAGGATTCGCCGAGGAACCGGTGCCTGGCTGAAGCCATGTCGGTGAGCATGGTGACGGTGGCAGTCGGAAGGGATCTGCTGGGGCAGAACCGGTTTCAAACCGTCTGACATCAACACCAGTTGGCCCCTTCCCGGCCAGGACGTGATAGACCACGCTGGTGGCTCATGCGCACCGGAGCACCCGATGATCGTCGTCCGTACCGCCGAATCGGCCGAGCAGGCCCTGACCGAGGGTCAGCTGATCTGCCCCCGCCGCGGCTGCGGCGACACCTTGGCGCGGTGGGGATACGGCCGCCGCCGGCATATCCGCACCCTCAGCGCGGACCCGATCGACATGCGGCCGCGGCGGGTACGCTGCCCCGGCTGCACAACGACCCATGTTCTGCTGCCGGCTGCCTTGCAGCCACGCCTGGCCGATGCCACCGCGGTGATCGGCACCGCCCTGGCCCACAAAGCCGCAGGCATGGGGCGCCGGCAGATCGCCGCCGCGCTGGGCCGATCACCGTCGACGGTGCGCCGCTGGCTGCGCCGTGCCCGTGAGCATGCTCATCTGACCCGGCTGTGGCAGCGCGGCGCCCAAGCACTCATCCGCCTCGACGCCGACGCGTTCAACCAGCTGGCCTGGACCGGCAACCGGCTGCGCGACGCCCTTACCGTCCTGGCGGCTGCGGCCTGGTGCACGCAGCACCGGCTGGGCATCAACGAACCCCTATGGACCCTCATCGGCCTGCACACCCACGGCAGGCTTCTGGCAGCGCCGGGCTAATTCGCCGTGCGGCCCCGGCCCCACGCGGCCTGGGCCGACGCTCCTGCGCGCCCGCCTGCCTCCGTCACCGTGAACACCAACACCGCTGTCACGGCGTCACCGTGAACACCACCCCGTCAGCCTGCACACCAACTACCGCCGTTCGTCATCACCGAAAGTGCCGCCGTCGTGTTCATTTTGAGTGCCCGGCAACAGTTGTCCATCGGCCCGGAGTCCACCACTGCGTTGATGACGACGACGGCGTTGATGCCGATCCTGGCGTTGGAGCCGGTGGCCGGTGGTGATGGCGCTCGCTACGCCGCTCTGGCTGCCGGGCTGGCCCTGGCCGTGGGCGCGGTGTGTTTTCTGGCCGGCGTTGCGCGGCTGGGGTTTTTGGCCAATTTGTTGTCGATGCCCGTGATGGCCGGCTACATGACCGGGCTTGCGCTCATCATGGTGGCCAGTCAACTGGAGAAGGTGACCGGCATTCCGGCCGAGGGTACCGAGTTCACCGCCCAGATCCGCGCGTTTGTTTCCAATGTGGCGCAGGTGCATTGGCCGACGGTACTGCTGTCGGCCGCCGTTTTGGTGGTGCTGTTGGCGTTGAACTGGTGGAAACCCCGCCTGCCTGGTCCGCTGATCGGCGTTCTCGCGGCCAGCGTGGTCGTCTTTGTGTTCAAGCTCGACTCGGCTCACGGTATCGAGGTGGTCGGCCAGATCCCCGAAGGGTTGCCCAAACCGCGGGTGCCGGAGGTGTCTTGGCACGATCTCACGGCGCTGGTGGTGCCCGCATGCGGTATCACGGTCGTCGGGTTCGCCGAAGCCATCCTGGTAGCCCGCACGTTCGCCAGAAAGAACGGCTATGAGTTGAATCCCAATGCCGAGTTGCGTGCGATCGGGGTCTGCAATGCGGCCGCCGGTATGACACAGGGGTTTCCGGTCAGTTGCAGTGGCAGCCGCACAACGCTGGGCGATGCGGTCAACAGTCGTACCCAGGTGTACTCGTTGGTGATGCTGGTGGTTGTGCTGGCGGTGATGTTGTTCGGTCGCGGCGTGTTGTCGACGTTTCCCAAGGCCGCGCTGGGCGCGCTGATCGTGTACGCCGCGCTGAGGCTCATCGACGTGAAGTTGTTTCGGAGGCTGTTGGGTTTCCGTCGCAGCGAGTTCTTGCTGGCGCTGTCGACCACGGTCGCGGTGCTGGCTTTCGGTGTGTTCCTCGGAGTGCTGATGGCGGTTGGTCTTTCGATCGCGGATCTGCTGCGCCGAGTCTCCCACGCCCACGACAGCGTGCTGGGTTTTGTGCCCGACCTGCCCGGTATGCATGACGTCGACGACTACCCTGACGCCGAGCCGCTGCCCGGGTTGGTTGTGTACCGCTACGATGCGCCGTTGTGCTTCGCCAACGCAGAGGACTTCCGGGATCGTGCATTGGGCGCCGTCAACACCAACCCGGACCCGGTGGAGTGGTTCGTGCTCAGCGCCGAGGCGAACGTCGAGGTCGACCTCACCTCCTTGGACGGGCTCGATCAGCTTAGGAGCGAATTGGATTCTCGTGGAATCGTGTTTGCAATGGCCAGAGTGAAGCAGGACCTCAGGGACGCACTGCAGGCCGCGGGCCTGGTCGACAAGATCGGTGAAGACCGGATGTTCCTGACCCTGCCCACCGCAACGGAGGCTTTCCAACAGCGGCCGGCCGCCAACACCGCCGCACCCGTGAGCACCGACGTGCGGGGACGCGCGCGAGTGCCGGACAGCCCACCAGCCCGGCCGCCGGACTGACCCGACGTCCCAGCGTGCACGCCGACGGGTTTTGCGATCGGGTGTATTTCACCCGCACCGCGAACGAGGAGAACCCGATCGCTCCCCGGGTGATCGGCGAACGCCGCCGCGACCGCGAGCCAGCAACGCTGACTGCGATTTCGGCACGATGCGGCACCTTGAAACTTCGTAGAAGGCCGAAACACCATGGGGCAGGGGACAATCCCGTGCCCATCGCCAGCGTCGTGCGCGATATTCGGGAATCAGGCCGAGCAGCGATCCCACCGCTGCCACCGCTGGCAGGGCTTGCGCCGCCCGCACTACCGGCTCCAAACCGGGCATCACCGCGGGCCGCTACCGCGTCGGCCGCGGTGCGGTCGCGCGGGCCAGACCTCGCCACCCGGCACCGATGAAGGCGTGACGGCCACCGCCGCGTAGAGGGCCAGCGATTCCCCAGAAAAAGCGGGACCACGCAGCGAATGTTCGCGCGGGAACGCGGACTTCCCCTCCGAGTGAATAACCGGCGCCCTGGCCGGATATGCCGAATCGCAACGCTCCGTGGCCTGTGAGCTGGGGATTTGAGGGGCGAGGAGATCGAGGCGGGGGTATTTGTTTTAGGCGCTGTCCCGCGGCATCTGCTACGGCACTCAACTGGCGGCGGGTTACACCAACCTCTTTTCCCAGTTGCGCGTGTGCGACGGTGTTGACGGCTCGATGGGCTCCCCGCGGCAGTGTAAGGGCCAGGGCTCACGAGGCCCGTCACTCAGGCCAGGGCCCGGGCATCGTCTCGGCACTGCTGAGCGATCTGCTGCTCTCGCGCGTAGAGCAGACCGAATGTGAAGCCGTTCTCACCGACCGTATTTCCGGCTCCGTGCCGATTCGGCGTAACGCCGAGGAGGCCACGACGGCGTCCTGGTGGTCGCCAAGCACATCTTGAATACGCTGGTAGTGCTTGGCCGCTCGTTTCGCCGAGTTGGGTTTGCGCACACCCGTCCGCAATTCGGCCGCGTACCGGGCCCGTTTGGCCGCCTTGCGGGCGCTGTGCAACATGGCGTCGTCATCGGAGTCGATGGCCGCCATCAGCCGGCGAACTGCCTTGTGTTCGGCACGTCGCGCTCGCTTCATCAGCGCACCGCTCTTGAGGTCCTCGGCCACCGGAGGATCACTTCGCCAGTGCCGCAATACCGTCATGATCGCCAGGTAGCGCTCGGAGTTCATCGCCTCGGTCACCTTGGCGCGCGCGGGCCTCTCGATGGCCTGCAGATCCTCGCGGATCCTCGCGCGGACCGGCCCCAGCACGAGTCTCTTGGGGAATTCGTCGAGCGCAACAATGAAGCGGCGGCACTGGACCTGGCAGTCGCGAACCTCGCCGAGCAGCCCGGCGAACCACCTCAGCTCCTCGTCCATGTTCCCGACACCGGACTGGTCCAAGCGCCGAAGCCGCCGGTTGGGCCAGCGCCGGGAGCTTATGGTGCGCAGGATTGTGGCCGCAGATCTGACTACGCACGATGCCCGACATCGCGACGGCATGCGTACGCAAGCGGAAGGTGGCTGAAGGCATTGGCCAATGGTCCGTCGTCGGGTGCATCGACGGAACGGAAAGCGTTGCAGCAGAGTTTTTGCGTCGGTCAATGCGCACGGTCGACACATCGCGTCGACCGTGCGGTCCGCCGGCGGGATGTGTTTGTTGAAATCCTGCAAGGCCATCCCGATGATGCCCTGACGTGCGTGAAGATCGACTCTGCTACCCGCACCCGGGACCACGGGTCGTCGACGACGGCGTCGCAGGTGACCAGCGCCGAACTGTGGTGCCGACATCGTCGAGACATGTCACAGGAACCGCGAGGCCACCCGGTCGTCACCCCCAGCTAAGTTACGCCACGGGACCGCCGCAACTCCGCGCCACGCTCAACGTCCTGCTGTTCTTTCGCCTCGTTCTTGTCGAGCAGCCGGGTGTCGCGGGGCGGCAGTTGCAGCTCGCGCTCGGCGGGCAGACCGGCCTGCAGCTGGCGGCCGCGTTCGAGTTCGGCGTCCAGTTCGGCGCCGAACAGCAGAGCCAGGTTGGTGATCCACAACCACAGCAGGAAGACGGCGACCCCGGCCAGCGTGCCGTAGGTCTTGTTGTAGGTGCCGAAGTTCGCGACGTAGACGCCGAACAACACCGAGGCCGCGATCCAGACCATGATCGCGACGGCGGCTCCGATGCTGACCCATCGGAACTTCGGCTGCTGCACGTTGGGTGTCGCGTAGTACAGCACCGCCACCGCCAAGGTGACGAACACCAGAATCACCGGCCAGCGGGCGATGTTCCAGCCGGTCAGCGCGACTGACCCGGCCCCGATCGTGTCGCCGATTGCGGTCGCCACCGGGCCGCTGACGCGAGCATGAACCCGACCGCGGCGGCCAGCACCAACCCGGCGAGTGTGACGAGCAGCTGAAGCGGCCGCAGCTTCCACATCGGGCGGCCCTCCCCGATCTCGTAGATCCGGTTCATCGCACGTCCGAATGCGCCGATGTATCCGGAGGCGGACCACAGCCCGACGAGGAGACCTGTGATTAACGCGAAACCGGCCGACGGCGACTCCACCAATTGCTGGATCGGCCCGCGCAGCGTGTCTACCGCCGACCTCGGCCCGAGTTCGCCGACGATCTGCAGTACCGCGTCGGTCGTCGGCTTTCCTTGGCCGAACACACCGAGCAACGACACCATGACCACCAGCGCCGGAAACAGCGACAGCACCGCGTAGTACGTCAACGCGGCGGCCATATCCATGCACTGGTCTCGGCCGAACTCGCGCGCCGGTCATCCGCAGCGCGTACCGCAGCGACGGCCTGGTCAGATCGGTCGGAGAAGCGGGCTTACACGGATCGTCGGGGTCGATGGACACCCGGCCGTCGGCGGGTTGGGACTCGGACACGCGAATACATCGGGCTGTCGTGGGTGACCGCGCGATAACCGCGGGCGCCGGCGCGATCGACAGCCGCCCGGACCAACCCGAAGGTCAGGCCCTGCAAACCGGCCGCCGCCAGCGCCTCACGGCCGGATCGGCCGAGGTCTTTCGGGTCGGGCGGCCGCTCATGGTTGCCGCTGAACCGTTGCCAGACCCGGTTGAACACCGCCCCCGCCAGCACGCCGCCCGCGACGCTGGTGCCAATCGAAAGGGGTTTGTACATCGCCGCTGTTAGCGCGCTCACCTGATCCACCCTCCATAGCGGCTGCTCGAATGTGCGGCGTATACCCGTGAGCGTCGATCGCCACACGCTTACGGCCACCGTTGGCCCAGCCGTGGCCGGGCATGGTGGCATTCACGACGTTTGAGGACATCTGATGCCAGCGGTGACCTGGCGAGGGTGACCCAAGGTCTGCGTTGAGACCGTGCCCGATCCGCCGATCAAGGAGCCGACCGTGACTTGAGACTGCATTTGTGCAACACCGAGGACAAGATCAACTGGCTGACCCCCAAGCGGCTCGGCGACTGGCTGTCCAAACAGCGCTACTCCCGGCAAGGTCGATCCCACGGTGCTGCACCAACGCCTGCTCGACGCGCCTCGCGGAGCCACCGGCGAACACGCCACCAGCCAGGCCGTCATCACCGCCGGCTACGTCGCGCTGCTGCACACACTGGTGGCCCAGATCAAAGCGCTCTCGGCCCACATCGACGCCCACGCCGACGCCCACATCTTCACCTCCCTGCCCCGCGCAGGCCGCGTCCGGGCCGCCCGGCTGCTCGCCGAGACCGGCGACTGCCGCGCCCGATTCCCCACCCCCGAATCGCTGACCTGTCTGGCCGGCGCAGCACCCTCGACCCGCCAATCCGGCAAATCCCGCATCGTCGGATTCCGATGGGCCTGCGACAAACAACTCCGCGACGCTGTCACCGACTTCGCCGCCGACACCCGAAGGACCAACCCCTGGGCCGCCGACCTCTACCGCCGAGCCCGAGCCCGCGGCCATGACCACCCCCACGCCGTCCGCATCCTGGCCCGCGCCTGGCTGCACATCATCTGGCGCTGCTGGCAAGACCACCTCGCCTACGACCCCACCAAACACCGAGCGCTCCAACGCATACTCACCCAAAAGAGGCGGCTTGACATAGGGCTTCTCATGTAGCTTCTTGCCGTACATCGACGCCGGTCAGACTGCCGCTCAAGGGGGTGGAAGAGCAAACATGCCCGCCGCAGCGACGACTGTGTGGGCCATCAACGGTACGGGTGTACGGCTCAACCGAAGCGGACACTGACGGCGGGTCAGGCGCTGGTTTCGTAATGTGGATCGGCAACAGGTTTCGATTCGGGTGAGCCGCGTTGCCGCAGGAAGATCGATAGGCCCACGATCGCGGCGACCGCGACGAACTCGCTTTGCCAGTTCTGCATCGATTCGAACCAGAACTGAGAAGTGGCCATGTAGCGCAATACCGAGACGGTTTCCTGGCCGTGCTGGGTCTGCTCTTCGTTGAACGCCTCGGCGCCGCCGACGGCGTGCAGTGCCACCGAGGCGAAGAACAACACGAAAAATGCGATCGCCAGGGAGTTCTCATAGAGGACAAGTGCCCAGCCTCCCCGCCTGACCGGCCACGGCATGGTTGACGTCGGTGTGAGGTCGCGGGGGTCGGCATCCTGCGGTGCGGGTTTTCCGAGGGGCTTGGACTCCGACGAACCTTTCTGGTACAGCAGTGCGGTCAACACGACGTACATGCCCATCTGCAGGAATTCAGATTCCCAGTTCTCGAACGTAGCCTCCAGAAAATCACCGGTCATGAGATACTCCAGCACCGAGATTTGTTGGTTCGAGCCGTGCGCGAGTTGCTCGTGGTTATAGGTGGCCGTTCCCGAAACGATCATTCCCAAAAACGAGACGCAAAATAGCGCCAGACATGCCAGCAACAAGCCATTGTTGCGCAGAATGTCTGAAAACGGTCGGCGCTCTTTAACGTTCGACGCTTGAATCGACACGATGACCACACCTTCCTCAGCCGAGTTATCCGTAAAAGCCACGCCGCGCCGCACGACCGGGGGAGCAGGGATGCCACGACACCGGCTGCGCGGTGAGGGGTGCTCGGGCAGCTTTCCGAGATCGTCGAGGAAGTCCTGTGCGGCTGAGCCGGATCGGGCAGGCTTCACATGATTCAGTAGGTGGCGGGCTAAATCCACACCGCAAGAGAACTCTTGCCTCTTGCCGACCGATCGTGTTTGGCATAGATCACTGATACCCCGCTTCGTTCGAGACGAATCCCTCGACCCGTCAGCGCGTCGCCCGGTCAAGCGGGCACTGCGTCGGTTTGCCGGCCCCCAGGCTCGATGCCGGGCCAGCGCCGAGGCGAAGTCGTCGAAGAAACGGTCAGGCAGCGTTTCGTCGGCCGCCGTCATGGAAACGACGCCATTGCCAACCACGACATCGGGGCCGTCGGCGAGCTCCTCGACCACCCCGGCCCTGCGCAGCAAGTCGATGCCGGGGCCGAACGCACCCACCGGCTTCAGATGCTTGTAGGCCTCAGTCACGAAGTGCACCGCGTAACCGTCCCGGGAAAGCGCCGAAACTGAACCTCGGCCGCACGGCACGACGACGGCGTCGTAGAGCACCGAGGCCACCGTGTTGATCGCCCGGTCGATGGGCAGTTCAGCGCCGGACCCCCGCGGCAGTGCGCCGCCGCCGACCGGGGCCAGCACGTCCACGGTCGCGCCGCGGCGTCGCATCGCTTCGGCGAACCGCTGCGCGCCGCGCACGTCGACACCGTCGGCGGGCCAGCATGGCGATCTTGCGTGCGGCGATGCCGCCGGTGGCGGCGTTCAGCTGCGACAGCGCCGCAGATGCCGGCATCGTGTCGTCAACGGGCTCCTCAGCGGGCGCTGACAGACCCAATTTCGCGGCGACCCGACCGGCCAGCCCGTGATCGACCCGGTTGAGCTCATCGACGACGCCGGAACGGATCTCGCGCACCTCAACCTTGCCCAGTTCGAACGCGAACGCGGCCACGATGTGATCGGCCTCGACCGAGGACATGCGCTTCCAGAACATCCGCGCCTGGCTGTAATAGTCCTGAAAGCTCTTGGCGCGCTGGCGGATCGTGTTGCCGTCCACTTTTCGGTGTAGTGCGCAAAAACGCCGTCTTCGGCCAATGCCGGACAGCCACCACCGAGGCTGTTCTTCGAATAGCTCGACCTACCCTGCGGAATCCTGTGCTGTCCATAACCGTCCTGCTGATTGTTGCAGACGTCGGCCAGTGGGCGATTTACCGGCAGCTGCGCGAAATTCGGGCCCCCCCAACCGGATCAGCTGAGTGTCCAGGTAGGAGAAGTTGCGCAACTGCAGCAGCGGGTCGTTCGTGAAGTCGATGCCCGGAACGAGGTTGGCGGTGTGGAACGCGACCTGCTCGGTTTCGGCGTAGAAATTGGGCCCTTCTGACATATCCGTGGGTCGATTTCGGAGGGCTCGGCCAAGCTTGTTCTGGGCCGCGCCAGTGGCCAGGGCAGGTCGCTGACCTGCCCCTTTCGCCTGCCCCGAGGGCGTACAGAGGCTCGCGGGTCAAGGGTGGCCGAAGGCCATCGCGAAGCGACGTGTAGCGCCCTTGACGCGCGAGGGGTACGCCCGTAGCAGGCGCGGCCCAGACCCTTGCTCACGCAACCAAACCCGTGAGCGCCGCTCCACCAGGTACCCACGGAAGTGTCAGAGGAGCCAGAAATTGTCCGGATTACGGGTAAGCACCATCTTGCCGACAGGCCGCACCGGAACCTGCTCCTCGGGGATCAGCTTGGTCGCATCCAGCAGGTCGAAGGGGAACGAGAATTCGTCGCGTTCAGGCACCAGTTGCACGCCCAACTCCCATTCCGGGAACTTGCCGGCCTCGATACTCTCCCACAGGTCGCGGCGATGGAAGTCGGGGTCTTTGCCCGCGATCTGCTGGCACTCGTCCCACAACAACGAGTGCACACCCAGCCGGGGCTTCCAGTGAAACTTCACGAAGGTGCCCTCACCGCGGCTGTTCACCAGCCGGAAGGTGTGTACACCGAAGCCCTCCATCATCGCGTAACTGCGCGGCAGGGCCCGGTCGGACATCAGCCACATGATCATGTGCAGCGTTTCCGGCTGCAGCGCCACGAAATCCCACAGGGTGTCGTGCGCGGAGGCGGCCTGCGGGATTTCGTTGTGCGGTTCGGGTTTCACGGCGTGAACGAAGTCGGGGAATTTGATGCCGTCCTGGATGAAGAACACCGGCATGTTGTTACGAAAGTAAAAGTACAACAACAAGTTACACCGTTAACTTGACAGTCCCGTTCGGCGAGTCCTTAGCGGCCCGGCAGGCGGGCGACTTGAACAAAGAATTCGTCGATCTGCCGCACCGCGTCCAGGAATTGATCCACGTCGGTGGGTTTGGTGACGTAGGCGTTGGCCTGGAGCTGGTAGCTGAGCAGGATGTCCTCGTGCGCGGACGAGGTGGACAGCACGACCACCGGGATGTGTCCCAGCTCAGCGTCAGCCTTCAGGGTCTGCAACAGCTGCCGCCCGTCGTATTTCGGGAGATTGAGGTCGAGCAAGATCAGATCCGGGCGGGGCGCGTCGCGGTGGGCGCCGCGGCGGTACACAAAATCCAGTCCTTCCTGACCGTCCCGCGCCACATGCAGCGTGCCGGTGACCGTGCTCTGTTCGAATGCTTCCCGGGTGAGCAGCTCATCGCCCGGGTCATCCTCGATCAGCAAGACATCAAGGGTACGGGTGACCACCATCATCGGAATCTCCTCGCGTCTGCTGGGGAATAGTCGCCACGCGGCAGGACGGCGGTCGGCGACCTCCGACGCTCGTGCTGAACGCCAGGGCCAAAAGATAGCTCATCTCGACGCGCCGGGGTTGACATCCCCATTCAAGTGGTTCGGCCCACCACCGAAGTTACGGGCCGAACGGGCCTGACGCGTTCTACTTGAACGCGTCCTTGAATCTTGGTGCTCTCGTGTTTTAGGTGCGGCCCTCATAGGTAGTGGTGACGATCAGCTCGCCATGGCGTCATACAGCCTGGCAAAGTCGCCGGGTGACACATGTTGCGGGCAGCTGTTGCGCAGGTTTCGCAGCGGGCTGGCGATGCCCTGCAGCTCTGACCATTCGGCCTGGTGGGTGGCGAAGTAGTTGTGGATGTCACCCTCATCGGCCGTGTTGATCACCTGCTCTGGGATTCCAGCTGCTGGCACTGGCCATTGCCCTTCTGTCAGCGTCCGTCGGATTCGACCTAAACGCGCGGCTATAGCCCCATGAGGGACCACGGGCACGAACTCGCGCGGCGCCACTGTCCTGGTGGGCAAACACCACGCCAATGCGGCCGAACGCACCGCAAGCACACGGGAATGTCTTCATGGACGGCCGAAGCAGAGTGCACGTGCGACTTCGTGGTGACTCTGCAGACGCAGTCTGAAATTGGACACGAACGTGAGACGTAGTCGGTTGACCAGCGCGTGAGACACACCGGATGGTCGCAGGTCGCGAGCCGACAAGTGGACATCGGATTCGAGAACCCACAGCTGCTGCTGTAGGTTCTCAAATTGGATGTTCTCCAGAAGGAATGTCTCATGAGACGTGGCCGAATCCGAATGTCTCATGAGACATCGCCCGTTAGGACCTGGGTTAAGGTCGGCACGGGTGAAGCCTTCCGGTCGGCTCGTTGCGGTTGGTGATGCTCTCGGCGCTGTGAACCGACCCGAAAGCTGGCGGGTCGTGAGAGACGACGTGAGCGAATCAAGCCGATGGAGCCGATCGGTCACGTAGCGTCTGAGAGGATGCGCGGGAGTGCGGCAGGGGATCGAAGGGGTGGCGCATGCTCGAAGTGATCGACAAGGGGTCTGTCACCGAATCGCATTCTGTCCCGCTGGTTTTTGTCCATGGGGCCATGCATGCCGCTTGGTGCTGGGATGAGCACTTTCTGGATTTCTTTGCGGACAACGGTTACCAGGCGATCGCCCTGAGCCTGCGCGGGCATGGCGGCAGCCCAGTTTCGAAGCCGCTCAACAAATGCACGATCGCCGATTACGTCGATGATGTTCGTTCCGTCGCAGAGAGCTTGCCGGCCACCGCCGTCCTGATCGGTCACTCCATGGGCGGGTTCGTCGTTCAGAAGTACCTGGAGACCGGCAAAGCACCCGCCGCCGTCCTCATGTCGTCGGCACAACCACGAAGCTTTTCCCTCACCTCGCTGCGGGGGGCGGTGAAGCACCCGTGGCTGGCCGTCAAAGTCAACGTGACGCGTAAATCGCTGAACATGTATCCGACCGTGGCGCACGCACGCGAAGGTTTATTCTGCGCTCACACTCCCGAACCGATCGTTGAGCGATGCTTCGCTCGAATCCAGGAAGAGAGTTATCGAGCGCTCGGGATGGATATGGGACTGTTGGACCTGGTTCGACCGCGACGCGTAACAACGCCGATGCTGGTCCTCGAAGGCGCCGACGTCTCGTGGGGTCCGCGACCCGCGAGGGAGAATGCCCGTGTATACCACACCGAAGCCGAGTTCTTTCCCGACATGGGCCACAACATGATGCTAGAGCCCGGATGGCAGGCCGTGGCCGAACGAATCGACGGCTGGTTGACCGCCCGAGGACTATAACCGCCGAGATTCTCGCGGCACGGTTGAGGTATCTGCTGTGTAGGACCCAGCTGACTTAGCTCAGGGGTGCCGACGGGCTTGTGAGGGTGGTCAGAGTTCCGCCGCGGTTGTGTTCCTGGCGCAGCATTGTGTTGTCGTGGTGGAGGGCCACGATGGCGGTGGCGGCGGCGTCGAGTTGGTGGCGGAGCTGGGTGCATTCGCGGGTTCTGGCGGCGAGGTCGGTGCGCAGGGTGGCCAGTTCGTCATTTTTGCGGGCTTCTCGGGGTGTGAACCCGTCGCAGGCCGCGATTTTGCTGTCCCACTCGGCGAGGATCCGGGTGGCTCTGTTCATGGTGGCGCGGCTGACGCCGGCTTCTTTCCAGAGGTTGTCCTTGAGCAGTCGGCCGTCGCTGCGCTGCGGGCGACCGGCCAGCAGTCGTTCCATGGCGTCGTGGAGGAGTTTGGCGGTGCGCGGTGATACACCCGGATCGGATGGTGCTGGGTCGGTGTTCGTGTTGTGGTCAGGTGTCATTCGGGCTTCCTTGGAGGGGGAGTGGTCCGGTTCAGGACGGTGTCGACGTCGGCGAGTTCGCGTTCGAGGACGGCTTTACGGCAGGTCGACAGCCCTGGGGTGGCGATGAGGGTGAGCAGGGTGTGTCGTTCGGTCGTCCAGATCGGGATGTGCTCGGCTGCGATGATGCTGTTGGCGCATCGGTCGGGTCGGCAGCGATCTTGCAGAGGCCCCTTGTGGCCCTGGGGGATGACGGCGTTTTCGAGGCAGGCGGCGCCGGCCGGGTTGTTTTCGTCCATGGCGCAGTGGTTGAGGACACCGAACCGGATGGAGAGGCGGGCGTTGCGCAGCATCGCGCGTTCGACGGTGGTGTCCCCGCCGCGTGCTTGGACGGTGTGCTGAATGCTGTTGAAGGTCTGGGTGATTCGGTCGGCGCCGGGGCCGTAGCCGATCGGTGCGCCGGTCTTGTGGGCGTGGTAGAGGTCTTCGATGCGGCGGAACCGTGCCGCGTCGATCGCCGATTCCAGGTGGGCGGCCCAGGAATCGTCGGTGTTGGCGTAGCCCTGGGTTGACCGGTTGGCCAGCGCCCGGGAGGCGATGTGTTTGAGCTGGATACCGAGCGCGATCTCGCTGCCGGGGAACTGATCGGTCAGCATCGCCATGGTCCGACGAAACATGTGGGGGCGGGTCTTGCCGGCCGGGATGGGTTGCAGGCCGGTGCGATCACGTGTGGTGTTGACGTGATCGATGAAGGCGTCGAGCATTTGGTGGCTGCGGGCGATGTCGGCGGTTTTGCGCAGCAGCGGCGGGAACAGCCGCTCATGGTTTTCGGAAAGTTGTTCGGCGACGGCGATCGCTTCGGCGACCGGGGTGGTGATCCACCAGTGTTTGGTGGGCAGGTTCGGGTCGTGTTTGCCTTTGGTGGACTTGATGGCCGGGGTGCCGTAGTGCTCGACGATCGACCCGCGGGTGATCTCATGGACCTCGGAGTCGCGCATCAGCGATAACCCGATGACGACCAGATAGCAGGCGTTGCGCAGCATCCGAAGCTCCAGCCCGATAGCGCGCGGTGACAGCCCGTGATGCCAGGGGGAGGTCGTGCCGTCGGGGTGCCCGATCACCACGAGGTCGTCGATCACACCGGTCGTGGTTGGGTGGCCGTCGGCGACAGCGTGCTCGACCCGGCCAATCCGCCTCAGGCCGGCGGCCCGTCTGCGGCTAAACGCAGTGGACGTGCTGGAGCGTGTCCATCCGAGCATCAACCCCAGCAGGGCCCAGTTCACCGTGCCGGCCCCATCTGTGCTTGGGTGAAGGGGAATGGGGTTGATCCGGTCTGCGAGCCAGTGATCCAGGTGTGCATCGCAATTGGATTCTGCGGCCCTTGTCTGGCCGAGCAGTTGTTGATGGCGCTGGTGGGCGGCCAGGATATCGGGGGCGAAGGTGTGCACGTAGGTCCAGGCGGCGCGGATCAACGCAAACCACTGCTGGGGCGGGATCACCGGGGTGGAGACGGTCGCGGTTTGCCGGGTGTGAGCGGCTTGGCGGCTGCTGCGGCCGGCCCAGGGGTCGACCCGCAGCCCGCCCCCGGCCAGGGCCGGACCGTAGTGGTGCAGCATTTTCAGCGTGCCGATGTAGGTCCTGACGCTGTTGACTGACAGCTGCTCCCGCAGGTCTGCTATGAGGCGTCGCAGGTCGTGTTCCTGCCAGCCGGATAGGTGCGGGGCCATGTCGTTGGCGTGTGCCCATCGGGTGATCCGGCGCAGATGGCTGAGCTCGCTGATCACTGTGGTCGGGTGGGCGGGTGCGGGTTTCAGCGATAAGCCCGCTGCGGTCACGGCGGGGTGGCGGGGGTTGAGCAGGATCATGCTGATTTCGCGGGCGAGCAGATTCCAGGAAGGCTGGGTCAGTTCGTCGGAGAACACCAACGTCCAGGCGCAGGAGGGCAGGCGGGCCGGTCGGCGGATGACGCCGTTGAGGTTCCACTGATCGGTGACGCCGAATCGCGGCACCGTCGCCTCGGTGAGCAGCGGGTGGGATCCGATGACCGGGTCATCGGCGTCGAAGATGCTGCTGGTGTGCGGGTGTGGTCGGGGCAGGCTCATCCGTCGAACTCCACGTTGGCGGCCAACGGTAGGTGCAGGGCTGCTTCGCCGGCGTGGATGTGTTTGCGGGCCAACGTTTTCTCCTCGTCGGTGCGTTGCGCGAGGACGGCTTGAAGGTTGGTGTGGCTTTGACCCCACAGTTCGGCGAAGTGTTGCGGAGACAACCGCAGTCGTAGCCGGTCGAGGTGGTCGGCGAACAACAGCAGCTGCGGCAGGTTGCTGGGCAGCACCCAGGCGTTGCGGCATTCCAGACACCGCAGCGGCGCCACCGGGCATAACTGCCCGGATCGCCCATAGGGTGAATTGGTCGGATCGGCGCACTGGGCCAAACCCATATCCAATGCGCCGCTGCGCAGTTCGTCGGCTTGGGTGCTGGTCAGCCCTAACATCGCGGCCTGGGTGGGGGTGTCGAGCACCTCGATGGTGTCGGTGAGCACGGTCGGCCCCGCCACAGCCTGGGTGAACCAGTGATCTTGGGCGGTGGCGATCACCCGACCCGACATGATCCGCAGCGTGGTTCCTTGCGCGTAGTGACCGCGGAACACCTCCTCGTGATGATCGTTGGCGGCGTCGGCGACTCGGCCGCCGAACGCCAACGCCTTCTCCACCTTGGTGGACTTCCGCAGCCGACGAATATCGGCGGCCCCCTCGACGGTGACCCCGGCCGCGGTCAACCAGTCGGTGAAGCGGGACCGGGGGCGGTTGTAGTCCCATCGGGCAAGGCGCAGCTGGTAGTCGGCGGTGACGGTGGCGGCCATGAACAAATGACGTGCGCCCGAAACGTTGCGCCGGACCGGTTCACCGACATGTAGGAGGCGCTCGATGATCGCCGCCACCTCCCGGTGGGGCCGGTCGGTGAACTCGACCGGGTCGTGGGCTGCGGCGTGGCCCGGTCCGGTGCCGAACGCGCGGTGCCGGATGCGCCCGGCCCGCCGCTTGATCAGGGTCAGCCGGACCCCCGAGGGCAGCAACTCGACATCCTCGACGCGCAGCGCGGTGATCTCTTCGGGACTGTGGCCGGTGGCAGCGACCAACAGGACCCGGTAGGCGTGCAGGTCAAGGTGGCTCGGATAGAGCTGCTGCACCAACGCGCGGACCAGCATTTCCTTGGCCCGCGCCGCGAACACCGGCCGGTCCGCGGACTGGACACCCGCCCGCAACGCGGGCGGCCAGTCATGCACGACGGGTAGGTGATCACGAATCTGGCGTGGGCTGACCTGCCCGTAAGCCAGACCCCACAGCAGATTGTCGACATCGCCCCAGCCGTGCTCGCCGGGATGGCGGCCACGGGCGGCCGCAGCCCACCCGCTCCCCAGGCGAGCGTCGAGCCCATGGAGCCATTCCCACGCTGCCCGGACCAGCGCCCGCTTATCCGCGCGGGAGAACTCATCGATCTCCTGCGTGGCACCCGAGGCCACACCCATGTGTCCGTCGACCAGGCGGCGCAGCCCCGCACTGACCGGTCGCTGATCGTGTTGGGCACGGCGTGCGATCAGCGACCGAACCGCCCCGGCGAGCGTGGCCGGCGTCGTCGAGCCCGCCGAAAACCGCGTCGGCAGGGTGCGTTCCCACTCCGCCAACGATGCGCCCAGATCGGGATGCGGCCGGCCCAAACCGACATCCCCAGCCTGCTCACCGAACCCGCGGTCGACGTGATTGCAGAAATCGCGGATCGCCCGACGGATTCCGATCGCCCACCCCCCGCTGACCTGGGTGACTTCCACGTAGTCAACCCATTCGTCGGCCAGCTCGGCAGCCAGGCCCGCGCATCGAAACCCGTTGGGATCAAACGGGATCGAACGGATAACGCCGGTTCGATCCGGCACCTGAACGACGCGCAGTCCGATCCGATCCACCGGCGGCTGCGGCGCGGCGACCGGAGGAAACCCACACCGGTGCTCTCCCCGGCGGGGCATCAGCGCTGGCCGTCGCTGCCGGCGAGCAGGTGGCCGGCGATATCGGCGTAGGTGTCACTCTCCTGCACCGTCCATTCGGCGAACGCGGCGTCGACCGCGTTGAGCGGGTCGTCGCTGTACTCCAGGTAGGCGTACGTCGAGGCCGGGCTGGAGTGGCCAAGGCGGCGGCTGACGATCAGCAACGGGTTGTGCTTGATGTGGCCGCCCAGGTAGGCCAGATGCCGGCGGCGACGCGCGACCGCATCCGGTTCGTCGCCGTCCATCCGGTGTTCCAGATACGCCAACAGCTGAAGGGCGAACGTGTGTCTCGTGTCATGCCAGCGCCACCGCCGCCGCGGCAGCACCGCAACACCGGGCGCACCGGCGTGGCGCAGCATCCGCTCCCAGGCGTCACAGCGGATCCGAAACCACGCCGATGCACCCAACATCAATCCACCATGGCCGACAAACACCGCCAGCGATTCCAGACCGCAACCCTTGTCCTGCACCGTGATCCGGCGCAGCTGCGGCGGCATCGCCGACATCGTGAACGTGCGGCGTCGCCCCTGCAGGACACCGTGCAGGGTGCCGGTGGGGTGATCGACCCGGTCGACAACGAACAACTCTTGATGCCGGCGGGCCAGCGATTTCGCAGACGCGGACGCCACCTCGGGGCGCTCCACAAGCAGGTAGGTGTCGATCGGATCCAACGCTCCCGCCGGAATATAGATCTCACGGTGCTTGCCGTACTTCGCGCACGCCTGCACCGCGAAGGTCACCGGTGCTCCCGCCGACCGTTGCCCGACCCCAACCTCAGGTAACAGCACCGTCGACCACTCCTCGGGCCGCATCCCGGTGCACAACGCCAGATCGGCGGCCGCGCGACTGCGCAGCGCAGCCCGGCCCCGAAAGGTAGGGCTGACCTCGGAGCCCGGGACCTGACCACCCAACCCGACATCGCGGAAGTAGCGGTACTGAGCCAACGTCATGTGCCGGATATCCATACCCCGCCGCAGCCGCGGCATCAGCGGGTTAGCGCCCTTACGGTTTACCCGCAGCGGGCCGCGCCGCACATGGCCCTGGTCGACCAGCCACCGGTAGAGCTGATTGATCAGCTGGGCTTCCTTGGCCCACATCGCGTCACCGATCGGCTTGTCCTGCAACTGGGTGCGCCACGCCCGGTAAGCGATCACGTCGGACTCGGTCGCCTCCAGCAGACCCCGTCCACGCGACTCCAGGAAATGGACGAACCGCCTTGTGACATAGGAATATTCGCGTAGCGTCTTGACGTCCTTGTCCTCGTACGCCAGATGCCGAAACCACGAGCACAACGGCTCAACCGGCCGCATGGTCTGCTCGTCAAGGAAGACCGGGGTGCCGGGCGGGATCGCGCGGAACTGCAGGAGACGCAGCACTTCCTCAGCGGTGACCGCCTGACTACCCAGATGCGTGGACACCAACGCCGGATCCATGAACGACAGGAACAACCGCCCTCCTCCGACCGCCAAACACTGTCGAAGAACAGCAGTACACCCCACCGATGCCAAACCCCCAGCGACACACGGAGACCGTCTCGATGAGACAGTTTCAAACCATAAAAAGAATCGATGTCCAATTCTCAAATGAAATGTCCAACGCATGTCCAA
>CAWJYB010000002.1:0-12433 GCA_963846905.1 uncultured Actinomycetota bacterium
TGCGGAGAGAAGGCACACCAAGGCCATGCACCTATTGGAAAACAGGGTCAACCTGATCTACATCCGCGACATCCTCGGCCATGCCTCCGTCGTCACCACTGAGATCTACGCCAAAGCCAACCCGGAAATGAAACACTACACCATCGAGGCAGCCGCCCTGAAGATCGTCGGGCCAAGCCGCTACGACCAGGCCTCCCGGCAGGACCTCCTGACCTGGCTCCGCCACGCGATCTGATTTGAGCCATGCATTATGCGAAGAAACCGGCCCCCACCAAGCCGCCCACCACCCCGAACGCCGACAACTTCACATAACCGAGGACTTCACATCAGATGAGAAGACCTCCATCCAGGCCCGCTGCCGCTGCCATCCCACACTACCGCCCGGCCGGTCGCGCGCGATGCGGGTCAACCACACCTACAAGCCGCGCGGGGCGGTCGCCTACTTGGCCGCTTACGACGTGCACCGGGCGAAGGTTTTCGGCCGGTGCGAGGACACTACCGGCATCGCCGCCTTCTCGGCCCTGGTCGAGCAGGTCATGACCCAAGAGCCCTACGCCTCCGCCGAGCGGGTGTTCTGGATCGTCGACAACGGGTCATCGCACCGCGGACAGGCCGCGATCGCCCGGCTCGCCGCTCAGTTTCCCAACGCGATCATGGTGCACACACCCGTCCACGCGTCCTGGTTGAACCAAGTGGAGATCTTCTTCTCCATCGTGCAGCGAAAAGTAGTCTCGCCCAACGATTTCACCGATACCAACGAGGTAATTACCGGCTGGCCGACTTCGAGACCCACTACAACCGAGCCGCCCGACCGTTCAAATGGAAGTTCACTGCTACCGACCTCGCAGACCTCCTGACCAGGCTCGACAACCACAAATCCGAGCACGCAACCAGCGGAGCCCCGCGCCGCATGACCCCCGACGAATTAATGGGCGGGACCACTTAGCCGTCGTCCAGCGCGAATTTGGCGCGGCGCTCCGCCGGCACGAGGTCGAGGTACTCGCGATGACGATCGATGAAGCCCCGGACGAATGGGCAGTACGGGCAGCACCGCCAACCCTTCCGCTCGTGCGGTGTCCAGTGCAGCTTTGACGAGCAGTGCTCCCAGGCCCTCACCCTCGCACGCCGGATCGATCTCGGTGTGGATGAAGGTGATGACGCCGGGTCGGCGCCGGTATTCGGCAAAGCCCACGACGGTCCCGTCGACTTCGATCTCGAAGCGCCTGCGGTCTGAGACATCGGTGACGGTTGGCGCCATCACGTCCGATTGCGCCGCAACACGGTCGCCACGTGCTCGGCCGCGGCCGCTGACCAGTTCGACGGCGCGTCGACCTCTTCGAGCAGAGCCGCCAACGTGCTCGCCGTCGTGAAATCACCGAGCCGGCCGAGGACGTAGGCGGCGTAGAAGCCTGCCCACAACTCGTCGCGCACGCCCTGCAGGGCAGTCTGCTCGTATTCGTGGTGCGCCGCCCCGGCGGCGCAGAGAGCACGCCGCGACGGCGGAATCGGAGGGCAGATCGGCCACAGCTATCCGGAGAGCTGGAGGTATCGATGCACGAAGGCGATCGCCATGCCGCCCTCACCTACGGATGCTGCCACGCGCTTCACCGATCCGGAGCGGATATCGCCGACGGCGAAGATCCCCGGGACACTTGTTTCCAGAGCGAACGGCTCGCGATCGGTCGTCCACTGTCCCGCCTGCATCGCGTCGGTTCCCGTCACGATGAACCCGTTCTTGTCACGCTCGATATCCGCGGGCAGCCAGTCAGTCGCCGCCACGGCGCCGATGAGGACGAAGAGCGCGCTGGTATCGCGTCGAGATATCGTGCCGGTCCGTCGATCGATGACCTCGATCGCCTCGAGGTGTTCGTCTCCGTGCACCGCGACAACCTCGGAGCGCGTCGCCACCCGGATGTTCGCTTTCGTTGCGATCTGCTCGATGAGGTAATGCGACATGCTCGCTGCCAGCGACTCGCCCCGCACGAGTAGCGTCACCGATCGGGCGTGGTTGGAGAAGAAGATGGCGGCCTGGCCAGCAGAATTGCCCGCCCCGATCAGGACGACATCGTTTCCCTGCGCCAGACCGGCGTCGCTTCGTGCCGCACCGTAGTAGACACCGGACCCGACGAATCGATCGACCGAATCGACCTCGAGGCGCCGCCACTGCACGCCCGTCGCGAGAATGATCGACCTTGTCCGCAGAACGTCGCCGCCATCCAGCCTGACGGACAGCTCGGCAGGGTCGATGCCTTCGACCCGTCGGGTCACGACAATCTCAGCGCCCAACCGCTTCGCCTGTTGCAGCGCCCGGCTCGCGAGCTCGTCCCCGGAGACGCCGAATGGGAACCCCGTGTAGTTCTCGATCCGGGTCGAAGTGCCGGCCTGCCCGCCCGGGGCGAAGGACTCGATCAGCCCGGTCTGCAGGCCCTCGGAAGCGGCGTTGACGGCCGCCGTCAGACCGGCCGGCCCGCCGCCCACGATCACCACGTCGTAGTGCGCGCGGCCCGGCGCGACCGTCAGTCCAGCGACCGTGGCAACGACACGCATCGTCGGGCTGATCAGCTCAGTGCCGTCGGGCAGCACAACCACCGGATAACGGCCGGCCAACGCGGGTCCACCTCCGGTGCGGGCAACGGCCGCAGGCTCGTCCGGATCCAGGTGTTCGTAGGGAATCTGGTTGCGGTGAAGGAAGCTGTCGCAGTCGTGGACTCCCGGGCCCAGGCGCGGGCCAATGACGAACATCGCGGGCTCGGGCGGCCGTGCGGTGGCGTTTCTGAGCATCTCCATGCGCTCCATCGCTGCGGCGCCGACCGTCGCGGCGACCTGCGGGACCCTGGCAGCAAGCGTGTGGAACACCTCGACGGTCACCTTCAGCACCCGCGACGGCGCGACGGCCCGCATGCTGGCGGGCAACGGCGTACCGAGCGTCATCGGGATCTCGCCGCCGAGCTCCCCTGGCAGCCGGACCCCGATCACCTGCTCGACACCGTTCACCAATTTCGTCAGCTCGGCCTTCCCCTCGACCACGACCGCCAGGAACCGGGCTTCGCCCTCATGGGCCACATACTCCCCCGGGATCAGATGGATGTCCTCAACCGCGCCGGCAAGGTATTCCAGCTCCTTTGCCGCCAGCTCCGAGAAAAGCGGAATCGTGGCGATCTCCTCGACAGTGAACACGATTGGCTCCCAACCTGTTTACTCAATGCCTCATCGTGCCCGCAGGGACCCCCACCTCCGCAAGTTCTACCTTTGTACCGGTGCGAGTTCAGTTTGTGTAGCAGTATGAATCGCTGGACGCGTCACCGCCTTGGAGCCGGGTTTGGTGGACCCGCAGGCCACCGAAAGCGTCGTCATGCGGGAAGAATCGGACATCGGGGACAAGGCCGTCCGCATAGATGTCAGCGTCGAGCTTGGCCATCCACGCGCCGACCCCGTCGGGATAGAACACCTCATCCCAGGCCGAGTAGAGCGAGTTGGTGACATAGATTCGGCGACCGTCACGGCTGATCTCCACCATCTGCGGCCCGCCGCCGAGCGGCAGGCCGGGCGCCGCGGGATGCGGCTGGCGTCGCGCGATCCCTCCGAGGCGAACCGACGCCGTCTCTCGGGGTGGAATGGGTCGCTGACGTCATACTGCTTGAGTTCGCCTGTGCCAAAGCAGGATACGTAAAGCCAGTGATCGTCCACGGACAGATCGATATCGCTGATCAGCGGCGCCACGGCACCGAAGGATATTTCAGCAACGGCGGCAGGTCATCGGCATGGGCGGGCTCGGCCGGGATCGTGATGACCTTGTCGACCGACCATTGATCGCCGTCCTTGTGCCACAGCCACACCGATGCCGACAGATCCTCGACGCAGATCACGACGCCCAGGACGCCCAGGAAGCCCCCGCCTTGGACGGGTCGTGGGCCGGGCGCAGCTCAAGCACCATCTGGTGCTGGTCACCGAGGTCGACACGCTGGGTCAGCTTGCGCGGAACTTCTGGAGCATGTCCGAACCGCTGCTTCAGAAACACCGATCGGTGTACACCGGCGCGACCGTGCCCCACCTGGTCACCGCCGTTGAAGCCGCTCGACCCAGTCTGCCGGCACCCGACCGGCGGGCCCGGGAGCCGGCTGATCATCGGGATGAGAATGTGGTGGCGCCAACATCGGACCGTCGCAAGAGTCGTGTATTCGGTAATCCCAGAACCAGTCTTCGCCCGGCTCGAACGACTGGATGATCGGATGGCCCGTCCCTTTCCAGTGTTCGGTCGCGTGGCGCATCAACGAATCGTCGCAGCAACCCACGTGCCCACACGCTGCACACCGTCGCAAGTGCACCCACCAGCCGTCGGCGGCGTCGCACTCCACGCACCCGGTTCCACTCGGTGAGGCCGCGGGATTGACATCAACACTCATATCGACCAGATGGTAGCCGAGATCGCCGAGGCATCGTCAGGGCAGTTTCACGCCATCTCCAGTACCCTTCCAACACAACGGGATTCGACCGCTGCTTTAAGCTCAGTCCCGACGAGGTCCCCGCGATGACACTGGCGCTGCGGCCTCCATATCGTCGGCCTCGACGAGGACACCGGAGAGCTCACCGGTACCGCCCCATGGGGTCGGGTGCACGGGCTCCCGGTTCTGCCCGCAGTGTCTGGGCGCCACCGGCGGCGCCTGGCAGCTGCGGTGGCGGCTGATCTGGGCCTTCGCCTGCCCTCAGCACCGCTGCCTGCTGGTCGATCACTGCCCGCGCTACGGCGCGGCGCGACGCTACCGCGTCGGACCCTGCGCCGCATCCCGAGCAATGCGCCAACCCCGAAACCCGGCCCCAGCGGCGGCAGACCAACGCGCTGCGACGCCGACCTGGGTCAGGCCCCGCTGACCCGGTTCGCCGCCGATCACCCGGTGCTGGCCGCCCAAGCCACGATCGATGACCTGCTGGCACATGACGTCGGCGACGTCGGGTTCGGGGTTTATGCCGGGCACCGGTTGCCGGCCGCCGCGGTGCTCGCCGACATCCGCACCCTCGGACAGGGCATCCTGTCCGCAGCACACCCCCGAGCATCTCGACCAGATTGTGCCCCCGGACCTGGTCGCCTGAAGGTGTGCGAGCCGAAGTCGGTGTCGTGCAGCTCGGCCGTTATTGGCACACCTGCGGCCACGACTCGGTCGTGGATGGCGTCGACGTGGTCGGACTCGACGTAGATGGCGCCGGCGGCGGGTGTCATTGCGTCATGGACCCCGTCGGCGGGATGTCGGGTACTGCCCAGCATCACCGCGCCGCCTTCGGGCCAGCGCAGGTCGGCGTGCGCGATCGAGTCGTTGGGGCCGGCGACAACGAGCGTCTCGGTGAAGCCGAGCACCTCGACAAGGAATCGGATCGCGGCCGGGGTGTCGTCGTAGCGCAGGGCGGGCCAGACGGTGGGAGCAGGATTTTCAGTCGCGATGGCCTGTCTGGTCGCCGAGGATGTCGTCGTCTTCGAGGAATAAGAGATGATCCTCGCGGATGATCTGCGAGTTCCCGGATCTTCCTGGGGCCGACAGGCACTGATGCTATCGAGTCCCGGTCGACAGTGACTCGGTTGCGGATCCCGTTGAGTGATCCGCATCCGCATCCGCACCCGCACCCGGACCACGACGCGGTGATCCACAAAAACTCCTACGCCGAGGACCTGAAGCACCGTGCTGGTGCTCGACGACGCCAAAACCGGCGAGCGGGCTGGCCAAGGCCACCGTGTGCTGTGCAGGCTCAACATCGAGGACTCGCCGTTGACGGTGCAGCGGTCAACTTTCCCGTCAATCACCGCGACCGCGCCAGCGTTCGGCACCGAGCCTTGCGTCCAAGGTCATAGGGGCCTCGACGACGGTGACCGGCAGGTCCAAGACGAACGCGCCACCGTCAGCATCGTTTCGGGCCGTGTCGATGGCATCAACGCGCGCCGTGCGGGCTCGGTGGACCAACTGGGCCGCGTGCCACACTGTCGGCGTGATCGCGCTTACCGTCGCAGCCGGGGTGTCTGCCCTGGTGGCCGGTGTCGGGGAACACCAGGCCTACCATCGGTGCGCCCCAGCCCGGTTGCAGATCACCCTCAACGTGCTGCTGTGGGGATCGCTGCTGATCTTCGTCTGCTGCATGTTCGTCGTCGCCTGGAGAACGTATCAACGCCTGACGGCGTGGCGAACCCACTGGCACGGTCAGCCGCCGGAGCGGTTAGATCCCTATTCTCGCGTATAGTCCAGCCACGATGTTCTGCAATGTCTCATGGGCCAGACCCATCGCCGCATCGAAGCCCGTCATAACTTGTAGCCGTCGCTTTTCGCCTCACCGATCTTGACCCAGTCATCGAGGCTGTCCGTGACGAATCGCCGTCTGCCTCATCACCCACCCAAGATTTTTGCTTTGAATCACCACGTAACTGAACGGGATCGAAGGGATTGACATGGCAGAGAAGAATGCCCCCCGAAACACCCCGACCGTCGACGACCTCAGGAACCCGTTGCTGGCCGCCGTCGGTGTCCTCGATCTTGCCCTTGAGCAGCTCAAGGAGTTCGTCGACGCCGTGCGGGAGCGCGCGGAGGAAGCCCGCAGCGATGCCAGCACGCGGGCCGAGGAGACCCGTGAGCGGCTGACCAGGCGCGGCGAGGAGCTCCGGGAGCGGCTCAGCGCCGAGGAACTGCGCAACGCCTACAGAGCCTGGCCGAGCGTGGGGAGGCCGTCCTGGAGCGACTGCGGAGGCGGACCGGGAAGGCGACGATCATCGAGAAGGGGGATGAGGCGCAGCAGCACCCGGAGGAGCTCGACGTCGAGGCGGACGCCATCGATGACGCTGACGACGACGCTTAAGACCCGACCGAGTTCATCGCCGACGACGACGAGTTGTGACCTGCCCCTGTCTTGGCTGTCATGACCGAGGCCGACGGGGACTGCTGCCGGACGCTTGGGCCAGTCAGGGCTACCGGCGGCTGAACACCGTGGCGGGGGCTTGGGCGCAGATGGTGCCGTGACGTTGTCGGTCGGCTCGCTGACCTTGTGGGGCTTGGGCTCGTCGCTGACCTTCGGTTCTGGGTTGGGCGTCGGCCACGGCCTGCTGTTCTCCGGTGTCGGACCACTGTCGGACTTGTGTCCGGTTCCTTCTGGGAACCCTGACGGCTCGGGTATGGATTGCGCCCTCGGGCTTCGACTGCTTTGGCGACGGCTTGTCCGCTGGACGGTTCCGGGAAAGCCGCCTCAGGGGGATCTGCACGCTTGGGATCGGCGTGACCGGCGTGGTTCAGGTCCATCGGCAAGGCTACGGCCGGGGGCGGTCGGTGGCGGGACGATGGCCGCTGAAGCGAGCACCGCCGCGGCCGCCGTGGAGCGGCTCACCATGTGATCAACATCCACATGCCGAAGATGACGAGACCGATCCAGACCAGGGTTGCGACCAGCAGCCTGAGCAGGTGGTTGCGATCCGTCCTCGGGCCGTCGGCGGCGGCCGTTGCGGCCGTGATCGTCGCCATGAGTGTCTCTATTCTGGTTAGGCTGGTTAGGCTGGTTAGGCCGTCGGGATAGGGGCGGGTGGGAAGACGCGGTAGCAGTGGGTGTAGGAGCTGTCGGCTGCGAATTCGGTGTCGCAGGAGCCGCTGCTGCCGTATCCGGCGTTGACGCTGTTGCAGGTCGCGCTGGCCGGGGTGGCGAACGCCAGAGCTGCGGTGACCATCCCGGCAACGCCGAGGGCGGCAAGTACTCGCCTGGCTTTCGTCAATATTTTCTTTCTGTTGGTTGTCTTCTTCTCGCGCGGCCCCGGCGTTGTGAACGCAGGGGCCACGGTTTTTTCGGCGCGAGGGGTGAGTGCCTCGACGGTTGTTCCTCGGTGTCGGCGATCGGGCCCCGGAATATGAGGCGAGGGCCTGGCGTGGCCGTAGCCGTGCCGGTCCTTGAAAGGTATTGCTGTCTCGCTATCAGCAAACTATCAGATCGTTATTCAGTAGATAACAATGCTGCTAACTATGTCATCGATCCGAGGACAGTTACAGTCAGCCGCATAGCTGGGACGGTGCTGGGAAGCACCGGGCTCGACATCGAGACCCCGCACCGTGCCGCGACGGGATACTGCTTGCGGGTGACGCGTGGGGTCGGGGCTACGCCACCGAGGCGGCGGCGGCGATGGTCAGGTTCGCCGGCGACCTACGGATCCGTCGGTTGTATGCGCTGTGCCATCCGCTGAACCGGACCTCGGTGCGCGTGCTGCAGAAGGCCGGTTTCGAGTTCGAGGGAGTCCTGCGGCGGCACGCGGTTTTCCCGAACCTTGATTCAGCGGAGCCGCACGACGTGCAGTGCTGGGCCTGGATCAGCTGAGCCACGGGGGCCGTCGACATCGCGGGCGAGGTGCCGCACGCCGCAATCAGTTTCGTCGAGGTGCGTCCGGTGTTCGACGAGTCGCAGATGGAGCCGGAGTAGCCGCGGGCGCACTCGATACCCTGGCGGTATGTTCGTCATCCCGCGCTACGGCGACGGCGCGCTGGCCGACCTGGTTCCCTCGGTGCTTGGCGTGCTCGGCCTCGCGGGGGAATCCGACCGGATCGGCCTCGGGCTCGACGGCCTGCGCCGGGTCGCGATCCTGCTGATCGACGGGATGGGCGCGGACCTCGTGGCGGCCCGCCGCGAGGTTGCGCCCTTCCTCGGCGGCCTGCCGCAGCGGACGTTGACCGCGGGCTTTCCGAGCACCACGGCGGTGAGCCTCGCCTCGCTCGGCACCGGCGTACCGGCGGGCGAGCACGGCATCGTCGGCTATCTGCTCGCTGTCCCGGACCACGAGCGGCTGATGAACCCGCTCAAGTGGCGGCTAATGGGCGAGGGACCCAGGGTCGACCTGCTGAAGGAAGTGGTGCCCGAACAGTTCCAGCCCGTGGCGACCGCGTTCGAGCGGGCGGCGGTGGACGGCATCACGGTGACCCGGGTGGCGCCGATGGACCAGGCCGGCTCGGGGCTGACCAGGGCGGCGCTGCGCGGCGGCGAGTTCCGGCCGAGCTTCTCGTCGGGCGATCTCGTCGACGGTGTGGTGTCTGCGCTCGCTGACGGCGACCGGTCACTCGTGTACGCCTACCACGGCGACCTGGATATCACCGGCCACGTTCGCGGCCCGAACTCGGAGGCGTGGGCCCACGAACTCGCCCAGATCGATCTGACGGTCCGGCTGATCGCCGAGCGACTGCCGGCCGGCGCGGCCGTGATCGTCACCGCGGACCACGGCATGGTGCAGGTCGATTCGCCCGTCGACTTCGATAGGCATCCCGAACTGCAGGCCGGCGTGCGAGCGCTCGGCGGCGAGCCCCGCGCTCGACACGTCTATGCCGAACCTGGCGCCGCCGACGACGTCACCGCGGCCTGGCGCGAGCTGCTCGGGGCCGACTTCACGGTGGCGACCCGGGCCGAGGCGGTCGGTTGGGGCTGGTTCGGGCCGCGGGTCACGTCCCGGGTAGCGCCGCGGATCGGCGACGTCGTGGTCGTAGCGAACACCGACCGTGCGGTGATCCGGTCCGGCGGCGAGCCGCTGCAGTCGCGCCTGGTCGGTCACCACGGCTCGCTCACGCCGGCGGAGATGCTGGTGCCGCTGTACACGATTCGCTGATTTCCGGCCAGCCGCCCGTCGCCCACATAAATATCCTGGGCACCTCCAGGTCCAGATCCCACGCGCTACGCGAGTGCGGCGGCGTTGTCGCTAGTCAACCACGGCCTTGATCGTTTGGCCGGATACCAGCGGGTCTTGCCCCGGGCGGTGGGAATCCCGTCGCGGTCAAGCGCGTCGGCGATGGCATCGTCAAGTTATTTGGGAATGCGTGTGGCGCAGTCGATGTGAGTGACTGGGTGGCGAACGGTGTTGGCTGACTGCCGCTTTCAAGCCGCTGCGGCGGTAATGATCTGGTTGCAGACCGCGAAGCGGTTGGTCGTCTCGGTTCGCCATTGAGGCGCGCTGATCAGATGACGACGGGGCCCAAAGTGCTCTCGGATGCTGCCGAACGCAAACAGGAACCGTTGGGCCTGCCCAGGGCAGGCGAAGCGTTCCATCACCGGTTCCCGGATGCCGTGGCGCCGATCCAAACGTCGATCGCTCGCCAGGCCAACGATCCCGATGCTGGCTACCCGATCTGCGAATTCACCCCGGAAACCTATGACGCGGCTGTACTCCAACAGTCAGCAAACGTCACCAGCGAAAATCGCTCTCAGCCGTAGCCAGCGAGCTTGGACAACATTTCGGCGATGGCCTGATCCCGGCCAGTATCTGCCATTGCATCGGCAGCATTGCGCCAAATCCGAGAAGGTTTTGAAACCCGGGTCGCCATCGAGACGCTCGATCGCGACCGCTGCCAGGGAAAGATTCTTTCGGCCCCACCGCCCGCGGCGAGCGGCCTACGCTCGAAAGATGGAGCCCCATCCCGAAGAAACGGCCGACTTCTCGGCTTTCAGTAAAATGCAGCGGATACAGCTCGATCCCGAATCCGTTATCGGAAGGGAACTCCTCGACCGGTTCGCCGAGTTCGACGAATCCTTTGCCGGCCACAGCCGGATATGGGCGGTAGCCGTGAAACTCATTGGACTGACAGCCATGTGCTCCAAGGCTGTGATCGACCTTGAGAAACAGGTGCTCGAGCTCAGGCGAGAGATGCGCGACAAGGCGTAAGCTCCACCGACCGGCCCGTCCACCGGTTCCGGCCGGCGCACAGCCACCTCGCGGAACACCCCCTGAATGGCATCGTCAAGTTGTTGACCTTGTGTGGTGGCTGCGAGGATTGGTCATTGTGGCGATTGCGGGGAATACAAGGGTTTCCGGTATCCGATCGAGGTCATCGGGCACGCGGTGTGGCTGTGTCACCGTTTCGCGCGGAGCCTGCGCGATGTTGAGGAGCTGATGGTTGCCCGTGGTGTGGTGCTTACCTACGAGACGACCGGCCCCGGCGACACGTGGCACTTGGACGAGGTCTTGGTAACGATCAACGGCACCACCCATTAGCTGCGGCGCGCCGTCGACCGGCACGCGAATGTGCCCGACATCGTGGTGCCCTCGCGCCGCAATCCCGGGTGGCCAACCGGACGAACAGCATTCGTTGCCCAACCGCCCGGAAGTCGGCCTCCGACCTGTCGACCGAGAATCCCATCAGCCGAGGGAGCAGGTATGTTGCCGCGGTGAGGTGTCGGGACGCGTACCGGGCGAAGATTTCGGGGCCCCTTCCTCCGCGGTAAGCGGTACCGCCGTCACCGGGATCGTGTGTCTTCCGACCTGGACCGCTGACCTGCGGTCTGTGAAGAATGTTGCGGTACCAGGCGGCGGTGGGTCGTCCCCATCCGGAGGCGACCACGAAGCTTCCGGTGGTGGGATGGCACTGTCATCAAGTTGGTGAGTTGCCTGGTGGCTGCCAAGCAACTCACCAACTTGATGCGATGAAGGGGGCGAGCATGCCCCACCACGGTGCGCCGCGCGCTCCGCGCGACCAGGCCGGTGGCCAACAGCATGAACAACCTGAACGTCGACGAACGGCCAAACACCGGCCGCAGCGTCTCCAACAACGCCAGCCAGGAGGCCGGTAGGGTCAACAAGCGAAGCATCGGTGTCGGATTGCACTCCATTTCCATCGCCGATGCTTCTCACATGCTCGGGCCAGGGTTCACGCCGACACGCCGACAACCTCACCAGGAACACAGACAACAACGGTCACAGCCCACCAGCACGAACGGTCAAGCAGTCACGAGAAACTGCGAAACTTGAGAGTAATACTCACGGGAGGCTGACGCCATGCGGAAACTGACCTTTGCCATGAACCTGAGCCTGGACGGCTATATCGCCGCGCCCGGCGACGACCTCGGCTGGAGCGTGCCGAGCGACGAGCTGTTCCGGTGGTGGTCCGATCGGGTGGGGGCGACGGGCCTGGCGCTGTATGGGCGCAAACTGTGGGAGGCGATGAGCTCCTACTGGCCGACCGCCGACCAGCAGCCTGGCGCCACACCGGCGGAGACCGAGTTCGCCCGCCGCTGGCGGGACATGCCGAAGGTGGTGTTCTCCTCGACGACCAGCACGGTCGACTGGAACACCCGCCTGGTCACCGGCGACGCGGTCACCGAGATCACCCGGCTCAAGGCCGAGGATGGCGGCCCCATTGACATCGGCGGCGCCACACTCGCCGCGGCGGCCATGCGGGCCGGACTGATCGACGAGTACGTGCTGGCCACCGCACCGGTCTTGGTGGGCAGCGGCACACCGTTCTTTGCGGCCCTGGACAATTGGGTGAACCTGGCCCTGGTGGTGACCCGGACGTTTCCCGACGGCGTGGTCCTGACCAAGTACGAGACCAGGCGCTGAGTGCCCGCCATCGGATCGGCGCGGGCTTCGGGCCGCCCAAGGATCTCGTGGGCGCTGTGTTCCGAAGCGATCGTGATACCCCTGCCGGATCACAGGCCGTGTATGTAAGGG
>CAWJYB010000003.1:0-39055 GCA_963846905.1 uncultured Actinomycetota bacterium
AAGCGGCCCTCTGGAACTGCATGATGTGCCGCCCGGCGATTACGACTTACATGTCTGGGCGGAAGGAGCGGATCCCAAAGCGCTCCAGGATTTGTCGCGGCGCGTCCACGTGGGAGCATCGCAGCGCAATCTTGGCACTCTTCAGGTGCATGTCACCGGCAGCCTGGCTGATCACAAGAACAAGTTTGGCGAGGACTACAAGCCGGAGCCGGAACAGAGTTACTGATCTGCCGGTGCTCGACATTCTTTGATCTTCACTGGCTTCGACCGTCATCCGCATACGCAATCAGGGGCGTCGACTCCGCGTAGGCAACCGTCTTGAACAGCAATCCTGCGGTGAGAGCAATGATGGCGATGATCCCCAGCGCGCGCGGATACCCCAGATTGGTAAACGCCCAGCCGGCGCAAGCCGCTGCAATCAACTGCGCGGCGCCCAGCACCAATGCCATCGAGCCTGAGGCGCTTCCTCTTGCTTCCTCGGGCACAATATTCATCATCATGCTGTAGATCCCTGGCTCGCCCATGTACTGCATTCCCATCAGCGCGACATAGGTGAGGCCGGCAGCAATCGGATGCACGGTCAGCCCCAGCATCATGAAGCAGCACGCCGTCGCCATCTGCATCGTAAACACGCCATTCGGTACTCCGAGGCGCCGAAATACCAGCGGGGCGCACAGGACCGCGGCCACCTGGCAGAGCTGGGAAATGGAAAAGACCGTGCCCACGCTTTTCAAGGGCAGATGAACATGCGTCGCCAGGAATACGTTGCCGAATGGGGCGAACGATCCGGTGACCAGTCCCCAGATCCCAACCGCGGGCAGAATCCGTCGCATGGCCGGCGTGAAAAAAGACGCGCGCCGCCGCGGAGATTGCATTGTGCCAACACTGCGAAGCCGCGAAGCCGGAATCAACGCCAGCGCCGCGATGGAGCAGGCGGCAAGCAAAGTCAACTGGTCGGGCGCGAGCAAGGAGGCATTGCCAACCACATGGGAAAACAACTCCGGCATTCTGCTTCCCGCCAGCGCACCGAGCGCCCCTACGCCGATGCCGAGCGAAAAAACCAGGCTGAATGCGAGCGGCCGTTCGCGTTCGGTTGTGAGGGCGGCAATCATGGGCGACACGCAGACCGCCCACATACATAGTGAGAGGCCGGTCAAGAAGGCCAACCCGATCTGCAGGTGAAATGATGGCGAGATTGACCGAGCGCACAGCACAGCAGGGGTTGCGATCAGGCATGCAACCAGGGCAGTTCGCAAACCTTTTCGCTGGATGAGCCGCGCGGCGGGAAGCGCGCCGGCCAGGTTTCCCGCCGCCATCGTGCCGGTTAGGAGACCCATTTGCACTTCGGAATATCCATGCGCGCTCAGGAAGAGATTGAAGAAGAAGAAGTAAATGGAGACCCCGAAGTCAAAAAAAAAACATACGCCGAGAAACGCCCAGAATTGCGCGGTCAAGGCTCGAGTGGAGAACCACAAGTGCGCGCCATGAAGAAGAAAGGCGATATCAGCAACGGCGTTGGCAAGCGCTTTCCTGGCCAGGAACCTGGCATAGAGAAGCGGCGAGTTCCTCTTCGCGGCCGGCAGCGCTCGGCGATATCGAATGCGAATCGCAGGCGCACCAGGGCCGGGAACGCGTGACGGAACCATCACTTTCCGCAGCACGGATTTCCGCGACATCCGCGAGCGCGTCAGCAACAACTGCAAAAGCCGTCCGTCCTTATTGTGGCGAAACATCACTTCCAGGGGTGCGCCGCCGAATTTCCTCAGCCATCGCTGTTGCCCGGGCGGCAGGCGGTCCACCTCAACTCGCACAACCTCTGCAAGCGCGCAAGAAAACCAGTTGCGGGCCAACCCGAAAGCCAGCGCCTGCAACCCGCGCAGGTTCGCGCTGTGCATCTCGTGCCATAGGCTCCAGAACTCCACGTCTCGGGTGCGATTGTGCAGGAAGGTGGCGAGTTCGAGCACGTGATGCACCACCCAGTCGCCTGTCAGCACGCCGCGAAGAATGTGCAGCGCAAGATAAGCCAGTTGATCCACTGGATGCAGGGTGTAAAACTCCATGTTGTCGATGCGCCGGCTGACACGCCGTTCCCAGAATCGCTCCACTTCGGGAATCTGGATGAGCGAAGCGCGCGGATTCCATAGGCAGAAGTGCAGTTCAATGCTGGGTGGCATCTCGGGATCGTATGCGTTGCCGCGCCACTTCCATGCGCCTGGACGGGTGAACCCGGGAAGATGATCGCTATTCTGGTCGGCCGCCCCGTCCGGCCGATACCCGATCTTCATCAGCGCCGCTTGAGCCTTCTCGATACACTCGCGCGGACCATACACATCTATGTCCGACTGGCTTCTGAGCCGCGCTTCCTTCACGTAATCCGGAACCTGCGCGAAGCCTTTCAATACAACAAGCGAAGCAGCCGCTCGCCCCATGGCGGTGGCGGCTTCAACATATGCTGCTTTCACGCGCACGAATCGAGCCGCGTTGTCGCGAACATTCTGTTCCAGCCGGGCCACGACCCAGTCCGGGAATCCCGCCGTATTGACTTGGGAAAGGGGCAGTGCAAGGTGAGCCAGGTCGCAGAACTCCAGCAGGCTTCGCCATTCTGAATCGTCGAGGATGAGCAGCGCGTC
This sequence comes from uncultured Actinomycetota bacterium, assembly GCA_963846905.1. GTDB lineage: Bacteria > Actinomycetota > Actinomycetes > Mycobacteriales > Mycobacteriaceae > Mycobacterium. The sequence continues at coordinate 2,631 of CAWJYB010000003.1, forward strand.
AGTATTCGAGCCCTCGAGTTGCAACGCATCCAGCAGGGCCGCAACCTCGCGCGGAATGCGCGGTGAGACAGTTCCATTGCCGATCGGATAGGGGCGCATGCCTGCTCAGTTTCCCTTCTTCGCGAGTTGGTTTACGCGGTCGATGGCCCATCCCAGGTCGCGATAGCGAAGCTCGAACACTCCCGCGCTTAGAAGGCGCGCGAGCGTCTCTTCCTGCGCGGGGCGTGCTTCGCGGGGAGAGATCAGGTGCTGCTTGAACCACGGCAGGACCGAGGAGGGGCGCAGCGGCACCAACTCCTGCGCATCGGCGGATCTGCGATTCAGAAACAATACGTGATTCAGTCGTGTAGAGTTTGATGTTGCGATCTCCGGCCATTCCGAGGTACGCACCTCGATGGAGGGCTTCCCCGCCGCTCGCGGCGTGATCGGCCTACCGGCGAGTTCGGGAAACAACGCCACTCCTGAGGGGCGAAATCGGATTTGCGTGCAGTTTCCGGTTGCCAGTCGATCTTCGCGGCCCATCACAATGTAGGTGGCGTCGTCGCTCACATAGGTCCATCCCGCACGCGCACCCGCGTAGGCCAGTGTCGACTTACCCTCGCCCGAATCCCCGCAAAGAAGCACGCCCTTGCCGCCCGCGCGCACGCAAGCGCCATGGACCGCAACTGCACGCAGGCTTGAGATCATACTCAGCGCTGCGGCTTCAAGGAAGAAGTAACGCAGATAGCGCACACTGTCGGCAGCGGCTGGGGTTACCCTCCCCATCGCCCGTCCCCTCTTCAAATCCGCAATGAAAAAATTATCCGCGTCGGCGATTTCGAGTAAAAGCGAACCCGTGAGTGAGTGTACGGGAGCGGGAGGCAGTGCCCCGTTCGACCCCGGGGCATCTCTGACTTCGAGCAGAATCTCCAAGGGTTCTCCGTGAAACGCCGGATCAAAGCAACCCCAGCTTTGCTCAGCGGCCAGCAGCACGCGCGCCGAGTTGCACACCACCCTCACGGGGTAACCAAGCGGAAAGTACACGGCCTCGTACTTCAGCTTTTGGCGGGAGTGCAGATATTTCTCGAGCGGCAGCTCGGTGATCGGGGAAGATATTGTCGCGATGCCCGGCTCGAGATCCAACGAATCCGAGGTCCATGTAGAACCGGTGGGTTCTGCCAGTTGGCCGGGACTCGCGCTCTCACTTCTTATCATCGTCATTCTCCTCGCCTGAATAGACTCGCGGCTCTCCCACACTGCCGGCCGGGGGAAGATGCCGGAGATACACCACGATGGACCACATCTCCTGGTCGTTAAGAATGCCGCGAGAGGCCGGCATTCCCGACGGCGCAATTCCGTTCTCGATAATCCATTTCAGTTGGCCATCGCTGTATGCCTGCACTCCCTTGGAAGCCAGCGAAGGAACGGGAGGCGATAATTTCTCCGCAAATGGAACCCCCGTGTTTTGCCCATCGAGCCCATGGCACACGAAGCAATAATGCCCGAATGCTTCTTTCCCATCCTTCAATGTCTCGGCCGAATTCGGCAGCGGATTGCGATCGTTTGTGCCCTTCACCGTGATGTGCTTCTTCGTCCATTGGGCAAGATCGCTCTCCGCGCGTCCCGGCGTCGACACGCGGCACGCCGTGAGCGCAGCGCAGATGGCACCCGCAATCGGAATCCATGCGAGGTTGCGGCGCATCGCTCAATCTCCCGTCACGTGTACGGAGATGCTCATCTGTCCGTGTCCCGAGCCACAGAATCGTCCGCATTGTCCATGAAAATCGCCCGCCTTCTCCGGGGTGATCGTGACCTCTGCAGGTTTGCCCTTGGTCACTACCTGGTTGATTCCCAGGTCTTTGATGAGCAGGCTGTGCGGCACGTCATCCGAAAACAACTCCAGCTTCACCGTCTCTCCCTTCTTCAGGGTGATTTCCGACGGTGTGAATGCATATCGGTGCACGTGAATCTCGATGGTGCGACCGGGTTGGTCAGCAACTGCGATTCCGGCACAGCAAAAGCAAAGTGCTGCAATTCTCAGGATTTGTTTTGCTTTGAACATCCGTTTTCCATCCATTTCCCGAATCCCGCAAAGGGAGAACCAAGGCAACCAAGTGAGGAGAACAGTTAGGGAGCCATGTATTTCAAAAGAAGCTTTTCGTCTTCTCGCGACAGGCGTGCCCGCGTGCGCATGTGCATGATTACGGTTCCCGTGGTTCGAGGCGAAAGACTCATGGGTGCCTGGTGGCACCGCGAGCAGTTGGCCGCAAACACTTGCGCGCCTGCATCGGCCGGCTTCGAAGATGCTCCACTCGGCGGATTCTGCCGTGCAGGCTCGCTCGTCTGCCGCGCCGGAGCGGCCGCCAGCGCCAATGGCAGCAAAAGAAGGCAGGCATATATCACGCGACGATTCATCTGGCCTCCCCGAACCACAACGGAATGGTGAAGCGGTATGTGATCCCCGCGTTCCAGACATTCAGGTTCTGTTGGCTATTGAAATTGCGCCCGTAACTCGATACCAGGCGCAGATTGTCTTTCAGGTAGTAATTAAGACCGGTGTCAAATCTCTTGTTTTCGACGCGCGGCAGGCCGTTTCCTCCGCCATTTTGCGGGAACACTTGCTGGAACCGGCCGACGAATTGCGCCTTCTGGATGAATGAGTGCGAAGACGCATGATCCAACTTGTACGACCCCTCCAGCCAATATCCCCGGCCGTAGAAGCTGTAGTCGAACTCGCCCTTGACATCCATCGAGGCTTCGAGCGGCTGCCACGAAATGTACGCGGCGGCGTTGTTGATGTGATGATCCTGGAGAAATCGCTGCCCCGATCCTCCCACTTCAAAACGGTGCCCCGGGAAAAATACGCTGGCGTCGCCGCCCGCCGCGCGCGCCGACCCCAACTGGTTGACGTCGCTGGACACGGAGTAATACGCCGTGTATTGCAGACTCATCGCGGGGGTTTGCGCCGCGACTCCCCGCACCATCAGCCCATTTCCCGCTCCGCTGGTGCGCGTGCCTATGCTTGCCGTGAACGGTGAGTCCTGCAGATTGCGAATCCATATGGGGCCCAGGCGTTCGTTGTACAGGCCGAAGGGGAGCAGGTACCGCCCGCCCACCACGATGGCGTGGGTGTCCGCGAGCCAGTCAAGCTGCGCGTATTCCACATCCGTGAACACCTTGCCCTTAAACGGGCCCGAGGTGAAATTCTCGCGCGCAAAGAAGCCGGTGAAGTCGGTGCGCGATTCCAGCAGCACGTGTCGCCCGAATGGAACCAGAAGAACGGGGTCCACCTGCGGCTCCAATATCGGCCCGCCGCCAGTCACGTTGTGCACGTATCCCGCGCCTCCCGAGATGATGGGGATATAACCCGCCCCATTCTCTTTGTCCGCCGATTGGGAAAAGACACGCGAGCAGGCGAGGATCCACACAAGCACGGTGTGCGTATATGGAATCCACTGGCGAAGGCTCGGCAGCCGCAACGTATCCCTCCTCGGCATCAGGCGTTCGCGACGATCCTGATGCGTCATGGAGCGAATCTACAAGTGCGGCACTTGCACGTTGTCAGTGCGATGTCATCGAGAAGTAACTTGTGCGCGGATCGAAAATATGCCTTCCGGATGATTCCTTAATTCAGTCCTCCCGAGGCCATTGTCGGCAAAATTCGGGAAATTATTTGTGATAGTTCCTGATGCGCGGTACCGCACCCGGTGAATGAGGGTTGTTGAGAAGCAACCGCAGTCGGACTTGGAATGGTGTTTCACCCGAAGCCATGAAAATGCAACCGCAGATCCCTCCACTTCGTCCGCCAAGGCGGACTCCGGTCGGGATGACACTTTTGTGGTGAGTTGAAGTCATTAGATATTTCGCGAATTTTCAGGGCAGATCACTCCGCTTCGTCCGCTACTTCGCCCGCAACGACGAAGACCTGTCGTTGGGGATCCGGGCAGCGGACTCCGGTCGGGATGACACTGGTGGTGAGTTGAGCGTGGTGGAGATCCTGTCAAGGCACTCGCTGTGCCGGGTCGGCGATCGCTTCGTCGAGCTTAGAACTCTTCCCACGCCCGGGATCGACCAGCAGCCACATGGCACCACCGAATGCGGCCAGCACCGCCGCAAACACAAACGCCGCGATCCAGCCCATGCGGCTGGCAATATACGGAGTCAGCGATGCGGTGACCGCCCCGCCGATCTGGCATCCCATGTTCATCACGCCGGAGACCACGCCGGAGCGCACGCCGGCAATGTCGGCGCTCACTGCCCAGAAGGAACTCTGGGAAAGATACAGCGCGCCTGCGCCGCCGGCGAGAATGATGCTCGCCGCATAGGGCCCGCGCACCTCGGCCCCAATGACGAGAAATACGGCGGTCAGGGCAAAGGAGACCGCGGCGATTCCGCCCCGGCCCCAGCGCAGCCCGATCCTCTTCGAGAGGCGGTCGCTGATGAATCCGCCTCCCAGACAGCAGATCGTCATGGCGATGAATGGAATCATGGAAACCAGCGCGCTCGCCTTCAGGTTGAGCCCGCGCACGGTGGCCATGTAGATAAAGAACCAACTGAAGAAAATCCAGGCCACATAGCCGAAGGTGAAGTAACTCAACGTGAGCGCAACCAGGTTGCGATTGAAAATGGCCGCTCCCCAGGACACATGCGCATCCATTCGCCGACCGTCCGCAGTCGAACGCGTTGACTGAATATACTTCAATTCCTCCGGCGAGACGCGCGGGTGTTGTTCGGGCAAATCGCGGGCCATCACGTACCAGGCCAGGCCAACAAGCACCCCGGCCGCGGCGCTGAACCAGAACGAAGCCCGCCATCCATAATGGCTGTTGATCCAGGTCAGCACCGGTATGCTGAGCCCCGCGCCCGCGCCTACTCCGGCAAAGATCCAGCCGTTCGCGCGTCCTCGCTCCGATACCGGAATCCATTGTGCGACGAACTGGTTCGAGGCAGGGTAGGTGACCGCTTCGCCCGCCCCCAGCGAAAAACGTATGAGAATGAGGATCGTAAGAGCGTGCGCGACGCGGGGATTCGCGATGGTCGTGAGCGCGGTGAACAAGCCCCACCACAGCACGCCCGCCGCCAAGACCAGCCGCGGCCCAAATCGGTAAGCCAGCCAGCCGCCGACCACCTGGAAGGCCGCATAGCCCACCAAAAACGCGCTGAATACCCAGCCGAGGTGAACATCATCCAGCTTGAGCTCACTTCTTATCGCAGGTCCCGCAATGGAAATGTTGGTTCGGTCCATGAAGCCCACCGCGCTTAATAGAAAGAGCCAAAGAATCAGCAAGGTCCGAACCTGGAGTCCGCGTTTCAAAATGAGTGTCAATCCTCACAGGTGAATATAGCCGGTGAACAGGCGCCCGGTCCTGACTCCGCAAGGGGCGGGGTAATTTCCGATTCCCAAGAAACGCCACCCTAGCAAAGCCAGCGTGTGGGACCCTCATGTTTCTGGTGCGGGCATGCCGAGTTTTGCTGCCACATGAGCCTGTTCCGGCTCATACTATTGCTGGAACTCGTTGAGGAGGTCGCCTCCATGAAGCCCAATTACTCCCGCAGAGATTTTCTGGCCAGTGCCGGTTTGGCTGCCGGCGCGTATGTGGCTGGCCCCGCACTTCTTTCCGCCGCGCAGGCGCCCGCCAGCCGGGTTGCCATCGGACAGTGCCTGGAATACGACCGCCAGGTGCGCGACGTTCTTGCCACCATGTTCGACCAGCTCGGCGGGCTGCAGCCGCTGGTGCGGGGTAAGACCGTTGCTATCAAGCTCAACCTGACAGGGACTCCCGACACCAAGCTCGGCGTCGCGGCCAACCAGATGACTCATTGGGTCCATCCCCAGGTCATCGGCTCGCTGGTTTCTCTGCTCGGGCAGGCTGGAGCGGCACGGATCCGCCTGCTGGAAAGCGCCCCATTCGGCACCAGGCCGCTGGAGGAATTCATGATCGCGGCCAGTTGGCAGCCGAAGGATTTTGCCTCTGCGGCCACGCGGGTGGAGTTCGAAAACACCAATTTCCTGGGCAGCGGAAAAACCTACGCGCGTTTCATGGTTCCGGGCGGCGGCCTGATGTACGCCGGTTACGACATGAACCAGTCCTACCGGGACACGGACGTCTTCGTCTCGCTTGCCAAGCTGAAGGAACACCGCACGGCGGGCGTGACGCTGTCGATGAAGAACTGCTTCGGCATCACCCCGTGCACGATCTATAGCGACAACGCGCCGCAGGACGAGCCCGCCATTGCCCCGGCCGGCTTCCGCGGACCGATGCATTCCGGCTCCCGGGTTCCACCCAAAAGCGCTCCCCAGCCGGTGGCCGAATCGAAGGACCCCGGGTTCCGCGTGCCCCGCGTCACGGCCGATCTTGTGGCATCGCGGCCCATTCATCTCGCGGTGATCGATGGCATCTACACGATGACTGCCGGGGAGCTGCCTTACACCCGCCACAACAGCAAGGATTGGGTAAACCAGGCCGTTCACCCGGGGCTGCTGATTGCGGGCATGAACTGCGTGTGTACCGACGCGGTGGCGACCGCCGTGATGGGCTTCGATCCGATGGCGGACCGCGGCGCGCCGCCGTTCGAGAAGTGCGACTCGACCCTGCGGCTGGCCGAGAGCCTGGGCGTGGGGACGCGGGACCTGAACCGGATCGAGGTAGTGGGCACGCCCATCGCCAAGGCGCGGTACAAGTTTCCCCCAATGTCGACTTTGAAGACCTAGCGGGTCTTCCCATGTGGTCCGGCGCGGGTCATATATGTCACTTTTTGGGTTTATTTTGTGCTAAATCAGGCCCCTTTTAGGAACATTTTAGGAACATTTTGGGGGTGTTTTGCGGGATGGCCAAAAAGCTAAGTATATGAATCTTAATGGCTTAGAATCATTCTGCACGGTCAATGGCCGGATTTTTTATTCTTTGCGTGCTATCCGATGGCTGCTACGGCCGAAGGGCAGGTCTGGCGATCGCGGCGTAGCGGCCCCGAGCTTTCAGTTATGGTTTGAGTCTGCTCCTTTCGATCGTAATGAACTGCAAACGAGCGCGACGAAAGTTTGCCAAAGGTAACCGCCAGCGGTGCCGGAGTGTGGTGGGTCGAAAACCACATTTCATGGCCCGGAAAAGTGCCGTGTGGTCGTGGAGGAATTCGGTTTCGACGCGTGCATCGACTACCGGGAGGACGACTTGGCGGCGGCACTCGTACGGCATTGTCCGCGTGGCGTCGACGTCTACTTCGACAATGTGGGCGGACCGATCCTGGATGCGGTGCTGGGGCGACTCGCACGCCGGGCGCGGGTGGTCCTGTGCGGCGTCATTTCCAGTTACCTCACCGGGGAGCATCCCGGACCCGCCAACTATGTCAACCTGCTCGCCAAGACGGCGCTGATGCAAGGCTTCAACGCGCTCGACGAGTGGGGCCGGTTCGACGAAGCGTTCGCCGCACTCCGGAGCTGGGAGGAACAAGGGCTGCTGGCGCACCGCGAACACGTCATGGAGGGCATCGAGTCGTGCGTGCATGCCCTCAACGGCCTGTTCACCGGCGCCAACATCGGCAAGATGCTGGTAAAGGTCGGTGAACCGGGGACCCGCCGAGACTGGCTACCCTGACCGTCGCCGAGAACGCTGCCCCGCCGGTCCGACGGCCTAGACTCACAGACCATGGATGTCCGGTCGGGCACCGCACACCGCAGCGGCCTGCTACGGATCGAAGATTGTCTGGATCCCGGTGGAGGAATCGTCTTGCCCCCGGGGGTGAACTTGATTTCGCTGATAGACCGCAACATCGACAATGTCGGTGATTCGGTGGCATACCGTTTTTTGGACTACACCGGGCCCAATGAGGGGAAGGCGGCTGAACTGACCTGGGCCCGGCTTGGTTTGCGATTGCGCGCCATCGCCGCTCACCTTCAGGGCATCGCCTCGCGCGGCGACCGGGTAGCCATCATGGCGCCGCAAGGGCTTGAGTTCGTCGCCGCTTTTTTCGCGCCGATCAAGGCGGGAATGATCGCGGTGCCGCTGTTCGCACCCGAACTGCCGGGCCACGCCAAGCGCCTCGCGACGGCACTGGACGATGCACAGCCGACCGTCGTCCTCACGACCACGGCCGCGGCCGAAGGCGTGCAGGCGTTCCTGAACAAGCTACCGAACACGGTGCCGGAGGTTGTCCTGGTCGACGATATACCGGATTCGACCGCGGCGTTCTTCGTCCCGGTCACAATCGATGTGGACGACATTTCCCATTTGCAGTTCACCTCCGGCGCGACACGACCGCCGATCGGGGTCGAAGTCACCCACCGCGCGGTGGGAACAAACCTGCTGCAGATGATCCTGTCGATCGACCTGTTGGACCGAAACACCCACGGTGTGAGCTGGCTACCGCTGTACCACGACATGGGTTTGTCAATGATCGGGTTTCCCGCGGTGTACGGCGGACACTCAACGTTGATGTCGCCGACTGCATTCATCCGACGACCGCGACGCTGGATTCGCGCATTGGCCGCGGAGGCGGCGGAAGCACGTGTCGTGACTGCCGCGCCGAATTTCGCCTACGAATGGACGGCGCAGCGCGGTCTACCCGACGCAGGGGAGGATATCGACCTGGGCAATGTCGTGATGATAATCGGCTCCGAACCGGTCAGTATCGACGCCATCACGACGTTCAACAAGGCGTTCAGGCCATACGGGTTACGGCCGAGCGCGATAAAGCCGTCATACGGAATTGCGGAGGCGACACTGTTGGTGTCGACAGCGACACCCGAGGCTGAGGCGGTGGCCGTCTACTTCGCCCGCGAGCAGCTCGCAAGCGGCCGGGCGCTGCCCGTCGCGGAGGATGCACCCGGCGCAGTTGCTCATGTTTCATGCGGCCGCGTCGCACGCAGCCAATGGTGCGTCATCGTCGACCCGGATACCGGCGACGAACTGCCCGACGGAGATGTGGGCGAAACGTGGTTGCAGGGCGACAACGTCGCCCGGGGTTACTGGGCGAGGCCCATCGATACTCAGTTTGCATTCAATGCCCGGCTGCGCACCGTGCAACGCGTCGGCAGCCATGCCCATGGCTCATCCATCGACGGTCCCTGGCTGCGTACCGGCGACCTGGGGGTGTATCTCGACGATGAACTTTTCATTACCGGGCGAATTGCCGACCTGCTGACCATCGACGGACGAAACCATTACCCGCAAGACATCGAGGCAACCGTCGCACAGGCGTCGGCCGTTGTCCGACGCGGGTACGTCGCAGCCTTCTCAGTAGCTGGGGCCGATATGCCCGGAGTTGCCAGCGGCGACACCCGGGAGCGGCTCGTGATCGTCGCCGAACGTGCGCCGGGCACCGCACAGGCCAACCCGGGCACAGTGATCGAGGCGATAGCGGCAGCGCTGTGGCGCCGGCATGGCTTGGCATCTATCGACATACAACTGCTGCCAGCGGGGTCCATCCCCCGCACCACCAGTGGCAAGCTGGCCCGCCGTGCCTGCCGCACCCAGTACCTGAGCGAGAAGTCGGACGTACATTAGAACCAGCCGATCAAGCGTGATCGGAGACCGAAGAAATGTGAAGGGGTCGACTTCGGCATAGGTTTGTCCGTTATTTGCTATTTGTGTTAAAGTTTGGGCTCACCGTCGTATGGTCAGGATTGCTAACAGCTTTGCTGTGCGTGATTTGGGCCGACTGCGCTTTCAACTGGACCGTTGACCACGCGAGGAAGATCATGATGACGACGCGCCTACGCCTCGCCGCGGGTGTCTGTGGGGTTTCAACCGTTCTCTTCGTAGGAGGAGCGGGCGGAGCGATCGCTTCGGCTGACACCGGCAGCGAGGGCTCGAGGAACCACAGTTCCGCCGGTTCGCAATCCAGCGCCGGGGCGGTAAAGCGCCCGAGCAAGGCAATCGCCGACACGGCGAAAGTCACTGCGAAAGTCCATTCGCGACAGGATCGGGAGTCGGAACCTGATCCGGGGCCCAGGCCAGCTGCCATCCGCGATCTTCGAGCTGACGACGCCGAATCCCCCCACGGCGGTAGCGGATGCCGTCAAGACGACACCCGTGCCTGCCGCGACGCTTTCGGCGCCTGCCGCGACGCCTTCGGCGCCTGCCGCGACACCAACGGTGACGGCGTCGCTGAGCGATCGTCCGGTGCCTGCCGCGAACGAAACTTCGGTGCCTGCCGCGACGCCTTCGGTCCTGCCGCGACCGCTCCCGCCGCAACCGCTCCCGCCGCACTACCAGTCTCCAACGGTCAGTCAACCACCGAACCAGTCCCGGCAACGCTCCTCAACCATCCACAACACCGAACGCCCGGCGACAACCACCGCAACCAGCCCGGCAACAACCACCACAACCAGCCCGGCAACAACCACCACAACCAGCCCGGCAACAACCACCACAACCAGCCCGGCAACAACCACCACAACCACTCCCGCCTCTACCACCACAGTCGGCGCGATCTCACTCGCGCAAGCCCCGGTCAAGACTCTGTCGGTGCCGGAATCGGAATGGCTGCCGACCATCGAGGTCCTGCTCGCACCCACCTCGACCGTGATCTCGTCAACCGCGGAGCTGGCCAGAACTTTGGGAGAGGCAGCTGTATCAGCTCCAGCGCTGATCACATCCCTTCGCAGTTCTGATACGCCGGTTCACGATGTCTTCTCGGCGGTCGATGTCCTGCTCCGCTCGGTCGGCCGCTCCGTGGAGCCCCTCAACGAACTCCGGGCGGAACTCGCAGCTGTCATCGCCCTCAGAGACAAGTACGCGTCACCGATCCAGCTGGCAGAACGTGGGACACGTAGTGAGGTGCGCGCAGCCGCCAACAACCGGATCCCCTTGTACTCGCCGACTGTTTGGGCGGCACGTGTTCTTCCGACTCTTGACGCCGGGCCCATAAGCGGACCAAGTGGCAGGTCCGGAATTATCGGCGCAATCGCCGTCGTCCCGACAAGCCAACCGCCGTCCGCTTCGCCCGTTTCGGCGGTCATCGCTCCGGTTGCACACCTGGCCGAGAACCCGCTTGAGACATTGCTCAATCGCCCCGTTGTTGAGATCCTGGTTCCCGTTTCGTTGTGGGCTTTGACTGCTGCCGCACTCCCCGGCATCGGCGGACTACTGATCGTCACCATGGCAGGGGTGCGCATCGGCTACCGCCAGGCGAAAGCAGGCTTCGTGTTGCGGGCATCCGGCATCGCACACTTTGCCGGCGCCGGGCCGATGGGGGTCGTCCGGTCGGGTTCGCTCATCGAACTTCGTCCGCGCGTGCTGCGCACGGCCAGCCCGGCCATTGTCGTCAGCTCCGACGTAATCAAGCCCGTACCCGTTCTGTTTCTCGAGCTGGCCGCCTAGCCAACTCCGGCCGAAGACGGCGGACGGCACTCGATTGGGCCGATAGCAGCGACGATCGGTCGGTATTTCGCGATCCTACGGTCAGCAGGCAATCACTGCGGGAGGGCATCGCGGAGGGCGAAGTACACCGCGGCCATCGCGACGGCCATCCCGGCGAAAGCTCCGGGCCAGCGATCGGAGACTGGCGATCCGGTAGCGCGCGGCGGCGTTGCCCTCCGCCTGCACGCGGAGGGCATCAGGATCGTCGATGTGCAGCGTGATACGGCGCAGGCGTGGACTCAGCTGAACCGTCTCGATGACGGAGGCATACGAAAAATTCGCGCAGTTAGCTTAACCTAAGTGGTCGCCAACGCCATGGGGCACAGTGTGCGAACGTGCCGGTCCCGGTCCCGGACCTCTCGTGGTGGCACGACAAACCGTGCAGGATCGACGACGTTGTCGGCGGGGTGGTATCCATGAGGACGAAGGCGGGGTGACTTTCCGCCCAGCCGATTTGACCGTGCGATCAGGAAGAACCCGATGCGCCTCGAACTGACGCCGCGACAGCAGACCCTGCGCCGCGAACTCGCCGCGTACTTCGACACGTTGCTTACCCCGCAACATCGCGAGGCGTTGACATTCGTCGATGGTCAGTACCGCGACGGGCAGGCATACCTCGACATCATCCGCCGGCTCGGCTCGGACGGCTGGCTGAGCATGGGCTGGCCGAAAGAATACGGCGGTCAAGGGCGTTCGATGGTCGATCAGCTGATCTTCGGCGACGCCGCCGCGGTGGCCGGGGTGGCGATCCCGTACCTGACCATCAACACGATCGGCCCCACCATCATGGAACACGGCACAGCGGCCCAAAAGGAATTCTTCCTGCCGAGGATCGCCGCGGGAACCTTGCATTTCTCGGTGGGCTATTCCGAGGTCGACGCGGGCACCGACCTCGCGGCACTGACCACCAGAGCCGTGCCGGATGGCGCCGGGGGTTGGATCTTCAACGGCCACAAGATGTGGACGTCGCAGGCCAAGTACGCCGACTACGTATGGCTGGCGGCCCGCACCGACACATCGCTGCCGCGGCACCGCGGACTGTCGGTGTTCGCCGTTCCGACCAACGTGCCCGGCTTCTCCTACACCACGGTGCGCACTGTCGCCGGGGTCAGTACGGCAGCGACCTATTACGACGACATCCGCCTGCCCGGCGATGCGCTGATCGGCGAACTCAACGGGGGTTGGCCGCTCATCACCAATCAGCTCAACCATGAGCGTGTCGCGCTGTTCAGTTCCGCGATGCTGGTCAAGCACATCCGCGAGGTGACCGAATGGGCCACCGCGACTCGCGGATTCGATGGTGTGGCGGTCATCGATCGGCCAGGTGTCGTCGAATTGCTGGGCAGGGCGCATGCAAGCACCGAGCTGTTGACACTGTTGAACTGGAAATTGGCCTCGGACGCCACCGCCTTGACACCGGCCGCCGCTTCGGCGACGAAAGTCTTCGCCTCCGAGAACGCTCTGGCGGTCTACCGGATGCTCATGGAAGTCGTCGGCCCGTTGGCGATGCTGGCCCCGGAGTCGCCCGGCGCGGTGGGCGCCGGCAACCTGGAGCGCTACCACCGGAGCAATCTGATCTTCACGTTCGGTGGCGGCACCAACGAGATCCAGCGTGACATCATCGGCTATCTCGGACTCGGCCTGCCAGCCGTGCGCCGCTGAGTCCCGGAGTATACGAGCCAATGGATTTCACGCCCTCAACCGAGCACCGCGAGATCCGCAAGCTCGCCGACGAAGTCTTCAGTTCCTTTTCGACCGCCGAACGCCGGCGAGAGCTGGCGGCCGAGGACCATGACTTCGACGACGGACTCTGGCAGGAATGCGCACGCACCGGGCTGCTCTCGCTGACCTTGCCCGAGACCTGCGGCGGTGCGGGCCTCGGGCTGGTCGACGCTTGCGCACTGCTCATCGAGGCGGGCCGCCACACCGTACCGATTCCGGTCGCGTCCCATCTGGCTGCCGGTACAGTTCTCGCGCGGCACGGCACGGCGCAGCAATGCCGACAGGTCGCGGGTGATCCGTCTCGCGGCATCCTCACCGCGGCGATCGCCGAAACCCAGGGCCTGATACCCGGGCGGCCGCTGACGACGGCGACCCGGTGTGCAAACGGCTACCGGCTGACGGGCGTCAAGACGCTCGTTCCTGCCGGGACCTGGGCGCGCTGGTTCCTTACCACGGCCCAAACAGACTCCGGCACAGCGGTATTCGTCGTTACGCCAGCCGACGACGGGGTGACCGTCGTCGAACAGCGGTTAGCCGGGGGCTACCGGCTGGCCGAGTTGAGGTTGTCGGCCACCGAGGTTTCCGCCGACCGACTGGTGGGCCGGACTGACGGTGCCGCGGCGACATTCCTTGCCGATCTGAGCGTGCTGGCGGTATGCGCGCAGCAGTTCGGCGTCACCAGCGAGGCCCTCGCCAAGACCGCCGCATACGCCAAGTCCCGCAGCCAATTCGGCCGCCCGATCGGCAGCTTCCAGGCGGTCGGTCATCGCCTCGCCGACGGCTACATCGACGTCCTCGGGCAGGAGTTGACGCTGTGGAAGGCTGCGTGGCTGCTCGATGCGGACCTGCCGGCGGCGGCTGCGCTGTCAACCGCGAAGTTCTGGGCATCCGAAGCCGGTCATCGGTTGGCCCACAGCGCGATTCACATCCACGGAGGAGTCGGTGTCGACCTCACCGGCGAAATCCACCGGTATTACTCCATGGCAAAGTACCTCGAATTCGCCTACGGCGGTGCCCATCACCATGCCCACCGATTGGGCGGACTGATGCGACGACCGGGATTCTTCACTTGATCCGTGCTCGATTCCACCAAGCCGGTTTGATCGGCCGGCACCGCCTGAGCCGTCGCGACGGGGCACACTGTTGACATTGGATGCACGCCTCGCCCGGGCACAAGGGCCGACCTGCCGTATATGAAGTTCTCGATGGATAAAGCGATCCACTACGGGTCCTCCGGCGGAGCGGGATGGCAGAGCAAGGCCGCGAGCTCCTCCCGGGTGGCCGTGCCTGTCTTGTTCATCGCCTTGTAGATATGGCCTTCCACGGTCCGGATCGACAGGGAGAGTCGCTCTGCGATGTCGCGGTTGGACATGCCGTGTCCGATCAGCAGCACGATCTCGCGTTCCCTGTCGGTCAGCGGCAATGGTTCACATGCCTGGCGAAGTATCGGGGTTTCGGCGCGGCAGCGCTGCGCCATCGCCTCCGCCCGCGCGGCAGAGCCGAGCGCCGATCCCCGCAAATCCTTGCGGCGATAGGCCATCGTCGCGTGTGCGGCGGCATCGATCGCAGCGACGAGGTCACCGACATTCTCGAAACCCACTGATACCGAGGATAATTCGGCAGCATCGTCGTTGGCCAAAGCTGTGGCGAAGCGCGCTGCAAGGCCTACCCGGGGCCCTTCGACCAACGTTCGCAGTTCACTCAGCCTTGGCGCGCAGGTCCGGTCACCGAACTGAACGGCGGCCTGCAGGCACATCACCTCGGCTGCGAAACTGCCGTTGGCCGCAGCCGTTTCGGCCGCCGACCGTAGGATGCCGATCGCCTCGCTGATCGCGCCCTGGCTGCCTGCCACCCACGCCCTGGCCAGGCTCAGCTCATAGCCCAGTGACCGAAACGGACGGTGCAGCTCGTCGAGCTCGGCAAGCGTTTCGACGGACTGCTGGGTCGATCCACGCATGGCAAGGGCTGCCGTGAGCGGAATACGATAGCGATACCCCCAGCCGATGTCGTGGCCCGACGCGGCGAAAGATCTAATCGACTGCTGCAACAACAGGCACCCGGCATCGAGGCGGCCGGCTGCGACCGCGGCCCGGCCCGCGATCGCCACGCCGAGCACATGAGCGGCCCCCGGCAGCTCGGCCGCAATCCGCCGTTCGCGCTCGGCTATCTGAAGCGCGGCGTTGACAGAGCCCGCGAGCAGCAGCGCGCCCACGTGGGCGTCGGCGATGTTGAACCTCATGTGCGGGGCGTCGGAACACCGGGTCGAAATCGCGTATCCTGCATCTGCGGTGGCGACCGCCTCGGCGGCGTGTCCCTTCTCTGCACAGATGGCGACGAGCACCCACGAGGTTTCGGCTCCCACCACCGGGGGCAGGTCGTCGAGCACCAGACTCGTCGACGTCTCGGCTGCCACATCTGGCCGGTCCATCGCAAACCAGTACACAGTTCGGGCGGCATTCAGGCAGCCGCTGGCCGGCTTGCCGGCTCGGTGCGGCGGCGCACCGTCGATGATCGCCTTCGCGTGCGCGGGATCGGCCAGCGCCCACAGCACGTTGCTCGCCCGCAGGAACGTGAACCTGGCGTGCTGCTCTGCGGTGAGTTGGGGGATGGGAACCTCGGCAAGCACTCCTTCGGCCTCGATGCCCCGGCCCAACCAGGACAACGCGTGCGCTCGGACGAACATGGCTTCGGGGCCGGCGCCCGCGCGCACCGCGGCCGCCGCCAGCCGATCGGCCAGCGGCAGGTCCGCCAGGCAGACGGCGCCGTGGGCTGCCGCGACGAGCAGCTTGGCATCCGGTTCAAGATCGGAGTCGAGGCACAGCGTCGCTCGGCGCACGACGACTCGTACATCGTCGCGATTGGGGCCCGAGGCCAGCTCGGTCGCGATCAGGCCACGCAACCGCCGCAGCCGGGTGGGCGCCGCGCGATGTCTGCGCACTTCGCCGTAGAGCGGGTGGGCCAGACGAACTTCCGGCCCGTTGCCTGAGTTCTCAAGGCTGATCAAGCCGCGTGTGTCGGCGTCCTCCACGGCCTCGGAATCAGCGATTCGCCGCAGCGTGGCAAGTGCGATCGGCTCCCCGATGGCAAGGGCGTCGATAACGGTGCCGACAGCTGCGGGCAATGTCCCGATCCGGGTTTCGATCAGCTCCGTCAAACCGTGCGTCATGATCGGTTCACCGCTCAGTGCCAACTGCCCCAACGCATTTCCAGCCTCCCGCCTGCGCTCTCCTGCTCGATGACATGGCGCAGATACAGCAGATTGCCACGGGTCAGCCCTCCAGAAGGGGTTGGCGGCATACGGATCCACTGGCCCCGCCAGGGTGGCCGCGAGCAGTGCAGTGGTCTCGGCGGCCGGCAGCGGCTCGAGGTCGAGCGGTCGAATCCGCCGGCCTTCCAAAGCTCTTGTATGCCGCTGGGAATGGGTTCACCGTCGCGGACGGTCAGCACCAGCTTGACCGCCCGCCGCTGAACGATCTGATGCAGAACGAACATCGACAGATCGTCGAGGAGGTGCGCATCAGGAAATGCGCGACGATGGGCAAGCGGAAACACATGAACCGGCCGTGGCGAGTCGGGCTATATACGCAATATTGCAGTTAGGATCGGAGCGAGGGAGGGGGAAGTGAACGTCCTGGTCGGCTCTGCTCGCATGCTGGACGCGCGCGGCTCCCTCATGTGGCTGCGGCGTTTCGCCCGTACTACACCCGGTGTGGTGGTCCTGATCGCGCTGTCCGTTGCGGCCTCCTGTCTGGCTGCCGGCGTGGTGTGCGCGGCGCAACTCAACCAGCGGATCGCGGAACACGACAGGGTGCTCGAACGAAGCGAACCCTTTGCATACGCGGCACAGAACCTTTATGCGGCGCTGTCCGCGTCCGATGCCGCGGCGGCATCGGCATTCCTGTCCGGGGGGATCCAAACGCCTCCGATTCGGGAGCAATACCAGCAGTCGCTGGCCAGAGCAGCATCGGCGCTCGCGGACGCGACCGCTGGCGCCACCGATACCGCCACCCGAACGCAGGTAGCGGAGATTTCGGCTCAGCTGGCGACGTACGCCGGGTTGGTCGAGGCGGCCCGGGCCAACAACCTGCAGAAATTCCCGATCGGGTCGGCATATCTGCGGGAGGCGTCATCGCTGATGCAGACGCAGTTGCTTCCCGGCGCCGAGAAGATGTATGTCCGCGACATGAGCGCGCTCGAACAGGATCAGCGGCGTGTCGCGGCCGCGCCGGCGGCCGGTCTCGTCATGCTCGCAGGTGCGCTGGCACTGCTCGGCATCTGCTCGATGATCATGCGCACCCGAACCAACCGTCAGTTCAACATCGGCCTCCTCACCGCGGCGGTTGCGGTGTTCCTGGTCATCACCTGGGTTGTCGCGGCCAGCCAACTCGCGGCGAACGACCTCGAGAGGGGCAGGGCCGAAAGCACCGCACGGTTCGAACAGCTTGCGAAGGCCCGGATCCTCGCGCAACAGGCCAGAACCGATGAAACCCTGCAGCTGATCGCCCGCGGGGACATCACGGCCCGCGAAAAGTCTTTCGACGGTCGAATCGACGGTTTGGTCAATGCCCTCGGCTCGCGCGCTTCTGCGGCAAGAGAGGCGGTCGAGAAGTGGACCGCCAGCCACGACAAGCAGGTGGCCGCCTACCTTGGCGGCGACTACGGCGCCGCCGTCGAGCAGGCGATCGGGCCGGACCCGCTGGCATCGGCGGCGCAGTTCGCCGTCGTCGAATCGAGCCTGCGCGACGATATCGAACTTACCCGCGGCTCGGTACGGGAGCGGGTGGCGGCCGCGGGCGACTTCCTGGCCTGGAGCCCGACCGGGACGCTGATGCTCATGGCGATTGCGGGGACCGCCGCAATCGCTGGTCTGTGGCCGCGGCTCAAGGAGTTCCTGTGAGAATCCGCGCCGGGATGGCGTCGCTGGCACTCACCGCGGCCATCGCGGGGTGCGGACCGTCCTCGCCTCCGCCCCCGTCGGTTTCCATCGCGCCCATTGCGGTCACGCCGTCCGGTGCGCAGGAGATCACCGCGGCGCCCGCGGTGTCGAACGCGAGCTGTGACGACCGCGAGGCCAGCCTTCGCCCCGCCGGTCGGCCCGCACCCGGGGCAATGCCGCCGGGATCGACGATGGCGGCAATCGCCGAGCGCGGACGTCTCGTGGTCGGCGTCGACCAGAACACCTACCTTTTCGGCTACCGAGATCCCGCTTCGGGCCGGTTGGAGGGTTTCGACGTCGACATCGCCCGCGAGATCGCGCGCAGCATCTTCGGCGATCCCGACCGCATTGACTTGAGGGTGGTCGACGCCAGTCAGCGGGAGTCCGCGTTGGCATCCGGCCTGGTAGATCTTGTGGTCCGCACCTATTCGATCACCTGCGAGCGAAAGCAGAAGGTCGCATTCTCCGCCGTGTACTACTACGCCAACCAGAAGATCCTGTCCGCAAGGGGTTCCGGGATCGATTCCGCTGCCGCCCTCGCGGGCAAACGGGTGTGCGCCGTGTCGGGCACCACGTCGCTGTCGGCGATGACCGCTTTGAGCCCGAAGCCGGCGGTGTTCGGCGCGACCACGTGGACGGATTGTCTGCTGATGCTGCAGCAGGGACAGGTGGATGCGATCAGCACCGACGACACGGTGCTCGCCGGGCTGGCCCGACAGGATCCCAACGTCGAAGTGGTCGGTCCGAGCCTGGGAATCGAGCCCTACGGCATCGGGGTAAAGAAGGAGAACGAAGACCTGGTTCGGTTCGTCAATGGTGCCCTTGAGCGGATACGCGCCGACGGGACGTGGGAGCACCTGTACGACAGATCACTGCGTGACCTCGGCCCGTCGCCGGGTCCGCCGCCGCCCCGCTACGAGGACTGATCGTGGCGATACTGACCTCCGCTGAGATCGACAGTGAATTAGCTTCGCGCGCAAAGGAAGTCGGTGCCATCTCGGAGACGATGCTGGCGCTCGAAACCCACCCCGGCCTCCAGCATGTGCGTCGCTACCCACCGACCGGCGCGACCGCGCGGCAATGGGATGCGGTCGAGAAATCAATCGGTCAGCTGTGGGACGACCTGGGCCGTGTGACGTCCATCCTGGAATCAGCGCAAGCGGTCCGGAACCGCAAAGTGCGACTTAACGACCACGATCGCACCGAATTGACCACATGGCTGCGGGAACGTTGCCTGGCGGTGCCAGCCGAGCGGATCCCGTCGGCCCAGCGGTCGATCGACGGCCCCACCAACGTAGGACTCGCCGACACCGTGGATCGAATGCACAGCGCATACCCCTCGGTCGCCGAGTTCCTCGATGCCGTCGACCAGATCGACACCATGGTGGCGAACGGACTTGCCCAGATCCTCACCCGCCTGGACGCAGAAGGCGTAGCCGCCCCACAGATGATGCTCGACTTGTTGGAAGTCACTGCCACCGATCCGCTGTCGCTGCGCCCACACCAGGTCGACGAACGAATCGCCTCGATCGTGAGCAGCGTCGAGCGGTGCGCTGCCGAACGCACCGAGCTGGCCGCATTGCACGCCAATTGGCCCGAGGCACTGGCGAGCGTGGAGTCGCGTCTGGCTGCACTGGGCGAGGCGACACGGCGCGCCGACCAGGTTCGCGAGCACGCCGAGCGTAGCGTGCTGACAGGCCGGTTTCCTGTGCACCGCGACAACGAACCGGAGCTGCGCGCCGAACTACGGTCGATCACCACGCCGGATCCGCCGGCCCTGCGCGCGTTGCTGCGCCAAATCGACGCCGCGCTACGACGCGCACGCGAAGCCGAAGAACTTGCTCAGGGCCTGCTGGACCGACGTACCGAACTGAGGGGCCGGCTCAGGGCTTACCAGGCGAAAGCCGCCCGGGTCGGACTGGGGGAGGATCCCGACTTGTTGTCGTCCAGCCGGATTGCCGCCGGGCTGCTGTCACGGACACCATGCGATTTGGGCACTGCCACCCGCGCGATCACCGACTACCGTCAACTGATCGCCGAGAAGCAGGACAACACGAGATGATGTGCGGGGAACCGGGTTGTGGTGGAACGGTTGTAGCCGGCTACTGCGACACATGCGGCGCAGCACCGGCGGCCGGCGAACCGACCGGTGCGCATACTGCTTCTGCGACAACAGGCTCGACCGTTCGATCGGGGCGCACCAACCGCAACGCATCGCCGAAGTCGGCAGGCGCTCGCGGCCACCTGGGGGCCGGAGTCGTTGTCATACCGCGAGCGCCGAAAGGCGATCCAGCCCTCGCCGTCCTGGCCAATCCCCAGGTGCCGGAGCGACACCGGTTCTGCAGCAACCCCGGGTGCAACATGGCCGTTGGGCGCGGTAACGGCGAAACACCCGGCCGCACGGAGGGCTTCTGCACCCAGTGCGGCACGCGATACTCCTTCGTCCCCAGGCTCTCTCCCGGCGACGTCGTGGGCGGGCAGTACGAAGTGCGCGGCTGCATCGCCCACGGCGGCCTCGGCTGGATCTACTTGGCCATCGACCGCAATGTGCACAACCGGTGGGTGGTGCTCAAGGGCCTGGTCCACTCCGGGGACGCCGCCGCGATCGCCGCCGCCGCAGCGGAAGCGCTCGCCCTGTCGGCGGTCGAACACCCCAACATCGTCCGGATCTACAATTTCGTCGAGCACACGGACACCACCGGCGTCCGGGGCGGTTACATCGTGATGGAATACATCGCCGGGACATCGCTGAAAGAGATCCGCAAAGCCCGCAACGCTCCGCTGCCACCCGACCAAGCGGTCGCCTACATCGTCGAGATCGCTCCGGCACTGGGCTACCTGCACGCCCAGGGATTCGCCTACTGCGACTTCAAACCCGAAAACGTGATGCAGACCGACGAACAGCTCAAGCTCATCGATCTCGGTGCCGTCATCGCGATGGATGATGTGCACAGCGACATCTACGGTACCCATGGCTACCAGGCTCCCGAGATCACTCGCACTGGGCCCACCGTCGCCAGCGACGTCTACACCGTTGGCCGGACGCTGGCGGTTCTGGTGGCCGACCTGCCTCAGCAGAACGGGCGGTTCGTCGAGCAGCTGCCGGGCCCCGGGGACGTGCCGGTGTTCGCCGAGCATGAGTCGTTGTACCGCGCCATCGTCCGGGCCACCGACCCCGATCCGGACCGGCGGTTCTCGTCGATGGAACAGCTGGCCGACCAGTTGACCGGTGTGCTGCACGAGATCGCGGCCGCCGGCGATTCCACGGTGCCGGCGAAGGTTTCGAATTACTTCAGCCACCAGCGCGGCATCTACGGCGCGAGCCGGGGCATGCGGATCGACCCGGCGCAGGTGATTGCCGCTTTGCCCGTCCCGATCGTCGACCCGGCCGACCCGGGATCGGCGGTACTGGCCACCACCAGCGGTACGCCGCCCGCCGAGCTTGAGCAGGCCCTGGCCCTTGCCGCCGCGCGCCCGCGCCCGGACAGCGGTTCCTCCGTGGAGATTCCGCTGCGCCTGGTGCGCGCGGCGCTGGAGATGGGCCAAACCGCAGACGCCCTGCAGAGGCTGGCGCAGCTGCGTTCGGCGTTGCCCGGGGACTGGCGGTTGCCGTGGTACCGCGGCCAGTGCGCCCTCTTGGACGGTCGTTATGACGACGCCGCAACTGATTTCACCGAAGTGCTGGCGGAACTGCCCGGTGAGCTCGCCCCGAAACTGGCTCTGGCGGCCACTGCCGAACTGCGCGGAGAAGTGCCGGATGCGACACGCTATTACGAAGCCGTGTGGCGGACAGACGACAGCTATGTAAGCGCGGCATTCGGGCTGGCGAGGCAGCGCGCAGCAGGCGGAGACCGCGACGGCGCGATTTCGGCACTGGACCGCGTTTCGGCGGCATCGGCGCATAGTGCACCCGCTGGGGTGACGTCGATCGAGATCCTGCTGGACGGCCGCGAACCCGAGACAGTGGCGGAGCAGACGCTGGCCGATGCGGGCAGTCGCGCCTCGACACTGACCCTGGAATCGGAGGCCAAGCGGGCGGCAGTCCGGCAGCGGGTGTTCGAGGCCGCCCTGTCCTGGCTGCAGGCGGGCAACTCCGCGACGAGGCCCCGGCTGCTCGACGTGGATTTCGACGAGACCGGGGTTAGACGAGGACTGGAGGCCTGTTATCGCGCGCTGGCGCGCGAGACGACCGACTTGTGGGAACGGATCGCTCTGGTGGAGAAGGCTAATGCGGTCCGGCCGAGGACTCGGACATGACGGCCCCGCAGGTGGTGTGCCCACGCTGCTCCGCAACCGGCAGCGGCGGTGACCGGTTCTGCGAGACCTGCGGCGCTCCGCTGACGGGGATCCGCCGAGTCGCGGTGCCGCGGTCCGGCCCGGACCGGCCCGGCGGCGGGCAACCGTGCTCAGACTGCGGAAACGCGACGCACGTCGACGGATATTGCACCGAGTGCGGCCATCGGCACGCCGAACCCGACCGCGACCAGGCCGATCTCTGCGGAGTCGTACTGGTCACCGACCGCGGAGTAGTACACACCCGCAACGAGGATGCCGCGGCGGCGGGCGTCGTCGACCGCGGCCGACCCACACCGAATCCGCTTGCAGTCGCCGTCTGTGACGGCGTCTCCAGTTCCGATGAATCCCACCGGGCGGCGGTCGCGGCTTCGACGGCAGGGGTGGACGCGATGCTCTGCGCCCTTGCCGCGTCGCGGACCGCGCGCTCGGCCATGCTGGCGGGCCTGGCCGCCGCCGCCCACGCCGCCGCGGGGGCCTGGATAGGCTCTGCGCGGCCGGCGGTCGCTCCGTCGTGCACCTACGTCGCGGCGGCGGTCCTGCCCTCCGCGGCGGGAAACGTCGCGATCAGCGTCGGCAGTGTCGGCGACAGCAGGGTGTACTGGCTGCCCGAACCACCCGGAGTCGCGCAACGACTGACCGTTGACGACTCTGTGGCACAGGAACTCGTCGACGCCGGGCTCCCGGCCGACTCTCATGCGGTCCGCGCCGGAGCGCACACACTCACCCGTTGGCTCGGCGCCGACGCCGGGTCAACGCCCTGGACGCCCTCGAGCGTGCACACCGTCACCGCGGCAGGTCCGGGTCTGCTGGTGATCTGCACGGACGGGCTGTGGAACTACCTCCCCGATGCGAACGCGATGGCTCGCGTCTGTGCCGGCCGCGACGCAACCGCCTCGGCCCACGCGCTCGTCGAGTTCGCACTGCGCGCGGGCGGCCAGGACAACATCACCGTCGCCGTCGTCCCGATCGAAGGAGACTCATGAATTCGCCTGGAAGGCAAGTCGTTTCCGGCATCGCTGTCGACATCGACCACAACCCCTATCTGGCCGAGGGAGCCCGGACCGTGGACGCGATCGTCACCGTCGCCGCCGGCAGGGACATCGCAGCCACCTCCCCGCAGGTGGAACGGGTCGAGGCCATCGTCATCGACTGTTCGAGTTCGATGCTCAAGCCGGCGAGCAAGTTCGTGGCGGCCAAGAGTGCGACCGGGGCCGCTATCGATGAGCTCATCGACGGAACCTTTTTCACCATCGTCGCCGGTTCCGACACGGCTCGTGCGGTGTTTCCCGCAGACGGTCGTCCCGTTGCCGCCGATGCCGCGACCAGGGCAGCGGCCGCGCGCGCAGTGGCCGGTCTGCGTCCCGGAGGGGGGACCGCGATGGGCACTTGGCTCGCGCACCTGCGTGCGGTGGCCGCACGACGCCCTGAGGCGCTCACCCACGCGATCCTGCTCACCGACGGCAAGGACGAACACGAGACACCCGAGCAGCTTCTGTGCGAAATCGGTCTCAGCGAAGGCGAATTCACCTGTGACTGCCGGGGTGTGGGAACCGATTGGAAGGTTGACGAGCTTCGGGCGATCTCGGCGGCGCTGTTGGGAACCGTGGACATCGTGGCCGACCCCGCCGATCTGGCAGCCGATTTCGCGGAGATGATGCGCACTTCGATGAGCAAGTCGGTCCCAAATCTGACCCTGCGCCTGTGGACACCCTCGGCCGCCCGTGTCAACGTCGTCAAGCAAGTCGCTCCGACAGTCGAGGACCTGACCCACCGCCGAGTCGATGCCGGAAAGCAGTGCGGTGAGTACCCGTTGGGTTCGTGGGGCGCCGAGGAACGTGATTACCACATCCAAGTCGACGTCGAACCCGCCGCCGTCGGACGCGAGAAGCTGGCCGCGCGGGTCACCGTCGTCGCCGGGGCCGAGCCGGTGGGCGAGGGGCTGGTGACGGCGGTGTGGACGGCCGACACCGGGTTGTCGGCCCGGATCAGCCGACGAGTGGCGCACTACACCGGCCAGGTCGAGCTGGCGGAGGCGGTGCGGGCCGGGCTGAAGGCACGCGAGAACGGCGACACGGCGACGGCGACGGCGAAGTTGCAGCGGGCGTTGGAACTCGCCGTGGAATCCGGCAACGACGGCACGGCCAGGCTGCTCGACAGAGTCATCGAGGTCGACGCACACACGGGCACGGCCCGGCTGCGACGGGAGATCGCCGACGCGGACGAGATGGCCCTCGACGCACGATCCACCAGAACCGTCCGGGCGCGAGGGGAGACAACCTGATGCCGACATGCACGGAGGGACACTTCACGGTTGCCGACGACTACTGCGACGTGTGCGGGTCCCCGATCGAAAATTCTGCCTCACAACCGAATCCATCCTCCGCCTCCGAATTGATGGCGTGCCCCGCATGTGGCGCGCCACTGGGCGGCAGGTTCTGCGAAGCCTGTGGGCAGGACTCGGCGCTGCCCGGCGCCGCAAGCGCTCGAGTGCCGGCGGTCGAGCCCGACTCGCCGTTTTGGACCGCCGTCGTCGCCGCCGACCGGGACTTCTATCAGCGCGTGGTGGCCCGTGGCGGCCCAGACTCGGTTGACTTCCCGGATTTCTTTCCGGAACGCCGGATCGTCCTGGGGCGCAAAGCGGCCCTCATCGGCCGGCACAATCACGACCAGGGAGTGGAACCCGAGATCGATCTCGGTATCCACCCCGTCGATCGCGGCGTCTCCACCCAACACGCGGTATTGCGGGTCCGCGAGTCAGGCCTCACCGTCACCGATCTCGGGTCGACCAACGGAACCAGCCTCAACGATGGCGACGAACTCCTTGCGTACGGCGAAGAAACCCCGCTGACTGACGGCGACCGGATACACGTCGGCGCCTGGACCACAATCACCGTCCGCAGCAGCCACTAGCACGGGCAGGAAAACGGGCATTGCCCAGGCAGCAGGTGTGGAAGAAACTGATACGCAGGGAAGGGGGGCTGTGAGCGATAGAGCAGACCGCCCGACGCGAGACCGCGAGTTACGCGATGCGCGTGAGCAGTCCGCGGCCAGCCGGGAGATCCTCGCGGCTCTGGGCCGCGATGTCGCAAACCCCGGCGCCGTTCTGGATACCGTCCTGGAATACGCGGCCCGGCTGTGCGGAGCGCGCGCCGCTCAACTGTTCCTGGTCGACGGTGACACCTTTCGGGTGTCGCGGGTCACGGGGGAGACCTCGGAGGACTATCGCCAGTACCTGTTGGACCACCCGATTGGCAAGGACCGCTCGTCAACGGTTGGGCGTGCCGCAGCGGACATGCGCACGCATCAGATACCCGATGTGCTCGCCGACGCGGGTTACCGGCGCCTCGACCTTCAGCGGCGCGCGGGTTTCCGGACCCTGATGTCCACACCGATGATCGCGGGGGATGAGGTCGTCGGAGTGCTCTCGATGTGGCGAACCGACGTCGACCCCTTCGACGAACGCGAGTGCAGACTCCTGGAGGAATTTGCCGTTCAGGGCGCCATCGCGCTGCGACAGGCCGACCTGACACGAGCGCTGGAGTCCCGGAGCACCGAACTGCAGAACAAGGTCGCACAACTGGAGGCGCTGCGTGAAGTGGACGAGGCGGTCGGTTCGAGCCTCGACCTCGACGAGGTCCTCGAACGCATCGTCAGCAATGCTGTCCGACTGACCAACCTCGGCTTCGGCGACATCACGCTGAGCACCGACGGGGGGTCGATCCTGGAGTACGACGACACGACCGACTCGTTTCATGTCCGCGGGATGATCGGCAGCAGTCCCGCGCTGCTGGAGCGGCTGCGTGCGATCACCATCGACCCGCAATCGACGCTCGTCGCCAGAACTGCGCAAACCCGCCGGCATCTGGAGATTCCCAACATAGCCATGGCCGAGCGTGATGCCTACCTGGACATCGTGTTTCGCGACGGCTGGCGCTCGCTGCTGGCGGTGCCCATGCTCGGCGGCGACCGGCTGGTGGGCGTCCTCGTGATCCGGCGCAGGGGCACCGGCCGCTTCCCGAACGACGTCATCGAACTTCTCCAGACCTTCGCGGGCCAGTCCGCGCTGGCCATCGCCAATGCGCGGCTGTACCGGGAGCTGGAGACCAAGAGCCGCGAGCTCGAGATCGCCAGTCGGCACAAGTCGGAATTCCTGGCCAGCATGTCCCACGAACTGCGGACACCGCTCAACGCGGTCATCGGGTTCTCCAGAGTGCTCCTGGAGCGCACATTCGGCGACATCAACGAGCGTCAGGATGAATACCTGCGCGACATCCTCAATGCGGGCCGTCACCTGCTCGACCTGCTCAACGAAATCCTGGACCTGTCGAAAGTCGAAGCGGGCCAGATGGTTTTGGAATCCAGCACGTTCAGCGTCGGCAATGCCCTCGACTACGCCGTGGCCATGGTCCGCGAACGCGCGACACTGCACGGGATCGCCGTCACGGTCCAGATCGCCGACGACATCGCGATCATCGACGCCGATGAGCGGCGTTTCAAGCAGGTGGTGCTGAATCTGATCTCCAACGCGGTCAAGTTCACCCCTGACGGCGGAAGCGTGTCGGTGCACGCCCGCCGCGACGGGAGCGATCTCGTCGTCACCGTCACCGACACGGGGATCGGGGTTCCTCCCGAGGAGCGCGAACGGATCTTCGAATCGTTCCAGCAAGGACGCCGAGGAGCCTCGAAGGAAGAGGGCACCGGGCTCGGGCTGACGCTCTCCCGGCGCATCGTCGAACTCTTCGGGGGGCGGATGTGGCTCGACAGCGAGGTGGGCGCCGGGAGTACCTTCAGCTTCGCGATTCCCGTGCTGCCGCCGGAGGGCGAGGACGTCGCTTCCGCGGCGTCCAGGGACATTCCGGTCGTGGTGCTCGTAGACGATGACCGCGCGTCGCTGGACCTGATGTCGGCCTATCTCGACGGCCGGCCGATACAGATCCTACGGGCGACAGACGGCGTGACGGCCCTTGACCTCATCGCGCAGGTGCTGCCGTCCGCTGTCGTGCTTGACCTCAAATTGCCGCGTCTGGACGGCTGGCATGTGCTGTCCGAGCTCAAGGCCGCGCCGGAGACCGCGGCCATTCCGGTCGTGGTGGCGTCGGTCGTCGACGATCGGCCCCGGGCCCTGGCCGCGGGCGCAGATGTCTACCTGCGCAAGCCGGTTGACCGCGAGGACCTGATCGAAGCGCTGCGCGTCGTGGGGGCCTTGCCGGCATCAGTTCAACTTCGCTCCTCGAGATCACCGTGACGGCACAAACTCAGGAGGGCGACGTGACGGACACACCAGTGACCGTGTTGGCCGTCGACGACCAGCCCGCCAACCTGAGGCTGCTCAACGCGGTCCTGACACCCCGAGGGCATCGTGTCCTTACGGCGACGTCAGGGCGGGACGCGTTCGCGCTTCTCGAAACTGAGAATGCCGACCTCGTGCTGCTCGACATCGTGATGCCGGAGATGGACGGCTACGAGGTGTGCCGCAGAATCCGAGCCACTCCGTCGACCGAATTCCTCCCGGTCGTGATGATCACGGCCAGCGGAAGCGAACAGCGCCTGGCCGCCCTGGAAGCCGGCGCCGACGACTTCATCACCAAGCCCTTCGACCAGAGCGAGCTGGTGGCCCGGGTGGCCTCTCTTGCGCGAATCAAGCGCTACCACGACACCATCCGACGGCAGGCGGACGAATTGGCCCGGTGGAATTCCGAACTCGAGTCCCGAGTCGCCCAACAGGTGGCCGAACTGGAGAGCACCAATCGACTGCGCCGATTCCTCTCACCGCAACTGGCCGACCTGGTCACCGGAGACGAGGGCCTCCTGCAGAGTCATCGCCGCCAGATCGTGGTCTTCTTCGCCGACCTCAGGAACTTCACGCCGTTCGCGGAGACCAGCGAACCCGAAGAGGTGATGGGGGTGCTGAGCCAGTATCACCGTGCCATAGGCGCTTTGGTGCACCAGTATGAAGGCACACTCGAGCGCTTCACCGGAGACGGGGTCATGGTCTTCTTCAACGACCCGATCCCGTGTGACGACGCGGCAGAACGCGCCGTGCGGATGGCGATCGAGATCCGCGATGCCGTGCGCGGACTCGCAGGACAGTGGATCCGCGACGGTCACGACCTGGCTCTCGGAACCGGGATAGCCCAAGGCTTCGCCACGCTCGGCAGGATCGGCTTCGAAGGCCGCTTCGACTACGCGGCGATCGGCAGCGTCACGAATCTGGCCGCACGGCTGTGCTCCGACGCCCAGCCGTGGCAGGTGCTTGTCACCGATCGGGTGCTCGCGGCCGTCGAGAATGTTGCGGTGTCGGAATTCGTCGGCGATCTACAACCCAAGGGATTCAGCCGTTCCGTGCGGATCCACAACATCAGTGCACTGCAGGAGGGAAGCACATGACAGACGTACAGAGCCCGGGACGACCGCTGTCGCAGCTGGGCGAAGACGAACGTTTTGATGTGTTCGAGAAACTCCAGCAGTCGATGCCGTCGGTATGGGAGTCGATGCGGCGCGACCTCGACGACGAATCGGTTGTCGTGGTCCCGTCGATCAGCACCCAACGCACCACCGCGGGCAGCGGCACCGTCATGCAGGCGATGGAGGAGCGCGCACTCTTCTTGTTGCTGCTGCTGCGCCAACCCCGGTTGCGCATGATCTACGTGACCTCACAACCGGTGTCGGAGTCGATCATCGAGTACTACCTGGGGCTGCTGCCGGGGGTCATTCCCAGCCATGCCCGCGCCCGGCTGTCGATGGTTGCCGTCGGTGACGCATCACCGGATCCGCTCAGCGCCAAACTGCTGGCGCGGCCGCGACTTCTGCGCCACATCCGGTCTTTGATCCCCAATCCGGACCGCAGCCACATGATCCCGTACAACACCACCGCGCTCGAGCGCGACGTCGCGTTGAGCCTGGGTCTGCCGATGTACGGTGCCGATCCGCGGCTGGAGGAACTTGGCAGCAAGACGGGCTGCCGCAGAATGTTCGAGGAGCTCGGGGTGCGGTGTCCAGCGGGTGCGCAGGACCTCCACACGGTCGAGGACATCGTCACCGGCCTGCAGCGAATGCGCGCGGGGCGGCCGTCGCTGAGCCAGGCGATAGTGAAGCTCAACGACGGCGTCTCCGGATCGGGCAACGCGGTGGTCGACCTATCCGGCCTGCCGGCTCCCGGTGCACCGGACGAAGTCGCCGCGATCACCGACCGGGTGATGGACATGCAGCTCGAGTCCGAGAAACTCACGATCGAGACGTATCTGGACGCCTTCCAGCGAATGGGCGGGATCGTCGAGGAGCGGATCATCGGCGCGAAGCTGACCAGCCCCAGTGTGCAGATGCGAGCGCTGCCTGATGGGACAGTCGAGCTTTTGTCGACCCACGACCAGTTGCTCGGCGGCACCAGCGGTCAGCAATACCTCGGATGTGTGTTCCCCGCCGATCCCAGCTACGCGGTGGACATCGCGGAGCCGGCGATGGTGATCGGTGAGCACCTGGCGAAGCTCGGAGTGCTTGGCCGCTTCGCGGTGGATTTCGTTGTCGTGCAAGATGACCGAGGGCTATGGACGCCGTATGCGATTGAGCTGAACCTACGGAAGGGCGGTACCACCCACCCGTTCCTCACCCTGCAATTTCTCACCGATGGCACCTACGAAGGCGACCATGGCTTGTTCCTGACGCCCAGTGGCAGCAGGAAGTACCTTGTGGCGACCGACCATTTCGAGGACCCGCGTCTCAAAGCGTTCACCGTCGGCGACCTTTTCGACAGCGCCGTCAAGCACGGCCTGCACTTCGATCAGTCCCGCCGCACCGGGGTGGTGTTCCACATGATCAGCTGTCTCACCGAGTGCGGACGCGTGGGCTTGACGGCGGTCGGGGACAGCCCCGAAGAAGCTCGCCGCCTCTACGATGATGCGCAGGCGACGCTCTTGCGCGAGGCCGACCTGGCGCTTGAGGAAGGGATGGTCGTCTGAAATTCTCGGGTTTTCACCGCTTCGGCGTCACCTCACCAGATTCGCCATCGCGATTCGCCACGACGGCGCCACAATGCGCGCATCTCAGCCGTGCCGGACTAGCCTGACCCAAGCCAGATAATCCTGAACTCCGTCGCTGAAGACGACGCTGTTCGGCAGACTTCGGTGGCTGTGATCAGGGTTTGGCGAAGCCGGCCGCGCTGAGCACCTTCTGGCCGGCCTCACTGGTGACCAGATCGACGAATTTGCTTGCCAATTCGGAATTCTGGGACTGCTTGAGCACGGCGATGGGGTAGGTGTTGACCGCTCCGGCAGCTGCAGGGAACGCCACTGCGGTGACCTTGTCGCGTGCGCGGATCGTGTCGGTGACATATACGAGTCCGGCGTCGGCCTGTCCGGTCGTTACCTTGTTGAGAACGTCGGTGACATTGGATTCCTCGCTGACTGGCGCCAGATCGACGCCAGTGGCGCGCTCGATTTTCTGGGTTGCCGACCCGCACGGCACCTGGGGGGCACATACCACCACGCTGGTGTCGGGCTTCTTCAGATCCTCAAAAGAGGTGATGTTCTTCGGATTCCCCAGGGCCACGGCGATGGTCAAGGTATTTGACGCGAAATTCACCGGGTCGCCGGCCACCAGCCCGGCTTGGGCCGCCGCGTCCATGTCTCTGATGTCGGCGGAGGCGAAGACATCAGCTTGCGCACCCTGCGTCAGTTGCATGACCAGATCCGACGAGCCCGCGAAGGAGAACTCCACCGAGGCACCCGGGTTATCGGTCTCAAACTTTAGCCCCTATGTCAGTGAACGTCTTCTTCAGCGAGGAGGCCGCGAAAACCAGGATCGATCCGCCCGCTGATTGGGCGCCCGAGGGTCTGGAATCGGTGGCGCCCGAATCACGCTGTGAGCCACAACCGGTCGCTACGGCCAGCAGAACCACTCCAGCCAACGCCAGTCGGTGCGTGCATCTCATGACTTTGCTTTCGCAGTTTCGACGATCACGGTGGTCGCTTTCACCACGGCAACGGCGACGCTGCCCGGTTCAAGCTTCAGATCCCGTGCGGCGTCGGCGCTCATCAACGACACCACCGCGAATGGTCCGCACTGCATCTCGACTTGTGCCATGACACCGTGTGTGACCACGTTGGTCACCAGCCCGGCGAAGCGGTTACGCGCCGAACTCGCGACGCTCAGCGGGTCCTTGGGCGCGGTCGCGGAATACGCCCGGGCGAACTGGGCCAGAACCGCGCCGTCGATGACTTTCCGTCGCGACGAATCCTGACTTGCCGGCAGGCTGCCGTCGTCAATCCATCGGCGCACCGTGTCATCACTCACGCCCAACAACTCGGCGGCCTCACGGACCCGCAACATCGGCACCTCCTGATCCTAACGGCCACAGAGGGCGGGAGATCGCCAAAATGACCGTATCTACGGACCATATTTCAAGAAATCTCCGCAACCGCGGAACATTGCTCGCGTAGCGTCGCCAGCGTTTATGTCGACCTATCCTGCCCACCAGGGAACAATTAGTCGGGCCTTTGTGCGTCCGCGACACCGCGGCTGGACCTGGATCGGACTCAGCGTGATGCCCCACCCCGCCAACTGCGATACACCGGACCGCCCTGCAGGGGGTCAGGCTCGCAGCAGGCCCGGGCGCACCCTATGTCGCCACCCGCGACCTCCCTCGGAACCGTAGCTGCACAACACGATTGACCCCGCCAGGCCTGCACACCCTCGCCCACCGCTACACCAGCGATCACCAACGCAGCGACCGGATCGGCCCACGAACAGCCCACGACCAGCCCAATAGGCTGTTGAGCAGCAGACCCACCAGCAGCACTGCCGACAGATAAGTACACAGCAGCGTCTGCTTGGAATCGGCGACCGCCGACAACGACCCGAGCTCCCGGCCGGCGCGGCGTTGTGCCCACGACAACACCGGCATCACCGCCAGACTTACCGCGGCCAGCGCGATCCCTACCATCGAGTGCCGGGCCTGGCCGAACCCGGCCAACGTCCTCGCCGCATCGAGACCGACGTAAGCGGCCAACGAAGAAAAAACGAGCAGGCGATCACCCGCAGAGCCGTCTTCTCCCGCGCCGCAGGATCCCGGCCAGCGAACTGCCAGGCCACCACCGCCGCCGACGACACCTCGATCACCGAATCCAACCCGAACCCGATCAGCGCCGCCGAAGACACCCGTGACCCTTCGGTCAGCGCGACCGCCGCCTCGACCACGTTGTAGCTGATCGTGGCCGCGACGAACCAACGAATCCGACGCGACAATACCTGCCGCCGCGACCCCGAGACCACCGTGTACGGGGTAGGCCCAGATCCGAGGACATCAGCAGTACCCGTTATCGGCGCTCGGGCAACAGGCCGGATCCACCGCCAACACCAACCCCACGAGATCATCGAGTGCATGACCGATCCGAGCACCGGCAAGCTCGTAGCGGCACCTGCGACCCTCCGGTACCGCGATCACCAAACCGCAACCCCTCAGGCACGCAAGGTGATTCGATACAATCTGACGAGATACCCCGATGTCCTCGGCCAGATCCGACGGATACCGCCCACCGTCACGCAGCGACAGTAGGAGCGACGACCGCGTCGAATCCGACAGCGCACAACCGAACCGGACCAACGCATCACGTTGCACCAATGCCTTCATACCGCCAACGGTACAGCAGAATCTGTACTCTGAAGCACTCTGTCGGATTCGCTAAATGAGTACTTCGGCGGGTTCGCCGAGGTCGGTAGCAGGTCACCGCAGGAGGCGCGCGATGTCTGTCCGCACTAACGCCGCTTGCCCGGCTCGGCCCTGCCGATATCCCAGCATCACGCCACCCGCAGTAAGCGCCAGAAGGCCTACGACGCCAGGCAGCGCAGCAGCCAGCAGGGCACGGAAATCTGCCTCCCTGAGGTAGTTCGGGTACCCGGAGCGAAATGACTCCGGAGTCGCCTGGGAGGTGAGGGAATCAGCGGGCGCTGGTTCGAGGTTGGTGTGCGGTGGCTGGACCACCGGTGAGGGCGGGGCCTCCGGCGAGGGCGACGGTAGCGGCGCCAACGGAGACGGCGAGGGTAGGGGCGCCATAGGAGACCCCGCAAGCGTCGGCCCTAACGGCACAAACCCGGGCGGCGCCGCCACCGGCGGCAGGAACACCGGCGCCGGTGGCGCAGGAGCCGTCGGTACGGATGTGGGCTGCTCCGCGCGAGTCACGACGCTGCGTGCACTCGGCGCGCTGCGCACGGGAGCAGGTGCTGCCGGTACTGACGTAGGGTGCTCGTCGCGGATCACGACGCTACGCGCGCTCGGGGCGGTGGGCACGGCCACCAGATTCGGCGCCCTTCCGGTGACGCCGACTTCGACACCGCCGTGGTGCAACCTGCTTTTCTTGGGCTGCCCGAAGATGTCCAAGACATCGACGTCAATACCGAAGATGCCATCGGCAAATGCAACCGCGCTACCGAGTGCGCCGGACCCAGCGACCATCGTTGCACAGGCAATCACACAGCTGATCGCCGCGCTCCGCATTCTCGAACGGTCCATGCTTCGCCCTAAGGGTTAATCGACCCAACGAACTTCGCACTCACTGCACGACAATATTCTCGCATCCCTGGCAATATTCAGGCCAGATGCAGGTCCATGGTGGCCGGGGTGCGACCTCGGCGAACTGCGGGTAGCCAGGGTCGCACGACGGGTCGCGGCAATACCGGCGAGCTGTACATCTCGAATCTCAACAGTCCGGCCCGCACGACCCGTCGGTCCCAACGGTAAGGCTGATGATCTTGGAAACCGACCTGTGTTGCCCACTGAAAGTGACCACCCTGGCGGCGTTTTCGGGGTAGCGCGATGTGATCACTTCCTGGGGTTGGACGTGGGCGGCGTGGGCGGGGATTACGACGGCGAGTTCCTGGCGGCAGTGTGGGCATCGGGCGACGCCGTTGGCCGCTGGGACTGTCTGGCGATGTCTTCGCAATGGCCGTCCTCGGGGCGTAAAGTCGATCGATGGGCATCCGGGAGTTAATGCTGGGCCACACTCCACCTCACATGGAACCCGACGATCCGCAGCCGGGAGAATCTACAATCGCGAGCGCGTCGGCTTGCACGATAAAGCGCGGGGTCGCCTGGGTCGGAGGCGATCTCATCGTGACCAATCAACGTCTGATATTCAATCCGTGGTACAGCAGCGATCTGACGAAGCTCACCTCACTGGGTCTGAAGTTTGTGCCGATCCCGCATGCGCACCACGTGATGACTGTCGTGGGTTCGGCACGGCGGCCAGGCACGCAGGCCGGCGCCGATGCCGGGCTCATCACCGCAGTGTCGGTCGGGCAACCGGCTGGACTGGCGCGTCCGCCGACGATTGTGGTTGAGCGTTCCGATGGCGCACCGCTGGAATTCGGCATCGCCTCCAACCGGTGGACCCCAACCCGTTCCCACCGCAACATCGTCGCCCGCGATCGCATTCTGGCGGCCGCCAAAGCCGCGCTGGGCTGCTGAGTCTCATCGTTGGCGCCGAAACGGAACCAACTGCTCGGTGACTACGCCGACAACAACCCGGAATTCCGCAGCGCCCACAGCTACCTCGACTGGAATAAAACTCAAATCGACGTTGAGGCGGCTTGGCCGCCGCGGATGCCCCAGTTCTCCGCGACGCCGCCCTTACCCAGGACGAAGGTGCATGATCAGGTGGGAGTCGTTTGCCCAGTTTGGTCAGCCGGTTGACGATCTCACGGTGGTATCTCAGACGCAGCCACTATATGAGTGATTCCAAGGGGTACGGCGTATTGAACGTGTAGTTGAGGGTGAGGGTGTCCAGGCACGAATTACCGGCGTTGCCGCAGCCTAACCCGACCTCCACGAATACCACGACTACGAACTGCCTGCGCCGATACCGCCGCATAACTGCGAAAGTCAAACACCAACCACGCGCTCGAATTCAGTAGGGCACGCCGCATCCTCGTCGGCCGCAGGGTGCGGGCGTAGCCTGGCGCTCATGCGTTCTGACGGAGACGCCTGGGACATCACCACCAGCGTCGGATCGACGGCACTGTTCGTCGCCGATGCGCGGGCTTTGGAGGCCCGCAAACCCCGCCCGTTGGCCGTCGACGAGTACGCCGAGGTGTTCTGCCGGGCGGTCGGTGGCCGGTGGGCCGACGTGCTGGACGGCAAGGATCCCGACAACACGCTGCTGACCGAGTTCGGTGCGCATTTCGTGAATTTCCAGGGTGCGCGCACCCGATACTTCGACACCTTCTTCGCGGCCGCCGCGCAGGCCGGGGTGCGCCAGGTGGTGATCCTGGCGGCCGGATTGGATTCGCGCGCTTACCGATTGGACTGGCCCAACGGCACCGTCGTGTACGAGCTCGACCTTGTGCGGGTGCTCGAGTTCAAACGCGACGTGCTGGCCACACGTGGTGACCAACCCCGGACCTCACGTGTCGAGGTTGCCGTCGACCTGCGTGACGATTGGCAGCAGGCGTTGGGCGATCACGGGTTCGATCCTGGCGAGCCGGCTGCATTCATTGCCGAAGGGCTGCTCATCTATCTGCCTGCCACGGCGCAGGGTGCGCTGTTCGAGGGCATCGACGCCCTGGCAGCGCCGGGCAGCTTCGTCGGGATCGAGGAGGGGCAGCCGATGCCCGCTGCGATCTGGGAGGCTGCCAAGGTCGCGGAGCGCGCGGGAACCAACAGCAACGTCTTCTTTCAGCTGATCTACAACGAGCAGATCGCCCCCGCTGCGCAGTGGTTCGGTGAGCGCGGCTGGGACGCCATAGCGACGCCGCTGGCCGACTATCTGCGCGGCGTCGGGCGCCCACTTCCCGGCCCCGATTCGGAGGCCTTCGGGATGGTACAGATGAACACGTTGGTCACCGCCACAAAGCGGGGCCTGCCAGGCAGCTGAGGATCGGTGGGTTGGCAGTTTCGCCGCCAGCTTCTGAACCCGCCGAGCGATCCCCCACCGGGCAGCCCGTGGTGGCGGGCGCTGAACGAGGGACTGTTGCTCGACACCGGCCGAGGCCCGCGCGTTCGCGTTCGGCTACCCGGGCGACCCAAGCGGCCCCGAGGTGACCGCATACCTGGACTTCATACGGTCGCCATCCGAGCGCAACTGGTACCGCGCGCACAACGTCAGCATCGTCAGCGGCTACTTGGCGAACCGGGGCACACTAGCCGA
>CAWJYB010000004.1:0-93737 GCA_963846905.1 uncultured Actinomycetota bacterium
CTCCACGTTCGGTGGGATCCACCCGCAGGCGAGGTCGGTGACCAGCACGGTGGTTCCGTCGTCGCGTTCGCCGATCGCCCAGCGCAGCCTGGGTTGCTGGCGCGCAACTCGCCTCGACGAGTCGGCGCAGCCGGGATCGCGCAGCCTTGTGGGCTGAGGCCGCTCCGCCGGCCGCACCCGACGCCGTTGCCGCGACAGCACTTTCGGTCAATCCGATTGCCGAGGTGGTATGCGGGGAAGCCGTGGTCGCGGGTTGCTTGCTGACCACCGCGGGTTGGGAGATACCACCGGCGCCGCTGGCCGGATTCACCGGCGCCGATGACGGAGCGCCTGCCAACGGCGGCGGCGGAGGCAATGACGTTGACATGACCGGTGTGGCGGGTCGAAGGTCGGACCCGTAGGTGGGCAACGGCCCGGCCGGCGCGATCGGTGGGGGAGTTGCCGACATTGAGGGGGCCGATGAAACTGGCGCAGCGAACATTGTGGGGTGGGAGGCCGCTGCGGCGGTCGGCATTGCGGGCGATTGTGTCGCGGTACCCGCGCCGGCGCTTTGCCGGCGAAGAAGCCGCCGGACGAAGGAGACGTTCCAGCCGACAGCGTGCCAGTCGGTGTAGAGAACTCGGGATGCGGGGTCACCGGGACAGCGGCCCCTTGGCCAAACGCCTGTCCAAACGTCGACACCGGGTCACCTGTCCGCATGCCGTGAGTGAAGCTGTCGGTTAGGCCTTGTGGGCCCAGGGGATTGATCGCGGTGGTACCGGGGGTAGCCGCTGGGGCGCTGGCTGAGGGCATGGCGGCGATCCCGCTCTGGGTGGAGGAAGGGGAGATGCCCGATGCGGGGGTGAATTGCGGGGCGGATGTTCCGCCTGCCGGGGCTAATTGGCCTGGGCTTGGGGGGGATTCGTAGGTTGCGGGAGTGGCGGGGGTGGGCAGGGCGGCTGAAGCTGACGCCTGAGCGTTCGTAACTGCTGGGACGTTCGACGAGAAACCAGGGATATGTTCCGGACCACCGGCTCTTGGTGAATACTTGTCAGCGGATACACCGTCAGGTAAGACGTGCTGAGGATTGGCCGAATAGGCTGCGCTCTTCGAAAGTTCTGAATACGATTCATCCGAGGGAAAGTGGTGAGTTTTCTGACGCCCAACGTTGGTTCAAATAAAGGCTGGGCTGCAGCGCGGATGTCACCTTTACGGGAGTGGGCGGTTTCGACAAATCAATACCATTATCCCTTGCGAAGTGCTCCGGCGTGCGGATGTTCGCAGTCCGCCGTGAGGATATTCTGGATTCCCGTAAGCACTTTATCTCCGTACTGCGACGCTTTGTGTGAAGGCCTGTTGGTTTGATTTTGTACGATTTCATCAACCACTTTGGACAGTTTTTCCGGGTCCTTCGACTGTAGGATAGCGTTGATTCGCTCGTCAGCCGTTGGCGGCTATCTGGGTGAGGTCCGATCTCAAGACCGCTTAAGGCATCTGCCGCGTCTGAAAAGGCCTGCTCCTTTTCACTCCATTCTTGTCAACTACCGCCGATGCATGGGTTTCGCCATCCCTGAAGGCGGAATAGGTGGCTTCTGCTGCATACGCCACGCATATTAGCTAGCGGACCCGTCCTCGTGCCCTGTAGCACACTCAAGTAGTCGTCGAACAACAGCCCTGAATTGCGTCTGCGGTTTTGTGCAGCGCTCAAAGAAGCTGTCACAGACATGCCACTTGGCCAGTACTGCCCACTAGTAATCGCGGAAAACTTCCCGGGAGGCAGATCTGTCATGTGCAGTCTTTACGGATAGCGCCGTCGGCGGTATCTAGGCGTTTTTGCGAGTAGGATCGACTTCAGGCTGTCGGGCTTCTCTGTCAGCCTCGCTAATACCAAATTCTTGAAATGCCGAAGCCAAGTCACGGACATTCTGCGCCAGTCCGCGGAGGACGTGGCGGAGTTCTACTGAGGACTTGGAGCAAGTGGACGGATGCCGCCTGGAATGCCAATCGAGCGTTGATCGCAATCATAAATTGTTGGTTACGGGTCATCGTTTTGTTTTCCCGCTGGCTAGTTAATCGCATGGAAAGCCTTAAGAAAAGCATCGCAAACGGCCTTCTGCGCGTCCGCGACCTCCTGCTCACTGTATTGAGGTGTCGCAGTTGTCGTCGGAGGTTTGTCACTGGCCGGACGGGAGCATCCGACGAGTCCGACTATTAGCGCAATCGCCGCGAGTCCGATTGTGACGATGAGCGGACCTCGTGCTGAGTGACGTGGCCGGAGGCCCTGTGTCGACCGGGACGAGGGATCTGCGGGCGCGCTTCCACAAGGCGACTCAGACATGTTCCGATCGTATCCCGCATTTGCCCAGCCGCTAGTCACGTAGCGGGCTGAGAAAGCCGGCGGAAGAAAGAACTCCGACCGCCTGCGCTGACCGCCATCGCGGGGAGCTTTGAGCTCCGCAAATTCCCTGCTCAGTGGATTTGCTGATCCGAGGACCATGCCGGGAGCCGGCCCATGGGTTGCAACCCATCCGAGACCGTAGCGTTTCCATCCTTTGACGCGAATCACTGATCATGAGACCGGTGCGCCGACGGCTAACCGCATTGATGGCTGCCTTTGGTGCGGCAGTGCTGGCCCTTGCCTTTGCGCCGTTGGCAATGGCGGCACCCGGGCCGTGGTTTGCCGGCCGCGTCGGAAACGCCACCCAGGTGATATCGGTGGTCGGTACTGGCGGTTCGGAAGCCAAAATGGACGTCTGGCAGCGCACAACCGCGGGATGGAAGGCCGTCGGCACGGGCATCCCGGCCAAGATCGGCGCCAATGGGATGGTGCCGCAGAGCCACGACGGCAACATGGCCACGCCGATGGGTGTTTTCACCCTGCCGTTCGCTTTCGGCACCGCCACGAATCCCGGCGGCGCGCTGCCGTACGTCCAGGTCACTCCCGATCATTGGTGGGACGGTGACATGAAGAGTCCGACCTACAACACCATGCAGGTCTGCAAGAAGGCGGCCTGCCCTTTCAACACCGACCCGGCCAGTGGAACCGAGAACCTTCAAATTCCGCAGTACGTCCACGCCGTCGTGATGGGCGTCAACCCCCAGCGCGTGCCCGGCAACGGTGGAGCTTTCTTCCTGCACGCCACCGACGGTGGCCCGACCGCCGGATGTGTCGCCATCGACGATGCGACATTGGTGAAGATCATGGGCTGGCTGCAACCAGGCGCACTGATCGCCGTCGCCAAATAGTTCAGGCCAGCGCGTCGCCCTGCATGAGCTTGAAGTCGAGCGCCTTCAGCGACATGGTCGCGTCGTAAGTGCGCTTGTACCCAGTAGCGCTGATCTTCCAGCCGTCCGCTGTGCGCCGGTATTTGTCGTGATAGAAGGCGGCTCCGATCAGCATGAAGTCGAACTCAAGCACGATCACTCGGTCTTGCAGATACCAGATCCCTGCTGCGGTATCGCCATCGACGGTGATCTCGGGATGGGTCACGCGATGCTCGGTGACGACGTTGGCGGGCAGCGAGTTGCGCATGTATGCCACGAGCGAGTTCCGCTCGGAGAAGCGGTGCTCTTCGCCCAATGACGACCCGTAATCGGCGATGACGTCCTCGGTCATGGTGTCCGCGAAGTCGTCCCAGTGCTTGGTGTCCAACGCTCGCAGGTAGCGGTACTTGACGAGCTTGATTTCTTCGACGTCATCCATGGTCAACATCACATCACAGGCGGGGCGGGCGGAGCGGACGTGTTCTACGGCTGTGTGCCCGGACGGCAGCCGTCGAGAGCCGCGCGTGGGCGGGTTTTGCACGGCGTCGGTGGCCGCGGCCCGTGTGTCATACCCCATTGCAATAATCGAATGTATGTTCGACTCAACGTCTGATGCCGATCTGATTGATGCCATGGCGGCCGCATCTCGGGCGGAGTCGGCGGCCGTGGCTCGTCGGTTGGCGGCGGTTGGTGAGCTGTTCGAGCGTCGGGCGCAGGAATTGCGGGATTGCCAGTTGTGGTTTACCGATCCGGCGCAGGCGGTGGCAGCTGAGGTATCGGCGGCGCAGAACATCAGCCAGGGCCGGGCGGTTGGTCAGGTGTGGCATGCGCGGGTGTTGCGGGATCGGCTGCCCCAGGTAGCGGCGGTGTTCGCGACCGGAGCGATTGACGTGCGGATGGTGTTGGCTGTTATTGCCCGCACCGAAAATGTGGAGGACCACCTGGTTGGGCAGTTGGATGCGGCGTTGGCCCGGCATCTGTGCACGTGGATGAGATTGTCGGGGCCCAAGCTGCGGGATCGGATCGATCTGTGGGTGGCAAAGTTCGATCCGGCTGCGGTGCGGGTTCCGGCTGCGGTCGATGAGCAGCGCAAGGTCGAGGTGTTCGAGACTGGTCCGGGTATGGCGGGGATCTGGGCACGTGTGCATGCCGAGGACGCTGCTGTTGTGGACAAGCGGTTGGATGCGCTGGCGGGCACGGTCTGCGCCAACGATCCCCGCACGAAGGATCAGCGTCGTGCGGATGCGGTGCTGCGCTGGCCCGTCTGGAGGCGCGGCTGGCCTGTCAGTGCGGGACATCGGAGTGCCCGGCGGCAATGGAGCAGAAAACCCTCAAGGATGTGGTGATTCACGTTCTGGCTGACCAGGGGACCGTTGACGGGAGCAGCGACCAGCCGGGGTTTTTGGCGGGATTTGGGATTTTGCCGGCCGCGTCGGTACGCAGGTTGGCGACGGCAGCCACGCGCAGGCCTCTTACGGTGCCGGCCGGTCACGCCGAGTCGGGCTACCGGCCGTCGGCGGCACTGTCGCAGTGGGTGAAGTGGCGGGATTTGACTTGCCGGTTCCCGGGGTGCGACGCGCCGGCCGCGGTGTGCGACATCGACCACACCGTCGCGTACCCGGCCGGTCGCACCCATCCATCCAACCTGGCTCTGCTTTGCCGCTCCCATCATTTGCTGAAGACCTTTTTCACCGGCCCGAACGGCTGGTCGCAGCGCCAGCTTGCCGATGGCAGCCTGGTCTGGACAGCGCCCACGGGACACACCTACCGCACCGAACCGCACGGCGGTCAGTTGTTTCCCGCGCTCAAGACGCCGACCGGTGAACCCGACCCGGCGCCAGCGGTCGACCGGCCCGACACTGACCGCACGGTCATGATGCCGACCCGCCGCCAGACCCGTGACCAGGACCGTCGCGACCGCATCGCCAATGAAAGACGACAGCGCGCAGACCTCATCGCCGAACAGGAACGCCAACGGCAAGCCTGGCAGACCGCCACCTACGAACCGCCACCGTTCTGAGCTTCCGGCAGCCGACCGCGAGCGCCTGCCCGAAATAACTGCGCAGCTCGGGCTGGGCCGCCGATGCGCTGACTTCTGGAATGCAGACATTTACAGTCGACCCGTGACGAAACTGTCGGTCATCTATTACTCAGCTACCGGGCATGGCACCAGGATGGCGAGTCGTGTCGGCGAAGCGGCTGAAAGCGTAGGCGCCGAAGTCCGGGTGCGCCATATCGCCGAAACCCGCGACCCCGCAACCTTCGCGGGCAACGCCGCCTGGACAGCCAACTACCAGGCGACCAAGGACCTTCCCGCGGCTTCGGGACATGACATTGTCTGGGCCGATGCCGTGATCTTCGGCACTCCGACTCGGTTCGGCTCTCCCACGTCGCAATTCCGGGCCTTCTTCGACGGGCTCGGCGGACTGTGGGCGCAGGGCAAGCTGGCGGACAAGGTGTATGCCGCGTTCACGTCCTCGCAAACCGAGCACGGTGGCCAGGAGTCCACCCTGCTGGCCCTCTATATCTCGTTGATGCATTTCGGCGGCATCATCGTGGCGCCCGGGTATACCGACGCGGTGAAATTCGCCGACGGCAATCCCTACGGTGTCGGCCACGTCACTGGGCCGGAGAATAAGGCCGATCTCAGCGACGCCACCGCCGCGGCCCTGGATCACCTTGCTAAGCGGGTGGCTTCGGTTGCCGCTCGTCTCGCTGGCTCCCCATCAGGCGCTGGGTAGCCATCTCAACCAGTGTGCGGCGCTCACGCTGCCAGTCGATGGGTTCATCGATGATCATCTGCGCCAACACCATTCCCCGCAGTGCTGCCCAGATGACCTCTGCGACTTCACGATCCGCGGGATCATCGGATATGAGGCTGCCCAATCCGCCGATCGCGTCATTCATGGCCAACAGGTGCTGCCGGGAACTATCACCGAGGCTGCCGCGAGCGGCTCGAAGGATCTCGAACGCCGCCAACGAAGTGGGACTGCTGTAGCAGTTCCACGCGATGTCGACCACCGTCTCCACTCGTTGAACCAGCGGCAACTCGCTGACCTCGGCGGCGGACAGACTCTCCACCAATCGACTTACGCCGTCGTCGACGACCGCCATCAGCAGGCCGTTCCGATCCCCGAAGTGGTACTGGATCACCCCCCAGGTGACGCCGGCCCGCTCGGCGACATGTTTGGCAGTCGCCGCGGGGAAGCCCTCCTCGCATATGCATCGCACCGTCTCCTCGATGATCTGG
This sequence comes from uncultured Actinomycetota bacterium, assembly GCA_963846905.1. Classification (GTDB taxonomy): domain Bacteria; phylum Actinomycetota; class Actinomycetes; order Mycobacteriales; family Mycobacteriaceae; genus Mycobacterium. The sequence goes on from CAWJYB010000004.1 coordinate 6,494, forward strand.
GCACGTGTGTCGTCACCGCGCTTTCGGGGCGCGGTGGTGCGGCGGGTTGGTGCGGACGAAGCGGCGCTGGTCATTGTTGACTTTATAACATTGTCATCTCTATGTTTGGGGCGTGACTTCAGCCCAAAGTCGATATTCTTCGCTATCCCGTGAACAGCTTGCCGTGTTGGTACCCGAGTTGCTGTTGATCGGCCACATGATCGACCGATCCGGGATGGCCTGGGCGCTTGCGGCGTTCGGGCACGAGCAGATGATCCAGGTGGCCATCGAGGAATGGGGCGGCGCCAGTCCGATCTACACCAAGCGCATGCAGCGGGCACTGAATTATGTAGGCGACGATATTCCGACAATCTTCAAGGGACTGCAACTCGACATCGGGTCCCCGCCGCAGTTCATGGACTTTCGCTATGTCGTCCACGACCGTTGGCATGGCGAGTTCCACCTGGACCATTGCGGCGCCCTGTTGGATGTCGAACCGATGGGCGAGGAACACGTGCGCGGCATGTGCCACGACATCGAGGATCCGACCTTCGACGCGACCGCGATCGCCACCAATCCCAAGGCGCAGATGCGGCCCATTCACCGACCGCCCCGTACGCCCGCCGAACGTCACCCGCATTGCGCGTGGACGGTGATCATCGACGATTCCCATCCCGATGCCGAAGCGTTGCCGCCGCTGGCGGTGATCGAGAAAACCCGTGCTGCCAGTTGGGAATTAGCGCCGATCGATTGCGATGACGAGGGAAGGCCGGACTATTCAGGCCCCCTGATGAACGACTTCGCCTTCGCCGATTACTCGCATTCGGCACTGGTTCGGATGGCCGACGAGGTGTGCCTGCAAATGCATCTGCTGGCAATGTCGTTCGCCCTGGCGGTGCGGAAACGGGCCGAGACCGAGGCCTCCGCACGGAAAATCTGCACCAAAGGTCTCATCGGTGTGGCCGGGTTGGGGGCCGCGCGCATCCAGCACGCACTAGCGCTTCCCGGTGGTACGGAAGGTGTCCTGCGGGTGATGGAACTTCATCCGCTGTTCAACCCGGTGGGCTACGTCGACGCCAAGTTCGTCGGCGACAAGGGATTCGTACATCGTTCAGCTGCCCACGACGATGGGGCGTGGATCTCGTTGTGCACGCCGGATTCCGTCAAATCGTTGCAGGCGATCGCCACGGCCGTCGACCCCCACGTCCAGGTCAGCGTCAGCGGCAGTGACACGGACTGGGCATTGGAACTTGCCATCACCGAGGCGGCCGCCAAGGTGCTGCCTGAGGTCGATGTGGCCAACTTCAGCCGCGGGGCGACGTTCCAATTCGAGCCCCGCCGGTCGTTGCCACTGACCGTCGTGTGAATACGCCCACCGTCGATGCGAATTGCACCCTGGCAGAACCTTGTTCGCGCACCGAGTAGGGAGTGTCGATCAACGCGATGAGAGCCGCGCGCCGATACAGTGGCTGAGTGGCCGGCCCTATCGGGTTGTCGATTGGCGCGACGAATCTGGTTGCAGCGCGGATAGGCGCACAACCGGTCCTGCGCCGTGCCGTGCTGACGCTCCACGATCGTCGTCCACCGACTCTCGGCTTGCCTGGCGAGATCTCCATCGCGCCTGAAGCCGGTGTAGTGATTAGCGGTTTTGTCGAACGGGTCGGCGATCCGGTCCCCTTGGTGGCCGTTGACGGTTCCGCCCACCGCGCCGACCGTCTTCTGGTCGATGCTTTGGGTGCCCTGGCCCATGACGCCGGTGGCGTCGGCCCCTCCGCGGAAATCACTGTCGCAGTGCCCGCATATTGGAGAGCCGGGACGGTCCGGGCGCTTGCCGACACGTTGACGCACGATCGCAATCTGGCACCTAACGGCGTCGTTCCCCGTCTGGTTTCCGACTCCGTCGCGACGCTGATCGCGCTGCGGCGGGATCCCGGACTGCCCGACGATGGCGTCATCGCACTCGTAGATTGCGGAGGCAGCGGAACAAGCATCACACTGGCCGACGCCGGGCGAGGTTTTCAGCCGATTGCCGACACTGTGCGGTATCTGGAATTCTCCGGAGATCAGATCGACCAGGCGATGTTGGCCGCCGTCCTCAGCAGTTCCAGCGGGACCGGCGAGTCCGATCCGGCCGCAACAACTTCGGTCGGTTCGCTCAAGCGGCTACGCGATGAGTGCCGACTGGCCAAAGAGCGGCTATCGGCGCAGCTCGAAGTCGTCGTCCCCCTCGCATTACCCGGAGTCACCTCGGAAATCCGCTTCACCCGGGAAAAACTTGACCGACTGATCGACGCCCCACTGGATGGCGTGATCGCGGCAGTCGAAGAGGCGTTGCGGCGCGACGGGTTGACATGGCGGGACTTGTCCGCGGTCGCGGTCACCGGCGGGGTGGCCGGAATTCCGATGGTCGCACAACGACTTTCGGAGCGCAGCGCCCACCGGGTTCTATCGAGTGGGCAACCTGCGATGACCGCCGCGGCCGGTGCTGCGCTGATAGCCGGCAGCGGCTTCGATGCCGATGCACAGACAGGAATCGCCTCTTCGGTGGCTGGGGCGTCGACCGCGGGTATCGGTCGATCCGGCAGCGTCGGGGCAGTGCTGGCATGGTCCGAGGACGATTACCGGGCATCAGAGCCCGTGCCGTATGTCGAGGCCAACCCATACAGCATCAACACGTCCAATGCGCGGCCCCGTATCGAGTACAGCGCACCGGACGGCCTGGCCGCCGATGCAGAACCAATGCGTCACCGCCTGGTCCAATTCGCCGTCGTTGGGGCTGCGCTCATCGCACTGGTGGCTGCCGGCGGCGTGGTGTACTCGTTTACCTCGGCCAACAGTACGAGGACGCCAGCCACGCAGAGCGTGACGACAGGGCCGGCGGCGTCGATCGCCGAACCGCCGCTTCCGCCGCTTCCGCCGGAAACGACCGTCGCGGCACCTGTAGAGGCCCCCGCGCCCGTGGTCACGACCGTCGTGCCCCCACCGCCTCAGACCGTCACACGCACGGTCACGCCGACTACGACCCCGCCGCCGGTAACAACAACGGTGCCCACCACAACCACAACCAGCACGACTACCACCACACAGCAGCAGCAACAACAACAACAACGACAACGCCGACGACGACCACAACCACAACCACGCCACCCCCGTCGACGAGCACGACGCCAACGACAGCTGCGCCGGCCGCGCCGACCCTGCAGATGACTACGACCTACTTGACCCTGCCGTTCGTGCCCGTACCGATTCCGATCCCAGTACCGCAAAATCCGTTCCGGCTGCCCGGACAAGCGCCCTGACCACGCCTTCTGGCGAATATCCGCATGACAGCGGAAGATGGCGGTACCGCAGATGGTGCGGATAAGTGCCGGCAGGAAGGCATGCAATGAGCAACAGCGGGCCGTTTGGATTCGACCCGGAAGACCTCGACCGGATGGTGCGGGAGGCTGGGGAGGGCCTCCGAGACGCGCTGGGCAATCTGTTCCAGCAACCTGGTGACCGTCCCGTCTGGTCCATTCTCTTCGATCAGCCGGGGCGTCGGCGGGGGCCAGAACCCGAAACGACTGGTGAGGCCGGAAGCGGTGTCTGGGCGATCTTCATCGTCGGTGACGACGGTATCGCCACTGTCGAGCAAGTGTATGCGGCGGAACTCGACGCGCTGCGCGCCAACAAGTACAACACCGATCCCAAGCGCAGGGTGCGGTTCCTGCCATACGGCATCCCTGTCACCGCTCTCGACGAATCGGATGACGAATCGGATGAATTGGCTGGCGTAATGCGTCCCAGTCACGCACAGTGAGTTCGTGAAAGTTCGACGTTCTGTTCTGACATGCTTGATCTCGGCGTTCTTCGCCCTTGGCTTTATGGCGGGTGCAGCGCACGCCACACCTCCTGAGGGCGATTCCGAACGCGCCGAAGTCGCCAAGGGGACGACGGATGCGCCGATATCCATCGTCTCCGCCGGCGGTCCTACCACGCTCTACGTGCAGAGTCTGACGCTCAAGCCCGCGGCGAGCAGTGGCTGGCACACACACCCTGGGCCCGAATACTCAGTCGTCACCGACGGCGTGGTGATTCTGCAGACCGCCGATGACTGTGCCGGGCGGCCTTTCAGCGATGGTCAGGCCGTGTTCATTCCCGGCGGAGTGCCTCACCGTGTAGCTAACCAAGGCCCGGATGACGCGTCGGTGGTGGTGACCTACACGCTGCCCGCAGATCTGCCCGTTCGGGGCGACTCGCCCAGTTCCTGCGGGTGAACCGGAGGTCGGGGGGTATTCGCGGCTTCTCGGGGGCGCAAAACCAGCCGGCTTTGCCGAAGGCAGCCGGCGGCGCCGTCATCGTTTTGTAATGAATACTTACCAAACTTCCACTTTGAGAAGCAGGTTGTGATCTCAGCCACAGTTAGCCCTGGGAGTCGTCATGCAGTTAGTTCTTCCGTCCCTATGCGACCGCGGCTGTTGCGTCTGCAAGTGCCATCGTGGCAAATCCCATTGCTCGCCCCTTCCTCAGATCCGGGTCGCGGCGCCGATCGTGCAGCCAACAGCGGGCTTCAGGAGTTGTTCCGAAACACTGACGGCCAGGCTGTAAACAATTTCTCCCGGAACTCGCAGAAGTCCAGCCGCCGACTACTCCCCCGACAAGCTGCAGCCGACCGCCCCACGCGTTTCGGCGTGGCTGGACCAGGATGTCGAGCACCTATTGCCGTGCTGGTCGACCGCGCGCCACAGGTAGTGGATCGTGTGGCGTAGGCCTGCACGAACTTCGCATACCAGCACCGGATCGTCTCTGTAGCTGACCACGACGCGGCCAGGGAAGGTATTCTTGATCAGTCTTGGCCGGAGGTGAGCGTGATTAGCGTGCTCACCCTTTCCAATGGCGCAACGAAAAGCATTCGTGGGTCACATAATGGTTGGCTGCCAGGATTGGTCGGTGGCGATTGCGGCGAGGCACACGAGCTACCGGTGTAGATCCAAAACCAACAGCGCCACTACACATTTCACGATTAGCATGACAGTGGCCGTCGACGCGGTCACCATCACCGAACACCAATTCGGCAACCCGCGCATCACCAAACGGGACCAGCGGGAATTCGGGCGGAGAAGGCTGATCACGGAGCCAAGCTGAACGCGGAACCGCAGTCGCTGTCTCAGCGGGCGTGCCATTCGGGCTTGCGTTTCTGAAGCCAAGCCCGGTGGCCCTCGGCCACATCGTCGGTCGCGCCCGCGACCTTCCGCATCACCTCACCGAACCGGACCGACTCGATCCACCCCATGTCCGCGGTACGCCACGCCACCTCCTTGGTCGCCCGTTGAGCCAGGGGAGCGGCCTCGGTCGAGGTCCGCGGCCCACGCCCGGGCGTCGGCCTGCAGTTCGTCCGGCTCGACGAGTTTCCACACCAGGCCGATCTCCTTGGCCCGCTCGGCGCTGATCGGCTTTCCGGTCAGCAGCAGCTCCATGGCGTTGGCCCAGCCCACCCGCTGGGGGCAGCCGAATCGCCCCGACGATGGTGGGGACACCGATCGACACCTCCGGGAAGCAGAACGTCGCCTCGGTGCTGGCGATGACGAAGTCGCAGAACAGCACGCCGGTCAGCCCGTAGCCGACACACGGACCATGCACGGCGGCGATGGTCGGTTTGAACAGTTCCATCCCGATCTCGAACGAGTTGATGGTCGGCTTCTCCCAAAAGGTGCCGCCGAACGTCCCGACCGACGCCCTCGCCGTCCTTGAGGTCGGCGCCGGCGCAGAACACGACTGCCGTCGGCGGTCAGGATGCCAACCCACGCGTCCTCGTCGTCGCGGAACCGGTCCCAGGCCGCGTTGAGTTCCTGGCGCAGCGCCCCGTTGATGGCGTTGCGCGCTTCGGGGCGGTTGAGGGTGATGGTGGCGACGTGGTCCTCGCAGGTCGTAGGTGACGAGACTCATGGCCGCAGACTAGCGTGCGGCCGCGCCGATCCGTGTGCCAGCGCATGACCCCGAACGCGCACCCCGAAGTCGACGTCGAACTCCGCAGCCGTGCCGGGAATGATTGTGTACCAAGGAATTTGCCAATCCACCCCAGATTTGATGCGTGCGATGTCGGGTTGCGGCGCGCGGGAGACGTACACCAGCGTGGTGTCGCGGGCGTTCAGGTGAGCGAGGTTGCCGAGTGGTCGGCCATCAGCGAACAGCCGATACAGGTGGGCCAGCCGTGCACGCCCGGTTCGACGAACGCGCGGTAGACGATCAACTGTCGAGGGCTGTCGACGGCCGTCGACAGGTCGACCAAGTTGAGCCTGCCGTCGGGTGCGAATTCGTATTGTTTGTCCACCGGGGTCCATGGCATTCGGGGGGTGCATCCCGCCCAGCGCATCACCTGAGCGGGTGAATGCCTTCTCCTTGACGAGCATCTCCCGATGCACGGCCTCCCATCCTGCGCGGACACGATCGGTGGCGTCTCCACGAGATTTTCCTCCTTACTCGAAGAATCGACTTTCGCAGTTTTGAACTGCGAAAGTCGAGGTAGGACAAAATTCAACAATTAAGTTGAATATCTGGATTCCAGCACAGCGCACACCGGCGCTATGGTCAACAAGATGGTTGAAGATCAGGTGTTGGATCGCGCCTACAGCGCTTTGTCCGATCCCACAGGTCGCCGCCTGCTTCATGCGTCGCGGGACGGCGACGCCCGCATCACCGACCATTGCGGCACCGCTGCCGGTGACCTTCGCCGGGGTATCCCGCCACATGGGTTTTGGAGTCGGCGGGACTGGTGCGTCGTGAGATCCGTGGCCGCGAACACTGGCTCTCACTGCAACCGGACGGGTTGACGATGCCGCAACGGTGGATCAACGAGCAGACGAACTTCTGGACCACACGCGCTGACGCGTTCGGCGGAGCGATTGCGCCACCGGCCGCGGGATCCACGATGACGGAGCACTTGTCGTGCGTGAGTAACGCGTCTTCCCGGCGGCGCCCGAGGCGGTTTTCGACCAGCGGCTGGAGCCGGATCCGTTGGCGGACTGGATGCGTCCGCGCCGGTTCCGTTGCGTCTCCCGTCACCGTCGAACCTCAGGTTGGTGGCGGGGTGCGCGTCGACACCGATGCCTCGGGTGCGAACTTGCTGATCGCCGGCCGTCTCCTGGCCATCGACCGCCCGAACCTGCTTTGTTTCACGTGGAGCAATACGAATTGGCCGGACCCGACGGTCAGCGACTTCAACGTCGCCTTCACCCCTACCGGCGGCGACCGGACACTGATGTCCATCGAGCATTCCCTGGTTCCCCCAACGGAATTCGAGAACTTCCACCACGGATCGGGTGTCCACGGCCGACGAAATCGCGGAGGTGCTGTTATGACGTCGAACAGGGACCGTAAGGCGGTAGCCAATACAGGATTGCTGGTGGCGGCGATCCGCGCCAAGGAGTCGGCCCGCGAGGACAGGTTGTTCACCGACCCCTTTGCCGACAAGCTGGCCGGGGAGACGGGCAAGGAACTGCTTGCGGCGGCCGTTGCCGGCAGCGGTGAACGGTCAACCGCCCAAATCGTCGTGCGCACCCGCTTCTTCGACGACGCGCTGCTGCGGTTGACACAGCGTGGCGAAGCAGGTCGTCATTCTCGCCGCCGGAATGGACGCCCGAGCCTACCGGTTGGAGTGGCCGGACGGCACCACCGTCTACGAAGTCGACCAACCACACGTCATCGACGCCAAAGCCCAACTTCTTGAGGGTGATCGACCAAAGTGTCGGCGGGTGGCCGTCGGTATCGACCTGGCCGACGACTGGCCCGCGGCGCTGGCGGCGGCGGGGTTCGACGTGGCAGCTCCGTCAGTGTGGCTGATCGAGGGATTGCTGCAATACCTCGACGAAACTGCGGTGCACGGGGTGTTCGAACGTGTCGATGCGCTCTCGGCGCCGGGTTCCCGCCTGCTGTGCGACGTGGTCGGCAAGGCGTTGCTCGAGTCTCCGTTGATGGCAACTCTTCTGCAGTCGATGGCCGAGAATGGCGCCCCATGGCTGTTCGGGACCGACGCACCGGCGAGGATGTAGCCGAACGGCTGGGGTGGAAGGCGACCGTCGTCGATGCCGCTGTGCTCGGTAACCAGTGGAACCGCTGGTTTGCGCCGGTGATCCCCATGGACATCCTCGACGCGCCCCGCGGATATTTCGTGGAAGCCCGCCGATAGCCGCATTTGTCGGCTAAGGCCGATCATGTTCTGGCGATGGAGTTTTCGCGGAGTGATCTCACAGCCGGGGGTCACGGGCTCGGACCCATTCCGCATCGATGGTCGGGGTGCGGCCCTAGAGCACCATCGCCCGGCCGCGGTAGGTTGGCCCACCGGTATTGCACGGGAAGGCCGCTATTCTGGTCTTGTTCCCCGTGTCCCCGGCCTCTCCTCCTCCTCCTCCTCCTGGTCCCGAAGTTGTGGTCGGCGAGCAGCGGCATGTGGTGGATGCAGCTCAGAAGCTTTGGTGCATAGTTGGTGTCAAGCTCATGGTGCCTGAAGCCGGCATCGAGTACGGTGCGGGTGCCGAATACGACCACGATCAGCATCCGCAGCATCGGATACCCCGACGGGCCGTTGCCGCCACCGGCCGGCCGAACGCGGCCAGGTTCGCCGGGGTGTCGGGGGTGAACATCGACGTGCCGTCGATCGCGCATACCAGCAGGCCACGCCATCGCGCCGCACCGGCGGCGGGACCGCGGATCAGGTCGAACAGCTCCCGCAGCGGTTTGACACCGATGCGGCGACGGGCCTGCGCCAACGCCGAGGTCACCGGATCGGCGACGCCGATCCCGTCCAGGCCCGCGGTCATCCGAGCCCACACCTGGCCGTAGCCGAGCTCGGCGAACAGCGCCGCCGCCAGCAGCAGGTACACCACCACCCGCGACGGCACCGCCCGGACCCTGGCCTGCACCGTCCGGGTCGATTCCAGCACCGCATCGACCATCTCGAACGGGACGATCTGGGTCAACTCGCGGAGGTGACCGGGCGCGAACCGACCCGCAGCAACCACCACCGCGCCACGAATGACAGACTGAACAGACAGCGGAACTCCCAGGTGAAAGGTTGTCTTGCGAGGACACCTCTCGATACCGGGAGTTCCGCTGCCCTAACTCACCGACACGCCGCACACGTCACACTTGACCCAACAGTCACACCCTTAACTGAGCGACATTGCGTATAGCCGTGGTTGCCGCAGATACGGAAAGCATTGCCCGCCTCGACCATCCCGATCCCCATCCGCAGCATCGCTCGCCCGGTATCGTCGCGTGCTATGGCGTAGCCGAGATCGGTGAGCAGCTGCTCGAGTTCGATCCGGCAGCCGTCGACATCGCCGATGACGTCGAACGGTCCTGTCTGGTGCCGCATGTCGTTGAGCAGGGGCTGATGACGACCTGTGTCATATCGACTTCGGCTGGGCTTCGCAGCACATGTACCCCGACTAAAGCCCTCGCTGTCAGGTCATTTTTTCCGTGACCGGTCCGCGAGCGTGCGAAAATTACGTGAATACGCCGGCGTGTCGTGCGGGAACACGCACGCTCGACGCTGACCTCCTATGCAGCTCAGCGTCGGTCTCGTGAGATCTCCAGACGCGTTAGTGGACTGTTGCTACTGCTGCCCCGTGGACGAAATTCGGACGCAAACGACAGGGGCCAAATTTGCGAAAGTTGACTGTGACTGTTGCGCTCAATGTGACGTGTGCGCTTTGATGGTTAGTTGTGCCTGAGATTGATCGTCGCAGCATGATGTTGATGGCCGGGATGGGCGTGCTCGCAGCCGCGATCCCTGCACCGAATGCCCAGGCTGAACCTCTTGACCCCGGTGCACCGCCCGTTCCGCCCGACGCACCGGCGCCGCTCGGTGCACCGCCCCCTCCGCCTGATGCACCGCCCCCGCCGCCTCCTGCAGCCACCGCCACCCTTCTCTTCGAGGACGATTTTGACGGCCCACTCGGCGCGGCTCCCGATCCGGCGAAGTGGGCGGTGCAGAACTGGCAGGACGACGTGTGGCCGCCGGTCATGTCGCAATTCCGAGACGATCGCCGAAATGTGTTCCTCGACGGCAACTCCAACCTCGTCCTCCTCGCCACACGGGAGGACGGCCAGTACTACAGCGGCAAACTGCGCGGCAACTGGAGAGGCCTCATCAACACCACCTGGGAAGCGCGGATCAAGCTCGACTGCCTGTTCCCCGGTTGCTGGCCCGCATTCTGGGCGGTACACGAGGATCCTCTGCCCGACGGCGAGGTCGACATCTTCGAGTGGTACGGCAACGGGGTGTGGCCTCCGGGAACCACCGTCCACGCAGCATCCAACGGGAAGACATGGGAAGGCAGATCAATCCCCGGATTGGTCGACGGTGCGTGGCATACCTGGCGAATGCGTTGGGACGAGAGCGGTTTCAAGTTCTGGCGGGATTACGTTGACGGAGCGAAGCCGTATTTCAGCGTGCCGCCGATCCCGATACCCGTCCACGGCAGACCCGGCGATTTGCGGTGGCCGTTCGGCATTCCCGGCTATTGGCTCAATCCCATGTTCACCCTGGCGGTCGGTGGGCCCGGCGGCGGCAACCCCGACCTGGGTACCTTTCCGGCAGCAATGCTCGTCGACTGGATTCGCGTCTGGTAGGCGCTTCGGGGTTATCTCGCAGCCTTGATGACCTGAACCAGGTTGAACTGCCAACGCTCGAGAAGCCGGAATCCCAGGCCGTTCGAAACCGCGAAGGCGGGGGAATTGCCGAAGCGTCGGCCGGGTGGCAACGCCGTGGCCTGCTCGTGAGCGGGCATCGACTTGTCGGCTTCGGTGATGATCCACGCGACGCCGCAACGGCTCAACGGCTCGGCGACGGCCTCCGGTATGAGATTGGTGTCGAAAACATCATTGCGGTCTATCGCTCGCTGCCACAGGCTGAGGTCGATCACGTTGCGGTAGGCATCTGGGCGAGCCGCCAGCAATGGGCGCATCGGAGCGGGGTGGAACAGCACCGCGTCATCGACGAGTAGACAATCACCCGGCGCTGCCTTTGCAGAGATCAGATCGGCCACTTGGCTGTAGTCCATCCCGTACTTCGCATACGGACTGCGTTGTACGAGTAGATAATTGGGAGCTGCAGCCAGGGCGAGGGCAGTTAGAAGGGTCACCGCGATCCATGGCCTGACAGCCAGTGCGCCGACGCAGACGCCCAGGATGACTGCCATCGCCGGTGCGGTGAAACACAAATAGCGCGGCGTGTAGATGGGCCGAACGAACGCCGAGAAGAAGAGGATCAGCGCGGTCGGCAACACCAGCCAGGCGATCGCCAAGGCCAACAGCTGGCTGTCCTCGGCCACGAGTTGCCGAGATGTGAAGAGCCACAGCCCAACAGCGGTGGCCACGACCAGCGCCGACACGATGATGAACGGCGGGCTTCTCTCGAAATATTGTTGAACCGCGACATCTTCGACCGTCCGGCGCCCGATCGGCGCGATCCAAATTATCTGGTGCACTTGGCTAAAGGCTGCGAGCGCAAGCGGTGCCACGGCACCACATGCAAGAACCGACGTGAGGGCGAACCGTACCACGACCCGTCGTTTGCGCCAGCAGAGACACAGGAATGCGAGGTGGGCCGACAACATCAGCGCGAGATACACATCGAGCAGAATCGACGTCGCCAACACGCACCCGTAGGACAGCCAGACCGAAGCGCTGTCTCGGCGGGCGGCATGAACGAGCAGCACGGTCAGCCACACAGCGGCCATCATCGAAAGCGCATACGGCCGAGCTTCGATACCCGCCCACGTCGTCCGGGGCAGTATCCCGCAAATTGCCCCTGAGCTGACCGAGACAGTGCGAGACGAGAACTGCCGGGCCAACACCACCACGCCGGCGGCCGCGCCGCCGACAGCCAGACCGCTCGGCACGCGAGACCAGAACTCCGTCGGAGGGAACACCTGAAACCAGCCGTGCATGAGCAGGTAGTAGAGACCGTGGACCGCGTCGACATTGCTCAGCATCTGCCATAGCTGGGACAGAGAACGACTGTAGGAAGCCGAGATGGTGGCGGCCTCGTCGTACCAGAACGACGGGCGTGCCGCGCCGCTCAGACTCACGGTAGCGGCGAGCACTGCGACAATCGGCGGGTCCAGCACGGGCGGCGACGGTCTCATCACGACTCCCAGCCGAACACGCCGCCATGTTGCCAGATGCGACCATCGCACGTTCAGGCGGCGGGATCCGGCGGGAGGCAGGTGCGTCTTCGTCGGATCGAGGAGAAGAATCATGACGCTGTCCCAGGCGCTCGCCACTCCGGTCGACGAGATCATGCGGTCGATGGAGTTGGCCACAAGCAACGGGTTCCACCTGGAGCCGCGATGCCGAGCGTGCCGAAACGACCTGGTTGCGCAAAAAGGTCAACGACATGCTCGCCACCGGGGCAAGCTACGCACAGATCGGCGCGCGCTGGCGGCGGACAACGCCGAACTCGACAAGTGTGATCGGGTGAGCGTCGATTCGATTCGCAACCACTGCGGGCGGCATTTCCCCGTCCAACTCGTTGCAAGGGCAACGTACCGCGACATCGTCGAACGGCGCGCACAGGAGAACGGTGCCGACTTCGTCAAGGGGGTCGCCACGGCACTGACGCCGGTGGCGTTCTTCGAGGTCGTGGTGGCCAAAGCATTCAGCGCCCTGGGAACGACGATACCGAGGTCAGTGTGGAGACCGGGCTGCGCGCCGCCGAGAAGCTGGAGGAGCTCGACCAGCAACCGGCGGCGCTCGACGTCGAGGCGGACTCCTTCGATGACGCTGACGATGACCCCTACAACCCGACCGAGTTCATCGACGAGTCGTAGAGTCGGGCCGCGCTGCCGGTTTGCTCGCCGCCAAGCTCGATCGGGTATCGCGGTCGGTGCTCGCCTCGTCGGCGTGCCAGCCGAGCCTCGGCCCTACCCCTCGAGATTGTCGCCCGCATCGTCGCGGCCAAAGTAGACGGCGCGTCGCTGCGGACCATCGCTACCGACTTGACCGCCCGCGCTGCCGACCGCCCAAGGCGGCGCGAATTGGCACGCCTCGACCGACCGTCAAAGCCGTGCTCGGCGGCCAGGACGCCGCCGAGGTCCGGGCCGCGACGCTGGCCTGAGCCTGGTCTGACTGGCCTCATCGTCGAAGCCTCGTCGTTTCCCGGATGGAAGAGTTTTGGGCAATGGTCCGGAAGGTCGTTTGTCCCAGCGCCCGGGAGCCCGACGACGTACACAGGGCGCCCGACGCCGCAAGCCGTCAGGTTTCCCGGATCCATCCACGCGCTGCTTCTGCTTCAGCCATCGCGGCCGCTCGAGCGGCGCTTCGCGTGGGAGGCGGCACGACAGCCCAGGATCCGACCATGAACAACTTCCTCGCCAACTCCGTATTCGGCGGTCACGATTGGCTGCGGGCACGCGATCAGTCCTTTTCGCGATGGCGCGATACTTGCACCGAAAGCGCGTTTATCAGCCCGGCCAAGATTGTTGTCTAGCAACTTCGATCACTCCAGCCCAGGAGGCACTTTCGTCATATTGGCACCCGCACGACCGCCAATCGATCCGTGGATCACGGCTAACCCCAGATCGGGCCTGTCCCAGCCCCGCCGGTGGTGAAGACGCAGCAGTAAATCGAATCGGCCCCCTCCGGTCAGAAAGGGGGCCGACTCGTTATCGTCGGTGACTTCGGGTCGCTACCTCACGCGACTCCGGAAGTCGTCACTTGTCGCTGCTGCCGGAACTGGCAGGCGGGCGCGCTGGCGGTGTCGGACGTACCGGCTCGGCGCCACCGCCGACCCGCGCGTAATCGCTTCACCGACATCTAGAAGTTGGCATTGGCGTCCTCGGCGAGGCCACGCGTGACTCGCTTGAGCGTTGTCAGTGGACTTCTTGACGTTGTCGTTGAACTTCTTGACGTTGTCGGTGGACCTCGTGACGCCGGTCGCTGACCGACCCAGCGGGAGAGGACGCTCTTGGTGGACCGTCGGATCGCCGCGTTGAGGACCGGACCGCACAGGGGAGCTGGCGTTGGCACCGTGAGCGGCAGCGTCGAACATTGTCGCCGACCGGTGAGAGGCTTGCCTGCGCGCTGGTCCGCAGCGAGGACATTGGGGTCGGCTGCCGATCGTCATTGAACCGGGTCGCAATGATACCCGGGTCTTCCTGGGTGACGGTTCCGAAAGATCGTGTTGAAGGCGACAGCGATCGCAAACGGGCCCGGACCTACCTTCACCGAGTTGTTGCAAAGCGAATCGCAAGGTTGGCCGCCCTGCGTTTCGGTACCGAGGCCTTGGTAGGCAAGTGCCCAGCTAAAGCTGGCAGGGTCTCGTCCGTGCCCACAATGACTTCGCTGTCGCTACCGTTCGGAAAGGAAAGTGGATTGCCCCAGTTGAGCGGCACCGTTCAAGAAGCCGCCGGTTGCCTGAACGGTGGTCCGGTTGCCGAAAAAATTGACTGCACCGTTCAGAAGCCAGGATCGGCATCTGAGCCGCCCGCCAGCACAGTCAAGTCGGTGCATAGTCATCGGTGGCGGCGCCGAAGAAATTGGCCGCGAGGTTGACGGCACCATTACCCGCCGCAACGACATCTGGAGGTGTCGTCGGATCGTGCGTTGCCGAAGTTAAAGGCGACGTTGACAAAATCGAGCAGGCCTGAAGGCCTGCCTGTGCGAATACGCTCGTCGCCTTGCGCGAACGGCCCAGTTGAGGATGCCCTCCGTGCTAACGCCTCCGAACCCGTACCACCCGCCCAGGCGGCGGTGGCGAGGCCATTCGCAACGGCAGCGTCCGAGTCGCCGATCGCGATGGCGCCGGTGAAGAACCCTGTGGCTGTGGCTGTGCCGTCGCCGAGCACGAACGCGATGGTGCCCAGTTCGGTCGTGCAGCCGTCGCCGATGCTGAAACCGCTAAACCCGATGCACGTGGCGGAGGCCGTTCCGAACAGCGCCCAGTGACGCCGCCGCCAACCCCACTGCCAACCCCGACGCCACCGCACCCCGCAGTGGGCCGCCCGCAAGTTTTTTCCTTGAGACAGTCCTGCACGTAACCATCAGTAGCAACCCCTTCATGAATGATTCCTGACAACGACACGGTAATTCCTCAGGCGAACGTACCGGACCCGATCGGCAAAATTCACGGTAAGGTAACGTTTCTGTGGATCTAAAGAGATTTTCTCGACTTGGGGCGTGTGATGTCGGCGTGACTCGTGGTGTGCGGTCGGCAACGGGGTGTGGGACGCCTATCGAGTTGCCCAGGGCGGCTCGCATTTAGTACGAAGAGTTTTGATCCTCAGTGACGTTTGACTACACCTGCGCCACAGGGCATTCGGGGTGAAGGTGCAGGTCACCGATGCCTGCGCACCCGTGTCACGGCTGGTCCGTTTCACGCTTGCCGTCGGTACCAACGTGATCTTCGACCACGTGGACTGTAGGCGGGCCTAAGTCCACGTGGTCGAGGCCGTCGAGCTGGTTGCCTGCCTGCCAGGTCTTCTCCCAAGCCGAGCAAACCCGCCGGCGCCTCACCTCCGGCGACGTCGATCGTTACCTGCCCAGCCGGCCGAGTTGAGCTGAGCAACCCCATGACCACATGTCGCATGTGCGGCAAGACCTACACCTGGGACGAGCTGCCTGTTGGCCGTCACCCCGGCAACCCCACGTGACCCAAGCGGTTGTGACACCCCCTTCGTCGAGCAAGGGTCCTGGTGCGCGGCATTCACGACCATTTCGACGGGTGCGGACGTATTCTGAGAATCTGGCAACAGGAATCAGTTTGGAGAGCACAATGCCGTCCGCTTACAAACTTCTTCAACTCGCGCTCTCGGTCTTTGGCGCGGTTTTTCTCCTTGTGTATCCCCTGGCCGTGGTCTGGCCGTCGGGGTGGGTATGGCATTCCGGCGCACCTTACGAGTCCAACTACTACTTGATGATCGTCGGCGTGTACGCGACGCTGGGCATCTTCCTGCTCAACGCGGCGCGAAACCCGGCGGCCAATCTCAGCCTGATCTGGTTCACCGTGTGTTCCAGCGTCGTACATGCCGCAATCATGGCGGTGCAGTCCTTCGGCAGCGGAGACCACATGGGGCACTGGTGGGAGATGTCCCGGCACTGCTCTTGGTGGCCGTCGTCTTGGCGGTGCTCGTGCGGGCGTCCGGCCTCAAGCAACCTCCGCCTGACCGAGCACGCCTGCTTGCAGGTAAGGATGTCGCTAGTCAGGCGTGAGAGGCCAGGCGTTCACGGGTCCGTGCCCGTGCTCCCTCCACGACCCCCACGAGCAGTCAGTTCCGGCGACGACACGTCCCACGACGCTGCTCGCCGAGCACGCCGCCCTCAACCCGCCGCAGCGCCGCATGGTGGGGACCTATTCCGATGTCGTGGGACATCACGGCGGAGCCGATGACGGGAATCAAAGCCGCGTATTCAGCTTGATCTTCCTCCGTCGCGTCTGGCCACGGGCATGACGAGTTGGTCGTTTCAGTACAGGCTCGCGATTGGCTCGTCGGCACCCTCGATGGTGAGTTCGATGTGGATTGCGGTCACTGACCCGCGTCACGACACCAGGAACCACCCGATCGCCAAACCGGACATTGGGTTAGCTCGCGCCCGCCGCGATCACCTGGTCCACCTCGACGGCCCGGCCGGCCATCTCGGCGTGCGCCTTGTCCAGCGCGTCGGCCTGATCCTCATCGGCCTTCATCAACGTCTCGATGTCAAAGCCGGCCATGTCGATGACGCCCATGTCCGAGAAGGCCTTCTGCACCTTGTCGCCCCACAGCCCGATGTCCTTGACGATCGGCACGATGCGGCTGAACAGGTGCGAGCGGAACTGGATCATCAGCGGCGACGTGGTCGACCCACTCGGCGCACGCCTTGACGTCCATGCCGAGGGTCTCGAAAACCTCCTCGCCGCGGAACCGGTCGCGCATCAGGTAGCAGGCGTCCACGACGAACTCTTCACGCTCGCCCCGCTCGGCGTCGGTCAGCGCGGAGTAGTAGTCCTTCAACGAGATTCGGCCGAAGGCGACGTGCCGGGCCTCGTCCTGCATGACGTAGGCGAGGAGCTGCTTGGCCAGCGAGCCCTCGGGCGCCATGTCACGCTGCAACCCGAAGGCGGCGAGTGCGAGCCCCTCGATGAGAACCTGCATGCCGAGGTAGGGCATGTCCCAGCGCGAGTCGCGCAGGGTGTCGTCCAGCAGTGCGGTCAGGTGCTTGTTGATCGGGTAGACCAGGCCGACCTTCTCCTGCAGGAACCGCGCGAACGTCTCGACGTGCCGGGCCTCGTCCATGGTCTGGGTGGCGGCGTAGAACTTCGCGTCCAGGTCCGGGACGACCTCGACGATCTTGGCCGCGCACACCATCGCCCCCTGCTCGCCGTGCAGGAACTGCGAGAACTGCCAGGCTGCGTAGTGCTGGCGCATCTCGGCGCGCCGTGATTCGTCTGCGGCGTCCCACATCGGGCTGCCGAACAGCGGATGGAGCTCGTCGGGCAGCCCGATCGGGTTCATCGGGTCGACGTCTAGCGTCCAGTCGATGCGCGACTGGGCATCCCACTGCTTGTCCTTTCCCTTTTGGTACAGGGAAAGAAGCCGGGCGCGCCCCTCGTCGTACTCCCACGTGAAGCGTGCGTCGCCGGCGCTGGCGACCTCCCACGAGTACGGCGCGGGCACGTCCGTGTACTTGTCCCTCGTGGTCATGCGCTGCCGCCTCTCTGCCCGGTGTGACCCCGTTGGCCATATGACGAGTATCACATTGCGCCGCGTTGGACTGCACCGTCAACCCTGACGGGCGGGCTAACTGACCGTGGTCCGCTCCAACGCCCGTGGCGCGCAGATCGCGAAGGCTGTCGGCGCGCTCAGCCATCGACTTTTCGGTCACACGGCGGCGCCGGACGAACCATCCTGGAATCAATCGATTGCGATGCTGTTCGACACATAACAGCAGGCGCGCGGGCTAGGTAGAGCATCTGCCGTGCTCAGACGGGATTCGCCCGCGAGGTGGCCGATACGGTGTGCTTCCTCGTCGGCGGCAAGATTCGGCGCGTCAATTCCTGCGGCGGTTCACGGATCCGACGGAGGCGTCTACTTCAGTCGGCACCAGAAGACTGTCAAGCACTCACCCAGTGACCCCAACTACATTAGGAACCTGATGGCATGGTTTCGACGCCAGCCGTGTTGGGAGAAAGGTGAGGAACAATGACCAGCTACTACGTTGAACTGACCTTTGAGCTCGGCAAACCAGATGATGTCGGCGTGTTCGATGCGCATCTTGACGACGTGGCCGAAGGTTTCGAAAAACTTGCGGATGACCTGGCTGACGTAGACGGCGACGTCGGCGCAAACCATGTGACCGGCCGCGTCGACCTTTGCATGACGGTGCATGCGAAGAACTATGTCGAGGCGATGACGAAGTCTGTGGCAGCAGCTCGAACCGCAATTCACGCGGCCGGTGGAAGTACCCCAGGGTGGGAACAAATGCTCTCCAAGATGTTGACCAATGAGGACTACCGGATGAAGGCCCGCCCGAGCGTGTTGGCCAGCGACTCAGCCGTGACCTAGGCCCGCCTAGGGCAGGCACGACGAGCATCGAGGCTGGCGTCCCGCTATCCGTCAGGCAGTCGCGGCAGAATCAAGGGGTGGCATCCAGGAAAGCGACCCGGCGCAGGGCGATGCAATGACCATGCGTGAAGATGCGACACGCGCACTCGCTGAGGGCCGCGCCGCAGATGTTGGCGCCCGGTGGCGGTTATCGCGGCGTGGATCGGACACTCGGACCCGACTCTGACGCTGCGCGTGTACGCGCACAGCCAGGCAGATGCGTTGAAGTCTGCCGGAGTGTCGCTGGACCGTCCGAACAAGAGTTCCATCTGACTTGTGAGTTCCATCTGACTTGTGACCCTTGGTGACCCTGACGGGCCGGGTCGAACGCGTTCGAACAGCGTTCGTGCTGGTCAGAGTGGAGCCGATGACGGGAATCGAACCCGCGTATTCAGCTTGGGAAGCTGATGTTCTGCCATTGAACTACATCGGCGGTGGTGCGACGAAGGATAGCAACCGGCTCCGGGGGAGCGGCAACGGGATGACGCGCAGGAGCGCTGAGCACCACCCCCCGATACGCTCGTCGGGTGCTGCTCTCCGACCGTGACATCAGAGCCGAGCTGGCATCGGGTCGCCTGGGCATCGAACCGTTCGACGACGCGCTGGTTCAGCCGTCCAGCGTCGATGTCCGGCTCGACAATCTGTTTCGCGTGTTCAACAACACGCGATACACCCACATCGACCCGGCCCTCCAACAGGACGAGCTGACCAGCCTGGTGGAGCCGCTCGCCGGGGAGCCGTTCGTGCTCCATCCCGGCGAATTCGTGCTGGGGTCGACGCTGGAGCTGTGCAGCTTGTCCGACGATCTGGCGGGTCGGCTGGAGGGCAAGTCGTCGCTGGGGCGGCTGGGCCTGCTGACACACTCGACGGCCGGGTTCATCGACCCCGGATTCAGCGGACACATCACGCTGGAGCTGTCTAATGTCGCGAACCTGCCCATCACGTTGTGGCCGGGAATGAAAATCGGCCAGCTGTGCTTGTTGCGGCTGACCAGTCCGGCCGAAAACCCTTACGGCAGCGCCAAGGTCGGTTCGAAATACCAGGGTCAGCGGGGCCCGACGCCGTCGAGGTCCTACCAGAACTTCATCAGGTCTGGTTAGGCCCACCGACCAGGCGCTCCACATCGACGACTTGGCCGCGGTTGATGCTGACCCAGTCCCGACCGTCGAGGTATGGCCTCAGGGTGCGCCCGATCAGCTCGGCATCGGCGGCAGTCTTGGGCCGCTGGAGCTCATAGACGTGTGGCAGTTCGGCCATACCGGTGACGATGTCCCACAGTCTCAGCGCACCCGCCCCGGTCGGCGGGTCCACCAGCACCGGGCCGAACAGGCACTGGTCGCCGAGGAACAACGTCGGCACACCGTATCCGCCGGCATCCAGCACACGCTGGTGGTCCGCACGGACGTCGTCGTGCGTGGTGGGATCGGCAAGGGCCGAATCGAACGTCTCGGGATCGGCTCCGATTTCGGTGAGCAGTCGTCGGGCGACGACGGGATCGTGTGGTTTGCCGCCGAGTGTGTGCAGTTCGCGTCCGATCGCGGCATACCAGCGGTCCAGCAGGTGGTTGTCGAGTCGGCGCACCAATGCCCCGATCCGCATCAACGACCATCCGTAGGACCACTCCCGGTCCCACGGGTGCTTCTTGCCCTCGATGCGATTGACCTCCTCCAGGCTGAAGAATCGCCAGTTCACCGAGATACCGACCTGTTCGCGCACATCGCGGATCCACAGCGACGTCTGGTAGGCGAATGGGCACATCGGGTCGAAGTGGAAGTCGACGACGGTACTCACCCCGCCAGCGTCTCACGGGTAGGGTTGTAGCTACGCGGTCTCCGGGGCCCGCCACCACGGGGCGGACGGGAATCTCGCAGCCGCCCGGGTGTAACGACGCAGTTGGCGACGGTGATAAACACATATTGAACCGTGTGAGCCGCATGTTTGCCCGGAACGAGACGGGAGTGACGTAGCAACCGGATTTGGAGGGCCAATGGACATCTCGCTCGGTGTGTCCATGACACCGACAACTGTCCGCATGGTGCTGGTTGAAGGAGAAAAAGCCAACGGGGTGACCGTCGATCACGACGTGTTCGACGTGGTTTCAGACGGCATATCGGCAACTGCGCCGGAGCGGGTTTTGGGCGCGATTCTGGGAACCCGGGAGAGTGCCGAAGAAGGCGGCCATCAGCTCGTGTCGACCGTCGTGGCATGGCGCGATCACGACGATGCAGCCGCGCTGCGTGATGCCCTGGCCGCCCGCAGGATCGACGATGTGATGCTGGTCTCGGAACTGCACGCTGCGGGTGCGCTCGCGGAGGCGGCCGGCGCCGCGATGGGCTACCAGCGGACCGCGCTGTTGTTGGTCGATGCCGACACTGCGACGCTCTCGGTTGTCGAAACCGCGGACGGGTCGATCGTCCGCGTCCAGCGGCTCGACACCGGCAATGATGGAGCGCTGGCCGAGCTGACGTCGGCGGTGGCCGGCCTAGAGCACCTCGGCGCGCCTCCGGAGTGTGTTTTCGTGGTGGGTTCCGGCGAGAGCGTGGCGGCAATCGGACGTCACGTGGAGGCAGCAACTTCCCTGCCGGTGAGCGCGCCGGATGAACCGGAACTCGCGCTTGCGCGTGGCGCTGCGCTGGCGGGCGCCCGTGCACCCCTTTTCGAGGCCGCGACAGTCAGCCGTGCATACGGTGTCGGTGGCGATGGGCCTACGGTCGCTTCGGATTTACCCCCTGGCCGGCTCGTCGTCAAACGCGCTGGCCTACAGCGAGGTCGACCCGGACGACGAGCACCTGTTCGCCGACGCCGCACCTCCCGTGCCGGTAATTGCTGCGGCCGGCAGGCCAGCGCGAAAGCCGTTTCTGGTCGGTAGCGCGATGACGGGAATCTTCGTCATCGGAGTGGGCGCGCTCGTGGTTTCCCTGGCGGTGAGCATCCGTCCGACGGTCGATCAGCGACCTGCCCCGGGTGAATCCGTCATCGTCCCCACACAATCGCCCATCCCGGCGGCCGCCGTGCCCGCTCCACCGGCCCCGCCGCAGGAGACCATCCCAGCTCCTGTCCCTGTTGTCCAGGAGGCACCGCAACCGCAGGCGCCGCCGCGCACGGTGTACGTCGAAGCTCCAGCCCCCGCGCCTGCCGCCCCCGCCGCCGTTCCCGTCGCCGCCGTTCCGGCTCCAGCAGCCCCGGCTGCGCCTGCCGTTCCGGCCGCGCCGGCCCCGGCGCCCGCTGCTCCCGTTCCAGCGCCCGTCATACCCGTGCCGGACGCCCCGCCCGTGGTCGCGCCGGTTGCTCCGGTGCCGGCCATCGTTCCACGTATGCCGGTCATTCGATGGCCGTGGGATCAGAACCCGCAGCGGCAGGTTCCGCAGCAGCGGTCCCGCAGCAGGCCCCCCAGCAGGTTCCGCAGCACCAGGCTCCGGAGTGGAATCCGCCCAAGCAAAAGTGGCCCGGTTGGGATCCTCCGAAGCAGAAGTGGCCGGATTGGGACCCTCCGCAGTCGAAATGGCCGCAGCAGTCGGGGTCAGGGCGTGGTTCGGGAGGCTCGGGCGACGACGGTCCGGGCTCACATCGCGGTGGCAACTCGCCGCTGTGGCCATGGCCGGGTGGGGGCCACTAGGACGATCGCAGACGTTCCGGCGGAGACGGGCATAGCCTGGCCGTCCACAAGGGATCTGCTGTTAGCGCTGACCCGCCGCAAAGCCGTCGGTGAAAGCTCCATCGAGATGTTCGGTGACGACGCGGTCTGGCAGGCCTGGCTGGACGCCACCCCGTTCTGACTGCGGCCGGGTACCTTGCACACCATGAGTACATCGGAGATCGCCACCGTCCTCGCCTGGACCGACGCACTGAATGCCAGGGATTTCGACACGCTCACTGCGTTGTCCAGCGATGACATCGAGATCGGCGATGCACGCGGAGCGGCTCAGGGCCTGGCCGCGCTGCGGGCGTGGGCACAGAGCGCCGGAGTGTCGGTCGAATTGGGTCGGATGTATGTGCACGACCAGGTGGTGGTCGTCGAGGAGACAATTACAACAGCTTCAGGGGCGGCAACCGCGGCGTCGGCTTTCCGGGTGGTACACGACCAAGTGACCGCCATGTTCCGCCATGACGACCTGCCGTCCGCGCTGGCGGCCACCGACCTGACCGAGGACGATTTGGACGCATGATGCGGGGGATCATTCTGGCCGGCGGTTCAGGGACCCGCCTGTATCCGATCACCATGGGCGTCAGCAAACAACTCGTGCCCGTATACGACAAGCCGATGATCTACTACCCGCTGTCCACCCTGATCATGGCCGGGATTCGCGACATCCTGGTCATCACCACCACCGAGGACGGCCCGGCGTTTCGCCGTCTGCTCGGCGACGGCTCGGACTTCGGCATCTCCCTCAGCTACGCGGTGCAGGACCGTCCTGATGGGCTGGCCCAGGCGTTCGTCATCGGCGCTGACTTCGTCGGCACCGACAAGGTGGCACTGGCGTTGGGGGACAACATCTTCTACGGCCCGGGCCTGGGAACCAGTCTGGGTCGATGCCGTGATGTCGACGGCGGCGCGATCTTCGCGTACTGGGTCGCGGATCCCACGGCATACGGCGTGGTGGAATTCGAGGCCGACGGGACCGTCGCATCGCTGGAGGAGAAACCGGCGAACCCGAAGTCGAACTACGCGGTAGCCCGGTCTGTACTTCTACGACAACGACGTCGTGGCGATCGCGAAGTCGCTCAAACCCTCGAGCCCGCGGTGAATACGAGATCACCGAGGTCAACCAGATCTATTTGGAACAGCGCAGGTTATCGGTTGAGGTACTTGCCCGCGGAACCGCCTGGTTGGACACCGGAACCTTCGACTCGCTACTGGACGCAAGCGATTTCGTGCGCACCATCGAGCGTCGGCAGGGTCTGAAGGTCTCGATCCCCGAGGAAGTCGCGTGGCGGATGGGATTCATCGACGACGACCAGTTGATCGCGCGTGGCAACGCGTTGCTCAAGTCTGGTTACGGCGCATACCTGCTGGAACTGCCGAAGCGCCCCGGTCGGACATAGCGGTCGGACATGGCGGCTATTGGCGATACGACGCCAGGAAATTGCCCATTCGCTCGATAGCGTGATTCAGGTCGCGGGACCACGGCAGCGTGACGATGCGAAGGTGATCGGGGTTGGGCCAGTTGAAGCCGGTGCCCTGAACGACCAGGATTTTCTCCTGCAGCAGCAGGTCTAGGACGAGTTGCTCGTCGTCGTGGATGTCGTGCACTTCGGGGTCGAGGCGGGGAAAGGCGTACAGCGCACCGCTCGGCTTGACGCAGGAAACCCCCGGGATCTCGTTGAGCTTGTTCCATGCGACGTCGCGTTGCTCCAGCAGCCGGCCACCGGGCAAGACCAAGTCGTCGATGCTCTGGTGCCCGCCGAGTGCGACCTGGATGGCGTGCTGGGCAGGCACATTCGGGCACAGCCGCATGTTGGACAGCAGGCCGATGCCCTCGATGAAACTGCTCGCATACTCCTTGGGGCCGGTGATCACCAACCAGCCCGACCGGTAACCGGCCACCCGGTAGGCCTTCGACAATCCGTTGAACGTCAGCGTCAGGACGTCGGGAGCAACCGAGGCCATGCAGACGTGTCGGGCGTCGTCGTAAAGTATTTTGTCGTAGATCTCGTCGGCGAGCAGCAGCAGTTGATGCCTACGGGCCAGCTCGGCGATCTGCTCGAGGACTTCACGGCGGTAAACCGCGCCGGTCGGGTTGTTCGGGTTGATCACCACCAGCGCCTTGGTGCGTTCGGTGATCTTGGACTCCAGGTCGGCAATGTCGGGCTGCCAACCCTGTGTCTCGTCGCACAGGTAATGCACCGGCGTTCCACCGGCCAACGATGTCGATGCCGTCCACAGCGGATAGTCGGGTGCGGGGATCAGCACCTGGTCACCGTTGTCCAACAGCGCCTGCAGCGTCATCGTGATCAACTCGGAGACGCCGTTGCCCAGAAAGACATCGTCTATGTCGAACCGGGGGAACCCGGGTACCAATTCGTAGCGGGTGAACACCGCGCGGCGGGCGGTGGCGATGCCCTGGGAATCCGAATAGCCCTGCGCGTAGGGCAGCGCGGCGATCATGTCGCGCATGATCACGTCGGGTGCCTCAAACCCGAACGGCGCAGGGTTGCCTATGTTGAGCTTCGTGATCCGGTGACCTTCGGCCTCGAGACGCGCGGCATGGGCGTGTACCGGTCCGCGGATCTCGTAGAGGACGTCCTGCAGCTTGGTCGACTGCGTGAAGACACGTTGTCGATTACCGTGGCCGGTCGCATGCCACGGCAGCTGGTGTGTGGTCACGGCACTGATTGTCCCACGGTTGTCCAATGGGTTATGCCGACCGACCGACACCGGACACGACGGCCAGATTCCGTGCGCGATCACAGGTTCGGGCCGCAGGGGCTGCTAACTTCCTGAATCAACATCGGCCGGAAGGCAAACGAATGAAGCTGACAATTCCACGCATGCTGGCGAGCGGCTTTGCCGTGACGTCCCTTGGCGTCATCGGGGCCGCTTCGCCTGCCCTTGCGGACCCGCCGCCGTTCAACGGCATCTACCTAGTCTCCAGCGGCGATCCGGACCTTTTCTGGACTGTGTCATCCGACTGCCCAACCAACGGATGTACCGCCAACGTGACCAGCAATCGCGGCTGGAACAGCGTCGCCACGATGGCCGGCGGCCGCTGGGAGTTCACCGTCACCAAGCCCGACGCTGTCATCTGCGACGACGGGAACTATGCGCCCGCATCCGTGTCGATTTCGGTCGATCCAGTGACCCTTGACGGCACCATGTCCAATGATTCGAACGAGGGCTGCCCTGGCGGCCTGGTCAGCCAGATGCCTTTCAAGCTCACAAAGATCGCCTGACTCGCCCCGGTCTCAGCGTTTGCCGGGGGGACGGGCACCTTTGGCGATGCCGAGTCCGACCGCAGGAGGGCGTTCGACGGCCGGTGCTGACTCGGTTTCGCCATTGGAAGTAGGTTCGGGCGACTGCTCCGCCGACATCGACGACGCTGCCTGAGGCGCGGGGTCTGGCCCGGCCGGAGCCGGCGGTGCGATTTTTTTGGCGCCCGGGCGGCGTGCTCCCGCGGCGATCCCCAGTCCGAGAACGGGCGGCTCGGGTGCGGCAGGGGGCGCGGTCGCCGAGGCGTCGGTGGGGGGCACGGTGGTTGTTGCGGGCGCAGACGCGCGCGGCATGGTTTCCGCCCCGCCGGGCTTTTTGGCGCCGGGGCGCCTTGCGCCTCCAGCGATGCCCAGGCCCTTGACCGGTGCCGCCGGTGTGCCCGGCGTTGGCGTAGCCGCCGGCGACGGCGGGCCGCCCGGCGCGGTTCCCGCACCGCCGGGTTTTCTGGCGCCGGGGCGTTTCGCTCCGCCGGCCATGCCGAGCCCGGTAACGGCCGCGGCCGGCTTGGCGGCCTCGACCGCCGCGGCCCCGGCGGGTGGCGACGCAGCGATGGCGTTGTCGGGTTCGGCCGACGGGGCGGCCGGCGCAGGTCCCACGGCCGGCTTGGCGGCCTCGACCGCCGCTGCCCGGGCAGCGGCGCTTTCGGCGGCAGCACCTTTGTGGGGCAGCTTGACCTGAGACAAGTCGAGCGAACCGAGTAGCAGCTGGGCCACATCGAGTACCTCGATCGCGCCTTCCTTGCCCAAATCGGCCGCTCGGTCGTCAACCCCGTCGCTCATCATCACCCGGCAGAACGGGCAGCCTGTCGCGATCTTGGATGCGTCGGTTTTGATCGCTTCCTCGACCCGCTCGTGGTTGACCCGCTTGCCGATGTGTTCTTCCATCCACATCCGGGCGCCGCCGGCGCCGCAGCACAGGCCTCGGTCGGCGTGCCGGGGCATTTCGGTCAGCGCGGCACCTGATGCCCCGATCAGCTCGCGTGGAGCCTCGTAAACCTTGTTGTGCCGGCCCAGATAGCACGGATCGTGGTAGGTGACATCTTGAGAAACAGGGCTGACCGGCACTAGCTTCTTGTCCCGGATCAGCCGGTTCAGCAGCTGGGTGTGATGCAGCACCGTGTAGTTCGCGCCGGTCTGGCTGTACTCGCGGCCCAGAGTGTTGAAGCAGTGCGGGCATGTGACGACGATCTTGCGGTCGACCGTCTCGACACCCTCGAACACGCCGTCGATGGTCTCGATGTTCTGCGCCGCCAGCTGCTGGAAGAGGAACTCGTTGCCCGCCCGGCGGGCCGAGTCCCCGGTGCAGGTCTCGCCGTCACCGAGCACCAGGTATTTCACCCCGGCGACGGCCAGCAGTTCGGCCACCGCCTTGGTCGTCTTCTTGGCGCGGTCCTCGTAGGCGCCGGCGCAGCCGACCCAGAACAGGTACTCGTAGCCGTCGAAACTGTCGACGTCCTTGCCGTACACCGGCACGTCGAACGCGACCTCGTCGATCCAGTTCAGCCTGTCCTTGGCGTTCTGGCCCCACGGGTTGCCCTTGTTCTCCAGGTTCTTGAACAGCACCCCGAGCTCACTGGGGAACTCCGACTCCATGAGCACCTGGTATCGACGCATGTCGACGATGTGGTCGATGTGCTCGATGTCGACCGGGCACTGCTCGACACAGGCGCCGCAGGTCGTGCACGACCACAGTACGTCGGGGTCGATGACCCCGCCCTGCTGGGCGGTGCCGACGAGCGGCCGCAGCGCCTGATCGGGACCGGAGCCCATGATGCGCTCGAAGCCCGACTCCGGGACGTGGTCGTGTTTGTCGTGCTTGGTCTCGATGAACCCGCCCTCGGATGAGACGAGCTGCCCGGCTTCGGCCTCCCCGTCGGGGATGGGCTTGCCGCCGATGATGTAAGGCGCTTTGGCGAACAGGTGGTCGCGCAGGTTCATGATGACGAGCTTGGGTGACAGCGGCTTACCGGTGTTCCACGCTGGGCACTGCGATTGGCAGCGCCCGCATTCCGTACACGTCGTGAAGTCGAGGTAGCCCTTCCAGGTGAAGTCTTCGATCTTGCCGCGGCCGAGCACGGCGTCTTCGGCGGGGTCTTCGAAGTCGATGGGCTTGCCCTGGTACTCCATCGGCAGCAGTGGACCCAACGCCGTTGGGCAGTCGCTTGAAGGTGACGTTGATCGGGGCCAGGCCGATGTGGAGGTGCTTGGAGTGCAAAACGATCAGCAGGAACGCCAGCATGACGCCGATGTGGAGCAGCAGCGCGACGGTCTCGATGATCTCGTTGGTGGCATGACCCAGCGGTGCGAGCAGCAAGCCCATCGCGTGCGAGAAGAACGCACCCCACCCGTAGGGCAAGGTGCCGACGTTCACCGAGGTGCCGCGGAAGAAAGCGAACGTCCATATGACGTTGAAGATCATGAACAGGATTAACCACGCACCGCCCAGATGGGAGCCATAGAACCGTGACGAGCGGCCATACTCCTCAGGCTTGGAGCGCAACCGGATGATCGCGAAAACGATGATGCCCAGAAGCACCGCGACCGCGAAGAAGTCCTGCAGGAAACCCAGCGCGTTCCATCGCCCCACGATCGGGATGTGGAAGTCGGGGTCGAACAGAACGCCGTAAGCCTCCACGTAGACGGTTCCCAGGACGAAGAAGCCCCACATGGTGAAGAAGTGGGCCAACCCGGGAATCGACCACTTCAGCAGCCTGGTCTGGCCGAACACCTCCTTGATCTGGTTGGTGATGCGTTCGGAGAGGTGGTCCTTGCGGCCGCTTTCCTCACTGATCGGCTGGCCCGATCGGATGAGCTTGGTCAGCCACAGCACGCGGCGCGCGGCGAAGAACAACACCACCGCGGTTCCCAGCAGGCCGATGATCAGCCGGAGAGCAAAGAGGTCCACAGTGCTCCTCCATGATTATGATTACCAGGGAGTAACTTGACGTATATTACTGACTGGTAACTTCAGATCTGTCCTGCTCATAGTCGCACCTCGGCGCAGTTCGCCGCTACCGAGGATTACCTAACTTGTCCGGACATATGTCCGGCGCGCAGCGACTCGGCCTAGCCTTCCGGGGTGCGGATCGCCCGCAGAATCGACAACATCTCTGGGCGGGATTGCGCACCCAGACGCCGTCGCATGCGGGCCACATGATGCTCGACGGTCTTGGGCGAAATGAACAATTGTGAGCCGATATCGCGGTAAGGCATGCCGAGCAACAGCAGCTCCGCGACTTCGCGCTCCCGATCGGACAAGGGCGATCGGCCGGCCGCCTTCGCCGCCGTGGGACTTGCGGTCGCCGAGTCTTCAATCTCACACATGCTCGCGGTGTCGTCGGCCAGTTTCAGGTCGCGGGCAAGCTGGAGCATCGCGCCCGAGACCCGTGGGTCCGGCGTCTGAAGCGCCGCCTGACCGGTCAGCCGGGTGGCGTCCCAGGTGAGGCCGAATCGGGCGAGATCTCGCGCGGCGGCCGCGATCTGTGCGGCGTCGACCTGGCTTGCCAGTACCCGCAGCCAGGCCCGCCCCGCGCCGGCCAATGCGGTCGCGAACGGGCTGGAGTCCGCCGCGGCGATCAGCGCCTGACCATGCGGAGTGATTGATTCCGGCGCGTTGGCCAGGATGGCCGCGTGCACGCCCGCCCAATGCAGGGGCAGCGACCAGGCGGCGGGGTCTCCCAGGTCCGACAACAGCCCGAACGCCTGATCCAGCGCATATGTGAGCTGTCCGGCCTGACGCAGTCTCGCGGCCGACACCCAAAGCTCACCGAGCGGCAACAGGCAGAACAGGTCGATCGAGTACTCCGCGAGCACGTCCGTCGCCGCGAGCCAATGTCGCTGCAGCGCGCCGGTGTCGCCGGAGCGCCGCGCGATCGCGGTCTGCAGCGCCGCTGCCCACAGTGCGTCACGACGGTGCAGGTTCGACCCGGCGGTGGCGGAAATCGGCGACACCGTCGACGCGGCTGTTTGGAGGCGGCCCTCTTGCATGCTGATCCACGCCGACAACAGCCGGTGGCGATTTCCGAACAGCGGGTGTGACTCCCCGGCCGGCGCCCGACCGATGACGCTGCGCGCCCTCCCAGCATCGCCGGCATGCAGCGCCGCCAGTGCGACGAGCGCCGACGCACTGTCGGGCATCGCCTCCACGGGCTGCACATCCGCGGCGATCGCCTGACCGAGCGCGGCGGCCGCAGCAGCGTAGGGCCCGTCCAGGGTCAGCAGCAGACCCTCCGCCATGCTTCGGGCCCTGCGAGCCGACAATGTCGGCGGACCCGTACCGGCCCCCTTGACCATGTCCCGTGCCGCACCGGGCCGGCCCGCCGCGAGGAGGACGATCGCACCTGCTGCGGCGGTTGTGCCCGGCTTGGGCTCCCCGTGCGTCGCCAGCCAGCCGAAAAGCTCTGCCGCCCGGGCGTTGTTGCCGTCGTGGGCGGCCACGCTGGCGGCGACCCGCACGGCGACGCCCCTCCATGTGGGTTCGTCGGTCTCCAGCAAGCCGTCGGCCAGGATTCCTGCGGACGGACAATCGCCTGCGAGGGCCAGGGCGTCGGCGAGCCGTGCCTGTAGAGCGGAGTTCACCGCCCCGGCATGAACGGCGGCCCGCAACAATCGCGTTGTCGCGTCGCAGCCCGGGAGCGCCGACATGGCTTCACTTTCGAGGAATTCGGCCAGCTGTTTATCCCGCAGGCCGTGTTCTGCCAACGTCATCGCCAAACCGATCGACAACGTGGACATCTGGGACTGGGTGTGCAACAGCGCAGATTCGATCTCATGATGACGTGCGGCCCCGACCAGTTGGGCGACCGCCCGATGGAGTGCCGCGGTGAAGCGACCCGCGGGCGAGGCCACGAAGAGGCCCGTCGCGTAACACTGGTCGGTCAGCATCAGCGCAGCACCGACGTCGGCCCCGAGTGCCGCTGCGATATCGGCGGCACCGAGGCCAGTGCTCAACGACATGACCAGGATGGTGGCCAGCAGGGGTTCGTCCAGCCGCCGGAGCCGATCGACCAAGGCAGTGTGAGCGGTTTCCGCGGCGCTGTCGGCGGACCGTGCGTTGCACGCAGCCTCGACGAGAAAGGGTATTCCGCCGGTGGCAGCCAGGAGCGCATCCAAGGCGGGTGGCTCGCCGACCGCTACTCGAAGGCTCAGCTCGGTGCGGTCGAGCGGACCCAGCGCAATCCGTGGGCCCTCGCGTTCCATCGTTATGGTCAAGTCGCGAAGCGCAGGATCGTGGTTGCGTGGTTCGGTCGCAACGACGACGGTCTTCGACGGTTCGCCGGCGGCGTCAGCCAACGCGCTCAGCTGTGTATCGGCCAACAGGTGACCATCGTCGACGACGAATGCGGCGAACGTCTCCCCAGGTCGCGGTGGCCTGTTGAGCACCGCGACGCCCGCCCCCGTCAATACCTCCCGAATGGCGGCCAGGGTCGTGGATTTTCCCGTCCCGATACCGCCGACGACGAGCATTTTCACCGGACGCGCGGGATCGTTCGCAAGTGCCCTGAGTGCGGGCCGGGCCGCCGGTGAAGCCTGGGTCACAGCGGTGTCAGCTGGTCTCCGTCGGCGGCGTCAGCGCCTCCTGAGGTGCCGCCCGTTGCGGAACGGTTGCGTCCTGTTGCGCAGCCGGTGCTGTTTGTTGCGGAACCGTCGCGGGCTGTTGCGGTGCGGGTCCGGACCCTTGCGTGGTGACGATGGGCTTGGTCGTGGCGATTGCCGGCGCCGTCGTGGTGACAGCCGCGGCTTGAGTCGTGACCGGTGGCTGGGTGGTGACCGGTGGCTGGGTGGTGACCGGTGGCTGGGTGGTGACGGGTGGCTGGGTGGTGACGGGTGGCTGGGTGGTGGTGACGGGCGGCTGGGTGGTGGTGACGGGCGGCTGGGTGGTGGTGGTCGGTGGTCGGCGGCGTGGTGGTCGTGGTGGTCGGCGGCGTTGTGGTCGTGGTGGTCGGCGGTGTTGTGGTGGTGGTGGTCGGCGGTGTTGTGGTGGTGGTGACCGTCGTGGTGGTGGTGATAGGGCTCGCTGTTGTCGTGGTTGTCGGCGGGGAGGTCGTCGTAACAGCCGGCGGCGGTGGTACCAGCGACGTGGTGACCTCACCGTCAGAACCGGTGATGGTCACGGTCACCGGGGTCTGTGGCACTTCGGCTGGGGGCTGCCCGGGTTCGTTGGGCGCCGCAGTGGTCGGCGTCACCGGACCTGACTCGCCGGTCGTCGATGTCAATGTGACCGCCAGGCCGCCGACGGCCAACAGCGCTGCGGCAGCGGCCGTACCGAAAACCAGGGGAGGCCGCTTGTACCAGGGCAATGGTGGGGGTTTGGCGGTGTACCCGTCGTCCGGGCTGTCGAACTCCACAGCCGGACGCGCGGTGGTCGCTGCCCGGTTGGGGTCGAATGCGTAGTCCTCGCCGGAGTAAGGGACCGGTTCACTGCCGGGTTCATCCTGCGACCAGGCCAGCGCGCGATAGGTGGCCGACTGGGAGCCGTCGCTGGCTGACTGCGTGGCGGCGGCACCTGCGGCGCCGGCTGCCCATGCCGCGGTCGACAGGCCGGTTGGGATGTCCGAGGCCGGCGCGAGTCCAGTCGGTGCGTCGGGGGACAAACCCGCTTCGGCCAGCAACGCGGCCCCGGTCGCTGCGGCCAGGCCGGGATTGGGCACCGTGACAACGGGAACGCGTAATTGCTCGGACAGCCGCTGCGTGATCAGCGGTATCGCCGCCCCGCCCCCCACCGTCGCAATCGCGGACAAGTTGACCACGGGAATCCGGTTGCGCTCCAACATGTCTGCGAGCTCATCGAAGAAGCCGGCCAGTGGTTCGTCGAGCAGGCTTTCCAGTTCGGCGCGGGTCAACCGCACCTCGGTGTCCGACCCGGGCAGATCGACCGGGATCGACGTGGCGGTCTCGGCCGACAAGCGTTCTTTCGCGGCACGGCATTGGCCGCGCAGTCGGGTCAGCGACCCGACCGCGGCAGTCCTGGCGGGATCGGCGTCGTTTGCTTCGGCAATACCGGACAACACGTGGTTCAGCACGGCTTGGTCGATGTGTTCGCCGGACAGATCGGCGTTACGCACGATCTCTCCGATCGGTTGCAATCCCGCTGCGGCGTCCGCTAGTGCGATGGTCGTGCCGGTGCCGCCGAAATCGCACAGGGCGACGACGCCGCTCGTCGGTAAGCCTGGTCCGGTCTGCAGTGCGGCCAACGCGGCGGCCGCGTCCGAAATCAGCTCGGGCGGCGCTCCCGCGGTCTTTAGGCTCCGCTTAGACCGAAGCGCGCCCCGCAGCGCACCGAGCGCGGCGGGACCCCAGTGCGCGGGAACGGCCACCGCGACCCGCGTGGGGCTCGATGACGTGCCCGCCCCGGCCGCGCGTGCCAGCGCATCGAGGGCGGTGGCGGCCAATTCGTGAGCGCTGTGCGACGACCCGTCGGGCGAGACCAGGGGGATCGGATCACCGACGCGTTCCACGAATCCCCACATCACCAGGCCGTTCTCGGTGAGATTCGGGTTCTCGCCGGGCAGGCCCACCTCGGCAGCTCGGCGGTCGAACAACGTCAGGACGGAACTGCGTCTGATGGCCGTCCGGCCCGCACGCACCGCCACCATGTTGGTCGATCCGATCGACAAACCGAGCGTGTCGTTCATTTGTGAGTTACCCCTCATAGCCTGTCGCCCGCCGACCGTCCCTCACGATAGCTGCTGGCCACACCGAAGTGACTTCGGCGTGGCCGCGGATACCCCAACGCGGCATATCCCCTAATGGGGTAGCCCCTAATGGGCGGGATTGACAGCTGGTCGCGGCACCGATCTGCGACGGCCCCGGGCTGGCTAGCATAGGAGGATCGACTGGGATATTCACGATGACTACTCGAATATTCACGATGACTATCGGTGTACGGCAGGAAAGCGTGACATGGCAAACGAGCTGCTGGATTTCGTCCTGGCCCTGGTGCGCGACCCCGGGGCGGCCGCCCGCTACGCAGCCGATCCTGTGCAGGCCATCAACGATGCGCACCTGATCGGGGTGACCAGCGCCGATGTGAACAGTCTGCTGCCGGTGGTGTCGGATTCGTGGGCGTTGTCCGCCCCAGCCCTCGGCGCCGCCGGTTCGTCGGCGGGCAACGTATGGACGAGCGGGGCGGCGACTGCTGCGCTGGACGCGTTCACCCCGCACCACACCACGACCGGGGAGTCTGTGCCCCACCAAGCGACGGTCGTCATCGCTGCGCCGGTGCTGTCGCCGAACACGGGCGCGGTGTCGGCAATTAGTGACAAAGAATCGACACTTGACGTGTCATCGCAGCTCAGTGGCGTTGAGGCTGGCTCTTCAGCGTTGGGGGACAATATCGAAGGCGATCCTTCCTGGTACGCGTGGGAGCACGGCATCGCCGATTCCGGCTTCCCGCACGGTGTGCATCACGGATTCGGCGTCGGACACCACGGTCCTGAAATGCTCGACTAGGCGCTTGATCAGCACAAAGAGTGGACGCCCCAGTCAAACCCAGCCAGCCCTGATGACCCCCTAGTAACCCCACCATCGGGTGTAAAAATCCCCTAATCAGGAATGGGGATGACGGGATGGCGCCCCGTTTCCGGGCCGGTTGCCCTTCCCTAGCGTGGACGCCAGATCGCCGGATGAACCGGCGACACTCCGAAAGGGCACTCACGTGATCACACTTATCGATTGGCTTCTGGACTTGTTCCGCCACGAGGATGCAGCGCGCGCCTTCGTGTCCGCACCCGAGCAGTCGCTACGGGCCGCAGGATTGGCCGCGGTACCGGCCGCTCAGATGTCCGCAGTGGCGGCGACCGCAGTCCCGGGCATTGTGCTCGGTGACGGCGATCCAGTTGTCGGTCTGCAGCGGGCCGTTTCAAATCACTACGGGTTTGCCCCGGCAGCCGATGTGGCACCCACCTACGCGCCGTCAAACGAGTGGGCCCCGACCTATACGTCCGTCCCCAACTTCGCGCCGTCGCCCACGTACGCGCCGTCGCCCACCTTTGCACCGGAGACCAACTACCGACCTGGCGAGCCACAACCAGACCGACCTGGCGAGCCACAACACCACCCCGCTGCTTAGTCCTGAGCAATCGGGCGGCGCCAATGCGCAGCAGGGCGGCTTCAACCTCGGCTTCGGCGATATCGTGTTGGGAGGTGGCAAGACCACCGCAACCGGTGACGGCGCCGTCGCCGTGACCGGTCGTGCACACGGCAGCATCGTGAGCGGCGACGGTGCGGTACTCGGTGACGGGAACGATGTCAACAACGGTGCGCTCCACGCGGGCACGGGGTCCAACATCTCGGTAGGCAAGAACAATGTCATTCATGACCGCGGCACCACGACCACGACCCATTCCGGCGGCGATTCGCTGAGCACGGGTGGCTCCGGGTCTGTCATCAAGGGCAGTGACAGCAGCGTCCACAACGGCGATTCGAGCCTCGTCGGCGGCAGTCAGACCACCACCACGGTGGGCGGCCACGGCAACACCACAGCGGCCGACGGCAGCGAGCATGCCACGACGACTTTCACCCACACCCGCACCCAACTCGACGACCACTCGGACAACTCCGAGCACACCAGCATCTTCACGGACAGCTCCACCCATGACTCGTCGAGTCATTCGTTGTTCGACACCAGCCACGACACCTCGTTGGTCAACAGCGCACTGGATGACAGCCACCACCTGGCGCTGGCATCCGGCAACCACCTGTTCGGGTTCTGACGGCCATGCGCCGGCGACGGCGGGACTGATCGAGGTCTCCCGCCGTCGCCGTGTCTACCGTGGAGGTGAGACAGAAAGGACAGACGAGTGATGCAACCGGACGACCCCCGCCGGGTGAAGGTGATCCTGGAGTTGATCGACCACACCGGACGGATCGCCGACCTCAACAACCGTTCGGATCTGCGCCGCCGGCTCGAAACGGCGCGCGACCGTATCACCGACCCCCAGATTCGTGTTGTGATCGCCGGACAGCTCAAGCAGGGCAAGAGTCAACTGCTCAATTCGTTGTTGAACATGCCCGTCGCCCGCGTCGGTGACGACGAGACAACCGCGCTGGTCACCGTCGTCAGTTACGGGGACGCCCCGTCGGCGCGCATCGTGGTCGCCCCCGCACCCGGCCGGGACGCACCAGAAATCATCGCGGTCCCGATCGCAGACATCGGCCAGGACTTGCGGCACGCACCTGCGGCCCGCGGGCGGCAGGTGCTGCGAATCGAGGTGAACGCCCCCAGTCCGTTACTGCGGGGAGGGCTGGCATTCGTCGACACCCCCGGCGTGGGCGGGCACGGGCAGCCGCACCTTTCGGCGACGCTCGGCCTGCTGCCGGATGCCGACGCGGTTCTCATGGTGTCCGACACCAGCCAAGAGTTCACCGAACCGGAGATGCGTTTCCTTCGGCAGGCCCACGACATCTGCCCGCTCGGCGCCGTGATCGCCACCAAGACCGACCTGTACCCGCACTGGCGTGAGGTGGTCGACGCTGACACCGCGCACCTCCGCGACGCCGGCGTCGCAGTGCCGATCATTCCGGCG
The DNA here is from genome assembly GCA_963846905.1 of uncultured Actinomycetota bacterium. Classification (GTDB taxonomy): domain Bacteria; phylum Actinomycetota; class Actinomycetes; order Mycobacteriales; family Mycobacteriaceae; genus Mycobacterium. Next base: position 42,489 of record CAWJYB010000004.1, read on the forward strand.
TCCTCGCTGTTGCGTAGCCACGCGGTGCAACTCGACGATAGGGAACTCAACGAAGAGTCCAACTTCCCGGCGATCGTGAAGTTCCTCTCGGAGAAGGTGCTGTCCCGTGAGAACGACCGGATCCGCGACCAGGTGATCGGCGAGATAGCTTCGGCGGCAGCGCATCTAACCTTGTCGGTGGGCACTGAACTGTCGGCGGTCAGCGACCCCGACGACGTTCGCAGGCTCACCGAGGATCTCGAACGGCGCAAGCAGGAGGCGTCCGATGCCCTGCAGCACACCGCGCTATGGCAGCAGGTGCTCAGCGACGGGATGGCCGATCTGACCGCCGACGTCGACCATGACCTGCGCGGCCGCTTCCGGGCCATCACCGGCCACGCCGAGAGCGTGATCGACGCATGCGACCCGACACAGCACTGGGCCCAGATCGGCACCGAGGTGCACAACACCGTCGCAACCGCTATCGGTGACAACTTCGTATGGGCCCACCAGCGGGCCGAAGTTTTGGCCGCCGCGGTGGCGCGCACGTTCCTCGAGGCGGGGCTCGACGCGGTCAAGATTCCTCGCCTGAGCGCGCGGGAGATGGGTGCCGGCTTCTCCGGTTTGAAGTCGCTGGCCCGTCTCGAGTCCAAGTCGATCGGTTTCGGCCACAAGGCGATCAGCAGCATGCGCGGCTCCTACGGTGGCGTGCTGATGTTCGGCATGCTTACCTCGGTCGCCGGACTGGGGATGTTCAACGCGGTGTCGCTGGGCGCCGGGCTGGCGCTGGGCCGCAAGGCGTACCGGGAGGACATGGACAACCGACTGCTGAGGGTGCGCAACGAGGCCAAGACCAACCTTCGCAAGTTCATCGACGACGTCTCGTTCGTCGTCGCGAAGGAGTCGCGGGACCGGGTCAAGGCCGTTCAGCGCCGGTTGCGCGACCACTACCGCGAGATTGCGAACCAGACGACCCGCTCGCTGAACGAATCGCTGCAGGCAGCGGTTGCGGCGGCCCGGCTGGAGGAAACCGAACGCAACACGCGGGTGCGTGAACTGCAGCGCCAACTCGACATCCTGACCCAGGTGACAGAGAACCTCGGCAAGCTGCGCGCCTAGTAACTCGGCCCCAGCGTCCGGGTGATGTTGTACCGTGGCCCTCGCTGCGTGGTCGACGTGGTTTCCCCGGGCGCGACCGGATATTGCGTAGTGGGAGATTCGGTACGCGCCGAATCCGTTCGGCTCGCGGAGCCGGTCGTCGTTGTCGGGGAAGCACTGGTTGTCGGACTGGTCGGGGAACCAGAGGTTGTCGGGGTGGTCGGAGAGCCGGTGGTGGTCTCGGTTCCAGGCAGGGTGGCGGCCGGGTCGATGAATTCGGTGGTAGACAAAACGCTGGTGGCGAACGTGGTCGTAGTGGTGGACGGCGTGATGATGAAGGCTTCGCGATCGCGCGTGGTCGGCGCCGGCTGCGTGGTCGCCGGCGTGGTCAGCAGCGTGGTCTGCGGCTGGCTCCATTCGTCGGACATCTGGACGACTCCCACCACCAGGGCAGCAAGAAGCGCGACTCCCACGCCCCCGGCGGCGAACGTCGCCCCGGGGGTCAGGTGCCAGGGATCGTCGCCCGACTCCTTGTGTCGCGCCACGGGCGCCGATCTTAGCCTGGAGCCGTCCGGCCGTACACTCGACGAGCGATGAGCACGAGCGATCAGGTGCGCGCCATCCTGCGCGGAGCCGTCAGGGCCTACCGAGCAGAGCCGGGCCACCATGGTCGCCCGGATGTCCCCTGCGAACTCGACCGGATCGCGTGCCGGCTCAACCAGCCGATCCGCATCGCGCTCGCAGGGTCGCTCAAGGCGGGCAAGTCGACGCTGGTGAACGCTTTGGTCGGCGAGGAAATAGCGCCCACCGACGCCACCGAGGCCACCCGGATCGCCACCTGGTTCCGGCACGGACCGACGCCCAGGGTGACGGCGAACCGTTACGACGGGTTGCGCAGCAATGTGCCGATCTCCCGCGGCACCGCGGGAGCCGGCTTGACGTTCGAATTCGGTGTCATCGATCCGCAGACCGTCGCCGACCTGGACGTGGAGTGGCCGGCCGCCGAATTGATCGACGCCACGATCGTCGACACGCCCGGCACCTCTTCGCTGTCCCGGGACGTCTCCGATCGCACTCTGCGGCTGCTGGTTCCCGACGACGGGGTGCCGCGGGTGGACGCGGTGGTGTTCCTGATGCGCACGCTCAACGCCGTGGACATCGCGTTGCTCAAACAGATCGGTGAGCTGGTCGGCGGCTCGGCAGGGGCACTCGGAGTCGTCGGCGTGGCTTCGCGCGCCGACGAGGTCGGCGCGGGACGGATCGACGCCATGCTGTCCGCCAAGGATGTCGCCGCCCGGTTCACCTCGGAGTTGGACAAGACGGGTGTATGCCAGGCGGTGGTACCGGTTGCGGGACTGCTCGCACTGACGGCGCGCACGTTGCGCCAGAGCGAGTTCGCCGCCCTTCAGAAGCTGGCCGGTGTCGATGCGGCCGATCTCAACAAGGCGATGTTGAGCGTGGACCGGTTTGTCCGTGAGGACAGCACGCTTCCGGTCCCTCCGGCTTCCCGTGCGCAACTTCTCGACCGGTTCGGCATGTTCGGCATCCGCATGTCGATTGCCGTGCTGCTGAGCGGGGTCGCCGATTCCGCCTCCCTGGCCGACGAATTATTGGAGCGCAGCGGCCTGGTAGCGCTGCGGGACGTGATCGACCAGCAATTCGGGCAGCGTTCCGAACAGCTCAAAGCCCATACCGCACTGCTCTCGCTGCGCTGCCTGGTCCGGGCCAACCCGATCCGTGCGACTCCACGGATCGTCGCAGACATCGATCCGCTCCTGGCCGACACCCATGCCTTCGAGGAGCTCCGGCTGCTCAGCCAGTTGCGTTCGCGCCCGACCACGCTGAACGCCGATGAGATGGCGTCGCTGCGCCGGATCATCGGCGGCGCCGGCATCGATGCAGCCAGCCGCCTGGGCCTGACGCCCGACGAACCCTATGACGGACCGAGAGCAGCCTTCGCCGCCGCCCAACGTTGGCGCCGGCGCGCCGAACATCCGCTCAATGACCCGTTCACCACCCGGGCCTGCCGCGCCGCGGCGCGTAGCGCCGAGGCAGTGGTCGCGGAGTTCGCGGCCCGCGGCTACTGACCGCCTTCGCCGGCGGTCGGGCGCGGCAACAGGGTCGGCCACAGCGGCCGGGGGCGGGTCTGCGTCACCGTCTCCGTGACGACGCTGGTGCTGACCGAGGGAGCCGCAGTGGTCGTCGGTGTCGCAGTTGCCGGGACGGTTGTGGGGGCGGTGGTTGTCGGTGGTGCCTCGGTTGTCTCGGTCGGCGATGCGGTAACCGTCTCCGTGTGCGCAGGAACGGGCGGTGGTGGCGCGGGTGCCTGCGGCGCAGGCGTCGGGGTGGCTTGACTCGGGGCCGCCGGAGCGGTCGTGGCAATGGTGGTTGCTGTCGTGGCGCCTGTGGGTGCGCTGCTCGTCGATCCCGTGATCAGGCTGACGATCGCGTAGACCACCAGTGCGGCAATCACGACACCGAGCGCACCGACTGCCACCAGGCTCACCGGTTTGCGATGCCAAGGTTGCTGCTGGGGTGCCGGCGTCGGCGCGGTCTGGTGGTCATAGCCTGCCAGGTATTCCGGTTGCAGCGGATAGTCGCTGTACGCCTGAGCGCCGCTGTCGGCGCCGTAGTTCGCGTACTGCGTCGGTTCGCTGTCGACGTCGTCGGGATTGCCTTCGCGTGCCACGGCTCGATCGTAGGCGGGCGTCGGCGGGTCAGTTCTCGCCGGGCTGGCCGGGAAATGCCGGCCGGTGGGTGGGTCGCACGCTGATGGCCGGCGGCCGGGTTTGCGGCGTGGTTATGTTGCGGGGGTTCTCCTGCGTTTGAGGGGGCTCGGCAGGTGCATAGGTGTTCCGCGGGCGAGCGGGCGCCGGGTTTATCGCCGGCGGCGGAGGCGGCGGGCTGGTCAACGGCGTGGTGGCCGGCGCGGGGGGCACCTCTGAGCTGGGCTCGGGGGGCGCGGTTGCGCTCGGTGTGGTTTCTGCGCCGGGTGTTGTTTGCATGGTGGGTGTGGTCTCTGTGCTCGGTGTGGGGTTCCTGCGGGGGGTGTTACCCACTGTCCACTTGCCGGACATGAGAAGCGCGGATGCGACGACGATCGCCGTCAGGGCGATGCCGATCGCGACCAGCGCGGCCATTGCGGCACGTCCCCGGTACCAGGCCGATTCGGGTCGGTAGGTGTCGATGGCGAACGCGTCGAAAACGTCCGACACCGCGAATGGGGACATCAGGGGGTCGGTTGGCGGGTCGGAGTCGTCGGCAGGATATTGGCGGTTCGGGCCGACTGGCTCGGCCCGGTTCGCCATCTCGGGCTCGGGCTGGTCGACGGTTGCTGCACGATCGACGGACTGCTTGCTAACCCGCAACGGGTCGAGGCTCCCCACGGCATGACAGTTTACGGGGGATGGCACACGACATTGCTGGAGTGCGCGTTGGGCGGTCGCCGAGGTCAAGGCGGCGTATCGGGCCGGGCGCCGGCGGGTCCATCGGCCGTGGGTGCCTGAGCCGGGGATGTGGTTTCAATACGACTTCGGTGATGGCCCGCGCGTGGGAGGTGTTGGTACGCAGTTGTTTTGCGCGTGGCTGGCGTGGTGCCGGTTTAGGGTGGTGCTGGTTTTACTGGATAAAACACTGCCGTCGGTGATGGCCGCGATCGATACGACGCTGCGCGCCTTGGGTGGAGTACCCACCTACGGATTGACCGATAACGAGAAGACCGTGACCAGCGAACATGTGGCGGGGATAGCGGTGCGCAACGCCAAGATGCTTGATTTCGCCCGCCATTACGGGTTGACGATTGCCACCTGTGTGCCCGCCGATCCGGCCAGCAAGGGCGGCTCGGAGAACGCGGTCAAGATCGCCAAGGCCGATCTGGTGCCCTGTGAGGCAAACCTGCTGCCGGAATACGACAGCTTCGCCGAGCTGCAAGCGGCGTGCGTGGCGTTTTGCGATCAGGTCAACAATCGTGTGCATCGGGTGACCCGGCGTGTCCCGGCGGAGATGCTGGCCGAGGAACGCGCCCGGCTGCACCCGTTGCCCGCTCACCCCTGGACCGCGGCGTTCGGGGTGACCCGCGCCGTGCCGCCCAACACGGCGATGATCGCCTTTGAGTGCGGGGCGTATTCGGTGCCGCACACCCTGGTCGGGCAGACGGTGTGGGTGCGGCCGTATGCCCAGCAGGTGGTGATCGTGCATGTCGGCGATGGCCGGCCCGGTCGAGGTGGCCCGCCACGATCGCACCACGCCGGGCAACCCGCGGGTCGACGACGCGCATTTCCCGCCCCGACCCCAAGGGCCGCTGAACCGAACCCCGCGCGCGAAAACTGTTGCTGAGGCGCAGTTTTTGGCTCTCGGTGACGGGGCGGCGTTGTGGCTGACCGAGGCTGGGGGCGGCGGGATGCTCACGGATCCGGGCCAAGATGGCCGAGGCCGTCGATCTGGCCGCACTGCACGATCCGGCCAGGGTTGACCGCGCACTGGGACAAGCCGCAGCAGCGGGCCGCTTCGCCCATGGTGATCTGGCCGCCATCGTGGCCCATCAGGCCGGCGACTCCGACCACCCCGCCGGGCAACCGGCACGGGCAGGTGAGCACAACAGTCTGGCCCAAGGTACTGCCGACTGGGCCCGGCTCGGCGAGCAGGAGGACAACTAACGATGGCCTACCTCGACATCTCATCGAAGACCGCATCGATCATGCTCAACACCGACGGCACCGACGATCCAGACCAGCTAGTCGGCGTGACGGCCGGCGAACTGTTCGAATGGGCGTGGCTGGTCGGCGAACTCGCCTGCTGGCTCCACGACGCCGATGAACACACCCGAGCCGACTTCGACCGATTCTTCGGCGGCTACCGCACCGCGGACAAGACCGGGTGGTTCCTCACTCAGATCGCTGAGCGCATCGCCGCGCTACTCGACGGAGATCGAGGCCAGCCATGAGCGCGGCAACACCGGTACAGACGGCACCGCCGCTCGACGACGAGTTGATGCGGCTGCTCAAACGGATGCGGTTGCCCTACATCCGCAACGCCGCACCCGAGCTGCTGGCCACCGCCAAGGCGCAACGCTGGGAACCCGCCGAGGTGCTCAAAGCACTTCTGGTCGAAGAGATCTCCGGCCGGGACCGCTCCGCACTGGCAACCAGGCGGACCCGCGCGGGGTTTCCCACCGGCAAAACCTTCGCCGGCTGGGATCCGGCCTTGTCATCGATACCGGCACAACCCAGGCTGCACTGCGCACCCTGGAATGGATCCACCGGCGAGAAAACCTGGTGGTCTGCGGGCCCTCGGGCACCGGAAAGACGTTCCTGCTCGAAGCCCTCGGCCAACACGCCGTTGCAGCCGGCCACCACGTTGCGTGGTTCAGCCTCGAACAACTCGGCGCCCTGGTCCGCCGGCACCGCGCCGATGACAGCGTCACCAAAGCGATCGGACGCATCCTGCGCGCCGATCTCGTCGCCATTGATGACATCGGCCTATTGCCGGTCGGTGCTGATGCCGCCGAAGGCCTCTACCGCCTTGTCGATGCCGCTTACGAGAAACGCTCGATTGCGTTATCGAGCAATCTCCACCCGGCAGGATTCGACGAGCTGATGCCCAAAACACTGGCCACCGCCACCGTCGACCGGCTCCTGCACCACGCCCACGTCTGCCAGACCAGCGGCGATAGCATCCGGCTCACCCAAGCCATGGCCGGCAAGGGGGTGAACACCCTGACTTGACCCACCCCAAGGCACGTCTGATGGCCACGACCGGGCAGATCTCGTGGCCACCAGCGGGCAGTTCTCATGACCGCTACTGGGCAGTTCCCCATGTCCCTTGACAGGCGAGCGACTCAACGGGCGCGCGGGCAGGAACTCGGCCATCGAAATTCCACCCGCAGAACTCAGAAGGACTCGACTCCATTGAGCGCGACGAACATTCCGTGACCTGTTTCGTCATTGGTGAAGCGCGTACCAGTCTCGTCGGCCGCGATCGACCAACCCGCCGCCGAGTAGGTTCGGTAGTCGAGAGTCACCGCCGGGATATCGCCGAGATTGCCAAGCGTCCAGTGCACGGTACCCGCCGCGTCGACACTGACGCTGTTGGCGTGGGTGCCCGAGACAATCGGAGAGTTCTCGAATTGTGATTCGCAACCAACGGACTGGCTGTTGAGCTGACAACGGGTCCTGCCCGACTTGGTTTCTATATATGCGTAGCCCTGTTGATTCGTCGGCAGAGTGTCGCCTGAACCGGGGGGAGCGGGGGTCGGCTCCGGCAGGACGATCTTCGGCGTCGGCATGATCGGCGGCTGTGGTGCGGGGGCGGCGGGTTCAGCGGTCACTTCGCAGCCGGGACAGGCGGCACGGCCGTCGGTGATGTGGGCACAGCCGGCAAGGGAAGCCGCCGCCGCCGTCAGGGCCAGCGCCAATCGGTGATTGATGGGTAGGCGCACAATTCTCCTCATGCAGTATCGAATTACGATACCCATGATGTTGCACAAGTGAAACATGTGGCTGTTGATGGTTATGAAGATGTGAATATCGGGCCCGCGAGCCAGTTGGTCAAACCGTCTTCGTCTCTACCATCGCAGGATCGTCGGACCGTGGACGAAATCCGGCGGGTGCCGGCGCGACGGTGTCGATGCCACCATGTGAGGTTGACGACGCGGAAGGACGAGCATGAGCTGTGTGAGGGCTTTCGCGATCGCCGGGGTCCTGTCGCTGGCGGCGGTCACCGGTTGCGGCTCTGGTTCGCCGTCTACTCCGTCGACGCTGACGTCTGACAACTTCAATCCCTGGGCGGTGGGTGTGGTCAGTGTGTTCGCCGCGTCGTCGCTGAAGGTGGCGTTCACCGAGATCGGCGAACAGTTCAAGCGTGAGAACCCCGGCTCGTCGGTGGAGTTCACCTTCGCGGGCTCCTCGGACCTGGTGCGGCAACTGGTCGAGGGTTCCGTCGCCGATGTGCTTGCCGTCGGCGACAAGCACAGCAGGGCGGATGGCGATGCCGCCGACCTGTTCAGCGGCGTGCCGGTGACGTTCGCTCTCAACACCTTGACCATCGTTGTCCCGCCGGGTAATCCCAAGGCCGTCAAATCCTTTCAGGATTTGGCCAACCCCGGTGTCGCGGTGGCTGTGTGCGGACCACAAGCCGCGTGCGGAAGGGCGACGGAACGGCTCGAAGAGATCACCGGCATCGCTTTGACGCCGGTCGCGCAAGAGCCCTCGGGCGCCGACGTGCTCGACAAAGTGGCGGCCGGTCAGGCCGACGCAGGGATTGTCTATCTCACCGATTCCGCAAACGCCCCCGACAAGGTCAGCGCAGTTAGGTTCCGTGAATCGTCGCAGGCCGTCGACGGCTACGAGATCACGGCATTGAAGAGTTCCAGGCACCACAAACTTGCGCTCAGGTTCGTCGATCTCGTGACCGGATGGACCGGGCAGGCCGTACTCAGCAAAGCGGGCTTCCTGACGCCGTGATACCGCAGCCGCTCGGCGCCGGTGGTGTGGACCCGGCGAGATCGACGTCTTGCAGGTGGTCACTCGGGATTTTTCTGCACAGTGTCGATTTCGATGACGTGTTGTCGGTCAGCCGCGCCAACAAAGTACCCGCCGGGAACAAATCTGCGACAGCGCCCGTTGACCACCTCGACAAATTGAGTGCGTAAGGCTCAAGTGTGGTTTGACATCCTGTTGCGCAGGAGAGCAGACTTGAGTGCGGTCCACTCAGACCCTTTTTCAGGCTATTTCAGGAGGCAGTAACTATGGCTCGTGCGGTCGGGATCGACCTTGGAACCACCAACTCCGTGGTCGCGGTGCTGGAGGGTGGCGACCCCGTGGTCGTCGCCAATTCCGAGGGGTCACGCACCACCCCTTCGGTCGTCGCATTTGCGCGCAACGGCGAGGTGCTCGTCGGTCAGCCCGCCAAGAACCAGGCGGTCACCAACGTGGACCGGACCATCAGGTCGGTAAAACGGCACATGGGCACGGACTGGTCCGTCGAGATCGAAGGCAAAAAGTACACCGCGCAGGAGATCAGCGCCCGCACCTTGATGAAGCTCAAGCGCGACGCGGAAAGCTACCTGGGTGAGGACATCACCGACGCGGTCATCACCACGCCGGCGTACTTCAATGACGCTCAGCGGCAGGCCACCAAGGAGGCCGGCCAGATCGCCGGCCTCAACGTGCTGCGGATCATCAATGAGCCGACCGCAGCGGCGTTGGCTTACGGTCTGGACAAGGCCGACAAGGAACAGACCATTCTGGTGTTCGACCTGGGCGGCGGAACGTTCGACGTTTCGCTGCTGGACATCGGCGAGGGCGTCGTCGAGGTGCGCGCCACCTCCGGCGACAACCACCTGGGAGGCGACGACTGGGACGATCGTGTTGTCGAGTGGCTGGTGGACAAGTTCAAGGGCACATCCGGCATCGACCTGGCGAAGGACAAGATGGCCATGCAGCGGCTGCGCGAAGCGGCCGAGAAGGCCAAAATCGAACTCAGCTCGAGCCAGTCCACCTCGATCAATCTGCCCTACATCACCGTCGACGCCGACAAGAACCCGTTGTTCCTCGATGAGCAGTTGACCCGTGCCGAGTTCCAGCGGATCACTCAGGATCTGCTGGACCGCACCCGGCGGCCGTTCCAGTCGGTCATCAAGGATGCCGGAATTCCGGTGTCCGACATCGACCACGTGGTGCTGGTGGGTGGTTCCACCCGGATGCCGGCAGTGACCGATCTGGTCAAGGAACTCACCGGCGGCAAGGAGCCGAACAAGGGCGTCAACCCCGACGAGGTGGTTGCCGTGGGTGCGGCGCTCCAGGCCGGCGTGCTCAAGGGCGAAGTGAAAGATGTTCTGCTGCTGGATGTTACGCCGCTAAGTCTGGGTATCGCGACCAAGGGCGGCGTGATGACCAAGCTGATCGAGCGCAACACCACCATCCCGACCAAGCGGTCCGAGACCTTTACCACCGCCGATGACAACCAGCCATCGGTGCAGATCCAGGTCTTTCAGGGTGAGCGCGAGATGGCGGCGCACAACAAGCTACTGGGCTCCTTCGAGCTGACCGGCATCCCGCCGGCCCCGCGTGGTATCCCGCAGATCGAGGTCACCTTCGACATCGACGCCAACGGCATCGTGCATGTCACCGCCAAGGACAAGGGCACGGGTAAGGAGAACACGATCAAGATCCAGGAAGGCTCCGGCCTGTCGAAGGAGGAGATCGACCGGATGATCAAGGACGCCGAGGCGCACGCTGAGGAGGACCGTAAGCGTCGCGAAGAGGCCGACGTCCGCAACCAGGCCGAGTCGCTGGTCTACCAGACCGAGAAGTTCATCATGGAACAGCGCGAGCAGAAAGCATCGGGAGTTGGCGGCGCAAGGTTCCCGAGGAGACGCTGGGCAAGGTCGACGCCGCGATCGCGGACGCCAAGACGGCGCTGGGCGGCACCGACATCTCGGCGATCAAGTCGGCGATGGAGAAGCTAGGGCAGGAGAGCCAGGCCCTGGGCCAGGCGATCTACGAGGCTACTCAGGCCTCCCAGTCCGACAGTGCCGCTGCGGGTACCCCTGGCGGATCCGGCGACGACGACGTGGTGGATGCCGAGGTCGTCGAGGAGGATCGGGAAGCCAAGTGACACAAAGCGATTCGCACGAGACGGTGACTGTCACCGACAAGCGGCGCATCGACCCCGACACAGGCTCGGTGCGCGAGGCGCCCACTGGCCCGGCCCCCAGTGGGCCGGAGCCGGGGGAGTTCACCGGGGAGTCACCCGAAGAGAGCGACAAGGCCGCCGAATTGCTCGGTGACCTGCAGCGGGTGCAGGCCGATTTCGCGAACTATCGCAAACGGGCCTTGCGTGACCAGCAGATGGCGGCCGACCGCGCCAAGGGCACGGTCGTGAGCCAAATGCTTCCGGTACTCGACGACTTCGACCGTGCCCGCGCGCACGGCGATCTCGAGTCCGGCCCGTTGAAGGCCGTCGCAGACAAGCTCGTCGGCGTACTCGAGGGTCTCGGGCTGACTGCGTTCGGCGCTGAAGGTGACGGCTTTGACCCGGCGTTGCACGAGGCGGTACAGCACGAGGGCGACGGATCCAATCCGGTGATCGGCATGGTCATGCGGCGGGGCTACAAGCTCGGTGATCATGTGTTGCGCCACGCCCTGGTAGGCGTGGTGGACACCGTCGAGTCGGCGCAAGTCGATGTGCAGTCCGAAGCCGACGATTCGGCTGAGCCGGCCTTGCAGCCCGAACAGCCCGAACCGCAAGCCAGATCTGGATAGCGCGTGTCACAGCCGAGAACGCGGTGTTTCGGCCGGGCAGGTCCCAGAATCAGCATCAGAAGTTACGGCGTCGACGCCGGCAAGGAGGTGACGCGACGTGGCCCAACGTGAATGGGTTGAGAAGGATTTCTACAAAGAGCTTGGCGTTTCCTCCAGTTCGAGCAAGGACGAGATCAAGCGGGCAGCGCGAAAGATCCTCGCGGAGAACCATCCTGACCGGAATCCGGGCAACGCGGCGGCCGAGGAGCGGTACAAGGTGGCGTCCGAGGCCAAGGAAGTCCTCACCGACGACGCAAAACGCAAAGAGTACGACGAGACGCGCCGGTTGTTCGCCGGTGGCAACTTCGGTCGCCGGTTCACCGCGCGGTGGTGGTGGTGGTGGCTTCGGCGGGTTCGGTTCCGACGGCGGCGAGTTCAATCTCGGTGACTTGTTCGACGCCGCGGGCCAGGCTGGTGGGGCAAACATCGGTGATCTGTTCGGCGGACTTTTCGGCCGTGGTGCGCAAACGCGACCGTCGAGGCCCCGCCGGGGCAACGACCTGGAAACCGAGACCGAGCTGGCTTTCGTTGAGGCCGCCAAAGGCGTGGCCGTGCCGCTGCGGCTCACCAGCCAGGCGCCCTGCACCAGTTGCCACGGCAGCGGTGCCCGGCCCGGCACCAGCCCCAAAGCATGTCCGACATGTAATGGCGCGGGGGTGGTCAGCCGCAACCAGGGTGCGTTCGGGTTCTCCGAACCGTGCGCCGATTGCCGTGGCAGCGGTTCGATCATCGAGCACCCCTGCGACCAGTGCTCAGGGACCGGCGTCACAACCCGGACGCGCACCATCAACGTGCGGATCCCGCCGGGTGTGGAAGACGGTCAACGGATTCGGTTGGCCGGGCAGGGCGAAGCCGGGCTGCGCGGTGCCCCGTCGGGCGACTTGTACGTCACGGTGCACGTGCGGCCCGACAAGGTTTTCGGGCGCGACGGCGACGACCTGACGGTCAATGTGCCGGTAAGCTTCACCGAGCTGGCCTTGGGAACGACCTTGTCGGTGCCGACGCTGGAAGGCAAGGTCGGCGTCCGAGTGCCCAAAGGCACATCCGACGGCCGCATCCTGCGGGTGCGCGGCCGTGGTGTCCCCAAACGCAGCGGCGGTAACGGCGACCTTTTGGTGACGGTGAAGGTCGCGGTGCCGCCGAACCTGGACGGCGCCGCGCTGGAGGCGCTCGAGGCCTATTCGGCCGCGGAGCGCGCGAGCGGATTCAACCCGCGGGCCGGATGGGCCGGCGAGCGGATGTGAGCGACGATGAGCACTTCGGATTCGTCCCGCGATAGGCAGAGCGAACGTCACGACGCCCGTACCTTCCTGATCTCGGTGGCCGCCGAGTTGGCAGGTATGCATGCGCAGACGCTGCGCACCTACGACCGGCTCGGCCTGGTGACCCCTCGGCGCAGTTCGGGAGGCGGTCGCCGCTACTCGCAGCGCGACGTCGATCTTCTGCGTGAGGTGCAGCGGCTTTCCCAGCACGAGGGTGTCAACCTGGCCGGCATCAAGCGCATCATCGAGCTGACCAACCAGGTCGAGGCGCTGCAGTCGCGGATCGCCGAGATCAGCGCCGAACTCGACTCGCTGCGAACCTCCCTCCGCAGCGACCTCCCACAGGTGTCGACGAGTACAGCGGTGGTCTTGTGGCAGCCGCGTCCTCGGCGCTGATTGCGGTTTCAAAACCTCTGGCGAACCGCTATGCGGGCGGCGGATCGTGTTGAATGTGTTGTGGCGGTACGCCTTTGGCGATCAGCGCAGCGCACGTCGCGCGCACCATGGCTGGCCCGCCGCTGACGAGGATCTGGCGGTCCCCCCAGCTGCCGTACTGGGTGACCACTGCCGGTAACAGGCCGGTCTGGCGAACGTGCAGTCCGCGCGGCGGGTGTACGTCAGGGTAGTCGGCACCCCAGGGTGGATCACTGTTGTACTCCGACACCGGGCTGACCGACAGCCATGGGCTGTGCGACGCGATCTGCCACAGCGTGCGCAGATCGTAGAGTTCGCACGGATACCGGGCACCGAAGAAAAGGTGTACCCGCGGGTTTTGGCCGGCGCGGGACATGTCCATGATGATCGCTCGCAGCGGCGCAAGGCCGGTGCTGCCGGCCACCATGAGGACGTCGCCGCCGGTGCGTTCGACGCCCATCGCTCCGAGCGGTCCAGAAACCCGCCATCGGTCGCCCGGCCGGGTCTCTTCCACGATCGCCGTGCTGACCGTGCCGCCCGGAACGGCCCGCACGTGAAACTCGATCCCACCGTCACGTTGTGCCGGTATCGCCGGCGACAGGTACCGCCAGCGCCGTGGCCATTGCGGCACTTCGACCGTGACATATTGACCGGGCAGGTAGTCCATCGGCTGGTCGAGGTAGAGCCGGATCACGGCGATGTCGCGCGACACCCGGTGCAGCTCGACAACTGTGCCCCCCCACCAGGCCGGACCGGGTTGTGCGTCCGCGGCGCCACGCATCACGCCGGTGACGAGGTTCAGCGCCTCACGTGCCGCGTCGTCCACCGGCGGTGTCCACCGGTCGGCAAGGTGATCTTTCAGCGTCGCATAGAGCGCCAGCGACAGGCTTTCGTAATGTGCTCCGGTGACCCCGTACTTCCGGTGATCCCGCCCGAGTTGGGCCAAAAATGCCACCGGTTGTACCGCGCGGCGCGCGACGAACTCACCGAACACCCAATCCAGGGCCTGGGTGAAAAGCTTGCGCTGAGTGGTCATGTCGGCCGGGAACATGTCGCGCACGGAGGCGTCCATGGCGAACCATCGTGCATAGAACGCAGCGATCAGGGCGTCGGAGCCGATACCCGGGCTGACCGCTTCGCACAGCACCGACACCGCGTCACGATCGTCGAGGCCCACGACCGCCGATCTTAGGTGTCGGCTTCGCCAGCGCCGCGACCCGGCGAAGCCCGCCGCGGCCCGGTGTAGTGAGTGCGGTGTTACAGCCCGCGAATTCCCTTGCTCAGCACCATGGCGCCGATGAGCAGCAGGACCACCGCGACGATCGACGCGTTGTGCTTGTCCATCCATGCCCTGAGCCGGGTGAGTGTGGGTTCGAGGCGATCCCCCGCAATGAGGTACGCCACGACAGGCATGATGACGCTCGAGATCGACATCACGACGAAGGCGAGCGCAACGATCCCTTTGCCCGTCCTGTCCAGTGTCGAAGTCCCGATGGAAAGGCCCGCAGCAATGCCGACGACCAGCACCTTCGGGTTGAGTACCGTCAAGAGGACGGCGATGAAGAACCCCTTTCGGGGGCCCGCCCGGGTGAACTGCCGCAACCACTTCGGCTCGTGCGACCTGGTTTTGCGGGTGACCCAGGCGTAGATGCCCAATGCGATGAGCGCGCTGCCCACGACGACCCGTACCCACGCCAGTCGTGGGCTCGCCATGTGGAGCTCGCCGAGTAGTTCGGGCACCTCGACGAAGAACCCCGTCAGCGCCGTCATGCCGACCAGCCAGCCGAGCAGATATGCCAGGCCGGTCGGCCGCGGTCGGGTGGTGTGCAGCATCAGGACTGTCGGGATCACCGTCAACGGTGACGCCGCGACTACCAGTGCGAGCGGAACCAGCCCGGCCAGTTCCGAACCCACATTGCCCACACAGAAAAAGCTAGTCGGCCAGCAGACCGGCCGAGGCCAGTTGCCGGGTTTCTTCGGCCGCTGTTACGGACCGGCACCGGCACAGGGTTTCCCTTCGACGACCATGTGCATCTGTCGATTCACGCCCATGGGGTGGGTGCGGAAATCCATTAAGTTGAGCGGAATGGACTCAACATTGACGGCGTTGAGTATGACGACAAGCATGCAAGAGGCCCGTCGATGGGCTCTGCCCGACTGAATGGAGGTGTCGTGGACTCGTTCAACCCGACCACGAAGACTCAGGCTGCGCTGACTTCGGCGTTGCAGGCAGCCACTGCCGCAGGCAATCCCGAGATCCGGCCAGCCCACCTTTTGATGGCGTTGCTGACCCAGAACGACGGCATCGCAGCGCCGCTTCTGGAGGCGGTCGGAGTTGACCCCGCGACGATCCGCAGCGAGGCGCAGCGACTGATCAATCGGTTGCCCAGCGCCAGCGGGGCCAACTCGACACCGCAGCTCTCGCGCGAATCGCTGGCCGCGATCACGGCGGCCCAGCAGTTGGCGACCGAGTTGGACGACGAATACGTCTCGACCGAACACATGATGGTGGGGTTGGCCGGAGGCCTGGGCCGCTCCGCTCCTGCGGGCGATTCGGACGTGGCCAAGCTGTTGACCGGGCACGGTGCGTCGCCGGAGGCGCTGCGTGAGGCGTTCGTCAAGGTACGCGGCAGCGCCCGGGTCACAAGCCAGGATCCCGAGGGCAGTTATCAGGCTCTGGAGAAGTACTCCACCGATCTGACCGCCCAGGCCCGAGACGGCAAGCTGGACCCGGTTATCGGCCGCGACACCGAAATCCGCCGCGTAATCCAGGTGCTGTCGCGGCGCACCAAGAACAACCCGGTGCTCATCGGCGAGCCCGGAGTCGGCAAGACCGCGATCGTCGAGGGCCTGGCCCAGCGCATCGTCGCCGGCGACGTGCCGGAAAGCCTGCGCGACAAGACCGTCGTCTCCTTGGACCTCGGGTCCATGGTGGCCGGCGCGAAGTACCGCGGTGAATTCGAGGAGCGCCTCAAGGCCGTCCTGGACGACATCAAGAACTCGGCCGGACAGATCGTCACCTTCATCGACGAGCTGCACACCATTGTCGGCGCCGGCGCGACCGGTGAAGGCGCGATGGACGCCGGCAACATGATCAAGCCGATGCTGGCCCGCGGCGAACTGCGACTGGTCGGCGCCACCACACTCGACGAGTACCGCAAGTACATCGAGAAGGACGCCGCGCTGGAACGCCGATTCCAGCAGGTGCTGGTGGGCGAACCGTCGGTGGAGGACACGGTCGGCATCCTGCGTGGACTCAAGGAGCGCTACGAGGTGCACCATGGCGTGCGGATCACCGACTCCGCACTGGTGGCCGCCGCGGCGCTCTCCGACCGCTACATCACCAGCCGCTTCCTGCCGGACAAGGCCATCGACCTGGTCGACGAGGCCGCCTCCCGGCTGCGGATGGAGATCGACTCCCGGCCCGTCGAGATCGACGAGGTCGAACGCCTGGTGCGGCGACTGGAGATCGAGGAGATGGCGCTCGCCAAAGAAGAGGATGCCGCCTCGAAGGAGCGTTTGGAGAAGCTGCGCAGCGAGCTGGCCGACTACAAGGAAAAACTAGCGGAGCTGACCACCCGCTGGCAGAACGAGAAGAGCTCCATCGATTTGGTGCGCGACCTCAAGGAGCAGCTCGAGATGCTGCGTGGCGAGGCCGACCGGGCCGAGCGGGATGGCGACCTGGCCAAGGCCGCGGAGCTCCGGTACGGCCGGATCCCCGAGATCGAGAAGAATCTCGACGCCGCCATCCCGCAGGCCGAGGCCCGCGAGAACGTGATGCTGAAAGAGGAGGTCGGACCCGACGACGTCGCCGACGTGGTTGCGGCGTGGACGGGTATCCCCGCCGGGCGGCTGATGGAGGGCGAGACCGTCAAGCTGCTGCGCATGGAGGAGGAACTCGGAAAGCGGGTCGTAGGGCAGCGCAAAGCAGTGCAGGCGGTCAGTGACGCGGTACGGCGAAGTCGGGCCGGCGTTGCCGACCCGAACCGTCCCACCGGTTCCTTCCTGTTCCTGGGCCCCACCGGTGTCGGCAAGACCGAACTGGCCAAGGCCCTGGCGGACTTCCTGTTCGACGACGAACGCGCGATGACGCGCATCGACATGAGCGAGTACGGCGAGAAACATTCGGTTGCGCGGCTGGTCGGTGCGCCTCCCGGATACATCGGCTATGACCAGGGCGGTCAGCTGACCGAGTCGGTCCGGCGCCGGCCTTACACGGTGGTGCTGTTCGACGAGGTGGAAAAGGCTCATCCGGATGTGTTCGACGTGCTGCTGGCTGTTCTGGACGAGGGCCGGCTTACCGACGGCCAGGGCCGCACGGTCGACTTCCGCAACACCATCCTCATCCTGACCTCCAACCTGGGGTCGGGTGGTACCGAGGAGCAGGTGATGGCGGCGGTCCGTGCGGCATTCAAGCCGGAGTTCATCAACCGGCTCGACGATGTGCTGATCTTCGATCACCTTCAGCCCGACGAGTTGGTCCAGATCGTCGACATCCAGCTGGCCCAGCTGCAGAAGCGGCTGTCGCAGCGGCGGTTGACGCTCGAGGTGTCGCTGCCGGCGAAGCAGTGGCTCGCCGAGCACGGGTTCGACCCCGTCTACGGGGCGCGACCGCTGCGCCGGCTGGTGCAGCAGGCGATCGGCGACCAGCTGGCCAAGATGCTGCTGGCCGGCGAAATCCACGACGGCGACACTGTCGCGGTCAACGTCAACCCAAACGGTGACGGCCTGATCCTCGGGTGACATCCCGCCAAAGGCCGGGACCAGGGCGTAATCCGGGGCGTAATGTGGTTGTGATCTGCTCGCATTCTTATTTCCAGGTTGGCAGCGGATAGGCTACATGCGATGGTCCCGTTATGGTTCACGCTGTCCGCACTCTGCTTCGTGGGTGCGGCGGTGCTGCTGTACGTCGACATCGACCGTCGGCGCGGGCTCGGCCGCCGCCGGAAGTCCTGGGCACGCTCGCATGGCTTCGACTACGAAGCCGAGTCCACCGAGATTCTGAGCCGGTGGAAGCGCGGGGTGATGTCGACCGTGGGCGATGTCACTGCGCGCAATGTCGTACTGGGCCAGATCCGCGGTGAGGCGGTATTCATATTCGATCTGGACGACGCCGCCACCGTCGTTGCCCTGCACCGCAAGGTCGGCACGAATGTCGTCGTCGATCTGCGTCTCAAGGGCATCAAGGAGCCCCGAGAGGACGACATCTGGCTGCTGGGTGCCATCGGTCCGCGGATGGTTTACTCGACCAACCTCGATGCCGCCCGCAGGGCATGCGACCGCAGGATGGTCACGTTCGCCCACACCGCACCGGATTGCGCGGAGATCATGTGGAACGAGGAGAACTGGACCCTGGTTTCCATGCCGATTTCCAGCACGCGCGCACAATGGGACGAGGGGTTGCGTACGGTCCGCCAGTTCAACGACCTGTTGCGGGTACTGCCGCCCACGCCGCAGGGTGCGATCGGTTCAGGCCCGCGACACCGTGGTCAACTCGGGCCGCCGGCGGGCCGCCCGCCGACACATGCGCCCCGGCCAGAGTTCCCACCCGGGCCCGCGCAGGCACGGGGCCGGGAAGCGGTTCGTCAGCCGCCGCCACAGCATCAGGGCCAACAGACCCACGACTATCAGCGGTAGCCGTGGGGCCCGCACTCGCGCCGGCAGACCGCGACGAACTTGCGGGGTTGGTACGGCGGCTCTCGGTGATACGCGGTCGCGTTGTGTTGTCCTCCGGTCAGGAGTCCGACTACTACGTCGACCTTCGCCGGGCGACCCTCCATCACCGAGCCGCTCGGTTGGTTGGCACGCTGCTGCGTGAACTCACCGCCGACTGGGACTTCGTTGCGGCGGGTGGGTTGACGCTCGGCGCAGATCCCGTGGCCACCGCGATCATGCATGCGCCGGGCCGCCCCATCGATGCGTTCGTGGTCCGGAAGTCGGCGAAAACCCATGGAATGCACCGGCTGATCGAAGGATTTGACGTATCCGGCCAGCGTGTCCTGGTGGTCGAGGACACCAGCACTACCGGTGCGTCGCCGTTGGCGGCGGTGCGGGCGGTGCGCGACGCCGGGGGCGAAGTGGTCGGAGTCGCCACCGTCGTTGACCGCGGAACCGGCGCCGCTGAGGTCATCCGGGCCGAAGGGCTCGCCTACCGGAGCGTGCTGGGGCTGGTTGATCTCGGGCTGGACGATGCCTGACCTTCCCGGGGCGGCCCCGGAGTATCCGCTGCAGATGACCTGCGTGTCGAGCGGGCAGACCGGCGTCTTTCCGCGTGGTATCGAGCCGGCGTCGAGGGGTTCGGCGTGATCGTTTCCGAGGACGAGGAAGTCGACTGGGACGAGACGATCGACGTCCTCTGCGTCGGAGCGGCCGGAGCAGCGCTCGCGATTGCGGTCGGCGCGGATGGTGCCGGTCTCGACGTCATGCTGGTCGGCAGCCGCGGCCATCCGAACGCGCAGTCGCTGGCGGGCCGGCTGGGTCTGGCCGATCACGACTCAGTCGAGTATTTGCGATCCGTCACCGATGACACCGGCCCGCTGGCCCAGCGGGCTGATCCTGTTGAGTGGACGGTCCGCGGGGCCGGCGACCCATTGTCGCCCGATCTCGGCGGTGACGTGTCGTTCAGTGGTGCCGCCCTGCGGGATTGGGCGGCATCCTGCCTGGCATCACCGTACGGCCTGTTGTGCACCGCTGTGGCAGGGCCAGAAGCCACGATGCTGTCCGTCGGCAAAGTGGGCATCGCCAAGACAGTGGATGTCAGCGGCTGGCTGGACGATCGGGCACGCCGGGGCGGTGTTGCCGTGCGTGAGCAGACGTCTTTGCGGAGCCTGGTGTTCGCCGGGGGACAGGTTATCGGGGCGGTGCTCGACGAACCGGCGGGAGAGTTGCTGGTGCGGGCTGACGTAGGTGTCGTCTTCTCCACCGGGACGAGCGCACGACTCCCCGAATACGGTGCCAAGCGTCTGGGCGGCCCCGCTGCTCACGAACTCGTTGTGCTGATGCGGCCGTTCAGCCGTTTCGCCCGGCTGGAACTGATCGTCACCCCGCAGGACAGCTGATCACGACGTCGCGCGAAGCG
This sequence comes from uncultured Actinomycetota bacterium, assembly GCA_963846905.1. Lineage (GTDB taxonomy): Bacteria > Actinomycetota > Actinomycetes > Mycobacteriales > Mycobacteriaceae > Mycobacterium. The sequence continues at coordinate 62,621 of CAWJYB010000004.1, forward strand.
AGACGGGGAATGGCATCGGGATCCGTTTGCGCGCGAGCAGCGCTGCCATCGCTGCCGCATCGACCGGACGCGACAGTAGATACCCCTGTCCGCGGTAGCAACCGTGGCGCAACAGAACCTGTGCCGCGCCCGTGGTCTCCACCCCCTCGGCCACCACTTCCAGGCCGAATGCATCGGCCAGGGCGATGACGGTGCGCACAATCGCCAGGTCATCGGTGCTTGCTCCGAGATCGCGCACGAAGCTGCGATCGATCTTGAGCGTGTCAACCGGCAGGGACTTCAGGTGCGTCAAGACGCTGTAGCCGGTGCCGAAGTCGTCGATGGCGATCTGGACTCCAACCTCTTTGAGGGCCGCGAGCGTGATCCGGGTGGTCTCGATGTCCTGCACCACGATGCTTTCGGTGATCTCCAGGCAGACCGATTCGCCGGAGAGGCCGTGGTCGGCGATGGTCTGGGCGACGGCTTCGGCGAAGCCATCGGCGACCAGCTGCACCGGTGACACGTTGAGCCGCAGCACCGCATCCGTTCCGATGCCGCGCGAGCGCCACGCGCTGAACTCCGCGCACGCGGTACGCATCACCCAGCGGCCCAATTCGCCGGCGAGATTCACGGATTCGGCGACGCCGATGAACGAGTCCGGTAGGAGCAGCCCGCGGGTCGGATGTTGCCACCGCACCAGCGCCTCGGTGGCCACAATTTCGCCGGTGCGCATGTCGATCTCCGGCAGATAGTGCAACAGCAGCGAGCCGCTTTCGACCACGCCGTGCAGGTGTAGTTCTACATCGTTGCGAAACGCGTTCTTGAGCGCCATGTCGTCGGAGAAGATGGCGATTTTGTTGCCTCCGGTGCTTTTTGCGTTCAGTACCGCCTGGTCGGCCCTGCGCAGCACATCGGAGGTCGAATCGCGGCCCGGTTCGCCGACCGCCACGCCGATGCTGACGGTCCGGGTGACCATCTCGTCGTCGATGGTCACCCGTTCGCGGAGTGCGTTCTGCAGTTCCTTGGCGAGTGTCTCCGCGGATCCGACGCTCATCTCGGCGGCGGGTACGACAACGAATTCGTCACCGCCCAGCCGCGCGATCACGCAGGTGCCTCGGGTCGTCTCCAGGAGTCGTGCGGCGAAGACCCGGATGAACAGGTCGCCGGCGTTGTGCCCGAGATAGTCGTTGACAGCCTTCAGCCGGTCGAGGTCGAAGAACAACACCGCGACCGGGCCCTGGCGACCCGCTGCGAGCCGGGTGTCCAGGTGGGATACCAGCGCCCGGCGGTTCTGCAATCCGGTCAGGTCGTCGTGCTCGGCGAGGTATCGGAGCTGGCCCTCGGCGCGAGTCCTGGCCTGCACCTGGGCGAGCAGCGAGGCGATGGCTTCCAGCGCATTGAGTTCTTCTTGATCCCACGCCCGGTCGCCGTACTTGATGAAGCCCAGTACCCCAGTGGTCACATCGCCCGACACCAACGGTGCGGCCGCCATCGAGCTACCGGCGATACCGTCGACACCGCCGACACCGCCGCTGTCGACGAGCCGCCGTTGGTATTCTTCGTTGGCCGGCTCGGGACGGATCGCCACAGGGGTCTTGAGGTGCTCGGCGAGGGCGTTCACCGGATCTGCAGTGGCGTAGAAGACCACTTTCAGCGGGTCCGGGTCCGGGATGTGCAGGCGTGGCGGCCATTCGGCGACGAGGATCGACGCGCGAATGGCGTGGTCGTTGTGCCGCAGGAAGCTCACGTCGACCCCGAAGTACTCGACGAGGTCGGCCAGCACATCCTCGTATACGGCCACCGCGGTGGGCACGGTGGCCGACATCAGTTTGGTGGCGACCGTAGTGACCGCCAAGTCCAGGCTTTGTGCCATCATCTTTCCTAACAACAACGTTGCTCCATCATCCCTCACGACGTCGAATTCGTGTCAGACTTCGGCGGCTGCGCCCCGATGCCGGCGGTGATACCGCCAACCGGAACACCAGCACCGGCGACTCGCCGGGTGCGATGCCGACCAACTCCTGGAACTGGCACCGTAAGCCATGCACTGCCGGCGCGAACCCCGGTGCCATCTCGGCGATCTCGTCGTCGGTGAGTGCATACATGAACAGTGGCGACACCGGGTGCACGGCCAGGCCGGCACCGTTGGCCGCGACCCAGACGGCCTCTAGTGCCGACCCGCCTCTCGCGTAATCCAGCAGATCGTGGCCGGCGACAATAGTGACCGCCAAGGCGGTACTTGCGCGGACGAGGTCGCGGGTGTGATCGCCGAGCGCGACACCGGCGTCCCAGCGCGCCAGGTGCGCCATCACGTCGGGGCGGCGCAGGATCTCCAACACCGCACGATCGGCAAAGCTGAGTTCGAGGGTGCGTACATCGATGCCGGTGTCCTGGTCGAGACTGTCCGGGAAGCGCAGCTCACCGATCATCTCGGTATGCAGGCGCGGAGTCAGGTATCTCAAGCGATCCGCTTCGCCGAGGATCGCGGCCGCGGTCTCGATGTCGGCTGGATCCGTGAGCAGTCGGAGCCGCGCGCCCTCCCGTCGCGCCACGTGCTCCAACGCGTCGGCGGTATCGGCGTCCAGCGACAGGTCGGGGGCTCCGTAATGCCTATTGGTCTCGCGGCGCAGCATGTCCGGGTACCACCGCGCCAATTCGGGGTCGGCGGCGCCGAGCTCGCCGGTGCCCGCGAGGTTCAGCACGGCCGTCAGGCCACATTCGCCGTCGTCGCCGCGAAGTTCCGCCGCACCCGACACGCCGTGGGCAGCGGCAGCGACGCGGGCATTGAAGAGCGCGGCACCCACCGCGACGGCACCACCCCGCGATCCGACATCCATCGCCGAGTTGTATTGCGATGACAACCGGATGACGACCGCGTCACCACGCACCTCGATGTCCCACGGCTGGGTGTTACCGCCGGACGGTGCACGCAGCACGGCGGCCGCGATCATATCCCCGATTTGCGGCGCTGCGGCCGGACACGGTTCATCGACTGACGGCGGCACTGCCGCACGGGGCATCGCCGTCGGATCCGTCAGGCGGCTGAATGCGTCGGCGACGTCGATGCGCACCCGCCCCGAGGGCAGCTGCTCGCCAAGCCCGATGCGACGGACCGCCTCGGCGATGGCGGTGGCGCCGAGGATGACCTCCCCGGCCAGCTGCGGCCATGTGGAGAGCGTGTGATCGACCTCGACCATGGAGGCTGCGACTTTGGCCGATACTTCGGGGACGTCGAGATATGCGAGCACATAGGGAATTTTGTCGCGGGATTCCATGCCCGCAAGATTCACTGCGTCCGTCTCGCCGATCAGGCCGTGCAGGACGGGGCGGTCGGGTTCGAGGTCGAACCGTTCGATGTCCACCAGGCCTCGGTCGCTTGTCGCCATCACGACAGGAAGCGCCCTCCCGCGTGCCTCCTCGCGCACGGTCACCTTCATGTCGAGCGAATCACATTCCTCCACAACAACATCCAACCCGTCGAGGAAGAGGCCGACGTTGTCTGCGGTCAGGCCCTCCGTAAAGACCTCCACTCGCAGGTACGGATCCAGTTCGGCGATCCGGCGGGCTGCCAGCGTTGCCTTGTTCACGCCGAGGTCGAGCACGGTCGCCGGCACGCGGTTGAGGTTGGACAGCTCCAGGATGTCGAAGTCGGCCACCTTGAGCGCACCGCACAACCCCTGTGCCGCGAGGGTGTGGGCGATGACATGCCCGACGCTGAGCCCGGCCACTCCGATGCACAGCCGAGCGAGGTCTGCTTGTTCGTCTTCGGTGATGAGGTGGCGGTTACGGTCCAGCCGAACTGCGCGAAACCCTAATGGGCCCAGAACTCCGACGACCGTGCGACGCCACGGGTAATAGGCCCACCGGGTGGGTTCCTCGGCGAGCCCGGGCTTCGCGGCGGCGCGCAGCGTTCGCAGGGCGGCCAACTGTGCCGGGCGATGATCGAGAAACTCGATCGCGGGGTTCGCACGCAGTTCGTCGATCATGCGGCGGTCGTCGTCGACCCCCTCGTCGAGGATGACGGCTCGATAGGCCGTTTGGTCGGGGGTCAGCTCCGTGCATCCTTCCGCGCGGGACGGGCGCGAACACGCGCAGGTATCGCTCCGTCGGCAACCATTGTGAAGTGGGCGGTCGAGCGGGAAGTCGTCGCCGAGGGAATCGAATTCGAAACGGCGGATCAACGTGGCCAGCGCGAGAACCGCCTCCATCCTGGCGAAGTGATCACCGATGCAGGACCGTGGACCACCGCCGAACGGAAGATACTGCCAGCGGTCGCGGCCTGCCATGTTTTCCGCGCTGAATCGATCGGGGTCGAACTCGAGGGGGTCGTCCCACAAGGCGGGATCGCACTGGACAGCCTTCCTGCCAAGCGCCAATGTGGTGCCTGCCTCAACCCGGTAGCCGCATACTTCGATGTCGCGGGTGGCCAGCCTGGTTCCGGTCGGCGCAGGCGGGCAGATTCGCAAGGCCTCGCGGATCACCTGGGTGGTGTAGCTCAAGGCCGACGTGTCCGAGAAGGTGAGTTCGCGATCACCCAGTACGGCGACCTCGGCCTGCAGCCGGGCCTGGACATCGGGGTGGCGGCCCACCTGCCACAGCGCGTAGGCGATCGTAGTGGCGACGGTGTCGTATCCGGCAAACAGAAATATGATCAGCTCGTTGCGAATATCACTGTCTGACAGAGCTTCTCCAGTCACGGAATCCGTCGCGGCAATCAGGGCCCGAGCCAGTGGGGCGTCACGCGCCGGGTCGGCGCGGCACGCCTGGAGCGCCTCGTCGGCCAGGCGGTGCAGCGCGGCGGCGGCCTGTCTGGCGCGGCGCCGGGACGGGGTGGGCAGCCAACGGGGGGCCCGGAGCGGGCGTAGCGCACGCGACACCGCGTAGTTGAGCGCGACGTTGAAAGATTCCTCCACCATGTCCGCATAGCCGGCGAGATCGAGTCCGAACACTGATCGTCCCAATGCCCGCAGGGTCAGGGCGCGGCATTGCGCATCGAGGTCGATCTCTGTGCCGTCTTGCCAATGTGCCGATACCGATTCGGCTGCTTCGGTGATGTGTGAGGCGAATTGGCCGACCCGATGTTTGGTGAACACCGGCTGAATGGTGCGGCGGCGGGACACCCACTCTCGATGTGGCAGGTTCACGAGGTTGGCGCCGAGTATCTCGCGAAGCTCGGCCAGCACAGGGGTGGTCTTGTCGATCGTGCCATCCTTGACGGTTAGAATTTCGCGGATCGTCTCGGGGAGCTGGCGATCACGATCGGAGGCCAGCGGCCCCCCGCGTCGCGCAACACCTCCGTGCCCGTGTGGAACGACCTGATCGCTGCGAATTGCCGGGTGTAGGGCAGCGGATTGCGCGGGGTCAACGGCAACGCCGCCACGTCGGGTTCGGTCGTGTCGTTGCCAACTGTCGGCAGGGAAATCATGCAAACACTCTTGTGTTGGTCGCCGATGCGTTCGCACCCGTCGGCCATGCGCCGAACGATCTGGCGGCCACCGTGTTCTCAAGCATTGTTCGCCGCAGCGTGGCCGTTTCGTGAAGGATCATAGAAGCCTGTTCGGGTTGTGCGTGATCGATGTATGTCCGGCGGTCCCACCACATCATTTTCGTCTGGTACTTATCACTCGGATACGGCGTCGCAGGTATGTGGTCGGCCACCACGCCCCCGGACGAGGCCCAGCGGTCGAGCACGTATGCTGCCGCGGTGGCCATGCCGAACTGGACGTCCAAAACGGCCATCGCATAAAACGGGGAGCGCGCCAGCGCTTTGGCCAGCGCGCGGCTGCGGTCCCTGTCGTCGGTGGCCCAGGCCGACTTGATCTCGGCGATCCCGAACGGCACCCGGTCATCGATCATTTTACGGACGGACCGCAGGCCGGGCTGTCCCGCCCATTCCACAGCCGCGTGTGAGTCGTCGGCGTCCCCCAGCGGTCCTACCGCACGGACACCGGCCACGACATCCCCGCGCGTGTCTACCGCGGCAAAGAAGAGGGCGGTGTTGGCCCCGCTTCTGATGTGGTCTAGCTCGAGGACCGCTTCGACGCCATGCTTGCGGTAGCTGTGCAACGCTCCGTCGAGGTAGTCCGCCCACAGATCGCGCTCGTCGGCCGGTCTGGCGACCACGAACGTGCATTCGCTCTCAGGATCCCACCAGCTTGCGGTCGGCCTTCTTGCGAGGCGATGGCTCGGGGGTGTCTAGCAGGCGAACGCTCACGGGTTTCCAATCCTCTGGTGGGCGCCGAACCTGCAATGCACAAGCCGACGCCTATTTGCCCCCCCTTCGTGCCGCCAGGCGATTCATTTGTCGTGTCAAATCCTGAAGCAGTTTAAACTGTTTCCCTGAGGGCGTCTGTCCATCGGGTCACAGTACCGAACGCAGACGTGAGCAAGGCTGTGGCGGATGGGCCCTACGCTGCGCATACCGTTGCTATTCCATTGGCGACTTTTGATACCGCGGAAATATTCTCAGCGACCTATCGTATTTGCGGAATGGGCTGTATAGGTTTGTCGCAGCTAACAATGTGTACTGCTCGGCAGTGGTCGAAGGGGTCCCCATCCGGGTAGCTCGCGAATCAAACTTCTCAGCATGTTCACAACTCGCCGAGACCGTTGAGCGTTGTGGAACGAGAGCGCACCAAGGAGAACGCAAACCTGCCAGCCACCGCCAAATAGTTGCTACGCGATGCCCGCGCCGATCTCGCTTTCGTTTGCTAGCGCATTGCGATTTCGGGTAGGGCAGGAAATTCGGCGAAATTACCCACCGTGGACGCCCTTGGCGCGTGCCATATGATGGCGGCTTTGCGGGCTTGTCGAGGCACAGGAGTTGACGTGGACGCCGTTCTAACCCGCCGCGCGTGCCGGGCGGTCGCTGTGACTCTGGCGGTGGTGCTCGCTGCGTGCGGACAGTCGGCTGAGGGAGCGCACCCCTTTGGCGCGACGGAGGCGCGACTGGGGGAATCGGTGTCGCTGCTGGGCTGGAACGTCTCCGTGGCCAACCTCCGGTTCGACCATGAACATGTACTGCTCGATGTCGAGGCCACCCCCGCCAGTCCGGCCGCTCCACGGGCGAAGCCCGAGGATCTCCGCTTCGGCCTCTATGGCGCACTGGCACATCCGATCGAGGCCACCGGCGTCGGCAGTTGCGCCCGAGTGCCCGGGACCGACATCGCACCGCTGTCAGCGCCGTCGCCGGATAAGCTCACCGGCACCGTCTGTGTCGGGCCATTCTCCGACCAGGCGCAGGTCCGCGGCATCTACGCCTACTCGCCGCGCGATCGGATCGCCGGAACCGCGGTGGCGTACCCTGCGGCTTTCCCGTTGGGTCTGCCGCCGACCAACGTCAACGACACCGGGATGACGGTCAGCACCACCAGCGCCGAGGCATGGCGTGAGGACGGTGCACAGCTGACCCCGGCGGCGCTCGGTGACCCGACGGCCTTCAGCGGCAGGGGGTATATGCTGCTGGGCCTGTCGGTCTACGCCATAGCCGAACAGTATCGGGATCAAACGGCCAGTCAGGGCGGCCCGATGATGGTGTTGGTCGCTCCGACGATGCCGCCACCCGGCCTGAACCAGGCATGCTCGGTCTACGGCGGTTCCGTCCTGATTCTGCCCGATGCGTCCCTTGACGCGGTCGACGTCAAGCCATCGTTGTGCACCCAGGGCGAGATAAACACGGCGGTGCTCTATGCGACGGTGTCGGTGGTGGCTACCCACGCGGCTCTGTGGACGAGGACCGACCGGTCGTGAGCACGGAGGGCCCTACCGAATGGGGGTCCACCGACGGCGTCGGGCCGTGGCGCGAGGAGCGCTCCGGCCCGGAACCCGACGACGCGCGCTACGACTCCGAACTGTTGCGCGACGGCGATCGCCGCAATGTCGTCGACGCCTACCGCTACTGGACACGCGCCGCGATCGTCGCCGATATCGATCAGCGTCGCCACCGGCTGCACGTCGCCATCGAGAATTTCGGCAACGACGCCAACATCGGCGCAGTCGTTCGTACGGCGAACGCATTTGCCGTCGACACCGTGCACATCGTGGGCCGGCGGCGGTGGAATCGCCGCGGCGCCATGGTCACCGACCGGTATCAGCGGCTGCGGCACCACGACACCACGGCTCAACTGCTCGACTACACCGCCGGGGCCGGTCTGACCGTAGTGGCCGTCGACAACGTGCCGGGAGCCGTGCGCCTCGAACACACGCCGCTGCCACGCGAATGCCTGATGGTGTTCGGGCAGGAAGGTCCGGGAATCACCGACGACGCCCGTGAAGGAGCCGCGCTGGTGGTGTCGATTGCGCAGTTCGGATCGACGCGGAGCATCAACGCCTCGGTTGCCGCCGGCATCGCGATGCATGCCTGGATCAGACAGTGGGGTGACCTCAAGCGGGCGTGGTAGGGCAGGATGCCTAGCTATGGATCAGGTATGGGCCAACCGCGCCGCGTCCGCCGAAACCGCTGTTTCCGGGCGGCATCTGAAGAAGCTGTGGGGCATGCCGGGCACCCAGCTGGGGGTGGTGGCCTGGCCGGCGAAAAGAGCGGACCGGCGGTTCAAGACGTGGCACTACTGGTGGCAGGCCCACCTGCTGGACTGCCTCGTTGATGCTCAGGTGCGCGACCCGAGGCCTGCTCGGGCGGAGTCCATCGCCCGCCAGATTCGTGGACATCGGGTGCGCAATACCGGCTGGACGAACGACTACTACGACGACATGGCCTGGCTGGCTCTCGCCTTGGAGCGGGCGGGGAGACTGGCGGGCGTTCAGCGCCCCTCGGCGCTGGACACGTTGTCCGGGCAGTTGGTCAATGCATGGGTGCCCGAGGACGGTGGCGGCATCCCCTGGCGTAAACAGGACCAGTACTTCAACGCCCCCGCCAACGGTCCTGCGGGCATCTTCCTGAGCCGCTTCGGCGACCGGCTGCGGCGTGCGCAGCAGATGGCCGATTGGATAGACCAGACACTGATCGACCCCGAAACCCACCTGGTCTTCGACGGAATGAAAGCGGGTTCGCTGGTGCGCGCCCAGTACACCTACTGTCAGGGTGTTGTCGTCGGGCTCGAAACCGAGCTGGCGGTCCGCACCGCCGACGAGCGACACGGCCAGCGGGTGCGGCGCCTGGTGGCCGCGATCAGCCGCGAAATGGCGCCCGACGGAGTTCTCAAGGGCGCCGGCGGCGGGGACGGCGGGCTGTTCGCCGGGATCACCGCCCGCTTCCTCGCTCTGGCCGCCACCACGCTGCCGGGCGACTCGGCCGAGGACGTCGCCGCGCGGGAGACCGCGGCGATGATGGTGCTCGAGTCCGCGCAGTCGGCCTGGAACTATCGGCAGACCGTCAACGGACTGCCGCTGTTCGGTCCATTCTGGGATCGGACGGCCGAGGTGCCGGCCACGTCGGGCGCTTCGGCGCAGTTCGTCGCCGGAGCCGTCAACTCGGCCGAGGTTCCGGAGCAGGATCTCTCGGTGCAGTTGTCCGGGTGGATGCTGATGGAGGCGGCCTACCGGGTTGCCTGCGACACCGGTGCGGCACCGGACCCCGATGACGACGAAGGTGCGCCCGGGCCGGGCGCCGCCGGCGCCCCCGAACCCGCCCCGCACGACGAAGCCGATGGCTGAAATCGGGGTTGTGAATCCTGCAGGTAGGTGACGATGGCGTTGGTCAGGCCCCGGCGCGCCGCCTCGAGGTCGTAGTAACTGCCCAGCTGACGCTCGGACGTGATACCGCGCATCGCCCCCGGGATGAAAGCGGCGACCTCGCGGATTCTGTCCGGGTCCACGTCGACGCCCGCAAAGGCCTTCTGGCACGCGGCCATCCAGCCCCGCCCCCACGAGGAGAGTTCCGCCGCGGTGCGCGGGTAGAGCCGCTCGAGCTCGTCCATGTCGCGAGGCAGCGACATCCGCAGCGTTTCGATCGCGCGCGAATCGGGGGCGGTCAGTCCTTCGTAAAGGGTGTCGATGATGGCGGCGACGCGCTGGCTCAGGGAAGCATCGGGATCGAGTTGAGCAGTGAGATCCCCGCGGTGTTCCGCTGTGCGCCGCAACACCGCGGCCCACAGCCCGTCAATGTCGCCGAACTGGTACTTGACGGCACCCCACGTGGCCCCGATCTGCTTGGCGATCCGGTTAGCCGAGGCCGCAGCGGGACTGTGGCAACAGTCGTCCTGCAACCCGTTCTGGCCGTGAGTCCCCAACGAAACACCGCAGCCTCGCGGCTGGCCTGACCGCGCAGCTCGCCGCGTCCCGTGCCGCACGAGGTCTTCGGTATGCCGCGCGGACCGAACACCAATTCGCGTGCCGATATGGCAGGGGTGACGAATGTCCGGAGTGCACCCCCAGGCGTCTGTACCGGAAAGCTCCTTCGATAGTTCGCGCACGAGAACGCCGCTGCCTCGCTGGCAATCGCGTCCTGGCGCAAGACTTTTGGCGAGTCGGGATCGACGCACTCCAACATCTTTGGGCAGGCTGTCGGGTCCCGGAGTCGCTGGAAGTCGGAGATCCACACCGCGGCGCCGCTGCGGTGTTGCACGGCAGCGACTGATTGAGGGCCTCGCGGAGGATGTCGCAATCAGGTAGCTGATGCAGTGTCCACATGCACGAGATCGCGTCCCAGTCCCTCTGGAGCTGGTCGGGCAGGGCGGTGATATCAGCCGTGACCAGTTCGACACGTTGACCCATGCCTTCGCCGTCGAAATGTGCGGGTGCCGTGGACAGAATGTTGGGGGCAAGATCGACCCCGGTGGCCTGAACATCTGGCCGTCGACGCAGTACGGCGCTCAGCGCGCGGCCCGAGCCGACGCCGAGGTCCAACAGCCGCCGCCCGATGGCAGCAGCGCGTCGAGTGCGCGTGCAAGAAGTCGTAGACCGACTGCATCCCCGGGTTGGATGCGCCGCCGGCGTGGAATTGCGCAACCGACGCCTGATCGTCCATCACCATGGGTCACGGGTGCCCTCGCGTCCGGCCGGGTGGAACCGCCCTCGCTCACAACGATCCCGGGGACCCGCCACAGCGGTCGAAGTTGCACCACGAAGCCGCTTGGAGTCGGTGTCGTGGTTTGGCCGTCCCCACGAACAATGCAGCCTCGCGGCTGACCTGACCGCGCAGCTCGCCGCGTCCCGTGCCGCTCGAGGTCTTCGGTTTGCCGCGCACCGAACTTGGGCGGCGCGGGTCGAACTCTGGCCGCGGTCCGGGCCATTGCTACTCCGCGGTCGCCGACGATCCGTCGGTCCCGGTCTGAGACGTCCTGGCCGCCCGCCGCCGCTTGTACCATTCGATCAACATCGGCATCACCGATGCCACGACGATCAGCATGAAGATCGGTTCGAGCAGCTTCTGAATGATTTCGAATTGGCCCAGCCAGTATCCGACCAGGGTCAATCCGACACCCCAGACCACAGCGCCGGCGGCGTTGTAGGTGCTGAACACCGGGTAGCTCATTCGTGCGGCGCCGGCGGTGAGCGGTGCCAACGTCCGCACGATCGGGACGAATCGCGCGATCACGATGGCGAACGGACCGCGCTGTTCGAAGAACGTGTGGGCCTCGTCGAGGTACTTCTGCTTGAGGACTCGCGCGTCCGGTTTGAACATCCCCGTGCCGACTTTGCGGCCGATCCAGTAGCCGGCTTGGCCACCGAGGATCGCGGCGACGGGAATGAAAACCAGGAGCTGCCACAGCTTGAAATCGGCCTGCGGTGCGCCGCTGTGCTGCGCGGCGGCGGCGGTGCCGGCGGCCAGCATGCCCGCCACGAACAGCAGCGAATCTCCGGGAAGGATCGGGAACAGCACCCCGGATTCCACGAAGACCACGAGCAGTAGGCCCACCAGCGCCCAGGTCCCGAAATAACCGATGAGCGTCAACGGGTCCAGGAAATCCGGCATGAGCGCGAGGCTGGTGCTCGTCATGACGCCTGAACATACCGGCGATCGGCGGTATGGCCCACTGGTGTGCGTTTCTTCAGCCAAATGCCTCCATCCCGCAGTGTCCTATCAACGTGGTTCTTGAGATACTGCGGAAGCATCGGTCGAAGCTCGAACGTCAAACGCCTAAGGAGAAAATCCCATGCCCATCGCCACGCCTGAGGTCTACGCCGAGATGCTCGGCCGTGCCAAGGAGCATTCCTTTGCGTTCCCGGCGATCAACTGTGTCGGGTCGGAGAGCGTCAACGCCGCCATCAAGGGATTCGCCGACGCCGGTAGTGACGGCATCATCCAGTTCTCCACCGGTGGCGCCGAGTTCGCCTCCGGGCTGGGTGTCAAGGAGATGGTCATCGGCGCGGTGGCACTCGCCGAATTCGCTCATGTGATCGCGGCCAAGTATCCGATCACCGTCGCGTTGCACACCGATCACTGCCCCAAAGACAAGCTCGACACCTACGTGCGGCCGCTGTTGGCGATCTCCGCCGAGCGTGTCGCCAAGGGCCAGAACCCGCTTTTCCAGTCGCACATGTGGGACGGCTCGGCCGTGCCGATCGACGAGAACCTCGCGATCGCGCAGGAACTCCTCAAAGCCACATTGGCCGCCAAGATCGTCCTCGAGGTCGAGATCGGTGTCGTCGGTGGCGAGGAGGACGGCGTCGAAGCCGAGATCAACGAGAAGCTCTACACCTCACCCAAGGACTTCGAAAAGACCATCGATGCCCTGGGTGTGGGTGAAAACGGCAAGTACCTGCTGGCCGCGACGTTCGGGAACGTGCACGGCGTCTACAAGCCGGGCAACGTCAAGCTCAGGCCCGATGTGTTGGCCGAGGGCCAACGGGTGGCGTCGGCCAAGCTCGGGCTGGCGGAGGGCTCCAAGCCGTTCGACTTCGTCTTCCACGGCGGTTCCGGTTCACTGAAGTCGGAAATCGAGGAGTCGCTGAGGTACGGCGTGGTCAAGATGAACGTCGACACCGACACGCAGTACGCGTTCACCCGGCCGCTGGCCGCGCACATGTTCAGCAACTTCGACGGTGTTCTGAAGGTTGACGGCGAGGTGGGCAACAAGAAGGCCTACGACCCGCGCAGCTACCTGAAGAAGGCCGAGGCGTCGATGAGCGAGCGGGTCCTGGAGGCGTGCAACGACCTGCACAGCGTGGGCCGTTCGGTTTCCGCGGGCTGAACGAACCCGCCCCGGGCGGGGTAGTGAAGCCGCGGAGCTAACTCCCGGGGGCCTGGCAGATTTTCCATTGGTCGTCGCGGAATTCCAGGTCAAAGCTGCGGGTGGACCGAGTGGCCGGTTCGAACGCCATGAACGATGTCACGTTGGCCTCCGCGTGGTTTCCGTTGATGACGACTTCGTCGATGCTCGCCACCACGGGGTACTGCCGTGCCGCCGCCACCCGGGTATGGGTGTCCGCCCACGTCTGGTCGTCGTACTTGTTGTAGCCATCCGCGGTCTTGCCGCAGGTGATTCCACGCAGCGTGGCAAGGTCGCCGCGCTGGATCGCGCTCGTCGAAATTCTCAATGGTGTTGCGCACCTGGTCCTGTTGGGCGGCCTTGGCTTTGTGCTCGCGGGTGGTGATCAGCAACATGGTCAAAAGCACCACTGCCGCTACTGCGGCGATGACCAGGACCGCTGCGAGCAGCCAGCCCCAGCTGCGCCGACGCTGCGGCCCGGGCTCCTCGTTGCGTGGTGGAATAGATTGCGGGACAGCGGCTCTCGACGGCTTAGTGTCGTCAGTACGGGCGGCGGCGCCGTCATCCATCTCGATGATCTCGGTCGCCGGGTCGGGTACGGGGGCGATGATCTGTGTCGAACCGGCGTCGAATCCGGAAGGGGCGGTGAATCGGCGCTCTCCAGGGGTCACCGACGGCAAATCCCGACCGGCACCGTGCGGTTCGGGAACGCTCATCACTTCGGTTTGCGGGTCGATCAGCTGTCCGGCAGGCATGGTGTCGTTTTCGGCGTCGATGACGGCCGGATGTGCCGGTTGTGCGTCCGGCGCGGGCCCTTCGGGGTTCGGCATCGGTTCAGGCGTCCTCGCAATTCGGGTTGTCCATCGAGACTAGACCGCCGCCTCCCTTCGCGCGGATCGGATAGCACGGCACAATGGTCGCCATGACACGGATGGGAGATCTCCTGGGGCCGGAGCCTGTGCTGCTGGCCGGCGAAGAGGACGCCGAGGCCGAACTGCGGTCAGGTGAAAGCCCGGCCAACGTCGCCGCGGCGCACCCGTCGGCCTCGGTCGCATGGGCAGCCCTGGCTGACGGGGCGCTCGGGGACGACGAGGTCGTGGCCGCCTACGCATACGCCCGCACGGGATACCACCGTGGCCTGGATCAGCTGCGACGCAGCGGCTGGAAAGGGTTCGGCCCGGTGCCGTTCTCGCACGAGCCGAACCGGGGATTCCTGCGGTGTGTAGCGTTGTTGGCACGAGCGGCCGACGCTATCGGTGAGATCGCCGAATACCAGCGCTGCCTCGATCTGCTTGACGATTGCGACCCGGCCGCGGGTTCCGAACTCGGGCTCCGCTGACTACCACCCGACACTCTGCTCGCAACCCTCGCCGCTGTCGGGCGATTCGACCTGGACCGTCGCGTGTGCGAGGCCTCGCGAGGCCAGCACCGCACGGGCTGCCGCGAGCACCCGCGCGGAATCGCCGGTGCTCGTCAGATGGGCGGTGGCCATGTCTTTTCCGGGAACCAGCGTCCAGACGTGCAGGTCGTGGACGCCGGTCACTCCTTCGACAGCGGCCAATGCCGTGCGAAGCTCCTCGACATCGATGTGATCGGGAGACGATTCGGACAGGATTCGCAGCGCTTGGCGGGCCAGGGCGATCGCCCGTGGCAACACCCACAGCGCTATGCCGACGGCGACGACGACGTCTGCGTAGGGCCAACCCGTGGTGACCACCACAGTGCCGGCGATCAGCACCCCGATGCTGCCCACGGTGTCGGCAACGACCTCCATGTAGGCCCCCTTGACGGCGAGGCTCTTGCGGGAGTCCGAACGCAGCAGCAGCACCACCACCAGATTGGCGACCAAACCGGCTATCGCGACCACGATCATCGGGACGCCCGGGACGTCCGGCGCATCTCCCAGTCGCTCGATCGCCTCGTAGAGGATGAAGATCGCCACGCCGATCAACAGCACCGCATTGGCCACTGCGGTGAACACCTCGGCACGATGCCAGCCGTAGGTGCGTGACGCCGACGCCGGGCCGTGGCGGGCCAATATCACCGCTGTGAGGCCCATGAACATTGCCACCAGGTCGGTGAGCATGTGGCCGGCGTCGGCGAGCAACGCAAGCGAGTCGATCCACAGCGCCGTCGTCAGTTCGAGGATGAAGAACCCGGTGAGGACCGAGGCGCCGACGACCATCCTGTTGACCCGGATGTCCCCGTCGTGATGGTGGTCATGCCCCGCGCCCATCACCGAAATCTATGCGTGAAGCTGCATATATTGCAAGGGTCCGATCGCGACTAGCGGTGCCAGAACAGCGTCTGGTCGAAGCCGATCGAGGCCAGCGCGCCCACACCGCCGAGCGCTGCGTAGAGCTGGTAGACGAACGAGAAGAACCACTGGTTCAGCGGCGGTGCGATCAGGATGAACAGCAGGATGAGGAAGCCGTACTGTTTGAGCGGCTCCATCGAACGCTGCATACCCGGGCTCAGATGCGGCTCCAGCGCACCGTAGCCGTCCAGGGGTGGAATCGGGATGAGGTTGAGCACCACCGCCATCACCTGCAGAAGGGCGAGAAAGGCGATGGCCGACCAGAACACCATGTGGGTGTGCTCATACCAGCGCCGGATGGCTGCCACCAGCGACACGGCCAACAGCAGGTTGGCCAACGGCCCGGTGAGGCTCACGATGGTGCGCTGCCAATTCGTCATGCCCCCGGTGCGCACCCACACCGCGCCGCCGGGCAGACCGATTCCGCCCATCGCGATGAACAACAGCGGCAGCACGATCGAGAACATCGGATTGGAGTACTTCAGCGGATTGAGGGTCAGGTAACCCCGTACCGCCGCCTCACGGTCGCCGAATCGCCAGGCGGTGAACGCGTGACCGAACTCATGCAGGCACAGTGAGACGACCCAGCCCGCGATGACCAGGATGAACGTCCCGCCGTAGGACAGCGCCCGGTTGGGCGTAGCGCCGGCCCGCCACGCCAGCACCCCACCGAACGCGGTGACGGCCATGAGGATCAAGAAGATCGGGCTGGGGCGCACTGACTGCTCGACGGGGCGGAAGTTCACGCCACGAAGCTACCGCCGCAAGACACCTGGTCATCGGGTATTCGGTCAGCGCACCCGAAGCCACCCCTGAGTGTGCCGGTAGAAGGTCGATCGGCGCACATCGCGAGGAGCGGGGATGCCGTCGCGCACCACTCGCGCGCCTGTGGTCCCCAATTGCGCCGCTCGCCCGCTCACCCAGCGGCGGCGCCGCAGCCGGCCGGCCTGCACCCGGGCACGTAAGCCCGGGATGGCCGGAGTCGGCTCGATCTTGACCGCGGGCACATCGCCGTCGAACAGCACGGCGTCGTCCACGATCCCCTCCCCGCGCAGATTCGGCGCACCGTGGGGCGGCAGCCAGTAGGCGGCGCCCACGATCACCTGGCCGGATTCGTCGCGGACCAAGGGCACCCGCCGGGCGGCGGCGGCACGTGCGCGCCGGGCGGCACCGAACCGGCGGGTGAGGTACGCGACTTCGACATCGAGGCGTTCGATCCGCAGCAACCGCGTCAGCACCGCTGCAAGGTCCGCCCGGCTGCCCACGACGATCAACCTGCATGCCGGAGGCCCCTCGCATGGAATCGCCGCGTCGATCTCCGTGGCGCCGGCGATGTCGTGCACCGGCAGATTTCGCAGCGACCGTGGTAGAGCACGCCGGCCGAAGCGCAGCACCACGAGGTGATCGCAGGTCCCCGACGGCAAATCGCGGGCGGCCAATGCGGCTCCTGGTGTTCGGGGCGGGTCCGGTCGGATAGGGTGTCTCACCGGCGTACCACAATTAGCGGGAGAACTGGCCATGCCGGCAATCGTCCTGATCGGCGCCCAGTGGGGCGATGAGGGCAAAGGGAAGGCTACCGATCTACTCGGTGGCCGCGTTCAGTGGGTCGTGCGCTATCAGGGTGGGAACAATGCAGGGCACACCGTCGTCCTGCCGACGGGCGAGAACTTCGCTCTGCACCTGATCCCGTCGGGAATCCTGACCCCCGGCGTCACCAACGTCATCGGCAATGGTGTCGTCGTCGATCCTGGCGTGCTGCTGGCCGAGTTGCAGGGGCTGCAGGACCGCGGTGTCGACACGTCCCGGCTGCTGATCTCGGCTGACGCTCACCTGCTGATGCCTTACCACGTCGCCATCGACAAGGTGACCGAGCGCTACATGGGCAGCAAGAAGATCGGTACCACCGGCCGGGGCATCGGGCCGTGCTACCAGGACAAGATCGCCCGAATGGGTATCCGGGTCGCCGATGTCCTCAACGAGGACCTGCTCGCCCAAAAAGTCGAGGCCGCCCTGGCATTCAAGAACCAGGTGCTGGTCAAGATCTACAACCGCAGGGCGCTCGACCCCGCCGAGGTGGTGTCGACGCTGCTAGCCGAGGCCGAGGGATTTCGGCACCGCATCGCCGACACGCGGTTGCTGCTCAACAAGGCCCTCGACAAGGGTGAGACGGTGCTGCTGGAGGGTTCGCAAGGCACCTTGCTCGACGTCGACCATGGCACGTATCCCTATGTGACATCGTCGAATCCGACCGCCGGAGGAGCCGCGGTGGGGTCGGGCATCGGTCCGACCCGGATCACCACCGTACTCGGAATATTGAAGGCTTACACCACGCGGGTGGGCTCGGGCCCGTTTCCCACCGAGTTGTTCGACCAGCACGGCGAGTACCTGGTGAAGACCGGCGGCGAGATCGGCGTGACGACGGGTCGCCGCCGCCGTTGCGGCTGGTTCGATGCGGTCGTCGCCCGCGTATTCCACCCGCGTCAACGGCATTACCGACTACTTCCTGACCAAGCTGGACGTCTTGTCGTCGCTGGCGGCCGTGCCGATCTGCGTTGGCTACACCATCGCGGGCAAGCGGACCGACGAGATGCCGATGACGCAGAGCGAGATCGTTCGTGCCGAACCGATCTTCACCGAAATGCCGGGCTGGTGGGAGGATCTGTCGGGCGCCCGCGAGTTCGCCGATCTGCCGCCGAAGGCGCGCGACTACGTGCTCAGGTTGGAAGAGCTTGCCGGAGCGCATATTTCTTGCATCGGCGTTGGGCCGGGCCGGGACCAGACGATTGTGCGGCGCGACGTCCTGGCAGCGCGTGAGTGACTGTCCAGCCGCGAAATCTCGACTCCACCGCAGGGGGACGATCAGCCGCGGCGGATTCCTGCACGTCGATTACAGCCGGGTCACGCCCATCGGCGAGCAGTTGACTGCGCGGGGCTGGATCCGGGCCACCGAGGGGCGGAAGGCTTTCGTCAACGCCGAGCTGCGCGATCCCGACGGCGCGCTGCTCGCCGAAGCCAACGGGCTGATGGTTCGTCTGCTGCCTGGGCAGCCCTGATCACGAATCGACGCGGAAACGCTATCGGTCCGAGCTTGCGCTGGGCTTGAATGAACCAATGCCGGCTTTGCGTGGTCTGACCACCCCACGAGCCGCCGCGCTGGCGGGGGTCCTGTTCGCCCTGATGTTCGGCACATCCCTGGTCTTGATGCGGTCGGCCTTGCCCGCAGGAGCCGAACCGGGCTCGCAATGGATCGGAGGCGCCACCACGCGGCTGCGGATCGCCTCACTGCTCATGCCGTTCGCCGGAATCGCTTTTCTGTGGTTCATGGGGGTGATCCGGGACGCTATCGGCGCCCTCGAGGATCGATTCTTCTCGACCGTGCTGATTGGAAGTGGCCTGCTGTTCATCGCGATGATGTTCACGACGACGGCGATCGGCGTCTCATTGGTCGCCAGCAGTTCCGTAACGGCCGATCCGGCGGTGCACGCATCGGTCGCCGAGTTCGGGCGGACGATGCTGGAGGCCACGAGCACGACTTATGGCCTGCGAATGGCGGCCGTGTTCATGATCTCGCTGGCTACCATCTGGCTGAAGACAGGTCTCATGTCGCGTGGGCTGGTCGCGACGACATATGCCGTCGCGCTGATCATTCTCGTCGCGAGCGAGATCAGCACCTGGCTTGTGCTGGCCTTCCCGATCTGGGTACTGGCGGTCAGCGTGCTTGTGCTCGAGCGCGGAGGTGTCATCAGGTCCGTTCCGATCGTCGGGGTGGCGGCCCTGCATTACCGACCTGAACTCGTCGCAGGCGCAGTGGGCATGTGCAGACGAACTGGTGGAATGCCGGCGGTGACTGGGCCGATCACGGGTGGCGGGACCTGGGCGGGAGCATCGTGCCGGGCGCCGCGGTGGCGGCGGTGAGCCGCAACGCCGCACCTGACCTGGGCCGGCGGCTTGGTCCCGCGCTCAATCAATGAGCGGCGTAGCGGCCGGATCGGGTCGGGGTTCGAGATCGCTCGGCCACCATACTCGTGGGCCCAGGATCGCGAACAGTGCCGGAATGACCACGGTGCGCACCAGGAAGGTGTCGAGCAATATGCCGAGTCCGACGATGACACCCAATTGGGTGAGCACGATCAGCGGCAGCACGCCGAGCACACAGAAGACCGCCGCCAGCACGATGCCCGCGCTGGTGATCACCGCACCGGTGGCCGACACCGCACGCACGATGCCGGCTCTGGTGCCGTAGACCCGGGTCTCCTCGGCGGCCCGGGTTACCAGGAAGATGGTGTAGTCGACTCCCAGCGCGACCAGGAACAAGAAGGCGAACAGCGGGGTCGTGTTGTCGAGCGCCGGAAATCCGAAGGCGTGGACGCTCACCCAGCCGCCCAGGCCCAGTGCCGCCAGCGCCGATAACACCGTGACCGTGACGAGCAGCAACGGTGCGATAACGGCGCGCAGAAGTACCAGCAGGACCGCGAGCACCACCGCAAGGATCGCCGGGACCAGCACCTGGCGATCGCGTATCGCCGCTTTGCGGGCATCCAGCGCTTGCGCATCGGCGCCGCCCACGACCGCGCCCGGATCCACTTCGTGCACCGAATCACGCAAGGCTGCGACAGTCTCAAATGAAGACGCGGTGGCCGGGGCGGACTCTGTTACGACGGACCACTGGGTCAGGCCGGTCTCGGTGCGACCGGCTTCGGTGGCAGACACCACTCCTTCGACACCGGTGATGGCCGGCTGAACTTGCGGGGCCCGGTCGGTGCTGCCGATGACCCGGATCGGGTCGGTCAGGCCGCCCGGAAAGTGCGCCGCGACAGTTTCGTAACCGGTGACCGATTCGGCCTTGATCCGGAATTGCTCCGTCTGCGACAACCCGGTGTGGATACCCAACAGGCCCGTCGCCAGGGCCGCCAACAGCGTGATCGACGTCGCGGCGATCCAAACCGGCCGTCGCGCCACAGATTCGGCGATGCGGTGCCACATGCCGGTGGTGACCGGGTCGGGCCCACCGGGACGAGGGATGAACGGCCAGAACAGCCGAACGCCGCACACAGCCAGCAGCGGCGGGAGAACGAACAGCGAGAACACCGCCGCGACGATCAGGCCCGACGCCGCCTGCAAGCCCAGACTCCGGGTGCTCGGCGACGTCGCGAACAGCAACGTCAGCAGGGCGAGCACCACCGTGGCGTTACTGGCCACGATCGCGGGAGCCGCGGTGCGCACCGCTGTGCGCAGCGCGCTGCGGTGGTTCGGTTCGTGGCGCAATTCCTCGCGGTACCGCGATATCAGTAGGAGTGCATAGTTCGTGCCCGCGCCGAATACCAGAACACTGGTGATGCCGGCCGTCGAGCCGTCTGCGATCAGTCCGGCCGCCGACGTCAACGCCTCGCCGACCAACGAGCCCGCCCGGTCCGCGAACGCGACGACCAGCAGGGGGACCAGCCACAGCACAGGTGAGCGGTAGGTCAGGATCAGCAGCAACGCCACCACCGACGCGGTGACCGCCAGCAGCGTGATGTTCGCGCCAGAGAAGGCATTGGCGATGTCGGCACCGAAGGCCGGGCCACCGGTTATCTGAGCCTGCAGGCCGGTGGGCAGCCCGTCCTTGGCCGCGTTGCGCAACGAGCGCACCGCGTCGTTGAGGGCGAATCCGGACAGCTCGCGATCCAATGGAGTTGCCGCGACGGCGGCCGCGCCGTCGGCGGACACCATCAGGGGCGTGCCCGAGATGCGAGCCCTGGCGGCGTCGGCCGCGGCGTGGTCATCCGGAGTCAGTGGGCCGCCGTCGTTGCGGGTGACGACGAGTATCGCCGGGGCGCGGTCGCCGCCGGGGAACTGTCCCGCCAGTTCGGCGGCGCGCGCCGACTCCGCGGAAGGGGGCAATGACACCGGCGACTGGGAATTCGAGTCATGACCGCCGCCCAACGCCATCAGCATTCCCACGCCCAGCGTCGCCAGCAGGACGAGCACCCACGACCGCGTGACGTGACGGTATCAGCGAGACGGGTCCAGCTCACCGCGCAACGATACCCGCAAGGTTCACTAACTTAAACATCTTGAGAGGGCCGACGGAGATTGCCGGGCATCCCCGGTTCATCCCCTTGGTGAATGCCGCTTCCTCCAGGTCGAGGTCGTGCAGCAGACTTCGCAGCACTTCGTCGTCGATGTTTCCTGCGTCGCGCTCGGCGATCATCGCCTTGCGCTCCGCACTGAGCATCGCCAACCGCAGTTTGCGAACCGCGGCACTGGGGCTGGCACCGAGTTCGTCGGCACCGCGTCCCAGCGTCTCCTCCCACGCAGCGTTGCGGCGGTGCTGGTTGCTTCTGCGCAGCGCGACGGCCGCACGTTCGTAGACATCGGCCGGCTTGCCGGACCGGCGTACCTGCTCCAGCTTCTCGTCGAGCTTTCGTTCAGCCGCGTCTGCGGCTTTCGTCCGCGCGACGACGATCGCCAGCGCATCCGCCTGCGCGTCGCTGTCGCGCAGCCCGAGGCGCCTGATCAGCCCTGGCAGCGTCAGCCCATGCAACATCAGGGTTCCGACCACCACGACAAACGTCAGGAACACGATGTACGGCCGGCCCGGAAAAGGCTCCCCCGACAAGGCCGTCAAGGGAACGCCGAATGCGGCGGCCAGCGAAACCACACCCCGCATTCCGGCCCAGGCCACGACAAAAGTCTGCGCAGGTGTTGGTCTTGCGGGCGGTGCGCCGTGACGCCAACGCCGTGACGGCAGCAGCTTGGCCGCCGCGAAAACCCAGGCGATCCGCACCGCCAGCACGGTGACGAAGACCGCAACCGACGACACCAAGACGACCTGCGCCGGGACCCCCCGCAGCTCACGGATAACCTGCGGCAACTGCAGGCCGATCAGGAGGAATGCCGACGACTCCAGCAGAAGCTGGACACTGCGCCACACGGCGTAGTCCTGCAGCCGGGTGGCGTAGCCGACTTCCGTCGAGCGCCTGCCGGAGATCAACGCAGCGACCACCACCGCGAGCACGCCCGACCCGTGAACCTGCTCGGCGACCAGATAGATGACGAACGGTGCCACCAGGCCGATCGCACTCTCCGAGAGGTCGTCGTCCAACCAGTCGCGGATATATCCGATCGCCGTACCGATCGCCGCGCCCACCGCCACCCCGGCGAGTACCGCCAAGCCGAACACCGCGGCGGCGTGGCCCCAACTCTGGGCGACCCCCACCGCGGCGGCGAGCGCCACCTTGTATGCGGTCAGCGCGGTTGCGTCGTTCAGCAGGCTCTCACCACCCAACAGCGTCATCAGTCTGCGGGGCAGTCCCAGCTTTCGCCCGATGGCCGTAGCCGAGACCGCGTCCGGCGGCGCGACGATGGCGCCCAGCACGAACGCGGCGGGCAGGGTCAACTCGGGCACGGTGCGATACGCGACATAGCCGACGGCCACCGTCGTCGCCAACGGCAGCCCGATGGCCAGCAATCCGATGGGCCCGATGTTTCTCCGGAGGTCCACATATGAGCTCTCCAGACCCGCCGACCACAGCAGCGGGGGCAGAATCACGAACAGCACGAGATCCGGATCCAGGGTGACTGCCGGCACTGCGGGGATGAGCCCGATCGCCAGCCCCGCGACCACCAGTGCCAGCGGTGACGAAAGGTCATAGCGGCGAGCCAGGGCCGACAACAGGACCGCGGCGACAAGAACGGCCAAGACTTCGGCAGACACGTCGTGATACCTCCGCTTTCAAACCGCACCTATCTTCTTGGAAAGCATGTCCCTGCGCAGCATGCAGTATCCGCGAGCGGTCGCGCCCGGTGAGGCGGGCGAGCCGGCGGGCCGACGCCGCGCGCCCCCGGTCGCAGGGTTGCGAGCATCTTGCGGCTGCCGCGCGGGTCGCGGAGCCGAACCCGCTTACCAAGGACTGTCAGGAATGTGCCGCAAGCGGTGAATCCCTGTGGGCGCACCTGCGTATGTGCCTCACGTGTGGGCATGTGGGATGCTGCGACTCCAGTCCGAAGCAACACGCCACCGCGCATTTCCTCGCGACCGGGCACCCGGTGATGCGCTCGGTCGAGCCCGGTGAGAAGTGGCGGTGGTGCTACATCGACGTGGAACTGCTGGCATGACCCCGATCCGCACTGCCGGCGACGTCGTTGATGGCCGGGCTGCGCCGGTGTGAAAAACTCGCGGACGTGAGTTACGCGGCGGACGTGAGTTATGCGGGAGACATCACCTCGAAAGAGGCATGGGACCTGCTGGCCGGCAACGTAGAGGCGGTGCTGGTCGATTGCCGGACGCAGGCCGAGTGGAAGTTCGTCGGCGTACCCGACATATCCGGGCTCGGGCGCGGTGTCGTCTTCGTGGAGTGGAACGCGTTCGACGGCACCCGCAACCAGAGATTCGTCGACGACCTGATAGCCGCGGGCGTTACCCCCGGGGAACGTTCGGTGGTGTTCCTGTGCCGCTCCGGCAATCGCTCGGTGGGTGCTGCCGAGGCCGCCACGGCAGCGGGCATCGCGCCGTCGTACAACGTGTCGGACGGATTCGAAGGCGACCTCGATGAGAACAACCACCGCGGCGTCACCGGCTGGCGCGCTGCCGGCCTTCCCTGGATTCAATCATGAGCCCCGATCCTGCGACGCCGTCTGTGCGCATTCCCACGGCACTGCCGGACGGGGTGAGTGAGGCCACCATCGGCGTGCGTGGTGGCCTGCTCCGGTCGGGCTTCGAGGAAACCGCCGAGGCGATGTACTTGACTTCGGGCTACGTCTACGAGTCGGCCGCCGCAGCCGAGAAGGCCTTCACCGGCGAGATCGACCGCTATGTCTATTCGCGGTACGGCAACCCCACGATTTCGATGTTCGAGGAGCGGCTGCGGCTGATCGAAGGCGCACCGGCCTGCTTCGCCACCGCCACCGGCATGGCAGCGGTGTTCACATCGCTGGGCGCGCTGCTCGGCGTGGGCGATCGCCTGGTTGCGGCGCGCAGCCTGTTCGGTTCCTGCTTCGTGGTATGCAACGAGATCCTGCCGCGCTGGGGCGTGCAGACGGTGTTCGTCGACGGCGACGACCTCGATCAGTGGGAGCAGGCGCTGGCGGTGCCCACGCAGGCGGTGTTCTTCGAGACCCCATCCAATCCGATGCAGTCACTGGTCGATATCGCAGCGGTCAGTGAGCTTGCCCATGCCGCGGGGGCAAAGGTCGTGTTGGACAATGTCTTTGCGACGCCACTGCTTCAGCGCGGGATGCCGCTGGGAGCCGACGTCGTCGTCTATTCCGGCACCAAGCACATCGACGGCCAGGGGCGGGTGCTCGGCGGGGCGATTCTCGGGGACCAGGAGTACATCGCCGGGCCGGTACAGACGCTGATGCGCCACACCGGCCCGGCGATGAGTGCCTTCAACGCCTGGACGCTGCTCAAGGGACTGGAGACACTGGCCGTCCGGGTCGACTACAGCACGGGTTCGGCACTGCGCATCGCGGAGTACCTCGATGGCCATCCGGCGGTGCGATGGACCCGGTACCCATTCTTGGCCTGCCACCCGCAGCACGACCTGGCCAAGCGGCAGATGTCGGGTGGCGGAACGGTGGTCACCTTCGAGCTCGACGCCCCCGAAGGTAAAGGAAAGCAAAGAGCTTTCGAGTTGCTGGATGGGCTTCGGCTGATCGACATCTCGAACAATCTCGGAGATGCCAAGACATTGATCACGCATCCGGCCACCACGACGCACCGCGCGATGGGCCCGGAGGGCCGCGCAGCGATCGGTCTTGGCGACGGCGTTGTGCGCGTCTCGGTGGGCCTGGAGGGAACCGACGATCTGATCGAGGACCTGGATAACGCGCTGCGCCGGTAGTTTTCGGGCGCGAGCGAATTGAGGTTATAGTCGGCCTGTGACCAGCGGTGACGCGCTGACCGGCCGAGATGGGGAACTCGCCGTGCTGCGGCGTGCTCTCATCGGTTCCGGCAACTATTCCGGCGTCGTCATCGCCGGCGCTGCCGGCGTCGGAAAGACGCGACTGGCTCGCGAACTGATCACCCAGGCGGCGGCCGCGGGGGCCCTGACAAACTGGATCGTGGCAACGGCCTCGGCGCAGCCGATCCCGTTGGGCGCCTTCTCCATTGTTCTCGGAACATCGGGTTTGCCCGCTTCGGACGAGTCGGCACCCACCATTCGGCGGGTGATAAATTCCCTTGTCGCACAACAGCGGAAGGGTCGCGTACTACTCTGCGTCGATGACGCCCATCTGCTGGACGGGTTTTCTGCACACGTCGTACATCAGATCGCCCAGACGCGAGAGGCGCGGCTGGTAGTGACGGTGCGCACCGGTGCCGGTGAACCCGACGCAGTCAAAGCGCTCTGGCGCGACGGACTGCTGGCACGGCTCGAACTGGAACCCCTTTCCGCCGAAGCCACTCGGGAAGTCGTCGAGGCCACGCTGGGCGGCCCGGTCGACGCCCGCAGCGCCAACCGATTCTGGCGCCTGACCGGGGGAAACGCGCTGTTCATCCAGCAACTGGTCAAGGACCAGGTGGCGGCCGGCCGCATCCAGCGAGTGGGGCGCGTTTGGATCTGGGAAGGCGGTGTTGCGGTATCGCAGAACATGAACGACCTGGTGGGCAACCGGCTGGACCAGCTGCCACCGGAACAGGCACTCGTGCTCGATGCACTGTCGTTGTGCGAGCCGCTGGAACTCGACATCCTTCTGGGGCTGGCGGCTCGACAGGATGTGGAGACCGCCGAGCAGATGCATCTGATCAGGGTCGAGCGGGTCGGCGGCAAGATGTTCGCCTCGTTGGCCCACCCACTGTTCGGCGAACTGCGCCGGACCGCCGCCGGGGAGATGTATCTTTCCGCACTGCGTGGCCGTTTGGCGGAGTTGCTGGGCGCCCGGCAGAATGCCGGTGATGTCGACCCGCAACGCATGGTGGTGCGGGCCAAACTGGCTCTCGAATCGGATTTGCCGCCTGACCCCGCTCTGTTTCTGGAGGCGGCCGAGCAGGCGATGAAGATGCTCGACCTCGACCTCGCCGAGCGTTTCGCCGAGGCCGCCGCCACGCACGACCCGGCCGCCGCGGCGGGCCTACGGGCGCTCAACATGTTGCTGATGGGCCGCGGCGAGGAGGCTGAGGCGCTGCTCAGCGCGGTCACCCCCGCCGACGACGCCGATCGGCGCACGTGGGCATTGACCCGGGCGGCGAACATGATCTGGATGCTGGGCCGGCCCGCCCAGGCCGCGCCGATTCTCGCGCAACTGGCCACCGAGGACGAGTCACCGGCCGGCCGGGCCGAGCGATTGGCCGTGGCCGCATGCTTGGACGCCGTCTATGCGCGGGCAGCCGGTGCCGAGGAAAAGGCCAGGGCGGCAATCGAATCTGGAACATTGTCCGATCTGAGACTGATGCTGGCGGCGGTCGCTTTGGTGATGGCGTCGGGAATGCTCGGCCATACCGCGGGCCTCGCCGACGTGGCCGACAAGGCGATCGAGCGGGCCACCAATTCTCATGAGGCAGCGCATACGCGGTTCTGGTTCGGCGGTGTCTACCAGCGGGCATGCCGAATCAACGGCAGGCTCGACGAATGCCAGCGGGCTGCCTCGATGCTGGCCGACCTGGCCTGGGATGTGCCGGGGCTGTCGTACGCGAACCTGTTGCTGCTCAAGGGCAATGCCGCATTGTGGCGTGGGGAGTTGCGCGAGGCCGTTCGCCTGCTTGACGAGGCCCAGGCGGCGGCGGAATACCACGGTGCCTGGGCGATGCAACCCGCCTGCTATTTTGCGCTCATCGAGGCCCACGCCAAGCTGGGCGAGACCGATCCGGCGAACGAATTGCTCGCTCGAGCGCGGGCGGTGGTGAAAAGTGAAGACCTGTATATGCAGACCGCCTTGGAGGTGGCGACGGGGTGGGCGCAGGCCTCGGCCGGAGAGTTGGCTGCTGCCATCGAGACGGTATTGACCGAGGCGGCGGTTGCGCGCGAACGCGGTCAGCCTACGCATGAACTTTCCTGCCTGCAGGCGGCCACCCAATGGGGCGCCGGGGAACGGCTGGCCGAGGTGGCCGCTCGAGCGCGCGAACTCGCCGGCGCTCTGAATATGCCGCTCGCGCAAACCGTTGCCGCACATGCAGAATCATTGCTGACCGGCGATGGCGAAGGACTGATGAAGGCATCGCAGGCGTACCAGGTGATCGGCGATCGGGCGACTGCCGCCGATGCGGCTGCCCAGGCGGCGGTCGCGTTTACTGCTGCGCAGCTGCGCAACAGGGGGTTGTTCGCGGCGTCGATTGCCCAGCAGCTGGCCGCGGAGTGCGGCGGTCTGTGCACCCCGGCGACGCGCAGTCCGGTGTCCCCGACACCGTTGACGGGCCGGCAGCGTGAGGTCGCCGAACTGGTGGCCGCGGGGTTGTCCAACAAGGAGATTGCCGACCGCCTGGTCACCTCGGTGCGGACCGTGGAGGGCCATCTGTACCGCGCATGTCAGCGGGTGGGCGCGACGTCGCGCAGCCACTTGGCGGCAATCATGCGCTCAGGCCGCTACCGCCCCGAGTGATTTGTGGTGTTTGAGCCGCGCCACGCGCGGCTCAAACACCACAAATCACTGGATGACGCCGGTAGCGGCTTGCGCCCGTTGTTCGTAGGCGGCGCGAGCATCGGGATCGAAGGTCAAGAACACCGAGTCGTTGCCGAGTCGGTGTGACAGCCAGCGGCGGCCGCGCGGAGGCAGCAGCTGGCACAGGATGCTGATGGCGCGCAGCGGCGTCGGCACCGACACTGCGGTGGTGGGTTTGTCGAGTATTTTCACCACCGCATCGGCGATGTCCTCAGGCTGCACCGGCTTCTGTGGGCCGGTCGACTTGGTGCCGGCGATCAATTCGGTGGCGGTGAAGGTGGGCAGTACAACGCTGACATCGACCCCCTGCGGGGAGAATTCGTCGGAGAGCGCGGTCGACAACCCGACTACCGCGAACTTGGTTCCGGCGTATAGCGCCTGGCCTGGTACGGCGAGGACACCTGCCATCGACGCGATGTTGACGACGTGTCCGCTCCCGCGTTTCACCATCTCCGGCAGCACCAGTCGGCACCCGTTGAGCACGCCGTAGAAATTCACTTCGACGGCCGACCGGATGGCCTGCTCTGAGTGGTCGAGGAACGGGCCGATCGGCATCACGCCCGCATTGTTGACCAGTACGTCGATGTACCCGCCTGCCCCGGATTGCGAGTCGGCGCGCGCCTTGTCGAGAAACGTCGCGAAGGAGTCGGCGTCGGTGACGTCCAGCGGATGGCCGCTGATCTGTCCGAGGCGGCCCAGGTTGGCCACAGTTGCCTCCAAGGCGGGTACGTCGCGATCGCCGATCACGACACGCGCGCCCCGTCTGAGCAAAGCGGCCGCGGTGGCCCTGCCGATACCGCGCGCTGCCCCGGTGACGACGATCGTCTTGGCCCGAACGTTGTCCATGCCGCCGAACTTTACACATGACTGATTCGGCGCCGCCGGGTCGGAGCCGTTGTCCGCTGCTGCCGCCCATGGCGGCCCTAGCAAACGGGGCCGGGAAACCGTTGACGCCGAACGGGTATCAGAAGGGCCTATCGTTGCGCGGCTTGTTCCGCGAGATCGTGGATCGGCCCGCGCCAAACCTCGCCGTGGCCGGGAATGAGGATGTCGGTCTCCAATACCGACAGCGCTCCGAGGCTGCGTTCGCAGTCGTTCTGATTGTGGTTGAACACATGGTGCAGCAGCTGCGGACCCGTGCGCGCCGTCGTCGGGTGTCCCGTCACCATTGCGTCACCGCTGACGAGGACACCATCCACCAGATACGAGCAGTGGCCGCTGGTATGCCCAGGCGTAGGGATTGCGATGGGTCCTCCGGGCAGCGTCGCGGCGATCTCCGCCGTCAGCGCCTGTGTGGTGGGGATGCCCGCTCGCACCATGGCCCCCTTACGGGAGATCTCCGCGGACCACAGCAACCACCGGGGTTGCCAGGCGTGTTTGGCCAGATCGGGCAGGGAAACCTGCTCGAGGTATTTGCGTTTGGCGTGGCCGACCTCGTCGGCGTGGCAGTACACCGGGGTGCCGTGTTCGGCGGCGAACCAGATGGCCGTTCCGAGATGGTCGATGTGGGCGTGTGTCAACAGGATTGCGTGGACATCGGCTGCGTCGTAGCCCAATTGGCGCAGCGAGGCCAGAACTTCGGTGCGCTGCCCGGGAAATCCGGCGTCGATGAGCAGCACACCGTCGCCGTCGATTACGACGGTCCAGTTCACCAGGTGCGTTTTGGCGATGTGCACGATGTCGGTGACCTGGATCAGCTCGTTGGGCACAGGCGCCATTTCGTGATCTTAGATCCGGGGAGGGCCGGGCGTGATCCGGCGAGGGATCGACAGGGACGACGAGGATCCGAGTAGGAGTAAAAATAAACCGTGGCTGAACTCAAACTGGGGTACAAGGCGTCGGCGGAACAATTCGCCCCGCGCGAACTCGTCGAACTAGCGGTGGCTGCCGAGGAACACGGCATGGACAGCGCTACCGTCAGTGACCATTTCCAGCCCTGGCGGCATGACGGGGGCCATGCGCCGTTCTCGCTGGCCTGGATCACGGCGGTGGGGGAGCGCACCACGCACCTGACGCTGGGCACTTCGGTTTTGACACCCACTTTCCGGTACAACCCGGCGGTCATCGCGCAGGCGTTCGCGACGATGGCTTGCCTGTACCCCGGGCGGATCTTCCTCGGGGTCGGCACCGGTGAGGCGCTCAATGAAATCGCGACCGGCTACATCGGCGAATGGCCGGAGTTCAAGGAGCGATTCGCGCGGCTGCGTGAATCGGTCCGGCTGATGCGCGAGCTGTGGCGTGGCGACCGGGTGGACTTCGACGGCGACTACTACCACCTGAAAGGAGCTTCCATCTACGACGTGCCCGAGGGCGGGGTGCCGGTCTACGTCGCGGCGGGCGGTCCTGCGGTGGCCAAGTACGCCGGGCGCGCAGGCGACGGGTTCATCTGCACGTCGGGCAAGGGCGAAGAGCTCTACCGGGACAAGCTGATCC
The DNA here is from genome assembly GCA_963846905.1 of uncultured Actinomycetota bacterium. Taxonomy (GTDB): domain Bacteria; phylum Actinomycetota; class Actinomycetes; order Mycobacteriales; family Mycobacteriaceae; genus Mycobacterium. The sequence continues at coordinate 93,038 of CAWJYB010000004.1, forward strand.
CCGCCGTCCTTGAAGGAGCAGCGGTGGCGGGTCGCAGCGCCGACGACATCGACAAGATGATCGAAATCAAGATCTCTTACGACACCGATTCGAAACTCGCCCTGGAAAACACCCGATTCTGGGCGCCGTTGTCACTCAGCGCGGAACAGAAGCATTCCATCGGCGATCCGATCGAAATGGAGAAGGCCGCCGACGCGCTGCCGATCGAACAGGTGGCCAAACGGTGGATCGTGGCCTCGGATCCAGACGAAGCCGTCGAGAAGGTGGCTCAGTACGTCACGTGGGGGCTCAACCACTTGGTGTTCCATGCGCCGGGCCATGATCAGCGCCGGTTCCTCGAACTGTTCAAGCGGGATCTGGAGCCACGGTTGCGCAAGCTGGGCTAGCGTTCACGAAGACGGCGCTGTCCAGGCCGGTGGTCGGTTCGGTCCTGGTGAACCTCACGTCGTGGCCGGCTCGGTGTAGTCCCATCCCGATCGCCGCGGCGGTGGTCGGCCGGTTGTCATGGGCGTGCAGGTCGAATGGCTGCGCGCGCCCGCGCGCGGACTTGCACCCGGACCCGGCCGTCCTCGGTCCATCGTTCAGGCACGGCCACCACCGCTTCGAGTGGGTGCTCACCGCGCTGGCGTTCGAACACCTGTTGGCCGTCAAAGTAGACCATCAGGAACACGGTGCCCTCGTCGGCCACCTGGGCGCTGCC
>CAWJYB010000005.1:0-187007 GCA_963846905.1 uncultured Actinomycetota bacterium
GCAGCGTCGGGTCGGCGTGCCGTTGATCGGCCGCTCGGGGGAAATGCGGGCTATCGAGGCTGCCATCGCCGCCTCGGATGTTGCCGGGATCGTTGTGTGCGGCGCGGCGGGTGTCGGGAAGAGCCGGATCGTCCATGAGGCCGTGTCCATGCCGCCTACACGGCTGTGAAGGCCGGCTTGTAGTCGGAGCGTCGTCGGCGCGGGCATTCCGCTGGGCGCTTTCACCGATGGACGCCGCCCGGATGCCGACCTCCTGGTCAGGGCTGCCCGCGGCGCCGTATGGCTGGCGGATCTGGCCCTGGCCGATCGGCTCGCGGATGCGGCGATCCGCGCCGGAGCGGGACCGGAACCCAATTTTGTTCGCGTACCGTCGCGTTGCGTCGTGACGAGTTGATTTGAGGGCGTCAAGTTCGTTGTGAAGTCCCTCAGCGCGAGCGGTACAGGTGAGCATGGTGGTTCATGCCAAACGATGAGGGCCGTGCGTTTCTCGTCGTCGATGCGGAGCAGGACTCGGTAGTCGCCGCGGCGGGCAGTCCATAGGACGCCGAACGGCCAAAATGCCAAAACCCGACGCCGAAGCGATCAGGCCCGTTGCGCCGACAGCTTCCGGTACTCGAGCACTGTGTCGATGATGCCGTAAATCTTGGCCTCCTCCGCGGTCAGGATTTTGTCGCGGTCGGTGTCCTTGCGGACGACTGCGGGATCCTTGCCGGTGTGGCGGGCCAGCGTATTGTCCATCAACGTCCGCATGCGTTCGATCTCGGCGGCCTGGATCTCCAAGTCGGAAACCTGACCCTGGATCGCGCCGCCCACCGCCGGCTGATGGATCAGCACCCGCGCGTTCGGCAGCGCCATCCGCTTGCCAGGCGTGCCGGCGGCCAGCAGCACCGCTGCGGCGGACGCCGCCTGGCCAAGGCACACGGTCTGGATGTCAGCGCGCACGTACTGCATGGTGTCGTAAATGGCCATCAGAGAGGTGAACGAACCGCCCGGAGAGTTGATGTACATAGTGATGTCGCGGTCCGGGTCCAAAGACTCGAGGACCAGCAACTGGGCCATGATGTCGTTGGCGGAGGCGTCATCCACCTGCACGCCGAGGAAGATGATCCGCTCCTCGAACAGCTTGTTGTACGGATTGGACTCCTTGATACCGAAGCTGGAGTGCTCGATGAACGACGGCAGGATGTACCGCCCGTGGATCGGATTGACGCCTGGACCGTGGGCAGCTGAACTCATGAGGCACTCCCGTTCAGATGGGCGCGGGTGATGATGTGGTCGACGAAGCCGTACTCCAGGGCTTCCTGGGCGGTGAACCACCTGTCACGGTCGGCGTCGGCCTCAATCCGTTCCAGGGTCTGCCCGGTGAATTCGGCATTGAGCCGGTTCATCTCTTTCTTCGTGAGCGCGAACTGCTCAGCCTGGATCGCGATGTCTGCGGCACTACCGCCGATTCCCGCCGACGGCTGATGCATCATGATCCGCGCGTGCGGCAAAGCGAAGCGTTTACCACGGGTGCCGGCCGCGAGCAAGAACTCCCCCATCGAGGCTGCCAGCCCCATCGCATAGGTGGCCACATCGCAGGGTGCAAGCACCATCGTGTCGTAGATGGCCATCCCAGCGGTAACCGATCCGCCGGGCGAGTTGATGTAGAGGTTGATGTCCTTGGTCGGATCCTCTGCGGCCAGCAGCAGGATCTGCGCGCACAACCGGTTGGCGATGTCGTCGTCGACCTGGGTGCCCAGGAAGATGATCCGCTCGGCCAGCAGCCGCTCATAGACCGAGTCGGTGAGGTTCAGCCCCAAGCCACCGGAACGCATGTCAGTCACGACGGGTCACCTGCTTTCTCGTGTGTGTTGCCCCTGACACTAACCAAACGGGTTCAAGGTGCATGCGTGAGGAGATGCGCGTTCGCTTACAGCGTCACTCTCCGGCGTCGGCCTCGTCGGCCTCGTCGGCCTCGTCGGCGTCGTTCGCACCATCACCGGGCTGGCCGTCTTCGTTCGCCCCGGATTCGACGTCGACGGTTCCGTCCGCGTCGCCCTGCTCCCCCGGCCCGAAGAACTCACTGGTATCGATCACGTTGCCATCGGTGTCGGTGATGGTCGCGGCCGCGACCACCGCGGCGACGGTCAGGCCACGGCGCACATCGGCAATCATGGCCGGCAGCTGGTCGTTCTGCTGGAGCAGCTGGACCAGTTGCTGCGGCTCGATGCCGTACTGACGCGACATCAGCACCAGCCGCTCGGTGAGATCGTTCTGACCGACCTGGATGTTGAGGTCATCGGCGATGGCGTCCATCAACAGCTGGGTCTTGACGGCCTTCTCGGCGTTGCTGCGGGCGTTGGCATCGAACTCCTCGCGGGAGCTGCCCTGCTCGGCGAGCACTTCGGCAAACCGCTGCTCGTCGTGGTCGAGGCTGTGCAGCGCCTGGTGTACGGTTTCGTCGACCTGCGCCTGCACAATGTTCTCCGGCAACGGCACATCGACCTGTTCCAGCAAGGCCTCCAGCGTCGCATCACGGATCTTCTCGGCCTGCTGGATGGTCTTGTACCGCTTGACCCGATCGGTCAGGTCGGCTTTCAGTTCTTCGACGGTGTCGAACTCGCTGGCCAACTGCGCGAACTCGTCGTCGGCTTCCGGCAGCTCACGCACTTTGACTGAGCCCAGCTTGATCGTGACCTGGGCGTCGCGGCCGGCGTGCGGGCCGGCCAACAGATTCGTGGTGAACTCCTTGGTTTCACCCGCCGTCATTCCCTCCAACGCCGCATCCAAACCCTCCACCAGCTGGCCGGAGCCGACCTCATGGGACAGGCCCTCGGTTGCGGCGTCGGGCACGTCCTCGCCATCGACGGTCGCCGAGAGATCGACGGACACGAAATCGCCGGTTTCCACCGGGCGTTCGACACCGGTCAACGTGCCGAACCGGACGCGCAGCGCTTGCAGGTCCTTGTCGACGTCGGAGTCGGTGACTTCGACCGGGTCAACCGAAATCTTCAGTGCCGACAAATCCGGCAGGGTGATCTCAGGGCGGACGTCAACCTCAGCGGTGAACACCAACTCCTGCCCGTCCTCGATCTTGGTGACCTCGATGTCGGGCTGGCCCAGCGGCTTGACGTCGGTGCTCGTCACAGCCTCGCTGTAACGACTCGGCAGAGCCTCATTGACCACCTGCTCCAACACCACACCGCGTCCGATCCGAGCCTCCAGCAGCTTGCGCGGCGCCTTTCCGGGACGGAACCCGGGCAGCCGCACTTGCTTGGCCAGCTGCTTGAACGCGCGGTCGAAGTCGGGTTCGAGCTCTGCGAACGGCACCTCCACGTTGAGACGCACCCGGGTGGGGCTCAGATGCTCGACCGTGCTTTTCACAGATACTCCTCTTTGGGTGTCCTTGGACAAGTGGTGATCAGTCGGGGTGACAGGATTTGAACCTGCGGCCTTCCGCTCCCAAAGCGGATGCGCTACCAAGCTGCGCTACACCCCGATGCTCATGAAACTCATGACGAAGCCCACGGCATCCTACGGCCCCCAGGCACGACAAGGCCAAGTCACTGGTGGACCGACGACGGCTGAATTGGATTTGATCTCTACCGGGCCGTACAGTTCTGGCTCGAAAGCGATGCATGCGGGCGTAGCTCAATGGTAGAGCCCTAGTCTTCCAAACTAGCTACGCGGGTTCGATTCCCGTCGCCCGCTCCACCGAATCGCCTGATAGAAGCGCCTTCGCAGGTCGAACGTTTATTCGAGTGATTGACCCTGTTACCACCTGTATCCGCGCGGCGGGGCGAGCGGCGTACCCAAGACATGGTGTCCTCCGGCGGTGCCAGAATCACAACCTGTGAGTGCAGAACCGCCGCAACTCAATCGCAGCGAGCACTGCAACCTGGTGCGCCGGATCGCCCGGGTGGCCGAGATTGTCCTGCCGTTGATGGCGCTGACCTACGCGCTGCTGGCACTGGTGATCGTCGCCATCAACATCACCAACCTGCCCGGGGTGGTGGTCCCGATCGTCCGGCGGCGCATTCGGTCTGCAGAAGATGGCCGGAGGTTTTACCGGCGGGATCGCCGCGGCCATGCTCAACGGCGTCAGGCGTGGCCCGTCCTCCAACGAGGCCGGCATGGGCAGTGCCCCAACGTGGCGGCGACTGCGACCGTCTCGCATCCGGTCAAGCAGGGCCTGATTCAGTCCCTCGGTGTTTTCGTGGACACCATGGTCGTCTGTACTGCAACGGCTTTCATCATCCTGGTGTCAGGCCCCGAAGTGTACGACCCGGCCACATCGAGGCCGACGGGCATTCGCCACGCTGACCGACTTTCAACAGCAGTCGGCACAGGGTGTCGCGATCTGGTGATCGTCGCCGCCCGCAGTCCGCTCCGGTGTGCCGATCATTTCTGGAATCATCCGGTCCTGGTCAGACGATCACAGGGAAGGTGAGCACCATGACGGCGCCGGCGATGAACAGCAGGGTGCCGACGATCAAACCGGCCCACCGCAACTTCGGCCGATTCAATCGCCCGGAGACCGCCGCGAAAAATAGCACCAGCGCGGCAAGCACGGTGAGCAACATGTAGTTGTCGCCCCGATGCTTGTTGACCAGACCCCAAGTAAACAGCTGGTCCGCCCGCTGGTCGGCGGCCTCGGCTTCCTTCATGCCGGCGGGGGCATATTCCGGCATCCCGAAAGGCGAATTGACGGAGCGGCCGGCGGCGTTCCACGCCTCGAATGCCGCCTTGAATTGGTCGCTGAACCTGTCTTCGACGTACCGGGCAAGTCCTTCGTTGCCCTCCGCATCCGCCTGGACGTACAGGCCGTAGACAGTCAGATCCTGTTGTCGCGCATTGTTCGCGAAGCCCTGCTCTTTCACAGCCTCGATTCGCGCCGCGGAGGCCCGGCTGAACGCGATCGACATCTCGCCGCCCCATTTGGACGCCTCAAAGCCGCACCACGCGGTGAGGATCGCAGTCACAGAGAGCAGGATCAGGGCCAGCATCTCACAAACCCCGTCCCGACGCTCGGTCGCATCGTCCCCGGCCCGGGATGCTGAACCTCGTTCCGCCCTCGCAGTCGGGAGCACGTTGACGGGCCGCTCGGCGTCGTCGAGCATCAGATCAACCTCCGGCCGCCAGTGCTGCAAACATCGCGTGGCTACAATTAACGCCTTGAACGGCCGACTCGCTGGATTTTTCGCCATATTGTGCAGTTCCTTGGCGCGTCGGTGAGCGATGTTGGCCTCTCATTTCTCGCAGCCGGTACCACCTTTGCCCTGAACGGACGGCGAACTGCGATTCCGGCGCTGTGTGACGTGCCGGTCAGGTTTGCCGATTGTCTGCCTAATCATGCGCTTTTTGCGCTGGCCCGCGCACCAGCTGACGGCATCGATGCGTCATCGGTGTCGCCAGCACTTCGACGCGAACGCCTCGGTTCATCAAGTAATACGGCCGGAGAGACATATGGTCCCGCGCTCCAGCCTCGTCCAGATGACGAGTTTGCCAACCATCTCCTCCATTGCCTCCATTGATTTGCGACACAACGCTATTCAAATCCATCACTGGAACTGCATTGCTGCGTTGGCGTTCGACATGCCGGTGAGTGGACTCGACGCAGACCGAATGTTGCCGACTCCGGACAGCCATTGCGGCATGCGACTTTAAATTGGCGCCGCCACTGCGTACCAAGCTTCCTGGTCTCGCACCTTTCGGATGCGCTGCTCGACCGCGGAGACTGAGTAGTTTGTATCGGTATCTTGTCGCCCGGAAAAATCGGGCATCTTGCTCACTTGTCACTGGAGCACCGATTCAAGTTTTATCAGGCAGATGTAAACGCGTGGAGCTGGCGATCGAGGGGCGTGTCGACGCGGTTGCGCACCTGGCCGGACTCGCCTCGCCGGCCGACTAGTATGGCCTTCTTCTCGAGACCGTTGCGGTGGTCAGCAGCGGAACCGAGCATGCGCTTAAATTCCGACCAGTGGGGCGCCCGCCTTCTCCTTGCCTCCACAAGTGAAATCTTCGGTTATTCGTTGGCCCATCCCCAGCGCGAGGATAACTGTGGCAATGTCAGAGCGGACCTCCCGCGCAGCGTCCACGACGAGCCGAAACGCTTTGCCGAGGCGCTCGTCTCCCACCTATCGCCGCACGGTTGGAGTCGATACCGGCATTCTCCGAATCTTCAACACCTGCGGGCCACGGATGAAACCCGAACGACGCGAGCGCGTCGTTCGGGTTTCATCGACCAGTCGCTCACCGATCGGCCCATTTCCTGTGGGTACGCTGGGTGCCATGAACAGCGCTCTGCTGATCCTCATCCTGCTGGTCGTCGCGGCGATCGGCTTCCTCGCGTACACGTCATCGCGCGCATCGGGCAGGCGCGCGGCGGCTTCGATTGACGACGCCAAGGCCGACGCCCGCCGCGTCATCGAACGCCTCGGCGGCCAGGTACTGAACCTCAACGGCACCGATGACGCGTCGCGGCAAGCCATGGCCGACGCCTCGGAGCGCTACACCGCTGCGTCCTCGCAGATCGAACAAGCCCGCACCGTCAAACAGGCGCTGCTGGCCAAGGAGAGCGCACTGGAAGGCCTGTACTACGTGCGTGCTGCGCGTACGGCCATGGGCATGGACCCGGGGCCCGAACCTGAGGCATTGTCGGGGCAGAAATCTGCGGGCTCAGTCACGCAGGACCGCCGTGTGCAGTTCGACGGCCGGGAGATCGAGGCATCACCGACACCGTCGACGCGGACCCCGAACTATTACCCCGGCGGCCGCGTCGCCGGGCGCCCGGTGCCGGCCGGCTGGTATTCCGAGCCATGGTGGAAACCCGCGCTGGTAGCCGGGGCTTGGGGCCTTGGGTCGGTGCTGATGTTCGACGCGCTTTTCTCCGGCATGCACGGCGTCGGCTATGACGCACAGGCGTTCGAGAGCGGCTATGGGTCGGGCTTCGATCAGGGTTACGACCAGGGCTTAGATGCTGGGCAGGATGCCGGCGGCGGAGATTTCGGCGGGGGGGACGGCGGCGGCGCGGACTCAGCGGCGGGGACTGGGGCGACTTCGGCGGCGGGGACTTCGGCGGCTTCTGACCGGCGCCGCGCGCCGGAGTCGGCTCCAACCACGATGTGGCGCCCGCTTCTTGCAGATCGAGTCGTTGAAGCATGGCCCGGACCGCCTCGTCAGCGATGCGACCGGCATCGCGCTTGGCGATCAGTGCGGCGCGTTGCGCGCGCAGAACATCGCGATAGAGCGCCCAGAACACCTCGATGCCTACGACCGCGATGATCAGCGGGTTCGAGGCCGCGGCGGACTGAACATCACGTCTGGCAGGTCGGGCACCAGAACAGGTTGCGGCCGTCCAATTCCACGGTGCGAACCTTGGCCCCGCAGATTCTGCACGGCTCGCCAGCGCGGCGGTAGACGTAGGTGCGCGGTCTGCCGGAACCATAGGAGGGTGCGCCGTGGTCGTCTTCCGGCCGTACGACAACGATCGTCCCGCTCCGGACCCCGACCTTCATCAACGTGACGAGATCGCCCCACATCGCGTCGAACTCGTCCGCGGTGATCGTGCCGCCCGGCCGGAACGGGTCTATCCGGTGCCGGTAGAGAAGTTCGCTTCGGTAGACGTTGCCGACCCCGGCGAGTACCGACTGATCCATAAGCAATACACCGATCGACCTGCGGGACTTGGTGATTCGCTTCCACGCCCGGGCCGGGTCGGCGTCGGCGCGTAGCGGGTCGGGCCCGAGCCGCGCGACGACGTCGGCGATTTGGCCTTCGGAGATCAGCTCGCACACCGCCGGCCCACGCAGGTCGGTCCCGAACTGCGCGCCGATCATCCGCATTCGCACCTGGCCGACCGGGGCGGGGACGGTAGCCGCCGCAAATTCGGTGAAGGTCCCGTACAAGCCGAGGTGAACGTGGACCACGCTGCCCCCACGGTAGCGATGAAACAGGTGCTTACCCCATGCCTCAGCGGTGTGCAGTATGCCGCCGTCAACCACCCCGGCGCCTTCGGCGAAACGTCCCTGCGGGCTGCCGACCCGGACCGGGGCGCGGCCGTAGCGGCGCTGGTGCAGCCGGGCCAGGCGGTGCAGCGTGTGGCCCTCGGGCACCTCTATTCCGGCACGCCTGTCACGGGTGGCGCGACATGCGTCTCCTCGTACTCGGACAACATGTCGATCCGACGTTGGTGTCGTTCGGCTTCCGACCACTGCGCGGCGAGAAAGGCGTCGACTATGGCAAGCGCATCGGCCTCGCTGTGCATACGACCGCCGATGCCGATCAGTTGCGCATTGTTGTGCTCGCGGGCAAGCGACGCGCTCTCGGCGTTCCAAGCCAAGGCACACCGGGCCCCCGGCACCTTGTTGGCCGCCATCTGCTCGCCGTTACCAGAGCCGCCTAGCACGATCCCCAGGCTGCCCGGGTCGGCAACGGTCTTGACGGCAGTCGCGATGCAGAAAGCGGGATAATCGTCGTCGGCGTCGTAGGCAAAGGCTCCACAGTCAACCGGTTCGTGGCCTGCGCTTTCCAGGTGATCGATTATGGCCTGCTTGAGTTCGTAGCCCGCATGGTCGGAACCGAGGTAGACGCGCACGGCGTCAACCCTAACGTGTCCCCCGTCCGGTGGCCCGCCGGCAATTCCTGGATGTGCTGACGTGCTGGCCCCGCAACCCCACGCCGGAAGTTAACGGCTAAAGCGGCTATCAGTCAATATCGTTCGAATATGCTCCCGCAACGGTGCATCAATCGAATTGCGGACCCTCGGTTCGCGTGCGCTTGAGCTCCCAGAAATGCGGGTATGAAGCGAAAACTACCGACGCGTCCCACAGCTTGCCCGCCTGCTCACCGCGGGGTATCCGGGATAACACCGGGCCGAAAAACGCAACACCGTCGACGTGGATGATCGGCGTGCCCACGTCCTGGCCGACGGCGTCCATGCCCTCGTGATGGCTCGCGCGGAGGGCTTCGTCGTACTTGTCGGAGTCCGCGGCCTGCGCGAGTTCTGCCGGCAGGCCCACCTCCTCCAGTGACTTGGCGACGACATCGGCCAAGTCTTTGTCGTTCTCGTTGTGGATCCGGGTGCCCATCGCCGTGTAGAGCGGCGCCAAGATCTCTGCCCCCTTGGCCCGTTCCGCGGCGATCGCGACCCGCACCGGACCCCAGGCCGTTTTCATCAACTCGCGATACTGCTCTGGCAGGTCGCGTCCTTCGTTGAGCACCGCCAAACTCATGACGTGGAATTGAACCTCGATATCGCGGACCTTCTCGACCTCGAGTATCCAGCGGGACGTGACCCAGCACCACGGGCACAGCGGGTCGAACCAGAAATCGGCGCGGGACTTCTCAGGCATGTCGGTCCTTTCTATTCCACGTGTCAGACTACGTTGGGCACATCTGCGTGCGCCGGGCATCTGTTCCCCGACTGCGGCTACTAGTGTTGACCAGCGTGGCACTCCCCAATCTGACTCAGGATCAGGCCGTCGAACGGGCCGCGCTGATCACCGTTGACAGCTACCGCATCGAACTCGACCTGACCGACGGCAGCGGCAAACCCGGCGAGCGCACATTCCGCTCGGTGACAACGGCGGTGTTCGACGCAACCGCCGGAGCGGACACCAACATCGACATCGCGGCGGACAGGATTCATCGCGCGACACTCAACGGACACGACATCGACGTTTCCGGATACGACGAGTCGACGGGCGTCCAACTGCGGGGCCTGGCGGAGCGCAACGTCGTCGTCATCGACGCCGACTGCCGCTACACCAACACCGGCGAGGGCCTGCACCGTTTCGTCGATCCGTCGGACGGCGAGGTCTATCTGTACTCGCAGTTCGAGACCGCCGACGCCAAGCGAGTGTTCGCCTGCTTTGACCAACCCGACCTCAAAGCCGCAATCGACATCGTCGTCACCGCACCCGCGCACTGGCAGGTGGTCTCCAACAGCGCGGCCGCGACGGCCGAGCGTGACGGGGACGTCGCCGTTCACACGTTCGCCACCACGCCGCGGATGAGCACCTACCTGGCCGCGGTGATCGCCGGACCGTACGCGGTATGGCGCGACGTCTACTCCGACTCTCACGGCGAGATCCCTCTCGGCATCTTCTGCCGCGCCTCGCTGGCGAAGCACATGGATCACGAGCGACTGTTCACCGAAACCAAACAGGGCTTCGGCTTCTACCACGACAACTTCGGCACTCCATACGCGTTCGGCAAATACGACCAACTGTTCGTGCCGGAATTCAACGCCGGCGCGATGGAGAACGCCGGCGCAGTGACGTTCCTGGAGGATTATGTCTTCAGGTCTAAGGTGACGCGGGCGTCGTACGAGAGGCGTGCCGAGACGGTGCTGCACGAGATGGCGCACATGTGGTTCGGCGACCTGGTCACGATGAAGTGGTGGGACGACCTGTGGCTCAACGAATCCTTCGCGACGTTTGCCTCGGTGCTGTGCCTGGCCAAGGCCACGGAGTACGCCCAGGCGTGGACGACCTTCGCCAATGCCGAGAAGTCGTGGGCCTACCGGCAGGACCAGATGCCCTCGACGCATCCGGTCGCAGCCGAAATACCCGACTTGCATGCCGTCGAGGTGAACTTCGACGGCATCACCTACGCCAAGGGCGCGAGCGTACTCAAGCAACTGGTGGCCTATGTGGGTCTGGACGCGTTCCTCGCAGGGCTGCGGGATTACTTCCGCGTCCATGCGTTCGATAACGCCACGTTCGTCGATCTACTTGGCGCACTGGAGAAGTCATCCGGGCGTGACCTGTCGGATTGGGGCAGCCAATGGCTCAGGACCACCGGTCTGAACACGGTGCGGCCCGACTTCGACGTCGACGCCGACGGGAGGTTCACGCGCTTCGCCGTGGAGCAGGGCGGGGCGACACCGGGAGCGGGTGAAACTCGAGTACATCGGCTTGCCGTCGGAGTGTACGACGACGATGGTACGGGAAAGCTCGTCCGCGCCCACCGCGAGGAGCTCGACATCGATGGACCCAGCACGGATGTTCCTGAGCTGCAGGGAATTTCACGCGGAAAACTCATCCTGGTCAACGATGATGATCTGACCTACTGCTCACTTCGCCTAGATCCCGACTCGCTGCAAACCCTGTTGACCCGTATTGCCGACATCGCCGATCCGCTGCCGCGCACCCTTGCCTGGAGTGCAGCCTGGGAGATGACCCGCGAGGCCGAGCTGAAAGCCCGCGATTTCGTGACCCTGGTGTCCGGCGCCGCCGGAGCCGAAACCGAAGTGGGCGTGGCGCAACGGCTTTTGCTGCAGGCTCAGACCGCGCTGGGGTCCTACGCCGAGCCCGAGTGGGCGGAATCGGAAGGCTGGCCGTCGTTCACCGACCGGCTGGTCGAACTGGCCCGCGCCGCCGAGGCAGGTTCCGACCACCAGTTGGCGTACGTCAATGCGCTGTGCACGTCCGTGCTGTCGGAAGGCCACGTCACGCTGCTTTCCGACCTGCTCGACGGGGATCCCGCGGACAAGGGTCTGCCTGGTCTCGTGATCGACACAGATCTGCGGTGGCGTCTGGTGACCGCGCTCGCTGCTGCCGGGCAGATCGACGCAGACGGAACCGAGACACCCGTCATCGACGCGGAGGCGGAACGCGACCCCACCGCCGCAGGGAGGCGGCAGGCGGCCGCCGCGGCCGCGGCCAGGCCCCAGCTGGCTGTGAAGGACGCCGCCTGGGCCCGCGTGATAGAAGACGACACGCTGCCCAACATCACCGGCCGCGCCATTATCGGTGGCATCGTGCAGCCCGGACAAGGCAGGCTGCTGACGCAATTCACGCAGCGTTATTTCGGTGTGATCCGCAACGTCTGGGAGCGGCGATCGAGCGAGGTCGCCCAGACCGTGGTCGTGGGGTTGTATCCCTCGTGGGATATCAGCCAGAACGCCGTCGAGGCCGCAGACGCATTCCTGGACGGGGAGCAGCCGCCCGCCTTGCGCCGACTGGTACTCGAAGGCCGGGCGGGGGTTGTGCGGGCGCTCAAAGCTCGGTTCTTCGATGCCGACTGAAGAGCGCCCGACGAAGTGACAGTGACGAGCTGTCGTTCCTTCTTCGGCGCGGAGCGTGGATCGAACAGCCCGTCAGGGCCGGGAGATCCCGGCCGACAGGACGCGGATCGCGCTGATGAGACCATCGATGAGGTTGCCCTCCTTGAACGCCGACGCCGCGGCCGCCACCCCGAGCGGAGCTGCCGAACCGGCACCGCGTCCCTGCAGGCCGGAGCCGTAGACAACCTCGATCGCCCGTTCGTTGGGTGAGACGGCCAACAGCAGCGCGTCGTCCGGGGTTGGCACCCTGCCGAGGATGGTGCGCGCCCGGGCCGCGGTATCACTGCCCAGATCGCCGATGTATACGGCGAATCGCGCCTTCGACGCACGCGACCCGTATTTCAGCGCATCGTCGAGTGCTACCCGATCCTTGATCGAAAATGGATAGGTTTCCGAAAGTTCACCCGGCTCGGTGACTCCCGACAACCTGCCCGACGACGTCACCGCCCATCCGTATTGCGGTGACCCCGAGTCAACGGTCGCGATGCTGTGCTTACCAGCGGCCACTTGCGCCACCTCCTACCGCGTAGCCAACTGAACCGTGGCCGTGGCCGACCTTCTCGTCGGTGGCCGCCCACAGGATCGGGCCGTATGTCCATGGCTCGGACATCTTGTAGGACTTGGGATGACGGCTCGGGTGACGGAAAACCAGCACGGCCAATATCAGCAAGACCAGCAGCGGCACCCCGCCGAGCAGGGCATGTGTCATTGCAACGCTCACACCCATAAACCTATCCCACGGATCGCGCAGCGGTGCGGCAACCGAGCTTATGCGGCGCCCTCGCCGAGGTATCGAGCCCAGGCCGGGTCGAGATCCTTGACAGTCGACAACAACCGCCAGTGCTGGCCCGTTGGAGGTGTCGGCGCCAGATGCAACGTCCAACCCAGTTCGGTAAGTAGTCGGTCAGCCTTGCGGTGATTGCACGTCGAACAGCACGCCACGCAGTTCTCCCAGGTGTGCTGACCGCCACGGCTCCGGGGCACGACGTGATCGACCGTGTCGGCTTTGCCGCCGCAGTACGCACAGCGGAACCGGTCTCGATGCATCAGCGCCGCTCTCGTCATTGGGATGCGCGCTCGGTACGGCACTCGGACGTAGCTGCGGAGTCGGATCACGGACGGCACAGCGATCACGTACGCAGCCGAGCGGACGACCGGGCCGGCCGGATCGTTGTGGACCACGTCGGCCTTGCCGCACAGCAGCATGACGATCGCGCGGCGCAACGGGAGCGCGGTCAGCGGCTCGTAGGTCGAGTTCAGCAGCAACACGCGGCGCCGGCCCCACACCGAGCCGCTGTCATGCGGCGGGTCGATGCTGCGCAGGGACGGCACAGTCCCCGCCGCGGCAACACTTACAGCGGCGCGGTGGCCAGCTCTATTTGCCAGGTTTCGTTTGCGCTGCACCATTCGCCCTCCGCGGACAGTCCACCACGGATCGTCGCCCATCGCACGGCAATAACGTTGTGTGCCTTCGTGTCCCGCCGACCATCGGTGAATATCGGAACCACCCATGGGGGTGGCGACAGCAACCCAGTCGACTCCGTTGGGACAATGAGAACGTGCCCGAAGTCGAGCAGTCTTTCTACGCCGCCGTGGGCGGTCACGAAACCTTCCGGAAGATCGTCGCGCGGTTCTACGAACTGGTTCGCGAGGACGAGGTTCTTCGTCCGCTTTACCCCGAGGAAGACCTGACCGGCGCCGAAGACCGCCTCCGGATGTTCCTCGAGCAATACTGGGGTGGACCACGGACATACTCCGAACAGCGTGGACATCCACGCTTGCGGATGCGGCACAGCCCGTTCCGGATCGGCTTCATCGAACGCGACGCCTGGTTGCGGTGCATGCACACCGCAGTCGCCGAAATCGATTCGGACACCATCGACGACGAGCACCGGCGGGCGCTGATCGACTACCTGGAAATGGCCGCACACTCCATGGTCAACTCGCCCTTCTAGACGGTTTGGGAGGCTGGGGCCTCCTCGCGCAGGTGGACGTGGGTGGGCCTTGACCCCAGTAGTGGACTCGGGATTTGTGGTTAGGCGGCTTCGGGGAGCATGTCGCGTGTGCGTGGCCTGGTCCGGTCGATGGCGGCTTGCTTGATGCCCAACGCGGCCTAACCGCAGCCTAACCGGCCTTAGCCTGAAGAAACCACCTATACATCTTTTTCAGCCCCGCCTCGATGCTCAACGCCGGACTCCACCCCAGCGCCGTCAGTTTGCTGTTGTCCATAATCTTGCGGGGGGTGCCGTCAGGTCGGCTGGAGTCGAACTCCACCTCACCTTCGAATTGAACGACCGATCTCATAAGCAGCGCGAGATCGCGGATCGAGATTTCTTGGCCCGAGCCGACATTGATCCGGCCACCATCGTCATATCTCGCTAGCAAGAACACGCAGGCATCGGCGAGATCGTCGGCGTCGATCAATTCGCGCAACGGCGAGCCGGTTCCCCAGACCACCACCTTAGAGTGGCCCGACATTTTGGCCTGATGAAATCGACGCATCATGCCGGCGACGACATGGGAATGTTCAGGATGGAAGTTGTCTCCCACCCCGTACACGTTCGACGGCATCACCGTGAACGCATTGAAACCGTGCTGCTTGGCGTAGGCGTCGCACATCGCTACTCCAGCAATCTTCGCGATCGCGTAAGGCAGATTGGTCTCCTCGAGAGACCCCGTGAGGAGGGCCTCTTCCTGGATGGGTTGGCGCGCGTTCTTCGGATAAATGCAACTGGATCCCAAAAACAGCAACTTCTGGGCACCGTAGCGGTAAGCAGCGTCAATGACGTTCGTTTGAATCTGCAGGTTCTCGCGGATGAAGTCGGCGCCCTGCGTGGCGTTAGCCACGATACCTCCAACTTTCGCGGCGGCTAGTACAACGCACTGCGGCCTGTGGGATGCGAAAAACTCCTCCACGGCAGCCGCATCATCCAGGGCAAGTTCATTGTGGCTGCGAACGAGCACATCGGTGTATCCCTTTTCGAGAAGCCGACGCATGATCGCCGAACCCACCATGCCGCTGTGCCCGGCAACGTAGACGCGTGATTGGGTGTCCATCAGCTACATCAGCTCGTTAGCGACACAGTCATTTTGGTGCTCGAGGTACCACGCTACGGTGCGCTTCAAGCCCTCATCCAGGCTGACCGCGGGTTGGTAGCCTAATGCACGCATCTTGGTGATATCCGGGCATCGACGATGTGTTCCGCCTTCTAGCGCCTGGCCTGGCCGAATGTCTAGTTGCAAGCCGAGCAGACTCCCTATCCGAAGAGCCAGGTCCCGGATGGCCACCTCCTCGTCATTGCCGATGTGGTAAATCTCTCGATCGGAGCCGTGGGCATACATGAGCAAGATTCCGTTGACGATGTCATCGACGTAGCAAAACGCCCGCGTCTCGGTGCCGTTGCCCTGTACCAGAAACGGCACCGACGTCCCAGTAGCGTCGCGGCCCTCCGCCGCTCTCACGATGAATTGTGGAACGACATGTTTCCAGCCCATGTCCGGCCCATAGACATTGTGGGGACGAAAGACCTGCACTTGGCGATAGTGGTCGCGCCCGTAGTTGAATGCGATGAGCTCAGTGGCGATCTTGGATCCGCCATACGAGTATCTCGGGTTGAGACTATTGGGCAACAGCAGTGGAATCGTCTCCGGCGTGGGCACTTCCGCAGGGGTCTGGTAGACCTCGGCCGTCGATGCGAACACCAGATCGGGTACGTCTGCCCGTTGTCCGGCGTTCGCGACAGCCAGCGCACCGCGGATCCCTACGTCCAAGACCAATGCCGGTCGCTTGTAGAAGTTCTCCGTCCCGTTAATCGCCGCAAGGTGCATCACCACATCGGCGCGCCGGAATGCCCGCGTCAGTGCACTTTCGTCCCGGACGTCACACGAATGAAGCTCGACATCAGCGGCGACGTCAGCAATGCGCCGTGCATCCCCCCGTACCATTGTGTCTACAACGGCAACGTTCCACCCATCGTGTACGAGTCGCCTTACTAGATGCGACCCGATGAAACCGCCCCCTCCCGTTACCACGATGCGAGTAGCCATCAGACGACTGTTCCCATGTTACCCACGGCGAAATACGAGTCGCCGAGTTCGGAGGCGTGCAGATTACTAAAGTGGTTCCAGTAGTCGAAAATGAACCCATCAGGAACGATGAATTCGCTGATAGTCCGGAGCGATATTTTGCCCAGCGCGGGGTGGTTATTGGCGATGATAACCGCCGAGGCGCCGCTTACCGCATCGCCGATACGGTCGAAAATGTGTTCGTCGGGAAAGAGCGCCGCCAAATGTCGAGGCTCGATGACCGGATCAAACAGACCAATCTCGGCGTCGGGATGGGCCTTCTTGAGGGCATCCAAGACCTTGACGGACATCGATCCCCGCAGGTCATCGGTCGCTGGGATGCCCTTGAATGCCATACCTAAAATCCTGATCTGCCGAGGGTGGGACAAGTTACGTTTCGACATTTCATTGCTAATGAATCGTACTGTCTCGTCGGGCTGCCGTTCGTTGACCAATCGGGCCGCCGAGGCTATCTCTAACCCTAGGCCGCGGCCTTGCGCGCTTTGAATCAGGATGTGCGGATCCTTCTCTAGGCAGGGACCGCCCACTAACCCGGGCAGCGCAACGTTTGTCCGTTTGTAACCGAGCTTGCCGGACGAAATAACCTCATGGGCGTTTACATTGAACGCGTCACACAGCCGAGCAACCTCGTTGGCGAAGGCAAATTGCACATCCCTAAACGTGTTGTCTACGAGTTTGACGATTTCGGCTGTTTCCAGATTGGGGACCTGCACGATGGAGTTGGTGAGCCGCCGGAAAACGGCCGCCGCCCGGTCTCGCACCGATGGCTCGTCCGCGCCGATGATCTGCGGCAACTCGCGCAGTTCCTGCAGGGCCTCGCCCTCCAATGTCCGCTCCGGGCACATAGCCACATCAAAGCGTTTCCCGCTAGCCGCGAGGATCGGGTGGACGACGTCCCGAGTGGCGCCAACCTTCACGGTTGATCGCACAATCACCAAGGCCCCGTCTGGCATGTTGGCTGCGACCTCACGTGCCGCCGACTCGAGCATATCCACCCGCACGATGCCGTCGCCGGACAACGGCGTCCCGACGGTGATGACGTACGTGTCGGAGACAGGGTGCTCCGGGAAATGCTGCATCGCAACGAGTTTGCCCGACTGAGTTACCCTGCACAGGGCAGCTGCGAGCCCGCTTTCGGAAAAATGCGGGATACCCTTGTTGGTCTTGTCGACGACATCTGCGCGCTTCTCGACTCCAATGACAAGGCTTCCGGTGTCAGCCATGACCGTCGCCAACGTAAGGCCGACAAAGCCGAGGCCGACGATTGCAATGTCGTGAGGTTGCTCGTGCTCACCCATGGTGTCGTCCCCTATCAATTGACGGACTGTGAATCATCGCAGACCACTGACAGTTCCAAGACGTGGATCATCAACTTCAGACTGATCGATCTGGGATCAGGAGAGGCACCCTGCGGCATTCGGATCAGTAGGCGCCGGTGCGGCGAAATATCGCTTTGACAGTCTTCACTGCTATGACCAAGTCACTCATCATGGACCAGTTCTCGACATAGGCGAGATCAAGCCGGACCGAGTCGTCCCAGCTCAGGTCCGACCGGCCACTCACCTGCCAGAGACCGGTAATCCCTGGACGAACGAGCAGACGGCGGCGCACGCGCTGATCGTACGCTTGAACTTCCGACGGAAGCGGGGGCCGCGGCCCGACCACACTCATTTCCCGCCGGAGAACATTGATGAACTGGGGAAGTTCGTCGATGCTGTACCTCCGAAGGCATCGGCCCACCGGAGTCACGCGAGGATCCCGCCTAATCTTGAACAGGATTCCGCCCTCAACCTCGTTCGCCTGGGCCAGCTGAACACGTTGCTGATCGGCGCCGTCGACCATGGTACGGATCTTGATCATCTGGAACGGTTTGCCCTCTATCCCAATTCGTTTCGATCTATAGAAGACCGGGCCGCCGGTCGTGACCTTTACTGCTAGGGCAGCGGCGATCAAAACAGGTAGCGCTGCTATCAAGCAAACAAGTGAAAAGCAAACGTCGAACGCTCGCTTCTCGAACCCCTTTGCGCCGTCATACTGCGGCTTCTCAAGTTGAATCAGGGGGAGATCCGCGACCGGCCGCATACTTAACCGGGGTCCGGCCAGGCCTACCAGTCCCGGGGACACGAATAGGTCGACGTCGAGCTTCTCCAACTGCCATGACAACTCGCTTATCCAGTGGGGACCCAGGCGGTCTGTGGCAATGATGGCGACCGCGTCGGCACCCGATGCCGCGATGGCGGCCGCGAGAGAGTCGTCGAACGGAAAGACTGGAACGGTGTCAATGCCCGATGGTTGTGATTCAAGGGGTGGACCAACGAAGCACATGCCGACCACGGAATACCCGTATTCAGGAGTTCGAGTAAACGAGTTCGCCAGGGCACGGGCCGAGCCCCGTTCACCGGCCACGAGCACAGAGGTGAAGCAATGTCCACGCCTGCGTTTGGCGGCGAGAATGCCACGAGCCAGTTGATGGCTGGCAAGCAGTCCAAATAAGCCGACGAGCAGCGCAATCGCCAAATACCCGCGCGCCAGCTCCACCTTTACGACCGTCAATGCAACGGCGATCGTCCCGAAAGCGGACAGTGTCGCTGCGGCCAACCTGCGGTACTCGTTGAGACCGTCTCCGAGGATTTTCTTTTCCCAGACGCGATAAATCGTCAGAAATGCAGTCCAAACGGTGATGACGACAACGGAGACAAGCAGATAACTCAGATCGAACACGCGGTAGCCGGCCGCAGGTATCGTGCCGAATCGGATCCAATGCGCCGCAGAAACCGCAACCACCACAACGGCGATGTCTGTGACCCGTAACACGACCTCGTAGCGCCGCTGCCAGACCCGTCGGGACGCGAGCTCAGGCAGCCTCATCTGACGTTCAGAAGATTCGCTTAGCGAGATAGCTGTCGACATCAGTCACAACCCCCTCAGCCGAGACCCACAGATCACCCTCAGCAAGCATCGCACAGTTGAACGCTACCCGGAAGGGGAACGACAGCAAAACAGGGTCCACGACAGCGGAACGTCGTCAGCTACATGAAGCTGCGATGCCAGCACGACGCTGCCGCGAGCAAGGGTGACCGACGGCTCCCTTCAACCCACATCGCGGCGGTCGGTGTGTCGAGAGCGAAAGCTACGTGTCGGACTGCGTGGTGGCGGGAATGGTCGCAGGTAAATCCGGTGCAGAGGGTTCACGGATGGAACCGCGGCAAAATCGGTCGATCAGCCGGGAAGGACGACGCGGCCAGGCAGTGACCGGTGCCGGGGGGTGCCTACCCTAGGCCGGACGTGGCCCGCCGGGCCTCGGCCGAGCAACCATCAGAATTCCACACCGTCACCGGCAACCGCTGGCACCGTGAATGAAACACTCCACCATCATCGCAGTCCACGAGACCCGTGAGCGCTGCTGGCCATTGAAATTACGCGTGCCATTCGTCACAATTCCTAACATCGTTTTCTGTCGCTGCTGTAACGGCCGCCGACCAGCAACCGCGAACATGGCCAGTGTGCGGAAAGGTCGGGTCACGGTCGCCACACGTTTCGGCATGGGGTCTCCCCGGCAAATTTCTCATCACACGATGTTCTGCCCGAATAACGCAGCGCCGGGTCGCTTTGCCTTCTTCCACGTTCATCGGACCGTTCAGGACCATTTGAGCTGAGTTTTGCCACGGTCATCGGACCACCCAGTTGCCAGCCGTGGGACCACCCGGCGTGTCGTGCCGGCCTGTCCTCGGCTCCTCGGGTCGGATCGCTCCAGGCCGACCGATTTCAGGTTCGTCGGGAATGGCGTCCTGGGAGGTCCAGCTGATCCTGATCGACGACATCGCGCTGCAGTCGCTGGACGTCGCCGAAACCGCCGATTTCTACGAACTCGTCAGAGCCCGCCACCGGCCTCCGCGGTGCGACCTCGAATCGCGAACGGCCGAGTGAATGACCGCGATGATCGCCTCACTGCTCCCCAATCCGCCGTCAGACCGTCACCATCCACCGCGCACGGACTCGTTATCTAGGCCGCAGACTCCAGGAACCCACACGCGCCGTTGACACCACGATCCCAGATCAGAATGCTCGAAGTGACAACCGGTGGTCCCAATCTCATGCCAGTCCGTGTCCCATGCCCCGTGGCAAATGACAGTCGCCTGCCGGTCGACCTTTGTGGCTTGATGAGACTCATGCCCCTCCCCGAAGTTCGGGCAGGACCTCGGCTGCGATACGGGCGACAGAGGACGTGCTCACCCTGATGGCAACTTCGTGCTCGACTCGAGCATCCGGCAACCCGACGCAGCGGAGCGCCAGGCCATTGCCATCGATCGGCTCACTGTCTGGGACGCGCGCGGAACGATCGTCGAATCCGAGCCGCTGCGCGACCTGGAGGCAGACACACTTCCCAAAGTCGGTGAAGCACCCCAAGCGGTGTCTCGCTCGGTGTCCGCCACTGATCAACGGGGAAACGAAGTCTCCGGCACCTTTTTCATCCCGAAAGGCCAGCCCCCAAAGGGCGGTTCGCCCGTCATCTCCTTCGCGCACGGCAGCACCGGACTTACGACAGTGCGGGCCTTCGGCATACCCGGACTTGAAGGGCTACGCCTCGTAGTGACCAGTTTTGTGGACCAGGGATTCGCGATGGCGTTCACGGACTATCAAGGTTCTGGGACACGCTGGTATCCAGTCCATATCTGGAGCCGCGGACCGCGGCATAAAATTGATCAATGCGGTGCGAGCGCTGCGAGCGCGATACGCGGACGATCTACCACCTGGATGGCGCTAGGTGGATCACGGGGCGGCAGGCCTCCTGGGCCGCCGCCGATACGCCCACGACTACGGCGCCGGGCTCGATTTGGTGGGAAGCATCGCGATGGTCCCCCCCGCCGATGTCGGCGGACTGACGGATACAGCCGGCAAGGGAACCCTACCGAAGATCAGATGGGACTGATGCGAGAGAATGTTGCCGGACTCGAGGCGATCGACCCGGCACTGGTTGAGTCGGATTACCTGCGCGGCGCCGCCGTCGAGAACAAGGCGGCGTACGTTCGTACATGCCGGACAGCGAGAAGGCGACGTTACACGGGGAACTGGACGCCGAAGAGGTGTCGCCGGCCACGCGACGGCAGCTGACATACTCTTCGCGCTGCTGCTCGCCAACGCTTGCCGCAGCGACCACTTTCAGCGCCGCTGCTGGTGATAAACGGAGGGGACGACAATCTCGTCCTGCGCAATGGGTTTCCACCGCGGTATCACGCGCGTGCGGCCTCGGCGGAACGGTCCAGCACATCGAGCTAGCCAGCCGCGGACACCTCGATGTGGATCCTGGCGAGGATGGTCCCGATGGGCTCGAGACAGGTTCGCAGGGAAGCAGACGCCGTCGAACTGTGGCACCGAGCATTGAACAGCTAGGCACATGAGGGACCCAGGACAGACTGACGCCCGCCCCATCGTTACGATCACGATGTGGAGCCGAGGTCGCAGGACAAATTCGTACTCTTTGCTGGGCCATATGGGATGGCAGCTGTGGCTGGGAATTGGGTGGCCAGGATGGACCGGAGGTGCGGCGAGACGTCGAACGCTCAGACCGAATGCGTCGAAGTGGAAGCGATGACCCGACTAACGCCCTGCCTTCAGTGTGCCCGAGGTGCATCACACACTTCCCGAGTCAGGAGCCTGGTCCATGGTCGAATCCGTGCCAAGCCGCTGCCGATCCGCCTGATACTGAAGTTTCTTCCGGGGACTGTCTTGGCTATATCTCTGGACCGACGACATTGGCCCGGGTTTATTTATCCAGCACGGGGTCGCAACGATGCTCGCGGCCGAGTCGATCGGTGAGAATTGCTGGATAAATCAGCACGTCATAGTTGGTTACAGCGCCAAAGGTCGGCCCGTCGTCGGCGACAACGTACAGCTCGCAAGCGGCGCCGTCGTCGTGGGACCCGTTAAGATCGGCGACGGCGCCGAGATCGGATTGAACGCGGTAGTGGTCAAGGATGTGCCTCCCGGCACGGTCATGGTTGCACCGCTCGCGCAACCACTCCACAAGGCATGACCAGGGATGGAACAAAAAGGAATCAAAAGGTCGGCATGTACGACGGTTGTGCGATCGCCCAGCAACGAACCGTTGGGTTCAGGGCGCGCGGTGGGAAATCCTCCGGTAACGCTGGGCCGGCCGCCCATTTTCGGAATCTCCATGCGCGTGATTCCTGCCGCTAGCGCACTGTGACAAACAACCGACAAGAAGACTTGACGGGAATTTCTGTCTGCGTCGTCGCCCATCTCTACAAGCCCGATTCCACAGGCAGTGCGCCGCTCAATTCGATGTTCGTCGACGCCCTCACCGCTGCCGGTGCTGACGTCGAGTTGATCACCGGCATTCCGCACTATCCGGAGTGGCGCCTGAAGGACGACCGGTATCGACGTGGTGTCCGGTGGCGGGAACAGGACGGCGCGGTTCCTATGGTCCGAGTACGCCATGCGGTGCCTTCTGGGGCCAATTTTGTGGGGCGAATGCGTCTGGAGACAAGCTTCGCCGCGCTCAGCGCGCCGTTCGTGTGGTCCTCGTCGGCTCGCGTCATCGTGGCGGTGACTCCCGCGGTCGGGGCGGTCCTGGCCGCCCACGCCGGACGACGCGGCCGCCCTCTGGGGGTGATCGTTCACGACCTCACCGGCAATGCGGCAGTGCAATCCGGTACCACAAGCAGCCAAGTCGCGAAGATGGTCGGAGCGGCGGAATATGCCAGCCCTCGCGCGCGCGAACCGGGTCGGCGTGATCACGCGGCGATTCGTGCCCGACCTCGTGGCCCATGGTCTAGCGCCGGACCACATCGCCGAATTGCCGATGCAAGTCACGTCGTTGCCGCTGACCTCACCCCCGAACAGGCGCGCAGGAAGCTCGGCTGGGAATCGCGCGGCCTTACTGTCGTACACACCGGAAACATGGGCATGAAGCAGGGACTCGAGCACGTAATGGCGGCCGCTCGGGTGGCGGTTCGCGGAATCTGCGTATCCAATTCGTCTTAGTTGGTGATGGGAATCGTCGCGCCGCGCTCGAAGCTGAAGCGTCCAACCTGCCGAATCTGCGATTCATCGACCTCGTGCCAGAAGAGGATTATCCGATCGTGTTAGCCGCTGCCGACGTACTTCTCCTCCACGAGCGACCGGGAGTCACGCACATGGCGCTGCCCAGCAAACTGACGTCCTATGTGGCGGCCCAGCGGCCCATCCTTGCGGCAGTTGACGATTCCGGCATTACCAAGGCGCTACTCGACTCACACCGGGCGGCTGTCACCATCCCAAGCGGTAATACGGATGCCCTGCTCGATTCGCTTGACCGGCTGCGGACGGATCCTCAGTTGGTCGTCGACCTGGTAGCCGGGGCCCGAAAAATGGGCGCCGCCGAGTTCTCCAATGAACAAGCCAATGCCCATGTTCGGGAATTTGTCCGCGAATTGGCATCAATCGAGAAGATGCCGGGATGAGCCCACGTGCGATGCGTCAATCCCGCGCTTCGCTACGAACCTGTCGACCCCATAGCCACCGTCACGTCACCACCCATCTCCAGCGTTCGACGCGAAATCAACCGCGGAATCCCCACGAAGTCCGGCACGACCTGCGCCGCCAAGGTGGCGACCACAGCTGCGGCCACCCCCCGGTGCCGCCCACTGCGGACCCATAACAAGCCCAGTGCAATAGTCGTCACACCCATCGCCGCAATGCAGTAGGACTGCCATCGCGCTTCATGCGGCATTGTCAGCATTACACCGGCGGCAGGTGTACGCAGTGCACGACAAGGAGCAGGGCGATGACGATCGCCAGCTGCCGGGTGGCAACAAGCTGGCCGCCCGAGAGAATGGAGGTGGCCCAGGGTCCCGGCACGACAATGCCAACGCCGGCGACAACGGAAACCGCCCCGAACGCGGCCGCCGATCTCAGCCAGAGCTGCATCGACGCCCGTAGGTCGGGTCGGCGTTTGACGAAAACCGGCCACAGCGCCATCGCTGCCGTCGAGAACACCATCCACGTGACCGCATACACTTGAGCGATCAACGCGTAGCGGGACAACTCCGCGGCAGTGGAAACGTGCGAGAGAATCAGCCGGTGCGATTGAAGGCCGAGCGGAAGGCCGACACTGGCAACGAACATCCACAGAGAACCCCGCAAAAGCCTGCGTCCGGCGTGTTCGGCACCCACGCGCCCAAATGCCGACAACCCGAGGCCGCTCGTGCGGAGCGCCAACGCCGTGGCTATACAGCTTCCGATCAACGCGCCACCGGGACCCGAAACTGCGTACCAAATTCCCGTGATACCAGCGACTTTCAGCGTGAGGGTGATCAGCAGCGCGAATACCACGTTGGCCATTGTCGCCAGCACGGCCAGCGGATTCATGTCGATGCCAATGAGGATTCGAACTCCAATACCGGCCGGAATTCCCAACGCGACCGGCATGCGGCAACAGTGATTGCGATCCGGTCCGCAGTTCCCGACGAGCGTCCGAGCAGGAAGCCCCAGGAATCGGTAGCCATTATCACGAGGCTGATGAATATCAGGACTGCCGCGACCACGCTGAGCGTGCGCACACCACGCTGCACCGTCGCCACGGCCAGCCCGTCGTCGATCAGGCGTCCGGGCCGTGAGCAAGCGCTGGTTACGACGGCGCCGATGCCAAGATCGGCGAACAGCAGGAGCAGGGTAAGCGTGGTGACCAAGGACACTAACCCGAATACGGCCTCTCCGGTCTGGCGCACTATCACCGCAGTGTTCAACAGCCCGACCAGCGCCACCAAGGGTGTGCCGGCTACCCGAAGGAGCGTCCCTAACATGATCGCTCTGCGCTCCACCGGATTGAGCGATCCCTGATTCCCGGCGGAGGTCACGGCGACAGCCGCGGTAGGCCCGCGTGCCATGCCGAGCGCACGGAGCTGCCGCTGCAGCAGATCTCGATCATGACGTCGGCACTCCGTTTGAACCGGTCCGTACCGAAAACCATGCCGTGCGGCGAGGCTTCCCGGAGCCGATCAGCTTCGAAACCGTAGTGCTACGCAGTGACCGCCGGTGCAGGCCGTCGACAATCAGCTGTACGGTCTCGGCCCGGTCGAACCCACATAGCGGGTCGTCGGCAAGGCGGTCGTGCAGCAGGATGATGCTGCCGGGCTTGGCTTGACTTACCACGCCGTTTGCCACTTGCCCTTCCTCTTGCCCACTCCAGTCGAAGCTGTCCACGTCGTACACCACTGTTTCCAGGCCGGTGTCGCGCGCACCGAGGAATGACCCCACCGTCTGCGCTCCGAAGGGCGGCCGGAAATATGTGACCGGCGCGCCCGAAATCGTCGCCAACTGGATGACCGCCGAGTCGAGCAGCACCCGTGTCGATTTTGCGGGAACCGCCGGCCAGCCTTCGATGATCGAGTCCGTGCAGGGCCACCTGGTGACCTTCGGCCACCACCCGCCGGACAAGCTCGGGCAGGCGAAGTGCGCTGTCCACCAGCATGAAAAATGTGGCATGGGACTGCGAGCGGGCGAGGATGTCCAGTATGGCGGGAGTCCGTTCCTGGTCAGGGCCGTCGTCGAAGGTCAACGCCACCAACGGCTGATCTGTCTGGACGCTTTGGATCGACCCCAGCCGGGTGCCGGCTAACACGTCGGCGGTCCGCTTCGCCACATCCCGGGCACGGTGTTTGAGACCATTCGACAAGCTCATAGCGACTCGCCGCACGGCGATTGACGGGTTGCCATTTCCATCCCGAGGCTAGGTGTGACGAACCGGCGGGTGGTCGCGCCGGTATAGAGGGGGCGGCGAGTTTCCCTGGACATGGTGGGTTCAGTGAAAGTCACGTCGACGCCTGGCGACCAAGGCCGGCTCGTATGGTGTTCACAGCGCCGGAGGAGGCAAGCGCCGCCCTGACCGCCAACTCCCTGCCCCGTATGAAGGCGAGGGATTTCCAGCGCCCGCCCAACGGGTAGCAACCGTGCATGTCCCACAGCCGCCGCAGGTCTCGGAAGTTCTCTCGGATAGGGCGCACTGATCCGGCTCCGCTGGTGTCGAAGTCGCACACTACTCGCTGGATGACAATTGGCTCTTGCAGCAATGCGGCTCGGAAGATGAACAATTGGTCAGCAGCGATCCCGAAATCAACGTCGTAGCCACCTAACTTGCTTACCAGCGAAGATCCGAAGTACGCCGCTTGATGTGGAACGATCTGCCGAAGAGTAAGGAACCTACGCATGTCAAAAGGCGTAGCGCCCCATGCGCCCAGGTTGCGGCCATCGGGTGTGATCCGGTTTTCCATGCCATAACCCCAGACATCGCGCGCCTGCCCTTGACCGGCGATCGCGTCCACAACCGCAGCGACAGCATCGGGGTCGGAAAACCGATCCCTGGAGTGCATGAACCACAACAACTCACCCGAGGCATGGGCAATGCCCTGATTCATCGCGTCATACCTGCCGCGGTCGGGCTGCGATTGCCAATACGCAAAGCGCGGTTCGCATCCCGACAGATACTCCACGACGTCATCGCCGGACCCGCCGTCGATCACGATGTGCTCGATACGGCCCTGGTAACGCTGGGCACGAACGCTGTCGACCGTGCGCTTCAGCCCGTCGAGGTCGTGGAAGGAGATAGTTATCACCGAAACGGTGGGATGTGATGTCATCGATACAGTCCCTCAATTGCCTTAATGCCGGCGAGCCACCTTGGCCAACCGGTTTCTCGCCCGCCGCCACGCGATTCGCAAGACGGCTGCCATCGCGTATGCCCACGCCCACGGCCCGGGGCGCCCAAACCGGACACCCGCAGCCATCGACCTGTAAACACCGGCGAACGACCCCACCTCAAGAGCCGAACTAACCGGACTTGTCAATAGATAGTCACCTCGCACCCTGCCCGACTGGTCGGCCAGTTCGCGCACGCCCAAATGGATATAGGCGCTACTGCGATCCACTCCCGGACGCGATACCGAGCCCTGCGTCGCGTAGACCTCGGCCAAGGCTTCCGGGATTTGAACAATCGGTATATCCGGCAATGTGCGCCGCACTTTCATCAGCCAGAGCGGATCGTCATGGACGGAGCCTGCTGACAGAAACATCGGAACCTTTTGTGCGACCGAGCGCGGAAACACGAGCGTCGGAGTCGCCACGGCGGCACGACCTCGTCGCAGCGATCGGAAGGCGAACAAATAGCTCGGGAGGGCATCGTCAACGCCGATAAGCATGCGTGGATACGTCACCGGCGTGCGACCATCGGCTCGCAGCAGATATCGACACGACAGAATCCATTCATCGCCTCCCGGTGTGGCGGCCAATTGCTTTCGGAGTTGTCCGGATGCCAGACGTCATCATCGTCCAGCAACGCGATGACGTCGCCCTTCGCCGACGTGATCCCGATGTGCTTGGCGTAACTGGGGCCGACCCTCCTGAGGTGTGCACCACGCGCACCGCAGTGGACTCAGGCAGGTCGAGCTCACAGTCGGCGTCCACCACGACGATCACCTCCAGCGGCGGCGCCGTCTGATGCAATGCGGATTCCACCGCCCTCGTAGGCTCGCCCGGCCGACCGTGGGTATTACAACGCTGACCGACCTGCCGGACGTCATGATGCTTCCGTCCTAGCAGCCGAGTCGGCCATAGGCGGAAGGTGTCGCGCCGCGAACAAGACCGCGAGGAGCGCCAACCCCGGAATGAAGTTGTACGAGTACGGCGAAAAAACGAGGTCCCAAATGGCCTGGACCGATACCACGACCGCAAGCGCCGCCCAGCGTCCATACCGCCCCGCATTCCAGATAATCGCGAGTGCCGCGCAGAACAGCCCGAGTGGGAGCAAGGCGGAAAACAACCCGCCCTCAGCCCACGCGGCCAGCAACACCGAGTGCAGAGAGACATCGCCGTTTTCCAGGTACCACGTGCCCTCAATAGGATACGTCGGGTCAAAGCCGAGATCAATCGCGAGCGTCTTTGCTCGATCGAATACCTCTGCACTTATGTTGTTCGCGCTGCCCCAACCAAACCACGGTCGGTCCTGAATAGCCGAGATGGACAACGGTGATTCCGTACGCCCGGCGAGGATCAATGGCACTCCCGTATTTGCCTGAAATTCCGTCTTCCGCCGGATTGCATCGCCGACAAGACCGCTCAGCGCGATCTTCGGTACTAACGTGTACAGACCTGCCCCTAATCCGACCACGATCATGAGCTGAAGCCAACGAGCGATTTTGCCCGCGAAAAGCCAGCCTAGGATAATTATCAAAGCGGCAATAACGCAATTAGTGGCAAGCGACCGATAGTTCTCGACCAGACTAAAGCCAGCAAGCAGCACGAGGAAAACTGCCTGTAACTCAACGCTCAGCTTGAGAGCGGCGAGCAAGTAAATCACAATTATAACGATCCATTGCCCCCACGCATATTTCCACAAGTCTGCGAATTGGTACAATCCAGCAAACGCATTGCCCGGCAAAGTGTAGTAAACTACGGTGCCGATCGCCACTCCGCACAGAAGTGAACAGGCGCGTTCCACGTCCCTTCCGGCCAGAACCAGGAAGCCCATGAAGTACACGGCGAACGAGAGCCACTGCAGGACTCGTTGATCTGTGAGGCTCAGCCCATTTATCTGCGATGAAACCAAAAATGCGATGAATCCGATCACAGCCAGCGACAGCAGTAACCATTGCCCCACCGTGGGACGCATGAGCAACCGGGCCGGCGCAAGAAGCAGACAGATCGGAGTGAGCATGGTCAAGCTGAAGCCCAACACCTGACCTGCCGATGTCGCGCCAAGGGCGATCAATGCCGCCGCGACCGCTATTTGACGCGCTTGCGCACGCCGGGCGTCGAAGGATCCCCGCGACGGTCGGCTCACCAACGGTGAGGTGATCAGCTCGGCAGTCACGCGATCAGCTACCCGAGTCGTGCGGCCGGCCGACCGACCGTTTGCGTAGAACACATGTCGCCTCATCCCTCGTCTCGCTGTTGCTGAAACTCCGAGAGCGCATTCGCGACGTTGCCATGCCTACCCGCCAACCGACTCGTTACATCCTGATCGGAGGATCGCAGTGGACCATCCCAGCGAATCACGCACCACCGGTCGCGACTGCGCTTGTTGATCTTGATTTCCGGCCTTGCCCGTAGGTGGTGGCGCCGCGTGTCGTGGGGCTGCTCCGAGTACCACGGTCCCGGGTGGTGGCTACTCCTTCCTGGGTCGAACGGACACGGGTCCCCGCGGGTCGGGGATGGCGCGGACGCGGCTGACCGCGGCGGCGAAATCGTTTGCCCAGGGTCATGTTTCGGGGACTCGCAGGATGAGGTAGCGGGATCGTTCACCAGGCGGGCCGCCGCGTGCAGCACCCCGTAGCGCAGTCGCCGGTTCGGCCTGGCCAGCGGACTCGGATTCGAATACTTTTCGACCACTCGGCAGTAGCGCCCCAAGTGCCCATTTGGCTCGTGGGTCGAGGCAGGTGAACTTTGCCGTTGTCCTAAATAGCAGCACCAACTGATTGATGATCCAATCGTGTACCGCATCGCGCGTCGCGCCGACCTCGACAACCGCTCCCGGAAACGCCGCGACGTGCATTGGTCCAGACGTTATGCTGACCACGCTACAACCGCGTAGGATCCACCGTCGGCAGCCGAGGCTAAAATACCGCGAGGACACCACTGATGAACGCACAGGTTCGCCCAATCTTCCCAACCAGACTCCCTCGATCGGCAGTGGCGGTAATCACAGCCTTCGTACTGCTGGTGGTCATATCGGGTTTGCTGTCGCACGGGCTGAGCCATTGCGCGCGAGCGCAAGCCTCGCTGCCGCCGGGGATAGTCGGCGTAACAGCAGTAACAATAAGAGACGATTTCACTAGGGCAGAGCAGTAAGCCATCTGAAAGCCGAGGGCTTTTCCGCCGTTCGCCTGATCATCGAATGGCCGCTCGATCAAACCGGAACCGGGGCAATCCGACTGGGCCCAGACCGACGGCGTCGTATGGGAAGCCTTGGATCGAGGCTCGAACATCTCGGCCTGGTCACGTACGCACCGTCGTGGTCCGTCACAGCCGGGGCCGGTCTCATCCATCCGGCACCTGCTGATCCCAATGTATTCGGGAACTTCGTAAAGCTTGCCGCGGTGCGGTAACGAGGTCTAGTCCCAAAGTGGGAAATTTGGAACGAACCCAACATCTGGCAGAAATTTGCACCGGTGCCGAATATAGGACTGTACTCACAGATGCTCAAAACTGCTTACTCTGCCATCAAATCCGTCGATCCCGATTCGGTGATCATCACCGGCGGCACCTCTCCCGCCATCGATTCGGACGACTCCATCACGCCCGCCAACTTCGTTGCCGGTCTCTACCAGAACGGGGCCGGCGACTACTTCGACGCGATGACAATACGTCATACTCTTCCCCCGACCTCCTCAGTGAGGTGGGGCCGTCATACTCATCGCACCGTGCGATGAACTGGTGAGTCAGATCATGGCGAACCAAGGCCAGAGTTATAAGCGCATATGGTTTACCGAATCGGAGCATCCACGGCTCCCGAGGGGGCATTCGCCCCGGAACTCGCCGGACAGCAGTCTCGCGTGACAGAGGTGTCGCCAGGCCGAGATCCTCACCGACGGCATCAACTACATCCGGACATTAGCCAATTGCGGCCAATATTTTTTCAATCACCGAGATATCGAAACAGCAAGTCGTCGTCGAGAATAACTACGGGCTGCTGCGGTCGGATTTCAGCCCCAAACCGGCGCTGAGCGCCGTCAAGGCGGCGATGTCGCAAACGTCGAGCGCCGCCGCCCGCGAAGGCAATGGTGAGTGGCATGGACCAAGGACTTGCCTACGGACGGTACATAGTTGTTTTCGAAGACCTTGAGGTTCCTCCGGCTTCGGTGCTGACCGACGCGCTGTCAACTACTGCTGCCGCGGGGGCGCACGCCGGAGTGGCACTCTCGCCCGTGCCTGGAAAACGCCTGTCGAGCATCTCCCTGCCCCGGCGTTGCCGGTGCATGAAGCTGCCTTCAGAGGTAGCGAATGACAACAGCGCGGCCGTCCTGGAATTGCTGCGTTGACCGTTTCCAGAGATCGGCATCACTGAAAGTAGCATCTCGCACCGGCACATCATTCTGGATGCAGATCACGGCCTCGGCGACGCGCGGTTCGTCCTCGACATCCTCCGCGCGCTGTTCGCGCATTCTCAACGCCGCGTGTCGCCGTGGGTAATGCGCCGCGACAGCCGACTCGCGCTTCCGCGTGCCCTTGTTCACACGTTCGCTGCCCATCCGAGCCGTGCACGGACGGCATTGCAGCGTGCCACCGCTTTGGGTTCCTCCGACGCTGACGATTCCGTCGCCACGTCCGCCGAATCAGCACCGTGGTCGCCGTCGTTCGCGGTAGCCGTGGCCCACGTGAACGCTGATATCGAGTCCGAAGTGGAGAGCTGGCGTCGCGCGAATGCGGATAATTCAGGAAGGGCAGCAATTTGGCTGTACATCGCGCGGCGGGCGTTGTGGGAGGCGGGCGTAGCGACGACAGACCGGGTCATGGTCGCCTTCGATTGTCGCCGCTACCTACGCCGAGGACGAACGTCCAACGGCAATTTCGCGGCTGGCCTGGAAGTTCCGCTGGCAGTCAATGCGACCCTGCCCGAAGTAAACACCCGACTGAAGGAAATTACCGTCTCTGCAGTGCCGCTTCTTGGGATGGGAGTAGTTTCGGCGCGGACTCTGCTTCGAGCCGGGCGAAAGCCGAGCACGACGCCGGACAGCTGCCAAGTCGGTGTGCCGGCCGCCCTGATGTATACCGACGTCGGGCACATTACGTCGCTAGACGATGCACCTTGGCGGCAGGGCGGCCAGCAGTCGTACACCGGGCTGCTCGACCCGTATAGTCCCAACAGCATCACAGTCCTCAATTCGAGGATCGGCATCGCCCGCAACCTATCGATCTCTTTTCATGACAACGTGTTTGATCGCCGGGCCATCGGTGAGGCCGCGGCCTATATGAGTGCAGATCCGATTCGAATCCTCGAAGGAAAGTGATCCGTCCGGTCTCAATGGGCTAATTCGCTCCAAGACTTGAGGCCCGTGAGCTTGCGGAATTCCTCATCGTCCAGCTGTGTCTTGGGTATCCAACCGATCGGCTTCCGAGCAACCATCGACCAGGTGTCCCGCGTCGACGGAACAGCACGGCTTGCCGCGAGGTAGATGCGGCGCAGTCGGCGCGGCACCTTATCCAGCATGTGGTGCACTCCCCGAACCTCCACAACCTCAAGTCCCAGAGCCTGCGCAAGTGCGACACAGTCGTCACCCGTGTACTCGCGGACGTGCCCGCGCCACCTTCCCGGATACCAGTAATACAGCTCATATTGCGGATGGCTGGTCTTACCTCGGAGCACCGAGAGCCGTTTCCGTAGGTTGACATGATTAGGAACGGTGACGTAAAGGTAACCCTGATCGCGCACTCGTTCGAGAAGTCCGATGAGTAGCTCTCTTGGCGAATCATGCAAATGCTCGAGCACATCGTGAAGCATCACCATGTCGAATTCATCGGTCTCAGGTATATCGTTGGTCTCCAGCGTGATGTAGTCGATGCCCATCTCGTCGGCGAAGTCCAGAATCATTTGCCTGGCCTCTCCGCGCTTGTGCCACTCGTCCCCTAGGTCGTCGATGGCTGTACATTTGTAACCCAGCGCAGCAAGAACGGCTGTCTTGTCCGCGGGTCCAGCGCCAAAATCGAGCAAGCGTGATCCTGGCGCCAGATAGCGCGAGACGGTCTGCGCGATCGAAAGATGCCCGGACAGGAATGGGTCAAAATAGTCGGCGAAAGGAAAACGCTCAATCACTTTGGCCGCGACGCGTTCTAGGTCGGTTTTAGTGACTTGCATGACAATGCCCCACTCATACGTTGGCCAGCAAACGATCACACCATCCTAACCCAAGCCACCAGTTGTCCGCGCAGCGGCGGCGTGCCTCACCTGAACGGTGCACTTCGCCACCTGGTCATCACCGAGGACCACTCCGACCGACGCAGAGCGGCACCAACGCAGGTAGAGGGCCGATGTGTCCGAGGGAACGCTCATCGCTGCGGCTGGATCCGTGGCGGAGGAGGCAGCAGCATCGCACCGGGCGGCACGTCCCGGGTAACGACGGTTGTGGCGCCAATCACGGCACCGTCTCCCACATGAACCCCGCGCAGCAAGGTAGCGCGGGCAGCTACCCATACCGAATCCCCAATAGTAACCGGTGCATTGTCGAATTCGAATGTGGGACTTCGTCGATCGTGGCTGCCCGAGCACACGAGCACGCCTTGTGAGATGCATGTGTTGGATCCGATCGTTACTTTCTCGAGGTTGAGGATCCAAACCTCCTCGCCGATCCACGAGTTCGTGCCGATTTCGAGCTTCCACGGCCAGTGAATCTTCACATCATGTCGAACAATCACACCTGGGTGGATCTTTGCACCATAGAGGCGGAGCACATGGATTCTCAGTGTATTGGGGCACCACCATTTCATTAGCAATCCACGAGACATAAGCCAAAGCATTTGAATCGGCAGGCGACGCCCACGATCGTAACCTTCAGCGGTGAAGCCGTCCAGCGAAAAATCGTTACCGGCCGAAGAAACAAGACCCTCAGGCGGGCCTGCGCTGTGAGGTGCACTCATGTAGATTCCAGCAGTCGACGGGTTCGCCTGCCGTACGGCGACCGAAGGTTCGACTTCACAGTTACCGACGCTCCTGTATCGCGAGACCGCTGTTCATCCAGACGCCATAGGCGCTTTGAAATCACCACATCTCCCACACTGTCGGATTCTCCGCTGATCCCATTGTCACGAATTAACCAAAACGGCTCCGAGAATACAAGCCCTGGCAGCTTCGAACTCGCCCATTGCCTTATCGACATGCCACCGAAGCGCCTTCTTCGGGTTCACAACGAGCAGGTTGGCATCGACGATCGCAGACAGAACCGAAGCGGCGCTACTGCTGTTGACGGAGGCGGTCAAGATTACGATCCGATCACATTCTTTTCGCAAGTTGTCAATAAAACCGCTCATGCGGGGTGACGAAAGCAACGACTCGATGTCAGAGGTTTTACCGGGTGGAACTACGGACAAGTTCGAGCTTGCGGTCTGATGAATCGCCTCTTCGAATGAAGATTCTCCCTCAAGCACCTCGGCAAGCCCGGGCACACGATCCTTGGAACCCAAGCTAGGCGCCAGGGAGTCGAGTTCCGATCGGCGACTATCAGCGTCGTCTTGCGTCCCGTTTCGCAGAACGCGACCGCGAGATCGACGCGAAAGTCGTAGCGGAGTCGTCCGGGGAGGCCGACGCCACCAGCACGACTGGGGTGCAGGGTCATGAGCGTCAATCTCCACCCGAAGTCGCCGGAAGTCTTCCGTGACCGCATGTTTCAGCCGGGTGGGCGATTCCTCCAGCCCTTCGGATAACGATCCGCCATGTTGATGGGGCCGAGTGCCGCAGTGCCCGTGATTCGGCCTAACTCGTCGGCAGAGCCAATTCGCCTCAAAAACGCCGCGGACAAGCCGATAGCGGCGAGACCGAGGCCGAGGCCGCCGACAATGCCGTAGAAGAGATTCCTGCGGGGGTTCGGCGTACTAACGGCGGTGGGCACATCGGCCCGGCTGACCACGGTGATGGTCGAACGGGGCGCATTCTGTCCGACTGGTGTCTCGAGCGGGCCGGCGAACTCGATAAACGAATCCGCAAGCGTGTTAGCGATGGCGGCGGCGCCCTCGGGCGATCGATCTGTCGCTGAAACGTCCAGCAGGACGGTTCGAGGCACAATGGCTGCCTCACCTTCGAAGATAGTTTCTTGGCGGACATTGGCAGCTTGAGCTTGTCGACGACGCGTTGTGCCACCTGCTCGGTGACGATCATGTGCGCGTACGATGCGGTGCGCTGCTGTGAGAATTGTTCTCCAGAGTAGGACTCGGTTGAACTGGTACCGCCCGTTGCCGCGACGAAGAGCCTTGCCGTCGCAGTGTACTGACGAGGGGTGGCAGCGTTCACCACGACAGCGGCTAAGATACCGACGACCAACGTGACCGCGAGGATCCACCATCTACGTCGGATTGCGGCGAAAATCGGCCCGAATTCCATGTTGTCTCCGTATTACGTCGAATGAGAGAGATCGGCTGCCGGACTGGAACTGTCCTCAGATTTCTGGACACTCCCGGTTGTATTGAATCGGGAGCCCTGCGGGCCACCGGGGATACTTTCGCCGATGAAAACAACACCCGCCACGTGCCCACCGGCACGGGTCAGATCGACAGAGGCTTTGCGAAGTTGGTCGAAGACTGTGCGGCCGGCCTTTGCTATCAACACGATTGCATCGGAGTGGCGCGCCAGGCGCGAAGCGTCGCTGAAATCCACTGCCGCCGGAGTGTCGATAACGACCCAGTCATATCTTCTCCGGAGTGCTTCGAATAATTCCGCCGTGTTGGGACTGTCCGCTGTCGACCCTGGGTTGTCCTCGGGTGTCCCGAACGGGATGATGCTGACGCCGTTCCAGTTGGCCGATGGCAACTTGGCCACCGACACCGATGGCTGGTGATGCCGGCCCACTCCGGACGGCTGCCCAGTGGTCTGTCCCTCGTTGTCTGCGGTGAGGCCTCGCACACTTGGTGCGTTGCGCAACTCGAGGGCCCGGGCAAGCCTAGAACCGCGCGAGTGGAAATCGACCAGCGCCACCGACGAGCCACGGTCGGCGAGCGCCCGAGCGACGGCCAAAGCGACGCCGGTCTTTCCAGCGCCGCGTTCGGCGGACGCCACCATTACGACGTTGGAGCCGAGGATAGAGAGCCGGTCGAGCGGGCTTCGAAGGGCCCTCGCTGATTCGCTGGCCCACGCCTGGACTTCCGGCTTCTCCCACGGAACCAAAGCGGCGAACCGGGCCAGAACCGGTGTGCCGGTCGCTTCGGCCGCGTCTTCTGGCCGACGAATCCGTCCGTCGAGGAGAGAAATAGCCACCGCGGCAAGCGCACCGAGTATCAGCCCTGCCCCAGCTGCGCCGCAGAGGATCTGCCATGGTGGGAACCGTCGGGCCGGGATGCCCAAGGTCGGTGGCTGTACCGAGACCAACTCGGCGCGTGGTGTCAATCCGCCCACGACGGATTCGAGGGCGGCGACGCTTCGGCTAAGCTCTTCGACGTACGCGATACCGATTGCCTGAGCCTTTTGCGGCGTGTCGCCAGTGGTTTTCAGCTGGATCAGGACGGTGTCTGGAAAAGCGGTGAGCTTGGTTCCCTTGATCAACTTGCGCACATCTATGTCGAGTCCGACGTCGCCGATAACTCGTTGGGCCAAGTCCGGGCTCTTGCTGAGTGCGAGATAGGTGTCGAGTCGCTCCCTGGAGTACAGGTCGCCTTGATAGGACGTTTGCGCGTCATCCCGTGGCGTTGAGACGAAGAGCACGGCCGTGGACTGGTAAGGGGGCGGCCAAACGATCATCAGGAGAGCGGCGATCGTCAACGACAGTAACGGTACCGCCACCACGACGCGCCACCAGCGCCGCAGGACGACCGCGTAGCCGTTCAATGTCGAATTCATGCGGTTCTGGCTAACCCATATTCGGTCAAGGCGGCGGTAAGCAGCTCGGTGATCTGTTTATTTCCTGCAATGTTGGGGTGATTGTGGTCCTCACTAAGATACGGCGACACATCTACATTGGCGAACCAGTTGAGCTTAGCTGGATCTATCAGAAGCACGGCGTCGAAGTCCGGAGAGGAGCGTAGAACCGACTCGAACTCGTCACCGATGGTTCGACCTTCGAGGCCAAGTGGGCGGATGGCCGGTTCCCAAATGAACCAGGGCGCGATGACGACGATGCGACTGTTCGGCCAAGCCTCCATCGCCCGCCTGACTGTGTATTCGAACATAGTTCGCACATAGACCATGTCGAACTGGATGTCGTTGCGCCCGGCGTCGAGGAACACGACGTCAGCCCTGTAGAGGTCGCGTATCCGTGGCATCCGTTCCGATAAGTTTGTGGAGTCCTCGTCCAGAGCGCCGACTATCCTGTTCCACCGCGCTCCAGGGCCGCCGGCGAGATACCCGGTTCCCGGTTGAGCGGAGATATTGCATTGCCAGCCCATGTTCGTCGATGTCAGGCAGGCATAACCCAGGTCGTAGGTACCTGGGCCCATCGTGTACGAGTCACCGATGTACAAAGCAGACGGCTGGGTTGTGGGAAGGCTCGGCAAGCTGAAGCGCCGGAAGGCATCGGACCCCGCACGCCCTTGTGGAGGGGCCGGAGCAGTCCACAGTGCAAATCCGACCGCGATGGCCGCCACAACAGCCATCGCGGCGAGCAGGATCGTCGACACCCGGGGGGCGTTCGGCCTGCGCCACTGACCGCGACTCATGGCAGAACTGCCCGGTCTTGCGCCCTGATATAACTCAGCAGAATAGGGCCGAGGTGCCCTGCCAAGATCAACTGCCCGGCGTCAGTGGGCGTGAAGTCGTCGTCCTGGATGAGACCGTCCCCGACAAGCCAGTTCTCGTCAATCAAACGTATGTAGGTAGTGTGCGTTGTGTTGGCGGCGTTGCCGACTGCCGCGTCCAGCTTCATGTAGGAGTCGGGAACGGGGTCCTGATGCCATATCGGTCCCAGAACCACCACCTTGGCGGCTGGCGCCCGTCTGGTCAGTTCTGTGAGAAGATCGG
The DNA here is from genome assembly GCA_963846905.1 of uncultured Actinomycetota bacterium. Taxonomy (GTDB): domain Bacteria; phylum Actinomycetota; class Actinomycetes; order Mycobacteriales; family Mycobacteriaceae; genus Mycobacterium. The sequence goes on from CAWJYB010000005.1 coordinate 37,785, forward strand.
TCACGGACTGAGTGATCAGGTCGTCGGATCTGGCGGCATCACTCATACCGCCGAAGACCACGATGATGGCCGGCCTCGAGGCGAGCGCCTTGTCGACCTGCTGAGCGAACGGCCCGTTTTGCCCGGCGCCACCGACATAACCCGTGCCGGCGTATGCGGCGTTGGAGATGCTGAGTTGGGAGCTGGCCGCAAACAGCGACGGCCACACCACATCGTTGCGGAAACCGGCACTGTAGGAATCGCCGATCACGGCCACGCGCACCGGCTCGTCGGGTGCCGCCGTCACCGTCTTTGGGGCATGGCCCGTGAGCACCGTCGTTGTCGTCGCCGTCGCGGCGATCAACAACATGGCTACCAAAATCGTCCCGATCTGATACTTCCTCGCAACTATCCAGGACTTCACGCGGACCGCCTTGTGTTGAAAGCTGCAGCCGAATAACACGTCTCCAGTCGGGACGCTACATGTGACATACAGAAGCGCTGCGCCACCGCAGCGCGTCCTCGTTGACCCATCGCGCGCGCCGTGTCCGGCGCTGTGAGCAGACCGTGAACCGCCCGCGCGATATTGCTCGCACCGGGATCGATTACCACTCCGCAGTTGTACTGCCGAACGACAGACGCCAACCCGCAATCTTCCGTGACCACCACAGGCAGCCCGACCGACATCGCTTCTAAGACCGCCATCGGAAATGGCTCCGGGCTGACCGACGGTAGGACATATATCGAGGCCTCGCGCATGCGGGCGGGGCCACCCCCGGCGGGAATCGGACCAGTCCAACGGACGTTGGCGGCCTGCGCGGCGGCCACCTCGACTCGTTTCCCTTCACCCTCGTCCGGTCCGACCAACGTGTAGTTCGCCGAGATATCGCGAGAGTTGAGTTCGAGTGCAGCCGTCACGAAGTCCAACGGGCGTTTGCGTGGATGCAAACGAGCGAGATAGAGGACCTCCGGCACGTTGCGGGAAGATTCGGCTGCGTCGTAGAGCGGAACGCCGTTGGGGAGGGGTGTGAGGTGCGCTTTGCCGCCGGCGACCTCGTCGAGGGCGTCACGCTCGTCCGTCGTCAAGTAAAAGACGTCATGCGCTTCGCGCAGCAGCCGGCGAACGATAGCGCCATCCAGGATCGGCGCCAGCGGGTGCGAACTGGGAAGAATCATGCCGTGAGGCTGAAGCACGAAAGGAACTTGCAACCGCACCATCAGCATGGTGAGCGGCACAAGGACCAAATCACGAGCAAGATGGATGTGCGCGACGTCGAACTCCCGGTGTGCACGGAGAAGCCACTTGACAAGCCCGGGCGCGGAGAGGCCCGCGAACCCGCTGCGCGGCACTATTCGGCGGGCGCGCCCGAGCACGAGCGGCGTTCCCTCCTGAAAACGTGGAGACACGTCATACCCTCGCTCAGCCGCCGCAAGGGTCACCGCATGCCCTCGGCTGCGTAGCGCTGCAGCTTGATTGAGCGCGACCCGGACAGGGCCGCCATACGCCCCATCGGGAGTCAGCAGAGTAACCGCGTGCAGTATTCGCAAGTCATGGACCTCAACATTCTGGAGGAAATTGCTGGCCCTGCGGTGCGGGTGGCCGGATGCAACAAAGGCCAGGGTCGTCAATCCTTCGGGCCATTCTGCCACAGATTGCTGGCACCCCGGATGCGGGTGGCACTATGACGCCCGATAGCCCGTGCCAGCAATCCTTCGGCCGCGTTGGCGAGCCGAGTTCGCCCGGTGCCGTTCCTCTTGGGCTGCGCAGTCGTCAGAACCAGGAATCTCGCATCTCCAACGTGTCCGCTCGAGGCGTTGCAGCAGGTCGAGTTGCGGCGCGGTCTTGGGTAGCTCGTAGCGGAAGATGTACCGGACTGCCTGCCGCTTGCCCTCGTAGAAGTCATGCTGCCCCCAGGGGAATGCGATGCCAGTTCGGCCGGTCCACCGCAGACGCCACCCGTTCGCTGGTGTCCACCACCGCATTGGCTAACTCGAGGAGGGTAGCGCCCTCGCGTTTAATAACCTTGCAGCCCAATAGATCAAGATTCTAAAGATACCGTGGGTGCCCTCGTGGACGCGATTGAGCCGTTATTTCGGTAGTGCTGCTCCAGGCCGTACTCGCGGGTATATCCGTAGCCAGCGAGAACCTGGATCACAGGCCATTGACCATTGACCATTGGCCTCCAGGGCGACGGCGTCGTTGATCCGCATTGGCATGCCTCCCACTTTCCGGACTGCGCCCCGAATATGCATCGAATAGGGTTTCAATCTGGAAAGGTTGGAGAGATTACATCGACGAATTCATTCCGCACTCGGCTACCGGACACCGCACGAAGTCCGCATCCGGCTGCGCCTGGAAAGCCACGCCGATTGTTCAGCGGCCTCGCTAGTGCTGGCCCGGAGCTACCGCAGCCACTGCTGGAGATAGCCGCGATGCTGCGGCGAGAGCCGAACCAGCCGCTGTTCATCGATGTCGAAGGCCGCCAGCTGGGTTTCGGCGATCACGGCGGGCTTGGAATCCGGATCGGCGTTCACCGATCTCACCTCGTAGCCGAGCGTGAAGTCCACCGCGCGCAAACGGTCAACCCGGATGGTCACCTGCAACGGAGAGTCGACCAGTCGCAGCTGTCCCTTGTATGAGACCCGCACCTCGGCGATCAGCAGACCGGTGGTCGTGATGCCGGCCCCGAACGCATCGGCGAGGAAGGGAACCCGGGCCTCTTCGAGGATCGTGACCATCGTCGCGTGGTTGATGTGCTGGTACATGTCGATGTCCGACCAGCGCACTCCCACGGGCGTGACGAACCCGGCTTTGCTCAACCTTTCGACCCCATTCCGCTCGTCCTGGTCATGTTGCGGATCTGCCGAGCCGCCACCGACAGCGTCGCGAGGTCGCGCTCGCTGTCGGCGTAGACCTCGGTCAGGGTGCGACGAGCGCGGTCCAACCGCGAGCCGTTGTTGTGCCGCCACTCGGCGATCTTCTGCTCCCCGGTCTCGTCGGGTTCTCCGACCGCAAGCACGTCGAATGTGAGCGTCCTAAGCGAACTGTAAATGTCATCGCGAATCGCCAAGCGGGCCAAGGCATGCCAACGATCATCGCGCGGCAGGCCCGACACGGCGGTGAGCAGCCCTTCGGTACCCAGATGGTCCATCAGTGCAAAGTAGGTGTCGGCCACCTCGACGGGGTCGCGGTCCACGATGTCGGCAATGTCGATGACGTCGAGGAGACTGAATTGATTGAGGCCGGCGGACACCGCATACGCGACATCCTCAGGTGTCCCGCCCGCGATGAAGTTGCCGGCGTCCTGTTTCACGATCGTCAGCTCTTCGCCGCGCAGCCAGTTGATCATCTGCGGCGTCAGGGCGGCGACTTTCGCGGCGAACCGGTTGATCTCGGCCCCGACGGCCAGGGGCTGTGGGCGGTTGTTGAGCAACCACCGTCCGGCCCGGTCGATTAGGCGACGCAGGTCCAAGGTCATCCGGTCGGAGATCGCTACCGGGATATCGTTGTCCAGGCTGGCTCTCCGGATACGGCGCCACACGTCGCCGACGCCGAAGATCGCCTCAGTCGCCACATAGGTGCGGACGGCATCGATGTACCCGACACCGACGTCCTCGCAGATCCGGTAGGCGAAACTGATCCCCGCCGTGTCGACGAGCTCGTTGACCAGCATCGTGGTCACAATCTCGCGGCGCAACTGGTGTCCACGAATCTCGGAGGTGAACCGCTCACGCAGCTGGGCCGGGAAGTACGACGGCAGGCGTGCAGCGAAAACCTCCTGATCGGGCAGGTCGCTGGACAGCACCTCATCCTTAAGGGCCAGTTTGACGTGGGCCATCAGGGTGGCCAGCTCCGGCGACGTCAGGCCAAGACCGACCTCGGTGCGACGCCGGACCTCCTTGTCGCTGGGCAGCGCCTCGAGTTCCCTGTTCAATCGTCGGGTCGCCTCCAGGTCTTTGATCTGTCGGGCATGCACGTTGAGCATGCTGGCGGCGTTTGCGCGACTGGTACCCATCAGGTCGTTCTGCGCGGCGTTGTCGGCCAGCACCAGCCGGCCGACCTCGTCGGACATCGATTCGAGTAGGGCGATGCGTTCCTTACGGCCGATCCTGCCGTGCGTCACCAGCGAATCCACCAGGATCTTGATGTTGACCTCGTGGTCGGAGCAGTCGACGCCGGCGGAGTTGTCCAACGCATCGGTGTTGATCCGGCCACCTGCCAGATTGAACTCGACGCGTCCCAGCGGAGTAACGCCGAGATTCCCGCCCTCGCCGATCACCTTGGCGCGCAGCTGATTTCCGTTGACACGTACCAGATCGTTCGCACGGTCGCCGACATCTGCGTCCGATTCGGTTTCGGCCTTGACATAGGTGCCGATGCCGCCGTTCCACAGTAGGTCGACCGGGGCCTTGAGGATGGCCTTCACCAGCGCCGGCGGAGTCAGTTCGGTGATGCCGTCGTCGAGGTGAAGCGCGGCCCGGACCTGCGGGCTGATCGGGATCGACTTCTGCTCGCGGTTGAATACTCCCCCGCCCTGCGAGATGAGCGACTTGTCGTAGTCGTCCCAGGTCGAGCGTGGCAGCTCGAACATCCGCTGGCGCTCTGCCCAACTGGCGGCAGCATGGGGGTCGGGATCCAAGAAGATGTGCATGTGGTTGAACGCCGCGATCAACCGAATGTGCTCGGACAGCAGCATTCCGTTGCCGAACACGTCGCCGGCCATGTCGCCGATCCCGGCCACGGTGAAATCCTCGGCCTGGGTGTCCAGGCCCATCTCCCGGAAGTGCCGCTTGACGCTCTCCCAGGCCCCTTTGGCGGTGATGCCCATCGCTTTGTGGTCGTAGCCCACCGAGCCGCCCGAGGCGAACGCGTCGCCGAGCCAGAACCCGTAGGATTCGGCAACCCCATTGGCGATATCGGAGAACGTCGCCGTTCCCTTGTCGGCGGCCACCACCAGATAGGCGTCGTCGCCGTCGCGGCGCACCACTTCGGGCGGTGGCAGCACAACACCGCTGGACTTCTCGACATTGTCGGTGACGTCCAACAGCCCGGCGATGAACAGCCGGTAGCACGCGACGCCTTCGCTGCGGGTCGCGTCGCGATCGGTTGCGGGGTCGCCGGTGGGCAGCGGCGGGTTCTTGACAACGAAGCCGCCCTTGGCTCCCACCGGGACGATGACCGCGTTCTTCACGGCCTGTGCCTTGACCAAGCCGAGGATCTCGGTCCGGAAATCCTCGCGCCGGTCCGACCAGCGCAGTCCGCCGCGGGCCACTGCGCCGAACCTCAGGTGTACCCCTTCGACCCGGGGCGAATAGACGAAGATCTCGAACCTGGGCCGCGGCAAAGGCAATTCGTCGATCAGCCCGGGGTTCAGTTTCATCGAAACCGCGCCCAGACCACGCGCGGAGTTGTGCCGGGTGACGTAATAGTTGGTGCGAAGCGTGGCCTGGATCAACACGGCCATCGCCCGCAGTACGCGATCGGTGTCGAGGCTGACCAGCGCATCGATGTCGGAGGCTACTGCGGCTGCGGCCGACTGGGCGCGTCGGGCCTTGGCGGCCTCGCTCTGGCGTGGGTCGAACAGCGCTTCGAAGAGTTCGACCAGTGAACGCGCTGTCCCCGAGTTACCGTTGATGACGGTCTCGATGTGGGCCTGGCTATACGGAAAACCGGCCTGCCGCAAGTATTTTCCATAAGAACGCAAGATGATGACCTGCTGCCAGGTGAGACCGGCCCGCAACACGAGCTCGTTGAACCGGTCGACCTCGACCCAGCCCTTCCAGATTGCGGTGACTGCGTCGGCGAAGCGCCGTTCGACATCGTCAACCTCATCGTCGCGGGGGGCAGCGATGGTAGGCAGCCGGGAAACCCGGAATTGGTAGATCCACACCGGCAGCCCGTCGGTCCGGGTCACGGTGAACGGCCGCTCGTCGAGCACCACCACGCCCATGCATTGCAACATCGGCAGCAACTCGGACAGCGACGCCGCACGGCCGCCCAGGTACCAGGTCAGTCTCGCGTTTTGACCGTCACGGGCGTCAGCGAAGACCAGCCTGACCGAATCCCCGTGCAAATCCTCGATGATCGCGATATCGGCGATGGCGTCAAGTGGAGCCACCACCTGCTTGTAGCCCTCGGAAAACGCGGTCGCGTAGTGGTCGGCGTAGACCTGATCGACCGCACCGTCTTGTGCCGCACCGAGCAACCGGTCGCCCCAGGTGCGGGCTGCCTCGGTGAGCAGGTTCTGAATCCGGTCCTCGTTGTCCGATGAGACGTCAATATCCTGCGGGCGGGTGTCGTCGGGCAACTTCACCGTGAAATGCACCAGCGCCCAGGGCGATTCGCTGACCCGCGCCGAGTACTCGATGCTGACGCCGCCGAACTCGCGGACCAGGATGTCCTGCATCTCGAGGCGCACCGCAGTGGTGTAGCGGTCGCGGGGCAGATAGACCAGACACGACACGAAGTGCCCGAACTCGTCGGCGCGGGCGAACAGCAGTGTACGCCGGCGTGAACCGAGGTCGATGACGCTCGTCGCCATGTCAAGCAGTTGCTGGGCGGAAAGCGCGAACAGCTCCGAGCGCGGAACGGTCTGCAGCACGTCGAGCAGCAGTTGCCCGGGTTGGCTGGGATCCTTGGCCGCCATCGCCAGTGCGTCGCGCACCCGCCGCGAGATCAACGGAATCTCGAGGACGTTGGCGTTCATCGCGGCCACCGTGAACAGGCCGACAAAACGATGCTCGACAACATGCGGGCCGGCGCTGCCCGGGCTTTCCCGCACGACGACGATGTACGGGTATGCGCCGTAGCGCAGGTAGCTCGGGATGGTCGCCTGCGCCAGCACCAGCAGGTCGTCGTTGTCGGTGAGCTGCGGCAGATCCTCGTCCCGCAGCCGCAACACCCCCAGCCGGCTGGATTCGTCAACCGAGGAGAGACCATCCCGCACCGGGCAACGCTGGTAGCCGAGCAACACGAAATGCCCTTCGGCCAGCCAGCGCAACAAGTCGGCGACGTCGCCTCGATCCGGTCCCGGGAACCGCTCGCCGGTGTCTGCGTCGAGCGCGTCGGCCAGACCCCTCAGCGCGGTGTTCATCGTGGCGGAGTCCAGGGCCACTTGCAGATTGTCGGCGAGCACATCGGGAAGCAATCGCTCAGCATCGGCCAGGGCGTGCCGATCCACTGACGGTGACAGCTGCACGTGGATCCATGTCTCGGTGATGTCACCGGGTGCCTCGCCGTTGTCGGTGACCGGCGTGACGTCGAGCAGCTCACCGGCGGGCCCGCGTCGCAGGGTGAACCGCGGGTTCATGATCGACAGGTAAGCCACGCCCCGCCGGTGCAGCAGCACGGTGACCGAGTCCATCAGCATCTCGCCGTGGTCGGTGACGATCTGCAGTGCCGGCCCGAATCCGCCGGGCGTTTCGGCGGAATACACCGCCACCCGGGTTTCGCCGGCCGGCCGGCGCAGGGCCAGGCGGTAGTGCGCGGCCAGCAGCGCCGTCAGTACCCCGGCGGCACCGCCCTCCTCGCGCAGCGTTCCGGTGTCGGCGGCATCGACGTCGGTGAGCGGCGCGTCGCCATGCGGACCACGGAAGGTACCCAGATAGGCCTGCCGGAGTTTTACGATCAGTGCCGGAGATAATTGCGACCACTCGACAGGGTTACGCATACCGGGATTCACCGTCATGACGATCGGCTCCTGACCTCACCTGCGGGCCGACCGTCGTTGGTCGGGGCACCGCGGCTCACATTAGTCGCGTCTTAGCCGCCGGTGGGTCACCCTGTGCGGACGCGCTGCGTCTGCCCCGAGCCGTTCGATTTTGTTCTCCTCGTAGGCACCGAAGTTGCCCTCGAACCAGAACCACTTCGCCTCGTTGTCGTCGTCGCCCTCCCACGCCAGAATGTGGGTGCAAGTGCGGTCCAAGAACCACCGGTCGTGGCTGATGACGACTGCGCAGCCCGGGAACTGCTCCAGTGCGTTCTCCAGCGAGCCCAGCGTCTCTACGTCGAGGTCGTTGGTCGGCTCGTCGAGCAGGATCAGGTTGCCCCCCTGCTTGAGGGTGAGCGCCAGGTTGAGCCGGTTGCGTTCACCGCCGGAAAGCACCCCGGCCGGCTTTTGTTGATCGGGCCCTTTGAATCCGAACGCCGACACATAGGCGCGCGACGGGATCTCGTTCTGGCCGACCTCGATGTAGTCCAGACCGTCGGACACGACCTGCCAAACGTTCTTTTTCGCATCGATGCCGGCGCGGGTCTGGTCGACGTAGCTGAGCTTGACGGTTTCGCCGATCTTGACAACACCGCTGTCCGGCGCTTCGAGCCCGACGATCGTCTTGAACAGTGTCGTCTTTCCGACACCGTTGGGTCCGATCACTCCGACGATGCCGTTGCGCGGCAGAGTGAAAGACAAGTCCTTGATGAGCTGGCGGCCGTTGAAGCCTTTGTCGAGATGTTCAACCTCAACAACGAGATTGCCCAGCCGCGGGCCGGTCGGGATCTGAATCTCCTCGAAGTCGAGTTTGCGGGTCTTCTCCGCTTCGGCAGCCATCTCCTCGTAGCGCTGCAACCGGGCCCTGCTCTTGGCCTGGCGGGCCTTGGCTCCCGAACGAACCCACGCGAGTTCATCCTTCAGCCTCCTCTGCAGCTTCTGGTCCTTCTTGCCCTGGACCTCGAGGCGCTCGGCTTTCTTCTCCAGGTACGTCGAGTAGTTGCCCTCATAGGGATAGGCACGGCCACGGTCGAGTTCAAGGATCCACTCAGCCACGTTGTCCAGGAAGTAGCGGTCGTGGGTGACGGCCAGGATCGCTCCCGGGTAGCCGGCAAGATGCTTTTCAAGCCATAGCACGCTCTCGGCGTCGAGGTGGTTGGTGGGCTCGTCGAGCAGCAACAAGTCCGGTTTGGACAAGAGCAGCTTGCATAGGGCCACCCGACGGCGTTCCCCGCCCGACAGATGAGTGACCGGCTCGTCGGGTAGTGGGCAACGCAGCGCGTCCATCGCCTGTTCCAGCTGCGAATCGATGTCCCACGCGTCCGCAGCGTCGAGATCCTCCTGCAAGCGACCCATTTCCTCCATGAGCTCATCGGAGTAATCGGTTGCCATCAGCTCCGCGACTTCGTTGTACCGGTTCAGCTTGGCCTTGATCGGGAACGCCCTCCTCGACGTTCTGGCGCACAGTCTTGGCCTCGTCCAGCTGGGGCTCCTGCAGCAGGATGCCGACAGTCGCGCCGGTGGCCAAGAAGGCATCTCCGTTGTTGGGCTTGTCCAACCCGGCCATGATCCGCAAGACGCTGGACTTGCCGGCCCCGTTGGGACCGACGACGCCGATCTTGGCTCCCGGGAAGAAACTCAGCGTGACGTCGTCGAGAATGACTTTGTCGCCGTGCGCCTTGCGGACCTTCTTCATCGTGTAGATGAACTCAGCCATGCCGCAGTGTCGCCTTTCTGGTTGGGAGGAGGTGGGCTTGAAAACGCTCGGCCCTATCCTAGGGCTGGCGACAATGTGGCGAGACACGAGGCGCTGGGGAGCCTGCCGATCGACACCGGCCGGGCGACAATGCGGCAGGGCTCCGCGGCGCTTCGATCACGCCGTCAAAAGCAGCGGGTTACTCCCCTCGACGTGCTCTGCAACCGTGTCGGCATCGTCGTCGTCCGGCGTCTTCGCCTCCGCGCTGTCGGGAGCGGACATCTCCTCCACTTTCTTGATGGTCGCAATGTAGCGCGACAGGTCCGGACCAACGGCTGTCGCACGCATCTCCAGCGACGAACGACGGGTGCCTTCGCGATCTTCGTACTCGCTGGTGTGGACTGTGCCCACCACGACCACAGCATCGCCCTTGCTGAGGCTACTGACTACCCCGATGGCGAGGCGGCCCCAGCAGTTGACGGTCATGTACAGCGAGTTGCCCGGCTCCCAGCTGCCATCGGCGGCCCGCCGGCGGGAGTTGCTGGCCAATCGGAACCTGACAACCTCCTGCTCGCCAACGCGGCGCAGGGTGGGGGCGGTGACGATCCGGCCGATCACGGTGAGCTGTGTATCAAACATTTGCGGTGTCCTAACTGTGTGTTCTGCGCGGGTGGTGCATGCAGACAGTCAGCACCATGCGGCCGACACTCACATACGGACAAAGCGCACGGGCCGCCGTCACTGTGGACAAGGCGTCAACTGTGGAGTTTCAGACATCGAATATCAACAGCGTGCTTGTCGCCGTTGCTACCACTGTGCCGCTGGAGTCGGTCACGACGCCCTCCGTGAAGCCGACCCGTGAACCCGCCTTGATCACGGAACCGGCCGCCGTGAGCGGTCCGCTGCTGCCGTGCACGCCTTTGATGAAGTTGACTTTGATCTCCACCGAGGTGTACCCCTTGCCCTGCGGCAGGGTGCTGTGCAAAGCACAGCCGGCGACCGAGTCGAGCAGGGTACATATCAACCCGCCGTGCACCGAGCCGATCGGGTTGTAGGCCGACTCATCAGGTTGGCAGGAGAAAATCACACGACCGGGTTCGGCGGACTCCATCCGGAGTTGCATCAGACCCGAGATGGGCGGCGGCGGCAGTTGGCCGTCGATCATCGCGCGCAGGTAATCGATCCCCGCCATCAGCATGCCGGCCGATGTGGTCGGTGCGGGGTCATGCCACGACACCACCCTTGACCGGCGTTCCCCCCAACCCTGGCTGGCGGCTTCGGAAGTCTCAACGGTCATTGTCGTCTCCCTGTCCTTTCCCAATTTCTCTTCCTGTTCTCGCCGGTGTCTTGGCGCGGTCGGTCAAAGTCGGATAGTTCGGTAGGCGGTCCGGATCGCCGGGGCTGACTGCGTGGGCGCGCCCCCAGATCAGGAGGGCGTCAAGGACCGGCAAGAGGTCGTATCCCGAGGCCGTCAACCGGTACTCGTGCCGCCTCAACGCGGGCGCCTGCACGATCACTCCGGCTTTCTCCAACGCCTTCAGCCGCGCCGCGACGCGGTCACGTGGTGCGCCCGTTCCCGCGACGATGTCGCCGAACCGGCTTGAGCCCAGAGCGATTTCGCGTACAACGAGCAAAGACCACCGCTCACCGACAAGCTCCAGCGCCGCCGCTATCGGGCATGGCCGGCCAGCCAGGTCAGCCAGCATGACGGTGAGCATCCATCGCTTCTCTCCTCGACTGGGCACCACTGTGCCCGATTTTAGTTTGAAAATCAAACTCAATGTCCTGGCGATTGCACGAACCGCTGCTGGTCGCTGTGCAAGTGGGTCCCCGACCGGATCCAGGATGACGTTCACCGGCGCGCTCACCCGGCCGGGGAAGTGCCGGCCCTGTCCCTGTCAACGGAACGGAAGGCTGATCGTCCCGGCGAGAGCCCGATGGTCGGAACCACTGATCGTCACGGTGTGCACTGCCAGTGCCGCACAGCGCAGCGTCAGAATGTGATCTATGGCGACCAGCGAGGGCAGCCACGGCATGTCCACCGGAAACGTGGCGATGAATCCCGCGCCCGCTTGTTCGGCGGCATCGCGGTAGCCATTGTGGAGCAGGTCGCGAAACGGACGCATGTCAAGCGTGCTGTTGAAGTCCCCAGCCACGATCACGGCACCGCCGCCGGACCAGGCATCGATGTCTCGCAGCGTCGCACGCATGCGTCTTATATCGTGATACCAATCGTCGATGTGCCATGGGTTTCGCGGGTGCAGCGACCAGAAAGGTTGTGTCCGTTGCCATTCCAGGAATCCGAACTTTAGCCGCAAACAACGGCCTTCGATGGTCGTGGATCGGCCTGGTTTGCGTTATCGGGTACCTGCTCCACAACCCGATCCCGCGAGCACCGGGCCGCGGATCGACCGCACGGTAAGGGAATTCTTCGTCCAATCCGGCGGCAGACAGCTGGTCGAGTAGGTCGGGGGTGAGTTCCTGAACGGCCAAAACGTCGGCGCGTGCCTTCGCGGACTCGACGACGGTCTCAGCCGCCGCCTCGCCGAGCATGAGATTCGCGGTCATCACCTCCAGGTTGAACCCGGGGGCGGTCGTACCATCGGCCACAAATATCGGAACTTGGGTTGCCGCCGCGATCGCCGTGGCGGTGATCGCGGCCCAGGCCAGTTTCCACCGTCGGCCGACCAAGAAACAGGCCACGGAAATCGGGCCCGCCAATATCAGATACGGGAATATTGCGCCCAACGCCAATAGTCCACGATTGGCGACGGACGAATACCGCGCCACCCAACGCGGCACCCAACAAGCCGAGGGCAAGGAAACCAATGGTGATCGGCAGCGTGGCGCGCCGCTGCGGATGGGATCCCGTGGGCCCCCGCTGTTTGCCCAGAAGGCCGCTGCTTGGGCGTTGATCCATGAAACGATGGAAAAATCCAAGTCCTGATTCATTAGCCAGAGACACGCATCCAGGCTACTAGCGGCGGGGTCGCCCCCGTGAAGCGGCCAGCCGGCACCAGCCGATAATCAGCTGGGAGGCGAGGCTCAACCCCGGCCGCCGTCGCGCCGCGCAAGTTCAGCAAGCATCGCGTTGTAGGCGGCCAGGTCGGCGTCGTTGTCCCGATCGGCGGCGCGGTCGAGTCGTGCCGCGGTTCGCCGGTCGCTGCGTGTCCACTGGATGAGCAACGCGGCCATCACCACCACCAGTGGAACCTCGCCGGCCGCCCAGGCGATACCGCCGGCCAGTCGTTGGTCACCGAGAAGATCTGTGTGCCAAGGCAACTGGAGAGAGCGGTAGAAACGCGCCCCCAACACCGCCTGCATCCCCATCAACACGACACCGAAGAACGCATGCAACGGCAGCGACGCGAACACCATCCCCAATTTCGCCAGCGGCGGCACCTGACGGGGGGTGGGGTCGACGCCGATCACCACCCAGTAGAACAAATATCCGGACGCTAGGAAGTGCAGGTTCATCGCCACATGCGCAGCGTGATTGCCCGCCGCCGCATCGAAGATCCCCCCGAAATAAAGACCGTAGAAACCGAGGATGAACAGCGCGGTCGCGACCAGTGGATGGGTGAGAAACCGTGCCACCCCGCTGTGCAGTGCAGCCAGCAGCCACTCGCGGAGGCCAGGCGGATCGTGGCGTCCCGCCGCCGGCAGCGCCCGCAGCGCCAGCGTCACCGGTGCACCCAAGGCCAGCAGGATGGGAGTCAGCATCGACAACAGCATGTGGGCCGCCATGTGCATGCTGAACATCGCGGGCGTGTATCGCCCGATGCCGGAAGAAGTCGCCAACAACAGCACCCCGCATCCCAGCAGCCACGCGACCAGACGGCCCGTCGCCCAGGCATCGCCACGGCGACGCAATCGACGCACTCCAGCCAGATACATCGCAGCGAACACGAAAGCGGCGGTGCCGAACAACAGGTCAAAGCGCCAATCGAACAGCACACGCATCGTGGTAGGCGGACCCGCGAGTTCATAGCCGATCTGCACCTGCGTAATCGAAAGACTCGCGGTATGAGGTGCGGGCGGCGGCGTGCGGCCCAGAGCGACAGCGACGCCGAACGTCAGGCCGAAGATCGCGGCCTCGGCCAGCGCGAGCCGGATCAGCGAACCACGATCGCGTGGATCGGCCCGAAGCGCGGACACACCCGAACGACGCTGCCACCAGCCGAGGACCCCCAGGGCGCACAGGGCCACCGCCTTGGCCGCAACGAGAGCCCCGTAGCCGGAGTTCAGCAGGTCGTCCAGGCGGATTCGCACCAAGGCGTTGACCAGACCGGACAGGGCCATCGCGATGAAACACCAGAGCGCAACCGCGGAGAACCGCCGGGCCACAAGATCGGCTCGTTCGCCTCCCTTCAGCACGTGAGTCAGTACTGCCAGCAGGCCGCCGGCCCACAGGCCAGCGGCGAAAAGGTGAATCAGAAGGCTGTTTGTTGCCAGATCGTGTGACCCCCCGGCCGACGAGTGCCCTGTCAGCCCCAGCGGTAGGAGAGTCACCAGCGCACCCGCCAACAGCACCGGAGTCCACGACCACCGCAGTACCGGGACGCTCGCCAAGGTCACTGCGCCGGCAAGTAATGCCGTCCACCGCCATGCCCCGGCAATGTCCACAACGCCAGCGGCCGACCACACAGATGCGGGGCTGAGATGGGAGCGCAGTGGCTGACCCGACACATCGGACACAGTCAGCGGCACCAGCAGAGCCGCGCAGACAGCCCATGCGCCGGAGGCCAACGTTCCGGTGCGCAGCGCGCGATAGCCGGCAGCATCGAGCACGCCGGACTGTTGCGGCGGCACGAAGAATGCCGCCAGCATGAACGAGCCGATCGCGATCACCGCCGCGATCTCGCCCGCGGCACGTATGAACGGCAACCCGATGGTGGTCACTGGCCCCGGGTCGGGCAGACCGGTCGCTGTGAGCGCCTCAGCAGCGGAAACGATTGCGAGTCCGGCGGCCGTGCACCCGGCAAGCAGGGCAACACCTCCCAGCAGCGGCCACGCCGCAGTGCGACGACGGGATGCGGGGACGTTCACCCGGTTAGCGTATTGCGCCGCGCTAGACCTGCTCGCTGCCGGACCGGTGCCCGGCGGCTTCGCGTTCATTGAACTGCTGCACGGAGATCGCCTGCAGCCGATCCATGTCGGTCAGAATGCCGCGCAGTTCACGCAGAAACGCCCGGCGCCGTTCGTCCAGGCCGGAGCCCGGTTCCAGGAGGTGCTGATCGGCAGCCACCTGGCGAGCAGTGGTGAAGAGCAGGGCCGAGACCGATTCGACGTTACGGACAATGTTCTGTGCTGCGTACTGACGTCCCACCCCGAGTGCCCGTTTCGTGAGTTCCTTCTCCGAAAATTCGGCGGGGGAGTCGCGCAGTACGTCGGCGACGATCGCGTATGCCTGCACGAACGGTCGAAACATGGCATGTGCCATGAGGGGTTTCTTGTCGTGGAGCAGCTTGGCGACAGGATCTCCGCCGGCAGCGACGCGTACCTCCCAATCCGGGTACCACGCCATCTCTTTGGCGATGTTCTCCCGGTACGCAGCCGAATCAGCGAAGTAGAAGTCGAATTTGAGCAGGTGGCGCAGCCGCATCGTCTGTCGCCAGAACGCATCGACTCGATCACCGTCGGCACGATCGGCATATGCAAGGGAGAGCTCGACGATCGAGGTTTCCAAGAAGGCGTGGATAATCGAGTTGCGATAGAACGCGGCCTCATGCTCATTCTGAGGAGCGATGCGCCACACAGCTTTTCGGCCACCGTCGATGCGCGTTACCGGGTGCCCGCCCGAGAGCGCGTCCAGCGCAGACCGCACCCCCTCGGGAGTGCGCAGCCGCAGCGTGCTGTCGGTCATCGGCGTGCCGTGCCGCTGCAGATAGTCGACGGAATCCTGCAATGTGTGGTGGACCTGGCTGAGGGTCAGCGCGACGCCGTTGGTAGCGAGCAGGAGCGCCGACACCAGCCCGGTCGCGTTGATCGGGGTCGAGCGCAGGATCCGCCACGCCACCTCGAAGGCCATCTTCTGCAGGGCCATCCGCCGGGCAGCCCGATCGTTGGCGATCTCACCCTCCGGAGGACCGAGGTACTGCCGCATCGAGACCGCCGCAGGGAACCGGACATAGATCTTGCCGAAGTTCCGCTCCCCCTGGGCCTTGATGAATTTGTACAGCCAACTCAGGCCTTCGGGCGACTTCTCCCCTCCGCGAGCGTAGGCGGCATACTCTCGGGTTTCGTGCAACTGGTCGAAACTGATGGAAACCGGCTGAAGCAGGATGTCCTCGCTGCGGCCATCCAGGTAGGCGTCCGCCACATAAGTGAGAAGACCAAGCTTGGGCGGCAACATCTTTCCGCTGCGGGACCGAGTGCCCTCGATCGACCAGCTCAGATTGAACCGTTTCTCCACGATGTATCCGACGAACTGCTTCAGCACATATTTGTAGAGCGGATCGTCCACCTTGCGCCGAATGAAGATGACGCCCGACCGCCGCATCAACGGACCCATGGCCCCGAACGACAAGTTGATCCCCGCAAAGGTGTGTACCGGCGGCAGCCTGTTCTCCTGCATCGCAACCGGCACGATGACACCATCCAGGTAAGACCGGTGGGAGAACAGCAGGACCGCGGGGTAGGTCTCCAGGGCATGTCGCATCGACTCGATCTGGGTCGTGTCGTAGTCGATGTTGGGGTCGAAACCCCTGCTGAAGACGGCGCGACCAAACGATGGCAACAGATCTACCGAGAACCGGCTCCATCCGGTGGAGAGTTCGTCGAGCATGACGCCGGCTTTCTCCACTGTGGCCCCGGGAATCTGCTGCAATCCCTCAACGAACCGGGCGGATGCCAGCATTTCTTGCTTTACCAGGTGAGGCGACTTGTATTCCGGCCCGAGCAAGCGCAACTCGATGCGCTCGATCGCCAAGTCGGCGCGTCGTAGCACGAAACTGGCGAATTCCCCTGGACTGTCGCCAGTCGTCTGCTCGCGCCACTGCTGTCGCAGCTGCGAGACCCTCGCCGGCTCGCCGGCGACGACCCGCGCGCGTGTCGGATCCCGGTGCAGGATGCGGCGTTGAATCCGCTCGGGAGGCCGATAGGCGTCGCGGCCCGACAACAGACCGACGACCTTCGACCTAGTCGGCAGTCCGCCATGCACCCAGAACACGCGGAGCGGGAGGACGGACCGGTCCTCACCGCCGGCTTCCAGCCGATCGATGAGCTCTGTGACCACCGCCGCCGGCGGGTCGTGCTCGCCGGGCATTTGCAGCACTTCGATATCCGCGCCCCGATGCGTCCGGCGCTGCTCTTCCACCCAATCGTTGAGCAGATCGAACTCGGCGGCCGACGTCACCGACGCCAGCACCAAGACGTCGCCGGTGACGGTGAACTCACCCAGGTCGCTCATCGCCGTCCCCTGGGCGCCTCGGGCGCCTTCTCAGCGGGCGCCTTCGTGGCCGGGATCTTCTTGGCTGCGGTCTGGTTCGGTTTCGGCTTGGCCGGGATCTTCTTGGCTGCGGTCTGGTTCGGTTTCGGCGCCGTCTTCGCGGCGATTTCGTCGTCGTTGCCTTACTGACCCCCGTCGCCTTCGGCGGGGTCGCCTTCTTCGGCGGCGAACTGCCGGGAACAGCAGATTTCAGGTAGCGAGCGACGTCCGGTAGCTCACCAGCGGGCCAGTCCCTGAGCGAGTCGAGGTACAAGCGCCGAATGCCCTCGATCCGCTCGGCCAGATCGTCGAGCGTCCAGTCGGCGACCGAGATCGGCGGGAACACAGCGACGTCCACCGTCCCCGGATTCAACGTCGACGAATTACGCGACGCAATCACCTGCGCATTGCGGATGACGACCGGCACGATCGGAATACCGGCAGCCATCGCGATCCGGAACGGACCCTTCTTGAAGGGTCCGACCTCAGTGGTGTCCAGCCGGGTACCCTCTGGGGCGATCACCACCGAAATGCCTTTGCGGGCAAGGTCTTCCACCTTGTGCAGCTCCTCGACCGCGGACTTGGCGTCGTCCCGGTCGATGAACACCGCGTCCATCAGCCTGCCCAGTGTTCCGACCAAGGGGTCGCTTTCGAGTTCCTTTTTACCGACTCCGGTGAAATTCTCCCGCACCAATGCACTGGTGATGACGGGGTCGAAGTTGTTGCGGTGGTTGAAGAGGAACACCGCCGGGCGCTGCGCAGTCAGATTCTCGCGTCCCAGCAGATTCACATGCACACCGCTGACAGCCAGCAGCAGCGGCCCCCAATTGCTGGAGAAGAAGTTGATGCCGCGTCGGCGGTTCCTGGTCAGAAGACCCCAACCGATGGCTCCCGCGGCGACCGGCACCATCGAACCCGCACTGGCGAGCGTGCGAACGGCTGCGGTGAAGCCGGTGCCGCTGCGGCTGGTGAATCTCGTGATCGGCCAACCGCGCTGGCGCGCGACCGCCGCCATCTTGCCTTCGGGGTTGGTGGGCCGCGGATTACCCACCAAGTACATCAACGCGACGTCTTCGTCGCCGTCGGCGTAGAAGTAACTCTGCCGAAGATCTATCCGGTGCTCGGCAGCGAACCGCTGGACGGCGTTCGCCTTGCCCGGTCCCCACAGAATCGGCTTGAGCACATCGCCGGTCAGCACCCCGTCGTCATCGACCTCGAGCCGGTTGGTGAGCAGGTTGGTGATGCCGAGGAACCGGGCAACCGGTTCGACCTGGATCGTGAGCGCAGAGGAGCTCAGGCACACCGTGTGCCCACGCTGCATGTGCGCTCGCACCAGATCGCGCATCTCGGGATAGATCCGGGATTCGATCTTTTGCCGGAACAGCCGCTCCCCCATCTCGTCGAGGTCGCTGAGCGAGCGGCCTCGCATCGCCCTCGACGCTGCGGTGATGAGATCGATGAACTCCGAACGCCCGAGCTGGTGGTTCAAACCGGCCTGGATCATCCCGATCAAATCGCCGACACCCAGCTGTCGGGACAGTATCTGCTCTCTGGTGAGGATGACGGCGGTGAACCCGGCCACGAGCGTGCCGTCCAGGTCGAAAAATGCGCCGATGTGCGGGCCCGGCGGGCTGCCCTGGACCTCCGCTACGGATCCCGGCAGTCGCATCTCACGTTGGGGACTCATGATGGCGATCCGGCGGTGGTGGTATTCGCGGCGCTGAACGTCGCGGGCGTCGATGTCGGCGGTGGGTCGCCGGCGAGAGCGAGCACTTCGTCGAAACCGGCCTTCAGGCACCGCGCAAACAGTTCAGTGTCGGTGATCGACGCGAGATCGTAGCGGGCCGTGACGGTGCACCAGCCACTTCTCGAGACCAGGACAACCATCATCGCCACTCCGGGCAGTGGACCAATACCGTACTGCCGCAGAACTTTTGCTCCGGCTATGAAGGTATCGCCCTGATACCCGGGGACATTGCTGGCCTGCACATCGGAACCGACGACCGACCCCGTCAGCGCCTCGAGTGCCGTGTCCGGAAGCAGCGACAGGATCGGGGCCACCGTCCCGATCACATTGATGGCGGCTTCGTCCCGGCGCGCCGTCATCTGGGAACGGATCTTGCTGGATCCGCAGCGCGGGATCGGCCGTACCGATCGGCGCGGCGAGATTCACCCCGGCGAACCGGTTACCACCGGCCGGATCGGAGCCTGCGCGCAGGTTCACCGGAACAGCCATCGGCAGTGTCGAGATCGGGATCCCGAACGCCTCGTGATAGAGCCGGAGCGCACCGCACAAGCCGGCCAAGTAGGCGTCGTTGATCGAACCTTCGGCCGCCTTGGCCGCCTGGTGCAGGTCGCTGAGCGGGATGTCGATGGCTTCCGTGCGGGTGGACAGGCTGCGCATGCTGAGCAAGGGAGACGGTTTGGCGGCCCGACGAAGTACCCGCGCGCTCGACGTCGCGTAATCGATGGCGCCGGACACCGCCGAACCGGGTTCGGCAACCGCTTTCCCGACCAAACCGATCGCCCCGGCAACCACCCCGCGCGCCTTGCCGACGATTGCGCCAGGAAGAGCGGTAATGCCTTGGCGCATAAGATCGTTCGACGACAGCGTCTCAGGTATCGGCAGAGGGGGCGCAGCCGCCGGCTCGGGATCGCGTTCCAGGTTGTAGATGTGCGCAAACATCTCGATGCTTCCGACACCATCGGTGATGGCGTGACTCAGATGCAGCAGCTGGGCCGCCCGTCCATCCGCGAGCCCTTCGATGAGGGTCGCACTCCAGAGTGGACGCGAGATGTCCAACGGGGACTGCTGTATCACCTCGGCCAAATCGAATACATCTCGCAACGTGCCGGGCTCGGCGACCCGCACCCGCCGGACGTGGAAATCGAGGTTGAAGTCCGGGTCGATCACCCATCGGGGCGCGGCGGTCGGCAGGGTCGGCATGACGACCTTCTGCCGCAGCCGCGGAATTCTGCGCGACGCGTAGTCGAAGTTGGTGCGGTAACGCGGCCAGTCGGGGGCGGTGTCGAGAACTTCCAGCGCCACGATGCCGGAGCGCGTCCGAGGATTTGCCTCGCCGCGATGCAGCAACTGATCGAGTGCCCCCAGTTGGTCACTTTCCCGCCCGGCGTCGGATTCGCTCGACACTGAAGACTCCTCTGGTTTGCGTTCCAACGTGAGACAGAGACCACGCTAGTCCGCTCCCGGTGACAAGAGGAAGTGTCGGTCGCTCGGCCAGCTGCGGGTCAGCCCGCCTGACCTGCGTGTCGCAGCGCCACACCGGCCACCAGATGCCGCTTCTTGTAGGCGGCGCCCAGAAAATCGGCGACCGCGTCGGCGGCGAGCTGCGAACGGACAGTCGCCAGCGTGTCGAACGCATGGTGGGCATTGGGCAATTCGGCATAGGCCACGGTGGCAGCCCCCGTCGAGCGGAGTGCCTTGACGAACGATCGAGCCTGAGCTCGTGGGATCACCGCGTCGTTGCGCCCGTGCAGGACGAAGAACGGCGGCGCGTCGGCGTGTACGTGGGAAATCGGTGAAGCGGCGGCAAACCGTTGGGGTTCGTCGGCCAGCGACGCCCGAATGACAAAGCGTTCCAGAAGCGGCAGCATCAGATGGCACATGATGGCCGGGTCGGTGAGGTCGTAGGCGCCGTAGTAGGGGACGGCCGCCTGCACGCTGGTGTCGACGTGTTCGAAGCCGGGCTGTAACGCCGGATCGTTAGCAGTCAACGCCGCCAGCGAGCCCACGTGCGCCCCGGCCGAACCGCCGGTGATCGCGATGAAGTCCGGGTCTCCCCCGTAGTCGGCGATGTTCTCCCGCACCCAGGCAATCGCACGTTTGACGTCAATGATGTGGGCCGGCCACGGACTGCCCGGAATCCGGCTGTAGTTGATCCGCACACACACCCAGCCGAGTTGGGCCATGCGGCTCATCAGCGGCACGGCCTGGCCACGCTTTTCGCTGATCGCCCACGCGCCACCGGGAACCTGTAGCAGCACCGGCGCGCGGCTGGGACGGGCCACTTCGGGCAACCGCCAAATGTCCAGGAGATGGTCCCGCCCGCCGGGTCCGTACGAAATGTTGGTGGTCGATGCGCCATAGCGACGCTTGTGCTGGGTGGCATGCCAGAACCCGGCCACGCTGTGCCGGCGTCGGGCCAATTCCTCCACCGGGTGATGCACCTGCTGGGCGTAATCCTCGCCGAGCGCTTCGCCCAGGGCATCGCGCAGCACCCGGTCGGCACGCTGGGCCGCCATTCGGGACGTGACGCGATTGATCGGCCCGGCGTTGATCGCGGTCAAAGCGTGCCCCGCGATTACATGCAGAGGGAACTCGGTGGAAGCCCAACCGACCAGCCAGACGGCCAGCGAGGGAAAGCCTCTCAACAAGATCGACGCGGCACGCCACGTCTCGACTGGATCCGCGGCCAGGCGCAATGCCTGTACGGCGGCCCGCCAGGAGTATCTCGGCATCTTCGTAGCAACACTCATAGCAAATGCACCCTCGATTCCTCGTCGGGCATCGTCGCATGGAAACGACATCGAGCCCGCCAAGGCGGGCTGTGCCGCGGCTCACACTCTAACGGCGGCGGTCGAGGCGGCCTGACGCTGCCCTCACGTTAGCTAGACTGACCCGGGCATGCCTCCGTAGCTCAGTTGGATAGAGCAAGGGCCTTCTAATCCCTAGGTCGCAGGTTCGATTCCTGCCGGGGGCACCAGTTCAGGGCATATTTTGCTCGGCGCAGGCAATTTTTGGGCAACTGGCCACCTCTGGCTGACGGATTGTATAAATGAGATCCTCTGGGCGACTTGGCGGTCGAGCACCCTTGTCGGCTCGGCGCCTATTTGCGTCTACGTCTACGTCTACGTCTACGGGACTCAAACCCGTCGGCCCTGGAACTTCTCAGGTACAGCAGGCAGGGTGGTTATGGATGGAGCGGCCTCGGGATCCGCGGCCCACCTGAAGGCCAACGATGGAGTGACATGACGACGGAGACGCAAATGCAACTCGGCATGGTGGGACTCGGACGGATGGGGGCCAACCTGGTCCGCCGGCTCATGCGCGACGGACACAGCTGCGTCGTCTACGACGTCGACGCCGCGGCCGTCGAGCAGCTGGCAGGCGAGGGTGCCACCGGCGCGTCCTCGCTGGAAGACATGGCCGGCAAGCTCGACAAACCCCGAGCCGTGTGGCTGATGCTCCCGGCGGGGATCGTGGACGCGACGCTGGACACACTCGTTCCGCTGCTGGATCCCGGCGATACGGTGATCGACGGCGGCAACTCCTACTACCGCGACGACATCACCCGCGCCAAGCGGCTGGTACCCACAACCTGGACTACGTGGACTGCGGGACCAGCGGCGGGGTGTGGGGGCTCGACCGCGGCTACTGCTTGATGATCGGCGGCAAGACCGAGGTGGTGAGCCGGCTCAACCCCATCTTCAAGACCATCGCGCCCGGGCAGGGCAGCGCAGAACCCACCCCAAGCCGGACCCGGACCGACGGAACGTCGCCGGACGGATACCTGCATTGCGGCCCAAGCGGCGCCGGGCACTTCGTCAAGATGGTTCACAACGGCGTCGAGTACGGCATGATGGCCGCGATCGCCGAGGGCCTGAGCGTGATCAAGCACGCCGACGCCGGTAAGACCGACCGGACCGCCGACGCCGAGACGAGCCCGCTCCGCGATCCCTGGGCCTACCAGTACGACATCGACGTCGGCGAAGTCGCGGAGGTGTGGCGGCGCGGGTCGGTGGTGGGGTCGTGGCTGGTGGATCTGGTCGCGGATGCGTTCGCCCGCTCCCCCGGCCTCGACGACTTCGGCGGCCGGGTCTCCGACTCCGGCGAGGGCCGGTGGACGGTGCTCGCCGCGGTCGACGAGGGCGTGCCCGCCCCGGTGATCACCACGTCGCTCTTCGAGCGGTTCCAGTCGCGGCAACTCGGCGAGTTCACCGACAAGATCCTGTCGGCGATGCGCAGCGAATTCGGCGGGCACGCCGAGAGGAAACGCGAGACACCCTGATGGGTTCAGCGGCCAACGCCATAGGGGACGTCCTGGTGATCTTCGGCATCACCGGTGATCTCGCGAAGAAGATGACTTTCCGCTCGCTGTACCGGCTGGAGCGGCGGGGCATGCTGAACTGCCCGATCGTCGGCGTCGCCCGCGACGACTGGTCGGCGGCGACCCTGCGTGAGCATGCCCGAAGCGCCATCGAGAACAGCGGCGAGACGATCGACGAGGACGTCTTCGAACGGTTCGCGGAGAGGTTGTCGATGGTGTCCGGCGACTTCGACGACCACAAGACCTACGATCTGGTCGCCAAGGCGATCAACGGGCGCCACACGCCGGTCTTCTACCTCGAGATCCCGCCATCGCTGTTCGGCCGGGTGGTACAGGGACTGGTGCGGGCCAACCTCACCTCGCGGGCACGGGCCGTGGTGGAGAAGCCGTTCGGGCACGACTTGGAATCCGCCCGGGCGCTGAACGCCGAACTGCGCGAGCATCTCGACGAGTGCCAGATCTACCGCATCGACCATTTCCTGGGTAAGGAACCGGCGATGGACATTCTGTTCCTGCGGTTCGCCAACTCCGTGCTGGAACCGCTCTGGAACCGGGACCGGATCCAGGCCGTCCAGATCACCATGGCCGAGGACTTCGGCGTCGAGGACCGCGGCAGCTTCTACGATCCGGTCGGTGCGCTGCGCGACGTCGTGCAGAACCACCTGATGCAGCTGCTCGGGCTGTTGGCCGCCGAGCCGCCGAGCACCCCTGGCGGCGAGGGACAGCGCGACAAGCGGGTGGAGGTGTTCCGCGCCATCCCGCCCGCAGACCCGAAGCATTACGTCCGCGGGCAGTACGACGGCTACCGGGACGTGCCGGGGGTGAAGTCCGGATCCCAGACCGAGACGTTCGTCGCGCTGAAGCTGGAGATCGACAACTGGCGCTGGTCCGGCGTGCCGTTCTTCATCAGGGCAGGCAAGTCCCTCGCGGTGCGCGCCACAGAGATGCGGGTCATCTTCAAGCGACCACCCAAACTGGCGTTCTCCGCCGCACGCGCCCGATCCCAACGAACTCATCCTGCGAATCGATCCGCGCCCGGGGACCGACCTGGTGATCCAAGCGAAGAAGCCGGGGGCCCCGACGACGCGCACGGTGGACCTGTCTCTGGTGTTCTCCGAGGAGCTCGGCGAGACGCCCGAACCGTACGAGCGGCTGCTCAGCGACGCGCTGCACGGCGATCCCAGCCACTTCGCCCGGGAGGACGGCGTCGAGGAGACCTGGCGCATCGTCCAGCCGTTGCTCGACGCGCCGCCTCCCGTAGAGACCTACGCACCGGGGTCATGGGGTCCTGCGGGCGCGGACAAACTGCTCTCCGGGTACCCGGGGTGGCGTGAGCCGTGGCTACGCGCGACTGGGCACTAGCTCCCGACAGGTATCGCTATAGGTAGCTGACCTAGCTGCTGAACCGGGGCTGATCCAGCTCGGCATAACGGTGCCGCCGAACTTCGCAACCACCTCCGCGGGATCGCCGTCGGCGCGCTCGGCCACGATCACGTCCGGCAGGGATGGTTGAGGCGCCGAAACCCACGACGCCCGGCTGCCCGCAGCACGTAGGTGACGACGGCAGCGTGCCGGCCATCCTCCAGGGCCGACAAAAGGGGGATCAAGGAAGCGCCAGCGGCACTTTTGGGCCTACCAGCGCCGCGGCCTGGGGTGCCAAATACTTCACACGCTGGTACTTCTGGGCCACCCACAGCCGGCTCAAACCTATCATCGGACGCGGCCAAGACGTTGAAGCGCCACGAGGGCGGGGCTGCTGTCCTACTTCGCATACCCGATCACCAACACCGGCGCCGAAGGCCTCAACTCCCGCATCCACGCGATCAAGGTCGCGGCCCGCGGCTACCGCAACCGCGAACACTTCAAGAGCGCGATCTGCTTACGCGTCGGCGGACTACGGCTCTACCCGGCCACGCCATGACCCACTGCAATCCGCCTTCGTCCAGCGGCCGTGCAGCGCCGATCCTTGACCGGATACGTCGCCGGGCATCTCCGTCAGGTACCGGCGCAACAACTGGTCAACCGGTAGCCTGCCAGCATGACGGTGAGCAATGAGTTCCGGGTTTTTCGCGCTCCTCGATGACATCGCGACGCTGGCGAAACTAGCGGCAGCGTCCGTCGATGACATCGGCGCTGCCGCGGGCAAGGCCACCGCAAAGGCGGCCGGTGTCGTTGTCGACGACACCGCGGTGACTCCGCAGTACGTGCAGGGCATCGCCGCCCACCGCGAACTCCCGATCATCAAGCGCATCGCCAAGGGATCGCTGCGCAACAAATTGTTGTTCATCCTGCCGGCAGCGCTACTGCTCAGCCAGTTCGCGTCTTGGTCGGTGATGCCGATCCTCATGCTCGGAGCGACCTACTTGTGCTTCGAAGGCGCCGAAAAGGTGTGGAACCGGATCCGCGGCCACGACGACCGCGCCGCCCCCGTCGGTGACATCGGCGCCGATGCCGAAGAGCACACGGTGTCCAGCGCGATCCGAACCGACTTCATCCTCTCCGCCGAGATCATGGTGATCGCCCTTAACGAGGTCGCCAATCAACCGTTTTTTGCGCGGTTCATCATCCTTGTCATCGTCGCCATTGTGATCACCATTGCCGTCTACGGCGTCGTGGGCTTGATCGTGAAGATGGACGACATCGGGTTGGGCCTCGCCCAGCGCAGCTCCCCGTCGGTGCAACGCGGCGGGCGAGCACTGGTCGCCGCGATGCCCAAAGTGCTGGCGGCACTGTCGGCTATCGGCACCGTGGCGATGCTCTGGGTGGGCGGGCACATCCTGCTCGTCGGGACCCGCGACCTCGGCTGGCACGCACTTTACGACCTGGTGCACCACCTTGAGGAGGTCGTCCACGAAGCCACCGGAGCGGTCGGCGGAGTATCGGCGTGGCTGGTCAACACCGGAGTATCGGCCTGCATCGGCCTGGTCGTCGGGGCGGTAGTCGTTGCGACCGTGCATGTCGTGCCATTCAGGAAGACCCAGCACCACTGATCCTCCCCGGCAGTGACGAGTTATCGCCGATCCCAGACAGCGATACCACCTACCGTTCGGCCCATCCAGCGTCGCGATCTCCTTGTACCCCTGCCGGTGTCGGCCTCACGTCACCAGAGGACTCGATGGTGGTGACTGGATGGCAGAAGCTGATCAGGGCAGAGACCGTTCTGGCAGTCCTCGACCTTCCGGCATACGCAAATCGCGGCAACATGCCAGTGCAACGGCGCTGTTACCAATAGGTTGGGACGCGCAACTCACGCGAAGCACGGCGCGGAAAGGCTGAGCCAGTGGACGTTACCGAGCTCCTTGTCTTGGGTTCTGACGTCGCCGTAGTCGTCTTTGTCGTGTCGAGCACGCTGGGTGTTGGGCTGAGCCTGGCGGTCAATGAGATCCTGGCCCCGCTGAAGAACGCCCGGCTGGTCACGCTGTCCTTGGCCGCGAATTTCGTCCTCGCGCCACTGGCGGCCCTCGGGCTGTGGCGGGCGCTGAATCTCGACGAGTCACTCGGTACCGGTTTGCTCTTGTGCGGGCTTGCCGGCGGCGCGCCGTTTCTCATCAAGCTCGCGGAGTTCGCCAAGTCCGATGTGGCTTTCGCGGTCGGCCTGATGGTGCTCCTGATGGTTGTGACCGTGGGCTACCTGCCGCTGGTGATTCCCTTGTTCCTCAGTGGGACCTCAGTGAACCCCGCGAGCATCGCGTTGTCGCTGGTGGTGCTGATGCTCGTACCGTTAGGCGTGGGTCTGGCGCTTCGAGCCCGCCGGCCGCGAGCGGCCGAGCGCCTCCGGCCGCCGGTTAGGTGGCTGTCGAACGTCGGCATGATCCTGGTGGTGGTATTGACTGTCGCCGCCTACTTCAAGAGTGTCGTGGGAGTGATCGGCACCTTCGGCATTTTGGCCGCGGTGGTGTTCACCCTGATCTGCAGCGG
This sequence comes from uncultured Actinomycetota bacterium, assembly GCA_963846905.1. Classification (GTDB taxonomy): domain Bacteria; phylum Actinomycetota; class Actinomycetes; order Mycobacteriales; family Mycobacteriaceae; genus Mycobacterium. The sequence goes on from CAWJYB010000005.1 coordinate 64,584, forward strand.
AATCGGCTGGCTACTGGGCGGGCCCGCGGCAAACACGCGCAACGTCTTGGCGTTGGGTACGGCGCAGCGAAATGCCGCGGCTGCATTCGTCGTGGCGTCTCAGAACTTCAACAGCCCAAACGTCGTCGTGATGATCACCGTCGTACTGATCGTAAGTTTCGTGATGCTGCTGCCCTTCTCCCGTCTGCTCGCGAAACGCGCCTGAATTCGGCTCCCTTCGGGCACGGCTTAACCATCCCGACGCAATGACCCGCGGCTACATTCGGGTCATGTCCGCTGTCGAGCCGTTTCGCATCGCCGTCCCCGACCACGAACTCATGGACCTCCGTGACCGGCTGCACCGCACCCGCTGGCCCGAGCGCGAGTGCGTCGACGACTGGAGCCAGGGTATCCCCCTTGCGTACACGCGCGAACTGACCGAATATTGGGCCGACGAATACGATTGGCGCGCACGCGAAGCCGCGCTCAACCGATTCGACCACTTCCTCACCGAGATCGACGGCCTGGGAATACATTTCATCCACCAGCGCTCCCCTCACGCCGATGCATTCCCGCTGGTGATAACACACGGCTGGCCCGGCTCAATAGTCGAATTCCACAAAGTTGTCGAGCCACTGACCAACCCGACTGCGCACGGTGGGCGCGCCGATGACGCATTCCACGTGGTGTGCCCGTCCCTGCCCGGATACGGATTCTCGGGCAAACCGACCCGTACCGGCTGGGGCGTGGAGAAGGTCGCCGTGGCGTGGGACACGCTGATGACCCGACTGGGGTATGACCGCTACGGCGCGCAGGGAGGCGACTGGGGCGCAGCGGTCACGACCGTGATGGGGATCAACGGCGGGCATTGCGCCGCGATCCACCTCAACATGCCGATCGGTTTCCCAACGTCGCAAGGCAGTTTCACCACCGAAGAGCAACACGCGCTTGACGCCATAGCCCACTACAGACGATGGGATTCGGGCTATTCCAAACAGCAGTCCACCCGCCCACAGACCGTCGGCTACGGGCTCACCGATTCACCGGCCGGCCAGTTGGCGTGGATCGTCGAAAAGTTCTGGTCGTGGACGGACTGCGACGGGCACCTCGAGAACGTGTTGTCGCGCGATGAAATTCTCGACAACGTGATGCTCTACTGGCTCACCGGATCAGCGGCATCGTCGGCGCGAATGTATTGGGAAAGCTTCGGCTCTTTGGCGACCTGGGGCCGGGTCGAGGTGCCTACCGGCGTGGCGGCCTATCCCAAGGAGATGTTTCCCACGCCGCGGCACTGGTGCGAATCGCGCTACAACATAACCCGCTGGACGAGTATGCCCCGCGGAGGCCACTTCGCCGCGTTCGAGCAACCCGAGTCCTTCGTCGACGATATGCGGGCCTTCTTCGCGGCGATGCGTTGAGTTGTGCTTCCACAGTTCCCGCTTCGCCACCGGTGTCCATTTCGGATTCGACGTTCGCTGCCGCGCTTCGCCTGATTCGCCCACGCGGCGGTGAGCGCACAGCCTGTGCTGCTGCGTGACGACATCGCGGCGGCGGGCAAGGTTCAGCACAAGCAGGGCGGCAGTTTGTTATGACGATTCGCTCGCCAAGTTTTAATCGATCCGCAAGCCAGTTAGCTCAGAACCTGAGGCGGCCATACGGCCCCAAGTAGTGGCCCAGCGCTGGCGGGCCAACGGGGTAGCGTTCCCTCATGAATTCCGCCCTGGTGCTTTCTGCTGTCACCGATCGGGTCGCACTGATCACCGTCAATGATCCGGACCGGCGCAACGCCGTCACCGATGCCATGTCGGCACAACTGCGAACCGCGGTTGCCCGCGCAGAAGCCGACCCCGAGGTGCACGCGGTGGTTATCACAGGCGCGGGCAAGGCCTTCTGCGCGGGCGCCGATCTCAGCGCGCTTGGTGCGGCGGCCGAAGAAGGGCTGCTGCGGATTTACGACGGCTTCATGGCCGTGGCCAACTGCACTCTGCCAACGATCGCGGCGGTCAATGGCGCCGCTGTCGGTGCCGGACTCAACCTCGCTCTTGCCGCCGATGTGCGGATCGCGGGTCCCAACGCCCTGTTCGACCCACGGTTCCAGAAGCTGGGCCTTCACCCCGGAGGCGGCGCAACCTGGATGTTGCAACGGGGTGTCGGCCCGCAAGTCGCCCGCGCCGCACTGCTGTTCGGGATGCGATTCGACGCCGACGACGCGGTCACCCACGGCTTGGCGCTCATCAAGGCCGACGACGCGTTGGCGGCGGCGATGGAGCTGGCCGCAGGACCGGCCAATGCTCCCCGGGAGGTCGTGCTGGCCACCAAAGCCAGCATGCGCGCCACTGGACTCCCAGGCTCCGTCGACACCGACCTGCACCATGCCGCGATGCGGATCGAACTGGGTCCGCAGGCAATGTCGATCCGCTCGCCGGAGTTCCAACAGCGCCTCGCCGCCGCACAGCGACGCTGACTACAAGTCGAGCAGCGCGGTTTCCGGCGCCTCGATGAAACCCTTCAATTCACCAAGGAATGCGGCCACCTGCGCACCATCGGCCACCCGATGATCGAACGCACAGGTGAGCATCATTGTCGGCCGTACCGCCACCGCGCCGTCGATAGCAACGGCACGCGGACGCAGCGCTCCCATACCGAGAATCGCCGATTCCGGGTAGTTGATGATCGGGACACCTTCATCGAGGCCGAGCGCGCCGAAGTTCGACACTGTGAATGTCGAGCCCTGCATGTCCCCGGGCCGCAGCGAGCCGGCACGCCCCTGCTCGATGATGCGGGAGAGCACGTCGGCCATCTCGCGGGTGGTCATGGCCTGGGCGTCGCGCACCACCGGCACCAAAAGACCCCGCGGGCTCGCCACGGCTACCCCCAGATGCACGCCGTGATGGGAATGCACCTGTGGGCCATCCGGCCCGTCCACCCAAGTGGAATTGAAGATCCGGTGGTGGGTCAGCGCAAGCACCAGAAGCCGCATCGTCAGCGCAAACGGGGTGATACCGAGCACCTCCCGCAATTCCAGCAGGCGGGTGCCGTCGACCTCCACCCCGGCATGGGTATCGGGAATCATGCTGCGCGACAACGTCATACGCTTGGCCATTTCTGCATGCACGCCGCGCACCGAAACAATGTCATATGCCCGCCCGGGCCGGCCTTCGTTGTCGGCGCCAGCCGCCGCCAGCACCGCCTCCCGCGCTATCAGGCCGTCGGAGCCGGGATGGAGTTCCTCGATGTTCACCCCCAGCTCAGCCGCCAGCTTGCGTACCTGAGGCTTGGCCCGTACGCGCGGACCCCGATCAACCTGCGGCTCCTCGGACTTCGCCACCGGCGATGATCGTCGGCTGGTATCGAATTCTGCGTCGGTCCCGTACCCCACCAGCACCGGAGTCCGCACGGCACCGTTGGTCTTCGCCGCACCCGTGTCGATGCGAACCAATAGTGACCCGACAGGAAGCACGTCACCCACGTCGCCGCCAAGTTCAACGATCCGTCCGGCATAGGGGCTGGGAATCTCGACTTCCGCCTTCGCGGTCTCCACGGTGCACAACGTCTGGTTCAGCTCGACGACGTCATCGACCGCCACGCTCCACCCCGACAGGGTCGCGTCCTCGAGTCCCTCCCCCAGATCCGGAACCAGAAAATCCTTCACGGCATCCCCAAGGCCCGCTCGACACAGTCCAGAAGACGGTCAGGACCCGGAAGCCACAGCTTCTCCAGTCGCGCCGGTGGATATGGCGTGTCAAACCCGCAGGCCCGCAACACCGGTGCTTCCAAGTCGTAGAACATTTCCTCTTGTATGCGCGCCGCCAATCCTGCACCATAACCGAGACTGCGCGGCCCCTCGTGCAGCACGACGCAGCGCCCGGTCTTGCGGATCGACTGCGCGACCGTGTCGAAATCCAGAGGTGTCAACGAACGGAGGTCCACCACCTCGAGACTCCAACCATGAAGCTGCTCAGCCGTTTCCGCCGCGGACAGTGCGGTGCCGACCAAGCCGCCGTAGGTCAGCACGGTGACGTCGGTTCCGGCGCGCCGGACCGCCGCCTGCCCGATCGGCGGCCCTGGGGTGGCCGTATCGACCATCTCGCGGCCCCAGTACCGACGCTTCGGTTCGAGGAAGATCACCGGATCGGGGCACGAGATCGCGTGACGAAGCAGCCAGTAACCATCGGACGGCGTAGCGGGCACAACCACTTTCAGGCCAGCGGTATGCGCCCAGTAAGCTTCGGTCGACTCGGAGTGATGCTCGACGGCTCCGATGCCGCCGAATGACGGAATGCGAACCGTCACCTGCATTTTCACCTGGCCGCGGGTCCGGGTGTGGTATTTCGCCAAGTGGCTGACGATCTGGTCGAACGCGGGATAGGAAAAGCCGTCAAACTGAATCTCGGGCACCGGGACAAATCCACGCAGCGCCAGCCCGACCGAGATGCCGATCAGAGCCGATTCGGCCAGCGGTGTGTCGAAACACCTTTCTTCACCGAATGCCCGGGCCAATCCGTCGGTCACCCGGAAGACGCCGCCTTGGGTGGAGACGTCCTCGCCGAAAACCAGTACACGCTCATCGAGGGCCATCGCGTCATGCAAAGCGCGGTTGATGGCGGCCACCATGGTCATAGAAGCCGGGCGCGGCTGCTCGTAGAGCGGTAGTCGCGTGATGGGGGGGTCAGCGATCTGTGTCATCTGACGCGTCCCTTTCAAGCTCTGCTCGCAGCTGAAGACGCTGCGCCTCCAGTCCCGGTGTCATCTCGGAGTAGACGGTCTTGAAAACTTCGTCGATGTCGAAGTCCGGAGCATCGAACACCCCGTCTCGCAACTCGGCGCGCAGTCGCTTGGCGTGTGCAGCGACGCGGTCCTCGAGACGTTGTGACAATAAGTCGAGTCCCCGTAGGTACTCCCGGTAGCGCGGGATCGGATCGAGCGCTGTCCACCTGTCGAGTTCCGCTTGGGATCGGTACCGCGTCGGATCGTCGGAGGTGGTATGCGGGCCCATCCGATAGGTGACCGCCTCCACGAGTGTCGGGCCACCACCGCTTCGGGCGCGATCGGCGGCCTCGGACATCACGGCGTAGCAGGCCAACGGGTCGTTGCCGTCCACCCGGATTCCGGGCATCCCGTAGGCGATCGCTTTGTGCGCGATCGACAATGCGGCTGTCTGGCGTTCCACCGGCACGGAGATGGCCCACTGGTTGTTTTGCACATAGAAGACGCACGGGGCGACGAACACCGATGCGAAGTTCATTGCCTCGTGCACGTCGCCCTCACTGGTGGCACCGTCGCCAAAGAACGCGACGGTTACCGAATCCTCGCCGAGCCGCTGTGCCGCCATCGCGGCACCGACAGCGTGTAGCGCTTGAGTACCGATCGGGATCGCGATCGGGGCGCAGTGCTTGGCCGTGAAATCGAGCCCGCCGTGCCAGGTCCCGCGCCACACCGCCCCTATGTTGGCAGGTGGTATGCCCCGCACGAGGAACGCGCCGAGCTCACGGTACTGCGGGAATAACCAGTCGGTCTTGCGCAGGCAGGCCGCGGCGCCGACCTGCGCCGCCTCCTGTCCACGGCAGGAAGGGAACAGCGCAAGCTCGCCCTGCCGCTGGAGGTTCACGAACTCCTCGTCGACTTCGCGCGTCACGACCATCATCTCGTAGAGCCAGCACAGGGTTTCCGCGGGCAGCTCACGGCTGTAGCGGTCCTCCGTGGTTGCTGACCCATCCGGACCGACGAGTTGCACCGGGTCGAGGTCAACCGACGGCGTCGCGGGTGCCCGCGTCATCTCACCCCTCCCAGCCCTGAACAGCGCGGCAATCTTCAGCTGCTGAACTGTACAACCACCATGGTAGACCACCACCCCGCAACATTGCGAGCAACCGTACATCCACGTGCGATCGAAGGCAAATAACCGCAGCAAATTTTTGTCGATTGTTGAAAATGGAGCAGCGGAATGGGCCCACCATGTCCCCCCGAGCGTCGCCGATCCGCCGTGATCGACCGTAATTGCACGTGTAAATTCACATGAATCGGTGGATGCGGTTGCGCGTCACAGGCGCCAACCATGCGGACCAGCTGTCAATTCTGTCGGGTTTCAGCAAATGTTTACGGCACCCAATCACGCTTATCATCGGATTCACGATAACGCGGGAAGGCCAGCGTACTTCCCGGAATTTAAGTCGCGATACAGAAATCAGCAAACACCCAGCACCGTGCAGCAGAGTTTCGAGCTGCACGATCCTCTCGGCTCGCCGCAGCACAGGCGCAACACCATTATGCGAGCGAACGCACCCGGTACCGGGACCTGATCGCTCAGGAAAGACCCATCTGCCGGGCGATGATCATCAGCTGCACTTCCGTTGTGCCCTCACCGATTTCGAGGATCTTGCTATCGCGGTAATGACGTGCCACCACATACTCGTTCATGAAACCGTAGCCGCCGTGGATCTGGGTGGCGTCGCGAGCGTTGTCCATCGCCGCTTCGCCGGCCACCAGCTTGGCGACCGCGGCCTGCTTCTTGAACGGCTTACCGGCCAGCATCAGCGCCGCGGCGTCGTAGTAGGCGGTGCGGGCAGCTTGAGCTCGGGCCTCCATACGCGCGAGCTTGAACTCGATGGCCTGGTATCGCGCGATGGGCCGGCCGAAAGCCGAACGCTGCCCGGCGTACTTGACCGATTCGTCCACGCAGCCTTGCGCGGCGCCGACCGAGAGCGCGGCGATCGCGATGCGGCCCTCATCGAGAATGCGCAGGAAGTTGGCGTAGCCTCGGCCGCGCTCTCCCAACAGGTTCTCCTTCGGCACGCGTACGTCGTCGAAGCTCAGCGGATGGGTGTCCGATGCATTCCAGCCCACCTTGTCGTAGGCGGGTTGCACGATGAAGCCTACGGCGGGGACCGGCACCAATATGGAGCTGATCTCGCGCGTGCCGGTGACAGCGGTGACCGTGACCAGTCGGGTGATCTGAGTGCCTGAGTTCGTGATGAACTGCTTGGACCCGTTGATGACCCAGTGCCCGTCATCAAGTTGCGCCGTGGTTCTCGTCGCACCCGCGTCGGTGCCGCCGCCGGCCTCGGTGAGACCGAACGCCCCCAGGGCCTTGCCGCTGGTCAACAGGGGAAGCCACTCCCGCTTCTGATCCTCATTGCCGAACCGGTAGACCGGCATCGCACCCAGCGAAACGCCGGCCTCCAGCGTGATCGCGACGCTCTGGTCCACTTTGCCGAGTTCTTCGAGCGCCAGGCACAGGGCGAAGTAGTCACCGCCCATCCCGCCGTATTCTTCGGGGAACGGCAGCCCGAACAGGCCCATCTCGGCCATCCCGGCCACCACCTCGTAGGGGAAGCTGTGCTCCGTATCATGCTTGGCAGATACCGGTGCGACGACACCTTGCGCGAAATCGCGGACAGTCTTGGTCAACTGGGTGTACTCGTCGGGAAGACTCCCCGTCGACAAATATTCAGTCATCCGCCGTCGCCACCCCTTTCATGCTGTCGTGGTGTCGCCTCGACGCGCGCCAACGTCTGGCCCACCTTGACCTGATCTTCCACCGCGACGAAAACCTCGACCACCCCCTCGACCGGTGAGGTGAGCGCGTGCTCCATCTTCATCGCCCCGACGACGACAACAACCTCCCCTGCCACCACTGGGGAGCCTGTCTCGACGTTGACGGCGACGACCGTACCCGGCATGGGGCTAACCAAAGCCGCGTCACCGCTGTGCTCGTCCTCGGAACGCACCGGAGCCTCATGCACCTCTTCCAGCACTGCAACTCTGTGGGGACCGGCCAGCCAGATCTGGTGATCCGCGGCTGCGACACGGTATTCGCAGCGCTGCCCATCAAGCGTGACGGCCAGCCGGTCGCCGCCCAGAGAGGCTGTCAGCGAATAACTTTCGCCATGCTCGACGACAACTGTCGCCGCCGCAGGCGCGCCGATGATGCGCACGTGGTCGGTGCGTTCGCCGGAGCGCAGGCGAATCAGCGTTCCCGCCGGGGACCCCACCCGCCAGCCGGTGGGCTTGGTCCACAGATCGTCGGTAGAGCCTTCCCAACGCTGCAGCCATCGGAATGCCGCGGCCGCGACGAATTCGTCGTCACCCGCGCCGAGCGCCCGGTAGTCGCCCACCCGGCGATCCAACAGGCCGGTGTCCAGCCAGCCTTCGCGTACGTCGGGATCGGCCAGTACGAAGCGCAGGAAATCAACATTAGTGTGGACACCAAGCACCGCGGTCTGGGCCAGAGCGCGATCGAGGCCCCGCAGCGCTGCCGCCCGGTCGGCACCGTGGGCGATGACTTTGGCCAGCATCGGATCGTATTGGCTCCCCACCACGGTACCGGCGGACACGCCCGAATCTACCCGAATCCCAGGCCATTTCGGCTCGTTGACGGCCAATACCCGACCACCGGTCGGCAGGAATCCCAGCGCGGGATCCTCGGCGTAGATCCGGGCCTCGATGGCATGTCCGGTCATCCTGATATCGCCCTGACCGACGGGCAGTTTCTCGCCCGCCGCGACGCGGACTTGCCACTCGACGAGATCCCACCCGGTGACCATTTCGGTGACGGGGTGTTCGACCTGCAGTCGGGTGTTCATCTCCATGAAGAAAAACTGCTCCGGGCTCTCGGCGGAGACAATGAACTCGACCGTACCCGCGCCCACGTAGGCAACGCTGCGGGCGGTATCGCAGGCGGCGGCACCGATGCGGGCCCGGGTCTCTGCGTCCAGCAGTGGGGACGGAGCCTCCTCGAAGACCTTCTGGTGGCGTCGCTGCAGGCTGCACTCACGATCGCCGAGGTGAATGACATTGCCATGGCGATCGGCCAGCACCTGTACCTCGATGTGCCTGGGAACCGACACGAACCGCTCCAGGAACAGGGTGCCGTCACCGAAGGCCGCGGCCGATTCCCGGCGGGCACTCGCCAGTGCCGTAGGCAGATCGGCGGCCGCACCGACCACCCGCATCCCTTTGCCTCCTCCACCCGCCGACGGTTTGACCAACACGGGATAGCCGATGTCACCGGCGGCCGCGATCAATTCCGCGTCGGTCATGCCGGGCCGCGCTACGCCGGGGACCACGGGGACCCCGAACCGGGAAACCGTGTCTTTCGCCGTGATCTTGTCTCCCATGATGGCAATCGCAGCGGCAGACGGGCCGATGAACACGACGCCGGCATCAGCCAGGGCAGAAGCGAATTCAGCGTTCTCGGAAAGGAACCCGTAGCCCGGGTGGACCGCCTGCGCTCCGGTGCGCACCGCGGCGCCGACCACCGCGGCGACGTTCAGGTAACTTTGTCGGGCCGGGGGCGGCCCCAGCAGAATCGCAGTATCGGCCTCCACGACGTGGCGGGCCGTCGCATCGGCCTCGCTGTAGACGGCAACGGACCGAATACCCATGCGCCGCAGCGTCCGGATCACCCGGACGGCGATCTCGCCACGGTTGGCGATCAGCACCGTTTCGAAATGCTTCAGGCTCATCGGCATCTCACATCCGGAACACGCCATATGAAACCGGCTCCACCGGCGCATTGCCGACCACCGAAAGCGCCAGTCCCAGAACAGTTCTGGTTTCAGCGGGATCGATTACGCCGTCATCCCAGAGCCGCGCCGTCGAATAATACGGATTGCCCTGGTGCTCGTATTGCGCCCGGATCGGCGCCTTGAATGCCTCCGCTTCCTGTGACGTCATCTCGCCGCGCACCGCGGCAAGCACCGAAGCGGCCTGCTCGCCGCCCATCACCGAGATCCGCGCGTTCGGCCACATCCACAGGAAGCGAGGCGAATACGCCCGCCCGCACATCGAGTAGTTGCCCGCACCGTAGGAGCCGCCGATCAGCACGGTGAGCTTGGGCACGCGGGCGCACGCCACCGCCGTCACCATCTTCGAGCCGTGTTTGGCGATGCCACCGGCCTCGTAATCACGGCCGACCATGAAACCGGTGATGTTCTGCAGGAAGACCAACGGCACTACCCGTTTGTCGCACAGTTCTATGAAATGCGCTCCCTTGAGCGCCGATTCGCCGAACAGCACTCCGTTGTTGGCCACGATTCCCACGGGATGACCGTGGATGCGAGCGAATCCGGTGACCAGCGTGGTGCCGTACTCGGCCTTGAATTCAGCGAACTCCGCGCCGTCGACGATGCGTGTGATGACCTCATGCACGTCGTAAGCCACCCGCGGATCGACGGGCACCACGTCGTACAACTCCGACTGGTCGGCATGAGCCGCCACGGCGACTGCTATGTCCCAGGGGCAGGGCGAAACCGGTCCCAGTGACGCGACAATGCGCCGCACGATGCGCAGCGCGTCGCGATCGTCGTGAGCGAGATGGTCGGCAACACCGGACACCTTTGCGTGCAAGTCGCCGCCGCCGAGTTCCTCAGCCGTGACCACCTCCCCGGTCGCCGCCTTCACCAACGGTGGCCCACCCAGGAAGATCGTGCCCTGGTTGCGAACAATGACGGCTTCGTCGCTCATGGCCGGAACGTAGGCGCCTCCGGCAGTGCAGGAACCGAGGACAGCGGCTATCTGTGGGATGCCCTTGGCGCTCAACGTCGCCTGGTTGTAGAAGATACGTCCAAAGTGCTCACGGTCGGGGAACACCTCGTCCTGGCGCGGCAGGAACGCGCCACCAGAATCGACGAGGTAGATGCACGGCAGTCGGTTCTGCTCCGCAATCTCCTGCGCCCTCAAATGCTTCTTGACAGTCACCGGGTAGTAGGTACCGCCTTTGACGGTCGCATCATTGGCCACGATCACGCACTGACGGCCCGATACCCGACCGATTCCCGCGATGATGCCTGCCCCTGGGCATTCGTCGTCGTACATTCCATCGGCGGCAAGGGGCGCGATCTCCAGCAGCGGACTCCCCGGGTCGAGCAGCTTGTCGACACGGTCGCGCGGCAGCAGCTTTCCCCTCGCCACATGGCGCAGGCGCGTACGTTCGGGCCCTCCGAGCGCGGCGGCGGCGAGCTTGGCCCGCAGCTCAGCCACCAGCGCCAGATGCTCGTCGCGATTCGACGTCCCGAATGTCATCGATGCCGCCCATTGGGTAAATGACAACCAACTCATGCTACGTTAATCACGATTAACATAGCTGTCCAGAATCCGCGGGAGGGCTGCGATGTCCGTCCATTTCTCCCCTGAGCACGACGACGCCGCGCAAACGTCGCCGCGACAGCTCAAGTCCGTTCGCAGGTCCCTACTGCTGCGCTCGGCGAAGAGGCTCTTTGCCGAGCGTGGCTTCCTGGCCGTGCGACTGGAGGACATCGGCCGGGCCGCCGACGTCACCGGACCGGCAATTTATCGTCACTTCGCCAACAAAGAAGCCCTGCTGGTGGAACTGCTGGTCGAAATAAGCACCCGGCTACTCGCCGGCGCGCGACAAGTGGTGGGCGATACCGACCATCCGAATGCCACGCTGCACGGCCTGATCGAACTCCACGTCGACTTCGCCCTGGGCGAGTCCGAACTGATACGAATACAGGACCGCGACCTCATTCACCTGCCACCGGCGGCGCTGAGAAAAGTGCGCAAAAATCAGCGGCAGTACGTCGAGATTTGGGTGGACGTCCTCCGCGGGGTCAACCGCGACCTTGACGAGTTCGACGCGCGGTTGAGGGCGCACGCGGCATTCGGACTCATGAATTCGACGCCATACAGCACCAAACCCGCCAAGGGGAACCCAGCCGACTCGCGCGCACGGTCGATCCTCCAAGCGATGACGGTAGCGGCCCTCACTCCGTCACGCTGACGACCTTGTTCAGTACCAGTACCGACGGCCGGCGACGGGGCGCCCGACGGAGCCCATAATCCAGAAGACCGCGCCGATCACCAGCAGGATCACACCCAAAGTCCACAATATGTTGACCTTGAGGACGAAGCCGAGAATGAGCAGGACCGCTCCTAAGGCGATCATGATAACTCCTATTCGATGTGATTGACTTATTGACTACGGACTGGGTTGCGGCAGGCGGCAGTCGAGAACTACCGGGTTTGCCCCTGCATAATTCAGCGGTCCGGCTAAAACGGTCAGGGCGATGGTTCCCGCAGTAGCGCAATTCGCCTGGGCGGTGTCAAAGTAGCCACGCTGAAAACACGCGACGACTCCGATGAGGAGCCACACCATGACGACTGCACCGATAGCACCTCCCACACGCATTTCCGAGCCTCCATTTCGCATCGCACCAGCTGGCGGACACAGGCTACCCCGACACGGGTGGTCTCAAACAGGTTTCAAGCCGACCGCTGAATGCCCGCCACCGACCATTCCTGCCCCCGAGTCGGCGCGGATGTCTGCGCAGATGAAGTGGCGCAGGTGCGCCGCGCATGATTGACGTCCCCCCCGTAACCGCTGTTCAGTCGGCGCAAACCGTCGTTTGAGCCCGGAGTTGACCGGCTCTGACCATCCGCAGGTAGCCTGCAGGGCATGAGGTGGATATGAGCGATCCACGTCGTCCCGGTGAGTACGATCCGAACCGGTCGCATTGGGCTCAACCGACCGAGGCGCCGGACTATCAATACCCCGGCGTCGACCCTGCCTACGGCAACTACTACAGCTATCCCAGCTATACCCCGCCGACCACCCAAGGCCCCACCGAGCCGTTGCCGCCCTACTGGACGCAAACCCAGTACCCGCTATCCCGATACCCGCAACCGGGGCCGCCACCGGCGGAATCTCCACCGCCGGAACCGAAATCACCCCGCTGGCTGTGGCTGGTGGCCGGAGGTGCCGTAGTCCTGGTCATATGCTTGGCGTTGGCCCTGGTGATCGCCAACGGATCGTCGCGCGACGACACCCTGGTGGCGCCGCTGCCCCCGATGCCGGAATCAAGCCCGCCCGTTCCGTTACCGACGACCGGGCGGACCCCGGCGTGGACGCCGACGACACCCCGCAAGACCCGGCCCACCACGACGGAGCCCACCACGACAACCGTGCCTCCTCCGATCCCGGCGGTACCGCCAACCACGGAATCCGCCGCCACCGAAACTGTCGTCTACAGCGTCACCGGACCGGGCCGCGCCATCAGCATCACCTATGTCGACACGGGCGGCTTGCTGCAGATGGAGTTCAACGTGGTCCTTCCGTGGAGCCGTCAAGTTGCCCTGTCGGCGTCCACCTCCCGGGCGGCCAGCGTGACAGTGATCAACGTGGGCCGGGAGATCAGCTGCAGCATCGCCCTCAACGGCGCGGTGACGCGGCAGCGAACGGGCAGCGGCCTCACCATCTGTTCGTCACTGGGCGGCTAACCCTGCGACGTCGTCCGTCGGGGTGAACGGACGCCCAACATCGCCAGCAGACCGGCGCCCAGCACAACGCAGATTCCGGCCAATCCGGCACGATCGTTGTGGAATGTGTCGACGAACATGGCGAACAGCGCCGGCGCCAGGAAAGACACCGCCCGGCCGGTCATCGCGTAGAGACCGAACGCCACCGCTTCCCTCCCGTCACCGCACATCCCCAGGAGCATTGTGCGGGCCGATGATTGGGTGGGCCCGATGAACAGGCACAACAACAGCCCACACACCCAAAAGGCGGACTGTCCCGACAAAACAAGCAGGATGACGCCCACGGCGATCATGGCCGTAAGCGATCCGACGATGACCGGCTTGGGACCGATCACATCATCGATATGGCCGCCCAACACCGCTCCCACTGCGGCGACCGCACCGGCGGCCACCCCGAAAAGCAAAACATCGGCCTCAGACACGCCATAGACGTTCACGCCGAGAACAGCCCCGAACGCGAAGACCCCTGCCAGACCGTCCCGGAAGATCGCGCTCGCCAGCAGGTAGAAAACGAGATTGCGGTCACGGCGCCACTCGGTGCGCAGATCGGCCCACACCTTCTTGTAAGCAGCGCCAAATCCCAGCCGGTCCGGCGGAACATCCCCGTTGATCGGGAAGCGGTGTGCGCCCACCAACAGCGGAAGCGAGAACAGCGCGAGCCACCCGGCTGCCAGCAGCATCGCAGCACGGACGTTGAATCCATCGTCCGCCGAGAGGCCGAGATGCCCTCGGGTGGAGCCCGAACCGGACATGAACCCGGCGTACACGGTCAACAGCAACACCACGCTGCCCACATAGCCCGCAGCCCAGCCCCACCCCGAGACGCGGCCCACCGTCAGCGGAGTCGAGAGCCCGCGCAGCAGGGCGTTGTAGGGAACACTCGCCAACTCCATGCACGCCGCGGTCGCGGCCAGCAGACCGAGGCCGGCGAAAAGGTACGCCGGATCGGCGCGTATCGCACTCATCGCACAAGTCAGCAGTACAGCGGCCGCCGTGAACAAGATCAGCGCTCCGCCTTGCCGACGCGGGCCTTGGACCCATACTCCGATCACAGGGGCAAGCATGGCGACCATCACCCCCGCGACCGCCAGAGCACGGCCCAGCCAACTCGCCGGCGATGTACCGCCGGAGATGTCGATGCCGACGGCTTCCGTCAGGTAGACGGAGAAGACGAAGGTGACCACGATCGCCGACAGCCCGGTGGAGCCGCAGTCCCACAATGCCCACGCAACGATCCGGGACATGGGCGGTCGGCCCAGTCTCGACGCCGCGGCGGTCATGCCCGGCACTTTAGCGAGGACGGTGTGTCTACCATGACGGCATGCCTGTACCCCTTCCCAGTCGGGACGCGCGCGCCGTCGTCACCGGCAGCTCACAAGGAATCGGCGAGGCGCTCGCCACCGAACTCGCCGCCCGCGGCCACCACCTGATCATCACCGCCCGTCGTGAGGATGTGTTGCGCGACGTCGCCACCACGATCGCGGGTCGGTACGGAGTGGAGGTCGAGGTGCGCCCGGTCGACTTGACGGACGCGACCGCCCGCGCCGCCCTTGCCGACGAACTCGCCGGGCGCAACATCTCGATCCTGTGCAACAATGCCGGCACCGCGACGTTCGGGCCGGTTTCCGCGCTCGATCCGGATGCTGAGAAAAGTCAGGTGCAGCTCAACGTCGTCGCCGTGCACGACCTGACGCTGGCGGTGCTGCCCGGCATGATCGAACGCGGTGCGGGCGGCATCCTGATCTCCGGGTCGGTGGCGGGAAACTCGCCGATCCCGAACAACGCCACCTACGCGGCCAGCAAGGCATTCGCCAACACGTTCTCCGAATCGCTGCGCGGCGAGCTGAAGAAGAACGGCGTCCACGTGACGCTGCTGGCACCGGGCCCCGTCCGCACCGAGATGCCCGACCCCGCCGATGCCTCGCTGGTGGACAAGCTCATCCCCGAATTTCTGTGGATCTCTGCCGAGCACACCGCGAAGGTGTCGCTGGATGCCTTGGAGCACAACAAGATGCGCATCGTGCCCGGATTGACGTCCAAGGCGATGTCGGTGGCAAGCGGGTACGCGCCACGAGCGGTGGTGGCGCCCGTCGTCGGAGCCGTCTACAAAAAGCTCGGCAGCGACTGATACCTGCCAGGCGCCTGATACCTGCCTGGCGTCAGCGCCGACGCCGGGCGGTCCCAAAGATGCTGCGGGTGATCTCACGACCGAGCACCGTGCCGGCTGAGCGCATGGCGCTCTTGAAAGCCGGGCTTCCTATCATCTTGTCCATGAACCCGGGTTGCGATGATTCGGCCGGCGCCGGCACCGGGGGCAGCTTCGGAGCTCCGACGGGCGCGTCGGGTGAGGGTGCCGGGGCCGCCTCCGCGACAGGATGGGGCCAGCTTGGCGGCGAGTCGCTCGTAGGCCGAGTCGCGGTCCACGCTCTGGCCGTATTCCGCCTGCAGCGGGCTGGCTTTGGCGGCCGCGACGATCGCGTCATTGCCGATGGCACCCATCAGGGATCGCGGCGGGCACAACCGGGTCCAGGCCACCGGAGTGGGCGCGCCCTGCTCAGACAAGACGGTAACGATCGCCTCGCCGATCCCCAGCGACGTCAGCGCCGACTCGAGGTCGTAGACGTCGGTCCTGGGGTATGTGCGCACGGTCTTGGACAACGCCTTCTGGTCGTCGGGCGTGAACGCCCGTAAGGCGTGCTGGACCCGCGCACCCAGCTGCGACAGCACGTCGTTGGGTAAGTCGGTGGGCAGCTGCGTGCAGAAGAACACGCCCACGCCCTTGGAGCGAATCAGCTTGACCGTTTGCTCGACCTGCTCGAGAAATGCCTTGGAGGCATCGCTGAACAGCAGATGTGCCTCGTCGAAGAAGAACACCAACTTCGGCTTGTCGACGTCACCGACTTCGGGCAGAAAGGTGAACAGGTCGGCCAGGATCCACATCAAAAATGTCGAGAACATCACCGGGTGCGCGGCCTGATCGCCGACCTCCAACAGGCTGATGACGCCGCGGCCCTGACCATCGAGACGCATGAGGTCATCGGGTTTGAGTTCGGGTTCCCCGAAGAACGTGTCGCCGCCGTCGGATTCCAAGTTGACCAATGCGCGCAGGATCACACCCGCTGTCGTCGACGACACCCCGCCCAGCTCCTTGAGCTCCGGCTTGCCCTGGTCACCGGTCAGGTATTTGATCACCGCCTGCAGATCCTTCAAGTCCAGCAGCGGCAGACCTTTCTTGTCGGCCCAGTGAAAGATCAGTCCCAGCGTCGACTCCTGAGTAGCGTTAAGACCGAGCACTTTCGACAACAAGATGGGTCCGAAGCTGGAAATGGTGGCGCGGATCGGAACACCGCTGCCCGTGGTACCCAGCGAAAGGAACTCGACCGGAAAAGCTGTCGCGATCCAGTCGTCGCTGGTGTCTTTGGCCCGCTGCGTCACTTTGTCACCGCCCTCGCCGGGACGCGACAGTCCCGACAGGTCGCCTTTGACGTCGGCCATCACCACCGGAACTCCGGCTGCCGACAACTGCTCGGCCATCACCTGCAGTGTCTTGGTCTTGCCGGTGCCGGTGGCCCCGGCCACCAGGCCGTGCCGGTTCAGCGTCGCCAACGGGATGCGAATCCGCGCGGTCGGATCGACCGCACTGCCGACCACCACGGAGCCGAGCTGCATCGCCTGCCCAGCGACGGCGTAGCCGGCCGCGATCCTCTGCGCAGGGATTGATCCGTTGGATTCTGTGGTCACGACTAGGGATCCTCTCGCCGTTGTCTGCAGGTGCCGGAATCACGACACTACTTGGCTGCGGGCGCCACGATGGGTGGCCGGGCACGTCACGCCACCGGCGTAGCCCTAATGTTGAGCGCTGTGCACGACGAACTGGTGTGGATCGACTGTGAAATGACCGGACTGGACCTTCGCTCGGACCGCCTCATCGAAATCGCGGTTCTGGTCACCGACGGCGAGCTGAACATTCTCGGCGATGGGCTCGACGTGGTGATCCATGCCGACGACGACGCGCTGGGCGGGATGATCGACGTGGTCACAGAGATGCATACCCGCTCTGGATTGATCAACGAGGCACGGGCCTCGGCCATCGACGTGACCACCGCGGAGGCGATGGTGCTCGACTACATCCGCACCCATGTCAAGCAGGCCAAGACCGCGCCCCTCGCGGGGAACTCCATCGCCACAGACCGCGGATTCATCGCTCGCGACATGCCTTCCCTCGACGACTTCCTGCACTACCGCATGATCGACGTCAGCTCCGTCAAGGAGCTGTGCAGGCGTTGGTACCCCCGCATTTACTTCGGCCAGCCGGACAAGGGCCTGACTCACCGCGCGCTGGCCGACATCCACGAGTCCATCCGTGAGCTGGAGTTCTATCGACGCACCGCTTTCGTCGACCAACCCGGCCCTCCTAGCAGCGACATCGCGGCCGTGGCGGCCGAATTGGGCCCACTGACCGTATTACCGCTTAAAAGCGATTCGGCCGCAGGGCAGTCGAGCGGTTAAGATCGTCCACGCCGCACCTGGATCATCCGATGAGCGGCGATGGTGGCTGTAGTTCAGTTGGTAGAGCACCAGGTTGTGATCCTGGCTGTCGCGGGTTCGAGTCCCGTCAGCCACCCGACGGGAACGCCGTCTACGCAAGTAGGCGGCGTCTCTGGCGTTATTCGATGCCGGTGACACATCCGCCGACACGCTCCCGGCCGTTGAGTTCTCGGCCGACGACGAATGGCGCATCGAACCCAGCATCGCCTCTCCCACGATGCAGACATCTGCTATGCGTTGGCGTTGCCGGCCCGCCACTGCTCCCAAGGGATGTTCCAGTCGCCAAGGCCTTCATTGCCGGACAAGGTCGCACCAACGGTGTTGCGCACCTCGACGATGTCACCGCGTTTGGTGTTGTTGTAGAACCACTGTGCGTTGGCGGAGTTCACGTTGAGGCAGCCGTGGCTGACGTTGGCATAGCCCTGACTGCCAACCGACCACGGCGCCGCATGCACGTAGACGCCGCTGTAGGACATCTGCGTGGCGAAGTCGACCTCGGTGCGGTATCCGTTCGGTGAGTTCGACGGAACGCCGTACGTCGACGAATCCATGATCAAGTGCCTGAACCGGTCGCCGACGATGTAGGTCCCGTTGGCGGTGGGAGTGCTGTTCTTGCCCATGGAGATCGGCATGGTCTTCACGACCTCACCGTTGACACGGACGGTCAGAGTCTTGGTGTCGTCGTCGGCGGTGGCGATCACAGCATCGCCAATGGTGAAGTGGGTGCTGACGTCGTCCTGACCAAACAGTCCCTCCCCCAAATCGACACCGTAAGTGTTCACCTGGACGTCGACGGCGGTACCCGGGCCCCAGTAATCCCTGGGACGCCAACGGACTTCGCGGTTGTTAAGCCAATAGAACGCGCCCTCGACCGGCGGATTGGTAGTGACTTTGATTGCACGTTCGGCGGCGACACGGTCTGGAATGTTCTCGTCGAACCGCACCGCTACCGTCTGACCGATGCCCACTGTCGCGCCGTCACCGGGCACCACATACGGCATGGTCAGGTTCGCGGGTGAATGTGTCTCGAAAACGAGCTGCCGCGTGATCTGCCCGCCAAGGCCCAACGACTGGGCGTTGATGGTGTAGCGCTTGTTATAGCCCAACGGCTCGCTGGTCGACCATGTCAGACCGTCTGGACTCAACTGGCCTTCCAGGGTGTCGCCGTTCTGGTTGGTCATCGTCACCGCGCCGAGCACACCATCTTCGGCGGTAATGGTCACCGGTTGGTCGACGGCCACACCCACGGCCCCATCGGCCACCGAGGCGGTGAGCTGGGGCATCAACAAATCGCTATAAGGCGTGCCTTTGTCCGCGATGCGTTGCACTTGCGGCGGAGCCGACGAGCCACACCCGCTGACGCCGAGCGCGAGCGCCGCGGCCAGGCAAACAATCGTGATTGCCGGTCGATACGTGCGCTGACGGGTCGCGGAACGGACCTGCCACATGCTCAAACGTCCTCTCACCCCGGAATCGAACCTGCCTGGCACGTGTGCCGACCGGACATCAGTCTATGGGCTGAGCCATGCTCTCCGCGACCGTACTGCCGCACCACCCTTGGCTCGGCAGGACGATTTCGCCGAGCGCCCCCGGGCCTGTTATTGTCGCAACGCGGTTGACGCGCCGTTAGCTCAGTCGGTAGAGCAGCTGACTCTTAATCAGCGGGTCCGGGGTTCGAAACCCTGACGGCGCACAAACAAATCCCTGCTCAGGCGGGGATTTCGTTATCCGGCGGCTGCTACGAATTTCTGACGATAGCCGCTGAGCCTGCCCCCGATCTCGGTGCGATCGAGCCCCAGATCGCCAAGCGAGTAAAGGACGCCGCCGTACCGTCCGCGCGGATGCTCGTCGAGAAAACGGGCCATCGCGGCCCGTGCGCCGTCGTCGAATGGTTGGCCGGCGAGCTCATAGATCCGTGCGACGGTGCCGTCCTCGTCTGCCATGAAGTCGTCGAACCGCACGTCCACGGATTGGCCGGGGGGCAGGACGCCACGGTCGCGGACACAGGCGTCGAGCAGGTCCGACGCTCGTTCGAGCCAGTAGCGCGACAACGCAGCCGGGTCGGGTCGTGCTGTGGCCATCCGTGCCGCATAGCTGATCATCGTGGCCATCGACTGCACCACGTCGACGGGATCGCGATGCGTGAGAACGAATGTGGCGTCGGGGAAGGTGTCACGCAAGACCGGTAGATGCTCCAGGTGTTGCGGCGACTTGAGCACCCAGCGCGTTCCGCCACGCAGCCACTGCATCGCCTGCAAAGTCCGCTTGAGATAGGCGTACGACGGCGCCTGGTCGTGCGCCTTGTAATGCGCGGCGAAACTCGGTACGTAGTAGGCGGTTTCGAACAGCATGCCCGAGATGTCGTTGGCGAGCAGTTGGATTTCCTCGTGCGCATGCTCGACGGTCATCTCGTGCATGCGCTTGAACTCCGGCATGGTCATGTCGACGAGGTCCAGGCCTGCCGCGCATCGCTGGCGTCGCCCGGCCAGATCGCCTTCACCGGGCACCGGGAAGGGCTCAAGGCTTTCCCAGTACGGCACATATCTCAGCGCCGGATTCGCGGCCAGCAGATTGTGCAGATGCGTGGTGCCGGTGCGCGGCAGCCCGCAGATGATGATCGGCCGCTCGATGGACACTTCCGCGATCTCGGGGTGCTCGCCGACCAGAGCCTCCAGCCGAAGCCGGTTCACCAGGTTGCCCACCAGCTGCTCGAAGGCGATCGCACGGCCGGCGTCCGACAGACCTGCCTCGTCCCGCAGCGACGTACACAGCACCTCCAGCCGTTCCCGGAAAGCCGGGTCGCCCCACTGCGCCAGGCCGGTGCGCTCAGCTGCGGCAGCCAATAGTCCCTCGGGCGAGAGGTCGACGGCGGCGCCGTAGGCGGCCAAGCCTTTCCGGACGGATTGGCAGTCCGCTGGGAACACGGGATCTGCCAGGTCGGCGAGCGAGATGGGATCGGGTCGAGTCTTCACGGGTTAACCTGGGCGGCATCGACCACCCGGCATTGCGGCTGGACCGGAGTTTCCTCCGGAAGGAACCAGCGCAGCCAGATCAATCCTGTCGTCCGTCCTGCCGTTGACACCCAGTTCGGATGACCCGGATCCTGGTCACTGACGAAGATGCGCCACGAGCCGTCGGGTTCGTAAGTGACGTTCGCGCCGTTGATGGTGACCCGTTCGTGGGTGTAGTCGTAGGTGTGCAGGAACGGGTTCCACAGGCAGAGGTTCCAGAACACGCACTCCGGCGATCTGCCTTCGACGACCAGCGTCTGCCCGGGCGCCAGCTCGTAGGCGCCCATCGCGTAGGCGGCATCGGCGGCCGACCAGCCGTAGGCATGCTGGGGAACCGGGAACGGCTCGTGGATGTGATTGACCGGTTCGAGGCGGGTGGGCAGGAACGACACTTGCTCGTGCAACCAGGTTCGGGCCGCGCGGAACCGCCGCGCCAGGTCGGCGGCGCTGTCGGCACGGCGGGCCGGAGGGTCGATGGCCTCGATGTGCCAGGTGGGCCGCCGGTCGGTGGCGGGTTTGGCGAGGTAGTCGCGAGTCAACGCGAAGTCGACGTCCGGAGCCAGCAGCAGGCACGCGCCTGGCTGGGCCTGTGCGCTTAGCATGAACTCGAAGTTGCCGTCGGCGTCGAACTCCAGGGTGCGGTCGTTCATGGTGCCCACGATCCGGTTGCTGTACTGACCCTCCCCCGGGCCGCCGTAGACCGTCATCGACAGATACACGGCGTCGCCGCGATTGCCCGCAACGCGATAGGTGCGCTCAGAATCCAAGGGCGCGAGCTGGTAGAAGGCGTCGGAGTTGTCGCCGCCCCACTTCAGGTATGGGCTGATGACGTCGACCAGGATCGGCTTGTCCTTATCGCCCCAGACGTAGGCGTCCACCGCTACCCTCAGGAGGCTGAAGGCCAGACGGTAGCCGTCGAGCAGATCCGACTCGTCCAGTGCCGGATCGGCGGCGAGCAGTTTGTGTTCGACGGCACGGACCTCGTCCACCAGCGCGTTGAATTCTTGCGACAATTCGCTCACGGGTTGCCTTCTCTGCTCGCGCCCTGCATCGCCGGTGAGCACAGTTTATCGACGGCCCCGGTCCAGGACGTCGCGCTCCGATACAGGGTGCGGATGCGCAACTCGTTCGGGGGCCGCCACTATTAGCCGTTTGCCATGGCGGTCACCGAGACGGTGATGCAACACGCCCGCCTCACGTTTGCTGGATAGCTAGTGTACGCTGGTTAAAGGACCTTACTAAGGTTACTGACGAGTGAACTAGCAACAGTACCGGGCCCTGACTCATACCGTCTGCCGACGAATCGAGGTCTTGCCAATGGCGACATTCGACCACCACGGCGGCTTTGACGTGTCACACGTATTCACAGACGGACCGGCTGGCGCACCTGCCGCCGCACCGACACCGGTTGTCGTACGGAGCTGTAATCGAATCGGCCTACAGGCCAATTCCCCCGTCCCGTCGCTCGGCAATTGGCTCCGCCGCCGCTGACCGGTCAAAAGCGCCTGAATCGGTATATGACCAACAGGATCGTTGCCAGCACCACACCGATGAGCGAGTAGGTGACCGCGGGCCGTCTCGCCACCTCCAGCGCCTTCGATCTGGCATCGTCGGCGATCTTGCGCGGGTTGGCACGATCAGCTATCGAGTCGACATCGAACGCCAACCGTTCACGGGCGTCGTCGATCTCAGCCTTGATGGTGTCAGTATCTCGTTCCGCCACGGTGTTGCCTCCATAATGGTGCGCCTGCTCGGCCTACTACCCTAGTTCAGTGGGTCCGCCTTTCGGGGCCCGGCGCTCCAAGGAGGAATGAAAGTTGGCCGCACCTGCTCGCCTTGCAGTCGGGGACAAGGCCCCCTCGTTCTGCCTTTCCGACGCCGATGGCAACACCGTGAAGTTGTCGGACTTCGAAGGCCGGAAGCTGATCGTGTACTTCTATCCGGCTGCCTCGACACCGGGATGCACCAAACAAGCCTGCGATTTCCGCGATAGCCTGGCCGACTTGCACAGCGCCGGTCTGGACGTCGTAGGCATCTCGCCGGACAAGCCCGAGAAGCTGGCCAACTTCCGCAACACCGAGAACCTCAACTTCCCGATCCTGTCAGACCCCGACAAAAAAGTGCTCTCGGCGTGGGGCGCCTACGGCGAGAAGACCATGTACGGAAAAACCGTTGAGGGTGTCATCCGATCGACATTCCTTGTCGACGAGACCGGCAGAATCAGCCTCGCCCAGTACAACGTCAAGGCCACTGGACACGTCGCCAAGCTCCGGCGCGACTTATCGATGTGAGCCCGAAAAGCGGCTCGATGCCTCAAGACCCGAGCGCCTCCAGTAGCAGCGCCTCGGCGGTCGCCGCACGCTGCAGAACCCCGAGATCCAGGCTCTCGTTGACGCTGTGCGCCTGCGTTCCCGGGTCTTCCACCCCCGTGACGAGGATAGTCGCCGCCGGGAATGCAGCAGCGAACTCCGCGATGAATGGAATCGACCCACCCATCCCCATCTCGACCGGTTCTCGGCCCCAGGCCCTCGTGAACGCGGCGCGGGCAGCCTCGTAGACCGGACCGGTTGCCGCGATGGCGTAGGGCTGACCGACATCGCCGGGTATGACAGTGACCTGAGCACCCCACGGGGCGTGGCTCTCGAGATGCGATCGCAGGGCAGCGAGGTGGCCGGCAGCATCCCCGCCGGGCGCCACCCGCATACTGACCTTGGCTCGCGCCCGCGGGATCAGGGTATTCGACGAACTCGCGATGGGAGTTGCGTCGATACCGATGACGGTGATCGCCGGCTTTGCCCAAAGTCGTTGCGCAGCAGGTCCGGAACCGATTTCGCGGACGCCGTCGAGCAGACCCGAGTCCTCGCGAACGCGTTGCCGGGGAAAGTCCACATTGGCCGCAACGCCCTCATGCAGGCCCTTGACCGCAACATTGCCCTCGTCATCGTGCAGGGTGGCCAGTACACGGACCAATGCCGACACGGCATCAGGCACGACGCCGCCCCAGAGTCCTGAATGCAGGCCATGGTCGAGGGTGGCCACCTCGACCACGCAGTCCACCAGTCCGCGCAAGGACACCGTCAGAGCGGGGATCTCGGTGCTCCAGTTGTCCGAGTCGGCGATGATGATGACATCAGCCGCCAGCTTGTCCCGGTGAGCCGCCAACAGACGGCTCAGAGATGGTGAACCCGATTCTTCTTCACCCTCCACGAACACCGTCACACCGACCGGGGGCCGCCCGCCGAATGCCCTTATCACCGCCAAATGCGCTGCGATGCCAGCCTTGTCGTCAGCACTCCCGCGACCGTAGAGACGGCCCTCGCGCTCGGTCGGCTGGAAGGGCGGTGAGTGCCATTGGCTGTGATCGCCCTCGGGCTGAACGTCGTGGTGGGCGTAGAGCATGACGGTGAGTGCGCCAGGTGGAGCGGGGTGGCGGGCGATGACGGCCGGGGCACCACCTTCGCTGACGATCTGAACGTCGGTGAAGCCGGCACCGGTGAACAGCTTCGCCACCGCGTGCGCACTGCGATACACCTCGTCGCGGCGATCGGGATCCGCCCAGACCGACTCGATGCGGATCAGGTCCTCAAGATCCTTGCGCACTGAAGGCAGCACGTCCTGAACACGGGTCATCAGCTCAGTCATGTCGGGTATTCTGCGCGAGCGTTCGCTCCTGTACGCAAAACACGGCGTGTAACCGTACAGACACGCGCTGTGGCTCATGTTTCCAGCGGGCTCATGTTTCCAGCGGGCTCATGCTTCCAGAATGGCGACGGCGGCCGCTGTCCCGCCTTCGTGTGTCAGCGACACATGGATCGTGACGTCGGCCAGGTGTTTGGCGATTTCGCCGCTCAGCCTGACCTTGGGCCGCCCCCACATGTCGGTGATCACCTCGATGTCGCGGTAAATACCCTCGGGCAACATCGGGCGTCGCGCAAACCGCGAACCCGACCACGCCTTGATCACCGCTTCCTTCGCCGCCCATCGGGCCGCCAAGTGCCGTGCCGCCATCGAACTCTTATCGGCGGCATCACGGCGCTCCCCGGGAGTGAAGGTCTCGGCGAACACCGTGCCGGGCTGGTCGACCTGCTCGGCAAAATCGGGAATGGAAACAACGTCGATCCCGACTCCGACTATTGCCACACGTCAACCCTACGTGCGTATCAACTGTAGGTGTCGTCGACGCCAAGCCGTGACGCGGCATTCAGCAGCATCGCCGCCTCCTGTTTCTTTTCCGGCGCATCGTGGGAGAACCGGCGATCCGCGGGGCGCTCGTACATCGGCCGGCCACCGGCGATCGCCGACGCCAATCGACGTTGCCCGGCCAGTGTGCGCTCCTGCGACTGCTCGGCGTAGGCCTCACGCTGCGCCGGAGTCAGTGCGGCCAGGAATGCCTGGGGATGCACCAGCGCGATTAGGCCGGATACATGCCCGAACCCGAGACTCGTGACCAAGCCGGCCTTCAGCGGGAACTTCTGCCCCAGCCGCAGGGTCTCGCGTGGCCACACGAAATGACCCGAGCCGGCCAGCTCGTCGTCGACACAATCCAGGCTGCGGTTCGGCGGGATGACGCCGTCGCGCAGAATCTGGCACAGACCCATCATCTGGAACACCGCCGCGCCGCCCTTGGCGTGCCCGGTCAGCGTCTTCTGGCTGACGATGAACAGCGGTGCGCCCTCCGAGCGACCCATCGAGTCAGCCAGCCGCTCGTGCAGCTCGGTCTCGTTGGGGTCGTTGGCCAGCGTCGAGGTGTCGTGTTTGGAGATCACCGCGATATCGTCGGCGGCCACGCCGAGGCGGGCCAGCGATCGCGCCAGAACGGAGTCCTTGCCCCCCCGACCCGCGCCCAATGCACCCAGCCCGGGAGCGGGTATCGAAGTGTGCACGCCGTCGCCGAAACTTTGCGCGTAGGCGACCACAGCGAGCACCGGAAGCCCCATCTTGGCGGCCAGGTCGCCGCGGGCGAGCAAGATGGTGCCACCGCCCTGGGCTTCGACGAACCCATGCCGACGACGGTCATTGGCGCGGGAGAACTTGGAGTCGCTGATGCCCTTGGCCCGCATCGTCTGGGTGTCGGCGGTGGCCGCCATATCACCGAAGCCGATGATGGCCTCCAGCGTCAGGTCGTCGAATCCACCCGCGACCACCAACTCAGCCTTGCCCAGGCGGATCTTGTCCACCCCTTCCTCGACGGAAACGGCCGCGGTGGCACACGCACCCACCGGGTGGACCATGGCACCGTAGCTTCCGATGTAGGACTGGACCACGTGCGCGGCAACGACGTTGGGCAAAACTTCCTGAAGAATGTCGTTGGGCTTGCTCCGGCCCAGCAAGTTGCCGTGGTACATGGTCTGCATCGAGGTCATGCCACCCATGCCGGTACCCTGCGTGCTGGCCACCAGGCTCGGGTGCACCCACCGCATCAGCTCGGTCGGTGTGAAGCCTGCAGACACGAACGCGTCAACGGTGGCGACAATGTTCCACAGTGCAACCCGGTCAACGGAGCTGGCCATGTCCTGGCTGATGCCCCAGACCGTCGGGTCGAATCCGGTGGGAATCTGAGCACCGACCGTCCGCGACAGCTTGGTCTTGCGAGGGACGCGAATCTCGGTGCCCGCCTTGCGGATCACCTCCCAGTCGCTGGAGTCCGGAACCGGCCGCGCCACGGTGTGCCCCGGGTCGAACTCGACAAACGCCCGAGCGTCGGCCTCGCTGGCCACCACGAAGCGGAAGTCCTTGTCGAGGAACACCGACACCAGCAGCGGTGACGAATGATCGGGATCGATCACGCCGTCGTCGACGAACTCGCGAATCCCGCACTTTGCCACTACCACGTCGTGGTAACGCTCCACCAATTCGGCCTCGGGCACCAGCTCCCCGGTCTGGCAGTCGTACCAACCCGGCTTCGGGTCGTCCTCCCACTCGATAAGGCCGGTGGTCCAGGCCAGTTCGAGCACACCCGCGGCCGACAGCTCGTTTTCGACCTCCATCTCGAAACGGGTCCGCGAAGAACCGTAGGGGCCCAGTTCGGCACCTCCGACGATCACAACCAGGTCGGCGGGGTCGACGTCGAGGTCGTCCCATGCCGGCTGTAGCACAGAGGTGCGGGCACGCGGCGGGGCCGGAAGTGCGGCAATCATTCCGTCACCGGTCTCGCCGCCAGAATCAGTCCGCTCTACGGACAACTCCTCGCGGGCCTTTGCGGCCAGCGCCCCCATGTCGAGCTGGATATCGCCGAGCCCACCGGTCAGGTCGGCCCGGACGGGCGCCAGCGTGGCGGCCACCCTCGATTCGACCGTGCACAAGTCGAGCAGCATCGCCGCCATTTCGGCCGTCGTGTAAGTGGTGACTCCGGACTGTTCGACGGCACTCACGATCGCATCGTTGTGTCCCATCAAGCCGGTGCCCTTGGTCCAGCCGATCAGTGCGTGCGCCAGGCTGACGTGCTCGGCCCACGACGACTCGGCTTTCCACCTGTTGACCAGCGCGTCGAGTGCGGACTTGGACTCGCCGTATGCGCCGTCGCCGCCGAACATCCCGCGGTTGGGCGATCCGGGCAGCACCACATGCAACCGCGACGCGATGTCACGCTCGGCGCCGATGGTCGACAGCCCACCGATGAGCCGCTGCACGGCCCACAGCAGGACCTTCATCTCGATCTCCGAGCGCGGACCCGCCTCCGAGAGGTCGCCCGCGACGCGGGGAGCGGCGAAGGGGAACAACAGCGTGGGTGCCTGCGCATCCTTGAGGTGGATCGACTGCGGCCCAAGGCTTTCGATCTGTTCGCTGCCCACCCAATCGACGAGCTTGTCGATGTCGGAGTATGACGCCATGTTGGCCGGCACCACCCACAACGTCGCTTGGAACCGGGCGTTGTCACGGTAGAGCTGTTTGAAGAACTCCAATCGTGCGTCGTCGAGCTTAGAAGTCGTGGCAATGACAGTGGCACCGCCCTCGAGCAGTTGACCGGTCACCGCCGCCGCGATGGAACCCTTCGACGCGCCCGTAACCACCGCGACCTCGTCGCGGTAGCGCCCCCTGCCGGGATTCTCCGCGCCGGCGGCAATCCGCGCGAACAGCGACGCATGCACGTTGCCACCCGCCGCCAGCGCCTTGCCCAGCCACCAATTCGCTTGTGCGGCAACCACATGCCCGGCGCCCTCGAATCGCTCCGACAGGTGCGGCCACTCGGCGTCGATTTCGTCTTCGTCGGCCAGCCAGATCTTGACCAGGTCCTCGCGGGCGCTGGCCCACCGATCGTCGAACACCACCGCCTTCTTGGCGTCGAACACCGGGGTCACCAACCGCGGCCAGTCCGAACCGAGCTCGGTCGTGATCAGATCAATCAGCGCAGCGTCAGTGGCAGACTCGGGTGCGGTCACCGGCTGGTCCAGACCAAGCTGGTCGAGCACCATACGCGCGGCCGAGGCCAGTACTCCGTCGGAGCCGGTCACTTTCTCCGCGAACTCGGTGAGTGCCGCGGAGTCCACGACCCCGCCGACACCCCCGCCGGCAGAAGGCAGCGAAACCGGAATGCCCCTTCGGGCACCGACCGCCGAGATGGCGGCATCGATGGCCCTGTCGACGGCGTTGACGTCGGCCAACATACCTTCATGGAGACCGCCCAGACCGCCGCCGCGCACACTGGAGCCTTCCCGAGTGCCCAGCGCCACCTCGACCGTGGCGTGCTTGGCCCAGCCAGGGCCCAGCTCCCACACCTTCGCCACGCGCTCGGCAATGTAGGCCGGACGCTTGCCCGACGGGCCGAGGATGGTGCGCAGCTGGTCGTTGATCGCGTCGGACAGCACCGGACCAAACGGCTTGTAGGTACGCGCCAGCTTCGTCACCTGCGCCTTCAGCGCGCCGAGGTCCGCCTCCGCAGCTCCGTCGATGGCCCCGAGATTCAGCTCGGAACCGAGGTCGACCAGCAGCTGGTTGCGCCGCGAAGACGCGCCGTCGGTGATGGACTCAATGGAGTCGAGAGCCTCGATCTGGTCCAGCCGCATCTTGGCCGACAGTGCGATGAGCGCCACGGTGGCATCGGCGGCGCCGAACGAGATGTCCCCGGGCCGCGGAGCGCCGGCCGGAGCTGCGGCGGGGGCCGCAGGGACGGTCGGTGCGACATCAGACACCGACGCGGCAGCGCCGACATCATGCACCCTGCTCTGCTTCGACCCCCGGCTCCGGTTCAGGGTCGGTGTCGTTGGCGAACAGCACCGCCGCGTCCCGTTCGGCATTGAGCACCTCGACGGTGCTGTGAGCGTACTCGGGCAGCTTCAGTGTGTTGGTGGCCAAGCCGGCGACCGTCGGCGCGTTCTTCACACCAATCTCGACAAACCGCTCGACGCCAAGGCCTCCCGCAGCTTCTTCAATGAACAGCAGATCCTGGGTCTCGATCCACCGCACCGGGCTCGCGAACTGCCACGCCAACAATTCGATGACGATCTTGCGGCACAACTCCTCTGGCTTCTCGGTGCGCCAGGTGTCGTAGTCGGCGAGGATCTCGTCCAGCGGCTCGGCCGGCACCAGATCGCGGATCTCCTGAATGAAGTCGCGATCCAGGGTGAACGGCCGCGGCACCAGGTTCGGGATGTAGCGGCCGACGATCAGCCGGGGATCCTTGTCGCGCGGCATCACCCGCTCCAGGCTGCGCCGGAAGTCGGCAACGCCGACCCGCAGCACGCTCGAGTGGAATGGCACATCGATGCCGGGTACCAGGATGAACGACCGCTTGCCTCCGGTGATCTCGCGCCGACGCTCGACCTCTTCCTCCAACGCCTCGAGGCCGCGGACGGTGCCGGCGATGGCGTACTGCGAGCCCCGCAGGTTGAAGTTCACGATCTGCAGGAATTCGCCGGTTCGCTCGGAGATCTCGGCGACGAATGACGTCACGTCGGCGTCGTCGAGGTCGATCTGCGACGGCCGGATGGCCGCCAGCCGGTAATTCGATCGGCCGCGCTCATCACGCGGCACGATGTCATGCATCTTGCTGCCGCGGTGGAACACCACATCGAGCAGCGCCTCCAGTTCGTACGCGCCGGACACACACGCCAGCGCGGTGTACTCGCCGACCGAGTGGCCGCAGGCAATCGCGTCCTCCACGAACGCGCCCTGTTCCCGCATCTCGGCCACCTGGGCAGCAGCCACGGTCGCCATAGCGACCTGGGTGAACTGCGTCAGGTAGAGCACGCCCTCGGGGTGCTCGTAGTGCATACCAGAGGCGATCAGGCTGGTGGGGTTGTCACGCACCACATGGAGCACTGAAAAGCCCAGCGTCTCGCGGGTGAAATTGTCGGCGGTGTCCCAAACCTTGCGAGCGGCCTTTGAACGGGCCCGGACCTCCATTCCCATGCCCTTGGACTGGATGCCCTGGCCGGGGAAGGCGTACACCGTCTTGGGAGCGGCCAACCGAGCCGTCGCCGACATTTTGAGTTCCGAGCCGACGCGTGCTGAGATTTCGAGGATTTCGGCACCCAGGTCGACACCCACCCGGTCGACACGGAAATCCACCTCGTCGCCGGGCAGCACCATGCCCAGGAACCGGGCGGTCCATCCGACCAGTTTGGCCGGCGCCGCGGGCGTGCCATCGGTCGCGGTGGCGACATGCTGGGCCGCTGCCGACAGCCACATTCCATGCACAATGGGCGATTCCAGACCGGCCAGAAGTGCGGCGGCACGATCGGTATGAATCGGGTTGTGGTCACCAGAGACCACGGCAAAGGGGCGCATGTCCACCGGAGCGGTCAAGGTGACGTCACGACGGCGGCGGCGCGGGGTGTCGGTCGCGTTGTCGGATACCGCACCGCCGGCACGTACCGGGTCGGCCAGCTCAGCGGAACCGATGCGGCCGCGGATCGCGAACCGCTCCTGCAGGGTGGCCAGCGGCTTGCCGGCGGTGTCGCTGACCGTCACCGACACCGGGACCACCCGGCCCAATTCTGTGTCGTAAGCCGCCGAAGCCCTGGCAGCAACAGTCAAAACGGCCGGATCGGTGGGCAACGCGTTCAGCAGATGCGCGGCATGATCCAGGTGGACCAGACTCAGCAGACCCTCCACCACCGGGAAACCGGAGTCGGTGACAGCCGACCCGATGGTGGCGAACACCGCGGGCCAGCACAGGCCGACCACCGCGTCCGGGATGACAGTCAGCGTCGGCCATAGGGTGTCGTCGAAGGTGGCGGTGGCGCCGGTGTGATCGGCGACCCGTTCCGGATCCCATCCGACGGTGACGGTGGCCGTCTTCGCGCCGTCAACGGCAAGGACCGCCGGAAGTTCCTCAGGCACGTCGACGCCGGCGGCGATCGCGAGCACCGAACGCATCGCGGCGGCGGCATCCTCGGTGGACACCACAGGGGCGCCCCCGTCGACACAGGACTTTGGCAGACTGAACCGGATCTCGATCCAGATATCGGAAAGCGGCACGCTCAGGACCACCTGCTCGCCCACGACTTCCAGCCGTGCGCCGGTGGAAGGGTTTGTGGCACTTATATTTTCGCGCCCAGGGTTGGGGTGCACCTGCCATTCCGACGGCGGCGCGATGCGGTGCACCGGGTTGGTGGCGATGCGACCCGCCCACAATACGTCGGGCGCATCCAGCACAACCGCGAGCGGACCGGTGACGTCGGTGCGGCCGTGCCGGCGCGACATCACGCGCGGCGGCTCGGCACCGTCGCCGAATGCCGCCAGCGCCTCGTCAATAGCGGCCTGCTCAAAACGGTCCAGCAGTTCACCGACCGGTTCGTCGACGCGGGTGATGCCCGCGACCGCAGCGGTTCCCGGGATGATGCAGACCTGGTCTGCCGGGTAGCGGGCGTCGTGGGCCTGCCACAGCGAGTCGCTGCGCCACCAGCGGCGAACGTCCTTGTCGATCACCGGAACGAAGTTGACCGGCTTGCCCAGCGTCTTGCACAGGGTCACGAAGAACGGAACGTCAGCTGGATGAAGCTTGACCTCGTCGGCGTCCGGGTAGCGTGCCAGCAGGGCGTCGATGGCCGCGGCAGGGTCCTCCAGCAGCGCAATCTCGTCTGCGGAGGCGCCGAACAGTGTGTTGATCGGGCCGAAGTCCGTGAGGTGCAGACGGGCCTCGGCGCGGTGCAGCATCTGCTCGAAGCGGTCACGCCAAGTGATGTCGAGCCACGGCGAGCCGGCCTTCTTGGCGTCGGCGGTGGAATCGCCGGTACCGATCGCCAGTTCGACGTACCGGCGAAGCCAATTGCCGTAGGTCATCTCGCCGACGTCGCCGAAATACGGCTTGGCGGTGACGGCCATAGCGGCGATGATCTCGTCGCGACGCTCGGCGACAGCGTCGGCGTCACCGGCGACCTCGTCGAGCAGACGCCCGCAGCGCGATGCCGCATTGTCGATCTCGTGGATGTCGGCCCCGAGCTGACTGCGCCCGGATGCCATACCATCCTGGGCCTTTCCGGCACCGACCCATTGATCGGTGCCGTCGGTGTCGACCAGCAGCTGCTTGACCTGGGGTGACGTGGTGGCCTCGAGCGTGGCCATCGCCGCGGTGCCGACCAGAATCCCGTCGACCGGCATCGGCGGGAAATCGTAGAAGGCCGACCACCGGCCCGACAGGTACTCGGCCGCGCGCTCGGGCGTTCCGATGCCGCCGCCGACGCAGACAGTGACGTTGGGCTGTCGGCGCAGGTCCGAGTAGGTCGCCAGCAGCAGGTCATCGAGGTCCTCCCACGAGTGGTGACCACCGGCACGGCCGCCCTCGATGTGCACGATGACCGGCTTGTGGGGCGCCGCGGCCGCGATCTTGATGACCGACTTGATCTGGTCGACTGTGCCGGGCTTGAAAACCACGTGGCTGATGCCGATGCCGTTGAGCTCTTCGATCAGCTCCACTGCCTCTTCGAGGTCCGGGATGCCCGCGCTGACGATCACGCCGTCGATCGGCGCACCGGCCTGACGAGCCCTCTGCACCAGGCGCTTACCGCCTAGCTGCAGCTTCCACAGGTACGGGTCGAGGAACAGCGAGTTGAACTGAACCTCACGACCGGGCTCGAGCAGCGTGGTCAGCTCCGCCACACGATCGTCGAAGATTTCCTCAGTGACCTGTCCGCCACCCGCCAACTCGGCCCAATGGCCGGCGTTGGCCGCGGCGGCGACGATTCTGGCGTCGACCGTTGTCGGCGTCATGCCGGCCAGCAGGATCGGGGAACGCCCCGTCAACCGGGTGAACTTAGTGGACAGCTTCACTGAGCC
This sequence comes from uncultured Actinomycetota bacterium, assembly GCA_963846905.1. Classification (GTDB taxonomy): domain Bacteria; phylum Actinomycetota; class Actinomycetes; order Mycobacteriales; family Mycobacteriaceae; genus Mycobacterium. Next base: position 97,613 of record CAWJYB010000005.1, read on the forward strand.
GTCGGGCAGCGTCTCCACTGTCGGGGCGTAACTGGACCAGGCCGGATCGATGTTGGGGATGGCACCGGGGGTGAACAGGCTGCGATGGCCCGATCGGGTTGCGGCCGCCACGATGCCGATGCCCAGGCCGCGGATCACGGGCGCGGTAACGCGAGTAGCGACGTCACCGGGGCCCAGATCGACGATCCAGCGGGCGCCCGCCTCGTGAATGCGCTCGACTTCGGCGACCCAGTCGACGGGGTCGACATAGATCGTCTGGGCGATCCTGTGTGCCAGCTCCGGATCAATACCGGGGCACCGTGAGACCCACTCGTCGACCAGGGAGATGGCGTTGAACAGCCGCGGCGTGTGGAAACCCACCTCGGTCAGGATTCGGTTGAACACCGGCCGGAATACGGCCCCGCCGCGCAGCTTGTTCTTGCGCTCGGCATCTTCCTTCTCGGTGATCTTCGTGCAGTACAGCTCGAACCGGGTCAGCTGTTCAGGGGTGCCGGTTATGACCACCGAACGGCGCCCGTTGCGGATGGACAGCACCGGTGCCTGCACCGTGCGTACGTCCTGACTGAATTCGTGCAACAGTTCGGCGATCCGGTCCGGGTCGGCATTGGTCACCGACAGCATCGGCGACTTGTCGCCCCGGCCGACCATGCCGCGCCGCCGCGAGATCAGCGATCCTGCGGCGCCGAGAAGCTGTGCCATCGCGAGCAGTTCCGGGTCACGCGCGCCCCCGGCCTTGAGGGACTCGACACCGAAGACCCCCTGTGAGTGTCCGACCGTCACGATGGGCGGGCTGGCGGCGAAGTCGAGACCCTGGCGCGTCAGCGCACGGATCGCAGCCATCTGTGTGAGCAGGATCCCCGGTCCGGAAATGGCGACGGCGGTCACCTGGCTCGCCGTAGGGGCTTGCTCCCCCGCGGCAAGCATGCGGACCCAGCGCAGCGGTTCGAAGCCGATCGGCCGGACCACGACGAGTTCCCGAGCGATCGGCTCCAGCAGCAGTTCAGCCTCACCGACCAGCGTGCTCAATTCGGATTCGATGCCGGCCAGATTGACCAGCTCTTCGAGGCCCTCCAGCCAGGTGCCGCCCTGGCCGCCGAACACGACGGCGTAGGGCTCGCCGGCATTGAACCGATCGACCAGTGCTTCGGTTGAGGGTGCGGACTCGGCAACGCTGCCATGGTGACTTGTAGAAACTCTGTCGTGCTCGAAGATCGTCACGTTTCTGTATCTCCCTGTACTTCTTTTCCGATGCTCGTCGCGTACATTCCGCGTGTCCTGCGCTGCCCTGCGGAGGTACGTCTGGAGGTCTGTCAGCTTTCGACAGAGGGGCTAACACCGAGAGCCGAACCAGTTCCGCTCTCCGGGGCCGACGCCCATACGTTGCCCACTGCAGTAAGAGTGTCATAAAGGACCGGCCTCATCTCGGGCCCCAATTCGTTACTGACGAGTTCTACGCGCGGGTAACCGCCTCTCGGGTAACGCGGAGTCGCATCAGGTCCGGGGGTTGGAGGACAAACATCCTGTTGACGGGTGGTTACGGTCGAGTAGCTACAACTTCGCTGATCAAAGCATGATTGTTATTGAATCGTTATCTAGTGTTCGCTCGGCCCCGAGCCGCTACCCGAACAAGCCAGCAAGCGGCTGCTTGACATAGCAGCCGATTCTCTAGCTCAAACACCGTGTGTCGAAGTTTGCTGGCTAATCATTTGCGTCTAGTGACCCGGTGCCTCAAGCGCTCCGCTGCCGCGCACGCGCCGGCCGGACGCGGCCGCGGTACATCCCCGCCCCCATCCCCAGCCTAAGCCGCCTAATCCAGACCTAATCCCATGACCGAACCGGGGCTTGAGTATGTGGTTGATATCCACCCCGATGCCGGCGACCTACCGGGCGCAGGGTCTCCAACAGCATCCGCCAGGAGGCCGGTAACGTCGCGGTTTGACGCATCGGCGGAGCAGGTTTGCAAGTCACCCGCCGATGCTTCGCACCTGTTCAGAGCAGGATCACACGGATACGCCGAAAACCCCACCAGAAACATGGACACCAGCCGTCACGGGCGACCAGTGCAAACGGTCAACCAGTACCTAGAAACTGCGAAAGTCGAGGCGCAGGCAACACCGGTGAAATGTCGCTGATCTAGCCTTTCGTGCCTGGACGGTGCTCGTTAGTCGTCAGGAGAGGATGGAGATGGGTTCAGCGCGCCTGGTATTCGGTTGCTCGCTCGGTGGGGCAAGGATGCGCCCCGGCCCGTCGGGTGTGTTGTGACGCCGAACAAGACGCATTGCCCGTACTGCTCGCTGCAGTGCGGGATGACCCTGGATGGCGCGACCACTCCGGTCACCGTCAGTCCGCAGGATGACTTCCCCACGAACCGGGGTGGCCTGTGCGCTAAGGGCTGGACCTCCGCCGAACTGCTCGCGCATCCCGGTCGGCTGACCCAGCCGTTGGTGCGCGACTCTTTCGACCAGGCGTTGCGGCCCACTGACTGGGAGGACGCGCTGGACCGGGTGGCCGCCGCCTTCATCCGGGCACAGGACAGCTACGGCCGCGACGGCGTCGGCTGCTTCGGCGGCGGCGGGCTGACCAACGAGAAGGCCTACCAGTTCGGCAAGTTCGCGCGGGTGGCGTTGCGTACGTCGGCGATCGACTACAACGGCCGATTCTGCATGTCGTCGGCCGCCAACGCTGCGACCAGGGTGTTCGGAATCGACCGCGGGTTGCCGTTTCCGCTGGCTGACATCGCGGAAGCCGACGTCATCCTGCTGGTTGGGTCCAACCCTGCAGATACGATGCCGCCGGCGATGCAGTTCCTGGACACCGCCCGCGAACGCGGCGCGAAATTGATTGTGAGCGACCCGCGGCGTACGAAAACCGCCGCCGGCGGCCATCTGCATCTGCAGCCGGTACCTGGGACGGATCTCGCCCTGGCGAATGGCATGCTCAACGTCGCAATCCGGGAGAAACTGATCGACAGCGCCTACATCGCCGAGCGCACCAGCGGGTTCGAGGCGGTGCGACGAGCGGTACGCACGTACTGGCCCGACCGTGTCGAGCGCATCACCGGCGTTCCCGAGCAGGACATCGTCGACACTGTTCGCGCGCTCGCCACCGCCACGAACGCCGTGATCCTCACCGCGCGCGGCGCCGAGCAGCACCGATCAGGTTCGGACACCGTGGTCGCCTACATCAATCTGGCTCTCGCGCTGGGCCTTCCGGGACGCCGATTCTCCGGCTACGGCACTGTCACCGGACAGGGCAACGGACAGGGTGGCCGCGAGCACGGCCAGAAGGCCGACCAGCTGCCTGGGTACCGGAGGCTCGACGACCCCGCCGCCCGGGCGCACGTCGCCGCTGTGTGGGGCATCGATCCCGACGAACTGCCGCAGCCCGGGGTGTCCGCTTACGAGATGCTCGACCGGCTCGGAACCGACGGCGGTGTCCGCGCGCTGTGGGTGATGGCCTCGAACATCGTTGTCTCAGCCCCTCGGTCGGCGCATGTTGCTGAGCGGGTCCGCGCCCTGGACTTCCTGGTGGTCTCGGATTTCTTCCTGTCAGAGACCGCGGCGCTAGCCGACGTCGTGCTGCCGACTGCGCAGTGGGCTGAGGAGTCCGGCACAATGACCAATCTCGAAGGTCGGGTCATCTTGCGGGAAGCCGCACTGACCCCGCCGCCTGGTGTGCAAACCGACCTGCAGGTCATGCGGGCGCTGGCGGAGCGACTGGGCTGCAAAGGTTTCTCCGACGAACCCGAAGAAGTGTTCGACGAATTGCGCCGTGCCAGCGCGGGCGGGAAGGCCGACTACTCCGGGATCAGCTATCAGCGGATCGCCGCCGAGCAGGGAGTCTTCTGGCCGTGCCCGTCAGAAACGCATCCGGGAACACCGCGGCTGTTCACCGTGGACTTCCCGACGAATGACCGCCGTGCGCATTTCCAACCTGTCGAGCAGGTGGGCGCCGCTGAACTGCCCGATGCCGACTACCCGTACTACCTCACGACAGGCCGGTTGCTGCGCCAGTATCAGTCGGGGACGCAGACCCGGCGGGTCTCCTCGCTCGCCGACGCCGAACCGGCGGCGGTGGTCGAGATGCATGAGACCGTGGCGCGCCGCATCGGCGTGAAATCCGGTGATCCGGTGCGTCTGCGGACCCGTCGCGGTACCGCCGTGATGGCGGCGCGCGTGGTGGACGGGATCCGCTCGGACACCGTGTTCGCCCCGTTCCACTGGGGTGGTGACGGCAATGCCAACCTGCTGACCAACCCTGCCCTCGACCCCTATTCGAGGATGCCCGAGTTCAAGGTGTGCGCCGTCGCTCTCGATCGTGTCGATCCCACCGATCGTGGCGACACCGTCCGCACTTCCGCCCAAACCGGCCCCAATCGCGCACCCAATGACGACGGCGGGCCGGTGGTCTGACCTCACCGCGGCACGGTGCTGAGCGGCTCGCGTTTCCCGGGCCGACGCCACGGGCCAAAGCGAATCGCCAGGCCAGAGGCGGCATCCCGATGACCGTGGACTTCACCAACAAGTCGGCGCGAAGGTCAGCGACCCGTAACTTACCGGTCATCGCAGGAAGCGTCAGTGCAACATCACCTCCGTACCGTCACCGGCATGGTCGGAACAGCGCGCCGCGGGCACGATATTGATGATTGGGACGCTGAGGACGTCGACGCCTGGAACAACGGCGGGGCCGCGATCGCCCAGCGGAATCTGATCTGGTCGGTGATCGCCGAGCACGTCGGGTTCTCAGTCTGGTCGATCTGGTCGGTGATGGTGCTGTTCATGCCGCAGAACATCTACCACATCGACGCGGCGGGCAAGTTCTTCCTGGTCGCGGTCCCCACGCTGGTGGGGGCCTTCCTGCGCCTCCCGTACACGTTCGCCACGGCGACCTTCGGGGGTCGCAATTGGACGATCTTCAGTGCGTTGGTGCTGTTCATCCCGACGCTGTTGACGTGGTACTTCATGAACCATCCGGGCACCTCGTACACCACGTTCATGGTGGTGGCGGCGTTCGCCGGCCTCGGCGGCGGCAACTTCGCCTCGTCGATGACCAATATCAACGCGTTCTACCCCCAGCGCCACAAAGGCTGGGCGCTGGGCCTGAACGCCGGAGGCGGCAACATCGGGGTGCCGGTAATCCAGTTGATCGGGCTGCTGGTCATCGCGACCACCGGGAACCGGGCACCCCACCTGGTGTGCGCTGTCTATCTGGTGGTCATCGCCGTCGCCGCAACAGGCGCCGCGCTGTTCATGGACAACCTGACCAATCAGCGCACCAACGGCCGGTCGATGATCGAGATAATGGGGTTCCGGGACTCGTGGCTGATCGCGCTGCTGTACATCGGCACCTTCGGGTCGTTCATAGGCTTCAGCTTCGCCTTCGGTCAGGTGTTGCAAATCAACTTCCTGGCCGGCCTGACCCGCGGTGCTCCGGCGACCCCTGCGATGAGCGCAGAGGCGTCACTGCATGCCGCTCAGATCGCCTTCCTGGGCCCGCTGCTCGGCTCGTTGTCCCGGCCTGTGGGAGGCTGGCTCGCCGACCGGACCGGTGGCGGAAAGATCACGCTGTACACCTTCGTCGCGATGATCCTCGCAGCAGGTTGGCTGGCGGGCGCGGGCATCATCGACGACGACACGCCAGGTGCCCCGACCGGCGGCACGATGATCGCTTACGTCATCGGCTTCGTGGTGCTGTTCATCCTGTCCGGCATCGGCAACGGCTCGGTGTACAAGATGATCCCGTCGATCTTCGAAGCCAAGGCGCACAGCCTGATTGACGTCGAACCGTCTGACGCCGCCGCATGGTCCAGAAAGATGTCGGGTGCGCTGATCGGCGTTGCGGGCGCCATCGGGGCGCTAGGCGGGGTGGGGATAAATCTTGTCCTTCGCGCGTCCTATCTGTCCGCGGCGAAGTCGGCGACCATGGCGTTCTGGGTCTTCCTCGCGTTCTACATCCTGTGCGCGGCCATCACCTGGGCAGCGTACGTTCGCAGGCCGACTTCAGCGCCCAGTGCCACACTCAGCGCGGTCGCCGACAAGGCGGTCGACCAGCCCGTCGCGGCGGTATAGCTCTGCGCCCGTTCATGGTCCTGCAGATCCGTGGCCGCGCCGTCCATTGCTACGTAGATCCCGACGAACCCCTGTGAGTGGCACCGTTGTCGACGGCGCCTCCTGCAACCTGGTCCTGGTGGCGCATGGCACTCGCGCACCGGCCGGCCTGCAGAAGGTCGCGGATCCGGCGGCCGCCGTATCGACGCGCGTGGGTCCGGTACGGACGGCATTAGCGGAGATTCATCGCAGCATCTCCGGTCAGTTCGCCCACCTGAAAGAACAAAGGATGGATGACTCATGAGTGACAGCAGCAGCCCGCGATTCCTACAGGGTGTCTTCGAGTTCGAAGGCAAGGGCCTCGACGCACCGTTTCCCATCGATGCGTCGCTGAGCTACACCGTCCCCGCGGGGTCGACCACGCAGCCCGTGTACTTCCGGGGCGGAAACAGCTCGTCGGAGATGATCACCGTCGTCCTGGTCCGGGACGGCGCGCCCATGCGGTACTTCCCGATCGCAGCCAAAGGCGCGACGCACGTCTCGCTGCGAGTGGTCGAGGACCTGCTCGGCGACACCGTTCTGGAGCTCCTCATTTCGGCCCCCGCCGGAGTGAGCGGAACGTTGGTCGTGGATCTGGGCCTCGTCGAAATCTAGGCGTCGCCAACATCTGCTACCGGCACAGAGTGGAAGGAAAACGGCATTGACCATCATCGAGGAAAGCGCCCCGGCGCCATGCAATGGGCAGCCGATCACCAAGGACCGTCTGGTCGTCATCGGCAACGGGATGGCAGGTGTCCGCGCGGTCGAGGAGATTCTGTCCCGGGGCGGTGCCGAGACGTTCGACATCACCGTCTTCGGCGACGAACCGTACGGCAACTACAACCGCATCATGTTGTCCAATGTATTGGCCGGCTCCGACGACACCGCCGAGATCTACCTCAACCCGATCGACTGGTACGTCGACAACGACATCACACTGCGGGCCGGGGTGCGCGTGGTCAAGGTCGACCGGTTCGCGCGCGTCGTGTACGCCGACGACGGCACCTCGATGCACTACGACCGGCTGATCCTGGCCACCGGCAGCCGGTCGTTCTTCCCACCGATGGGAGGGCTGTGGGCCGACGACAAGACATTGACCGCTGGGGTGTTCGGGTTCCGGAGCCTTGATGACTGCGCGGCGATGATCGACTACGCGTCGGGCAAGACCAAAGCCGTGGTCATTGGCGGCGGGCTGCTGGGGCTGGAGGCCGCCCGCGGGCTGCAGAGCCGGGGCTTGACCGTCGATGTGGTGCACGCCACCCCGACCCTGATGAACACGCAACTCGACGACACAGCCGGCACCATTCTGCGGCGGTCGGTGGAGAAGGTGGGTATCGGTGTGCGCACCGGTGCGATCACCACTCGTGTGCTCAGCACCGAGGGCGCAATCACCGGAATTGAGTTCAGCGACGGCACGGAGATCGCCTGCGACATGCTCGTGGTCACGGCAGGCATTCGCCCCAACGTCGGCCTTGCCCAACGCGCCGGGCTGACCGTGGAACGGGCTATCGTGGTCGACGACCACATGCGCTCCATCGACGACGACAACGTCTACGTGGTCGGCGAATGTGCGCAACACCGCGGCCAGGTCTACGGGCTGGTCGCGCCGTTGTGGGATCAGGCCGCCGTGCTCGCCGACCACCTCACCGGCGCCGACAGTCGCGCGGCGTATCACGGGTCGCGGATGGCCACCAAACTGAAGGTTGCCGGCGTCGACGTCGCATCGATGGGCCTCAAAGCGCCCGAACACGACGACGACGAGTTCGTCCAGTTCTGCGAACCCAAACACGGCATCTACAAGACGATCGTCGTCCGCGACGGCAAGCTGGTCGGCGCGACACTGGTCGGCGACGTCCGCAAGGTCGCGTTCCTGATGCAGGCATTCGACCGTGGACTCCCGCTTCCGGAGGAACGGATTTCGCTGATGTTCGATATCGGTACCCCCGATGCGGAGGTCAGCGTCGCTGAACTGGCCGGTGACGCACAGGTCTGCAACTGCAACGGCGTCAACAAGGACGCACTTGTGTCATGCGTGGCCGGCGGCGAGAAATCCGTCGCCGGCGTAATGGCCGCCACCCGGGCCGGCAAGGGCTGCGGGTCGTGCAAGTCGCTGGTCAAGCAGATCGTCGAATGGGCCGCCGACGGAGCGGTCGAAGAGGATCCGTCAGCGAATTGGTACGTACCCGGCGTCCCGTACTCCAAGCCCGAGCTCATGCAGCACATCCAAGAGCTCCAACTGCACTCGGTGTCCTCGGTCTTTGCGGCACTGGCACCGGATGGCAAGCCCGACGCGAACTCCAAGATGGGACTGTCGTCGCTGCTGCAGATGATGTGGGCCGATGAGTTCGTCGACGAACGCGACGCCAGGTTCATCAACGACCGGGTGCACGCCAACATTCAGCGGGACGGGACCTTCTCGGTCGTCCCGCAGATGAAGGGCGGGGTGACCGATTCGGCGCAGCTGCGCAAGATCGCCGACGTCGCCGACAAGTACGACGTCCCGCTGATCAAACTTACGGGCGGCCAGCGCATCGATCTTCTCGGACTACGCAAGGAGGATCTGCCTGCGGTCTGGGCGGACCTCGACATGCCGTCGGGCTACGCCTACGGGAAGAGCTTCCGCACCGTGAAAACCTGTGTGGGATCAGACTTCTGCCGCTTCGGCGTCGGTGATTCCACGGCACTCGGCATCGCCATCGAAGAGCGCTTCCAGGGCATCGCCGGACCAGGGAAGATGAAGCTCGCCGTAACCGGCTGCCCCCGCAACTGCGCCGAAGCCCTGTGCAAGGACCTCGGGGTGGTGGCCGTCGACGGTGGTCGCTGGGAGATCTACGTCGGCGGCGCCGCCGGCGCGCACATCCGAAAGGGTGACCTGCTGGCGACCGTAAACGATCCCGACGAAGTGATCCGGCTGACCGGTCGTTTCCTGCAGTACTACCGGGAGAACGCCAACTGGCTGGAACGCACCTATGCCTGGGTGCCCCGGTTCGGCATCGACGAGATCCGTGCCGTCGTGGTCGATGACCGCGACGGCATCGCCGAACGACTGGACGCCGATATGCAGAAGGCGGTCGAGGCGTACCGCGACCCGTGGAAGGAACGCGACGAGCCGGCCACTCCCGGGCAGTTCAGCACGTCGTTGCCGCTGACGGTGTTACCGCAGGTTCCGGTCCGATGAGCGGGATGGGCGAAGAGCAGGAGACACCGATGACCATCCACAGGGTCGGTTCGATCGACGATATCCCGGTCGGCGAAGGACGTGCCTACATCGTCGACGGCATCGAAATCGCCGTTTACCGACTGCGCGACGGAACACTACGGGCATTGGCCGCCGTGTGCCCACACCGAGGCGGCCCACTGGCCGACGGGCTCACGGACGACCGCGTCGTCGTTTGCCCTCTCCACGGCTACACCTACGACCTGTCGAACGGCGCGGAAGTGTCCGCGGGAGGCGACGGCGTCCGCGCTTACCACGTCACCGCCGGGGCTGACGGAGCCATTCAGATCGACACCCGCGCGGCGGTTGTTTCAGCCCGCCGGTCGCAACCATTCCAGGCAAAGGGGTCCGAGCCTCCGCTGATGAATCCCGCGAAAAGGCCTGCAACAGAATCGTTTATACGCTCGAAAGGCACCGTACTCGGCGGATGACGACTCGCTTGGCGGTGGATACCGCCCGGGCGCTCGCGGCCGACGCCGTGCAGAAGGTGGGAACGGTCATCCCGGTGGGCAGCGACCGTTTCGTGCTGTCGGTACGCGGCCGCTTCGTCATCCGAGCCAAGCGCAGCCCAGCGGTTCCTGGCGGTCAGACCGCCGACACCCCAGCCACCGAGCTCCCAGTCATCGATTCGGCCCGATGTGCCAGCAGGCTGCGCAGTAAGGTGGTCACCACCCATTGGCCGGATCCCTGCCATGCTGGACCGAAGGTGGCATCGATCTTGCTTTCCCAGAAATAACTGAGCAACCGCAAGGTCGACTGTGACATCTGCTCCTCATCACCTACTGCCCTGCGGCCAGGATCTCGAATCGGCCGTGGCCGAGGGCCGGCACGCCTACGAACTCGACCGGGCCCACGTATTTCATTCGTGGTCAGCGCAGGCCCACCTCAAACCCATGACGGTGATCGCCGCTGCGGGTTCGTACGTCTGGGACGGCGAGGGCAACCGGTTGCTCGATTTCTCGTCGCAGATGGTGAACACCAACATCGGCCATCAACATCCGAAAGTTGTTGCCGCGATCGCCGAACAAGCGGCCAAGTTGTGCACCATCGCTCCCGCGCATGTCAATGCCGCCCGGTCGGAAGCTGCCCGGCTGATCGCCGAGCGCACCCCCGGTGATTTGAATCGAGTGTTTTTCACCAACGCCGGCGCCGACGCCGTCGAGCACGCCGTTCGCATGGCGCGTCTACATACCGGCCGTTACAAGGTGCTGGCGCGGTACCGCTCCTACCACGGCGGAACCGACACCGCCGTCAATCTCACCGGGGATCCACGCCGGTGGCCCAATGACTATGGCACCAGCGGTGTGGTTCATTTCAGCGGACCATTCTTGTACCGGTCGGCCTTTCACGCCGACAACGAGCAGCAGGAATCGCAACGAGCGCTCGAACACCTCGAGCGGGTGATCCAGATGGAGGGCCCGTCGTCGTTCGCGGCGATCATCCTGGAGTCGGTGCCGGGCACTGCGGGCATCATGGTGCCGCCGCCCGGTTATCTGACGGGAGTCCGCGAGATCTGCGACCGTTACGGCATCGTGTTCATCTCCGACGAGGTGATGGCGGGCTTCGGCCGGACCGGAAAATGGTTCGCGATAGACAATTTCGGGGTGATCCCGGACCTGATGACGTTCGCCAAGGGGGTGACGTCGGGTTACGTGCCCCTGGGCGGCGTGGCGATCAACGACGAGATCGCGGCCACCTTCGCCGAGTGCGCTTACCCCGGGGGCCTCACCTACTCCGGGCATCCGTTGGCCACCGCCTGCGCGGTCGCGACGATCAACGCGATGGAGGACGAAGGCATGGTGGGCAACGCCGCCCGGATCGGCAGCGATGTGCTCGGCCCCGGCCTCAGCGAGCTGGCCCGGCGCCACCCCTCGGTCGGTGAAGTGCGTGGTCTCGGCGTGTTCTGGGCGATCGAACTCGTGTCCAATCGGCAGACCCGGGAACCGCTGGCCCCCTACGGCGGATCGAGCGCGGCGATGAATGCCGTCATCGGCGCGTGCAAGGCCGGAGGCCTGCTGCCGTTCTTCAACTTCAATCGCATCCACGCCGTGCCTCCGTGCAACGTCAGCGATGCCGAGGTTGCCGAAGGGTTGCGGATTCTCGAGACCGCGCTGACAACCGCCGACGGCTATGTGAGCTGACGGACCGGCACCCATGCCGGTTGCGGTGCTACTCGTCGCGGTCGCGGCAGTCAGTCAGGGGCTCGGCGCGGCCTTCGCCGTCAAATTGTTCTCGGCGCTCGATCCGCTGGGCGCGGTATTCGCCCGACCGGCGGTGTCCGCGGCTGTTCTGTACGCCGTGATGCGGCAGCGCCTATCGGGGCTGCCGCGGCGCTCATGGCTTTCGGCCGCTGTTCCGCTGTTCACCCAGGCGGCCAGATGGCGTTCCAGCAGCGGTCGGTCGACCTGGGCCACGGTGTCGAACGCAGCCCGATGCGCTGGTCGAACACGCCGAGTATCATCCGCCACCGCCGGGTGCGGTTGGCCAACGAGCAAGCAGGCGGACGGGCTGGAAGGGTCGAGCGGCAAGCATCACGAAAAGTGCCTGCGAATGGCATTTCGGTGACTCAACCACCGGGCGGCGGGGTCGGTGGCAGCAATGGAATCGGCGCCGCCGCACTGGGACCCACCGGTACCGCCGCCTCCGCCACTGCCGGATCCAGCAGATTCTCCATGGGTCCGACCGGAATGTTCGTCCCGGGTGGAGGCGCCGTACCCGGTAGCGGTTGACTGAGCTGGTCGGCGGGCATCCGGCCCAGAGCGCCGTGCACCATCGCGTGCAAACCTTTCCAAGCGTCGACGCGAGCGAACGGTCCGGGTTCTCCCACCGGCAACGGATACGGCGACAACTGGCCGGGTGAATTCTCAGGCGACGGCACCCGATAGTTCTGCGGAATCAGAAACTGGCTCTCCTGCAACACATCCACGCTCGGCGGTGCGGCAGGGGCGCCACCCGCCGACGGAACCGGATACTGACTCAGTAGGAAATCCGAGCCTCCGCCGCTCAAAGCACCCAACGGGCCGAGCATCGTGATCGCAGGGTTCGCAGGCGGCGGCGCGGCGATGACGGCTGCGGGGTCGACAGGCCCGGCCAAGAGTCCGGCTCCCGGTGTAGGGGGTAGCAGGCCCGCGGCTTCGTCGGGTTCCACCGGCGGTGGAGGAGGGTCCGCGAGTGCGGTCGCCGCAGTGGCGACCGCCGCCGTGGCGACAAGCAGTCCCGCCCCTGCGATTTTCGCAGTCACACCTCCAGCCGTTGCCCTGCGATGCCGGCCAGCCACGGTCAGAAGACCTTGGTGACGCCGTAGTACGCGACGATGTCGTCGGCGTCGGTGCCTGAGCTCGTCAGCACCGCGTAGGACCGCAGTGACGACGCGCCGACGCAGTTGTCCACCTTGATGTGGATGTCCTTCAACGTCACGCGCGTGGAGTTGCCCTTGAAGGACTTCTTGTCCACAACGACGTTGGTGACGGTGCCCGGACGGGGCTCGACCTCGACCTGGCCCTGAATGGGGAAGGTGAGCGCCCGTGGGGAGCGTGACAGCCCCCGCCGCGCTCAAACTAGTGTTGCCGAGCGATGCACCGATCGAACCGTTGAGCTTGACCTTGTCCATCTCGATGCCGCACCCGATCTGATAGCCGGCCTCCAGCGTTCCTCCGCTCACCGAGGCCATGCCCGTCCCAGTGAACGTCCCGCCGACGAGCCATTCACGCGACGACAGCGACGTCGTGAGCGGCGCGATCGGCAGCTGGGTCTCGTTCTTGGCGGCGACGGTCAGGGTCCGGCCGTCCGGGGTGTGCGCCACGCCCGGGACCTCCGAGGCGACAACGCCGTTGTCGGGAGGCGGTCCAGCGTCCGAGACAGGTACCGCCGGCGGGTCGGCCGCCGGGTCCGCGAGCGCGAGCGGAGCCGATCCCAACGGAACCAGCATGCAAAATGCGGCCACAGTGGCGAGACGATGGAACATGTTGTGTGGGGCCTCTCGTGTCTCAAATGCCGCGGGATATTTGGGACTCATTAGCGAAGGGTGCGATTTCACGGTTGAAGTGGCTCGTGGTTATACGACTTTGGTGACACCGAGATAAGTGACCACGTCATCCGTGTTGTCAGTCGAACTGGTCAGGGTGGCATACGACCGGATGAACGACTGACCGGCACACCCGTCGATCTTGATGCGGAAACCGGTGATGGAGACTCGTGGATTCGTACCCTTGAACGACTTCTTCCCCACCGGGACGATGTTCACCGTGCCGGGCTTGAGGTCGATCTTGATCTGCTGGGAGGCCGAGAGCCCAAGCGTGAGGGGGAAAAAGTTGCCACTGACGAATGGGAGCCCGATCCCCGGAGTGATGCCACCCGTCGTGACCGATTCGATGTCGTCCTGCGTGATGCCGCAGCCGATCTGGTAGCCCGCCTCGAGAGAACCGCCGGCAAGGTTCGTGCTGCCCCCGCCCGTGACGGAACCGTTGAAAGTGCCGTCCACCAAGTATTCTCGCGACGTCGGGGCACCCGTGAGAGCCGCCACCGGTTCCATGGACTCATCCTTGCCGGACACATTCAGAACCCAGCCGTCCGGTGTCGTCAATACGCCGGGCGGGCCCGACGGGATGGGACCTGCGGGTCCGCCGGGGGGCGGAGCGACATTTTCGGCGGCCACCGGAACGGCGGGGGAATCAGCGGGATCCGCAGACGCGATCGGGGACGCGGCCGTTGCGACGAGCAGGCAGAGCCAAGCCATGGTGGCAAAACGGTGCAGCATGTCGATTGGGCGCCTCTCGTCGTCTGTAAACCCCCCATGGGGGCTGTTGCTCGATCATGATCAGGGGACCAGTTGTCCACACGGTGAACGCAAAGGTAACGATTCGTACCCATTTGTGATCAAACAGGTGCGACTTCGCCTCGGGGCACACCACGCCGTTTGCCCGAGAAGCGCCGTTACCACAGCATTCAACGGCAAAAGCACGGTGGGCCGCTCCGCGCATAGCCGACTATTCATGAATCATTCACTGCCGCGACGTTATTGATCCGTGATGATTCTAAGTCTGGTACTGACGGCCCGCGGCTGTGACGGTGTCCGACGACTCGGAAGGAACCACATGAGTTCACGTCCTGCGACCGTTTCCCACCCCGGCCGCTGGCTGGCGGGCGCGGGCGTCGCTGTCGTTCTTGCATCGGCTCCTATCGCGACGGCCGGAGCCGACCCCGGCCCATCCGACGACGTGACCACGCCAGTGGCCACCGAGCAGCTCCCCCCGGAGAGCACGCCGACGGCCGCCGAGGCCACAAACCCGGCCGCGGCGGACGCCTGCAAGCAATTCGGCGTCGCATTGAACTACGCCGCATCCAATTACGAGGACTTCGCCTATAACAGCGCGGGCAGCGGCAATTACGTCGACTACGCCGACCCCGTCCTTGCCAACTCCAATGTCGTCGGCCGCACCGCCCTGCGGGAAGCGGCGGCGACGGCGTTGAACGCATCGATGACACCTGGCCTGCAGGCCGACATCGCCTCACCCATGCAGTCCTGGTCGCTGCGCGCGACCAAACTCTTGCTGAGCATGGGTCTGCACAGTGGCGGCGACTCGCTGAACTCGACGGCCAACGCCCTCAACAGCGAAGCCCATGACGTCCAGATGGCGTGCGCCCTCGCGGGCAGCAGAGCCTGATCGACTCCGTTGCCGCCGCCGAACACAGCCCGCCCGTAGGTCCGATCAAACGGGCTCGTCGACCTTTATCATCCGCACCAGTTCCCCGACGAACAGCGGTGGATACACGCCGACGCCGCCGTGTTCCATCCAGTCGGCGGAAGCGTGGTGGTGAAGGATCCAGCTGCGGGCATGTCGCTCGGAGTCGAGCTCCTGCAGGATGAACACCTCATTCGAATCGTCGAAGGCGCGGAACACCCATACCTTGCGGACTCCCGCTGCTCTGAATGCCTCTTTGGCCGAATGTATTTCATTCATCAGCAGCACCGGGTCACCCACCTCCAAGATCGCCGACACCAGCACCCTTGACTCCGACTCGGCACCGGAGTCGACGAGCTCGAAGCGGTCCACGAGCTCACCGGCGAAAACTGCCGGGATGTCTTCGACGCCGACAGCATCGAACCAGCCGAAGATCGCCCTCGACCGCAGCAGGTCCACGACCGGTTGACGGCTGCGCACCCCGATCAACACCAAGTACCGGCTGCGTTCGCCCATGGACCGGCATACCGCGATGTGATGCGCGCCGATCGCGGCCAGCGCCTCCTCGCGCTCATCGAGCAGCGACGAGGCTCGGTGCGCATCGGGAATCCGGTAGTCCGAAGCGATCACCAAGGAGTGCCTGTAAACGTCGGCAAGCTCCACCTCAGCCCTCCTTTGCAGGTGCCCGCCCTACAGCATCCCACCACGGCACATGACTGTGCGGATTTGCATACATCTCACGACGGCGGCATGCCGCGTTCCGCCCGACACCGACCGATCGAAACGCAATAGAGTCTGTACACGGAGATTTCCCGCGTGAACACCATCCCAGCTCGGCGCTGGAGGCCCTCACATGGCTGACGGCAACACGCGAAAGGGCCACGCAGACAATCTCTTCGACCTATCCGGCAAGGTGGTGTTGATCACCGGGGGCAGCCGCGGACTGGGACGCGAGATGGCGTTCGCCGCTGCCCGCTGCGGCGCCGACGTGGTGGTGGCGAGTCGCAAGCCAGACGCCTGTCAGGCGACCGCGGACGATATCGAAGTCGAAACTGGCTGCGCTGCAATGGCATACGCGGTACACATCGGACGGAGGCGGAGTCATCATCAACGTCAGCACACACGGCTCGATTCGCCCGCACCCCAGCTTCATCCCCTATGCCGCGGCCAAAGCCGGAATCAACGCGATGACCGAGGGGCTTGCGCAGGCGTTCGGACCCACCGTCCGAGTCAACACCCTGATGCCCGGCCCGTTTTTGACGGATATCAACAACGCAGGGGAACCTCGACCGAACCGGAACGCCATTCGGCCGGTCGGCACTGCAGCGTGCCGGCAATCCCCATGAAATCGTCGGCGCCGCGCTGTTCCTCATGTCCGACGCCTCCAGCTACACCACCGGATCGATCCTGCGCGCGGACGGCGGCATCCCCTGACATCCTTCAGCCGTGAAGACTCTGCCGGCCGATCAGCTCGCGACGTGGCCGGCGTCGACGGGCAGCGCCACACCGGTCACGAAACGACTCCTCGGGCTCACGAGCCACAACACCGCCTCGGTGACATCCTGGGGATCGACGAACAGCACACCGGGCAACAGGGTCTGCGAAAGCACCTTCGGATTCGGGCTTTCGGCCATCCGAGCGGCCACGTATTCGTTGAGGATCATCGGAGTCGCGACTCCGCCGGGATGAACTGAATTGACCCGAATCTGTTGCGGTCCATAGGCGCTCGCGGCAGAGCGCATCAAGCCCACCACACCGTGCTTTGCCGCGGCGTAGGCGAACATCGCCGCACTTCCGTCGCCACCGCGCCCGGTCAGGCCCTGTGACGAGCTGACCAGGACGATGGAACCGCCCCTCCCCTTTCGGACCATCGACGGCGTCGTGGCCAGGATCGTATGCCACACCCCGTTGAGATTGGTGTCAACGATCGCGTGATAGACCGCTTCGTCGTGGGGCTCTCGATTGCCGATTGCCACCACCCCCGCGTTGGCGACCACAATGTCGATATCTCCGAGCTGCTCGACCCCGGACGCGACCGCGGATTCCAGTCCGGCGAGATCGCGTACATCAGCAACCAACGGCACCATTCGGCGGCCTGTCGACGCGACCATCCGCGCAGTCTCGTCCAAGTCGTCGCTGGTGCCCAGAGGATAGGGAATCCCAACGACATCAGCGCATATATCGACACCGATGACGTCCGCGCCCCGTTCGGCGAGGGCGACCGCATGACTGCGGCCCTGGCCACGGGCAGCGCCCGTGATGACCGCGACATGGTTGTCGAGTTCTCCCACATCGGAAAGATACCCGAACGAGGTCGACAGCCCTCCTGGGTTGTCGCGGAGGTCTGGGCATGCCACCGGACACCCGCCAGATGGTTTGCGCAGCCCGGCAACCGGGTATGCGCACGCCGGGTTCAACCCGATCGCAGACCAGCATGAGCACACTGGAACCCGGCGAGACGCTCGGCGAGGCGCTTACCACCGTGGGGCTTCTTCTCAACGTCACCCTGGCGGCGATCAGCGTCACTGCCAGTGGATTCGCTGCCGTAATGATGGCCCTTGCCGTTGTCACCTTCGTAATCAGCCTGGTGTGTCTTTCAGTTGGCGGGCGCAGACTCGACGAATCCCGTCGCGGCGTGTACCGGTAATCACTCCGGCTGACCGGCGAGATTCCTGCGGCTGACCAGTGCATCTCACCGGCCACGGCGACCGGCCCATCGCATGAGCAACGGAGCCACCACCCAGAAGGCGGTGAATGCGATCAACGACGTACCGCCGGAGATGACACTGGCGGATTTCCCAGCCACCGCGTAGAAGATGATCGCGGTCACCCCGCTGAGCGCGACACCCAGCAGAATCAGGCCGGCATAGAGAAATTGATGCGCCGCTGAAACCAAGACATCGAGCCGGTGCCGCCGAAACAACATCCGATGGACGCCCACCGGTGCCACCAGCAGCACCGTGGACGCGACGGAACAGGCGAAGCTGAGCAGGTACACCGTGCGCATACGCTCGTCGAGTATCGTGAAGCGCTGCTGGAAGGGCAACGTCAGCAACAGACCCGTCAGCAGCTGTACGCCCGTCTGAACCACCCTCAGTTCCTGAAGCAGACTCGACCAGTTACGGTCCAGCCTTTCGGTTTCGGTCTCTCGGCGGGCCGGAGGATCCCATGGTGCGTCGTCTCCGGGATTTTCGACCTGCCATGGGCTCGATCATGGCACCGCGCGATGCTGGCCGGGTCGCGTACGCCGAATCGAACCGGTCTGCGGATATCTTTGTCGGGAACGACGGCAGAGCGCCGTCCAACCGATCCGAAGGATCCCAGGTAGATGCGAGTCGACGGACGGGACGTCGCCATTTCGGGCAGCTTGTTGCAGCCGTTGACCCGTCGCACCACCGACATCCTGCGACTGACGGCGGCCACCGTACTGCTGGCCCTTGTGATTACCGGCTCCTTGATCACCCGAAATGAATGGGTGGCGCTGGAGAGGTCGATCTCCGGCATCGTCGGTGTGCTCACCCCCAACCAATCCAACCTGGTGTATCTCGCCTACGGCATCGCCATCATGGCGCTGCCGTTCGCCATCCTCATCGCGTTGCTCGCCGGGCGGCAGTGGACGCTACTCGGGGCCTACGCCGCCGCCGGCGGCCTCAGCGTCCTTGCGCTGTCGATCACCGAACACGGCATCGCCGCACCGCGTTGGCACTTCGATTTGGGTGGCCGGCTCGACACGGTGCTGTCCCAGTTCCTCGACGATCCCCGGTGGATTGCCATGCTGGCCGCGGTCCTGACGGTCTCGGGACCGTGGCTTCCCGCGCGCTGGCGGCGCTGGTGGTGGGCCCTCCTCCTGGCATTCGTGCCGATCCATCTTGTCGTCAGCGCCGTCGTACCCGGCCGTGCGTTGTTCGGGTTGGCGGTGGGCTGGCTTGTCGGCGCACTGGTGGTGTGGATCGTCGGTACCCCCGCCTTGGAGGTACCCCTCGAGGGGGCGGTGCGCGCGTTGGTACGGCGCGGGTTTCTCGTGTCCGCACTCACCGTCGTGCGCCCGGCCGGGCACGGACCCCTGATCCTGGAGGCCAGCATCGGACCCCACGGACAGCGCCCAAGCCGCGACTGCCCTGGTCGAGCTATACGGCCCCAATCAACGCAGTCGTGGTGCATTGCGCCAGTTCTGGCGAAAGTTGCGCCTGCGCCCCAGTGAGACCGCTCCACTGCAGCTGTCGGCGCGCCGCGCGGTAGAGCACCGCGGCCTCATGGCAATCGCGATCGGTGACTTGAGTCTGGCCAACAGCGCGACGCTGTCAGTCACCTCGCTCGACCGAGGCTGGACGATGTACGCCCACAACCACGCCCGCGGCACCGCAATCCACGAATGCGCCGACCATACGCCGGTCGCGGACGTCTGGGCGGCCCTCGGTGTGCTGCACCAGCACGAAATTTCCCATGGTGACCTGCGGGGCGAGGAAGTCACTGTCGACGAAGGCCGGGTGCTTTTCGGCGGCTTCGACCACGCCGAGTTCGGCGCGACGGATGTCCAGTTGCAGACGGATATCGCCCAACTGCTCGTGACCACGACCGCGCTCTACGGTGCCGGGCCTGCGGTGGGGGCGGCGATCGACGTGTTCGGCAAGAACGCGGTTTTGGCCGCGTCCCGCCGGCTCACGAAATCGGCTGTGCCGACACGTCTTCGAGAATCGGTGAGTGACGCCGCCGCAGTGTTGGCCTCGGCGCGCGACGAGGTGAAGAGGCAGACAGGGACCGACGAGATCCCGATGGAAACGATAACCCGGTTCACTCGGGGTCAAGTCATCCGGCTGGTGCTGCTGGTCGCTTTGGTCTACGTCGCCTATCCGTTCATCAGCACCGTGCCGGCGTTCTTCACCGAACTCACGACCGCAAACTGGTGGTGGGCGCTGCTCGGGCTAGGGGTGTCGGCACTGACCTATGTCGGCGCGGCCGCCGCGCTGTGGGCCTGCACGGACGGAGCCGTCCGCTTCTTGCATTTGACGATCATGCAGTTCGCAAACACCTTTGCCGCGACCACCACGCCTGCGGGCGTGGGTGGGCTGGCACTGAGCACCCGGTTCTTGCAGAAGGGCGGTTTGGGCGCAGTGCGGGCCACCACCGCCGTAGCGTTGCAGCAAACGGTGCAGGTTATTGTTCACGTGGTCCTGCTGATCATCTTCAGCACTTTGGCCGGCGCCTCGGCCGACCTGTCGCATTTCGTCCCGTCCGCGACGATCCTCTACCTGATCGCGGGCGCGCTGCTGGGCGTGGTCGGCATCTTCATGTTGGTTCCCAAGCTGCGACGCTGGCTGGACACCGCGGTGCGTCCAAAGGTCGAGGAGATCGGGTCAGACCTCCTCGACCTTGCCCGCGAGCCGAAACGGCTGCTGCTGATCATATTGGGTTGTGGCGGAACCACTCTCGGTGCGGCGCTGGCGTTATGGGCCAGCGTGGAGGCATTCGGCGGTAACGCGTCGTTCGTCACGGTCACCGTAGTGACCATGGTCGGAGGCACGCTGGCCTCCGCCGCTCCCACGCCCGGCGGGGTGGGCGCGGTCGAGGCCGCCCTGATCGGTGGTCTGGCGGCGTTCGGAATCCCTGCGGCGATCGGCGTGCCGTCGGTCCTGCTCTATCGCATCCTGACCTGCTGGCTGCCGGTGTTCGTGGGCTGGCCGGTCATGCGTTGGCTCACCGACAACGACATGATCTGACCATCGCTCCACGGGAAGTGTTGTCCCGGTTTCCTTTTCAGCGAACTCAACGAGCGCCGCGGCGAGTGTGGTAGTCGCCCGCCAGCGCGGATCGGCCGATCAGCACCGGGCCGCCCCGCGAGCCCAACCGGCCACTGACGCACAGGCCGACACCACGCTCACCCTCGTGCGCAAGCCGGGACTCGAACCCGGACGTCCGAAGACACTGGTACCTAAAACCAGGGCGTCTGCCAATTCCGCCACTTGCGCGTCGAGCGCTCAAAGCCTACCGCCCAATCGCCGTGCCCCCAACGGACCGGTACCGTCGAAGCCGTGTCCACGACCCTACGCCGGCGCTGGCCGATGATCATGCTGGTGATCGTCGCGGCCTGTGGATGCCTGTGTTTGGGCTGGTGGCAGTGGACTCGCTACGAATCGGCCGGTGGTAATTTCCAGAACCTTGGCTATGCCCTGCAGTGGCCGTTCTTCGCCGGCTTCTGCGTTTACGCCTACCATAAGTTCGTCCAATACGAGCAAGCCCCGCCCCAGCCCAACCGCTCGTCGGAACTCACCGAGATCCCCGAGGGCCTGCTGCCGCAGCGCCCGACATCCGCACAGCAGACCGACCAGGATGACGATCCCGTCCTGCGCGAGTACAACGCCTATCTCGCAGAGCTAGCCCGAAAAGACCGACCGGACAGGACGATCGCATGACGCAGACACCCGAACAGCCCGCCGGGACGGCTGCGCCCGCGGCCATACGTCCGGCACTCGCTGCCTATCGGACTCTGGCGTGGACAACGGGCATCTGGCTCATCGCCTTGTGCTACGAGATCTATGTCCGCTACGTCGTGAAGGTCGACAACCCGCCGACGTGGATCGGCGTCGTGCACGGCTGGGTGTACTTCGCCTATCTTCTCGCGACGTTCAACCTCGCGATCAAGGTGCGCTGGCCCGTCGGCAAGACCGTCGGCACATTGCTGGCCGGCACCGTCCCACTACTTGGCCTCGTCGTCGAGCACTATCGCACCGGCGAGATCAAGGACCGCTTCGGGATCTGATGCCGGCCCGCGGGAGGGCATCGACGCGTCCGATGAATCTCCCGAGCGGCAGGACCTCTCAAAGCGTGGTGCGCCTCGGGTGGGTGATCACCCTCGCACTCGTGAAGCGGCTGCGGTCTTGATCTCACGGGCGCACCTTCGGCGTTCCAGCTCAGCCTCGCTGTCCTCGGAAAAGTTACCAGCAATCACATCACCGGAAGAGCAAACGCTAGAAGGTACGGCAGGGATCAGGTCAGTGCCCGCAGCGCGGGGATGAGTAGGGTCAGCGCTCGCCCACGATGCGAAACGGCGTCCTTCTCGGCCGGACTCAATTCCGATGCAGAGCGCGTCGAGTCAGCGGGCACGAACACGGGGTCATAGCCGAAACCGCCAGTACCACGCGGCTCGCGGGCAATGACGCCCCGCCACTCCCCTCGCACTACGGTTTCACCCGATGAATCGGCCAACGCGCACACCGAGACGAACGCCGCCCCGCGCCGCCAGTCGGGCACATCCGACAGTTGCGCCAGAAGAAGCCGGTAGTTGTCCCGGTCCGCGCCGTGCCGACCCGACCAACGCGCCGACAAGACCCCGGGCATGCCATTCAAAGCATCCACGCAAAGACCGGAATCATCTGCCACACAAGGTAATCCACTGGCCAGAAAGCCGTCACGGGCCTTGGCGACAGCGTTCTCCTCGAACGTCGCGCCAACTTCCGGCGCTTCCGGAAAAGGTGGCACATCGGCCAGCGAAACCAGTTCGACTCCCAATACGCCCGCGCGGTCGAGCACTCGAGAAAGCTCGGCCAGCTTCTTCGGATTTCGGCTCGCGACCAGAACCCGGATCAGCTTCCGAACGCTTTCTTCGGCGCAGGCCCTTCGGGCAACGCGCCCGGGTACGGGGCGTCCAGCGCCTCACGCTGCACTGCGAACAACGTGTCACACGCGGCCAGAGCGGCGTCGAGCAGCTTGTTCAGCGTCGACCGTGGAAATGTCGCTCCTTCGCCGGTGCCCTGGATCTCGACCAAGGTCCCGGTGTCGGTGGCGACCACATTCATATCGACCTCGGCTCGCGAATCCTCTTCATACGGGAGATCGACCCGGACACGGCCGTCGACCACACCGACACTGATCGCTGCGATCGCACATGACAGGGGCCGCGGGTCCGACAATTTGCCGGCGGCCCCGAGGTAAGTCACGGCATCCGCCAGTGCCACATAGGCCCCGGTGATCGCCGCGGTCCGCGTCCCGCCATCTGCCTGCAGGACATCGCAGTCGATCGCGATGGTGTTCTCGCCCAATGCCCGCAGGTCGATGCATGCCCGCAGTGATCGTCCGATGAGTCGGCTGATCTCCTGGGTGCGGCCGCCGACCCGACCCCTGACCGATTCACGGTCCGACCGGGTGTGGGTGGCAGCCGGAAGCATCGCGTACTCGGCAGTCAGCCAACCCAGCCCGGAACCCTTGCGCCAGCGGGGCACCCCTTCGGTGACCGATGCCGTGCACAAGACCCGCGTCTGGCCGAATTCGACCAGGACCGAACCAGCGGGATGGGAGGTGAAGCCGCGGGTGATGACCACCGGCCGCAACTGGTCGTCGGTGCGACCGTCTTCGCGTTCAGGCACAGCCCAACCCTAGCCGCTTGGCTCAGTGCCTCGGCGTCATCTCGAAGTCACCTCGAATGTCTCACCGCACACCACGGCGCGTACCGGGCCGTTGAACACAGCCTTGGCTTCGCTGATGACATCCTCCCGTGAGGTCCACGGCGGTATGTGTGTCAACAACAGTTCCCGCACGTTGGCCCTCGCGGCGAGCTGACCGGCCTCGATTCCCGACAGATGCACGTGTACCGGGCGATTCGAGGGATCGTGGGTCCAAGACGCCTCGCACAGAAACACGTCGGCGTCGCGCGCCAGTTCGACGGCCGCATCGCATACCCCGGTGTCCCCGCTGTAGACGAACACCGCACCCGAGGAATCGGTGAACCGCAAGCCGTAAGACTCGATCGGATGCGAAAGCAACGTCGGCGTCACCTCCAGCGAACCGAGCCGAACGCTGACCCCCTCCACCCACCGGTGGACGTCGAAGATGTCGCTGAAGTCGTCGATCTCACCGCCCGCCGGAGAGGACGCCGCACCAAGCCGCAATGAGGTGTCGCTGGGGCCGTACATGAGTTTCCTGCCGGCGGGCCGGTTCGGGTGGTAGCGCCGCCACACGAACAGCCCCGGCAGGTCCAGGCAGTGGTCGGCGTGCAGATGCGACAAGAGGATGTCCACATCACCGGGATCGGCGTAGCGCTGCAGTGTGCCCAGGACACCTCCGCCGAAATCGATCACCATCGGGTTGGTGTCGGGAGCGGTCAGCAGGTATCCAGAGGCCGGCGAATCAGGGCCGACGACACTGCCGGAGCAGCCCAGCACGGTGATTCGCACAGCGACTACTTTGCCATGTTCGCCAGCACATTGAGAAAACATCATCCGTTTGTGCTATTGCCATCACGCCGAAGCGATCACGCGACGTTGAACGAAGGAGACCCCAGTGATCGCGGGACCGAGAAATCGGGCCGCAAGGGCCAGGAAGGCCTCTGGGTCGCCGGTGACCTCGAACTGCCTGACCGTTGCCGGGATTGCCTGCCCCGGCCATGGCCGCAACATGTCCTGCTCGGTAAGCACGCGCAGTAGATCCTTGGCGGTTTCCTCGGCCGAGGACACCAGTGTGACGTCCGCTCCTATGGCCAGTTGGATCAGTCCGGACAACAGCGGGTAGTGCGTGCACCCCAGGACCAGGGTGTCCACCTCGGCACGTTGCAAGGGTTCGAGGTAGCCCTCCGCGAGGCCGAGCACCTGTCGCCCGCTTGTCACCCCCCGCTCGACGAAGTCGACGAACCGGGGGCAGGCCACCGCCGTGATCTCGGTGCCGACCGCTGCGGCAAAAGCATCCTGGTAGGCCCTCGAAGTGATGGTCGCCCGCGTGCCGATGACCCCGATGCGGCCATTGCGGGTGCTGGCCACCGCACGCCGCACCGCGGGCAGAATGACCTCCACCACGGGAACCGCGTAGCGTTCGCGGGCATCGCGCAGGCACGCCGACGACGCGGAGTTGCACGCGATCACCAACGCCTTCACACCGCGCTCAACGAGGTTGTCCATGATTGTCAGGGCATGCGAACGGATCTCGGCCAGGGGCAGCGGACCGTACGGACAGTTTGCGGTATCGCCGACGTAGATCATGTTCTCGGCGGGCAGCTGGTCGATGATGGAGCGGGCGACGGTCAGTCCGCCGACGCCGGAATCGAAGACACCGACCGGGGCATCGCGATTCATGCGGGCGGCCGCCGGCCGGGCTTACGGCGCTCACGGGCTTTGCGCTCCGGCGCAGACAGCCAGTAAGCCGCCACGACCCCCGCCACCGCACCGCACAGGTGTCCTTGCCAGGACACGCCGCCGCATTGGTTCAACACGGGTACCGCACCCAGCAGGACACCGCCGTAGATGAACAACACGACGACGCTGGTAACGATCTGCCAGGCGTGCCTGGTGAGCCATCCGAAAACCAGCAAGAATGCCAGCCAGCCGAAGATCAGCCCGGACGCCCCGATGTGGTTCGTCTCGTATCGACAGGGCCCGACATTGCCGATCAGCCAGGTGCCGAATCCGCCCAGTATCCAGATGACGGCTGTCGCCCAGACGAACCGTGACATCCCGGTCAACGTCACGAGAAAACCCAGAACCAACGCCGGCACCGTGTTGGCAAGCAGGTGGGCCCAGTCGCCGTGCAGCAGCGGGGCAAAGACGATACCCCATAGGCCGTCAGTCTCCAGCGGGCGAATACCGTTGCGGTCCAGCCGATTTCCGGACAGCTGATCGACCAGCTCGACGACGTAGAGGAGCACTACAAACGTAAGGATCGTGGCCCCGCCGACCTTCCAGGCGGGCCGCTTCCCGGCCGGATTATCGGCGGGTGCGCCGGTTGATCCGGTCATGCCCATAGCTGCCCCTCCAGCGCGTCCTCGGCCTACAGACATGTCTTGCTCAATTCTTGTGTTGGTGGTAGCTCTCGACAACCGTTACGGGTTCCTCGGTCACGACCCGTCGACGATTCGGTAGCTGCGCCACTCGTGACGTTCGGCGTCGCGAGTGGATACCAGTACGTAGTGGGCATCGGGTTCGGCGGCATATGAGACGTCTGTGCGACTCGGGTAGGCCTCGGTGGCGGTGTGGGAATGATAGATGACCACGGGTACCTCCTCGGCTGCGTCCATCTCGCGCCACACTGCGAGTTGTTCGCCCGAGTCGAACCGGTGAAACGTCGGCGACCGCTCAGCGTTGAGCATTGCGATGAAGCGCTCCGGGCGATCTGAGCCCGCCGGCCCGGCGATCACTCCACACGCCTCGTCGGGGTGATCGGCACGCGCATGGGCGACGATCGCGTCGACCAGGTCGGCACGAATGACCAACACCAGCGGCTTCCTCTCAGTCGATTGCCCCGGGCAACATGTCACGGTACGTCGGTATTCCGGCGATCGACTCCGCAGCCATGACCCCGGCGATCACCGCGCGCGCAAGCACGTCCGTTGCAGCTGCACACACGCTGGTCACCAAGCCGGTCTCGGGCGACATCGACGCCGGGGTATCGGGATCGGGCGAGACCTCGAGTGCGCCGGTGGCCAGCGCGAACACCGT
The DNA here is from genome assembly GCA_963846905.1 of uncultured Actinomycetota bacterium. Classification (GTDB taxonomy): domain Bacteria; phylum Actinomycetota; class Actinomycetes; order Mycobacteriales; family Mycobacteriaceae; genus Mycobacterium. The sequence goes on from CAWJYB010000005.1 coordinate 124,014, forward strand.
GTCACCATCGATTGGGGTGTGGCATGGCCGGATAGCGTGCGCGAGCCCGTCATGTGCGGCCACCGCAACACGACGGCATCCCGCGGCCGACAGAGCGGCGTCGGTAGCCACCACGGCGATGGTCGTGTTCAGCTGGTTTCGCCTGCGGTCGAGTGCGGCGAGCGCGGCAATCTGGCATGCAGGCGGAGGGCGCAGGTCGAACGCCTCGATAAGGTGTGCCATCCACGGCAGACCGGTAGCGGGATCGACGACGTTGCCCGCCGCGTTCACGACGACAATCGCACCGACGGTCACCCCGCTGTCCAGGGTGACCGACGCGGTTCCCACACCACCCTTGAGCATTCCGGCACGCGCTCCCGCGCCGGCACCGACAGAGCCGAGAAGAAACTGTGCGCCCGCCGCCGCGGCGGCCAGGGCGCCGAATTCAGCTGTCGGCCGGCACTGCCAAGCTCCGACGGGAAGGTCGAAAATTACTGCCCCGGGGACGATCGGCACCACCCCACCGTCCATCTGCACCCCGCGTGCCCGCGATTCCAGCCATGTCATTACGCCGTCGGCGGCTGCCAGACCGAAGGCACTACCACCGCTGAGCAATACAGCGTCGACATATCGCACACTGTTTGCGGGATCGAGCAGATCGGTCTCCCGGGTGCCGGGCGCGCCGCCACGCACATCGACCGCGGCCGTCGTTCCTGGCGGCGCCAACACCACTGTGCTGCCGGTCGCCCAGCCCGAACCAAGAGTGGCGTCGTCGTCGATCCGATGGTGATGCCCGACGAGGATCCCGTCGACATCGGTGATCGAACCGTTCATCGGTGCGCGATGTTCATCGCATGCGCGTCCCCATGAGCGCGAGCACCAAATACTCCTGCAGCACGGTCAACCACTGGTAGACGTCGAGATGGCCGGCCATCGGATGCCCCGCCGGCAACCGGTGAGGTCCTTCGGAACCCACTCCGAGCATTGTCCCCAGCGCGAGCCTGATGTCGTTCACAGCCGCGACCCACGCGTTGGCGTCCTCCTCGGTAAGCTCGAACCGGCCGCCCTCTGGTGGACACGTGAGTAACAAGCGTTGGGCAGCTTGACGTTTGGCGACAATGATCTCCGGCTCGTGCAGGCTTCGCAGCGCGCCGTTGACACTGTCGGAGTCGTCCGCGCCTGGGGCGTGCCGCCCTTGGGGGCGAACGAAGTCCGGCAACAGCCGTCCGAGTGTCGCGTCCGGCGGCGGATCGGAGTGCCCAGTGCGAATGCCGGTGATCTCTTCGAGTTCGTCGGTCGGCGCCGACGATTGCCTGTCTTCGAGCATTTCGATCACTGAGGTAGCCATGTTGTGGAGCAGCGCCGACTCGTGAGGTTCCACCGCCGATCGGAAACGGGGACCTTCAGCGGTCTGCACCCGCTTCCACCTGCGCAACGCTACCGCTCAGCGGTCATGCTGCATCGTGGCCCACAGACCCGCGGCATGCAGCTTGGACACGTCGACCTCCATCGACTCACGGGTTCCCGACGACACAACGGCCTTACCTTCGTTGTGAACTTGGAGCATGAGTTTGGTGGCGTGCGGCTCCGAGTAGCCGAACAGCTTCTGAAAGATGTAGGTAACGTAGTTCATGAGGTTGACCGGATCGTCCCAGACGACGGTGACCCAGGGGCACTCGGTGGCCTCGACCGTGTCGACTTCGACTTGTCGGGCCGCTCCCGGCTTCGTCGGCGCTCGCGCAACCATCTCCCAAGAATACAGCGGTCATGACCTGCCACTGGAGCTGATTCAACGGGCTCCTCCCCCGGCTCGTCCCTCGCCGGAATCGTCGCCCGTTTACCGTGTTGGCTGTGACAGTGGCGCTGCTGACCGACAAATACGAACTGACGATGCTCGAAGCGGCACTGGGCGACGGCACCGCATACCGCCGTACGACATTCGAGTTGTACGCCCGCCGATTGCCCGCCGGACGCCGGTATGGCGTGGTGGCCGGCACCGGCCGATTCCTGGAAGCGCTGGAGCAGTTCAGGTTCGACGAGGCCGCGCTCGAGTCCCTGTCCGTCATGCTGAAGGATCGCACGCTGGAGTTTCTGCGGGATCACACGTTCGGCGGCGATGTCGACGGCTATGCCGAAGGTGAGCTGTATTTCCCGCACTCGCCCGTGTTGTCGGTTCACGGCAGCTTCGCCGAGTGCGTGCTGCTGGAAACGCTGGCGCTGTCAATCTTCAACCATGACACCGCGATCGCTTCCGCGGCAGCCCGCATGGTCAGCTCCGCTGCCGGGCGCACACTCATCGAGATGGGCTCGCGCCGGACCCATGAATGCGCAGCGGTGGCCGCAGCCCGCGCCGCCTACATAGCGGGGTTCGACGGCTCGTCCAACCTCGAAGCGCAGCGCACCTACGGTGTGCCCGCGATGGGCACCAGCGCCCATGCCTTCACGATGTTGCACGCACGGTCCGATGGCCCCGACGAGTTGAGCGCGTTCCGGGCTCAGCTCGACGCGTTGGGCGTCGGCACCACCCTGTTGGTCGACACCTATGACGTCACCACCGGGATCGCCAACGCGGTCGCCGCGGCAGGAACCGGTCTCGGCGCGATCCGCATTGACTCCGGCGACCTGGGGGTGCTGGCACGGCAGGCACGCACGCAACTCGACGGTCTGGGGGCCACCACAACCCGTATCGTTGTGTCCGGTGACCTCGACGAGTACGCAATAGCCGCCCTGCGCGCCGACCCCGTCGACAGTTACGGCGTCGGCACCGCGCTGGTCACCGGATCGAGCGCGCCGACGGCAAACATGGTCTACAAGCTCGTCGAGGTCGACGGAACAGCGGTTCAGAAACGCAGTGCCTTCAAACAGTCCCAGGGCGGACGCAAAGCAGCCACCCGGTTGGCGCGGTCGTCAGGCATAGTCACCGAGGAAGTAGTCCACCCGATTGACGCACCGCCGGACGCTGCCAGCCCTGCACGCACACTGACGGTTCCGCTGGTCCGCGGTGGCAAACCCACAGGCGCTGCGGCGGGCAGCCTGGCCGCGGCGCGTGCACTGGTGGCGGCGGGACTACGCAGCCTGCCATGGGAAGGTTTGAAGTTGTCGCACGGCGAACCGGCGATTCCGACTCGGGTCGTGTCGCCATAGCCGAATCAATCTCCGACCTGTTGGCCCGAGCGGTGGCTGCGCTCGGAGGTAGCGAGCGCAGCGGCCAGATCGCGATGGCCGAGGCGGTGGCGCACGCGTTCGAAAGCGGTGAACACCTGGCAGTCCAGGCCGGGACGGGGACAGGCAAGTCGCTGGCATACCTGGTGCCGGCGATCGCGGCGGCCGGCGGCGAGCGGGGCACCGTCGTGGTGGCGACAGCGACCATCGCGCTGCAGCGTCAACTCGTCACCCGCGACCTGCCGCGGCTGACCGCGGCGCTGGCCGACGTGTTGCCACGCACGCCGAGGTTCGCTCTGCTGAAGGGACGCGGTAACTACCTGTGCCTGAACAAGATTCACAACGGCGTTGGCGAGACTGCCGGCCAGCCTGAGCAGGAGCAGCTGTTCAATCCGTTCGCGGCGACGGCCCTGGGACGCGACGTGCAACGGTTGGCCTCCTGGGCACAGGAGACTGCCACCGGAGACCGTGACGAGCTGCGCCCCGGCGTCAGCGACCGGGCCTGGGCTCAGGTCAGCGTGTCGGCACGGGAATGCATCGGGGCCGCCCGCTGCCCGCTCAGCAGCGAGTGCTTTTCGGAGAAGGCTCGCGCTGACGCCGGCCTGGCCGATGTGGTCGTGACCAACCACGCGCTGCTGGCAATCGACGCCATCGCCGACGCCGCGGTGCTGCCAGATCACGCCCTGCTGGTCGTCGATGAGGCGCACGAACTCGTCGACCGCGTCACCGCTGTGGCGACAGGGGAACTGACGTCGACGGCGATGACGGTTGCGGCACGGCGCGCCGCCGCACTGGTGGGACCCGAGATAACGCAACGACTCGAGACGGCCTCGACCACCTTGAGCTCGGCCATCCACGACGCTGCCCGAGGCCGGATCGACTACCTCGACGATGAACTGGCCACATATCTGACTGCAGTGCGCGATGCCAGCCATGCGGCCCGAACGGCGATCAATCCCGCACCGGGGGATGCGCGGGCGGCTGCCGCCCGCATCGAGGCCATGGCGGCACTATCGGAGATCACTGAAACCGCCTCGCGGATCTTGACATCGTTCGATTCCCCGATTGCCGAACGCACCGAAGTGGTGTGGTTGGAGGAAACCGCGCCGGCACGGACTGCCTTACGAGTGGCGCCGCTTTCCGTTGCCGGCCCGCTGCGGGCGCGTCTGTTCGAACGCTCCACCACGATCTTGACCTCGGCAACGCTGACCCTCGCCGGGTCTTTCGACACCGTGGCCCGATCGTGGGGGCTGACGGATTCCGCCGAAGGGCAGCGGGAGGATCTGCGGTGGCGAGGTATGGACGTCGGTTCGCCGTTCGACCACGCCGCGGCTGGCATTCTGTATGTCGCTGCCCATCTGCCGCCACCCGGACGCGATGGCACCGGCTCGGCCGAACAGCTCACCGAGATCGCCGAACTCATCACCGCGGCCGGCGGCCGCACGCTGGGCCTGTTCTCGTCGATGCGGGCTGCGCGGGCTGCCGCGGAGGCGGTGCGCGATCGGGTAGCCACCCCGGTGCTGTGTCAAGGCGACGACGCCACCGCGGCGCTTGTGGAGCAGTTCGCCGCCGATATGGACACCTCGTTGTTCGGGACGCTGTCGCTGTGGCAGGGCGTGGATATTCCGGGCCCCTCGCTGTCGCTGGTGTTCATCGACCGCATCCCGTTCCCGCGCCCGGACGACCCGCTGCTGACCGCGCGTCAACGCGCCATCGCCGCCCAGGGAGGCAACGGCTTCATGGCGATCGCTGTCACACACGCGGCGCTACTGCTGGGCCAGGGCGCCGGCCGGTTGTTGCGGCGGGCCGACGACCGCGGCGTCGTGGCGGTGCTGGACTCGCGAATGGCGACTGCCCGCTACGGCGGGTACCTGCGGGCTTCGCTGCCTCCGTTCTGGCCGACCACCGACGCCAGGCGCGTCCGGGAGGCATTGGCTCGGCTGCGCGCCGCCACGCCCGTCGGCAATTGAACGCCCGCATGCAGTCCCACCACTATCCTTCCAACAACGGGAGCAACGCATCGCCATCGACCTGTGCGTCCCATCGCCGAGAGGTTCCGCCATGCGCCCACCACGCCGCCGGCTTTCGGTTTCCGCGTTCGCCGCGGCAGCCGTGCTGGCGGTCGCTGCGTGCTCGAACGTGGTCGTCGGTGCACCTGTCTCGGTGTTCGCCGATCCGTTCAAGGTCGCCGGAATGCAAGCTATCGACGGGCCGACCGGATTGCGTCCCGGTGCCGCCGCAGACACATCCCGTCGTGTACTCGACGGCGACGACGGCAAGATCGACCACATCGCCAGCACATCGGTCACCGATATCGAGGAGTACTGGAGCAGTGCGTTCGACGACACCTTCCCCGGCTCGTTCAAACCGGTGTCGAAGCTGATTTCGTGGGATGCCGACGACTACGAAGGCGTGTTCTGCGGGCAGGACACCCATGGCCTGGTGAACGCGGCATTCTGCCCAGATGACAACACCATCGGCTGGGACCGCGGCATGCTGTTGCCTACACTGCGCCAGGCCAATGGCGATATGGCGATCACGATGGTACTTGCGCACGAATACGGCCATTCGATTCAAAGACAGGCTCGATTCCATCAACACGGCACCCCGGTCCTGGTCGCCGAACAGCAGGCCGACTGCTTCGCGGGCTCGTACATGCGCTGGGTCGCCGAGGGCAGATCGCCGCGCTTCACGCTGTCCACTGGTGACGGGCTGAACAATCTGCTGGCCGGCATGGTCTCCTTCCGCGACCCGCTGTTATCGGTGGACGACGTCTACACCGGCAGCGGCAACGATGAGCACGGTTCGGCATTCGAGCGGATTTCGGCCTTCCAGGCCGGATTCATAGACGGTCCGGCCGCGTGCGCGGCGATCGACGCTCATGAAATCGAGCAACGTCGAGGCGACCTACCGGTGGCGTTGCAGCGTAACGAGACCGGCGAGTGGCCCGTATCGGCCGAGTCGGTGAGAGCGGTCATCGACGCGCTCAACATCCTGTTCAAGCCGAACAGTCCGCCCACGCTGAAACTCGACGCCGAGGTGACGCCACCCTGCCCCGATGCCCGGCCCAGCCCACCGGTGTCGTTCTGCCCGGGGACCAACACCATCGCGGTGGACATGCCTGCTCTGGAGAAAATGGGTACGCCCGGTGGTCCTGATGACGTGCAGGCGATGTCGGGCGATAACAGTGCTTATTCGGTCCTGATATCGAGGTACATGGTGTCGCTGCAGCACCAACGCGGAGGTCTGACCCTCGACACAGCCGAAGCGGGTCTTCGGACGGCATGCCTGACCGGCGTGGCAACCACCAAGCTGGCCGACGGGGTCAACACTCCTGACGGGAATACCGTCGCCCTGACCGCGGGTGATCTCGACGAGGCGGTCGCAGGTTTGCTGACCAATGGCCTGGCCGCCGGCGACGTCAACGGCTCATCGGTGCCGGCGGGTTTCTCCCGGATCGACGCCTTCCGTATCGGCGTGCTGGGGAATGAGCAACGCTGCCTCACGCGATTTCCGTGATCCTGCCGAATCTGACCTTTCACACCTTCTTGATGGTGCCGTAGTAGCCCTGGATCGCGTCGGACTGGTCGGTCGAATGGGTCAACATGGCGTAGGACCGAATGAACGACTCCCCCACGCAGCCGTCGATCTTGACCAGGAAGCCGCTCACCGACACCCACGGATTGGTGCCCCTGAACTCTTTCTTGGCCACCGGGATGGTGTTGATGATGCCGGGTTTGAGCCCGACCGCGATACTGCCGGAGGCCGGCGCCAGCAGGATGGGGTTCAGGACATCGGGTAACGGGTGTCGGCAGAGGCGATTCCGCCAAGCCCGATGGAAGGGGTAAGGCCCGCGGTGCCGAGCATCGTTCACGCCCTGCGACGTACTCATGTCGATTCCGCACCCGATCTGATAGCCGACCTCGAGCACGCCACGCGGGGGTTCGGATCCGGGGGGCCCGTTCAACAGGCCAACGTAGACACCACCCACCTCGTAAGACCGTGACGACAGCGCCGTAGTCAGCGGATTGACGGTTCGCAAGAGTTCGTTTCGCGCACCGACGGTCAGCGTCCAGCCATCCGGTGCCAGACTGGTCGCCGGTGGCGCCGGTTCGATCGGGCCGTCCTCGATCGGCATGACGGGTTGGGCCACTGCCGCAGGCTGGACCGGGCCGAACGTCAGATCGCGGGACCCCGGATCCGGATCGGCGCGTGCGGTTGCCGTCGCAGCGGCCATCAGCACGCCGGCGGCGGTCAACGCGCCGAGTCGTCCCAGCCACACGGACCGAAACTTACAGCGCCTCCGCGCCCGCAAGATGCACCAGACCCAGTTCGTTATCTCCTGCAAGCAGATCGTTATGTGGTAGTACCCGAACGGTGTAGCCCACCGATCCCGCGACGGGCACTGGCGTCGTCGCCGAATAAACGTCAACCCCGTGCTCACCCGGCCCCACATGCACCATCGGCACGGTCTCCGGGTCCACCAGCGAGTCACTGCTGTCGACGCGTCCCAGCACCGCCTGTACCACGACCTCGTCGGGCAACAACCCGTCCAGCTGTACCGTCGCGGTCAGGGTCAATTGGGAGCCCAGCAGCGGGATGTCGGGCAGACCCGTGCTGTCGACGGCGGTGATCTCCACCTTCGGCCATGCCTCGCGCACACGCAGAACGGAGGCGCTGAGTTCCTTGGCAGGGCCGAACGAGGTTCCGGCCGTGCGCCGCATGGACTGCGCCGCCGGCACGTAGTACCGCTCGGTGTAGTCGCGCACCATTCGAGACGCCAAGACTTTGGGTCCGAGCACCTCAAGGGTGTGCCGCACCATCTCGACCCAGCGCGTGGGCACACCGTCGGAATCACGGTCGTAGAACTTCGGCGCCACCGACTCGGCGAGCAGCTCGTAGAGCGCCGCGGCTTCCAGGTCGTCACGGCGAGTCTCGTCGGCAATATCACCGGCGGTCGGGATCCCCCACCCGTTTTCGCCGTCGCACCACTCGTCCCACCAGCCGTCGCGGATCGAAAGGTTCAGCCCGCCGTTGAGCGCGCTCTTCATTCCCGACGTGCCGCACGCCTCGAGCGGGCGCAGCGGGTTGTTCAGCCACACGTCGCAGCCCCAGTACAGCAGCCTGGCCATCGACATGTCGTAGTCAGGCAGGAACGTGATGCGGTGTCGCACCTCGGGACGGTCGGCGAACCTGACCACTGTTTGGATCAGGGCCTTGCCGCCGTCGTCCGCGGGATGCGACTTACCTGCAACGATCAGCTGCACGGGCTGCATCTCGTCCAGCAGGAGCCGTTCGAGTCGTTCCGGATCGCGCAGCATCAATGTCAGCCGTTTGTACGTCGGAACCCGTCGGGCGAAGCCGATGGTCAGAACTTCGGGATCGAATGCCGTCGCAATCCAGCCCAGCTCGGCGTCCGATGCGCCGCGTTCCAGCCACGACCGGCGCAGCCGGGCACGGACATCGTCGACCAGCAGGGCACGCAGCTGCGAGCGGATCGACCACAAACGTGCCGGATCGACCGCCTGCAATCGCCTCCACGTCGCGGGTTCGGACATCGAATCGCCACCGGCGAGTTCTCGGGCCAATTCCATCCACTGCGGTGCGGCCCACGTCGGCCCGTGCACGCCGTTGGTGATCGAACCGATCGGCACCTCCTCGGGATCGAAGCCCTCCCAAAGGTCGTTGAACATCTGCCTGCTGACGCGGCCGTGCAGTAGCGACACCCCGTTTGCGCGCTGCGCCAGCCGTAGCCCCATATGGGCCATGTTGAACTTCGAGGGATCTTCCTCGCCGCCGAGCGCGATGATGCCGTCCAGCGGTACCCCCGGCAGCAAAGGGTTCGGCCGGTCGTCTGCGAAATAGCGGCGCACCATCTCCTTCGGGAAGCGATCGATGCCCGCCGGAACCGGGGTATGCGTGGTGAACACCGTGCTGGCGCGCACGAGGGCCAGAGCTGTGTCGAAGTCCAGGCCCGAAGAGGCCATGTACTCACGAATGCGCTCGGCTCCCAGGAACCCGGCATGGCCCTCGTTCATGTGGAACACCTCAGGCGGCGCAATGCCCTCGATGTCGGTGAATGCGCGAATGGCGCGCACCCCGCCGACGCCGGCCAGGATCTCTTGTTTGACGCGGTGATCCTGGTCGCCACCGTACAGGCGATCGGTGACGGAGCGCATGTCGTGGTCGTTCTCCGGAATGTCGGAGTCCAGAAGCAGGAGGGGTACGCGGCCGACCTGCGCTATCCAGATCCGGGCCCGCAGCTGGGCACCGTCCGGCATGGTCAGCTCAATCAGAGCCGGGTTGTCCGACTTATCGGTCAGCAGACGCACCGGAAGCCCCTGCGGATCCAGAGACGGATAGGTTTCTTGCTGCCAGCCCTCGGCGGTCAGCGACTGCCGGAAGTAGCCCGAGCGGTACAGCAAACCGACCGCGATCAGCGGCAGGCCCAAATCCGATGCTGCCTTGAGGTGGTCGCCGGCGAGGATGCCAAGGCCGCCCGAATAGTTGGGCAGTGCCTTGCACACACCGAACTCCATCGAGAAGTACGCGATGCCGGTCGGCATTGCGTCCTCGGGTTGTTCCTGGTACCACATCGGCCGATGCAAGTAGTTGTCGAGATCGCCGGCAAGCGCGTCGAGCCGCTGCAGAAACTCCTCATCGTCGGCCAGTTTGTCGAGCCTTTTCGGGCTTACCGCCCCCAGCAACGCCACCGGATCCTGATCGTGGCGCACCCACAGGACCGGGTCGATGGTCGCAAACAGGTCTTGTGTCGGGGTGTCCCAGGAAGACCGCAGATTGATCGATAGTCGTTCAAGCGCCTCGAGGCGTTTGGGCAAGTGGGCTCGCACGGTGAACCGACGAAGTGCCTTCACGTACGCAGAGCTTACTGAGAAGCGCCGACGACCAAAGATGGTTTCACCACCTCGCCGGGCGCGAGTGACAGTTCGCGCGTCTGGATGACCCTGCGGACACTACGGTGTGAAGAAGGCATGAAGTGGATACCACAAAGCCACATGTCCGGACGACAGGCCGCGACAGATTGGAGGAGTGCCCGGGTGCCCGGTCGCATCGAGATCGATGACGTTGAGCCCGTTGTGTCCGACGGCCGGTACCCGGCCAAGGCGGTGGTCGGCGAGGTCGTGCCGGTGTCCGCTACGGTTTGGCGCGAAGGCCACGACGCCGTCGCGGCGACGCTGACACTGCGGTACCACGGCTGCTCTTACCCTCGACCCTCGCCCGGTTCGCCCCAGCCGGTTCCCGTTCCCATCGAGACGGTGATCGCTCCCGCCCAACGTATCAAGCCTCAGCTGCTGCCGATGTCGAGAGGCCCCACACCAGATGTGTTCCACGGACAGTTCGTGCCCGACGCGGTCGGTTTGTGGACGTTCCGGGTGGACGGTTGGGGCGACCCGGTCGGAACCTGGCGTCATGCGATCACCGCGAAGCTGGACGCCGGTCAGGACGAGGCCGAGCTGTCCAACGACTTGCTGCTCGGAGCCAAGCTGTTGGAACGCGCCGCGGGCGGCGTGCCCCGCCACCGGCGTGCCCCGCTGCATGAGGCCGCGGTGAGGCTGCGCACACCCGGCGATGCGATCGAACGGGCGGCCGCCGCATTGTCTGCGGAAGTGACCGATCTGCTCGCGGAATATCCGTTGCGTGAACTACTCACCCGCGGCGATCAATACGGCGTCTGGGTCGATCGCCCACTGGCGCGGTTTGCCGCCTGGTACGAGCTGTTTCCCCGGTCGACGGGTGGCCGCGATGCCGCCGGCACGCCGCGGCACGGCACTTTCGCCACCACCGCCAAGGCGCTGCCGCGGATCGCCGAGATGGGTTTCGACGTCGTCTACCTTCCCCCGATCCATCCCATCGGAGAGGTCCATCGCAAAGGCCGGAACAACACCGTCACGGCCACGCCGGGTGACGTGGGGTCACCCTGGGCGATCGGCAGCAAGCACGGCGGCCATGATGCCGTGCACCCCCAGCTGGGCACCATCGAGGACTTCGACGACTTCGTCGCCTCCGCAACCGATCTCGGTTTGGAAGTGGCCATCGACTTGGCCTTGCAATGCGCTCCCGACCATCCGTGGGCCGCCCAGCACAGGCGGTGGTTCACCGAGCTGCCCGACGGCACGATCGCTTACGCGGAGAACCCGCCGAAGAAGTACCAGGACATCTATCCGCTGAACTTCGACAACGATCCAGCCGGCCTGTACTCAGAGGTGTTGCGCGTGGTCCAGCACTGGATTGCCCACGGTGTGAAGATTTTCCGCGTCGACAATCCGCACACCAAGCCACCGGACTTCTGGACCTGGCTGATCAGCGAGGTCAAGAACGACGACCCCGACGTATTGTTCCTAGCGGAGGCGTTCACCCGGCCCGCGCGGCTCTACGGGCTGGCCAAGCTCGGTTTCTCGCAGTCCTACAGCTATTTCACGTGGCGAACCGCGAAATGGGAACTCGCCGAATTCGCCGGCGAGATTGCCGCCCATGCCGACGAGGCGCGGCAGAACCTGTTCGTCAATACTCCCGACATCCTGCATGAGAGCCTGCAGCGCGGTGGGCCCGCGATGTTCGCAATCCGGGCCGTACTGGCGTCTACCCTGAGTCCGCTGTGGGGCGTGTACTCAGGCTTCGAACTCTTTGAGCACCAACCGGTGCGTGAGGGGAGCGAAGAGTACCTCGACTCCGAGAAATATGAACTGCGTCCACGTGATTTCGAGTCGGCCCTGGAGCAGGGCCGTTCGCTGGAACCTTTCATTACCCGGCTCAACCGGATCCGACGATCACACCCTGCTCTTCAGCAGATGCGAACCATCCGCCTTCACGCAATCGACAATGACGCGCTTTTCGCCTACAGCAAGTTCGACCCCACCACCGGCGACTGTGTTCTCGTTGTCGTGACCCTCAACCCATACGGTCCCGAGGAGTCGACGATATGGCTCGACATGGGTGCGCTCGGGATGGAGTGGGACGACCGATTCTGGGTCCGCGACGAAGTCACCGACGAGGAATACCACTGGGGCCAAGCGAATTACATTCGCATAAACCCGCCGAAAGCGGTCGCCCACATTCTCAACATGCCCCGAATCGGCGAGGAGTTCCGTGCGCCGCTGCTGCGCCGCGAGTGAAAGGAGCACACCGATGGCCAATCCCGGGGCGACCAGTAGGTACCTGGCGCCCGATCCGTCTCATTTGCACCGGCTGATTTCCGGCACCCACCACGACCCTCATTCGGTTCTTGGCGCGCACGAACACGGCGACCACACAATCATCCGGGCCTTCCGTCCGCATGCCCAGGAAGTCGTCGCGCTGATCGGCGGCAGACGATATCCGCTGCAACACATCGATTCCGGATTGTTCGCGGGGGCCATCCCGTTCGTCGATCTGGCCGATTACCGCCTGGACGTCAGCTACCCGTCGGGCAACGGCGGATCCGTGTGCCACACCGTCGCGGACGGCTACCGATTCCTGCCCACGCTGGGTGAGGTGGACTTGCACCTGTTCGCCGAGGGCCGCCACGAACGTCTGTGGGAGATCCTTGGCGCCCATCCGCGTTCGTTCACCACTCCCGACGGGGTCGTCGACGGCGTCTCTTTTGCCGTTTGGGCGCCAAACGCCAAAGGCGTCACCCTGATCGGTGAGTTCAACGGCTGGGAAGGCAACGAGGCGCCGCTGCGGGCGCTGGGCTCAACCGGAGTATGGGAGCTGTTCTGGCCCGGGTTTCCCAACGACGGGTTGTACAAGTTCCGCATAATCGGCGCGGACGGCAGAGTGTCCGACCGCGCCGACCCGATGGCATTCGCCACCGAGGTGTCGCCACAGACCGCCTCCCGCGTGATGTCTAGCTGCTATGTCTGGGGCGACGCCGACTGGATGACGCAGCGCGCCGCAAAGAACCCGGTGTTCGAGCCCATGAGCACCTACGAAGTGCACCTTGGGTCCTGGCGGCCCGGGCTGTCGTACCGGGAACTGGCCCATCAGCTCGCTGAATATGTTCTGCAACAAGGTTTTACGCATGTCGAGTTGCTGCCGGTGACAGAGCACCCATTCGGCGGCTCATGGGGATACCAGGTCACGTCCTATTACGCGCCGACGGCTAGGTTCGGAACTCCCGACGATTTCCGGTATCTGGTCGACCATCTGCACCGGGCTGGCATCGGTGTGATCATCGACTGGGTACCGGCCCATTTCCCGAAGGATGAGTGGGCCTTGGGCCGCTTCGACGGCACCCCGCTCTATGAACATTCCGACCCCCACCGCGGCGAGCAACTGGACTGGGGCACTTATGTTTTCAACTTCGGCCGGCCGGAGGTACGCAACTTCCTGGTAGCCAACGCCCTGTTCTGGGTCCAGCAGTTCCACGTCGACGGCCTGCGCGTGGATGCGGTGGCATCGATGCTGTACCTCGACTACTCGCGGCCAGACGACGGCTGGACACCCAACATCTACGGCGGCCGGGAGAACCTCGAGGCCGCCCAGTTCCTGCAGGAGATGAACGCCACCGTGCACAAGGAGGTGCCGGGTATCGTCACGATCGCCGAGGAATCCACCTCCTGGCCGGGCGTCACTCGCGCGACAAGCCTTGGCGGACTTGGCTTCTCGATGAAGTGGAACATGGGCTGGATGAACGACACGCTGGACTACATCGGGCACGACCCCGTTCACCGCAGCTACCACCATCACGAGATCACGTTTTCGATGCTGTACGCGTTCAGCGAGAACTACGTCCTACCGATCAGCCATGACGAGGTCGTGCATGGCAAGGGCACGCTGTGGGGCCGCATGCCGGGCAACGACCACGCCAAGGCGGCCGGGCTGCGGAGTCTTCTCGCCTACCAGTGGGCTCATCCCGGCAAGCAGCTGCTTTTCATGGGTCAAGAGTTCGGGCAGCGCGCCGAGTGGTCCGATCAGCGCGGGGTGGACTGGTTTCAACTCGACGAACACAGCTTCTCGACCGGAATCCAGACAATGGTGCGCGACATCAATGCCATCTATCGTTCGCATCCGGCGCTGTGGAGTCGGGACACCAAGCCAGAGGGCTACTCCTGGATCGACGCGAACGACTCGGCGAACAACGTAATCAGCTTCCTGCGCTTCGGCAGCGACGGATCGGTGATGGCATGTGTGTTGAATTTCGCCGGATCCGAGCACTCCAGATACCGGCTGGGCTTGCCGCGGTCCGGGCGCTGGCGCGAAATCCTGAACACCGACGCTACGACGTACAACGGTTCTGGGCTGGGAAATCTCGGCGGCGTAGACGCCAGCGACTATCCGTGGCACGGGCGACCCGCATCGGCGGTGCTCACACTGCCGCCAACGTCGGCGCTGTGGCTAGTGCCGGAGCAGTAAGGCCGCAAAGGGCACGAAGCGCCGCAGCTCCCAGCTCAGTACAGCGCATTGGCCAAGTTGCGCCGCCCGGCGACCACCTCGGGGTCGGCGGGGTCGAACAGTTCGAACAGTTCGATCAGCCGTGACCGCACTGCGGTACGCTCATCGCCCGACGTCTTTCTCACCAACGCGATCAGCCGGGCGAACGCACCCGCAACATCCTGGTTGAGCAGCTGAACGTCAGCCGCAGCGAGGGCGGCCTCGATATCCGAGAGCGCGGCATCGGCAGCTGTCACGGCATCAATTCGGTGCGAGGTGGCACGGGTCAGGAACGTGATCTGCCGAACTGCGCCTTTCGCTTCGGCGTGATTGGGGTCACCCGCCAGGATTTGCTCATAGGTGGCCTTCGCGTTGTCGAAGTCCCCGGCTTCGAGGTGGCCACGGGCGGCCGCCAGCGCAGGGTCGACCTGTTCCGGCTCGCCTCGCCCAGCTGGCCCGACGAGCGTTCCCGCAGTCCTTTTGAGCAGCGCATCGACCCACCCACGCAGCTGCTCAGGAGGCTGCATGCCCTGAAAACTGGCCACCGGCTGCCCGGCTGCGAGTGCCACCACGGTCGGCACTGTCTGTACACCGAAGAGTTGAGCGATTTGGGGTGTGGAGTCGACATTGACGGTGCAAAGCGCCCAGGTGTCGTTGTCCTGGGCGGCCAGGCTAGAGAGGATGTCGGTTAGCTGGACGCTGGCATCGCTGCGCGGCGTCCACAGCACGACGACCACCGGCACCTGACCGGACCGCACAAGAACCTCTTGTTCGAAATTGGCCTCGTTGACTACGGTGGCGCCGTCAGCACCGGCGCCGCCGCCCGGACCCGAGTCGCCGGGATCACTGCTGTGCTGGGTGCGTTGTTTGAGAGCCGATAGGTCAACCGCACCGGCCATCGAGGCGGCCAACGGGGGAATCCGAGGGGTCCCGGAAGCAGGGGGGCGCGTCACATCGACAAGTCTGTCATGCCTCGGCGGAGGACGAACCGACTGCCCGCCCAGGGCAACTGCCGCCCTGATCCGGTTCACCAAACCAGATTATTCGTGCTATATGAGCGAAATCACAACCGCCAATTCGGCAAGTCTCGCCAACCTGCCAGCAAACACGGTGGGATACCATGGGAGGTCTTGTACGCGCTAAGAACGCCGAAGGATCAGCGCATCACCCTGGCCTCCGGCCCCACACAGTGCCGCGACCGCGTAATGGCCACCGCATCGCTTGAGTTCGAGGGCGGCGTGCAACGTGATTCGTGCACCTGACATACCGATCGGGTGCCCGACGGCGATCGCGCCGCCGTCGACGTTCACTTCGGCGGGATCCAAACCCAGTTCCCTGGCCGAAGCCAGGGCAACAGCCGCGAACGCTTCGTTGATCTCGATGACATCGAGCTGATCGATCGAAATCCCCTCGCGGGCGACCGCGTTCTTGATCGCGTTGGCCGGTTGGCTCTGCAGCGTGGAATCGGGCCCCGCGACCACGCCGTGGGCGCCGATCTCGCACAACCAGTCCAGGCCCAGTTCGACAGCCTTTTGCTTGTTCACCACCACCACCGCACACGCACCGTCGGAAATCTGCGACGACGACCCGGCGGTCATGGTGCCGTCCCTGCGAAATGCGGGTTTGAGGCTGGAGAGCGACTCGGACGTGGTGTTGGCGCGTATGCCCTCATCCTCGGAGAATTCGACCGGATCGCCCGCACGCTGCGGGATGTGCACCGTCACGACCTCGTCGGCGAATACGCCGTCCTTCCACGATGCCGCCGCCTTGCGATGCGATGATGCCGCGAACTCATCCTGCTCCATGCGGGTGAATCTGTCGGCATCGTTGCGCTGCTCGGTCAATGCCCCCATCGGCTGGTCGGTGAATACATCGTGCAGTCCGTCGTAGGCCAAGTGGTCGAGCAGTGTCACGTCACCGTATTTGTGGCCGACTCGGCTGTCCATCAACAGGTGGGGTGCTCTGGTCATTGACTCCTGACCACCGGCCACCACGACGTCGAACTCACCCGCCCGAATCAACTGATCAGCGAGGGCGATTGCATCGATACCGGACAGACACATCTTGTTGATCGACAGGGCCGGCACATCCCATCCGATGCCGGCCGCGACCGCCGACTGGCGGGCAGGCAATTGGCCGGCTCCCGCCGTGAGGACCTGGCCCATAATCACGTACTCGACCAATGAAGCCGGCACTTTCGCCTTTTCCAAAGCACTCCTGATGGCGATCGCGCCCAACGCCGAGCCCGAGAAGTCCTTCAATGCGCCGTTGAGTTTCCCGATCGGTGTGCGCGCCCCAGCAACGATCACCGAAACCGTCATGATTACCTCCGCCGTGGGGTCTAATGGGTCGATACCGCGAACGTGGAAGCAGCATCTATGTCGTCAGGTTACCGTTATGTTATGACCACTGATCAGGTTGAGGCACGTCCGGTTCTAGCTACTGCACTGGTGACGGCGGTCGACCACGTGGGGGTCGCGGTACCCGATCTCGAAGCCGCCAAGAAGTGGTATCACGACCACCTCGGCATGATCGTGCTCCATGAAGAGGTCAACGATGAGCAGGGCATCGTCGAGGCGATGTTGTCGGTGCGTGGCGCCCCGGTCGGCAGCGCTCAGCTGCAGCTGATGGCGCCAATCGACGATTCGTCGACCATTGCGAAGTTCCTCGACAAGCGCGGACCAGGCATACAGCAGCTGGCCTACCGAACCAGTGACCTCGACACCCTGAGCAAGCGACTCCGCGCCCAGGGTATCCGCCTGATTTACGACACTCCACGGCGCGGCACCGCAAACTCGAGGATCAACTTCATCCATCCCAAGGACGGCGGCGGCGTGCTCATCGAACTTGTGGAGTCCGCCGCGGACGCCCACTGACCCGGCTAAGACCATTTCCGTGTCGGACGCCGGTTGGCCCGGTTGGCCCAGCACGGCGTATGCCAGTGTCGGCGGTCTTCAGCCGATGACTTGCCCGCATCCGCGGGCCACACGACGACATGTGGTGTTCCCAACCTAATTTCGTGGTCACAACCAGGGCACCGGTAGATCTTGGCAGCGCGGGCACCGTTGACCCGGCGCACCTCGTAGTGGTACCCACCCGGGCCGGTTTCGACGGCCTGCTGCACGGGCAGAGAGGGCAACCGTTCCCTGCGCCGACCGGGGCTCCGTCGTCTACCCATCAGAACAGCCGGTATTCGTCGCTGTCCATGCCGCGCATCCGGTCGTAATCCAATGTGATGCAACGGATGCCACGATCCGTTGCCAGCGTGCGGGCCTGCGGTTTTATGTGTTGTGCGGCGAAAACGCCACTCACAGGGGCGATCAGGGAGTCGCGGTTCAGAAGGTCGAGATAGCGGGTCAGCTGCTCGACTCCGTCGATCTCGCCGCGGCGTTTGATCTCCACGGCGACCGAGCGGCCCCTTTGGTCCCGGCACATCAGGTCCACCGGACCAATCGCAGTCATGTACTCGCGGCGTATGAGCGTATAGCCCTCACCCAGCAATTCGACATGTTCGGCCAGCAATGCCTGCAGGTGCGCTTCGACACCATCCTTGACCAGCCCAGGGTCTACACCGAGTTCGTGGCTGGAGTCATGCTCGATGTCCTCGATGGTGATGCGAAGCTGTTCACCCCCTTTGTTTTCCACCACCCAGACCGGCAGCTGGCCGTCGTCGCCGCTCTCCTCACGCAAGGAGCATGGCGGGCTCATCCAATTCAATGGTTTGTAGGCGCGGTCGTCGGCGTGCACGCTGACAGACCCGTCAACCTTGATCAACAGCAGTCGACGCGCTGACGGCAGATGCGCCGTGAGACGGCCGACGTAGTCAACAGTGCACCGAGCGATGACGAGACGCACCCGATCTACCTTAGGTGAGTTCATCGGCAGCTGCCGCGGCGTGGGGGCCCGGGTCGACACACGTCCAGCGCGGGAGAAGCCTTGCCGGATTCAGCGCACCGGGTTGGACTGATCGAGATCGGTTGACCGTCCCCACCCGCGACGGATGGGACCGCGATGTCGTTTTTCCGCTAGTCATCTGAGGATGTGCCGTGCCATCGTGTGAGGTGTGTACGACGACTTCGACCGCTGTTATCGGGCTGTCCAGGCCAGGGACGCACGGTTCGATGGCTGGTTCGTCGCCGCAGTCGTCACCACGGGAATTTACTGTCGTCCAAGTTGCCCGGCGCGCCCACCGTACGCCCAGAACGTCCGGTTCTATGCAACATCAGCGGCCGCCCAGCGGGCCGGATTCCGCGCTTGCAAGCGTTGCCGGCCGGACGTCTCCCCGGGATCCCCCGAATGGAACGTCCGTAGCGACGTGGTCGCACGAGCGATGCGGCTGATAGCCGACGGAACGGTCGACCGCGAAAGCGTCAGTGGGCTTGCGGCCAGACTTGGATACACCACACGACAACTCGAGCGACTCCTTCAAGCCGAAGTCGGCGCAACCCCGCTGGCGCTGGCCCGCGCCCAACGTGCGCAGACGGCGAGAGTGCTCATCGAATCGACCGGCCTGCGCTTCGGCGACGTCGCCTTCGCGGCGGGCTTCTCGAGCATCCGCCAGTTCAACGACACCGTGCGGGCGATCTTCGACGTCACTCCCACTGACCTGCGCCGGCGGGCATGCGACGAACCTGCCGGCCTGACCACGGCCAGCACCCTCAGCCTGCGCTTGCCGGTGCGAGAGCCATTCGGCTACAGGGGATTGTTCGGCCATCTTGCGGCGACCGCAATTCCTGGCTGCGAGGAGGTCCGAAACGACGCATACCGGCGGGTTCTCCGCCTGCCGCACGGCACCGGCATCGTCAGCCTGATGCCCGCCGCCGATCACGTAGGGTGTCTCTTGACGCTTGACGACCTGCGCGACGTGACGGTGGCAACGGCGCGCTGTCGGCGCCTGCTCGACATCGATGCCGACCCGCAAGCTATCGACGCGGCACTCGGCAGCGATGACACGCTGGGCCACCTCGTCAGGAAAAGTCCGGGGCAGCGCATCCCGCGCACAGTCGACGAGTGCGAACTCGCGATGCGAGTGGTGCTTGGTCAGCAGGTGTCGACCAAGGCGGCGGCACATCTCGGTCGACAGTTGGTCACCACGTACGGGCCGACGGTCCGCGATGTCGGCGGCGGATTGACCCACGCCTTTCCGCACGCAGCCGAGCTGGCAGAGCAGGATCTCAATCAGCTGCCGATGCCATCCGCACGAAGCCGATCCTTCGCGGCACTGATACGTGCCTTGACCAAACGCGAACTGACCCTGGACCCTGGTGCCGACTGGAATGAAGTCCGTACCCGACTCGTGGCCATGCCAGGGACCGGAGTATGGACGGCCGAGCTCATCGCGATGCGCGGACTAGGCGACCCGGATGCCTTCCCGGCCAACGACCTCGGCGTACGGGTTGCCGCGCGGCAACTCGGCCTGTCCAGCAGCGTGGCGGCTTTGACCGCCTTCAGTGCACGATGGCGGCCATGGCGCTCATACGCGACCCAATACCTCTGGAGCGCACTCGATCACCCTGTGAATCACTGGCCCCCGAGGGAGGCAACATGACCCGCTACCGCGTTATAGAAAGTCCGATCGGTCCACTGACACTGGCAGGAAACGGAACGGTCCTGACCCACCTTCGGATGGCCGGCCAGGCATATGAGCCGGACCGCGCGAACTGGTCGTCCGACACAGACGCATTTTCCGAAGCCGTCGAGCAGCTCGCCGCTTATTTCGCCGGCGAACTGCGGCAGTTCGAATTGCGGCTAGAAATGGTCGGAACGCCATTTCAGCGCAAAGTCTGGGACGCGTTGCGGACCATTCCCTATGCCGAGACCAGATCTTATGGCGAAATCGCCCAACAAATTGGCTCTCCCAAAGCATTCCGTGCTGTCGGGCTGGCCAACGGCCGGAATCCGATAGCTGTTGTGGTGCCTTGCCATCGGGTAATCGGTGTGGATGGCAGCCTAACCGGATTCGGGGGCGGACTCGAACGCAAATCTGCGCTGCTGAAATTAGAGCGGAATAATATGAATCCAACGTTATTCGGGTGTTGAATGTGGAAACACCCCCCGGGGTTGTGGTGGGGGGTGTTTCTGTGTGTGTGTTCGGCGGTGTCCTACTTTTCCGCCCGGGTTGGGCAGTATCATTGGCGCTGGCAGGCTTAGCTTCCGGGTTCGGGATGGGTCCGGGCGTTTCCCTGTCGCTGTGTTCGCCGTAACTTTGTGTTTTCTTTTGTGTTTTGTGTTGTGGTTTTTGGGTGTGTTGGTGGGGGGTGTGGTGTTTGTTGTGGGTTGTGGTTGCGTGGTGTTGTTTCCCGTGTGGGGTTGTTGTAAGTTTTCGGCCGGTTAGTGCCAGTTCCCTGAGTCCCTTGCGGGGTGTGTAGGTCTGGTCTATCGATCCCGTGTTCTGCGGGGGGCCTTATCCCACTTGATGGGTGAGAAACCTGGTCTTGGAGGGGGTTTCCCGCTTAGATGCTTTCAGCGGTTATCCTGTCCGAACGTGGCTATCCAGCGGTGCCCCTGGTGGGACAACTGGTGTACCAGAGGTTCGTCCGTCCCGGTCCTCTCGTACTAGGGACAGGTTTCCTCAGGTTTCTGACGCGCGCGGCGGATAGAGACCGAACTGTCTCACGACGTTCTAAACCCAGCTCGCGTGCCGCTTTAATGGGCGAACAGCCCAACCCTTGGGACCTGCTCCAGCCCCAGGATGCGACGAGCCGACATCGAGGTGCCAAACCATCCCGTCGATATGGACTCTTGGGGAAGATCAGCCTGTTATCCCCGGGGTACCTTTTATCCGTTGAGCGACACCCCTTCCACTCGGGGGTGCCGGATCACTAGTCCCGACTTTCGTCCCTGCTTGACATGTCCGTCTTGCAGTCAAGCTCCCTTGTGCACTTGCACTCGACACCTGATTGCCGTCCAGGTTGAGGGAACCTTTGGGCGCCTCCGTTACATTTTAGGAGGCAACCGCCCCAGTTAAACTACCCACCAGGCACTGTGCCTGAACCCGGTTCAGGGTTCGAGGTTAGATGTCCAGTACGATCAGAGTGGTATTTCAACAATGACTCCGCACTAACTGGCGTTAATGTTTCACAGTCTCCCACCTATCCTACACAAACCGTATCGAACATCAATACCAAGTTGTAGTGAAGGTCCCGGGGTCTTTTCGTCCTGCCGCGCGTAACGAGCATCTTTACTCGTAGTGCAATTTCGCCGAGTCTATGGTTGAGACAGTTGAGAAGTCGTTACGCCATTCGTGCAGGTCGGAACTTACCCGACAAGGAATTTCGCTACCTTAGGATGGTTATAGTTACCACCGCCGTTTACTGGGGCTTAAATTCTCCGCTTCACCCTGTGGGGGTTGACGGGTCCTCTTAACCTTCCAGCACCGGGCAGGCGTCAGTCCGTATACCTCGTCTTGCGACTTCGCACGGACCTGTGTTTTTAGTAAACAGTCGCTTCTCACTGGTTTGTGCCACCCCCTGCCGCTGCCAGGCCGCGTGGGCCTGTCACGGTGTGGGGGTCCCCCTTCTCCCGAAGTTACGGGGGTATTTTGCCGAGTTCCTTAACCATAGTTCTCTCGTACGCCTTGGTATTCTCTACCTGACCACCTGTGTTGGTTTGGGGTACGGGCCGTGTACGCACTCGCTAGAGGCTTTTCTTGGCAGCATAGGATCACCGAATTCGCCTCATTCGGCTATGCATCACCTCTCGGGATATGTAAGCGACGGATTTGCCTGTCGCTTTCCCTACGGGCTTGCTCCAGTGTTACCACTGACTGGTACGGCTACCTTCCTGCGTCACCCCGTCGCTTGACTACTACCATCGAAGGTCCCACGCAGCCGGCGGCTGCCCTTTCCCGAAGGATCGGATCAGCCACCTTTTGGGTGGTTAGTGCCGATGATTCATCACGGGCGCACATACACGGGTACGGGAATATCGACCCGTTGTCCATCGACTACGCCTGTCGGCCTCGCCTTAGGTCCCGACTCACCCTGGGTGGACTGGCCTGGCCCAGGAACCCTTGGTCTTTCGGCGGGCAAGGTTCTCACTTGCCTTATCGCTACTCATGCCTGCATTCTCACTCCCACACCCTCCACAACGAGCTTGCGCTGCTGCTTCGCTGGATGCAGGACGCTCCCCTACCCAACAATCCTCGCGGACCATTGCCGCGGCTTCGGCGGTGTGCTTGAGCCCCGCTACATTATCGGCGCACAATCACTTGACCAGTGAGCTATTACGCACTCTTTCAAGGGTGGCTGCTTCTAAGCCAACCTCCTGGTTGTCTTCGCGACTGCACATCCTTTTCCACTTAGCACACGCTTAGGGGCCTTAGCCGGCGATCTGGGCTGTTTCCCTCTCGACGCACGGAGCTTATCCCCCGCCGTCTCACTGCCACACTCTCACTTACCGGCATTCGGAGTTTGGCTGACGTCAGTAACCTAGTAGGGCCCATCGGCCATCCAGTAGCTCTACCTCCAGCAAGAAACATGTGACGCTGCACCTAAATGCATTTCGGGGAGAACCAGCTATCACGGAGTTTGATTGGCCTTTCACCCCTACCCACAACTCATCCCCTCAGTCTTCAACCTAAGTGGGTTCGGGCCTCCACACGGTCTTACCCGCGCTTCACCCTGGCCATGGGTAGATCACTCCGCTTCGGGTCCAGAACACACCACTACACCCCCTCACGGGGGATACGCCCTATTCAGACTCGCTTTCGCTGCGGCTACCCCACCCGGGTTAACCTCGCGACATGTCCCTGACTCGCAGGCTCATTCTTCAAAAGGCACGCCATCACCCCACGAACAAGTCGAAGGCTCTGACGGATTGTAAGCGCACGGTTTCAGGTACTTTTTCACTCCCCTCCCGGGGTACTTTTCACCATTCCCTCACGGTACTAATCCGCTATCGGTCACTGGGAAGTATTCAGGCTTACCGGGTGGTCCCGGCAGATTCACAGCAGATTCCACGAGCCCGCTGCTACTCGGGGACACGCCACAACAGAGAACATGTTTTCACCTACCGGGCTCTCACCGTCTACGGCAGACCATCCCAGGCCACTTCGGCTAACACACTCTTTTCTCACTGTCGCCCGGACCGGCAGATCCGAGAAGACGAACCCCACAACACCGCACCCACAACCCCTGCCGGGTATCACATGAACACGGTTTAGCCATCCTCCGCTTTCGCTCGCCACTACTCACGGAATCACTTTTGTTTTCTCTTCCTACGGGTACTGAGATGTTTCACTTCCCCGCGTTCCCCCCTGCACCCTATACATTCAGATGCAGGTGACACGACATCACTCGTGCCGGGTTTCCCCATTCGGACATCCTCGGATCCACGCTCGGTTGACAGCTCCCCGAGGCATATCGCAGCCTCCCACGTCCTTCATCGGCTCCCAGTGCCAAGGCATCCACCATGCGCCCTTATACACTTACAACACAAAAAACCATTACAGAGAAAAATTACACCACAACAAACCACACCCACCAGCCCCCGGAAAACCCCGGAAAACCAGCACGCGCGGCCTGATGCTCGCAACCACTATCCACAAATCAAACACCACACCCCGCCACCAAGACAGGGCGACAACCAACCCCTCACCCCCAACCCCCCTCCCAAACCAGGAGAAGAACCAGAAGCCGGCACCCACCAACACGGCGAGCCCGCGGGCCTGTTGTCTCAGGACCCAACAGTGTGTCCGATGGCCACCCCTTCTCCCTCCGAAAATCCTCGCAGAAAGAAAAGAAGCAGAAAAAAACTTTTGTCCGTCGCGCACCCACCAGACACCCACTACAGGCACCCAGCTACCCAATCCCAACCATCGACATCCCACGAACGTGGGGACGGCGGAAACCCCTCACAAAAAGAGGGGCATCGGTGCTCCTTAGAAAGGAGGTGATCCAGCCGCACCTTCCGGTACGGCTACCTTGTTACGACTTCGTCCCAATCGCCGATCCCACCTTCGACGGCTCCCTCCCCGAAGGGTTAGGCCACCGGCTTCGGGTGTTACCGACTTTCATGACGTGACGGGCGGTGTGTACAAGGCCCGGGAACGTATTCACCGCAGCGTTGCTGATCTGCGATTACTAGCGACTCCGACTTCACGGGGTCGAGTTGCAGACCCCGATCCGAACTGAGACCGGCTTTAAAGGATTCGCTAAACCTCACGGTATCGCAGCCCTTTGTACCGGCCATTGTAGCATGTGTGAAGCCCTGGACATAAGGGGCATGATGACTTGACGTCATCCCCACCTTCCTCCGAGTTGACCCCGGCAGTCTCTCACGAGTCCCCGCCATAACGCGCTGGCAACATGAGACAAGGGTTGCGCTCGTTGCGGGACTTAACCCAACATCTCACGACACGAGCTGACGACAGCCATGCACCACCTGCACACAGACCACAAGGGAACTGATATCTCTACCAGCGTCCTGTGCATGTCAAACCCAGGTAAGGTTCTTCGCGTTGCATCGAATTAATCCACATGCTCCGCCGCTTGTGCGGGCCCCCGTCAATTTCTTTGAGTTTTAGCCTTGCGGCCGTACTCCCCAGGCGGGGTACTTAATGCGTTAGCTACGGCACGGATCCCAAGGAAGGAAACCCACACCTAGTACCCACCGTTTACGGCGTGGACTACCAGGGTATCTAATCCTGTTCGCTCCCCACGCTTTCGCTCCTCAGCGTCAGTTACTGCCCAGAGACCCGCCTTCGCCACCGGTGTTCCTCCTGATATCTGCGCATTCCACCGCTACACCAGGAATTCCAGTCTCCCCTGCAGTACTCCAGTCTGCCCGTATCGCCCGCACGCCCACAGTTGAGCTGTGAGTTTTCACGAACAACGCGACAAACCACCTACGAGCTCTTTACGCCCAGTAATTCCGGACAACGCTCGCACCCTACGTATTACCGCGGCTGCTGGCACGTAGTTGGCCGGTGCTTCTTCTCCCATTACCGTCACTTACGCTTCGTCATGAGTGAAAGAGGTTTACAACCCGAAGGCCGTCATCCCCCACGCGGCGTCGCTGCATCAGGCTTGCGCCCATTGTGCAATATTCCCCACTGCTGCCTCCCGTAGGAGTCTGGGCCGTATCTCAGTCCCAGTGTGGCCGGACACCCTCTCAGGCCGGCTACCCGTCGTCGCCTTGGTAGGCCATCACCCCACCAACAAGCTGATAGGCCGCGGGCCCATCCCACACCGCAAAAAGCTTTCCACCACACCACATGCATGGCATGGTCCTATCCGGTATTAGACCCAGTTTCCCAAGCTTATCCCGAAGTGCAGGGCAGATCACCCACGTGTTACTCACCCGTTCGCCACTCGAGTCACCCAGCAAGCTGGGCACTTTCCGTTCGACTTGCATGTGTTAAGCACGCCGCCAGCGTTCGTCCTGAGCCAGAATCAAACTCTCCAAACAAAAACCCCCGGAAAACACCCGGAAATCCTCACATTCAGAAAAATCTGACCAAAACACCAACAAACATTGGCACCAAAAAACACCACACCCCAACACGAGGACACCAGAGCATGGCAAAAACAACAACAAACAAAACCACCAAACACACTATTGAGTTCTCAAACAACAGGCTTGATTGTCGGCCCGCTTCGGGGCAACCGTGCCAGCTTAGACCGAAACTCTCCAGGACGTCAAGTCCCAGTTTCTGATGATCGTCACCGACCTGACTCAAAGGCGGACTATGACGAGTCTACCCTCTCGATCTCTGCGCCCAAAGCCACCAGATTCTCAACGAACAACGGGTATCCGCGATCGATGTGAAAGACGTCGTGGACCTCGGTGTCTCCGTCGGCCACGAGCCCGGCGAGCACCAAGCCCGCCCCTGCGCGGATGTCCGATGACCACACCGGGGCACTCGACAACTGCGGGATGCCGCGGAGCACCGCATGGTGCCCGTCAGTGCGTGCATCCGCGCCCAGCCGGATCATCTCCTCGACGAACCTGAACCGCGCCTCGAAGACATTCTCGGTGATCATCGACGTACCGTCGGCGATCGCTGCCAAGCCGATCGCCATCGGCTGAAGGTCCGTCGGAAAACCCGGGAACGGCAGGGTCGCGACATTGACCGCCTTGGGCCGCTCATACTGGACCACCCGGAAACCGTTCTCGCTCTGGGTGACCGTGGCACCGACATCGTGCAGTTTGTGCAGCACCAATTGCAGGTGCCCAGGGTCGACACCGGTCACCGAAATGTCGCCGCGCGTCATCGCCGCCGCGATGCCCCAGGTAGCGGCAACGATTCGGTCCCCGATCACACGGTGTTCGGTCGGGTACAGCCGGGGCGCGCCCGTGATGACCAGGGTCGACGAGCCGCTGCCGGATATCTGGGCGCCCATCTCGGAGAGCATCGTGCAGAGGTCAACGACGTCGGGCTCTCGGGCCGCATTGTGAATCGTCGTGACACCATCGGCCAGGACGGCAGCCATCAAGATGTTCTCAGTCGCCCCTACCGACGGAAACTCAAGCTGAATCTCGGCCCCGCGCAACGACGCCGCTTCGGCAACAACGCATCCGTGCTCGATGGTGCAATCGGCACCCAGCTGGCGCAGGCCCGACTGGTGCATGTCCAACGGCCGCGAGCCGATGGCGTCACCACCCGGGAGGGCGACCTTCGCCCGCCTGCAACGGCCCACCAACGGCCCCAGCACGCATACCGACGCGCGAAATTGGCGAACCGCGGCGAAATCCGCATCGTACTTGGGCTCGTCGGGCGAAGTGATCCGAACGGAACCGCTCGCGAGTTCGACGGTGGCGCCGAGGCCCCGCAGCACCTCGGCCATCAGCGGGACGTCGAGTATGTCAGGGCAGTTCGTGATTGTCGAGGTTCCCTCGGCAAGCAAGCTGGCGGCCATCAACTTCAGGACACTGTTCTTGGCCCCACCCACAGCGACCTCGCCCGACAACCGGCTCCCACCAGTGACCACGAACCGCTCACCCACCCGGGTAAGTGTAGTGACGGCATCGAGCAGTGTCAGTTTCCCTGTTCTGTGCGGCCCGTCGCCCGCAGTAATGTTTTCCGCATGGCCGTACACCTGACCCGCATCTACACCCGAACGGGTGACGACGGCTCGACCGGACTCAGCGATTTCTCGCGGGTCCGCAAGAACGATGCGCGGCTGGCCGCCTATGCCGACTGCGATGAAACCAACGCTGCGATAGGGGTAGCACTGGCGTTGGGTGCCCCGGAAGTGCGTGTTGCTATGGTGCTGCGACAGATCCAGAACGATCTGTTCGATGCCGGCGCGGACCTGTCGACCCCCCTAGTCGAGAACCCCGAGCATCCCGCGCTACGCATCACACAGGTCTACATCGATCGACTGGAGAAGTGGTGTGACGAATTCAATGGGCCACTGCCCGCGCTGAATTCATTCATCCTGCCGGGCGGGTCGGCGCTGTCGGCGTTACTTCACCTCGCGCGGACGGTGAGTCGCCGGGCGGAACGGTCCGCATGGGCAGCAGTCGACGCTCATTCAGCCAGCGTAAGCGTATTGCCGGCCCGATACCTGAACCGGTTGTCCGACCTGCTGTTCATCCTGTCACGGGCAGCCAATCCCGCTGGCGATGTGCTGTGGCGACCCGGCGGTCCTGATGCTGTCAAGCCTGAAAGCTGAACTACACCAACCGATTAAACGCTCGGACGCTCGGCGCGCGGCGACGGGCGCGATTCCAGCCAGGACAGAAACGCCGTCAGGGCACCACGATCCAGCGCCAGCTCGTACCTCCTCCGCCGTTCACGGCGATCAGCAGGCGCTTCTCTCAATTCAAGAACAACGATTTCGTCTGTCATGATGTCGAACTCGTCACCGCGCGGGCCGCGACGCGCGGTGATCTCCAGGTCCCGCCTGGACAAGCGGCGGTCCGGCCACCCCCGAAGACTCGACAATCGGTAGAACGAGGCTTCTCCACCGTGGTACCGGACCACGCCGTGGCGCCAGCCGTGTCCACCGACCGCGGGGATGTCACGCATGATCGCCGCGGTGCCGCCATGACGGAGCTTCCACAGCCGATAAGAGAGCATCAATACCAGCAGAAGCAGCACACCCACCAGCACGGTCATGACGATCATGGGCGTGCTCACAGGCTGACCCTATCGGCCCTATCCGAGTTCGCCCAAGACGCGCAACTCTCCCCGGCCCCGGGCCGCAACTAAGGGATCGTCGGATTCCGCGGCAGCCTTGGCTGCAGTTGCATCGATCTCCGATGCCAACTCGGCGTGCTCGGTGAGAATGATGACGCCCTCATCGGTCACCGACATGAAGCCACCTTTGACCGCGACGCGCAGGTCATCCTCCCCCTCCCGCTCGACTCGCACCATCGCGTCGTCGACAAGCTCCGCCACAAGCGGAATATGTCGCGGCAGGATGCCGATGTCGCCCGCAGTGGTGCGCGTGAAGACGAACTTCGCGTTTCCCGACCAAATCCTGCGCTCGACGGCGACGATGTGGACTTCCATCTCAGCCACCGCACACCACCTCCCTTCGGCCTTTCGATACCGTTGCCTTTGCGGTGATCACACCTTTACGCCGAGACTTTCAGCCTTCTTGGCGAGGTCGTCGAGTCCACCGATGAGGAAGAAAGCCTGTTCGGGCAGGTGGTCGAAGTCGCCCTTGCTCAGTTTGTCGAATGCTTCGATCGTTTCCTTCAGCGGCACCGTCGATCCGGGCTGCCCGGTGAACTGCTCGGCGGCCATCATATTCTGGCTGAGGAAGCGCTCGATTCTGCGTGCCCGGTTGACCAGTTGCTTGTCCTCTTCGGACAGCTCGTCGATACCCAGAATCGCGATGATGTCCTGAAGATCCTTGTACCGCTGCAGGATTCGGATGACCTCCTGGGCGACCCGGTAATGCTCGTCACCGACGACACCCGGGTCGAGGATGGTGGAACTGGAAGCCAACGGGTCCACCGCGGGGAAAATGCCCTTGGAGAAGACCGTTCGCGAAAGCTCCGTGGTGGCGTCCAGGTGGGCGAAGGTCGTCGCGGGCGCCGGATCGGTGTAGTCGTCGGCGGGAACATACACCGCTTGCATCGAGGTGATGGATCGGCCGCGAGTCGAGGTGATGCGCTCCTGCAGCACGCCCATCTCGTCGGCCAGCGTGGGCTGATATCCCACCGCCGACGGCATACGGCCCAGCAGCGTCGACACCTCCGAACCTGCCTGGGTGAACCGGAAGATGTTGTCGATGAACAACAGTACGTCTTGGCCCTGCTGGTCACGGAAGAACTCGGCCATGGTCAGGGCCGACAGTGCGACGCGCATACGGGTGCCGGGCGGCTCGTCCATCTGACCGAATACCAGTGCGGTGTCCTTGAGCACATTGGCTTCGCGGAGCTCAACCCAAAGGTCGTTGCCTTCGCGGGTACGTTCGCCCACGCCCGCAAACACGGAGGTGCCGCCGAAGTTCCGAGCGATGCGATTGATCATCTCCTGGATGAGCACCGTCTTGCCGACGCCGGCACCTCCGAACAGGGCGATTTTGCCGCCGCGCACATACGGGGTCAACAGGTCGACGACCTTCAAGCCGGTCTCCAGCATTTCGGTGCGGGGCTCCAGCTCGTCGAACGGGGGCGGCTTGCGGTGGATCCCCCAATGCTCGAAATCCTCACCGTAGCCGGGCTCGTCGAGGCAATGTCCGAGCGCGTTGAACACGTGGCCTTTGACGCCGTCCCCCACGGGCACCGAAATGGCGCTACCGGTGTCCCTCACCGGGACACCCCGCACCAAACCGTCGGTGGGCTGCATGGAGATGCATCGCACCAGGTTGTCGCCGAGGTGCAGGGACACCTCGAAGGTCAGCGTCTTCTTCAGCTCTTCGAAGGTGATGTCAGCGTGCAGCGCGTTGTACAACTCCGGCACGGCTCCGCGGGGGAACTCGACATCGACGACCGGGCCGGTGACGCGCACCACGCGCCCATCGGTGTCCTGTTTCGTATGTTCTGCGGTGGCGGTCATTTCACATCACTTCCTGGTGGACGTTCGTCGCGTTCTATCGGTTCTCGGCGAGCGCGTTGGCGCCGCCGACGATCTCGCTGATTTCCTGGGTGATCTGACCCTGGCGCTCACGGTTGGCTTCCAGTGTCAAGGACTTGATGAGGTCGTCTGCATTGTCGGTGGCCGACTTCATGGCCCGCCGACGCGACGCCGACTCCGAGGCTGCGGCCTCCATCAACGCGGCAAACACGCGGGTGGCCACATAGCGCGGCAAAAGCAGCCCGAACAGGGTGGTGGCATCGGGCTCGAATGAGAACAGCGTCTGCGGGCCGGCATCGGTCGTCTCAACCTCCCCGACATACTCGACCTCCATCGGTGCAATCCGGTGCGCGATGGCGGTCTGGGTCAGCATGGACTTGAACTCGGTGAACACAATATGGATTTCGTCCACGCCGGCGATCTCGTCCGCGCCGGGGTCGGTCGGCGTGTCGTTCTGCCCCGCCAAGAACGCCCCCACCAACGTGTCCGCGATCTCTTTGGCGTTGACGAACTTCGGGCGCTCAGAGAACCCGGTCCACGAATAGGCGATTTCGCGTTGCCGGAATTTGTAGTAGCCCAGGGCTTTCCGGCCAGCCACGTAGAGCACCGGATCCTTGCCCTGCTCGCGAAGCAACCCGAACAACTCCTCGGCACGGCGCAGGATGTTGGCGTTGTACCCGCCACACAGTCCACGGTCGGACGACACCACCAGCACAGCGGCGCGCTTGCCGTGCTCGCGTTCGACCAACAGGGGGTGGTCCAGTGCACTATGGCTGGCGAGATTGGTCACCATCACGGTGATCTCGCTGGCATAGGGCCGAGCCTCCTCGACTCTGGCCTGCGCCCTGACGATCCGCGACGTGGCGATCAGCTCCTGGGCCTTCGTGATCTTCTTGATCGCCGAAGCCGAGCGGATGCGGCCGCGCAATTCGCGCAGTGTGGCTGCCATCGGGTTTCCAGACCTCCGGTTCTACTTCTTTCTCGGTGCCGGCTTGCGGACCTTGACCGATTCCTTGCGAAGGTCATCGGCGGCCAGCGGTGCGACCTCTTCGTCAACGGGAATCACCGGATGACCTTCGCTGGTCGCGAACCCCTTTTTGAAGTTGTCGACGGCTGCGACAAGCGCGGTCTCAGTCTCGTCGGACAACTTCTTGGTGTCCCTGATCTCGGCGAGGATATCCGGGTGGGCCGCCTTTATGTGATTGATGCACTCCCGCTCAAAGCGGCTGACGTCCTCCACCGGAACCACGTCCAAGTGCCCTTTTGTGCCGAGGAAGATGGCTATCACCTGGTCCTCGACCGCCATCGGGCTGTACTGACGCTGCTTGAGTAGCTCGACGAGGCGCGCACCACGCTCCAACTGGGCCTTCGACGTGGGGTCCAGGTCGGAGGCAAACGCCGCAAACGATTCAAGCTCACGGTACTGCGACAGGTCCAGTCGCAGCGAACCCGCGACGTCCTTCATCGCCTTGATCTGTGCAGCACCACCGACGCGGGACACCGAAACCCCGACGTTGATCGCCGGGCGCACACCTTGGTTGAACAGGTCGGACTCCAGGAAGCACTGGCCGTCGGTGATGGAGATGACGTTCGTTGGGATGTAGGCCGAGATGTCGTTGGCCTTCGTCTCGATGATCGGCAGACCGGTCATCGAGCCGCCACCACGCTCGTCGGAGAGTTTCGCGCAACGTTCCAGCAAGCGCGAGTGCAGGTAGAAAACATCACCCGGGTACGCCTCACGACCCGGCGGCCGACGGAGCAGCAGCGAGATCGCGCGGTAAGCCTCGGCGTGTTTGGTCAGGTCGTCGAACACGATCAGCACGTGCTTGCCCTGGTACATCCAATGCTGTCCGATGGCGGAACCGGTGTAGGGGGCCAGCCATTTGAATCCGGCGGAATCGGACGCGGGGGCAGCGACGATCGTGGTGTACTCCATCGCGCCTCCCTCTTCCAGGGTGCGCTTGACGCTAGCGATCGTGGTCCCCTTTTGGCCGATCGCGACATACACGCAACGCACCTGAAGATTCGGGTCACCCGATTCCCAGTTCGCGCGCTGGTTGAGCATGGTATCCACGCACACCGCGGTCTTGCCGGTCTTTCGGTCGCCGATGATCAGCTGGCGCTGGCCGCGGCCGATCGGGGTCTGCGAGTCGATGGCCTTGATGCCGGTCTGCAGCGGCTCGCTGACGCCCCGTCGCTGGACCACGGATGGCGCCTGAAGCTCCAGCGCACGCCGTTCGGTGGCATTGATGTCGCCTTGTCCGTCGATCGGGTTGCCGAGCGGATCGATCACTCGCCCGAGGAACTCGTCACCGACGGGCACCGAGAGCACTTCGCCGGTCCGCCTGACCTGCTGACCTTCTTCGATCTTCTCGTAGTCACCCAGGATGACCGCTCCGACCTCGTGTTCGTCGAGGTTGAGTGCGACCCCGAGCACGCCGCCGGTGAACTCGAGTAGTTCCTGTGTCATCGCCGAAGGCAGGCCCTCGACATGGGCGATGCCGTCGCCGGTGTCCACCACGACGCCGATCTCCTCCCGGTCGGTACCCGTGGAGAACGAGGACACGTAGTCGTTGATGGCACCTTCGATATCAGCAGCCGAGATTGTCAACTCTGCCATGGATTTTCGTCTTCCTGCCTCTGTGATTTCGTTACTGCGCGTGTTGGCTGTCAGTCCGGTAGTCCGGTCCGGGCCGCGGCCAGCCGCGACGAGAGGGTCCCGTCGATGACCTCGTCGGCGACGCTGATCACCAGCCCGCCCAACAATTCGGGGTCGATGCTGATGTGAGGTGAGACCGGGTGGCCGTAGATGCGACTGAGGACGCTGCGGAGACGAGCTGCTTGTGCCTGTGTGAGCTCCGCGGGGGCCGTCACCAGTGCGACAAGCTCACCACGTCGCGCGACCGCGAGCTCGACCAAGTCGTGGACTACCTCATCGAGGCGCGCACCGTTGATCAGTTGCACGGTCTGGCGGAGCAGGTCCGCTGCCGTCCCGGCCACGCCAACAGGTCCCAGAACCGTGTCAAGCAGGCCGATCCGTCCAGCGGCGGGGGCGTTGAAGTCCGACAGCAACGTGGTCAGACGCGGGTTGGCGTCGAGTAAACGACCGAAGTCAAAGATCCCTTCCTCGAGCCGTTCCCCTTCACCGCTCTGATTGGCACGGGTCAACAGCGTCAGCCGCGCGATGTGCTCAATGCCATCGACCAGATCGGTTCCGCTGGACCACCGTTCGCTCCCTGCGGTGAGAAGCACGGTGAGAGCGCGCTCACCGATTTTGCCCTCGAACAGCCTGCGCAGGAGCTGGACCTTGCCCGAGGAATCTGGTACCGGTCGGCCCAATGCCCGAACGAGGGACCATTCGCGGTGCAGCAAGCGGACGACCTGTGTCAGGTCGCCGGCAAGGGCGGTCAGAGCGTCGCCGTCCAGGTCACCGGCCATGTCATCGAACTTTTTGACCGTTCTCGCCAGTGCCTCACGGCTGAAGGCGCCGAGCCTGAGCGGAGCGCCCACCGCCACCGGAGTCGTCCGGGTCATAGCTTCGAGTTCGTCGAGGAACCTGTCCACCGTGGCCGACCGGGACGTCGGGTCGGCGACGTGCGCCCGCACCAATTCGTCGGCACGCTGCACGGATTTCGCACCCAGCGTGGCTTTGGCCTCCCGGATGGCGTGCCGATGCATCAGGTTGACCTGTTTGGCACCCAAGGCTTTGATCCGCTCCGCTTCGGCAGCGGCCTGGTCGCGCGATTGTTGGGAGATCAGTACCGAATCCTGGCGCGCCTCTTCGGCCAGCCTGACGGTCTCTGCCTTGGCGTCTTCGAGTGCCTTGGCATGCCTATCATCGGCGCTGGCGAGCTTGCGTGCCGCAGAGGCACTCTCCTCGAGAGCATCCCGCACGGCATCCTGGTGCTTTTTCATCAGCCCGCGGGCGGGCGGAACGGCGTACTTGACCACCAGCAACACGATCAGTGCGAAGCCGACGAGCTGTCCGATGAATGTCGACATCAGCGACTCCCACCAGATGGGGCCGCACCCTCGATCCCGAGGATGCGGTCTGCCAACTTCCGAGAAAGACCATCCACCGACGACTGCAATTGCGTCGACGCGGCGTGCGTGTTTTCCGTCAGTTCGTCGCCGGCGGCCTGAACCGCGTCAGCCACTTGCCCGGTGGCCGATGCCCGTGATTCCTCGACGGCGTGGCGGCCCTGCGCCCGTGCATCGTCACGGATGGCGGATGCTTCCTTACGCGCACCGACCATCGCAACTTCGTAGTCGGCTTGCGCGGCGGCCAACTGCTCGGCCGCTTGCTTGTTGTGTGCGGCCGTCTTCGCCAACATGGCCTCCCGCTCGGCGAGTACCTTGCTGACTGGCGGTACCACCCACTTGGCGATCACACCGAGCACGATCAGGAAGATGAGCAGCACAACGAACAAGGTGCCATTGGGGACGAGGAAGTTGCTCTGACCCCCACCCTCTTCAGCCGCCAGGGCGTGTGTGCCCGCCGCCAGGCCAATCATGCTCAGTTCACCCATGTCGCTGAATCAGCTCACCGGTGTGGCGAACACGAACAGCGCCATGAACGCCAGATTGATGAAGTAAGCGGCTTCAACCAGACCCACGGTGATGAAGAACGGAGTGAACAGTCGGCCCTGCGCCTCGGGCTGCCGGGCGATGCCCGAGATCAGCGCGTTACCCGCGATGCCGTCACCGATACCCGCACCGATGGCACCGCCCGCCATGATCAGGCCACCGCCGATGAGCGCGCCAGCAGCGATAGTGGGATCCATTTCTTATCCTCCTTGATAGCTGGTAGTGACACCTACCAGGGCTTTCCTTAGTCCCGCAGGGTTCTGGGTCTCAGTGGTGCGCGGCATCTTCGTCGTCGTGGGCGGATTCCATCGCCTGCCCGAAGTACAGGACGGTCAGCAACGCGAAAATGAAGGCCTGAATTAGTCCGACGAACAGGTCGAATGCCTTCCAGATCGCGTTGGGCGCCCACATGATCCACGGGGGAAACAGGGCGATCAGCGACACCATGATGCCGCCCGCGAAGATATTGCCGAAAAGCCGGAGTGAGAGCGAGATAGGTTTGGCGATCTCTTCGACCAGGTTGATCGGGGCGAGAAGGGCGACATGCCCCTTGACCAGCTTGACCGGGTAACCGAGCACACCACGGCGCCAAAATCCGGCAGCATGGTAGCACACGAACACGAACAGAGCCAGCGCGAGGACGAAGTTGATGTCCGAAGCCGGCGGCTTGAGCAGCTCGGTGGTCACCCCATGGGCGTCGGTGTACTGCACCGGCAGCACGGAGATCCAGTTGGCCACCAGAATGAAAACAAACAGCGTCACCGCCAGCGGCAGCACGAACGGCGCGACCTTCATCCCGATTGCGCTCTCGACCTGGTTGCGCATCTGAATCGTGACGGCCTCCCAGAACAGCTGAAGTCCGCTGGGCACCCCCGTGGACGTGACCTTGGCGCGCAGGACGAAGGCCAGAATGATGACGATGAGCGCGGCGATTGCCGTAGCCAGCACGGTATCCACGTTGACCGTCAAGCCGAACCAATGCTGCTGGATGTGGTGGCCTACCTCGATGGCGGCTTCCGCGGCGATGCGTTCTGTCATATGACGATCAATCCTTCGGTACTCATCCGTCGTTGGATACCGGCGCTGCGGTCCCGTCAGCGGCACCCTCACGAAGCTTCTTCAGCACCGGCAGAGACGTGCTCAGCACGAGAACGACCTGGAAAAACGCGAGGCCGAAGACCACACCGAGGCCCATCGGCCGGAAAACGTAGGCGATCACCAGACCGACGGCCGTGATCACCAGCAATCGGATGGCCGAATTGAGTGCCATCTTCTTCTTCAGCGGGTGGGCTTCGGCCGTGACAGCGCTGACCGCGCGCCGCACCAGCAGCGCGTTGAGCAGACCCAGCGCCATGCCTACGCCGAAGAACAGCCCGAAAACTGCGTGACCGAACATCGCTGCCGCCGCAGTGACCAGCCCGGCCACCAACACACATATCACCGATAGGCGGACCGGTTTGAACGCAACGGCGGGAAGCACCAACGGCATGTCCTGCGCGGGTGTTGTCACTTCCTCACCTCGATTCCACGGTCACGAGCACTCATCCAGCGGCACCATCAGTGGGTGCCTGCCGAGCGTATCGGAGGGCGGTTGGCGCAGCGGAATGACCCAAGGGGTAGCTCCCTCTGTCTGGAGAAAGTCGGGACAAAAGTCGGTCGAACGTCGGTCGGAATCAGCTCCGGTTGGTTTTAGCCAACGGGCCGGGGGCCGGCAACCCGCGAGTTTGTTCGGGTTATGCGTGCACCGTACCACATGGTAGAAAGCCGAAAACAAGGACCTACTACCCATTGTCGTAACCTCTGGCGTCAGTGGTAGCGACCCTTGAAGTAGTCGTTGAAACCGTCGTCGTAGCCGGGGCGGCGGCGCGCCAGCGGAATCAGGGTGACGATCCCGGCCACCAGGATGGCCGCCAGCATCACCGCCCCGATGTAGCGCGGATCGACGAAGATTGTGCTGGCGGCACCGAAGGCGACGATGCTGACCCACAAGTAGATGAGCAGCACCACGCGACGGTGGGAATGCCCGATCTGCAACAGCCGGTGATGCAGGTGCATCTTGTCCGGGCTGAACGGGCTGCGGCCGGCGCGGGTGCGCCGCACGATCGCAAGCAGCATGTCGAGCGCAGGCACGAACACCACCGCTATCACCAGAAGGAATGGGGAAAACAGCGCGAACACATCGCGAGCGCCGTAAGCGTTTTGTGAAATGGGCCCGGCCGCGGACGTCGATGCCGCTGCCAGCATCAACCCGATCAGCATCGAACCGGAGTCACCCATGAAGATCCTGGCCCGGTGGAAGTTGTGCGGCAAGAATCCGAGACACGCCCCGGCGAGCACCACGGAAATCACCGCTGGCGGGTAGAACAACACGTCGCCGCCGTGGTCGCGGAGCAGTCCGATCGAGAAGACGCAGATGGCCAGGGCGGTGATCAAGCCGAGGCCCGCCGCCAGTCCATCGAGCCCGTCGACAAAGTTCATCGCGTTGACGATCGAGACCGTCAACGCCACCGTCAACAGGATCGACGAGGTTTGATCGAGGACGATGGTCCCGACCCCGCCGAACGGGATGTACAGAACGCTCCACGCCACACCCATCGTGACCAGCACGCTGGCAGCGGTGATCTGACCGGCGAACTTCGTCAGGGCATCCAGTCCCCATCGGTCGTCGATCAGCCCGATCGCCATGATCAGACCTCCGGCGACCACCACTGCCGGCATACCGGTGGAGTACACGAAGCCACGGGTCAGAGCGGGCAGCTGGGAGGCCAGAAAGACTGCCGCGACGACGCCGCAATACATCGCCAGCCCACCCATTCGCGGTGTCGGCTGCACGTGGACGTCCCGTTCCCGCGGGTAGGCGACCGCTCCCAACCAGGCGCCCAGCACGCGCACCGGCCCGGTGGCGAAGTAGGTGACGATCGCCGCTGTCAGGCCGACGAGCACAAGCTCGCGCATCGGAACGCCGGCGCCGCGATCAGACAGAGCGAAAAGGCCGTCGGCAAGCAGTCGTCCACTAACAGAGCTCGCCACCGCATGAACCGTACTTGACCAGGCCTGAAATGGCTGCTGTGGGATCGTCGAGTCGGGGAATCACACCTGCAGCGAGGCCGGATCGACACCGAGCACCGTGGCGATCCGTTCCGCGGTGATGGGGCCGTGCCGCAGAATCGTCGGCCGGGCGCCGGCCAGATCGACGATGGTCGAGGGAGCCCGCTGTGCCGACGGCCCGCCGTCGAGGTATACCTCCACCCGCTCGCCCAGTTGGTCACGTGCCTCGTCGACGGTCAGTGCCGGCGGCCGACCGGAGATGTTGGCGCTCGACACCGCCATCGGGCCGACCTGTCGAAGCAGGTCGATCGCCACCGGGTGCAGCGGCATACGCAGCATGACGGTGCCGTTGGCGTCGCCCAGATCCCACTGCAGCGACGGCGCCTGCCGCACAACCAGACTCAGCGCGCCGGGCCAGAAGGCACGGATCAGCTCGCGCGCCGCCGCGGGCACCGTGTAGACCAGACCGTCGATGGTGTGCCAGGAACCAACAAGAACGGGTACCGGCATGTCGCGACCCCGGCCTTTCGCTGCCAGCAGCGCGGCCACCGCCGTGCTGTCGAACGCGTCTGCCCCGATGCCATAGACGGTGTCGGTGGGCAGCACCACCAACCGACTCCCCTTGGCGGCGCTCACCGCGGAAGCGAGACCGGTGGCACGCTGAGACTCATCGCCACAGTTGAACACCTGGCTCATCGTCGACCGTCGCCTTCTCGGCCAAGCGAACGGGAGGCGGTCACGAACC
The DNA here is from genome assembly GCA_963846905.1 of uncultured Actinomycetota bacterium. Taxonomy (GTDB): domain Bacteria; phylum Actinomycetota; class Actinomycetes; order Mycobacteriales; family Mycobacteriaceae; genus Mycobacterium. Next base: position 162,884 of record CAWJYB010000005.1, read on the forward strand.
GTTGGCGGCCGGTCAGATCCACCCGCTGCGCAATGTCCTCGAACACCCCTGCCTGCGCTACCCGTTCGGCGGTCTGCGATGAAGTCGCCTCGTCGTGCTCGACAGCGAAGCGGCCGCCCGGGCGCAGCCACCTCGCAGCAAGGTCGACGACCGCATTCACGATGAGCATGCCGTCAGGCCCGCCGAACAGCGCATGCCCAGGATCATGATCGCAAACCTCGGGTTCCAACAACGCGCCTTCCGGGATGTACGGCGGGTTGGCAACTACCAGGTCCACGCGCCCGTCGAATTCCGGCAGTAACCCCGGGCTGGTCACGTCGGCTTCGATCAGTTGGATGCGGGTTCCCGCCACATTGCGTGCGGCGTAGTGCAGTGCGTCGGCGGAATCGTCCACAGCGATGACTGTGGCGCCCGCCGAAACCCGGGACAGCGCGACGGCGAGTGCCCCGGACCCGGTGCACAAGTCGACGATCAGGGGATCCGATCGCCCGAAGGAACCCGCCGCGGCACTCGCCCATTCCAGCAACGCCTCGGTCTCCGGCCGCGGGATGAACACACCTGGGCCGACATGCAACAGCACCGGACCGAACGGGGCAACCCCGGTCAGGTACTGCAGCGGGATGCGGCGGGATCTGGCGTCGACGAGCTCGCGGTAACGCTCGAGGAATTGCTCTCCGGCCCCAGTACCGGCCGTATCCTCGAGCATGGCCAACCGACCGCGCTCGACGCCGGCGACGTGAGCCGCCAGTTCCTCGGCATCGAAGCGGGCCGAATCGACGCCCGCATCCGCGAGGGTCTGAGCGGCCGCATCGATCGCTTCTCTGACGGCAGTGCGCATACGCATCACGCCTGTTGCAGTCGGGACTGTCTGTCCGCTTCGCCCAGTGCGTCAAACAGTGCGTCCAGATCACCGTCGAGAACCTGATCGAGGTTGTGGGCCTTGAAACCGATTCGGTGATCGGTGATGCGGTTCTCCGGGAAGTTGTAGGTCCGAATCCGCTCACTGCGGTCGACGGTGCGTATCTGGCTGGCCCGATCGGCGGAGGCGTCCGCCTGTGCCTGCTGCTCGGCGAGCGCTTGCAGGCGCGCGGCGAGCACCTGCAACGCGCGGGCCTTGTTCTGCAGCTGCGAACGCTCGTTCTGGCAGGTGACGACGATTCCGGTGGGCAAGTGCGTGATACGGACCGCGGAGTCCGTGGTGTTGACCCCCTGACCACCTTTACCGGATGACCGGTAGACGTCAATGCGGAGATCGGAATCGTCGATCTCAACCTGCTCGACCTCTTCGGGCTCGGGGTATACGAGCACGCCCGCGGCAGAGGTGTGAACGCGCCCCTGAGACTCGGTAACCGGAACGCGCTGCACGCGGTGTACGCCGCCCTCGAACTTCAGCCGCGACCAGACGCCACCGGCCGAATCACCCTTACCGGTTATTGACAGGGTGGCGTCCTTGTAACCTCCGAGGTCCGATGTGGTCACGTCCAAGATGGTCACGTTCCAGCGATGCCGTTCGGCATACCGGATGTACATGCGGGCGAGATCCGCCGCGAACAGTGCGGATTCCTCGCCACCCTCCCCGGACTTAACTTCGAGCAGGACGTCGTCGGCATCGTGAGGGTCACGCGGGGCGAGCATATCGGTCAGCTGTGTGTCCAGTTCGGCCACGCGAGCTTCCAGTCCGGGCACCTCGGCCGCGATGGATTCATCTTCGAAGGCAAACTCACGCGCCGTATCGAGGTCGCCACGTGCCGACTCCAGCTTGCGGTACACGGACACGATCGGCGCGACCTGAGCGAACCGGCGGCCGACCTTACGGGCGTTGGCCGCGTTGGCATGCAGGTCCGGGTCGGCCAGTTGACGCTCGAGGTCAGCTTGCTCGACCAGTAACGCGTCGATGGCGGTGCCAGTCATTCACGCCTCCTTCCCACGCCTATCCGCACGACAAATCGGCGCCCGGCCTTCCGCCCGTAAGCGAAAGAGCGGACGCCGATGAGCTGCTATTTGTCGGCCGGGGCTGAAACGTTGCGCTTGCCATACCGTTTCTCGAACTTGGCGACGCGGCCACCGCTGTCGAGGATCTTCTGCTTGCCGGTGTAGAACGGATGGCACTGTGAGCAGACCTCGACCACGATGTGGCCGTTCTCCTTGGTGCTTCGCGTGGTGAAGCTGTTGCCGCAACCGCAGACCACTGTGGTCTCTTTGTAGGCAGGATGAATGCCGGATTTCATCGTTTCCTCTTCATTCTTCGGCCGCCGGGTCGCTCCTCGGTGACCTGACCGATGGGCGTGAACCGGAACCTGAGGGGGTCAACGGGCAATTATGCCAGGTCAGCCCGCACTCCCCCAAAACACTGCAAACCCTGCCGATAATTCCCTGCACCGGTCCAGATGATGGTTCGGCGCCGCTATCCGGACACGGGACGGCGACCAGCGTGCGAATAGGCCGTTGCCCGGGCCTCTCGTACGAGGAGCCGGCCATCCGACGGCGTGCAGCCCATCGCGACAAGTTCACGTTTGAGCACCTTGTTGGTCGCGGTGGCCGGCAGCGCGTCGGCCAGCCAGACATATCTCGGCCATCCCTTGGGCGACAGATCGGCCTGCGTCGCCAGGAATGTCTCCAGATGTTCGGGAGAGAGCTCGGCACCGTCACGCAGCACGATCGCAGCCATGACTTGGTCGCCCACATGGTCGTCGGGCACCGCGTACACGGCGGCTTGACTGATCGCGTCGTTGCGCAGCAGAATCCGCTCGATCGGAGCTGTGGCCATGTTCTCACCGTCGACGCGCATCCAGTCGGATGTGCGACCGGCGAGGTAAATCCAGCCGTCGGCATCCCGGTAAGCCAGGTCGCCTGACCAATACACGCCATCGCGGAGTCGTTCACCTGTCGCGGTGGCGTCATTGTAGTAGCCCTGGAAGAGCCCCGCCCCGGTGGTATTCACCAGCTCCCCGATCGCCTTATCGGGGTTGACAAGGGCACCGTGGTCATCGAACTCGGCCAGTTCGCACTCGGTCCCGGTTTCCGAGTCGTAGATCGCCACACCGGGAAATCCCGTGCCCACCGACCCCGGCGGGCAGCCGTCCTCCCGAGTGATCATCACGGCGCCTTCCGTCGAACCGAAGCCGTCCCAGACCGTGCAGCCAAACCTCCTCCCGAATTCCTCGATGTCACGATCAGCGGCTTCGTTACCGAAGGCCACCCGAAGCGGATTGTCGCCATCGTCTGGACGCTCCGGCGTGGCCAGCACGTAGGCGAGCGGCTTTCCGACGTAATTCATGTAGGTCACGCCGTACCGTCGCAGGTCGTCGACGAGGCCGGACGCCGAGAATGCCGCCGGCACCATCGCAGCTCCGCTGGCGATCGCCACACTCCATCCGGCCAGCACCGCGTTGGAGTGAAACAGCGGCATCGACAGGTAGCACACGTCGTTCGCCGCCACCCGGAATCGTTCGGTCAATGCCACGCCGGCGAAAAGTACCGTGAAGTGCGCCACTTGTACGGCCTTTGGATCTCCACTGGTACCCGACGTGAAGATCAACATAAAAGTGTCCGTCGAGCCGACCTCGGCGTACGGCGTCAAGGGTCCGGCTCGGTCAAGTCGTTCGGCCCACTCGGACGTGCCGACGTCGAAGAGTCGCACCCCGGGCAGGTCAAGGCCAGTTAGCAGATCAACGTGTGTGGCGTCAGTCAGGAGGATCTGACAGTCGGAGTGGACGATGTCGCGGGCCAGGGCCGCCCCACGGCGGGTTGTGTTGATACCACATAGCACGTATCCGCCCAGACCCGCGGCCGCCATCGCGGTCAGCATGTTCGGGGTGTTTCCCAGCAGCGTGCCGACATGTACGGGGCGCGCGGCGTCGGCGATTGCCAACAACGCCGCAGCCTGCCTGGTGGCATCGGCCAGATGCTCACGCCAGGTGTACTGCTCGCCCCCGTACCTTATCGCCACCGCTTCGTCGTTGAGTCGCTCGCGCAGTTGTTGCTGAATTGTTTCCGCCATCGCACCGCCTCGTGTCGCCCTGGTTCCGGCTCCATGGTTGCACCACCAGCCTCCGCGGGCGGAGCGACCTCAGCCGTCGGCCCCTGTCCTTTCTACATTGACCATTGGTTCAGAGACAGCAAGCGCAGCAGTTGCGTCCGTTCGCGACAGGCTGATCGATGCTGCCGAAGAATGCCTGCGGGCGAAGGGATTCGTGCGACGACGGTGTCAGCGGTCGCCGAAACGGCGGAGGTCGGTTCGGCGACGCAGTGACCAGCGCGTGGCGGCAGCGATGGCAGCGATATGATGCCAAGGTTCTTCTGGCGGAGGAGGCCGGCATGCCGGGCTACGTGTATTGGGGAAGCGGAACCGCTCATTGCGATTTCGGCGCCGACTCGTACTGCGTTGTCGCTTATCCCGAACGCAAAGACGAAACGACCCAGTTCACGGCGTACCTGGATGAGTCGGAGGCCAAAGATTCGGAGGAACGCGCCCGGGGCATCATCGCCATCAGGGCTCGCAACAAGGCACACCAGGACCACGACTGCTGGCGCATCCGGTCGGTGGAGTTCGACATCAAGCGCAAACAAGTCCGGCCGATAGTGCGCTCCGGCCGGTACGCCGGCCCGCTCAGCCGATGTCGTCCATCGCTGCGGGAGCAGTCTTGGAGACCTGGACCAGGAACTCGTAGTTGCTCCTCGTCTTGCGCAGCTGGCTCATCAGCAGGTCGATCGCCTGGTGACTGTCCAGGCCGCTGAGCAGCCTTCGAAGCTTGTGCACGATTGCGAACTCGTCGGGGCTGAGCAGCAACTCGTCCTTGCGTGTGCCCGACGGGTTGACGTCGACGGCCGGGAAGACCCGGCGCTCAGCGATCTTGCGGTCCAGCTTTAGCTCGGCATTACCGGTGCCCTTGAACTCCTCGAAGATCACGGTGTCACCGGTCGAGCCGGTCTCGACCATGGCGGTGGCGATGATGGTCAGCGAACCGCCGTTCTCGATGTTGCGGGCGGCGCCCAGGAACCGCTTGGGCGGGTAAAGCGCAGTCGAGTCGACACCGCCGGACAGAATGCGGCCCGACGCCGGAGAGGCGTTGTTGTATGCACGGCCCAGGCGGGTGATCGAGTCGAGCAGCACCACCACGTCCTTGCCCTGCTCAACCAGCCGTTTGGCCCGCTCGATGGCCAACTCCGCGGCTTGGGTGTGGTCCGATGGCGGCCGGTCGAAGGTAGAGGCGATGACCTCGCCCTTGACCGAGCGCTGCATGTCGGTGACCTCTTCGGGACGCTCGTCGACAAGCACCACCATGAGATGGCATTCCGGGTTGTTTCTGGTGATCGCGTTGGCGATGTCCTGCAGAATCGTGGTCTTGCCGGCTTTTGGCGGTGACACGATCAGGGCGCGCTGCCCCTTGCCGATGGGCATGATGAGATCGATTATGCGGGTTGTCAGCCGCTCGGTTGTGGTCTCCAGGCGAAGCCGCTGGTTAGGGTACAGCGGAGTGAGCTTGCCGAACTCGGGACGTTTCTTGGCGTCTTCGACAGGGCCTCCGTTGACCGTATCCAGGCGCACCAGCGGGTTGAATTTCTGTCGCTGGTTGGGCTGCTCGCCCTCGCGCGGGACGCGGACCGCACCGGTGACGGCGTCGCCTCGGCGCAGGCCGTTCTTGCGGATCATGTTCATCGCGACGTAGACGTCGTTGGGACCGGCCAAATACCCGGACGTGCGTACGAACGCATAGTTGTCGAGCACGTCGAGGATACCCGCGACAGGCTGCACAACGTCGTCCTCACGCAGTTCGGCTTCGCCGCCTCCCTCGCTGCCGACGGGCCGATCGCCGCGACGCTTGCGGTCCCGGAACCGCCTCCCCCGCCTACCCTGACGACCTTCGCCTTCGTCGTCGGCGTTGTTGTTGGCACTGGTGTTGTTGGCACTGTTTAGTGCGCCGTTGTTACGGTTCTGGTTGCCCTGGTCGGCGCCGCCACCGCGCCGATCCGCCTCGCGGGCCGGTTGAGCATCCTCGGGACCCGACTCAGTGCCAGCACTTGCTCCCTCGGTTTCGGCGGGGGCAGGCGTACCCCCTTGCACTGTTGCCGGCCGCGTTTCCGGCACGCTTTCGGAATCGCCGCCCCCCAGTTCATCGGCCTGCCCGGCACTTGGCGCACCGCCCAGACGCGATGCACCGCGGCGCTCCCGGCGGGCGGGGGGGGCCTCCTGTGAGGGTTCGGTGTTGCCGCCGTTACGGTGGCCGGACTCGCTGTCTGCCGAGTCCGGGCCGCTTTGACGCTCGCGAATCGCGGCAATGAGTTCGTTCTTGCGCATCCCCGACGTGCCCTTGACGCCGACCCTTCCAGCCAACGCCCGCAACTCGGGCAGCACCATGGCCGCCAGCGAACTGCCCCGGCTATCGTCGGCGCTCCCCGACGTGATCGCAGCGTTCGACGCCACGATCACGGGCAACGCGGTCTGGTCGTCGATGCCTCCGTCGGCCATGATGAGGTCCGTATCAGTCACGGATTTCCTTTCTTTCCCCGCGGAGTGTCCGACCGGGGTTCATTCGTCCAGCAAATTCGCGGAACACACAGTGCCATCGCCGGCTCAACAACGGTTATCGCCGGGATTCGCGGCTGGGTGGCGAACTGCCAGTCCATGAGTACAAGAGAAAGTTGGTGTCGTCCTAGTGTCGGCGCAGAAGACGCAGTTATTGCCGGGACGAAACCGAGGATAGCCCGCATCGTGGCCGGAAGCAAGAAAACCCCGTTACGGTGTGGCGCACATCAAGCGCTGACCGCAACGCCGGAATTCCAGCGAACTCCGTCGCCTACGCTCATCTGGCTCACCACGAATCCGTTCGCGGCGCCGAACCCGAGTGCCGACGAGGGCAGATCCTGGGCGGTGGTCAGCGCAAGAAGCGACGGTCCGGCCCCCGAAAGCACGGCCGCAACGCCGTAACCACGAAGAATGTGTAGGTATTCCGCAGACGGCGCCATCGCCGACGCCCGCTGGGGCTGGTGAAGCACGTCCTCGGTAGCCGCCATTAGCAGGTCGGGGCGTTCGGTGAGGGCGACCACGAGTAGTGCCGCACGGCTGACGTTGAACCGCGCGTCGAGGTGGCTGACTTTCGCGGGCAGCAGAACGCGGGTCTCCGCGGTGGATGACTGTGCGTCAGGTATGGCCGCGAAGACGTTGATGTCAGGGTGCAGACGCAGCGGAGCGGCAGCGTACCTACACCCACCATCGACGGCGCCGGTGGGTTCGGTCCAGGACACCACCGCGCCACCGAGAACCGCTGCCGCTGCATTGTCCGGATGTCCCTCGAACTCCGAGGACAACTGAACCAGGTCAAGCTCGTTCATCGGATCCGAATCCGTTTGTGCGACAAGCCCGTTAGCTGCGGCAAGGCCACCAACGACTGCCGCTGCGGAGGAACCCAGTCCGCGTGAGTGGGGAATCATGTTGCGGCATTGAACCTTAAGGCCCGCTGCGCGCACCCCGCAGACGGCCAGCCCGCGCACGATAGCCTTCACCACAAGGTGGTCGGGGCCGAGCGGAACCTGTCCCGCACCCTCTCCTTCGACTTCCACCGAAAGGCCGGAATTCATTGTCTGGATGCAGATTTCGTCGTACAGACCAAGCGCCAAACCTAGGGTGTCGAAGCCCGGGCCAAGGTTGGCACTCGACGCGGCGACGGTGGCACTTGCCGTCAGCCCAGCGGGCAGGGTCGAAAGCATGCGCTATCCCAGGCCCAACTTCGCCACCACCGCCATCGGATCGACCGGAACCGGCGCGACCGTCGGCATCCCCTTCAACGCGGTGTCGGGATCCTTCAGACCGTTGCCGGTGACGGTGCACACCACCGTGGATCCGGCAGCGACCCAGCCGTCTTCGACTGACTTGAGCAGACCCGCGATGCTGGCAGCCGATGCGGGTTCAACGAAGACACCCTCGGTGCGAGCCACGAGATGGTACGCGGACAGGATCTCCTCGTCGGTGGCCGCGACGAACCGGCCCTTGGATTCGTGCTGCGCCTCGACGGCTGACGACCACGACGCCGGTGAGCCGATGCGGATTGCGGTTGCAATGGTCTCGGGTTCCTTCACAGGCTCCCCGAAAACCAGGGGCGCGGCCCCCGCAGCTTGCGTACCGAGCATCCGCGGCAGGGTGCCGGCGAGGCCGTCACGATGGTATTCGGTGTAGCCCTTCCAGTAGGCGGTGATGTTGCCCGCGTTGCCGACCGGTAACGCATGGACGTCAGGCGCGCGGCCCAGCGCATCGACGATCTCGAACGCGGCGGTCTTCTGTCCCTCGATGCGCGCCGGGTTGACGCTGTTGACCAAGGAGATGGTTGGAAAGTCGGCAGTCAGCTTCCGGGCCAGTTCCAGGCAGTCGTCGAAGTTGCCGTCGATCTGAATGATCTTGGCACCATGCATGACAGCCTGCGCCAGCTTGCCCATTGCGATCTTGCCCTGGGGAATCAGTACCGCGCAGGTGATGCCGGCGCGCGCGGCGTAGGCGGCCGCCGATGCGGAGGTGTTGCCGGTGGACGCGCACAGCACGGCCTGCTGTCCACGGGCCAAGGCGTCGGTGACGGCCATCGTCATCCCGCGGTCCTTGAACGAGCCCGTGGGGTTGAGGCCCTCGACCTTCAAATAGACTGTGCAGCCGGCGTATTCGGAAAGACGCTTGGCGTAGATCAGCGGCGTGCCGCCCTCCAGCAACGTGATGGGCGTCCAGTCTTCCCCGATCGGCAGCCGGTCCCGGTAGGCCTCGATCAGTCCAGGCCAAGGCCGGTGCACGGGACCATGCCCGGCACTCATTCGTCGGCCCCTTCCATACGCAGCACGCTGTGGACCTTCGAAACCGCGTCCAGGTCCGCGAGTGCGGCGATGGTGTCACTGAGTGCCGCATCGGTGGCACGGTGCGTGAGGACCGCGATGCGGGCCCCGACCCACTTGCCCCCTTGGTCGACGATTCCCTCTTGGCGAACCTCCGCGATGCTGACCTCGCGCTTGGCGAATTCGGCTGCCACCGAAGACAACACACCCGGCCGGTCGTCGACGTGAAGGCTCACGTAGTACCGCGTGGGGATTACGCCTATCGGCGCGATGGGCAATTGGGCGTATTTCGACTCTCGCGGACCCCGGCCCCCTTGCACGCGGTTACGGGCCGCCATCACCACATCTCCCATGACCGCCGAGGCCGTCGGCGCTCCCCCGGCGCCCTGCCCGTAGAACATCAACCGGCCTGCCGCGGCGGCCTCGACAACCACCGCGTTGAACGCACCGTTGACATTGGCCAGCGGATGCGACATCGGCACCAGGGCCGGGTACACCCGTGCGGAGACCCGTTCCTGCCCGTCGCCGGTGGTAATCCGCTCGCAGATCGACAGCAACTTTATCGTGCAGCCCAACGCTTTCGCCGAGGCGAAGTCCTCCGCGGTGACTTTGGTGATGCCCTCGCGGTAGACGTCATCGGCGGTCACCCGGGTGTGAAAGGCGATGGAAGCCAGAATGGCCGCCTTCGCAGCGGCGTCATAACCCTCCACATCGGCGGTCGGGTCGGCTTCCGCGTAGCCGAGCGCGCCGGCGTCGGCAAGCGCGCTCGGCGTAGTCGGCGCCGGTCTCCTTCATCTCCGAGAGGATGTAATTCGTTGTGCCGTTGACGATTCCGGCCACCCGAAGCACCGTGTCCCCGGCCAGCGACTGGGTCAGCGGCCGGATCACCGGAATGGCTCCGGCGACCGCGGCCTCGAAGTACAGATCGACATTCGCCTGCTCGGCGGCCTGCGCCAATTCTCCGGTGGACTGCGCCAGCAGCGCCTTGTTGGCGGTGACCACCGATTTTCCGCCCTCCAGGGCGGCCAGGATGGCCCTGCGAGCCGGTTCGACGGGACCCATCACCTCCACGACGATGTCTACGTCGGCGCGGGACACCAATTCGTCGATGTCGTCGGTCAGCATGCCGACAGGCACGCCGCGGCCGGCGGTCACCTGGCGGACGCCCACGCCCCGCAGCATCAGGGGCGCGCCTATCCGCGCGGCCAGGTCGTCGGCACTGTTTTCGATGATGCGTACGACCTCGCTGCCGACATTGCCCAGCCCGAGCACCGCTACACCGATCGGCTTCTCGACTCCGTTCATACGCGATCCGCCTCCACCCCTTGCTCGACGCTCACAGGTCACCTCTCACTTCCAAGACTCAGTAGATCGTCCACGGTCTCGCGCCGCAGGATCGGGCGCGCCCCGCCGTTTCGCACCGCCACCACAGCAGGTCGGCCCAGCATGTTGTATCGGCTCGACATCGAATAGCAGTACGCCCCGGTGGCGGCCACGGCCACACAAATCCCCGGGCGCGAGATCGTCGGGCACCCAGACATCCTTCACAACGATATCGCCACTTTCGCAATGCTTTCCGACGATCCGGGCCAGTACCGGGGCGGCGTCGCCGGCTCGGGAAACCAGTCGGGCATCGTATTCCGCACCGTAGAGGGACGTGCGAATGTTGTCGCTCATGCCACCGTCCACGCTGATATAGCGGCGGTACCTGCCGGACGCGACGTCGACGTCCTTTACAGTGCCGACCTCGTATAGCGTGACGGTGCCGGGGCCCGCGATGGCGCGGCCGGGTTCGACCACCAGGCGGGGCGAGGGCAGGCCGACCGCCGCCGACTCGTTGCGCACGATGGCCGCGAGCTTGGCCGCGAGTTCCCGCACGGGAGGCGGATCGTCATGCGGCACGATAGGAGATGCCGAGGCCGCCACCCAGGTCCACCACCGCGACCTGAGACGTCTTGTCGACGCCGAATTCGGCAACGACATCGCGCAGCAGGCTGATCACCCGGTGCGCGGCGAGTTCGAAACCCGCAACATCGAAAATCTGCGAGCCGATGTGACTGTGCAGGCCTACCAGCCGCAGGTTCTCGGTTTCGAAGACCCGGCGCACCGCAGCCATCGCGGCGCCGCCGGCCAGTGAAAGACCGAACTTCTGGTCTTCGTGCGCGGTCGAGATGAACTCGTGCGTATGGGCCTCCACCCCGACGGTGACACGGATCAGCACGTCCTGCACCACCCCGGCCTCGCCGGCGATGGCGTCGAGTCGCTCGACCTCCATCATCGAGTCCACCACCACGTGGCCGACACCGGACTTGACCGCGAGGGTCAGCTCGGCGATCGATTTGTTGTTGCCGTGCAAGGCAATCCGATCGGGAGGAAAATCGGCGTACAGCGCCACGGCGAGTTCACCGCCGCTGCACACATCCAGCGACAGGCCCTCCTGCTCGATCCAGCGAGCGACTTCGCTGCACAGGAAGGCCTTGCCGGCATAACGCACATTGGCACCGCCGCCGAACGCCTCGGCCATCTCGCGGCACCGTGAGCGGAAATCGTCCTCGTCGACGACGAAGAGCGGTGTGCCGTATTGGCGAGCCAGTTCGGTGACCGTCACACCCGCGATCGACACCTCACCACCGTCACCGCGAACCAGATTGCGCGGCCAGACATTGCGGGCCAGTTGCAGGAGTTCATCAGGTGTCCTGGGCCTGGCGGGAGCGCCGACGTGATGGATCTCTTCGGCATGCCGCGGCCCGGCGGGATGTGCGCTCACATGCGCTCCGGTGCGGTGACGCCGAGTACGCCCAGCCCGTTCGCGACGACCTGGCGGGTGGCCTCGCACAATGCCAGGCGCGCGGTGTTCAGATCGGCCGGTTGCTCGTCGCCCTGCGGCAGGACGCGGCACGAGTCGTAGAACCGATGGTAGTCACCGGCGAGATCTTCCAGATAGCGGCACACCCGGTGCGGCTCGCGAAGCGCCGCAGCGGTTTTGAGAACCCGGGGAAATTCGCCCAGGTTACGGATGAGCACGCCCTCCTTCTCGTGGGTCAGCAGATTCAGGTGCGCAGTGGACGGTTCCAACCCGAGTTCGGCGGCGTTGCGGGCCAGAGCGGCCAGGCGCGCATGCGCGTATTGCACGTAGTAGACCGGGTTCTCGCTCGACGCACTGGACCACAGCTGTAGGTCGATGTCGATGGGAGTATCCACCGATGACCGGGTCAGCGCGTAGCGCGCAGCGTCCACACCGAGGGCGTCGACCAGGTCGTCGAGCGTTATGACGGTGCCCGCCCGCTTGCTCATCCGTACGGGCTGGCCGTCGCGGACCAAGTTGACCATCTGGCCGATCAGCACCTCGACGGTGTCGGGGTCTTCGCCCAGCGCCGTCGCGATGGCTTTCAACCTGGCGATATAGCCGTGGTGGTCGGCACCCAGCATGTAGATGCACAGACCGAAGCCGCGTTCCCGCTTGTCCAGGTAGTAGGCGATATCGGCGGCGACGTAGGCGGGTTCGCCGTCGCTCTTGATGACGACGCGGTCCTTGTCGTCACCGAAATCGGTGGTGCGCAACCAGGTTGCGCCGTCCTTGTCGTAGATATTGCCGGATGCGCGCAACTGAGCGATGGCCTGGTCGACGCGGCCGGATGGAGTGCATCGAGTCTTCGTGGGTATAGACGTCGAAGTCGGTGCCGAATTCGTGTAGCGAGGTCTTGATCTGATCAAACATCAGCTCGACGCCGATCTCTCGGAACGTCTCCTGCTGCTCTTCGGCGGGCCGACTCAACGCCGTGGGCTTGCGTTTGACGACCTCGGCGGCGATATCCGCGATATAGCTGCCCGCGTATCCGTCCTGCGGTGTGGGCTCGCTCTTGGCCGCGGCGACCAGCGACCTGGCGAAGCGATCGATCTGCGCTCCGTGGTCGTTGAAGTAGTACTCGCGGGTCACGGCTGCGCCCTGGGTGGCCAGAAGGCGTCCGAGTGCGTCACCGACGGCGGCCCACCGGGCGCCACCGATGTGGATCGGACCTGTCGGGTTTGCGGAGACGAACTCGAGGTTGACCTTCTCGCCCCGCAGCGCATCCGACCCGCCATAAGCGCGGCCGGCGGCGATGACGTCGCCGACGATAACGTTTTGGGCCGAAGCCTCGATGCGCAGGTTCACAAATCCGGGGCCGGCGACCTCTGCCGAGGCAATACCCGCGGAGTCGCCCAGTGCCGCGGCCAACCAGCCCGCCAGTTCACGCGGGCTGACTCCGACCTTCTTACCCAGCTGAAGTGCCAGGTTGGTGGCGTAGTCGCCGTGCTCGGGATTCCGCGGACGCTCCACGGTGACCGCATCGGGCAACGCGGCGGGATCGAGGCCATGCTCGGCCAGCACTGCGGCTGCGGTGGCCTTCAACAGCGCTGCCAGGTCTGCGGGCGTCACGAAGATTCATCCTATGGTCTGCGGTGTTCAGGCCCCGAATCCGTTCCGATGTCAGCGCAGGTGATGCCATGCGTTACTCTGTTCACGCCCGATGGCGCGGCCGGTTCGCCCGGCATGGAACAAGCGCCCCCGTAGCTCAGGGGATAGAGCGTCTGCCTCCGGAGCAGAAGGCCGCAGGTTCGAATCCTGCCGGGGGCACCAGGTCAGACATGGTTTTCAGGTAGGTCGGGCTATAACCGGGCGATAACGGCTCCGGCCACCGTTAGGTCACAAGCCCACCGCCCTCCCCCGAAGGCCTCACTCAGCGTGCGACTATGCACACTTAACGGTGGCGAGGTGTGCAGTGGGGGACGAGACTTGCCGATTCCAGCTACAGGTGGTCAGTACGCGACGCTGCCCGCCGGACTGCATCCGGCCACCCTCAACGAGGTCTACGAAACCTTTGTCGAGCAGGCACCATTTCGACCCCGCCGAGAGTTGATCTTCCGTGCTCTCACGCTCTACATCGATCTCGTCTCGCCGCAGTTCACGGCCTGCCGATATTGGATCAACGGCGGGTTCGTGACCCACAAACCGTGGGCGGAGCCGGAGGATGCGGACGTGGTGGTTGTCGTACCTCCAGGGGAGCATGCAAAGGTGGCTCAGCCCGAATTCATGCCGCTGCTGACACTGGGGAGCAACGCCGGAGGCAAGGTGCACCCGATGGGCGGCCTGATCGACGGCTTCGTGGCAATGGATCATCCGGCGGCGCTCTCGACGTGGGAACTCATGTGGTCATCGGTGCGGGATGAGCATCACAATGTAGTTCCAGGCGTCAGCAAGGGGTTTCTGGAGGTGAGTGCGTAGTGGCGACCGATCGCGAATTGGAGGCGTCACTAGTTGATGCTCTCCGGTACTCGTCCGGCGACCCCGCCTCCGACCATGTGTTGCATGAGTCCATCCGTGCCGGGATCGTGCGTGACAACGCCGATCTGATCAACATCTTCGAGCGTGAAGTCGGGCCGGAACAGGCGGAGGTCGACCTGCATCTCGACGGTCCCGGCGTCGCGAACAGCGCGACGAATGCACGCCAGTTCTCCCTGTTCGTGAGCGGCTTGAGCGATGCAGTCAAGGAGACCGCGAAGGCCCGCGCTGGCCGCAAGAGTTACCGCGACAACCTGCTGATCGAGGGCGCAACACCAGGGTCTGTGCGCGTGGTGCTTCGAGTCGCCAAGCCCGTCATCGCCAAGGGGCAGACGGTGGACGACTCGACGGCGGCGTCGAGCATTGACTCGGATGCGTTGCGAACCGTGGCCTCCATCCTCGTTCACGCGAGCGACCCCGACTTGGACACACCGCTCGCCGCCGAGATTGCGGAACTTCCGATGAAGGCGCGCACGGCGCTCAAGCGCGTCGTCAACGCCTCGCAGCACGGAGGCTGGGGCGTGCGCGGAAGCATCCGCCAGAGACGAGTAGGTGCAGCCAATCTCGAACTGACCACTGATGGCGCTATGCGGCTCCGGCTCGAACTTGAGCAGGCGCAAGAGAAACGGCGCTCCGAGCGACGGGTGGGAACGATCGACGGCTTCCGGTGGTCCCTCGGCACGCTGTACTTCGATCCTCTCGATGCGCCAGCGTTCACTGCAGGGGTCATGGAGGGCCGCGTCGCGCAGGCCGTCACGGGGCTCATGAATGATCCCTCGTTGCGCGTCTCCGCGACTTTCGATGTCGTGGAATCCTTTCTGCCAGGTGACCAGACGCGAGCGCGAGTTAGTCGCGTTCTCACCGACATTCGCTCACTCGGGGAGCAGACCGCACTCCCGGTCGATCCGCTAACGGAGCTGCCGAGTCCGCCCAAGGAATTGCCGCCCGGAACCAGCAGCTGACCGATCAGCCGCTGATGCGGCGGGGCCATCCACGCCGGTAGCGACGTGATCGTGCCCTCGCGAGCACGGCGCTCGGTGTCCAGAGGCGACGCAAACCCCCATTGCTGGCCGATCGAGTGCACAAACACGTCGTGGGCCACGACGAGTGCGGCGAGGCTGGCGGGCGGGTGCTGTCCGGCCTGCCAGGTGACCGCCGCCTGCTCAAGATCCGGCAGGTGTGCCCGGCGATGCGGGCGGTGCCGGTCTCCAAGCCCTGCTGCAGTGCCGCCGACCGGGCCAACGCATCGCCACCGCCGCGCCCGCTGCCCTTGGGAGGCCAGGTGGTCAAGCGGATCGGGTGCGTGGTCTGGGTCCGGCGAATGGCGTCCTTCACCACCCGCTGATACGTCTCGCGTGCGGCGAAGCCCTCCACGGCGATCTCCGACGCGCCGACAGCCACCGCCAACTCCATTGCGGCCCTGGCCCATTGGTCGCTCGCCATCGGCGTTGACAGGTCCGCGTTGCAAACGATGGCTATCTACGGGTAATGCCGGATTAGCCGCTACCCGGCATTGAGATGCGAGGGCGGCCCAATGGTTCGGTACCCGCGCTGCCACGACCACGAAAGCCCGCCGGAACCGTTCCAGCCCGCCGCCCCGGCTCTAAGGTGCCCGCCGGAACTCGGCGGCCACCGATCCACGCAACGGGTCATACCCCGTGCGGCCGTCGATGCGTTGCCGCGTCCTGCCACCCAGCGACACCACCACAGCACCGCGGCGAGCGGGGTCGCCCACCGACCGGCGCATCCAGTCGGGCGGCGGTGCGGCACGCTCGGCGGCGTCGACCGGACTCGACAGGGCGACCTGACGCCCGGCGGCGTGGGCGAGCACGTCATGGGCCACGACGAGAGCCGCCATCGCATCTGGACAGTGCTGCCCTGACTGCCAGGTGACCGCTTGTTCTTCGAAGCTCGGGAAGTGCCCGGCCAGGCGCACGGTGCCGACCTCCAGGGCTTGCAGCAGCGCCGACGACCGCGCCACCGCGTCACCACCGCCGCGCCCGCTGCCCTTGGGAGGCCACGGGGTCACTTTCACGGCCCTGCCCAACGTGCGGCGGCGCAACGCGTCGCTGACCACCCGGCGGTACGTCTCGCGGGCGGCGAAGCTCTCCACGACGATCTCGCTGGCCCCGACCTGCACGGCCAGATCGACGGCAGCCACCGCCCACTGGTCACTGGTCATCGGAGCCGACTGGTCGGTGATCAGCGCGACGACGCCCTCGGCGGTGAGGCTCGCCACGACCAGGCCGCAGGAGTCGCCGCTGCCCGAGTCCGAGGGGTCCACGCCGACGACCGTCATCACGGCGCGGCGGGGCGCTGCGGGCAGCCGCCAGGCGTCGAGCCAGTCCCGCTTGACCAGACCGCCCTCCGGTGACGCGGGCACGCCAAGGTAGAGCGCCCACCAGGCCCGCTCGCCGGAGGTGCGCCGGGCGGCGGCGTAGTGCTCGGGGGTGAACCCGAGCGCGGAGGTCATCGCCACACCCGGCGCACGCCCCAAAGCGTCGGGCACCCCGGCGGTCGCCACGGCGGGAACGTTGGTGTGCCGCCACACGTCGGGTTCGGCGTCGAGCAGGTGCCCGGCCAGGTCCAGGGGATGCCACCTGGTCATGACCAGCAGCGTGGACGCACCGGGGTGCAGGCGGGTCGCCAACGACGAGCGGTACTCGTTGAGCACCCGGCGGCGGTGCGCCGCGCTGTCGGCCTCCTGGGCGTCTTTCACCGGGTCGTCGATGATCAGCAGCCCCGACGCACCGAAACCCGTCGCCCCGCTCTGGATGCCACCGGCCAGCAGCCCCCCGGCACGGCCCTCCACCCGCCACCTCCCGACTGCTGTCTTATCCGCAGCCAGCCGGATGCCTAGATAGTCGGCGTGCTCGGCGATCAGGCGACGGGCTTCCCTCGAATGTTCCTGCGCCAGCTCGTCGCTGTAGCTGATCAGCATTACCGTGGCGTCGGGGTCGCGCATGAGCGCCCACACCGGCGTAATCACCGCCAGCAGCCTCGACTTGCCGGTGCGGGGCGGCGTGGTCACTATGTCCCTTTGATCTGGGTCGGTGACCGACCTCACCGCCAGGTCGCTCAGCAGCGCGATGGTCGGCGTGATGACGAACGCCGGGTCACCGTGGGCGGCGAGCCGCTTCGCCAGTGCTGCCGGTGAGGCCGGGCGGCGGCGGTCGCGCCGCGAGGCGAGCAACCGGGCGGCAATCAGCAACCGGGTGCTGGTGGTGCTCGCAGGAGCGCGCAGGTCGGTGCTGGTCGCGGTCATGGGGCCTCGGTCATGGGGCCTCGTCGATCAGTCGGGTCACGGCCTCGGTCAGCCGGGTCAGCTCCTCGGCCACCGCCAGCGACGCCAGCGCCTGCGCAGCGCCGATCTGGACTTCCCAACGCTGTATCGAGCGAACGTCCGCGTTCGGGTCGGGGTCGTCCACGAAGGCCAGTAGGGCCTGGGCCTTGTCGAACGCGGGCGCCGCCCTCCAT
Source organism: uncultured Actinomycetota bacterium (assembly GCA_963846905.1). Taxonomy (GTDB): domain Bacteria; phylum Actinomycetota; class Actinomycetes; order Mycobacteriales; family Mycobacteriaceae; genus Mycobacterium. Next base: position 180,492 of record CAWJYB010000005.1, read on the forward strand.
TCGGCGGTCTTGTCGTACATAGAAGTGTGCATGGCCAAGACCGTAGAGAACGGGGGTGCAGCGGCGATGGTGCGCTGGGCGGCCATGATGGCCCTGGTGCTGCACGCCGACGGGCGACGGGACTACGCACGGTGGAAGCGAAGGAGCGTCGTTAATCCCGACATCGGGACTAACGACGGCAAGACGTGGCGGAACCTACTTAATCAGTCGGGTGTCGTCCGCGACTAGGCATTCGATCTCGCTGCCCTTTCTTCTTCGACGGCAGCCCGTCCGCATGGCGCTATGGGTGGATGTTCGACTACCCGCGCAGTGGTGGGGGTGGCTTAGTCCAGAAGCCCCTGTTCCCGCCGAACTGGCCTCCACTGGCGTCTGCCCACAGACGCAGTGCGCGCATGTGCAGCCTGAGCGCCAACGACAGTGCGTCCCGGACGATGACCGGGTTCGCCGACGACGTGACCGACATCAGCCCGTCCTCGCCGATCTCCCCTTGCTCATGCACAGAACCTGCCCATGCGCGCGACATCGACGGGTGTGACATCCCGCTGATAAAGAACCAGACGCTGGCGCTGTATCGACCCTGCCAGTGGCTGTCGTTGCCCGGGTCCTGCCCTTTGTCTCGCTCATACTCCTGAGCGATGGCCTGGCCGATCACTGCGTCCCATCCACCAGGCACTGGGTGTTCGAACTCGGACTGGTCGATGCCCAGGACCGCAGCCGCATCGAGTAGGCGCTTCCAGCGGACGCCCTTCTCCCCCGCGGCACTAGCAAGGATCTTGGCGATGTCAGAGCGCTGTTTGGGGGTGTCGTCGTCGTGCGGCGCGGTGGCGACCTTGTAGTACCGGGCGTCGTGGTCCATCTCCGACTTCTCCAGCTGCAGTAACCGTCGAAGGCGTTCGCGACGCTCAGTGGGACCCAGCAGCCACACGGTCTGACCGCTTGATTCGATCACCCCGCGTATCAACGGGTAGGTAGCCATCCTCGGCATTTCCATGATGCCCGGGAGGGGCCGCATGATCCGGTACAAGCCCTGCAGGAAGTTGGCTGACTGCGAGAGGTAGGCGTGGCACATCATCGGCAGGTTGAGGAGATCAGGGACTGCGTCCCGATCTTCGGCCATCTGGCTGCCGTCTTTGATCGGGGCAGGTGCCGCTCCGACTATTGTCGGGACCGTCCGAAGGAGTCGGAACAGCGACTCATGCGGATCGTCGGTCTCCATCGGATTCATTTGGTCCGCGGCCTTCACGGGGTCAAGATCCTCGGGCCACGCAGACCACTCTGGCTTGAAGGTAAACGAAGCGCCATCACTCATGTCGGCCGACGATAGCGCGAAGAACTGCAGCCGCGGCAGGCATGGAACTGCCGGTGTGCGATATAGCGTGACACGGCTGACGCCTGCGAAGAGGTCCGTGGTGGTACGCGGGATGTATTCACGCCGCCCGAGGGGCGATGGTTCTTCCCGAGTCCCCGCGTCACGGTGCGATATGCCGAATGATCCGGGCCTGTGCCGTCTCCCGGGCGCCGCGCGGATCAGCCAGCCGCTCACCAACCGTCCTGACGGCGAGGTCCGACGGCAGCGCTACTGAAAACTTGAGCGCCGATATGGCTTCCTCATCAACGCCCGGAACGGCGTCGGAGTCCGCAGCCTTGACGTCATCTCCGGTGATGCCTTCTGGGAGAAGGACGCTCTCGTTTTCCACCCCGCTCGCGTCAAGGCCCAGGCCCGCGAGCAGTGTCGCGTTGGCCTTCAGGCCGGCCCACGTCCACAGGCGCGTGCCTCCCGCACCGCGAGGACGCAGCACGAGGCCGTCGTTGCTGACCTCCATGGCGCGATCTTCGCGGAGGCGCTCCAGCGCTACCGGAACGCGCTTGGACAATTCGGCGTCGGGCACTGCCCCAAGCAGCACCTCCCTCTTGGCCTGGCACACCTCGAACGATTGCGCGACGGCACCGGACGGCCACTTCACGTCACCTTTGGTTGGAATCTCCTCGACCCATATGGTGAAGCGCTCCCAGTCGACGTGTTGCACGAGCCAGCCTCGCCCTGCGAGAACGAGTGGTCGCTGCTCGCGATCCTTCCCGGCCGGGATGGCAAGCGGCGAGACGAATCCGATCTCCTTGAGGCCGGCCACGACCCGTAACTCAAGATCGGCAACGAAAGTCGAGAGAAGGTCCATGAAGTGTCGGTTGCCGAACTCCTTCTCCGCGCGCGGGCCGATCATCAACAACCCTGAGTCCTCAACGAGGAACTCTTGCTCGCGCAGGTAAACGAGCACCTCCGCACCATCCGCCATGAGCGGAAGGTCCCCCCACCACCGCGGCCAGTCCGATGCTCCAAACGATCCCTCTTGGAGCGCCAGCGCAAGAAGTTGTTGGGCAGCAAGGTGACGTGGATGTGGTGGAGCGACTACGTTCTCGACGAATCCGCGCCTCCACAGAAGTAGCACGGCGGCAGCGTCGAGTAGTCCGTCGAGGCTGGTGGCAAGAAACAGAGTGTTGCGGCTCGTGCCCGGTCGCCTACCAGTGCGGCCGAGTCGTTGCAGGAACGACGAAACGGTGCGCGGCGCGTCGATCTGGATCACCCGGTCGAGGTCGCCGATGTCGATACCAAGTTCAAGCGTCGATGTCGCAACGATGACCGTGTCTCTGGCCTCGGCGAAGGCACGTTCGCTTTGCCGCCTCTCGTCGACCGACAGTGACGAGTGGGACACGAAAGTCTGGACGCCACGCTCGCGCAGGAGGAAGGCGAGTTCCTCTGCGGAACGGCGTGATTCGGCAAACACCAGTCGCTTGTCGCCCCGATGCAGCCGCGAGATGACCGTCGCAGCATTGTCCATGCTCCCGACGTAGTCAACGGTGATCTCTGGACTCACCGTTGGTGATGAGTCCTCTCGCACCACCACGGCCGGCCGGCGCCCCTCGGTCGACCCTTGCATCCAGGCGCCGACCGTCTCTGGGTTGCCAACGGTTGCGGAAAGACCCACGCGTTGGATCTTGTGCCCAGCGATCCGTTCGACTCGTTCCAGCACGGCGAGCAGGTGCCAGCCGCGGTCGGACCCTGCGAACGCGTGAAGTTCGTCGACCACGACAGCCCGGACGGACCCAAGGAACCGCTCGTGGTCGACTCTTCGCGACACGAGCATGGCCTCAATGGACTCCGGTGTCGTCAGCAGGACGTCTGGTCTGTCGGCGAGCATGCGCCGACGCTCGGACTGGCCGATGTCGCCATGCCACAAGCCCGCCGTCCTACCGAGCCAGGAGCAGTAGGCGCTCACGCGGGGATGAATGTTGTTCAGGAGCGCGCGAAGTGGCGTGACGTAAAGGATGGTCGTACCTGACCAGTTGCCTTCGACCATCTCCGAAAGCAAGGGAAAGACAGCGGCCTCGGTCTTGCCCCCGGCAGTCGGTGCGACAAGGACGCAGTCCGTACCCGACCTCACCGGTTCGACCGATGCTGCCTGTAGTGGTCTGAGTCCAGACCAGCCCAGCGAGTTGACGATGTGGTACTCGATGGCCGCGTCGAGGCCAGTGGGAGCCGACATCAGCTAGAGGTCCAACTCGATTTCGTCGACGCTCTCGGCCGGAGCGCGGTTGCTCCGCGCGTGCACTTCTCGCTCCACCGGCGTCAGCTCGTCGGCGCTGACTGTGAGGTGGTAGTCGCGGCGTGGGTTGAAGTCCTCGAAGAGGTCCACACGGTCGAGGACGTCTGAGACCAATTTCTTGAGGAACAGTCGCGGCGCGATTCCGGTTCGACCGCCCAACTCCCCGCCGACCGCGGCTGCGAGGTCTCGCAGGTAATCGTCGTCGACGACGCTCCTGACACGCTCTGGATCCTTGGCGCCGGACGCGTAGATGTCACGAACACGGCTGCCCAACTCCAAGAGCGATTCTGGTGTGAAGCCGGTGAGGCGGACCTGCGTTGCACGCGGGTTGTCGAAGCGTGCGTCTGTGGTGAAGTCGGTGTGAAGTCGCTGGGCGAGCGGCGGGAGACGCTGCACGCCTTGCTGCCCGTCGAAGAACGCAGGTGTTCCGGTGAGGAGCAGATACAGCCCAGGGAACCGGCCACCGTCGATCTCGTCGATGAGCTGACGGAGAGCGTTCAGCGACTTCTCGCGGACATCGGTTCGCATGCGTTGCAACGTCTCGACTTCATCGAGGACGACGACAAGGCCCGCGTAGTCCGAAGTCGCGAAGGACGGTGAGCAGCCCCTGGAGGAAGCCGAGTGCGCCGAAGTGGTCGAGGTCGCCCCGAACTCCGGCGGCACGCTTCACTGAGGCCGCAACGTGCGGCTGGCCACCGAGCCACGCCAACAGTCCATCGGCCTCCGCAGAGTCACCCGCCGTTTGCGCCAGCCGGTATTGCCGCAGCACAGCGGCGAAGGCCGGCGCATCCTTAGAGACATCGGACAGTCGACGATGGAGGAGGTCGAGCGTTCCTCCTGAGCCTGCTGATTGTGCGGCTCCATCCTTGGCGTCGTGGTCGAGGATGTAGAACCAGCCGTCGATGACGTCTCGGAGCGCACTCGACGGGTGGTCGAGGTGGAGAGGTTCTCCGTGATGCGCCGATAACGGTCTCCAGCTTGTGCAGGGGCGTATCTGTCTCGCTGATCTGCATCTCGGTGGTCGCGAACCCTGCTCGCTTGGCTCGCTCGGTGAGCCAGCGGGAGAAGAAGGTCTTACCGGAGCCGTACTCGCCACGGACGGCCTTGAATACGGCGCCTCCACCGGAGACGGTCTGCAACTCTTCATCGACGGCGTCCTCGAAGCGAGCCAAGCCGACGGCGAGGACGTCGAGGCCCTGCTGTGGCACGGTGCCGCGCCGCAGTGCGTCGATGATGTCCTTGCGGCGGCGGGGGCTGAAGCTGCCCGACACCTCGGTCATCGCGCGCCTCCGACCTCGAACTGCTCACGCAGGAGGTGTTCGTCGAGCCGCAGTGTGACGCCATCGGTGTCGAGCTCGATGACGCCGTACCCGTCGACGTTGAACAACCGACGAACGGCCGCAAAGACCTGTCCTACATCGGCGGTTGGGATTCCGACAGCGGCGGCCACTGTGTCTTGGTGAGCGCGACCACCACGATCCACGAGTGCGCGCAACACCGCTTCGGCGGTCCTGTCGTCAAGCGCCCGCCGACCAGCCATCCGCTTCTGCTCCGCGTATGTCGTCGATGCGAGCACCGCTTCGACCAGTCCGGTAGGTGCTGCCGGCGCCGTGGGCAGCTCGCCGAGCTCAAATAGCCCATCGCCCTGACCCGGCGCTTCGGCCTTCTTCGACTTCTTGGGCTGCCGGGTGGACGCCGGTGCCTCGGTGGACGGGGTGCGGCCGATCGGATCGTTCCACCACAAAGGGACCTGCGGTGCGGCCTGCTCCCACCCAGCGGCCGCGGTCGCTACAGCAGCAGCTTGAAACACGAGTACGGGAATCGTCAGCTCCGCGAGGCTGGCACCACCGTGGTAGCCCGCGTGTCGGGGGCCGTAGTGCGCGTCGTCACGCCAGAGCAGCACCGCTTCGCCGCGCTGGTGCGACCACTCGTGGACCAGACACGAGTACTTCGCCATCTCCAGCAGCGCCGGTCGAGACCGGTCGCCACACGGGGACTCGGCACCGTTGACGCTCAGTGCCTCTGTACCGCGTTCGACAAGGTGGCCGTGATCGGATGTCAGGATGACCGCGCGCCGAGCGGAGATCGCGGCCTCCAGGAGTGCTCGCAGTGGATCGAGCGAACGCAGATCCCAATCCCACGCTGACATGTCGTTCTTGTGGGTCGCGTCGTCGATTGCGTTGATCACCACTCCGACGACGGGAACTGCGGCGTCCCGGATCGCGGCGGTCAGATCGCCCGGAGCGAAGCACCGCCTTCTGATCGAAGGTCGTTCTTGTGGAAGAGCTTTGCGCCAGGGAATGCGGTGGCCAGCCCGCGCTTCTCGTCCTCACCTGTGCCTGAGCGGACCTCACCACAGAACAGCGACGCACGAGAGATGTTGGTAAGCGAAGGCAATGCCGCGACCACCGACTGCCGTGCGTGCGTAGGCGCGGGGACCCACTCCACGAGGCCCAGCCGGGCAACTTCGGATGAGAGTGCTATGGCTATGGCACTACTCATTCCGTCCAGCACGACGAGAAGTGCGCCGCCTTGGCGCGCCAAGGATCGACGATCTCGGCTAACAGTCGCTCAACGCCAACCGCTCGTTGGCCGTCCGTCCCGTTGACTTGGTCCAGCCTCGATGCCGCAGCGCTGTCACGCTGCTTGCGGCGAACGTGCACCTTGTCGAGTAGATGTTGGTATGCCGCCGTGACAATCGGATCATTGGACCCGTGCCACACGGCGCCGACGGCGGCGTCGACCCATGCACCGTCGTTCATCTGTCGTTGGAGATCGCTGCCGAGCGATGCTGAGGCATCCTCGGCGGTGGCGAGCCAGCGGTGAAGGCGCACTGCCATCGTCGGAGCCTGCGAAGCATTTGCATCACGGTGCTCAAGGACGCGAGCTAGGGCCTGCTCGACCTTGTCACCGGAAT
>CAWJYB010000006.1:0-14184 GCA_963846905.1 uncultured Actinomycetota bacterium
GACCTGCCAGTGCTTGATGCCGTTGAGCCACCCCGACCGCAGCCGCTGCGGGCTCGCCGATCGTGAGGTCGGGAATGTGGTCGGCGATCGCATTGAAGATCAGGCTGATCGTCATGCGGGCCAGGTTTGCGCCGATGCAGTAGTGGGCGCCGGTGCCACCGAATCCGACGTGCGGGTTGGGGTCTGCGAAGGATGTCGAAGGTGTAGCGGGTCCTCGAAGACCTCTTCGTCGAAGTTGGCCGAGCGGTAGAACATCACCACCCGCTGGCCCTGCTTGATCTTCACACCACACAGCTCGGTGTCCGAGCGCGGTGCGCTGGAAAGCCGACACCGGCGTGGCCCAGCGGACGATCTCGTCGGCCGCGGTCTTCGGGCGGTCGCGCTTGAACAGCTCCCACTGGTCGGGGTTGTCGACAAACGCCATCATGCCGTGGGTGATCGAGTTGCGGGTGGTCTCGTTGCCGGCCACCGCAGCATCACCACGAAGAACCCGAACTCGTCGTCGGTGAGCTTCTCGCCGTCGAAGTCCGCCTCGATCAGGGCGGTCACGATGTCGTCGCTCGGGTTCTTCGCCCGGTCCTCGGCCATCTGCATCGCGTAGGCGATGAGCTCGATCGAAGAGGCCGCCGGGTCGATATGGGCGTATCGGGGTCGCCGGTGCTGGTCATCTCGTTGGACCAGCGGAAGAGCTTGTCGCGGTCCTCCTGCGGAACGCCCAGCAGACCGGCGATGGCCTGCAGCGGAAGCTCGCATGACACCTGCTCGACGAAGTCGCCCGAACCCTCGGCGGCAGCGGTCTTGGCGATGTTCTGCGCCCGGGCGGCGAGCTCGTCCTTCAGCCGTCCGATCGCACGCGGTGTGAAACCGCGCGAAATGATCTTGCGCAGCCGCGTGTGACGTGGCGCGTCCATGTTCAGCATCACACTGCGCTGAAGGTCGATAGCCTCGCGTGTCATCTCCGGCGGCCATACCGGGATCGCACCGTTTAGCCAGCTGGAGAAACGTCGTTGCGCAGCGACACCTCCTTGACGTCGGCGTTCTTGGTGACCAGCCAGTAGCCAGAGTCACCGAAACCGCCGGTTCCACCGGGCACGTCGACCCAGTGGACGGGTTCGGCCCTGCGCAGCTCAGCCAGCTCTTCGACGGGCAGCGCCTTGAGGTTGACATCCGGATCCAGGAAGTCGAATCCGGGTAATACATTGGGGGTTGGCACCACGATTGCGCTCCTCAATACGACGTTCTCTAGTTTCAGTAAAACATGCCTTCACCGCAGAAAAAAGACGGTGCGGCATCGTCGCTTGTCAGAGTAATGAAACGTGTTCTAGCCTGGCGCCATGGGTAATCCCGTCATCGTCGAAGCAACCCGCAGCCCGATCGGCAAGCGCAACGGCTGGCTGTCCGGCCTGCATGCCACCGAGCTCCTGGGAGCCGTCCAGAAGGCCCTGGTCGACAAAGCCGGGATCGACGGCAGCGACGTCGAGCAGGTCATCGGCGGATGCGTCACCCAGTACGGCGAGCAGTCCAACAACATCACACGAGTGGCATGGCTCACTGCGGGTTTGCCGGAAGAGGTCGGCGCGACGACGATCGACTGCCAGTGCGGCAGCGCCCAGCAGGCCAACCACCTGATTGCCGGGCTGATCGCCACGGGTGCGATCGACGTGGGCATCGCATGCGGCATCGAGGCGATGAGCCGCGTGGGCCTGGGGGCGAACGCCGGTCCGGACCGGTCGCTGATCCGGGCGGCATCCTGGGACATCGACATGCCCAACCAGTTCGAGGCAGCCGAGCGGATCGCTAAGCGCCGCGGCATCACCCGGGCGGACCTCGACGCCTTCGGGCTCGCGTCCCAGCAGAAGGCCAAGCAGGCATGGGCCGAGGGCCGCTTCGAACGGGAAATCTCGCCCATCGAGGCCCCGGTACTCGACGAGAACAAGCAACCGACCGCCGAACGGCATATGGTCGGCCGCGACCAGGGCCTGCGGGACACGACGCTCGAAGGACTGGCCGCCCTGAACCCGGTGGTCGAGGGCGGCCTGCACACCGCCGGCACCTCTTCGCAGCTCTCCGACGGCGCCGCCGCGGTGCTGTTGATGGACGAGGACAAGGCCAAGGCGCTCGGGCTGCGGCCCCGCGCGCGGATCGTCAGCCAGGCCCTCGTCGGCGCGGAGCCCTACTACCATCTTGACGGCCCGGTGCAGTCCACGGCCCGGGTGCTCGAGCGGGCCGGCATGAAGATCGGTGACATCGACATTGTCGAGATCAACGAGGCGTTCGCCTCCGTCGTCCTGTCCTGGGCGAGGGTGCACGAGGCCGACATGGATCGCGTCAACGTCAACGGCGGCGCCATCGCGCTGGGCCATCCGGTGGGGTCGACCGGCAGCCGGTTGATCACGACCGCCCTTCATGAGCTGGAACGCACCGACAAGAACACCGCACTGATTACGATGTGTGCGGGCGGCGCGCTGTCGACCGGGACGATCATCGAACGGATCTAGCCATGACCACACCCCGCGCGTTCACCGAGGCCGAGCGCATTGCGGCAGCACGGGCCTACATCGAGGCGCTGGCCAGCCACCGTGCGGACGACGTGCGGTTCGCGCCGGACTGCACCCGCATCGAGGCCGGCCTGAAGACGGGCTTCTCGGGTGATCAGCTGCGACGCACCCTGAACACAGGCCGGCAGTATCGTGTGATCCGCTCGGTGTCGGAGCCGGAGTTCACCGTCTCCGGCGACGAGGTGCGTGCCAAGTTCCAGCTCTCCACCAAGCCGTCGCTGGCCGGGCGCCGGGTTGGTGCCAATATCGATGAGACGTTCCTCATCCCCGCCAGCGATGGGCTGATCCACCACATTCGGGCCACCATCCGCCCGTTCATCATGAGGTAACGTGCCGAAACATGGCCCAACCGCCGAGATTTCTCAATACCAAACAGACCGGCACGTTCATCAAGCTGATGTCGCGCGTCCAGACGTTCGTCTTCAAGAAGAGCGGCGGCAGGTTCGGCGATAAGTTCCTGCGCGGCACTGAGGTGGGCGTATTGACCACCACAGGACGCAAGACCGGACAGCGACGCGAGAGCCCTCTGCTGTTCCTGCAGGAAGGCCGGCGGATAATCTTGGTCGCATCGCAGGGTGGCCGCCAAGGCAACCCGATGTGGTATCTCAACCTCAAGGCGAACCCCAAGGTGAGCTTCCAGACCAAGAAAGAAGTCCTGAAACTCACCGCGCGGGACGCCACCGGCGAGGAACGCGCCGAATACTGGCCCAAATTGGACGCGATGTACCCCGACTATTCCAACTATCGGTCGTGGACAGACCGCGAGATCCCGATCGTCATCTGCGATCCGTAGCCGCTGGAGCCGGCTCCGCTTGCCGGGACGTTGAAGCCCGGCGCCGGTCACCGCGGCGCCGACCACGCGGAACCGTCAGGCGCCGTAAACCGGAACCGGTTTGCGCGACTTGGCCAACAGTTCGGCGACGACCGGGGACAGTTCGGCCGGATCCCACTTGGCGCCCTTGTCCACCTCGGGTCCGTGTGCCCACCCCTCGGCGACGCGGATCTTCCCGCCTTCCAGTTCGAACAACTGCCCGGTGACGTCGCGGGATTCCGCACTGCCCAGCCACACCACCAGCGGGGAGATGTTCTCCGGTGCCATCGAATCGAACGCGGCGTCCTGCGTCGCCATCATGTCGGCGAAAACCGTCTCGGTCATCCGGGTGCGCGCCGACGGCGCAATCGCGTTGACGGTCACGCCGTAACGCCCCATCTCCGCGGCGGCCACCAGGGTCAGCGCGGCGATGCCGGCCTTGGCGGAGCTGTAGTTGGCCTGCCCGACGCTGCCCTGCAGCCCAGCCCCCGAGCTGGTGTTGATGATCCGCGCGTCTACGGTCTCGCCGCCCTTCGACTTCGCACGCCAGTAGGCGGCGGCGTGCCGCATGGTGGCGAAGTGTCCCTTGAGGTGCACCGCGACAACGGCGTCGAATTCCTGCTCGCTGGTGTTGGCAAACATGCGGTCACGCACGATGCCGGCATTATTGACCAGCACGTCAAGCCCGCCGAAGGTGTCGACCGCAGTTTGGATCAGACCCGCCGCCTGGTCCCAGTCAGCCACGTTCGCGCCGCTGGTGACCGCTTGCCCGCCGCCCGCGACAATCTCGTCGACGACACCCTGGGCGGCGCTTCCCCCGCCGCCCGGCGCTCCGTCGAGGCCCACCCCGATGTCGTTGACCACCACACGGGCTCCTTCGGCGGCGAAGGCGAGCGCGTGCGCGCGGCCGATCCCGCCGCCCGCCCCGGTGACGATGACCACACGGCCGTCAAGCAGTCCCATTCCCATGTCTCCTTATTTGTTGGCGCTGGAGGCTTCCAGGTATGTCGGCGGTTCGCCGCCGCCGTGCACTTCGAGGGTCGCGCCGCTGATGTAGGACGCTTGGTCCGATGCGAGGAACGCCGCCGCCCAGCCGATGTCGGCCGGCTTGGCCAACCGGCCCAACGGCACCGTGGCGGCCACGGCAGCCACCGACTCGGCGCCGCCGTAGAACAACTCGGACTGTTCGGTCTCCACCATGCCGACCACGATGGAGTTCACCCGGACCTTGGGCGCCCATTCCACCGCCAAAGTCGCGGTCAGGTTGTCGACGCCCGCCTTGGCAGCGCCGTAGGCGGCGGTTCCCGGTGACGGTCGGCGGCCACTGACACTGGAGATGTTGACGATCGAACCACCCGACACCTGCTGCTGCATGACGGCATTGGCATGCTGGGAGACCAGCAGCGCTGCGAGCAGGTTCAGCTCGATGATCTTGCGGCTGAAGTTGGCTGACGCGTCGGCCGCCAGCGCGTACGGCGATCCGCCGGCATTGTTGACCACGATGTCGAGGCGGCCGTGCTGTCCCACTATCGCGTCGATCAGCCGCCGCACCGAGTCGTCGTCGCGCACGTCGCACGGGTGAAACGCATAAGGCGAAGCGTCGACCGGCCGGCGGGCGCAGGTCAACACGGTGGCTCCCTGGTCGGCGAACACTGCGCTGATACCGGCGCCGACCCCTCGCACACCGCCGGTGACCAGCACTACGCGTGCGCTCAGCCCGAAGTTCACCGGAGGTCCGACAGGTTCGCCCAATTTCACGCTGTCAGCCTTGTCGGTCACCGTGCTAGCGTACCAAGCAAGTGCTTGCTTAGGTACCTGTGCCCCTGGACCAGCATCCTCGATCGGAGAATTCTGTGACCATTTCCTCCAAGACCGTCGAACCCGGCATCGTCTCGGTCACCGTCGACTACCCGCCCGTCAACGCGATCCCCTCACGGGGCTGGTTCGACCTCGCCGACGCGATCACGGCCGCCGGACGCGATCAGAGCACCCACGTGGTGATCCTTCGAGCCGAAGGACGCGGCTTCAACGCCGGAGTCGACATCAAGGAAATGCAGAAGACAGAAGGCTTCACCGCGCTGATCGACGCGAACCGCGGGTGTTTCGAAGCATTCCGAGCGGTCTACGAATGCGCCGTTCCGGTGGTCGCCGCGGTCAACGGCTTCTGCGTCGGCGGCGGAATCGGCCTGGTCGGCAACGCCGACGTCATCGTCGCTTCCGACGACGCCAAGTTCGGCCTGCCCGAGGTGGAACGCGGCGCCCTCGGTGCGGCGACCCATCTGTCCCGGCTGGTGCCCCAGCACATGATGCGGCGGCTGTTCTTCACCGCGGCAACCGTGGATGCCCAGACACTGCACCACTTCGGTTCGGTGCACGAGGTTGTTCCGCGGACCGACCTGGACGAGGCCGCGTTACGGGTGGCACGTGCCATCGCCGCCAAGGACACCCGCGTGATCCGGGCCGCCAAGGAGGCGCTGAACCTGATCGACGTCCAGCGGGTCAACTCGAGCTATCGCATGGAACAAGGGTTCACGTTCGAACTCAATCTCTCCGGCGTCTCCGACGAACACCGTGACGCGTTCGCGGGCACGGGAAAAGGTGAAAAGGCATGAGCGGCGGGCAGGAGCGAAGCGACTCGGGGAACAGGCGCGACAAGAAGACGACACTGGACGATGCCGTCGCGGCGATCGAGAGCGGCATGACGATCGGCATCGGTGGATGGGGATCGCGACGCAAGCCGATGGCCTTCGTGCGCGCGCTGCTACACACCGACGTCACGGATCTGACCGTCGTAACCTACGGCGGCCCGGATCTGGGACTGTTGTGCTCGGCGGGCAAGGTCAAACGCGCTTACTACGGTTTCGTGTCACTGGATTCGCCGCCGTTCTACGACCCGTGGTTCGCCCGGGCGCGCACCAGTGGGTCGATCGAGGCGCGCGAGATGGACGAGGGCATGCTGCGGTGCGGATTGCAGGCCGCCGCGCAGCGGCTGCCGTTCCTGCCGATCCGGGCAGGGCTGGGCAGCGACGTGCGTACATTCTGGGGCGATGAACTCCAGACCGTGAAGTCTCCGTACCCGACAGGCGACGGGTACGAGGAACTCATTGCGATGCCCGCGCTGAATCTCGATGTCGCGCTGGTGCACTTGAATCTCGGAGATGCATCGGGCAACGCGGCCTATACCGGAATCGATCCGTACTTCGACGACCTGTTCCTGATGTCGGCCGAAAAGCGGTTGCTGTCGGTGGAAAAGGTGGTCTCGACCGAAGAACTGGTGAAATCCGTTCCGCCACAGGCGCTGTTGATCAACCGGATGATGGTCGACTCCGTCGTGGAGGCGGCGGGCGGCGCACACTTCACCACCAACGAGCCCGACCACCGCCGCGACGAGAAATTCCAGCGGCACTACGCCGAGGCGGCCGGCACCGACGAGGGCTGGCAGGAATTCGTGACCACCTACCTGGCGGGCAGCGAGGCCGACTACCAGGCCGCGGTGCGGGAATTCACGGCGGCGCAGTCGGCTCAACAGCCGGCTCAAAAGGAAGGTGCCAAATGATCTCGGTCAGCCGTGCAGAGGTGTGCGCCGTCGCCTGCGCGGAATTGTTTCGCGGTGCGGGCGAGATCATGGTGAGCCCGATGACCACCATCGTCTCGGTCGGCGCCCGACTGGCCCGGCTGACGTTCTCCCCCGACATCGTGCTGACCGACGGTGAGGCCCGGTTGATCGCCGACACTCCGGCCATTGGCGCCGCCGCGGCGATCGAGGGCTGGATGCCGTTCGGCCGGGTCTTCGAGACCCTGGCCTGGGGGCGGCGGCATGTGGTGATGGGCGCAAACCAGATCGACCGCTTCGGCAATCAGAACCTGTCGGCGTTCGGCCCGGTGCAGCACCCGACCCGGCAGATGTTCGGTGTGCGCGGCGCGCCCGGCAACACCGTCAACCACGCCACCAGCTACTTCGTCGGCAACCACTCCAAGCGGGTGTTCTGCGACGCCGTCGACATCGTTTCCGGAATCGGCTGGGACAAGGTCGACGCGGGCAACCCCGCCTACCGGTTCGCCAACGTCTACCGGGTAGTGTCCAACCTCGGTGTATTCGACTTCAACGGTCCGGACCGCACCATGCGCGCGGTGTCGCTGCATCCCGGTGTGGAGCCCGGAGAGGTGGCCGAGAACACCTCGTTCGACGTACACGGGCTGGCCGACGCCGGCAAGACTCGGCTGCCCTCCGATGAGGAGCAACGCCTGATCCGCGAAGTGATCGACCCCAGGTCCCTGCGGGACAAAGAGGTGCGGGCATGAGCCGGATCAAGACCCCGCTGACCGATCTGGTCGGCATCGAGCACCCCGTGGTGCAGACCGGGATGGGTTGGGTGGCCGGCGCGCGATTGGTGGCGGCGACCTCCAATGCCGGCGGGCTGGGCATCCTGGCATCGGCGACCATGACGCTCGATGAGCTGCAGACCGCGGTCACCAAGGTCAAGACGGCCACCGACAAGCCGTTCGGCGTAAATATCCGCGCCGACGCCGGGGACGCAGGCGATCGGGTCGAACTGCTGATCCGCGAGAACGTCCGGGTGGCGTCGTTCGCACTGGCACCCAAGCCCGAGTTGATCGCCCGGCTCAAGCAGGCCGCCGTGGTGGTGATCCCGTCGGTGGGCGCAGCCAAGCACGCCAAGAAGGTCGCCGACTGGGGGGCCGATGCGGTCATCGTCCAGGGCGGCGAGGGCGGCGGCCACACCGGTCCGGTGGCAACCACACTGCTGCTGCCCTCGGTGCTCGATGCTGTGGCCGGCAGCGGGATGCCGGTGGTGGCGGCGGGAGGGTTCTTCGACGGCCGCGGACTCGCGGCGGCGTTGTCCTACGGTGCGGCGGGCGTGGCAATGGGCACCCGGTTTCTGCTGACGGCCGACTCGACCGTGCCGGACGCGGTCAAACGGCGTTACCTCGAAGCCGGCCTGGACGGGACCGTCGTGTCCACGCGCGTCGACGGCATGCCGCACCGGGTACTGCGCACCGGGCTGGTCGAGAAGCTGGAAAACGGTTCACGCGCCCGGGGCTTCGGAGCGGCCGTGCTCAACGCCCAGAAGTTCAAGGAACTGAGCGGCATGACATGGCGGTCGATAATCAACGACGGCCGCGCCATGCGGCACGGCAAAGACATGACCTGGTCACAGGTCGTCATGGCCGCCAACACCCCGATGCTGCTTCGGGCCGGCCTGGTCGACGGCAACACCGAAGCGGGCGTATTGGCGTCGGGGCAGGTGGCCGGCATCATCGACGACCTCCCGTCGTGCGCGGAATTGATCGAATCGATCGTCACCGACGCCGTCCGTCACCTCCAGGCCGCGTCCAGCCTCATCGAGGACTGACCGCCCACCTTCACCGCGCCCGTCGGACTCGAAAACTGGTTCGCTTCGGCCTTCCTACGAACCCACCCGCGCGGAAATGTTCATCTGTCGGCCATCTGCGGCCCCCGGAGCACCGGCACTCGGACGGGACTAAACTCGGCCCGACTGGGCGTTTGGATACCGCGAGGATGTGGACGATGAGCACA
Organism: uncultured Actinomycetota bacterium; assembly: GCA_963846905.1. Taxonomy (GTDB): domain Bacteria; phylum Actinomycetota; class Actinomycetes; order Mycobacteriales; family Mycobacteriaceae; genus Mycobacterium. The sequence goes on from CAWJYB010000006.1 coordinate 8,927, forward strand.
ACAATGGCCGAGCCGATTGCGACCTCTGCGTGGGAAGGTTTCACGCCCGGGCTCTGGCAGAAGGAGATCAACGTCCGGGACTTCGTCCAGCAGAACTACGAGCCCTATCACGGCGACGAGTCGTTCCTGGAACCCGCGACGGATCGCACGAAGAAGCTCTGGGCGAAGCTGACCGAGTTGTTCGTCGAGGAGCGCAAAAAGGGTGTGCTCGACGTTTCACAGATCCCTAGCTCGATAACGGCTCATGGGCCCGGTTACATCGACAAGGACGCCGAGGTCATCGTCGGCCTGCAGACCGAAGCGCCGCTCAAGCGCGCGATCATGCCCAACGGCGGGTTCCGCATGGTGTTGAGCGCGCTGAAGACCTACGGGTATGAACCTGACCCGCACGTCGTGGAAACGTTCACCAAGTACCGCAAGACACACAACGAGGGCGTATTCGACGCCTACACCGCCGATGTGCTGGCCTGCCGAAGTTCCCATATCCTCACCGGGCTGCCCGACGCCTACGGCCGCGGACGGATCATCGGCGATTACCGCCGCGTTGCCCTCTACGGAGTCGACCGGCTGATCGAAGAGAAGAAGAAAGAACGGCAAAGCCTCGATTCGGCCATGTCGACCGACGACATCATCCGGGATCGCGAAGAACTGAGCGAGCAGATTCGTGCATTCAAGGAACTGCTCCAGATGGCGGCGAGCTACGGATTCGACCTCTCAGGTCCCGCCCGCACTGCGCACGAAGCCGTGCAATGGCTGTACCTGGCCTACCTGGCGGCGGTCAAGGAGCAGAACGGTGCGGCGATGTCGCTCGGCCGCACCTCGACGTTCCTCGACGTCTATTTCCAGCGCGACCTTTCGACAGGCACCCTCACCGAGGAAATGGTCCAGGAGATCGTCGACGACTTCGTCATCAAACTGCGGATCGTGCGCTTCCTGCGCACACCGGAGTACGACGCTCTGTTCGCCGGCGATCCGACGTGGGTTACCGAGTCGATCGGCGGGATGGGCGACGACGGCAGATCGCTCGTCACCAAGACCAGCTTCCGGTTCCTGCAGACCCTGTACAACATCGGCCCGGCTCCGGAGCCGAACCTGACCATCTGGTACGCACCGCAACTTCCCGACGGCTTCCGGAGTTTCGCCGCCAAGGTGGCGATCGACACCAGCTCCATCCAGTTCGAGAACGACGAGATCATGCGTCGATCGTGGGGCGACGACGGTGCGGTGGCGTGTTGTGTGTCGCCGATGCTGATGGGCAAACAGATGCAGTTCTTCGGTGCCCGCGCGAACCTGGCCAAATGCCTGCTGTACGCAATCAACGGTGGCCGCGACGAACTCACGGGCAAGCAGGTGGCACCCCTGACGGCTCCGGTCGCCGGTGACACACTCGATTTCGATGACGTCTTGGACCGGTTCGAGAAGACGATGGACTGGCTCGCCGGGGTGTACGTCAACGCCATGAACGTCATCCACTACATGCACGACAAATACGCATACGAGCGAATCGAAATGGCCCTGCACGACTACAACCCCGTCCGGACCATGGCTTTCGGAATTGCGGGGTTGTCTGTGATCGCCGACAGCCTTTCTGCCATCCAATACGCAAAGGTAAAGGTCGTCCGCGATGACACCGGGCTGATCACCGACTATGCGATCGACGGCGATTTTCCGCAGTTCGGGAACAACGACAACCGAGTCGACCACCTGGCGTCCTGGGTGGTGTCGACGTTCATGGGCAAGTTGCGCAAGTACCCGACCTACCGCGACGCCGTTCACACCCAGTCGGTTCTGACCATCACGTCCAACGTGGTGTACGGCAAAAGCACCGGAAACACCCCCGACGGCAGACGCCAGGGTGAACCGTTCGCTCCGGGCGCGAACCCGATGCACGGGCGTGACTCGCACGGCATCCACGCGTCGGCCGCATCCGTGGCCAAAATCCCTTATCGTGACGCAGCCGACGGCATCTCGTTGACCACCACTCTCGTCCCCGAGGGGCTGGGCCGAGTTACCCAGGACCGAGTACCCAACCTCCGCGGCATGCTGGACGCCTTCTTCGGTTCGACCGGGTACCACATGAACATCAATGTGCTCAACCGCGAGACGCTGCTGGACGCGATGGACCACCCGGAGAAGTACCCATCGCTGACGATCCGCGTGTCCGGCTACGCCGTCAACTTTGTCCGGCTGACCCGTGAGCAGCAGATGGACGTCGTTAACCGCACGTTCCACGGCGGCTGAGAACAATGGCCGCCCCGGCACCGACCCCGCCGCTGGAAGCTCAGACTCCCTTCGAGTTAAGGCTCAACCAGAGCAGCGGCGTACAAGAGTCGGTGATCAAGCATTCGATCGACACCGGCGACATGGGATTTGTCCACTCGTTCACCACCGGCTCGGCGGTAGACGGGCCGGGTATCCGAGTCGTGGTCTGGATGGCCGGTTGCCACTGGCGATGCCGGTACTGCCACAACCCGGACACCTGGAGCCTGACCAACGGCATGCCGGTCACGCTGGAGCGCGCCGTCGAGGGAGTCCGCAAGTACCGGCACGGTGTTCGGGTGATGTCCGGCGGGCTCACCGTCAGCGGCGGCGAACCGCTGTTGCAGGACCGGTTTGTCGTGCGACTGTGCGCGGCGACGAAGGCCATGGGCGTGCACACGGCCATCGAGACCAACGGCTGGCTCAATGAGCGGCTGTCCGACGCTGACCTCGACCAGTTCGACCTCATTCTTCTCGGCCTCAAATCCTGGGGCGCGGAGCACCGCAATCTCACGGGTAAGGACATGGGCCCGACGCTGGAGTTCGCACGCCGCCTTGCGGCCCGCAACATCCCGGTCTGGGTACGTTTCGTGTTGGTGCCCGGGCTGACCGACAGCAAGGACATCGTCGGCCCGATAGCACAGTTCGCCGCGAGCCTGGGCAATGTCGAGCGGGTCGAAGTACTGCCGTTTCACCAGATGGGGCGGTTCAAGTGGCAACGCCTCGGACTCGACTACACACTCGAAGACACCCAACCTCCCTCAGCCGAATTGGCCGAAGAGACGTGTGCCGTGTTCCGGGCCGAAGGGCTGCAGGCGTTTTAGCGGCGTTTCCGGATCACTGTCCGCGAGGCGTTTGGTCAAGGCTGGTTGCGCTTCGGCGCCGTCAGAGCCGTTCGATGATCGTCACGTTCGCGGTGCCGCCGCCCTCGCACATGGTCTGCAGGCCGTAGCGTCCACCGATGCGCTCGAGCGTATTGAGCATCGTGGTGAATAGTTTGGCGCCGGTGGCACCCAGCGGATGGCCGAGCGCGATCGCTCCCCCGCTCGGGTTGACCTTGTCCGGATCGGCCTTGATCTCCTTGAGCCAGGCCATGACGACCGGCGCGAATGCCTCGTTGATCTCCACCGTGTCGATGTCTTCGATCGAAAGTCCGGTCTTTTCAAGGGCGTACCGCGTCGCGGGGATCGGCCCGGTAAGCATGAAAACCGGGTCGGCGCCGCGGGTGCTGACGTGGTGAATCCGGGCGCGCGGGCGAAGACCGTGGTCCTTGACGGCCTGTTGGGACGCCAACAGCACGGCACTGGCGCCATCGGAGATCTGGCTGGCCATCGCCGCGGTCAACACTCCCCCATTGACAAGGGTCTTCAGTCCGGCCATCTTCTCCAGCGAAGACTCGCGAGGGCCTTCGTCCACCCGGAACGGGCCGTGCTCGGTCTCCACGGTGATGACCTCACTGTCGAAGTGCCCACCGGCGATGGCGGCGAACGCACGTTCGTGGCTGGTCAGCGCGTAGCGCTCCATCTCCTCACGCGACAGGTTCCACTTCTCGGCGATCATCTCCGACCCGCGGAACTGCGAGATCTCCTGGTCCCCATAGCGGTTGCGCCACAGTTTGGATTCATTGGTGGGCGACGTGAAGCCGAACTGCTCGCCGACAGTCATCGCCGAGGAGATCGGGATCTGGCTCATGTTCTGCATTCCGCCCGCCAGTATCAGGTCGGCAGTTCCGGACATGATCGCCTGCGCTCCGAACGAAATGGCCTGCTGGCTCGACCCGCACTGCCGGTCGACGGTCACACCCGGCACCTCCTCGGGATAGCCGGCCGCCAGCCACGACAACCGCCCGATGTTGCCGGCCTGACCGCCGACGGCGTCCACGCAACCGGCGATCACGTCATCGACGGCGCCGGGGTCGACGTCGACGCGGTCGAACAGGCCCTGCCAGGCGATCGCACCCAGATCGATGGGATGCACCCCGGCAAGCGACCCGTTCCGCTTGCCGACAGCGGTACGCACAGCTTCGATGACATACGCCTCAGCCATGTTGACTCTCCTTCAAGTTTGCTTCATTTTAAGAGCTTTTCGCGATACCGCCCAGCACGATCGCCAGGTATTGCGCGCCCACCTGCTCGGCGGTCAGCGGTCCGCCGGGCTGGTACCAGCGCACCGAGACCCAGGTGGTGTCGCGGATGAAGCGATAGACGAGGTCGACGTCGGCATCCGGCCGGAAGCAACCCTCGGCAATGCCCTGGTTGAGCACATCCACCCACATCTTGCGCTGTTCGCGGTTGCGCGCGTCGAGATAGCCGAACCGCGGCTGTGCCGACAGTCGCTTGGCTTCGTCCTGGTAGATGACGACCTGGGCGTGGTGATTCTCGATGGCCTCGAAGGAGGCCATAAACAGCCCCTTGAACCGCTCCAGCGGGTTGGGCTCGGTGTCGATGATCTGCTGGTACCGGACGAACAACCAATCCAGGAAGATGCGCAGCACTTCGTCGACCATCTCCTCCTTGGAGGAGAAGTGGTGATAGAGGCTGCCCGAGAGGATTCCGGCGGCATCGGCGATGTCGCGGACGGTGGTGGCGCGCAAGCCGCGCTCGGCGAACATCGCGGCGGAGAGCGCGAGGAGTTCCTCGCGTCTGCTGGCCGGCTGGCCCGGAGAATGCGCCCCCATACGGTTGATGCTATCAACCAAGCGCTTGCTAGGTCATGTCACCTCTCGCCGTTCGGTAACGGGCGTAAGGGAATCCGGTGGGAAGGTGGTTGCGCCCAGCAGGTGCGCCGACACGAAGGCTCACGGCTTTCACCCCGGCCAAAGCGATTACGATGGGTACCCGTTATTCCACGGCGTTCCCGGCGGGATGTAGGCCATGCCGGTCTTGCCGTCGCAGAACCGTTGCAGCGCTTCGGAAATGAACTCGGCACGTTGTCCATCCGCAGTACCTTCGGAGGGCCGCCCGCGGCGGCGAACGCTTTCTTGAGCTCGTCGACCACCC
>CAWJYB010000007.1:0-137761 GCA_963846905.1 uncultured Actinomycetota bacterium
GCAGTCTGGGCGTGGAGCGGGCGGGCCAGCTCAATACCGTGGCTAAGTAGTACCGTGCCGAGACGGGCGCGATTGCAGTAGGGCTCTACTGATCTCCTCCACCCGAATGCGAGTGACGATCCCGATTGCAGAGACAGCACCGAACGCGGTGGACAACCAGTGGGCGGCAGGAACCCGGCGCGAGGGTCCCGGCGACGGGCGGAGGAGGCAGCGATGCAGCACTCGCACCGAGTGCGCCTCGGGTGATTCCCGGACGCGCGATTGACATCCTGGACGTTGCTGCGGACCGGGGAATGTCGCGCGGATCTGCGCGCGTTGACCTCGACGACCCGGTGTTCTTCGACCATCCGCTCGACCACGTGCCCGGCATGCTGCTCGCGGTGGCCATTCTTGAACTGGCAGAGCATAGTTCGATGCTGGAGCCGGACAACGTAACTTCCGTCTCACATTCAACAAGTTCTGTGAGCTCGATGTACCGGCGGAGGTGACAGCCACCCGGGAAGCCGGCGGAACCAGCCTGTTTGAAATCATTCAGTCCGGCAGCAGCGTCGCGAGGGCTTCTCTGGCGCAAGGGCGATAGCCGACCGCCCATCGGAGTGCCCGGCGATACCGTCACTTGGGGATGGGCCGATCTCGAGTGAACTGGTGCACCGGGCCGACCGTCGAAATATCGCGGTCGGAACTCTGACGGTCGAAGCCGGTCGCGTCTGGACCCGGGTACATGAACACGGAGCATCGGTGGACTACCGCCACGGGCTGGCGCAGTCGCGTCCATTCTCGAAGCTGCCCGCCAGTTCGCCATCGCAATCCTGCACCGGTGGGGTGAGCACCGTTGGGGACAAGGATGATCTTCGTGGGCCTCACCGCGGAGTTGCCCACTGCGGTGCCGCCGGGCCATGCCGAACGGGCGCTGTCGTGGCGCGTCACCGCGCCAGAGGAGACCAGAAACTATACATCGAGTTCATGCGATGGGCGATCGAGCGAGCAAACTCGGCTTCGATTCTCATCGCGGCCCGGTGCGCGAACGAAGACGAGTATGCGCAACTCCGCGCTGGCTAGGCCCGTCACGTCTGGCAACATGGCAACACTCCGCCGGAGGTCGAGAATGGATGATCGGCTCACCACTCTCGTTCTTCGCGCTCTATTGGCGCTGACAGTGGTCGCCCTCGCAGTGTGCGGTGGTGGCACAGGCTATTGACGGCCGCATTTTCGCTGCGACGCTATGTCGCCGCATACCTGGTATGGGTGCTGTCGGAGGCACGAATCACCGTCGGCACACCAAGTCAGACGGCCGCGGAGAACCGGACCCTGGCCCCCTATGCAGGAGCGCGGGTCGCTACGGCTGTCGCGGCGGCGTACTCCGAACCGGCTGTATCGGCCGGGGTGGGGATCGCGCTTGCGGGGGTGTTCCTTACGGGCGTGACGTTACGCGCATGGGCGATCCACGAACTCGGCGATCAGTATTCGCACCGAGTGGTCACGGATCTCCGAAAATGGCCTGATCTGCTCTGGTCCGTACCGCACGCTGCGACATCCAGCCTATTCCGGGATGTTGCTCGCCAACACCGCTTTCGTCAGTCACTTCGCCAGTCCGGCAAGTATCGCGGCCTTGACTTCGCTCGCGGCGGTGATGCTCTGGCGCATCAGGGTCGAAGAAGGCGTTCTCATCAGGACACCCGGATACCGCGAGTTCGCCGGCAGCCGACGCCGAATCCTGCCCGGGGTGTGGTGATGATCAAGATCGTTGAGGCACCGTCAGAGCTGGCCGACCCGAGCCTGGTGGGTCACAAGTTCGCGCGCCAGCAACGGCTACGCGACGTCGGGGTTTCGGTCCCGCCGTTTCTCTGCGTCGTCATCGATACTCCGTGGACAGCAATCGCCGATACGGTCGGCTGCTTTCCGGGCGTCGGCTCCGGTGTCGAGCGACTGACGGCCTGGGCCGACGCCGCCCGAAGCGCTGCCGAACGCGTGCCGCTCATGCCGGAAGTGCAAACTGCCATACTGGAGAAATACCGGGCCCTCGGCGTGCGGGACGTCGCCGTCCGCGCATGCGTCGTCGGCCGGGACGGCCGCCCGGGCGAAGACGACGTCGCCGACCCCTTCGCGGGGCTGACCGACAGCTACCTTTACGTCGGCGCGGACGCGCTGATCGCCAGTATTTCGGCCTGCGCCGCGTCGGTCTTCAGTGTCAAATCGGTGCTTTACCGCGCGCAGCGGGGAATCGACCCCTGCGGCCTCGATGTGTGCGTGGGCATTCAGCAGATGGTGGACGGCCGGCGCTCGTTCGTCGCATTCACGCATGACCCAGTAACCGGGGCCAGAGGAACAACGGTCGCCGCCGTCTACGGCATCGGAGAAGGCGCTGTGGCTGAGCGTGCCGACATCGATCACTTTTTTGTGCGCGTAGAAGGAATCGAGCGGCGTATTTCTCACAAAGAACGAATGCTGTGCCGAGCGCCCACCGGTGGCGTTGCCGAATATCGGGTGCCTGTTGAACTCGCTGACATGCCAGTGCTTTCCGATACACAGATCGACCAGATCGCGGCGTTGGCAGAGACCACCGAGCGGGTCTTCTCCGGTCCCCAGGACATCGAAGGTGTCATCGCCGCCGACTCGGCGATCTACCTGGTTCAGGCACGGCCTGCCGTGCCGCCGCGGATACCGGCTCGCTCGGTCGAGTGGACGAATCACAATCTGACCGAGAGCTTTCCGGGCGTGACCACGGCCATGACGTACTCGCACGCCCGAACTTTCTACCGCATGAGCTTTCGCGACTTCTATCGCATCGTAGGCGTTTCTGAGAGTCAACTGCTCAGTCGTGAGCACGAACTCCACCGCATGGTCGGATACCTGGACGGTCGGATCTACTATCGCCTGGACGCGTGGCACGCGCTGCATAGCCAGCTCCCCGGCTGGGACGTCCTACGCCCTATATGGGAACGATCACTCGGACTGCACACACACGGCCCTGTCCCGCCACTGGCGCTCGATCTCCGCGCAATCGCAGGTCTACTCGCGTGCTCACCGCGACTGATCTGGGCCGCGGCGACTTCCCCCATCGGCTCCGAGGCTTCTTGAACTGGTGGGATGACCAACATCTCGCCGGGATTGAACTTTCTGATCTGCCGGCCGAAGATATCGTCGCCCTCTACCGCAGAGTGTGGTCGGAAGCAGAACACCGCTGGGGCGTCACGATCCTGTCCGGCTACCTCGGGCTTGCCGTATATGCCGTGGCGACACTGCTCGTCAAAAGGTGGACGGGCACAGCCGAGGTCAACCTCCCTTCACTGCTGTCCGGAGGGCCGTCGAACCGGACTTTGGAGTCGGTGCACTCCACTGTGGCGCTTGCTGAGCAGATCAATGCTGTCCCCGGATTGTCGCAGCGAATGCTGACCGCCGATGCGCGGGAAACGTGGTGCGACATCACGAGCGGTGTCCATGGCGCCACGCTGGCCGCCGACGCCCTGATGCACCTCCGGAAATTCGGGGATCGCGCGATGAACGACCTCGAGATCGAGAAACCCACACCGCGCCAAAGACCCGAAATGCTCGTCGAGTCCTTGCAACCATTCGTCGCGGCAGGGACGACGATGCGGCAGACACTGCTCCAAGAGTCGACCGCAGCACGGGCGGCGCCCGATGAACTGCGCAGGATTTGCCCGGCCAGATCGAGGCGCGCCATCCTCTACCTCCTGCTGCGCGCCGGCCGGTTCCTCATCAGAGCCCGCGAGGACACCCGATTCTGCCGCACCCAGCTCTACGGATTCTCGCGGGAAGTGGTGCGTCGCCTCGGATCTGATTTGGCCGCAGCCGGATGGCTGGATTCACCCGATGACCACGTCCACCTGGAAGTCGAGGAGTTGCTCGGCGCCTTCGATGGCACTTCCACATGCACCGGTTTTCGCCACTTGGCACGAGCACGCAAGGACGCCTACATCAGTTCATGCAGTCGTCCCACGCTTCCCGACCGATTCACCACCGACGCACAGCCGATCGACATCGACGACCTACGGCGCGGTGCGGCAAGAATCCCGGCGTCCGGCGGCTCCTGCACTGTCCTGGCGGGTCTCCCGTCGAGCGTTGGGATCGCCCGTGGTCTCGCAAAATTGGTGCTGCACCCCGATGTCAGACCGAGCGATTGCGCTGGGAGAATTCTCGTCGCCCGCGAAACCGATCCCGGCTGGCTGCCACTGATGCTCAACGCTTCGGGACTCGTTGTCGAGCGGGGCAGCATGGTCTCGCATACCGCAATATCCGGACGGATGCTTGGTATTCCGACCGTTGTCGCGGTTTCGGGTGCGACCGCCGAAATATCCGACGGCGACGAGATCGAGATCGACGGCCTGTCGGGTACTGTTCGAATCTTCCACCGACACCCAAAGAATCCGCGGTGACATCATGAAATTACCGCTCGATAACGGACAGGGCACTTCGCTCCCGCGGGAACACATTGACCTCGTCCGCAGACAGCCGACCTTCGACGTCGAGTTGGCCGACGGCACGGCGGCCATCGGCGTAACCCGTCAGTGCGACGTACGAACCATATTGAGCGACAACCGCTTCCGCCGTACGCAGTTTCACATGCCTACGGTATGCGCGGGCTCCGATTTGCCTCTCGCGCTAGTCACCAGCGATCCGCCAATCCATACTCGTCGGCGACGTGCCATCCAGGGATGGTTTACGACGCGAAGGGCTGAGCACGCCCGGCCACTGATCCAACGCGTGGCCGACCAGCTCATCAATGGCCTGCTGGCCGCCGGACCACCCGCCGACATCTACGCGTCGTTCTGCCAACCACTCCCGAACCTCGTACACATGAACCTGCTCGGCCTGGACACCGCCGATCTGCCGTATCTTTCCCCGCGGATAACGGTTGCATGGTCGTCCGGTCATTACCCCACTGATGAGGTCGCCAAAGCAAACTTCGAGTTGCGCGAATACTTCGAGATGCAGGTGAGTCGGTCGCGAAGCCGGAGCAACTCAGGTGGATTGATCGATACCCTGGTTCAGGATGAGTCCGCGAGCAGACTGACCGACGCAGAGATCGTAATGCTCGCCATGGGCCTGCTCATGTCGGGCGCGGAGACGACCAGCAGTCACCTCGCGTTGGGTCTTGTTGAGGTGCTAAGACATTCCGGGCTCCCGGATGCACTTCGACGGAGCCCCGGTCAGATCCCGTCCGCGGTCGAAGAACTCCTCCGCTGGGTGTGGTTCGGCGGCACGGTCGGCGGCACCTCTGGGCGGGCGCACGTCGCTATCGCGGACGTGATGCTACACGACCGCCTGATCTCGAAAGGCGAGGTCGTCGTCCCCTTAATTGACGTCGCCAATCGCGATCCCGACGTGTTCCCCGATGTCGACGAGTTTTGTCCGCAACGGAGGCCAAACCCGCACCTAGGATTCGGCCACGGTCGGCATCGGTGTGTCGGAATGGCCTTCGCACGGGTCGAACTCCAAGTTGGTCTGCAAGTCGTGCTGTCTCGACTGGACGGACTGGCTCTTGAGAACGAATCCGAAATCAACTGGCGCACAGGAATGTTCACCCGGGGGGTATGGGGCCTGACGGTAACGTGGCGAGGAGGCAGGAAGTGACCACTGCGGTACCCATTTCAAACTTCGTACTGAGCCGCTATCCCCCGGTGCTGTCGAGCGTCTACGCCTTGGCGTTCGGTGCCGGGGGTGTCGGCCTTTATGCCGCGCTCGCCGGAGAGCGCATTCCTGCCAGCGCGATTCCAATGTTGGGAATAGTTGCTTCGACCCTCTTCGCCGACTTACTCATCATGCGCGTGCTCGACGACATCCGCGACCGGGACTATGACCGGGTCGCCAACCCGCAACGGCCTGTTGGCTCCGGCGCAGTTCCGCTCAGCGACCTGTCAGCTCTTACCGCCGTATGCGTGACGGTCATCGTCGTCGCGAATCTGTCCTTCCGCACTGGAATGGTCATCGTCGTCGGTCAACTTCTGTACGTCGCGGCGCTGATGGCTGTGGGGCAGCGATTCCCGGCCACTCGCGGCGACAATCTCCTTCTGAACGTGCTGGTCGGTTTTCCGGTTCAACTGCTGCTGTATGTGTATTTGTTCGCGGCCTTCACCGAGATCCGGGCCGGTGCACCCCCCGCTGTTGTCGGTGGACTGGGAATTCTGATCTTGACACTATGCGCCAGCCAGGTCGAGTTCGGAAAGAAGCTTGCCTGGCGGCCCGTAGCAGGTGAACGGAGCTACACCAATTCGCTTGGCTACCTCACAACGTTCCTCCTTACGATTGGCACCGGACCGCTCGCCGTTGCGCTTTATGCGATTGGGGCGCAAGTTTCGCCGCTGTCGAAGGCCCTCGTCGCGCTACCTGCCGTCGGGGTGGCCGGATACGCCATCAGGCACCTCAGTCGCCAGGACAATCGATGGCCGGCAGCGGTATCAACCATTGGCCTGTTAGGCACACTCATCGCTTTCGCCGTCGTCGGAGGCGTTGGCTAGGAGACCACCATGCGACTATCGAACTTCTTCATCGAATCGATCGGCCTCTACCTGCCAGAGTCTCAGAGCACCGAGTCTGCCGTGGCCGACGGCCGGCTCGATGCCGATACCCGCAAAAAGGGCGGCTGGACCGGCACGGCAGTGGCAGGCCATATCTCTGGACCTGAGATGGCAGTGATCGCCACCCAGGAGGCGCTTTCACGGTCTCGCTACAACGCAGAAGATTTGGCACTGATCCTCTACGGCGGCACCGGAACTCAGGGGATTCCGGGTTGGCCTCCGCATCACTACTTGCAGCGCAAAGCCATCGGAGGGACCGCGGCCGCCGTTGGGATCGACGCCGGGTGCAATTCGACACTTCTCGGGTTCTCACTCGCGGCTGGCTACCTCTCGCTGCTGCCCACCGCAACGGCCGCTTTGATCGCCGGAGCCGACAACTGGAGTTCGCCCCTATTCGACCGGTATGGGTACGCGGAGGGCGCCACGGATCGGGGGTCCAACCTCGGTGACGCAGCCAGTGCCGTCATCGTCTCCACCGAAACCGGATTCGCCCGAGTGGAATCCCTGGTGAACGGAAGCCTTCCCGAGTTCGAGCCGATGTACAGGCTTCCCGGACCGCTGTTTCCGCCGTGCTTCGACATTGCCGCGGCGGCAGATGTCGCTGCCCGGACAAGAAGCTTCATCCAGCGCCATCCCGAGAAGTTGCCGAGATTGATGAGTGATTTCGTGCGCACCCGGCACAATCTGATCGTCAACGCCCTCGCCGACGCAGAGATCGCCATGTCCGACGTGCGAAGGGTGACGCACGTATTCTCCGGGACCAGCAGGTACATCGATGCGCTCCTCGCACCGTTCGGAAAGGCTTCGGAGGCAGGCATGCTCGACTACGGCCGCGACCTCGGCCACTTGTCGGTGTCCGACCATCCCGCCGCACTCACCCACCTCGTCGTCACCGGCCAGATCGGCGTCGGCGACCGAGTCCTCATGGTGAACAACGGTGCTGGAATGTCACTTACGGTCGCAGTGATCCGGATCGAAAGCATTCCGCAGTGGCCACAGATCACTCGCTACGGCGCGGTACCAACGCGCCCCGCCAAGGCCGGCACTGGTTGACGCGCGCCACGATCCTGGCCCCATGCGTGATACCTCCTGGCCCGCGGTTTCAGTGTCCCGCCTTAACGCCGCCAGGTCGGAAACATCGACGTGTGTGGTTTTGCCCGGCGCCGCAGGTGGGGGTGAGCCGACGAGAGCCGCGGCGTTGTGGATGCCCTCGCCGATCGCAGTGACGAGATCGGTGGCCACCTTCCCTGGGTCGAGCGGAGGGATCAGCAGCGCCGGGGTGGGCTTCCCCGGATTGATGCTGCGGGTCATAGCCCTGTTCCACGATCACCTTGAAGAACGGCTCGACCACGTCGATGGACTTCTCAGGCACTCCCCGAGTGCGCAGCGGAGCGAACAACGGCAGGTCCTGGGTCGGGATCAAGTAGTAGCTGGTGTCACCATGGGTGCCTTGGTAGGTAGGAGACTTCGTCGGGTCGGAGGCAGGCTGACACGATCTCTCGTTCGCAATCGGTTAGCGGCAATGGCTCGCTAGCTTGGCGAAGCGCCGGGGTGCAAGCATCGCCGCATTGTTTGACCAGGGCATTTGCGCGCGTCGCGTAGCACAGTGCCGATCCCAGTAGACCTCGGCCGCGATACACCAGCGCGGCATGGGCAGCCGCGTCCACGGCGGTGACGATGTCGCCTATCCGCTCGAACTCCTCGGACACGTCGGCCAACGCGGCGGCGTTCCCGTCGTGCAGGGATCAACGGCCACGACAACGGCACGCCAACAGCCTAAGAGCGATGACCGCAGCTGCTGGCGCTTACCGACCTTTTCTCTCAGGCATTCGAGCCCACCGACCCGACGCTTCGTGCCAGTTCGGCGATATCGGCGGGCCGCACCCGACAGCACCCCCCGACGATGCGCGCGCCCGCAGCAATCCACTGCGGGGCCAGTTTCGCCTCGAACCGCGACGGGCCCGCCCAGGCCCGCTTCCCGGCGTCCCAGAGTTCGCCGCTGTTGGGGTAGACGACGACCGGCCCTTTGAACACCTCACGGGCAACCGCGATGGCGGGCAGGACATCACCGGGTGCACAGCAGTTCACCCCGACGGCGACGATCTCCGGAACTCCCGAAGCGACGGCGAACGCCTCGGCGAGGGGTTGGCCGGCACGAGTGTGGGCCCCGGCAATGGTGTAGCTCAGCCAGGCCGGCACGCCCAGCCCTCGGATCAGATTCACCAGTGCCTCGGCCTCGTCGACATCGGGCACCGTCTCCAGCGCCAGCACATCGGCACCGGCGTCTGCCAAAACCTCCAGCCGTGGCCGATGCCAAGCGGTCAATTCCGCGACGCTGAGTCCGTACCGACCCCGATACTCTGAGCCATCGGCAAGTGTGGCTCCGTAGGGCCCGATCGACGCGGCCACCCAGCGACCATCCGCACCAACCTCGGCGCGCGCGGAGCGGGCGAGTTCGACACTGCCCCGCAACAGTCTCGCCGTGTCAGCCGGTGTGAAACCCCGGCTCGCAAACCCTTCGAACGACGCCTGATAACTCGCCGTGGTCGCGACCGCCGCGCCGGCCCGGAAGAACGCGACGTGAGCCGCGACGACCTCCTGGGGCGCGTCGACCAGCAACCGCGCCGCCCACAGCTTGTCCGAGAGGTCGTGGCCGCGTGCCTCGAGTTCGGTGGCCAGTCCGCCATCGCTGATCAGCACGGTATTGTCGAGTGCGGCGAAGCCCACCCCTCTACTCTAAGGTCGGCTGCAGCGGGCGCCTCTCGGCCGAGTCACGACGGCGACACGCCCAGGACACGGTCAGGCGTACCGAGCGGTCATCGGCGACGACAGGGGATATGTTCACACACAGCACGGCACAAGCCATCAACAGGAAGTGCCAAGCACGCTATTCGCGATTAACGGTCGCACCTTGGCGCGACAAGCGGGTAGCGTTCGGGGGGACGTCCGAATGATTTTCAGACCGACGGCGAACAGGAAGTAGGGCCTCACCACCATGGCGCGCATCGGAGACGGCGGTGACCTGCTGAAGTGCTCGTTCTGCGGAAAGAGTCAAAAGCAGGTCAAGAAGCTCATCGCGGGTCCCGGCGTGTACATCTGTGACGAATGCATCGACCTGTGCAACGAGATCATCGAGGAGGAACTCGCCGACGCCGATGACGTCAAGCTCGACGAGCTCCCCAAGCCTGTCGAGATTCGCGAATTCCTCGAGGGATACGTTATCGGCCAAGACACCGCCAAGCGCACCCTGGCCGTCGCGGTCTACAACCACTACAAGCGCATCCAGGCCGGGGAGAAGGGCCGCGACTCGCGTTCGTCGGAATCGGTCGAGCTGTCCAAGTCCAACATCCTGATGCTCGGTCCCACGGGATGCGGCAAGACGTATCTGGCGCAAACATTGGCCAAAATGCTGAACGTGCCGTTTGCGATCGCCGACGCCACCGCCCTGACCGAGGCGGGCTATGTCGGGGAGGATGTCGAGAACATCCTCCTGAAGCTGATCCAGGCAGCCGACTATGACGTCAAGCGTGCCGAAACCGGCATCATCTACATCGACGAGGTCGACAAGATCGCTCGCAAAAGCGAGAACCCGTCGATCACTCGCGACGTCTCCGGCGAGGGCGTGCAGCAGGCACTGCTGAAGATTCTGGAGGGCACACAGGCCTCGGTGCCTCCCCAGGGTGGCCGCAAGCATCCACACCAGGAATTCATCCAGATCGACACCACCAACGTCCTGTTCATCGTGGCGGGTGCGTTCGCGGGTCTGGAGAAAATCGTCTCCGACCGGATCGGCAAACGTGGATTGGGCTTCGGGGCCGAGGTGCACTCCAAGGCCGAGATAGACACCCAAGATCACTTCGCCGAAGTGATGCCAGAGGATCTGATCAAATTCGGCTTGATCCCCGAGTTCATCGGTCGGCTCCCGGTGGTGGCCTCGGTGACCAACCTGGACAAGGAATCGCTCGTGCAGATTCTGTCCAAGCCCAAGAACGCTCTGGTGAAGCAGTACACGCGGTTGCTCGAGATGGACGGCGTGGAACTGGAGTTCACCGACGATTCGCTGGAGGCCATCGCCGATCAAGCCATCCATCGTGGCACCGGGGCGCGCGGTTTGCGCGCCATCATGGAAGAGGTCCTGCTTCCGGTGATGTACGACATCCCAAGTCGCGACGATGTCGCCAAGGTGGTAGTCACCCGCGAGACCGTGCAGGACAATGTGCTGCCGACCATTGTGCCGCGTAAGCCGTCTCGAGCCGAGCGGCGCGACAAGAGCGCGTAGTCGCTGGGTGTTTCCGTGACCCTGCCGACGCCGGGCCTGGCGGGTGGCGGGCTGGCTTTCTGAGCGTGTCGAGACAGTAGCCTCAGCGCCCGACTCGGTCCGGGCGGGTGTAGATGTTCATCGAGTCGCCGCGCAGGAATGCCACCAGGGTCAGTCCCGACTCGGCGGCGAGATCGACCGCCAGTGACGACGGCGCCGATACGGCCGCGAGCACCGGAACACCGGCCATGACGCTTTTCTGGGCGAGTTCGAACGAGGCCCGCCCGCTGACCAGCAGTACCGTGCCGGACAACGGGATGCGGTTCTGCTCGACTGCCCAGCCGACGACTTTGTCCACGGCGTTGTGCCGACCGATGTCCTCGCGCACTGCCAGCAGTGTCCCGTCCGCGGTGAACAGCGCCGCGGCGTGCAGGCCACCCGTGCTGGCAAACACCTTTTGTGCCTCCCGCAACCGCCGGGGCATCGCCGTCAACGCCTCGGCCGCCACGACGGTGGGATCGTCGCCGGGGCAATGTCTACTGACGGTCGCCACCGCGTCCAGCGAAGCCTTACCGCATACGCCACATGATGAGGTGGTGTAGAAATTGCGCTGAACGGATACGTCGGGCATCGGGACGCCCGGCGCGGTCGTCACGTCCAGCACGTTGTAGGTGTTCAGCCCGTCACCGGGGTTTGCGCCGCGATGGGCGACCGCGCTGCGGCAGTACCGCACCGTCAAGACGTCGGTGCGTCCGTCGATGACGCCTTCGGTCAACAGAAAGCCTTGTGCCAGCTCCACATCGGAGCCAGGTGTACGCATCGTCACCGTCAACGGGGTGCCGTTGAGCCGGATCTCCAAAGGCTCTTCGACGACGAGCGTTTCAGGACGCTGGGTGAGCAGTGCACCGTCGGCGGTCGCGGTCAGATGCGCGGCCCCACGGCGTGTGGTCACCCGTCCCATCGTGCTCCCGCATCCGGCTCGTCTCTTTCGCGCGGGCCGGCTTCCAGCCGGACGACGATTGCCTTCGAGACGGGGGTGTTGGAACCGGCCGCGGTGTGGTCGAGGGGCACCAGCGGATTGGTCTCCGGGTAGTAGCCCGCAGCGTTGCCGACCGGTGTCGAATAGGCCACCACCAGAAAGTCCTTCGCCCGTCTCTCCTGCACGGTGCCGTCGTTTCCGGTGAATTCCGAGACCAGGTCGACGCGGTCACCGTCGTGAAGTCCCAGCCTCGCGATATCGGACGGGTTGACGAACACCACCCTGCGTCCACCTTTGACGCCGCGGTACCGATCGTCGAGACCGTAGATGGTGGTGTTGTACTGGTCGTGGCTGCGAAGGGTTTGCAGAACCAACCGGCCCGGGGGCACCGGCACCCAGTCGAGGGGGTTGACCGCGAAATTGGCTTTGCCGGTGGCCGTGGGGAATTCGCGTGAATCGCGCGGCGGGTGCGGCAGTTGGAACCCGTCGGGCCGGCGGACCCGCCGGTTGTAGTCGGAGCATCCGGGCACCACGTCGGCGATGGCGTCGCGGATGAGGTCGTAGTCGTCGGTGAATCGTTCCCACGGCACCGGGTGACCCGGCCCGAGAACACGTCGGGCAAGCTGGCAGACGATCGCGACTTCGCTACGCAGATATGGGCTGGGCGGGTGCAGGCTGCCCCGGGACAGATGCACCATCGACATCGAATCCTCGACGGAAACAAGTTGTTTGCCGCCGGCTTGGACATCGCGATCGGTGCGGCCCAACGTGGGCAGAATGAGGGCGGTCCGCCCGTGCACGACGTGGCTGCGGTTGAGCTTCGTCGAGATCTGCACGGTGAGTGCGCAACCGCGCAATGCGGCTTCGGTGACCTCAGTGTCGGGTGCCGCGGAGACGAAGTTTCCGCCCAGTCCGACGAATGTCTTGGCCCGTCCGTCGCGCATCGCGCGAATCGCGTGCACGGTGTCGTAGCCGTGCTTGCGCGGGCTGTTGATGCCGAATCGTTCGTCCAGCGCGGCCAGGAAAGCTTCGGGTGCCTTCTCCCAAATCCCCATCGTCCGGTCACCCTGCACGTTGGAATGTCCGCGTACCGGGCATACGCCCGCACCGGGCTTGCCGATCATGCCGCGCATCAACAGCAGGTTGGTGGCCTCTCCGATGGTCGCTACGGCGTGGCGATGCTGCGTCAGTCCCATTGCCCAGCAGAACACCGTACGTTTCGAACAAATGAGCATCTGGGCCACGCGGTGCAATTGCGCCCGCGCGACACCGGTTGCCTCGGTCACGGTGTCGAGGTCGACGGCGCGGGTATGGCCCTCGTAGGCGTCGAAGCCGGCGCAGTGGCTATCGATGAAATCCCGGTCGATGACCGTGCCGGGGGCGGCGTCCTCGGCCTCGAGGAGGAGTCGACCCAATCCGGCGAAGAGTGCCATGTCGCCGCCGAGCCGGATCTGGACGAATTCGTCGGCTATCGCGATGCCGCTTCCCACGAGGCCGTGAACCTTCTGCGGGTCCTTGAACCGCATCAGGCCGGCCTCGGGCAGGGGATTGACCGCAATAATCTTGGCGCCGTTTGCTTTCGCTTTCTCCAGCACCGACAGCATGCGCGGATGATTGGTGCCGGGGTTCTGGCCGGCGATCAGAATGCAGTCCGCGTGTTCGACATCGAGCACGCTCACCGAACCCTTGCCCACTCCGATCGACTGCACCAGGGCGGTGCCTGAAGATTCGTGGCACATGTTGGAGCAGTCCGGGAGGTTGTTCGTGCCGAAGCTGCGCACCATCAGTTGATAAAGGAATGCCGCTTCGTTGCTCGTCCGGCCCGAGGTGTAGAACACGGCTTCATCCGGTGAAGAGAGCGCGTGCAGTTCGTCGGCGATCAGCCGGTATGCGTCCTCCCAGGTGATCGGGCGATAGTGGGAATCGCCCGGCCGCAACACCATCGGCTGGGTCAACCGTCCCTGCTGGGAAAGCCAGTACTCGGGCTTGGCGGCCAGCTCGGCCACGGAGTGGCGGGCGAAGAACTCCGCCGTCACCGTTCGCGTGGTCGCCTCCTCGGCAACCGCTTTGGCGCCGTTCTCGCAAAATTCGGCCACTCTGCGCCCGCCGGGCTCTTCCGGCCAAGCGCACCCCGGGCAGTCGAAGCCGTGCCGTTGGTTGACGCGGGCCAGCGCCGCGGCTGTGCGCAGCGCCCCCATCTGTCGTACGCCGCGCTGCAAGGCGACTGCCACGGCGGTGACCCCGGCGGCGTCATCTCCGCGCGCGGTCACGACGACGCTGTGCTCGTCGAAGTTTGCGTCGATGTCCCGATCTGGGTGGCGGCGGTTACCCATAGGATCAGCGTAGGCCGGTCCGCTCAGGGGGTACACCGGATAGCCTTAGACAGGCTAAGATACGGGATCATGAAGGCAGCGATTCTCGCGCTGGCCGGCGTCGTGGCATTGGGCCTGGCAGCTCCCGCGCATGCCGATGTCGACACCGATTTCGGCAATACCCTGCACGGCTACGGCATCTTCGGCCAGCGTGACTACAACGCCTGGATCGCCAAGATTGCCTGCAAGCGACTGCGCAACGGCCTCGATACGGACGTCTACGCGTCACAGCAGTTCGTGTCGAATCAGCTCGACCGCGATGTGAGCCAAGCCCAGGCATGGCAGTTCCTCGGCCTGTCGATCACGACTTACTGTCCCGATCAAGTTCCCGTTCTGCAGCGGGCCTCGATCCATCAAGGCTGACTCATTAGGCCGGGAGGAGTTCGAAAGATGATGCGTCCGCGTGGGTTTCGTGCGCGTGTCCTGACCGGATCCATCCTCGCGGCTCTCGCATTGGGCGCGGGCGCTTCAGCGGTACCGGGGACCGCATCGGCCGATGCCACCGACGACTACCCGATTCCGAACCACATCCTCAAGACGCCGTGCACCGCACAGCAGATCATGGCCGCCGCCCGCGACGTCGCGCCCGTCTACTACGAGCGGTACATGACGGATTACAACAACAAGTCCCCCGAACTCCAACAAGCCGTTCGAGACCGAATCAACTGGTTCTTCTCGATGGATTACGCGGGGCGGCGGATGTACTCGGAGAACACCGCAACGAACGCCTTCTATGAGTCGCTGTCATGGCAGTGGCCCAACTGGGCGAAGGTTTTCTTCAACAACAAGGGCGTCGCCGCACACACCACCGAGGTTTGCCAGCGGTATGCACCCGACGATATGTCCGTTTGGAACTGGTAGACCGTCAGGCCAAAGACGTTGGCGCCCACTGTTCCGGCCGTGCCGGTCGCACGGCGCGCGTGCTCACCCGCTGCGGCCACCAGAACCAGCGTCCCATCAGCGCCGCGATCGACGGGGTCATGAACGAGCGGATCACCAGCGTATCGAACAACAGGCCTATGGCAATCGTGGTTCCGACCTGGGCGGTGACCAACAGGTCGCTGACGGCCATCGTCGCCATGGTGAAGGCGAACACCAAACCGGCAGAGGTCACCACCGAGCCCGATCCGGCCATCGCGCGGATGATGCCGGTGTTCAGACCGGCGTGGATCTCCTCCTTGAACCGGGCCACCAGTAACAGGTTGTAGTCGGAGCCCACCGCTAACAGCAGGATGACCGACATCGCCAGCACCATCCAGTGCAGGGGGTGGCCCAGTATGTGCTGCCATATCAGTACCGACAAGCCGAACGACGTGCCCAGCGAAAGCAGCACGGTGCCCACGATGACCGCTGCCGCGACGAGGCTTCGCGTGATCAGCAGCATGATGATGAAAATCATGCACAGCGCGGAGATCCCGGCGATGAGCAGATCCCAGTTCGCGCTCTCCTGGGTGTCCTTGAATGCGGCCGCGGTGCCCCCGAGGAAAATCTTCGAACCCTCCATCGGGGTGCCTTTCATGGCCTCCTTGGCGGCCTGCTTGATCGGATCGACGTGCGAGAGACCCTCGGGCGACATGGGATCGCCTTCATGACTGATGATGAATCGCACCGCGTGGCCGTCGGGCGACAGGAACTGTTTCAGTCCGCGCTTGAACTCCGGGTTCTCGAACGCCTCCGGCGGTAGGTAGAAGGAGTCGTCGTTCTTGGCCGCGTCGAAGGCCTGGCCCATCGCGTTGGAGTTCTCCTGCATGGCCTTCATCTGAAGCTGCATACCGTTCTGGGTCTGATACATCGTCAGCATCATGGTCTTCATGGTCTTCATGGTCTCGATCATGTTGGGCATGAGCGCCACCATCTGCGGCATGAGAGTGTCGAGGCGTTCCATGTCGGGCAACAGGCTCTGGATGTCGTCTGTCATGGTGTCGATGCCGTCGAGAGTGTCGAACACCGACCTCATCGCCCAGCAGCCCGGGATGTTGAAGCAGTGCGGTTCCCAGTAGAAGTAATTGCGAACCGGCCGGAAGAAGTCGTCGAAGTCGGCGATGTGATCGCGCAGTTCGGCGACGTCGAGGGTCGTGGTTTTCATCTTGCTGACCATCGAGTGCGTCGTAGCCGCCATCTGCACGGTGATGCTCTGCATCTTCTCCATGGTGTCGATGGTCTGCTGCATCTCGTCGGCCTGGGCGAGCATGTCCTGCATTCGATCCAGCAGGTACTTCTGGTTCATCTTGGTGGTCGTACCCTGCATGCTGATCTGGAACGGGATCGAGGTGTGCTCGATCGGTGTTCCCAGCGGTCGGGTGATGGCCTGAACCCGCGAAATGCCGGGCAGACGGAAGATGCTCTTGGCGATTTTGTCGATCACCAGAAAGTCGGCCGGATTGCGCAGATCGTGGTCGCTTTCGATCATCAGCAACTCCGGGTTCAACCGCGTGACCGAGAAATGGCGTTCCGCGGCGGCGTATCCGATGTTGGCCGGGAGGTCCTCGGGGAGATAATGGCGTTCGTTGTAGTCGGTTGTGTAGCCGGGCAGGGCCAGCAGTCCGACCAGCGAGAGGGCGATGGTGGTGATGAGGATGGGCCCGGGCCATCGCACCACCGCAGTGCCGATACGGCGCCAGCCCCGGGTTCGCATCTTACGCTTGGGATCCAGGGCGCCGAAGTGACTGGCGACGGTGATGACAGCCGGTCCCAGGGTGAGCGCGGCCAGAACGATGACGATCATGCCGATCGCCATCGGTATGCCGAGGGACTGGAAGTACGGGAGCCGGGTGAAATGCAGACAGAGGGTCGCACCCGCGATGGTCAGCCCGGACCCGAGGATGACGTGTGACGTGCCGTGGTACATGGTGAAGAAGGCCGTTTTCTTGTCTTTGCCTTGTTCACGTGCTTCCTGGTAGCGGCCCAGGAGAAAGATCGCGTAGTCGGTTGATGCTGCGATCCCCACCAGAGTCAGCAGAGTCGTCGAGAAGGTGGTAAGGCCGATGACCCCCGTGTCCGCCAGCGCTGCTACCACGCCGCGCGCCACGGAGAGTTCGATCATCACCATGCCGATGGCGAGGATCGTCGTGACGATGGAACGGTATATGAGCAGCAGCATCGCGATGATCACCCCGAGGGTGATCATGGTGATCGTCCTCATGCTCCGGTCGCCGGCGGTGTGCAGGTCAGTGGCGAGAGCGGAGGGGCCCGTCACGTAGGCTTTCACCCCCGGCGGGGCCGTTATTCCGGCGACGATCTCCTGAGCCGCCTCGACCGATTCGTTGGCCAGCGTTTCGCCACGGTTCCCGGCGAGGTAGACCTGAACGTAGGCCGCCTTGCCGTCGTTGCTCTGGGAGCCGGCGGCGGTCAGCGGGTCGCTCCAGAAATCCTGGATGTGTTGGACGTGTTTGGTGTCGGCCAGGAGCTTCACGACGATCTCGTTGTAGAACTCGTGCGCCGCGTCGCCGAGCGGCTGATCGCCTTCGAGCACGACCATGACCGAGCTGTCGGAGTCGAATTCCTCGAACACCTTGCCGACACGCTGTATCGCGATAACAGAAGGGGCGTCGTGGGCACTCATCGACACCGAATGTTCCTGCCCCACCACTTCCAGCTGGGGCACCGCGACGTTGAGGAACCCGGCAAGTGCGATCCAGCCGAGGATGATCGGCACGGCGAGGAACCGAATCCACCGCGGTAAGCCGCGATGGCCGGAACCCACCAGCTGTGCAGCGTCGGCTTTGTCGGCGATCCGGGTCATGCGTTCTTAACCAGGCAGAAGGTCTGTGCATTGATCCCGTCGGTGGTCCTCTCGTCCTTGACCACGTCATCGACGGTGATTCGGCAGCTGATGGTGTGTCCGTTGCCCTGCGCCACGATGTTCGGCATGACGCCCGGCGCGGTCGTGGACAAGGTCAGCGACCACGGCAGGGTCACACCATCGACACGCTGAGGTTGCGCGTCGAGGTCGAGGTAGTTGACGTCGGCGGTGGCACCCGGCGCGCCGAAGACGTCATACGTGACGATCTTGGGGTTGAACGGTTTGAGTTCGTCGGCGGCGGCGTAGGTATCGCCTGAGTTGAAGTGGTCGCCGAAGTAGCCGCGGATCCGTATCACCAAGAACGACGCGATCCCGACGACGACGACGATGACGAGGGGGATCCACACCCGCTTCAACAGTTTGAACATCGCACTCCAGCACTGGCGTCACTTGCGTCTCTTGCGCATTCTCGGTCGACGGGTCGGCGATCCGCCTTTGTCCGCGGGATAGGTTAGCCGATTTAACGGACAGATTAGACCATGTAACAGAATTGCGGGGAAGCGTCCCGAGCGGTGCGGGCTTCGTTACGAGAAGCGCAACGTTGCCTTCTGCCGTTGACGCGGACGTAACAGTGCCGCCATCGACGCTTCCTACTGTGGGCCGGTCAGTCGTCTGAGAAGAAGGTCCGGGCGAGCGCAGCGATAGGTAGGAAGTTCATTGAGCGGAAATGCCGTCCGGCTTAAGGCCATCAACAGCGTGGAGGCATACGTGCCCCCGGCCATCAGCTTCGTGCCCGGCGAGGCGCCCGGCGAGATTTTCGGGTCGAACGTCTTCACCAAGGCCGAGATGCAGCTGCGGCTGCCGAAGGCGGTGTACAAGTCCGTGGTTGCCACGATCGAGAAGGGTGCCAAACTCGATCCGGCGATTGCCGACGCGGTCGCCGCGGCGATGAAGGACTGGGCGCTGTCGAAGGGGGCGACGCACTACGCCCACGTGTTCTACCCGATGACCGGCCTGACCGCCGAGAAGCACGACAGCTTTTTGGAGCCCGTCTCCGACGGCCAGACCCTCGCGGAATTCGCCGGCAAGACGCTCATCCAGGGCGAGCCGGACGCGTCGAGTTTTCCGTCCGGCGGTCTGCGCAGCACCTTCGAGGCCCGTGGATATACCGGCTGGGACGTGACCAGCCCGGCGTACATCCTGGAAAATCCCAACGGCAACACCCTGGGTATCCCGACGATCTTCGTTTCGATGACCGGCGAGGCGCTCGATTACAAGACTCCGCTGCTGCGCAGCCAGCAGGCGATGGGCACCCATGCCGGACGGATCCTGAAATTGTTCGGCCACACCAACCTCGAAAAGGTGGTGTCGTTCTGCGGCCCCGAGCAGGAGTACTTCCTGGTGGACCGCCACTTCTTCCTGGCCCGACCAGACCTGATCAACGCTGGGCGAACATTGTTCGGGGCCAAGCCCCCCAAGGGGCAGGAGTTCGACGACCACTACTTCGGCGCGGTGCCCGAGCGCGTGCTCGGCTTCATGATGGACACCGAACGGGAGCTGTTCAAACTCGGCATCCCGGCCAAGACCCGGCACAACGAAGTGGCGCCCGGCCAGTTCGAGGTTGCCCCGATGTTCGAACGCGCCAACATCTCCTCCGACCACCAGCAGCTGCTGATGACCGTCTTCAAGACGATCGCCAAGAAACACGGCATGGAATGCCTGTTCCACGAGAAGCCGTTCGCCGGCGTCAACGGATCGGGCAAGCACGTGAACTTCTCGGTCGGCAACGCCGAATTCGGGTCGCTGCTCGTGCCCGGGGACACCCCGCACGAGAACGCGCAGTTCCTGGTGTTCTGCGCGGCGGTGATCCGGGCGGTGCACAAATACGCGGGTCTGCTGCGCGTCTCGGTGGCCTCGGCCACCAACGATCATCGGCTCGGTGCCAACGAGGCGCCGCCGGCCATCATCTCCATCTTCCTCGGCGAACAGCTCGCCGACGTCTTCGAGCAGATCGCCAAGGGTGCGGCCACGTCGTCGAAGGGTAAGGGCACCATGATGATCGGTGTCGATACCCTGCCCCAGCTTCCGACGGATCCGGGTGACCGCAACCGGACGAGCCCGTTCGCGTTCACCGGCAACCGGTTCGAGTTCCGTGCGCCGGGGTCCGGCCAAACCGTCGCGGTGCCCTTGATCATGCTCAACACCATCATGGCCGATTCGTTCGACCACATAGCCACGGTCCTGGAGAAGGCGGTGAAAAGCGGTGAAGACTTCGACTCGGCCGTGCAGAAGCTGCTGACCGACATCATCACCGACCACGGTGCGGTGGTGTTCAACGGTGACGGCTATTCGGATGACTGGCAGGTCGAGGCGGCGGCCCGCGGACTGCCGAACTTCAAGACCACCCTCGATGCACTGCCAGCACTTATAGCACCGGAGTCGATCGAACTGTTCGGCAAGTACAACGTCTTCAGCGAGCGTGAGTTGCACAGCCGTTACGAGGTGCGGATCGAGCAATACGCGCTGACCATCGCGGTGGAGGCAAAGCTGATGCTCGAGTTGGGTTCGACGGTGATCCTGCCGGCGGCCATCCGCTACCAGACGGAACTGGCGCAGAACGTCGCGACGCTCAAAGCGGCCGGGATGGACGCCGACATGACCCTGCTGCACGCTGTCTCGACCCCGATCGCCGGTCTCACCAAGGCGCTCGCGGAACTGAAGGCCGGTTTAGAGACACATCAGGAGTCGGCCGTCGACGAGGCATTCCACGCCCGTGACGTCCTGCTCCCGGCTATGACTGCGGTACGGACCGCGGCGGACACGCTGGAAAACATCGTCGCCGACGACCTCTGGCCATTGCCGACGTACCAGGAGATGCTCTACATCCTCTGACTTCTCCTGCGAGCCACTTCTTCGGCGAGCGGGTTGGCTACAGCGAGTTAGCCGTTCTGGGGGAAGCCGAGGTTGATGCCGCCGTGGCTGGGATCGAGCCAGCGCGCGGTGATGGCCTTCTGCCGGGTGAAGAACAGCACGCCGTCCATGCCGTGGGCGTGGCTGTCGCCGAAGAGTGACGCCTTCCAGCCGCCGAAGCTGTAGTAGGCCATCGGCACCGGGATGGGCACGTTGATGCCGACCATGCCGACCTGCACCTCGTTTTGGAACCGGCGTGCTGCCCCACCGTCGTTGGTGAAGATTGCGGTGCCGTTTCCGTACGGGTTGTTGTTGATCAGTTCGAGGGCCTCGTCGTAGGTTTCGACGCGCAAGACCGAGAGGACTGGTCCAAAGATCTCGTCGGTGTAGACACTCATCTGCGGTGTCACGTTGTCCAGCAGGGTGGGTCCCAGCCAGAACCCCCCCGGGTGCCGCGTCGCTCCCGCCTCGGTCATGACATTGCGTCCGTCGACGACCACCTTCGCGCCGTCGGCCTCACCGGCGTCGATATAGGACGCAACCTTGTCCCGGTGGGCCTTGGTGACCAGCGGACCCATGTCCGAATCCGTGGTTCCGTCACCGGTTTTGATGGTGGCGGCCCGCTCGGCGATCTTGGCGACCAGGTCGTCGGCGATCGGCCCCACCGCCACGCAGGCGGAAATGGCCATGCAACGCTCGCCGGCGGATCCGAACCCGGCGTTGACCATCGCATCGGCAGCCAGGTCCAGGTCGGCGTCGGGCAGGATCACGGCGTGG
This sequence comes from uncultured Actinomycetota bacterium, assembly GCA_963846905.1. Lineage (GTDB taxonomy): Bacteria > Actinomycetota > Actinomycetes > Mycobacteriales > Mycobacteriaceae > Mycobacterium. Next base: position 21,575 of record CAWJYB010000007.1, read on the forward strand.
TTCTTGGCGCCGCCCAATGCCTGTACGCGCTTGTCGTTGGCGGTGCCGGTGGCGTAGACGTACTGGGCGATAGGAGTGGAACCAACGAAGCTGATGGACTTGACCTTGGGGTTGGTGAGCAGTTCGTCGACCGCGGTCTTGTCGCCCTGCAGCACGTTGAACACCCCGGCGGGGAGGCCGGCCTCCCTCCACAGCTCGGCCAGCCACAGCGAGGCGCTCGGATCCTTCTCCGAGGGCTTCAGCACCACGGTATTACCTGTGGCGATGGCAATGGGGAAAAACCACATCGGCACCATGGCCGGGAAGTTGAACGGGCTGATGATGCCGATCACACCGAGTGGCTGGCGGATCGAGTAGACATCGACCTTGGTGGAGGCGTTCTCGGTGAATCCTCCTTTAAGCAGATGCGGTATGCTGCAAGCGAATTCCACAACTTCCTGGCCGCGGCTGACCTCCCCGAGAGCATCGGAGACGACCTTTCCATGCTCGCGGGTGATGATCTCGGCCAGTTCGCCCTTGCGCTCGTTGAGCAGCTCACGAAATCGGAAGAGTACCTGAGTCCTCTTCGCCAGCGAGGTGTCGCGCCACTCCGGGAAGGCCGCGGCGGCGGCGTCGATGACTGCGCGGGCATCCTCGACCGAGGCCAGGGCGACCCGTCCGGTGATGGCACCGGTGGCTGGATTGGTGACGGGTGCGGTGGCATCGCCGGTGCCGGCGAACTCGTCGTTGTTGCGCCAGTGCGGAATGGTGTTCGTCATTTGTCTTCTCACTTCGTGTATTTCTTGACGGAGTCGGTCATCGTGGCCAGCTGGTAGCGCGCGACCTCGTGGGCGTTTTCGTCCTCGGCGAACACCGACGACACCATCACGGTCTCGGGCCGGTCGTAGAATCCGATTTCGGCCAGGCCGGAGAAGAATTCGTCCCAGTTCAGGTCGCCGTCACCGATTTTGAGGTGCTGATGCACTCGCACCGGGTTGCCGGGCGGGTTGGTGATGTAGCGCAGGCCGTGGCTGCGGCGGTGGTCCATGGTGTCGGCGACGTGGACCAGGCGCAGCTTGTCGCCGGCGGCCCGCATGATGTCGAGCATGGTGGCGCCCGTCGTGCCCCCCATGTGAAATGTGTGGCAGGCCACGTACACCATGGCGATGTTGGGCGAGTTGACGCCGCGGATGATGCGCAGCGCCTCCAGGCCGTCTTCGACGAAATCGTCTGGGTGCGGGTCGATGCGGACGTCGATGCCTTCGCGTTCGAAGATCGGCACCAGGTCTTCCATGGACCGGAAGAACGCCCGTTCGGATTCCTCGGCGCGCTCGGGGCGGCCCGAGAACTCGGTGTTGACGACGTTCACGCCCAGGTCGACGGTGATCTGGATGACGCGTTTCCAGTTGCGCACTGCGGCCTCACGGGCGTCCTCGTCGGGTCCGCGACCACCGCAGCACCGGGAGCACCGAGGCGATGCCGACGCCGGCCTCTGCGCATGCCCTGCGGAACTTGGCTACCAGTTCGTCATCTGCGCGGGGATGGTTGAAGAACGGGATGAAGTCGCGGTGCGGGGTCAGCTGCAGGTACTGGTAGCCGAGATCGGCTACCAGCTTGGGGAATTCGAGAAGTTGGTAGTCGTGATGGAACGGGGTGGGATCGAGTGCGATCTTCATGCCTATGCCCCCCTGATGGAGTCGCGGGCCACCATCGTCACCTCGACGGGCTCTCCGCTGTCGAGCGACCGCACGCCGGCTTCGCACACCACGGCGGCGGCGTATCCGTCCCACGCCGTCGGGCCGTCGGTGTAGTCGCCGGTTCGCGCACCGGCGCGAACGGCGTTGACCCAGCGTTGACATTGCGCCCATGAGGCCGACACCCAGGACGGCAACACGCAGGTCAGACATTGTTGTTCGGGTCTCCTCGACTAGAACTTCACCGAGCGGATACCGCACGACCCCAGGTACTTGCGGGTGCGTTCGGCGATGGGTAACGGAGCATCGATCTCGCACGGGTACATGTCCTGTTCGACGATCGCAAAAACGTCGATGCCAAGCTTCTCGATGGCGGCCAGAAGCGTTGGCATGTCCGGGATTCCCCGTGGGGGCTCGGTCATGGCACCGAGCCTGACGGCCTCGCCGAATGGCAGGTCCTCGGCCTGCACCCTGGCGTGGACCTTCGGGTCGACCTGCTTGAGGTGCAGATAGCCGATCCGGTCGGGAGCGCGCTCGATGATCGCGATGTTGTCGCCGCCGCAATAGGAGATGTGCCCGGTGTCCAGGCACAGGTTGACGAACTCGCCGTCGGTGCCGTCCAGGAACCGGTAGACGCTTCTCCTCGGTGTCGACGTGGCTGTCGGCGTGGGGGTGGTATTGGGCTTGCACACCGTACTTTTCATACATCGCCCTGCCCAGGTCATTCATACCCTGGGTCTTCTTGCGCCATTGCTCGGGAGTGAGGTTGCGGTCCTCCAGGACCGCCCCGGTGGACGGGTCGCGCCACATTTCGGGAATCACCACGACGTGCTTGCCGCCCACTGCCGCCGTCAGTCTTCGCGACGTCCTCGACCTGCTTCCACACGGCATCCCACGAGTCGTCTTGATGCAGGTGCTCGAAGACCGTGCCGGCCGACAGTCTCAGGTCGCGTGCGGCCAATTCATCGGACAGGCGATCGGGGTCGGTGGGCAGGTAGCCGTACGGCCCCAATTCGATCCACCGGTAGCCCGACGCGGCCACCTCGTCGAGGAATCGGGCGTAAGGCGTCTGCTGCGGGTCGTCGGGAAACCACACACCCCAGGAGTCGGGTGCACTGCCTACGAGAATGGTGCTCATCGGCGGCTCGCTGTCAGCGATCGGAGGGGTTGATTAGGGGGCGTTGGACTTTCTTCCACTCCGCGTACCTGTCGTACGCGGCGCGGGTCGACTCCAGAGCCGAAACCTGGCTCACGGGGACGTCCCACCAAGAGTGGCTGTCCGGCGCACATTTCAACGGGTCGGTCTCGACATGAATGACCGTGGTGTGGTCGCTGGCCTTGGCTACCTTGACCGCGTCGGCGAACTCCGCCGCAGTGGTCACCTTGATGACGTCGGCGCCCAGGCTGGCCGCGTTCGCCGCGAGGTCGACCGGAAGCTTGCCGCCGTCGAGGCGGCCGTCACCGGTGCGGTAACGGTATGCAGTGCCGAATCGCTGCGAGCCGATGGATTCGGAAAGCCCGCCGATGGAGGCGAATCCGTGGTTTTGCACCAGCACCGGGATGATCTTGACGCCCTCCTGGACGGCGGTCACCAGTTCGGTGGCCATCATCAGGTAGGAGCCGTCGCCGACCATGACGAACACGTCACGGTCCGGCGCCGCCATCCGCACGCCGATACCGCCTGCGATCTCGTAACCCATGCACGAGTAGCCGTACTCGACGTGATAGCCCTTGCGGTCCCGGGTCCGCCACAGCTTGTGCAGGTCGCCCGGCATGGAACCGGCCGCGCACACCACCACGTCGCGTGGATCCGACAGTGCGTTGACCAGACCGATCACCTGGCTCTGGTTCAATGCCGCGTCCTCTTCGGTGCGGTAGGCCGACGACACTGTGTCATCCCACTCTCTAGCCAGTTCGACAGTGCGCGAAAGGTATTCCTCCCCTACAGAGTAATGGCCCAGCGCCGTGCCGAGGGCTTCGATTCCCTCGCGGGCGTCGGAGACGACGCTGATGCCACCCTGCTTGACAGAGTCCAGCGAGGCCACGTTGATGTTGACGAATCGGACGTCGGGGTTGTTGAAAGCCGTCCGGGATGCGGACGTGAAATCGCTGTAGCGGGTGCCGATCCCGATGACCACGTCGGCCTCGGAGGCGAGCGCGTTGGCCGCGGTGGTGCCCGTCGAGCCGACCGCACCGACCGATTGCGGATGGTCGTAGCGTAACGAGCCCTTGCCCGCCTGGCTTTCACCCACCGGGATGCCGGTCCTTTCGCAGAATGCCGACAGTGCTTCGGTAGCGCCGGAGTAGATCACGCCGCCGCCGGCGATGATCAGGGGCTTGGCCGCTGCACGGACGAGATCGGCTGCCCGTGCGACAACGGATGGTTCCGGCACTGGGCGCCTGACATGCCAAGTGCGTTCGGCGAATAGCGATTCGGGCCAGTCGTGGGCCTCGGCCTGCACATCCTGTGGGATTGCCACCGTCGCCGCGCCGGTCTCGACCGGATCGGTCAGCACCCGCATCGCCCCGAGGAGGGCGGCGGGCAATTGCTCGGGCCGCCACACCCGGTCGAAGTAGCGGGACAGCGGCCTGAAGGCGTCGTTGACGGTGACGTCGCCCGAGGACGGCGATTCGAGCTCCTGGAGGACCGGTGTGCTGACCCGCGTCGCGAATGTGTCTGCGGGCAAAAGCAATACCGGAAGCCGGTTTATGGTGGCCAGCGCTGCGCCGGTGAGCATGTTCGTGGAGCCGGGCCCGATACTGGCCGTCACGGCCCATGCCTGCAGCCGGTCCTTCGCCCGGGCATAGGCGACGGCGCTGTGCACCATGGCCTGCTCGTTGCGGCCCAGCACGTAACGCAAACCCGGTTCGTGGTCGGCCTGCACCGCTTCCAATTCGTCCTGCAGCAGCGCCTGGCCGAGCCCGGCAACATTGCCGTGGCCGAAAATGCCGAAGCAGCCGGCGAAAAACTTGGTGCGCTCGCCGTCGCGTTCGACGAACTGATTGGCCAGGAATCGAATCGTGGCCTGCGCCACGGTGAGTCGGACGGTGCCTTCGGTGTCGGCGAACTTCTCGGCCGACTTGGGTGCGGTGGAAACCATGGTCAGGCTCCTCGTGGGTTGTGCAGGGGCAGTCTGGGATCAACGTCCTGGCCGGTCCAGGTTTCGCGCACCCAGGTGTGTTCGGGGTCGTCGACGATCTTCCAGGCGCGCTCTTGGCCGGGTCCGGCCATCACGTTGAGGTAGTACATGTGGTAGCCGGGTGCGGCGACGGACGGGCCGTGGTAGCCGTGCGGCACCAGCACGACGTCGCCGGTGCGGACCTCCTCGAGCACGTCGATGGGTCGGTTCGGTGTTCCGTACACGCGGTGGTAACCGAAGCCGCGCGAATCATCCTGTCCTGGAGCGATTTCGAAGTAGTAGATCTCTTCGAGTGCGGTTTCCGAAGAGCTGTTCTCGTCGTGCTTGTGGGCGGGATAGCTCGACCAGTTGCCACCGGGGGTGATGACTTCGCATGCGATCAGCGAATCGGCCTCGAACGACTCGGCGGTGCCGAAATTGTGCACCTGCCGGCTGCAGTTGCCCGCGCCGCGCAGTTCCAGCGGTACGTCGGCGGCAGACCGCCGCCGGTTCGGAAGGGATCGCCCGGCCCGTGCCCCGCAGATCGCGAACCGCCCGCGCCCCGACAGCACGTACTCCTGGCCGATCCCCAGATAGACCATGTCGCCCGGACCGTCGAACACCGAAGCGCGCGGCGACAATTCGAACGTTTCGCCGTCGCACTCCACTTCGCCGCCTCCGGCCAACGGCAGGATCATCACCTCGGTGTCGCGGGTGTGCAGGTGTGTGGGGCGTGCGTCGTCGAGTTCGATGACCTGCAGGGATGACTCTGTCCAGCCCGCCGCTTCCGGGGTTACGTCGACGGTGAACGGCGGCGGCGCGCTGCAAGCGGGGATGTAGAACCTGCTGTGCATCATCACCGCACCATCGCCACAGCAGTGGCCACCGCCGAACTCACGTCGTCGTCGGTGGGATACAACAGCGTGCGGCCCACGATCAAGCCGCGCACCGACGGCAATGCCAGAGCCTTCTCCCAGCTGGCGAATGCCTCCTCGGGATCGGCCGGGTCGCCGCCGAGCAGCAGCGTCGGCAGCGTGGTGGATTCCATCACCCGGTCCATCTCGTCGACGACCGGCAGCTTCATCCAGGTGTATGCCGATGTGGATCCCAGTCCCTGGCTGATATGCACGGATTTGATCACCGCGTCGGGATTCAGGTCGTTGCGCACCTTGCCGTCGACCCGGGTGGACAGAAACGGTTCGAGCATCGCGATCAGGCCGTTCGCGGCGAGTTCGTCGATGGCCCTGGCGCACGCAGCGAGTGTGCAGACCGTACCGGGATCGCCAAGAGCGATGCGGCACAGCATCTTTCCGCCATTCATCCTGGCCGCCGCCGTCGATGCCGCCGTGGCGCCGGTCATCCGGTCGTCGAGTTCGAAGGACGCACCCGCCAGTCCGCCGCGGTTGAATGAGGAGAACACCACCTTGTCCTCGAGCGCACCGAGCAGCAGAAGGTCGTCGAGGATGTCTGAAGTTGCGAGCACTCCGTCGACGCCAGGGTCGGCCAGTGCGGCACGGAGTCGGTCCAGCAGGTCGGTACGACTGTTCATCGCGGTTGGCCGCGACCCGACGGCGAGTGCGCCCCGGGCCGGATGGTCGGCGGCGACGATCATCAATCGACCGTTGCCCCGAACCGTGGGGCGCCCGGTGCGGTGCTGCCAGGCCCTGGCCACCGCTCCTGGGTCATTGGCACGCAGATCGGTTATCTCGGCGTAGCCCTTGCACGCGGGCGCAACTGCATCGTCAGGCATTGACGGCCTCCGCAGCGGTCTGTTCGGCGAGTGCGGACACCTCGTCGGCGGTTGGCATCGCGGTCGAGCATTCGAGGCGCGAGGCCACGATGGCGCCGGCCGCATTGGCATGACGCAGCGTCTTCTCCAACGGCCAGCCGTTCAGGAGCCCGTGAATGAGGCTTCCCCCGAAGGCATCTCCGGCACCCAAACCGTTGACAACTTCGACCCTGTTGGGCGCCACGGTGACCGAACCGTGTCTGGTTGCCCCCATGACGCCGGCGGGTCCTTGCTTGATGATCGCGAGATCGACGCCCAGGTCCAGCAAGGCGTCGGCGGCGTTGTGCGGATCGGATTCACCGACCGCGATGTGGCATTCCTCCCGATTGCCCACCGCGACGGTGACGTGGCCGAGCGCACGCTGAACCTGCTCGGCGGCAGCCGCAGGTGACGCCCAGAACATCGGCCGGTAGTCCAGGTCGAGCACCGTAAGCGGCACACGCCCCCGCGCCTGCCACGCGGCGAAATGTGCACTGCGGCTCGGCTCTTCGCACAATCCGGTCACGGTCGCCCAGAACAGGCGGGCCGACTCCACCGCCAGGCTGTCGATCTCATCGGGGCGGACCTGCAGGTCGGGTGCCGAGGGTTTGCGATAGAAATACAGCGGGAAATTGTCGGGCGGGAAGATTTCGCAGAACGTCACCGGCGTCGGGAACTCGCCGTGCGTGCTCACGAATCGATTCTCGACCCCGAGAGCCTCCAGTTGCGCACGGACGAAGCGCCCGAACGGGTCGTCGCCGACACCGGAGATGAGCGCGCTGCGGTTGCCCAGTCGAGCGGCGGCCACCGCGACGTTCGCGGCGCTGCCGCCCAGGAATTTCCCGAAGGATGTTACGTGCTCCAGACCCACGCCGACCTGCAGGGGATAGATGTCCACGCCGCATCGCCCGATGGCGACGACGTCGAATTCCTGACTGTTGGTAGCGGTCACTGCCGACTCCGGGTCTGCTTGGCTTTCTGAGTTGACCGGCGCGAGCGTGCCGGAGTATCGCTACCGACTGTGCGCCTCGACCGGTCTTCGTGTCAAGACTTTGTCCGGACATTCTTACTTTCAGTCATTTGCAGGTACGCTGTAGCGCACCGCGGGCTGGCGGGCAGAAGCCGACCTGGAAACGATCGGCAAGGGGTGACCACGATGCTTTCCGTGCAGCTCGATCGTTCGAGCCCGGTTCCGTTGTACTTTCAGGTGGCAAAGGCTTTCGAGGAGGCGATCCTCGACGGACGGCTAAAGCCCGGCGACCGCTTCGAGAACGAATTGGCGCTCGCCGATCGCCTGAAGTTGTCCCGCCCTACGACGCGACGTGCAATCCAGCAGCTGGTCGACAAGGGTCTGCTGGTGCGCAAACGCGGCGTCGGTACGCAAGTCGTGCAGACTCCGGTGCACCGTCCCGTGGAATTGACCAGCCTCTTCGACGATCTCGTCCGGGCGGGGCAGGAGCCCGCGACGACGGTGCTCGACTACACCGCCGGGCCCGCACCCGCCGAGATCGCCGAGCGGCTCAACCTTGCGTCCGGGGCCGAAGTGGTGACCATACGCCGGCTGCGCGCATCCGGTGGTCAACCGCTGGCCCTGATGACCAATTACCTGCCGCCGGCGCTGGCGCCGGACCGCGCCGAACTCGAGGTGACGGGGCTCTACCAGTCGTTGCGGGCACGCGGCGTGCACATCCGGCTGGCCCGCCAGCGCATCGGCGCCAAGGCCGCCGACCGGCATGAGGCGCGGCTGTTGGGCGAGAAGCCGAAGGCGCCGCTGCTGGTGATGGAGCGAACAGCCTTCGACGACTGCGGGCGAATCGTGGAGTTCGGGAGCCATGTCTACCGTGCGTCGCGCTACTACTTCGACACGACACTGATCGATCGCTGACTTTCTGCATTCCGTTCTGCCGGAATGCTATTCAGCCGCCAACGGGCTGTGTGGCGCCTGGTTGTGCCGCCGGGTCCGGCACGAAGGAGTTTCGTTGCGCCGATGCACTTTCATTTGACCGGCGGTCCTAATGTCAGAACAAATGCTTGACTTCTTGATGTGACCGGTATTACATCGACTGACAGGCCGTGTCGCCCGCCTCAGCTTCTTCGGCGACCCACACCGCAACGGTGATGACGTGGACAAGGAGAAACGATGAGATGCAGTCGGCTCATGGCGGCACTCGGAGCAAGCGTGCTCCTGCTGGGGGCCGCATCGTGTTCGTCAACCGGTGGCAAGCCGCGCAGTAGTGACGGGGGAATGGGCGCGGGTTCGGCAGATACCCCACGGATGACGGTCGCGATGATCACGCATGAGGCTCCCGGCGACTCGTTCTGGGATCTGGTCCGCAAGGGTGCCCAGACAGCGGCCAAGAAGGACAACTTCGAACTGCGTTATTCCAGCGACCCGGAAGGCCCTAATCAGGCCAACCTGGTACAGATCGCGGTGGACAGCGGGGTCAAGGGCATCGCGGTGACGCTGGCCAAGCCGGACGCTTTGAAGGCCGGTGTCGAGGCGGCCATCGCCAAGAACATCCCCGTCGTGGCGTTGAACTCCGGCTCGGATGCATGGCAGTCGATGGGCGTCAAGGAGTTCTTCGGGCAGGACGAGTACATCGCCGGCCGGGAGGCCGGCAAGCGGCTGACCTCCGAAGGCGCCAAAAAGGGCATCTGCGTCATCCAGGAGCAGGGTCACGTGGGTCTGGAAGCCCGGTGCGCCGGCGTGAGGAACACCTTCGCGGCGTCCGAGGTGCTCAACGTCAACGGCAAGGACATGCCGTCTGTGGAGTCCACGATCACCGCGAAGCTGCAGCAAGATCCGAGCATCGACACCGTGCTGACGCTCGGAGCCCCGTTCGCGTTGACGGCTGTGCAGTCGGCCAAAAATGCAGGCAGCAATGCCAGAATCGTCACCTTTGATACCAACGCCGCGCTGGTCGAGGCCATCAAGAACGGCAGTGTGCAGTGGGCGGTCGACCAGCAACCGTTCCTACAGGGCTACCTGGCCATCGACTCGCTGTGGCTCTACCTCAACAACGGAAACGTCATCGGCGGCAACCAGCCGACGTTGACCGGGCCCTCATTCATCGACAGCTCGAACATCGACGCTGTCGCCGAATACGCGAAGGCTGGCACCCGATGAGTACCCAAACCGACCTGAATCTTGCTACCCACAAGGTCGTCCACGACGAGCGGGTTAAGGAGCAGAACAGGCTGCAGCGGTTGATCGTTCGTCCTGAGATGGGCGCATTGGTCGGCGCTGTCGGCATCTTCGCTTTCTTCTTCATCATGGCACCGCCGTTCCGTTCGCCGGAGTCGCTGGCGACCGTGCTGTATGCCAGCTCGACGATCGGAATCATGGCAGTCGGCGTCGGGCTCCTGATGATCGGAGGCGAGTTCGACCTTTCCTCAGGTGTTGCGGTCACCACCAGTTCGCTGGCTGCGTCGATGCTGAGTTACAACCTGCACCTGAACCTGTGGGCGGGGGCACTGCTGGCGCTCGTCGTGTCGCTGGCGATCGGCTTCTTCAATGGCTACATGGTGATGAGGACGAAGATCCCGTCGTTCCTCATCACTTTGGGAAGTTTCTTGATGCTCACCGGTATCAATCTGGCGGTCACAAAACTCATTGCCGGCCAGGTCGCCACCCCCAGCGTCTCCGACATGCAGGGTTTCGAATCGGGGAAGGCGTTTTTTTCGTCATCGATCCCGCTCGGTGCCGTGTCGCTGCGGATCACGGTGGTGTGGTGGATCCTGTTCGCCGTGCTCGCCACCTACGTCTTGTTCAAAACCCGCGTCGGGAACTGGATCTTCGCGGTGGGCGGTAATCAGGACAGCGCGCGGGCGGTGGGTGTCCCGGTGACCAAGGTGAAGATCGGGCTGTTCATGTTCGTCGCATTTTGCGCATGGTTCGTCGGAATGCATCTGTTGTTCGCGTTCAACACCATTCAGTCGGGTCAGGGCGTGGGTAACGAGTTCCTTTACATCATTGCCGCGGTGATCGGCGGTTGCCTGTTGACGGGCGGTTACGGTACTGCGATCGGCACACTGATCGGTGCGTTCATCTTCGGAATGACCAACCAGGGGATTGTCTACGCCGGCTGGAACCCCGACTGGTTCAAGTTCTTCCTCGGCGCGATGCTGCTGACGGCCGTGATCGCCAACAACGCCTTCCGGAACTACGCGGCGAAGCGATAGGAGACAAAGGACATGACCACAATCGCTGAAGCGCCGATAGCCGAATCGCCCTCCGGGGGCGAGGTGCCGCTGATCGAACTCAAACACGTCGGCAAACGCTACGGAAGCATCATCGCGCTCAAGGACATCAATTTGCGGGTAGGTGCCGGCGAGGTGACCGGAGTGCTCGGTGACAACGGGGCCGGCAAATCCACGCTCATCAAGATCATCGCGGGTCTGCACAAGCCCACCGAAGGCGAGTTGCTGATCGACGGCATCACCACCGTATTCGATTCTCCGAAGGATTCGCTCAAAGCGGGCATCGCGACGGTGTACCAAGATCTGGCCGTGGTGGCGTTGATGCCGGTGTGGCGGAACTTCTTCCTCGGAAACGAATTATGCAAGAAGCGCTTCCTGAAGCCGTTGGACATCAACGGGATGCGCTCGACAACCATCTCCGAGTTGCACAAGATGGGTATCGACCTGCCCGATGTGGATGCACCGATCGGCTCGCTGTCAGGTGGCCAACGGCAGTGTGTGGCGATAGCACGGGCGATCTTCTTCGGGGCACGGGTACTGATCCTGGACGAGCCGACCGCGGCGCTGGGAGTCAAGCAGTCCGGAATGGTGTTGCGCTACATCACCGCGGCCAAGGAGCAGGGCTTCGGAGTCATCTTCATCACGCACAACCCGCACCACGCGCACATGGTCGGCGACCACTTCGTGTTGCTCAACCGTGGGCAGCAGAAGCTCGACTGCAGCTACCAGGACATCACGCTGGAACACTTGACCCAGGAAATGGCCGGCGGTAATGAACTCGAGGCGCTGACCCATGAGCTCGACCGCCGTTCATAGTCTCGGGTTCAGCTGCGCCTCAATGCGAACACCCGCAATTCGCGGTCGGTGCGCCCTCGGTAGGCGCGGTACATCGGATATTCGAAGAACTTGTTGAGCGCGCGCTCCCGGTCATCGCCTTCCAGCGGTACCGCCGACACCGGGACAACCTGACCCGACATGGAAACCGTCGCGTCGGGATGCGCCAGCAGATTCGACGACCACCCGGGGTGTGCAGACTGGCCGAAGTTGCTGCCCACCAGCAAAAGACGGTCACCGTCGCGCAGAAAGGACAGCGGGTTGGTGCGCGGCCGGCCAGACTGTCGTCCCACGGTCGTCAACAGCAATTGTGGTAATGCCACCGGTCCGAACAGGCTGAAACGGCCGTTCGTGCGGTTCATCAGGCGGCGGTCCAGGGGGACGAGTCTCCGGATGAGCCACGAGCCGGGCGCGGTGGATGCAAAGTCGTATAGCGCCCTCAGCCTCGGCGAAATGCCTTCGCGGCCCCACCTCGCGTCGGGAAATCCGTTGTCGGCCATGTGATCATTCTGCCCGCCGGATGGCGAGCAGACACAAACTTGCGCGAACGAGTGCTTCCGCATGCGATTTTGCGTCTGCTCGGCGCCGGGCGGGCCTGCTCGGCGAGCGGCGTGGCGACACGGGCGGGCGCTGACTACACGCTGAACGCTGCCCGGAAGGCTTCCAGTGCGGCAACGCTGTCGCCGGCGGCGTAGGCCTCCATCCCGACTGTGCCGGTGTAGCCGGCGTCGGCCAGTGCCCTGGCGACGGCGGGGTAGTGGATTTCGCCGGTGCCGGGCTCGCAGCGCCCTGGCACATCGGCGACTTGGACCTCGCCGAGCGCATCCACGCACCGGCGGACCAATTCGACGAGGTTCCCTTCACCGATCTGGGCATGGTATAGGTCGAGCATCAACTTGACGTTCGGATGCCCCACCGCTTCCACGAGCGCCAGCGTGTCCTTGGCGCGGGCCAGCGGAACACCGGGATGGTCGACGATGGTGTTCAGATTCTCCAGACAGAAGGTGACTCCCGCGCCGGCGCCGAGCCGGCCGAGCGCCTCCAGCCCGCGCAGAGCCGACAACCACATGTCGCCGGTCACTCGATGGCGAGGCCGGGCGGCCCGGCCGTCGACCAACTCGCCGGAATGAACCACCAGCCTCGGAACACCAAGCACGGCAGCGGCTTTTACGGCATCCTTGGCGGTGCGCACCACCTCGCGTGCGCCGTCGGGGTCGTACAGGTCGCCGTGCAGGTAGCCGGTCATCGACGAAAACGTCGCGCCCGTCGCCGCAAGGGCGCGGAGGTCTTTGTCGTGAAAGCTCCAGATCTCCACCGCGAAACCGAGGTCGTCGATTCGCCGGGCGCGTTCGACGATATCGAGGTCGACGAACACCATCTCCGAGCAGACGGCGAGCTTGAACGTCATGACCGCACCGTCCCGGCCAGTGCCACCGGTGCGCCGGTACGCACGGATTGTGCTGCAGCCAGTGCGATTTCAAGGGCCACTCTGGCATCGTTGCCGGTTACCGACGGCGAGGCGCCTGAGCCCACACGGTCGACGAAGTGGGCGAACTGCTGGACGTAGGCATCGGCGAACAGTTCGATGTTCAACCGCCCCGCCTGCTCGGGAGCGGGGCCGGCCAACAGGACGCCGGCAGAGCCGAACACCTCGGAGCGGACGTCATAACCATAGATGGCCTGGAAGCTGGCTTCGGCGGTGTCGAACGCGCCATTGTCGAAGGCCAAGTGCACCACGGAGGTGTCGAGATACACGGCATCGGCATGCTGCGGGTGAATCAACGCGGCCTGCGCACCGGACTGCTCGGCGGCCGTGATCGCGCGGTCGGCGTCGTCGAGCGTCCGCGCCGCCTCGATGTCGGAGTCAGCGACCGCCACCAGCCTGGCGCCGGGGAGCCTACGGGCGAGTGTCTCGGCGCGGAATCGGCCGATCCGGCCGGCTTCGATGAGGCCGAAGGCGAGCTTGCCGGACATGTGCGCCTCCCCGTACTAGAACGTTCTAGGTTGCTACGAAACTAGAGCCGGTGGGAAGCATTCGTCAAGAGCGTTCACTAGAACGTTCTAGACTTCTTGGCATGCGCAACCGACCTACCCTCCAGGACGTGGCCGAACGTGCGGGCGTGTCGCGCGCGCTGGTGTCCGTCGTCATGCGCGAGGCGCCCGGAGCCAGCGCCGCCACCCGGGAGCGGGTCCGGCGGGCGGCGAACGAGATCGGGTACCGGCCAGACCAGCGGGCACGACTGCTGCGCTCCCAGCGCAGCAGGTTGCTAGGCGTGGTCTTCACGGCCGGGCAGGAATTCCATGCCGGTCTTGTCGACGGCGTCTACCGGGTCACCGAAGCGCGGGGCTATGACGTCGTGCTCAGCTGTGTCACGGCGCACCACCGTGAGCGGCAGGCGGTCGGAACTCTGCTCGACGACCGTTGTGAGGCGTTGGTACTGATCGGCAGTGGGCTGCCCGCCCGTGAGCTAGCCGACCTTAATGCTCGGCTGCCGGTCGTCGCCGTGGCACGCAAGGTCCGGGGCGTCGATACGGTGCGCAGCGATGACGTGTACGGCGCCGAACTTGCCGTCGGCCACTTGGCCGACCTGGGCCATCGCGCGTTCACCTATCTCGACGCCGGACGCGCGCCCGGCGCGGCCGAGCGCCGCAGTGGCGTCCGCATCGCGGTGACCGCGCTTGGGGTCAAGGCGACGGTGGTATCCGGTGGGCTCACCGAACGCGAAGGGGCCACCGCGGCGACGACAATGCTCGAAACCGCGCTAGCATCGGCGGTTTTTGCGTTCAACGACCGGTGCGCGCTGGGCGTCATCGACGTATTGATCCGTGCCGGCGTGCGTATTCCCGGAGACGTCTCGGTGATCGGCTTCGATGACAGTCCGCTTGCCGGACTGGCGCACGTGAACCTGACCACTATCGGCCAGAACAGCGTGAGGCTCGCGGAACTGGCGGTGGCACGGGCGGTGGCGCAGATCGAGGACGGGGAGCTGAAGACGATCGACGCCGTCTGTGAGCCCCGGCTCGTGGTGCGTGGTACTACAGCACCGCCCCCAAGCTGACCCGCTGACCCACTGACCCCAACTGCGTGACCCGCTCGTGAGACTCAGCCCGCAACCCATTCGCGCGAGTGTGCGCACTTGTACGCCACGAGCGGCGTGTCGCCGTACAAACACGCACGCTCGCGTAAAACAGGGAAACGGAACGGGGGAAGGGCGAGGGGGAGAGGGTGCGGGTTTACCGCAACGGCAGGCCCGCCATATCTTTTGGCGAAGAGCTGTGCGCGGTGACGGTCCCGCGCCGCGACGGCCACCAGACGGTGGTCCAGCTCTCGGGCCGGCTCGACGATGGCGGGTCCGGCGATGCGAGACGCGCCCAAAATGCCGATCCGCAAGGTCATGACGACAATGTGGAGCACACACCCCGCAGGAATGCCACACTGGCCAGGACGTCGGCCAGCGGGCCGTCTTGGGCCACAACACCCTCGGGCTCCGCAGTCAAGATGGTGTCCTGCTCCATGACGTACCAGCCGTCGTAGCCGTTGTCCTCGAGAGCCTCGACGATGCCGGCGATGCCGGCATCCCCGACGCCGAGAGGAACGTACATCCCTGCGGCCACCGCCTGGGTGTATGAAAGTTCACCGGAGCGCACCTTGGCGGCCAATGCGAAGTCGACGTCCTTGAGGTGCGCGTGCTCGATGCGGCCGGGCGCCTCGCGGGCCAGCGCCAAGGGGTCGGTACCGCCGATCAGGAGATGGCCGGTGTCCAGGCACAGCGGGATATCCGATCCCGTCAGCACCCGGTCTACGTCGGCGTGGCTTTCCACCATCGTCCCGACGTGGGGGTGCAGCACGGCTCGAAGCCCGCGGGAACCGGCGATCCCGGCCAGCCGATCCAGATTGGACAGCAGTGTGGCCCACTGCATGTCGGTGAGGGCAGGGCGGGCGTCGTAACCGTCCAAACCTGTCGAGGCTGCCAGCACCACCACGCCGGCTCCCGCGGCGTCCAGCGACTCCAATGGTCCGGCGAGGTCGTCGGCGGGATCGCGGCCGTCGTCGTGCATCACCAACGGGACGAACCCGCCGACACACGACAGGCCGAAACTCCCCAGCAGCGAAACCAATTCATCCGGCTCCTCAGGCAGAAACCCGTCCGGCCCCAGTTCCGTGGCCGTCAATCCGGCCTGGCCCATCTCGGCCAGCACACGTGTGGGACTGAGTTGGTACCCCCAGCCGGGAACCTCGCACACCCCCCACGAGATTGGAGCGCCGGCAACCTTCATTTCCTCACCTCTTCGATGCGCACCGGGATGCCGCGATGCAAGGACTCGGTGGCGGCTTCGGCCATCCACGCGACTTCGACCGCGTCGGCAACGGTGGCGCCCTCGACGGGCGCGCCGTTCGTCACCCTGACGAACGCCCGCAATTCGGCGCGGAACGCCTCGGTGAACCGGTCCATGAAGAAGTTGTGTGGGGTACCCGTGGGGAACCCCGCCGAACCTGCCAGTCGAGGGTCCATATTGCGTAGCGGCACGCCCTGATCCCAGCCCGCGACGACGGCATCGTCGAATCCATGCACCTCCAGACGGCAGTCGTAACCTCGGCCGTTGTATCGCGCCGCCGAAACCAAACCGATTGCGCCAGAATCGAAACGGATCACCGCGGTGGCAGTGTCGACATCGCCGTACTCGGTGAACCGCGGATCGCCCTGGACGCTGCCGGCGGCGTAGACCTCAACCGCTTCCTGTCCGGTCACCCAGCGCAAGGTGTCGAAATCGTGCACCGCGCAGTCGCGGAATATGCCGCCCGAGCCGGCGATGTAGTCCATCGGCGGGGGAGCGGGGTCCATCGTGGTGCTGCGAACGGTGTGAAGTACGCCCAGCGACCCGCTGTCCACCGCGGCCTTGGCCGCCGCGAACGCAGCGTCGAAACGGCGCTGGTAACCGATCTGTACAGGGACACCCGAACGGGCGATGACCTCTGCGGCGCGGACGCTCTCGGCCGCCGTGGCGGCGACGGGCTTCTCGCAGAACGTGGGAATTCCCCGCTCTACCGCGGCCAGCGTAAGGGCGGCGTGCGCCGGTGTCGCCACGGCCACCACCACACCGTCGATGCCCGAGGACAGCAATTCTGAAACCGAATTCACCGGTTCGACCGGGTATTTGGCCGCGATCTGGTTGACGACGTCGGGGCGCTCGTCGGTGACGATCAGCTTGTCGAGTTCCGGGAGGCTGGTCAGCGTCTCGGCGTGGAATGCGCCGATCCGGCCCAGCCCGATCAGTCCGAGTGTGGTCATGGGGCCGCCGTTCTTCCTGGCCACGCAGAGCGGGGTAGACCGCACGCACCATCGCCGCTCGATCCAGCGATCCGGCGAAGTAGTCGATGAATTCCGGTCGGTGGAATGCGATGCGGCCCGCCGCGAAGCGCTGCGAATACGGCAGCAGCATCGTCGGCCCGCTGTCCACAGGCATGTCGCAGTGAGCGACCGCACCCTGCAATGTCAGCATCGCCGACATGCCATTGACCTGCGAGGTGACCTGGTATCGCGGACCGGGCCACGCCTGGGACACCATCGCGAGCGCGTCGCCTCGGTGTCGTACTTCACCGAGGCGGTGAAGGCGGTAAGGCTGCAATCGGCCTCCCCGATCCACGCGCTGTCGGCGACATAGGCGGTGCGGCTGAGCAACGAGCTGGACATGAGCCCAAGTCTTGCTGTGGAATGGAACACATTCAACACCAGAAAACCATCAAAAATCCATCATGTGAGAACGCCATGCCACACCGCTACAAGATCCGTGAGATCGCGCAGCAGTCGGGTCTGAGCGAGGCCACCGTCGACCGGGTGCTCAACGACCGTCCCGGAGTGCGGGAGAACACCCGCGCCGAGATCAGGCAAGCAATCGCGGATCTGGACAAACAGCGCGCGCAGCTACGCCTCAACGGCAGGCGTTACCTCATCGATGTCGTCATGCATGCACCGCGCCGGTTCTCCGAAGCGTTCCGCGCCGCGGTCGAGGCTGAATTGCCGTCGTTCGCCCCGGCGATGCTGCGTGCCCGATTTCACGTGTGGGAGAGCGGTTCGTCGGCGGCCACCGTCGACCGGCTCCGCCGGTTGCACGGCAGCCATGGTGTGATCCTCAAGGCCCCCGACGAGCCGGAGGTCGCCGATTCCGTCGGCGCATTGGCCGCCGCCGGGATTCCCGTGGTCACCTACGCGACGGATGTTCCTTCCAGCGCAAGGTGCGGATATGTCGGTATCGACAACCATATGGCCGGGGTAACCGCCGCATACCTCGTGCGCCAGTGGCTCGCCCCGCTTCCCTGCGCTTCCGACGTGCTCATCACGCTGAGCAGCAACCTCTTTCGCAACGAAGGCGAACGTGAGGTCGGGTTCCGCTCGGCGTTGCGGGGGTCTGGCATCGGGGTCGTCGACGTCACGGACAGCGACGGGATCGACGACGCCAATGAAGGCCTGGTCCTCGACGCGTTGCGTCGGCATCCGGCCGTCGAGGCCGTCTATTCAATCGGCGGTGGCAACACCGCGACGGTGGCCGCCTTCGAGCGGTTGGGGCGGAGGTGCCGGGTCTTTGTGGCCCATGACCTCGACGTCGACAACCGGCGATTGTTGCGCGATGGGCGGATATCTGTGGTGCTGCACAATGACCTGCGTTCCGACGCTCGGCTGGCGCTCCGCACGATTCTTGCCGTGCGTGGCGCACTGCCCGTCGAACCGGTGCGGCCGGTTCCGGTCCAGGTGGTGACTCCGTTCAACATGCCCGGTTAGGCGGTTACGGCCATGTTACCCGCGGGTAGACAGTAGTTTACTGAGCGTGTGTGGATGTTTCTTAGATTCCGATGGCCAGCAAAAGTGACGAAACCCACAGATTTGTCTCACTTTTGGCTCCGTTGTGGCGCTGAACAGCAGGTTCGCCTCTCGACCGGCGGCGTGTCGCACAGGGTCGGCGCAATACGGTCCCTAAGAAAGTGCAATAATCGGTACTGCGAGTGACATCAACTCTGGCAGGCATGAAAAGGGCAATCGAGCTGGCGCGTCCGACGGGACTGCGACGGTTTAGTCCGGTGACCCGGTGTGCGGTGGCCAAAGTAAGAAAACGAAAGGCGGGGACGTGAGTCCGAACGTCAACGGGAGAAGGACGCACCTTCGCGAAAAGCTGGAAAAGGTCGTCATCCGGTTCGCTGGTGACTCCGGTGACGGCATGCAGCTCACCGGCGATCGATTTACCTCCGAGGCCGCGCTCTTCGGCAACGACCTGGCTACCCAGCCCAACTACCCGGCCGAGATCCGCGCCCCACAGGGCACGCTGCCCGGCGTCTCTTCGTTCCAGATTCAGATTGCCGACTACGACATCCTGACCGCGGGTGATCGCCCCGACGTACTCGTTGCCATGAACCCGGCTGCCCTCAAGGCCAATGTCGACGACCTTCCCCGCGGTGGACTCATCATCGCCAATTCCGACGAGTTCACCAAGCGCAATCTCGCCAAAGTGGGATACGACAGCAACCCGCTCGAGGATGGCACACTGTCCGAATACGTCGTGCAGGCGGTGGCGATGACCACGCTGACGCTCGGTGCAGTAGAAGAGATCGGCGCGACCAAAAAGGACGGGCAGCGGGCCAAGAATATGTTCGCCCTCGGCCTGTTGTCCTGGATGTACGGCCGGCCGATCGAGACGAGCGAGACGTTCATCCGGGAGAAATTCGCCCGCAAGCGCGATGTCGCCGAGGCGAACGTGCTGGCGCTGAGGGCCGGTTGGAATTACGGCGAAACCACTGAGGCGTTCGGCACCACATACGAGGTGGCCCCCGCCAAACTGCCGCACGGTGAGTACCGCCAGATCTCGGGCAACACCGCGCTGGCGTACGGCCTTGTGGCTGCCGGGCATCTCGCGGACCTGCAGGTGGTGCTGGGTAGCTACCCAATCACCCCGGCGTCGGACATCCTCCATGAACTTTCCAAGCACAAGAACTTCAATGTGTTGACGTTTCAGGCCGAGGACGAGATCGCCGGTATCGGCACCGCAATCGGTGCCGCTTACGGTGGTGCGCTCGGCGTCACCACGACGTCCGGGCCGGGTATCTCACTGAAGTCCGAGGCGATCGGCCTGGCCGTGATGACCGAGTTGCCGTTGGTGGTGATCGACGTTCAGCGCGGTGGGCCGTCTACCGGGCTGCCCACCAAGACTGAGCAGGCCGACCTGCTGCAGGCGATGTTCGGCCGTAACGGCGAATCCCCGGTGGCTGTCCTGGCGCCCCAGTCACCGTCGGATTGCTTCGATATCGCCGTCGAGGCGGTGCGTATCGCCGTCAAGTACCACACGCCGGTGCTGGTACTGTCCGACGGTGCAATAGCAAACGGCTCCGAGCCCTGGCGCATCCCCGACATCGTCGGCTACGAGTCGATTTCGCACACCTTCGTCAAGGAGGGCGAGACGTTTGCGCCCTACGCGCGCGATCCGCAAACTCTGGCACGGCAGTTCGCCGTGCCGGGCACTCCCGGCCTCGAGCACCGCATCGGAGGCCTGGAGTCGGCCAACGGCTCCGGCAACATTTCCTATGAGCCCGCCAACCACGACCTCATGGTGCGGTTGCGGCAGGCGAAGATCGACGGTATCGAGGTGCCGGATCTCGACGTCGACGACCCGACCGGGGACGCCGAACTGTTGGTGTTGGGCTGGGGTAGTTCCTTCGGGCCGATAGGCGAGGCCTGTCGCCGCGCCCGCCGGAGGGGCATCAAGGTCGCTCACGCCCAGCTGCGTCACCTCAACCCCTTCCCGGCCAACCTCGGCGAAGTGCTGGCACGTTACCCGAAAGTGGTTGTGCCGGAGATGAACCTGGGTCAGCTGGCGCTGCTGTTGCGCGGCAAGTACCTGGTCGATGTGCAGTCGGTCACCAAGGTTCAAGGTGTCTCGTTCTTGGCCGACGAGGTGGGACGGGTCATCCGCGCCGCGCTGGGTGGGACACTGGCGGAGATCGAGCGAGACAAGACGATGGTCGCCAGATTGTCGGCGGCCTTGGTTGGAGCGGGAGCGCAGGTATGACTGACCTGATAGGAGCCGACCTGGCGTTGACCGCGGCGGGTCGGTCCAAGACCAGCGGGGTGCCCACTACCGGCCAGCCGCAGAAGGCCAAAGATTTCACCAGCGACCAGGAGGTTCGCTGGTGCCCCGGCTGTGGTGACTACGTCATTCTCAACACCATTCGCAATTTCCTGCCGGAGCTGGGCCTACGCCGCGAGAACATGGTCTTCGTCAGCGGCATCGGATGCTCAAGCCGGTTTCCCTACTATTTGGAGACCTATGGGTTTCATTCCATCCATGGTCGCGCGCCGACCATCGCCACTGGACTCTCCCTGGCGCGTGATGATCTGTCGGTGTGGGTGGTCACCGGTGACGGGGATGCGCTGTCGATCGGCGGCAACCATCTGATCCATGCGCTGCGGCGCAACATGAACATCACCATCCTGCTGTTCAACAACCGGATCTACGGCCTGACCAAGGGGCAGTACTCGCCTACCTCGGAAGTCGGCAAGGTCACCAAGTCCACGCCGATGGGCTCGCTGGACCGTCCCTTCAACCCGGTCTCACTGGCTTTGGGCGCCGAAGCGACGTTCGTTGGGCGCGCCCTGGATTCCGATCGCGCCGGTCTGACCGAGGTGCTGCGCGGGGCGGCCGAACACCGTGGCGCGGCGATCGTGGAGATCCTGCAGGATTGTCCGATTTTCAACGACGGATCGTTTGACGCGCTGCGCAAAGAGGGCGCGGATGAGCGCGTCATCAATGTCCGCCAAGGCGAGCCGATCACTTTCGGCGCCAACGGCGAATACTGCGTCGTGCAATCCGGCTTCGGGCTGGAGGTGGCCAAGACGGCCGATGTGTCGCCCGCCCAAATCGTCGTGCACGACACCAGACTCGAGGATCCCGCCTACTCGTTCGCGCTGTCCCGGTTGAGCGATCAGAATCTCGAGCACACCGTGATGGGTATCTTCCGCCAGGTCAGCAGGCCCACGTACAACGACCAAGCGCGGGCACAGGTAGCAGCGGCGATGGAGACCGTCCCGCACGACACGGCCGCACTGCAGTCGTTGCTGCGTGGGCGCGACACGTGGACGGTCGAATAGCGCATCAGCGACCTGTCTAGCGTACCGGCGTACCCTGGCGACCATGTCTGCTCAGCTGGCCGGTGTCGTATTGGCGGGCGGAGCGTCGCGGCGTATGGGCCGGGACAAGGCCACCCTCCCGATTCCTGGATCGCACGGTATCCGGACGATGGTCGAGACGGTCACGGACGTGTTGGGCCGATGCTGCGCTCCGGTATTCGTCGTTGCTGCGCCGGGCCAGCTATTGCCTGATCTTGCCGGAGCGACAATTCTGCGCGACGAGGTTCGCGGAGTGGGTCCACTCTTTGCTACCGGGCGGGGACTTCGGGCCGCGGCTGAAGCGGGCGCAGAACGAGCGTTCGTCTGCGCGGTGGATATGCCATTGATGACAGCCGGCTTCGTCGCCGAGCTGGCGGGCCACTCCGGTGCGGACGTGACTCTGCCCTGGGATGGGCGCGACCATTTCCTGGCCGGGGTTTACCGCACCTCCTTGGCCGACCTGATCGACCAATTGGTGGCGGCGGGGAAGCGCGATATGCAGTCCCTTGCCGACACGGTGAACACGCAGCGGATCGTGTTAGCACAGACCCCGGCACTGACCAACGTGAATGCTCCTGCCGATATAGCCCGACAATAGTGGCTTGCTGAAAGTCGGGAAATGGTCCGGGCTAGAATCCAGTCGGGTTTCGAAGCCATTCTCCGCGATCAGCCGGAGAAATATCTCGGCTGGCCGGATCGTTTGAAAAATGTTGCTGCCAAACGACTTCCGGAAGTCAGTCGCACGATTATCGCCGCGTAACCGGCCACGGATTCGTGGCAATGGCGCGACGGTAATGCTGGATGACATCTGCTTGGGCAATCGGACGAGACCCCGTAACTTCGGAATAGGTGAATGGTGTTGAACTGTGGAACCCCGTTGAACATCACATCGCATTTGCCACTGGTGCCACACAAGCCACAGTAGTTGCACGCACGTTCGCCCAAAATCAGCATTCGTGTGGTCCCGACGGCGTGTCCGGGTTCACAAAAAGGTCGTGACTTCTGTCACCGACTGGACCACGATCGATTAGTCGGGTCGAGTTGATGTTTTCCCCGGTGACCTGCGCAGACAACTGATTTGAATCGCAGTTATCTAATTGTTATATAGCATGGATACGCGATCCGACGACGTGACTTACCGCCGTTCAATCCGTATGGTCAATTTGTCCCCGCGAGGGAAACAATTTCACAGATATTTCAATTTGCGTGTGAGCGGGATTGGACGCACGAGACCTTTCAGGTCTTCGCCCGGCCGGGTGAGAACACGCCGGCCTGCACGGAACGTCACCCCTGTTGTGCCTGACCTAGACGGCACTCCCCATGCCCCGGTTCCTTCAACGGGGCGGACAACCCCCCTACCTCGGTGGGCGTTGGCCGGCGCGCGCACGGCGAAAGGAACAGTTTTGAAGAACCTCCGCAGCAAGCTCGTGATGGCGGTGATCGGCGGTGCGCTGGTCGTGACACCCATGGCGGTGTCCGTAGCAACCGCGAACGCCGACAGCGCCAACTGGGACGCCATCGCCACCTGCGAGTCCGGCGGTAACTGGTCGATCAACACCGGTAACGGCTATTACGGTGGTTTGCAGTTCAGCATGGGCACATGGCATGCCAACGGCGGCGCCGGTTCGCCGCACGCCGCCAGTCGCTCCGAACAGATCCGCGTCGCGGAGAACGTGCTGCGCAATCAGGGCTTAGGAGCGTGGCCGGTGTGCGGCCGGCGCGGCTGAGTTCGACGGCACTGGTGCCGGGCACAACGTGCCTGGCACCAGTTTTCGGTACGCCCAGCGGCGCGTTGGGTTGTGAAGGCCCGGTGTGGGTCAGTTGCCCAAACCTGGACTACCCTGTGTCCACCGCGGCGGGCATGGTGAACGCCGAACGAGCCGCGATTTTCGCGAGATGGCGCGTGAGCAGGCCTTCGGGAACCAGTGCCGAGGCGCGGCTGGCGAAGGCGCCAACCGCGGCGGGGCGCAAGTTGATGATCCGGCCTATCATCGCTGACTCCCGGGTGAGTGCTGCGACGCGGGGCCTGCGGAACTGCTCGAACCGTGCGAACGCCGTGGGTGCATCCGGGCATGTGTCGAGGAACTCGGCGAGGATGGCGGCGTCCTCCAAAGCTTGACAACCGCCTTGGCCGAGATGGGGCCGCATCGGGTGCGCGGCATCTCCGACCAGCGCCACCGGCCCGCGCGCCCAGCGCCGGGCCGGTTCACGGTCATAGAGATCATTACGCAAGACATTCTCGGGAGGTGTCGCGGCAAGTATCGCCGGTATCGGATCCGCCCATCGACCGAGCTTCGATTGCAGATAGGAATGTTCACCCCCGGCAGCGCGCTGGCCTTCCGGGAGCCGTTCCGTGGCGAACCAATAGGTCTGATTTGCGCCGAGTGGTACGTGGCCTACCTCTGCCCCGGGACCGAGTGTTTCGCCTGCAAGATGAGGCATCCAGTGCATAGTCGGCTACACCGCGCCAGGCGGTGTAGCCGGCGTAGCGATCGCGCAGCGGACCGTTGAGGTGACGCGCGATGACCGACCGGTGCCCGTCCGCCCCTATCACGGCTGGCGCTTCGAGCGACGCACCGGCCGAAAGTTCGACGCGCACGGTCTCCTCGTTGACCTCCAATCGGGTTACGGCTGAACCGTATTGGACCGTGCCGGGGGCGAGCGCGCCGGTGAGGGCATCACGCAAAGCAACGCGCTGCACAACCACCAGTGGTTCGCCCAGAGCGTGCACGATTCTCTCAACAGACGGCCGGCGTAGCCACCTCCCATCCCGCCAGCGCAATGCGCCCGCGGTCACGCGCCCTCCGGCTGCCCGCACAACATCGCCGAGGCCCAATTCGTCCAGTGCGGCCAAAGCATTGGGCCAGATGCTGATTCCAGCACCGGATGAGGTGTCGAGGCGTTCCTCGATCACAGTCACGGCATGACCGCGGCGCTGCAGTGCCACCGCGGTTGCCAGTCCTGCGATCCCGGCGCCAACCACGACGAACGCAGGTGAATCTGCCACGCGTCGAACAGTACGGCGGCGTAGAAACCCGGGTCTACCGGGGCACGTCGGCTACTGGACCGAGTTGCGGCGCTTGCTGATCAGCCCGACGACGGTGGCAAACGCTGCGCCGACCGCTCCGCCGCCGGCGAGCTGTCCGACGATCTGACCGACGTCCATGCCACTTCCCGTGAGCGCCTGGACGATTGCACCGGTGGCGCCGCCACCGACTGCGCCAGCGAGGCTGTTACGGGCGACGCCGAGGCCGTTCTTCGCACCTGCTGCGTTGCCGCCGAGCACGCCGCCGGCCGCACCCAACAACCATTCCATCGTCGTGCCTCTCTCCTCAGCGGCGTATCCGCGTTTCTGACCTCGATGAAGGTGACCCTTGTCCAAAAAGCATAGCGGGGCTCAATGGTCTCAATATCTCTTTTCCCCGACCTCATTCGACGAATTTCGGCCAACACGTCTCGTGCTCTCCCCGCCCGCGGCGTAATCGACGGAGCACGCATTTGTGCTGTGTATATGGCCTGCTAGAGACCTGTTTGCGGGTACCGCAGCGAATTCTATTGGGGATATGCGTTCGCCGACGGAACTTCGGGATTGTTTGCGTCTGACTTCGTCGCAGAGACCGGATGAGAATTCAGCCGGGGCGGGCTGTCCTTCTCGCTGATCGCAACGGGCTGTCGTGTCACTTCTGGTACCTCCCGGGGCGGCCCGTGATTGGCTTCACCCCGCTCGGGTGTCACATCGATGGGTCGCCCCCCGCTCGGGATCCGGTACGGGGTCCGGGCAGTCCAGCGCCGGTAGGGTTACACGAATGACCGCAGCGCAGCGCGAGTTCGACATCGTCTTGTACGGAGCTACCGGGTTCGTCGGTAGGCTCACCGCCGCCTACCTCGCCGCGCGAATCGGTGGCGCGGAAGGGGCCCGCATAGCGCTGGGCGGCCGTTCAGCGGATCGTCTCTCCGCCGTGCGGGAAACTCTCGGGCCCGATGCGCAGAATTGGCCCGTCATCACCGCCGATGCGTCATCTCCGTCGGCGCTCAATGCCATGGTCGCGCGGACCCGAGTGGTGGTGACCACGGTCGGGCCCTACGCTCGATACGGATTTCCGCTGGTCGAGGCATGTGCCGCGGCGGGTACCGACTACGCCGATCTGACCGCGGAAGCCAACTTCATCCGCGAGAGCATCGACCACTGTCACAAGCAGGCCGCCGACAACGGGGCGCGCATCGTCCACTCGTGCGGATTCGATTCCATCCCTTCGGATATCACGGTGTACGCGCTCCACAAACGAGCGGCTGCCGATGGTGCAGGGGATCTGGGCGACACCAATCTGGTGATTCGCAGGCTGGCCGCCGGCCTGTCCGGCGGGACATTCGCGTCGATATCCGAAATGTTCCGGGCAGTGTCGCGCGACGCCGACCTCAGAAAGCAGATGAACGATCCGTACACACTGACCCCCGACCGGGGTGCCGAACCCGAACTCGGAGGGCAGCCCGATGCCCGCTGGCGCCGCGGCTCCGAGATCGCCCCCGAGTTGCGCGGCCACTGGACGGGCGCGTTCCCAATGGCCATGCCCAACAGCCGCATCGTGCGTCGGAGCAACGCCTTGTTGGACTACGCATACGGACGTCGATTCGCCTACGCCGAACAGATCAGTCTGGGCAGATCGGCCGTGGCGCCACTGGCTGCGGCGTCGGTTACCGCCGTAAACGCGGGCATGCTGGGGCCCGGAGCACAGCTTTTCCGATTCGTGCCGAAAGCACTGATCGAAAGGATGGGGCCGCGACCCGGAACCGGTCCCAGCGAACGCACCCGGGACAACGGCCACTACACCTTGGAGACCTACACCACCACCGCGTCCGGCGCGCGTTACCGGGCCACCATGGCCCAGCAGGGTGACCCGGGCTACAAGGCAACCGCCGTGCTGCTCGGTGAGAGCGCCCTGGCGCTCGCGCTGGACCGGGACACGATTTCGCCCCACCACGGTGTACTGACGCCGGCCGCGGCCCTCGGTGACGCGCTGCTGACCCGGCTGCCCGCAGCGGGTGTCACCCTCACGACCGAGCGGCTCGCTTGAGGCCGTCTCGCCATACCGTCGTGGCCCGAGATCCGTTCGACTAAGGTCGTAGTCGGACAAGCCTTTTCCATTACTGCAGCAAGAAGGTGCGCTCATGGCCGGTCTCGACGATCTCATCTCACAGATCCCGATCCAAGACCTTGCGACCAAGCTGGGTGCTTCCCAGGGCGAAGTTGCGGATGCGGTTCAACAGCTGGTTCCCGCTCTAGTCGGTGGCCTGCAGGTCAATGCCCAGGACGACGACGATGTGGCCGGCAGGATCGAGTCGGCCGCCGCGCAGCACGCCGCCCGCGGCTTGCTCGACGGCGGAGTCGCCATAGACGACGTCGACGAGAACGAAGGCGACCGGATCGTGTCGAAAATCTTCGGCGGCAACGACAGCAACGCGGTCGCCTCCGCGCTGGCTGGCCAGGGCGCCGGCAACAGCGCACTGATACAGCGGTTGCTGCCCATGCTGGCGCCGATCGTGCTCGCTTACATCGGCAAACAGTTCATGAACCGCAACGCGCCGACTGCCGAGGGCGTGCAGGCGCAGCCGCAGCAAGGCGGCGGGGGACTCGGCGACGTGCTGGGCAACATCCTGGGCGGAGCCGTGGGCGGAGGCGGCAACCCGCTGGGCAGCATCCTGGGCGGTGTGCTCGGCGGAGGCAGCAACAACCCCCTGGGTCAGATCCTGGGCGGCCTGCTGGGCGGCAAGAAGTAGCACTCACGGCGCGAAATGACTCCCGGTTCCTTGATGAGCTCGGGGGCTTTCGCCTTTGCAAGGCGGGCTACCTAGAATTCCACGGGTGACCTCCGCGCCCGACAGTCATCCTGACGCCCTCCCCAAGTCCTGGGAGCCGGGTGCTGTCGAAAGCGATCTTTACCGGGGCTGGGTCGACGCCGGCTACTTCAGCGCGGATCCCGCGAGCGGCAAGCCCGGGTACTCGATCGTGCTGCCGCCTCCCAATGTGACCGGCAGCCTGCACATGGGTCACGCGCTGGACCACACGCTGATGGACGCACTGGCTCGCCGCAAACGCATGCAGGGTTACGAAGTGCTGTGGCTGCCGGGGATGGATCACGCGGGTATCGCGACTCAGACGGTGGTGGAAAAACAACTCGCGGTCGACGGGAAGACCAAAGAGGATTTCGGCCGCGAGCTGTTCATCGACAAGGTGTGGGACTGGAAGCGGGAATCCGGCGGCACCATCGGCGCTCAGATGCGCCGGCTCGGTGACGGCGTCGATTGGACTCGCGACCGTTTCACAATGGACGACGGCCTGTCCCGCGCGGTGCGCGCGATATTCAAGCGGCTCTACGACGCCGGCCTCATTTACCAGGCTGAACGGCTGGTCAACTGGTCGCCCGTGCTGCAGACCGCGATCAGCGACCTCGAGGTCAGGTACGAAGAGGTCGAAGGTGAGCTGGTGTCCTTCCGCTACGGCTCCTTGAACGACCGCGAACCGCACATCGTCGTCGCCACCACCCGGATCGAGACGATGCTCGGCGACACGGCGATCGCGGTGCACCCCGATGACGATCGCTACCGGGCGTTTGTCGGCACCACGCTGCCGCACCCGTTCCTGGCGCGCGACATCCTGATCGTGGCCGACGAGCATGTCGACCCCGAATTCGGCACCGGCGCGGTGAAAGTCACACCCGCGCACGACCCGAACGACTTCGAGATCGGCCTGCGGCACGACCTGCCCATGCCGACGATGATGGACGAGCGAGGCCACATCGCCGATACCGGAACGCAATTCGACGGCCTGGATCGCGTCGACGCTCGCGTCGCGGTACGGGAGGCCCTGGCAGCGCAAGGCCGCATCATCGAGGAGAAGCGGCCTTACCTGCACAGCGTCGGGCACTCCGAGCGCAGCGGGGAACCGATCGAACCGCGACTGAGCCTGCAGTGGTGGGTCAAAGTGGAATCCCTGGCCAAGGCCGCCGGCGACGCGGTCCGCAACGGCGACACCGTGATCCATCCTGCGAGCCTGGAGCCCCGCTGGTTCGGCTGGGTCGACGACATGCACGACTGGTGCATCTCGCGTCAGCTGTGGTGGGGGCACCGGATCCCGATCTGGCACGGCCCGGACGGGGGCAAGGTCTGCGTAGGTCCCGACGACACGCCGCCGGAGGGCTGGCAGCAGGATCCCGATGTACTGGACACCTGGTTCTCCTCGGCCCTGTGGCCGTTCTCCACCATGGGCTGGCCCGAGAACACCCGCGAGCTGGCGAAGTTCTATCCGACCACGGTGCTGGTGACCGGCTACGACATCCTGTTCTTCTGGGTGGCCCGGATGATGATGTTCGGCACGTTCGTCGGTGACGACGACGCGATCACCCTCGACGGGCAGCGCGGGCCACAGGTGCCGTTCGAGAATGTGTTCCTGCACGGTTTGATTCGCGACGAGTTCGGCCGCAAGATGAGCAAGTCCAAGGGCAACGGCATCGACCCGCTGGACTGGGTAGAGGTCTTCGGCGCCGACGCGCTGCGCTTCACGCTGGCGCGCGGGGCGAGCCCGGGCGGCGACCTGTCGATCGGTGAGGACCACGCCCGGGCGTCGCGCAATTTCGCCACCAAGATCTTCAACGCCACCCGGTTCGCGCTAATGAACGGTGCGGCCCCGGCTTCCTTGCCGGCCGAACTCACCGACGCCGACCGCTGGATTCTCGGCCGGCTGGAAGAGGTTCGCGCCGAGGTGGATGCGGCATTCGAGGGCTACGAGTTCGGCCGGGCGTGCGAGTCGCTCTACCACTTCGCGTGGGACGAGTTCTGTGACTGGTATGTCGAATTGGCGAAGGTGCAGCTTTCGCAGGGCCTGCCCGGCACCGCGGCCGTGCTTGCCACGATCCTCGACAATCTGCTCAAGCTGCTGCATCCGGTGATGCCGTTCGTGACCGAGGCGCTGTGGAAAGCGCTGACCGGCGGTGAGTCTGTCGTGATTTCGGAGTGGCCGCGTCCGTCCGGCATGGGCTTGGATCCCGTTGCCGCCAAACGGATCTACGACATGCAAAAGCTGGTGACCGAGATCCGGCGGTTCCGCAGCGACCAGGGTCTGGCGGACCGGCAGAAAGTGCCCGCCCGCCTGACCGGAGTCGACGAAGCGGATCTGTCCGCCCAGCTGCCCTCGGCGATGTCGCTGGCATGGCTGACCCCGGCAGCGGAGGGCTTTTGTCCGACCGCTTCGATTGAAGTTCGGCTGTCACAGGCAACCGTCGCGGTCGACCTCGATACTTCGGCGACTGTCGACGTCGCCGCGGAGCGGCGGCGACTGGAGAAAGATATGGCGGCCGCACAGAAGGAATTGGCGGGCACCACCGGCAAGCTGGATGACCAGGTGTTTCTGGCCAAGGCCCCCGAAGATGTGGTGGCCAAGATCCGGGACCGGCAGCGGGTGGCCGCCGACGAGGTGGATCGCATCGCCGTGCGGCTGGCCGCACTGGGATGACCGACGATCCGACCCCTGACGAGATTGCGTCGCTGCTGCAGGTCGAGCACCTGCTGGATCAGCGCCGGCCCGAAACCGAGATTGAGCCCTCGACCGACCGAATAGCGGCCTTGCTGGAGTTGCTCGGTTCGCCGCAACAGTCGTATCCGTGCATTCACATCGCGGGTACCAACGGCAAGACGTCGGTGGCGCGCATAGTGGATGCCCTGCTCACCGCCCTGCACACGCGAACCGGCCGCACCACGAGCCCCCACTTGCAATCCGCCGTGGAACGCATCGCGATCGACGGCAGGCCCATCAGCCCAGCGCGATACGTGGCGACCTATCGCGAGCTCGAACCATTCGTGCAACTGGTCGACGCGCAATCGCAAACCGGCGGCGGTCCGCCGATGAGCAAATTCGAGGTTCTCACGGCGATGGCGTTCGCGGCATTTGCCGACGCCCCCATCGACATCGGTGTGATCGAGGTCGGTCTCGGTGGGCGATGGGATGCGACCAACGTGATCAGCGCGCCCGTGGCGGTGATCACCCCGATCGGCGTCGATCACGTCGAGTTCCTCGGATCGGATATTGCCGACATCGCGGCGGAGAAGGCCGCGATCATCAAGAAGCACAAGCACGAGGACGTTCCGTCGGGGACGGATTCGAGCACCGTCGCGGTGATCGCCGAACAGGTCCCGGAAGCGATGGAGGCGGTCCTGGCGCAGGCCGGTCAGTCCCACGCGATCGTGGCGCGTGAGGGTTCGGAGTTCGCGGTGCTGGGACGGCAGGTCGCCGTCGGAGGCCAACTGCTGGAGTTGCAGGGTTTGGGCGGCGTTTACCCGGACATGTTCCTGCCCCTGCACGGCGCGCACCAAGCACATAACGCGGCGGTGGCGCTGGCCGCGGTAGAGGCGTTCTTCGGCGCGGGTGTGTCACGTCAGCTCGATGTCGATGCGGTGCGCGCGGGCTTTGCCGCCGCGAGGAGCCCCGGCCGTCTCGAACGGATGCGTACCGCGCCGACCGTGTTTGTCGATGCTGCGCACAATCCGGCGGGCGCGGCCGCTCTGGCCCAAGCGCTGGCGGAGGAGTTTCATTTCCGGTTCCTGGTGGGCGTCGTCAGCGCGATGGCCGACAAGGACGTCGACGGCATTCTGGCGGCGCTGGAGCCGGTCTTCGATCAGGTCGTCGTGACGCACAACGGCTCACCGCGAGCGATGGACACCGGTGAACTTGTGCTGCATGCTCAGGAGAGTTTCGGTAACGACCGTGTGGCGGCGGCCGCGACGCTGGCCGATGCCATCGAGACGGCCACCGCCCTGACAGAGGAGGCTGGCGCCGGGGGCGGCATATCGGGCACGGGTATCGTCATCACCGGATCGGTTGTGACCGCCGGTGTCGCGCGCACGCTTTTCGGCAAGGACCCGCTGTGAGCGAAAGGTTGCCCCCGCCGGCGCCTCCCAATCCCTGGTCGAGCTTTCGCGGTGTCATGGCGGGCACCTTGATCCTCGAAGCCATTGTGGTGCTGCTCGCATTGCCGGCGGTGGCACGGGTCGGTGGGGGGCTGACTCCGGTGTCGACGGGATGTCTGATCGGATTTGCCGTCCTGCTGGTGCTGATGGCCGGTGTTCAGGCCCGACCGTGGGCGATTTGGGCGAATCTGGGGGTCCAGCTACTACCGATCGCCTGCTGGTGGATATATCCGGGCGTGAGCTTCGTCGGAGTGCTGTTCGCGGCCGTATGGCTGTTGGTCGCGTACTTGCGAGCCGAGGTTTTGCGTCGACAGCGGCACGGAGTCCTGCCCGGTCAGCAGCCGCTCGACTAACCGCGACACCACGCACCCGGCGCGCCTTCACCGCGCTCTGACGCGTACGCTCACTGCCGTGACCGAGCGGACTCTTGCACTGATCAAGCCCGACGGTGTCCAGCGGGGACTGATTGGTGAGGTCATCAGCCGGATTGAGCGGAAGGGTTTGAATATCAAAGCCCTTGAGCTCAAACATGTCAGCCACGAACTTGCCCGGTTGCACTACGCCGAGCACGACGGAAAGCCGTTCTTCCACTCGCTGTTGGAATTCATCACATCGGGCCCGGTGGTGGCGGCGATTCTGGAAGGACCACGCGCAGTCGAGGCATTCCGGCAGTTGGCCGGCGGCACCGATCCGGTCGCTAAGGCTTCGGCGGGCTCGATCCGGGGAGATTTCGGGCTGGTGACACAGTTCAATGTGGTGCACGGTTCCGATTCACCGGAGTCTGCGGAGCGCGAGATCGGACTGTGGTTCCCCGCCGTGTGACGCCGGCCTGCTCCGTCCATCGGGGAATGCCGGTCGGCCGATTGGTTCGGCTATGGACGACCGTATGGGATACTGGCGTAGGGCGTGCGTCGCCGAACTTGGCGGCGAAAGCCCGAATGAAGACTTAGACGAGTGCGACCATCGCTACTGGGCGGTGCGGCGCCCACTGTCTCGGCCGTCATTCGACCCAGGCACCGGGTGCGTTCCACGCGAGCCGCCCGGGGCGAGACCCTGACAAGCCCGGAGAAGTTTCCGGGTACATAGCGGAAGCCCTCGCGCGGCCGCGTCGGCCCGACGCGCCCGGGGGCTTGAAGGAGACTACGTGTCCGACGATGCCCCAATCCAAGATCAGCCAGAAAACATCATCACCGACGAAGGTTCCGGCGAAAGTTCGGGCGAAGAACTGCCCGACCGCCTGAGGGTCCACTCCCTAGCGCGGGTGCTCGGCACCACCAGTCGGCGGGTCCTCGATGCGCTGAGTGCATTGGACGGCCGTCCGCGAAGCGCCCATTCCAGTGTGGACCGAACCGATGCAGTCCGGGTTAGGGACGTGCTGGCGACGGTGCCGCAGGAGATTCCGGAGACGCCAAGCGAACCCGAGCCGGAAGTCGCGGCGGAGGCAGAACCCGAGTCGCGGCTGTTATTGGAGACGCCCGAGCACGGCGGGACCGGCGAGGCCAAGCAACCGACGGACTACCTGCCGCTTTTCGTGGCGCCCCAACCGCTCACCGCATGGCCGCTCGGTGACGACGAGGCGGACGGCGATGACGATATCGACGAGTCCGAGGACTCCGAAAGCGGTACCGATCAATCCGGGCCGGCCGGCAACCGTCGTCGGCGGCGGGGCCGCCGGGGCCGGGGCCGGGGCCGGGGCGGCGGAGGGGAGGGTGAGTTCTCAGATTCCGAGGACGATATGACCGCGACCGGAGAGGACGCGGCCTTGTCGGACGAGGAGGCCGCCGAGGCAGCCGAGGACGCCGAGGACGCCGCAGACGAGGCGGCCGGCGACGGAACCAACCGGAGGCGTCGTCGCAGGCGGCGGCGCAAATCCGCTTCCGGAGACGACGCGGAGGCCGCGGCATCCGACGATCCGCCGAACACCGTCGTGCACGAACGGGCCCCCAGGGAGAAGGTGCTCAAGTCGGGTACGGCCGGAACCGACGCCGATGAGATCCAGGGCATCACCGGTTCGACGCGACTTGAGGCCAAGCGGCAGCGGCGCCGCGACGGCCGCGACGCCGGTCGGCGCCGGCCCCCGATCCTGAGCGAAGCCGAATTTCTCGCCCGCCGCGAGGCTGTCGACCGCGTCATGGTGGTGCGCGACACGGTGCGTGCCGAGCCGCCGCACGACGGCGCAAGATATACCCAGATCGCTGTCCTGGAAGACGGTGTCGTCGTCGAGCACTTCGTGACGTCCGCGCTGTCGGCATCCCTGGCGGGTAACGTCTACCTGGGTATCGTGCAGAACGTTCTGCCGTCGATGGAGGCCGCGTTCGTCGACATCGGCCGCGGCCGCAACGGCGTCCTGTACGCCGGTGAGGTCAATTGGGAAGCCGCCGGCCTCGGCGGCACAAACCGCAGGATCGAGCAGGCGCTGAAGCCCGGCGACTATGTCGTCGTACAGGTCAGCAAGGACCCGGTCGGGCACAAAGGGGCACGTTTGACCACGCAGGTCTCGTTGGCCGGCCGCTACCTGGTGTACGTACCCGGTGCGTCGTCAACGGGAATCAGTCGCAAGCTGCCCGACACCGAGCGTCAGCGACTCAAGGAAATCCTGCGCGAGGTCGTACCGCAGGACGCCGGCGTCATCATCCGTACCGCCTCGGAGGGTGTCAAAGAAGACGACATCCGCGCCGACGTGACTCGCTTGCAGGAGCGGTGGAACCGCATCGAGAGCACGGCCGCCGAAACCAGGGCGAAGGCCGCAGGAGCGGCGATCGCGCTCTACGAAGAGCCCGATGTCCTGGTCAAGGTCATCCGCGACTTGTTCAACGAAGACTTCTCCGGTCTAATCGTGTCCGGTGAGAATGCGTGGGAAACCATCAACTCGTATGTCAATTCCGTTGCTCCGGAGTTGCTTCCGAAACTGACCAGGTACCAGTCAGCTGATTCTTCGACGGTGGCAGGCCCCGATGTGTTCGCGGTGTATCGCATCGATGAGCAGCTGGCCAAAGCAATGGAACGCAAGGTATGGCTGCCCTCCGGGGGAACGCTGGTGATCGACCGCACGGAAGCGATGACCGTCGTGGATGTCAACACCGGAAAGTTCACCGGCTCGGGCGGCAATCTCGAGCAAACCGTCACCAAGAACAATCTCGAAGCCGCCGAGGAGATCGTGCGGCAGCTGCGGTTGCGAGACATCGGCGGCATCGTCGTCATCGACTTCATCGACATGGTGCTGGAGTCGAACCGCGACCTGGTGCTGCGCCGGCTCACCGAGGCGCTGGCTCGTGACCGGACCCGTCACCAGGTGTCCGAGGTCACTTCGCTCGGTTTGGTTCAGCTGACCCGAAAGCGCCTGGGAACCGGTCTGGTCGAGGCGTTCTCCACGGTTTGCAGCCAGTGTGGGGGACGCGGCATTCTGCTGCACACCGATCCCGTGAACTCGGCGGCGGCGCCCGTGCGCAAGACCGAGTCGGGCGGTGGCCGGCGCGGTCGGCGCACCAAGGTGAAGGGGAGAACCGACGACAGCACCACGGTGAAGGGGACAACCGACGACAGCACCACGGTGATGGGCAAGGTTCATGCCCACCCCGGCGGAGATCACCCGATGTTCAAAGCGATGGCGGCGGCCAACGGCAGACACGCCGAAGCCGACGAGGCCGGGGAGGTTTTCGACGAGGGCGCCGAACAGTCGGCGGATTCTGCTGATCGAGTCGACGAGGATTCGGCAGTCGAGGAGTTGACCGTGGATGTCGAGTCCGAATCCGAGTCCGACGAGGATGACGAACTTGACGTCGACCTCGACGAGGACGATTCCGATGCGACGACGACGACGACATCGAAGACATCGACTTGGAAGACGAGGACGACGACGAGGACCCCGAGGAAGGCCTCGAGGAAACCGAGGAAGGCGAGGACGACGACGTCGTCGACAGGGAGATGGAAGACACTGATACCGAGGACGGGCCCGACGAGGTGCATTCCCATGGGGGAGGCGACCATGAGGACAGCCCTGGCCTGGTCGCCGCATTCGGCCGGCCCCGTCGTCGCCGCGCGGCCGCAGGCCGGCGGGCCCACCGCGCCACGAGCGATGACCCGGCGCGGTTTGACCCTCTACCAATGGGTCACGTAGCCTTGAGCAGTTGTCGCCAGGCCGAAACCGGCGACAGCGGGCACTTTGTGCCCTGCACCAAGACCCAGCGCTCGCGGCCCACGGGTGGCGTGCGCCGCGCAACACCCGCGCGTTGATACGAAGGACCAGGCAGCAATGGCAGGCGAAGGTACCCGGTACGCAATCGTCAAGACCGGGGGCAAGCAGTACAAGGTCGCAGCCGGTGACATAGTCAAGGTCGAGAAGATCGACGCCGAACCGGGCGCGGAGGTCGAATTGCCGGTCGCGCTCGTCGTAGACGGAGCCAGCGTGACCAGCGCTGCCGAGGAACTCGCGAAGGTGTCGGTCACCGGCAGGGTGCTCGAGCACACCAAGGGCCCCAAGATCCGCATCCACAAGTTCAAGAACAAGACCGGCTATCACAAGCGCCAGGGTCACCGTCAGCAGCTGACGGTGCTCAAGGTCACCGGTATCAATTAGCGACGGAGCGAACCACATGGCACACAAGAAGGGCGCGTCCAGCTCACGTAACGGTCGCGACTCGGCCGCCCAGCGGCTTGGCGTCAAGCGGTTCGGCGGGCAGGTCGTCAAGGCCGGCGAAATCCTGGTCCGCCAGCGCGGAACCCACTTCCACCCAGGGGTGAACGTCGGCCGCGGGGGTGACGACACTTTGTTCGCGACGGCTGCCGGTGCGGTCGAGTTCGGTGTCAAGCGCGGACGTAAAACCCTAAACATCGTCCCGGTTCAGGGCTGAGCTTCGCGGGTGTAATGCCCGAAAGGAACGCCGATGCCCCGGTTCGTGGACCGCGTGGTGATCCATGCGCGGGCTGGCGCCGGTGGCAACGGCTGCGCGTCGGTTCACCGCGAGAAGTTCAAGCCCCTCGGCGGACCTGACGGCGGCAACGGCGGCCGCGGGGGAAGTATCGTCTTGGTCGTCGATCCACAGGTACATACCCTGCTGGACTTCCATTTCCATCCCCACATCGGCGCGCCCTCCGGCAAGCAAGGCGCCGGTGGCAATCGCGACGGTGCTGCCGGAGCCGACCTCGAGTTGAAGGTGCCCGACGGCACCGTTGTTCTGGACGAACACGGCAGGCTGTTGGCCGATCTGGTGGGTGCGGGCACGCGGTTTGAAGCCGCCGCCGGTGGCCGGGGCGGTCTGGGCAACGCCGCCTTGGCGTCCCGGGCCCGCAAAGCGCCCGGCTTCGCCCTGCTCGGTGAGAAGGGCGAAGAGCGTGAGCTCACACTGGAACTCAAGACGGT
Source organism: uncultured Actinomycetota bacterium (assembly GCA_963846905.1). Taxonomy (GTDB): domain Bacteria; phylum Actinomycetota; class Actinomycetes; order Mycobacteriales; family Mycobacteriaceae; genus Mycobacterium. The sequence continues at coordinate 58,636 of CAWJYB010000007.1, forward strand.
CGCCGACGTCGGTCTGGTGGGGTTCCCGTCGGCCGGGAAATCCTCGCTGGTGTCGGCGATCTCAGCCGCAAAGCCTAAGGTGGCGGAGTATCCCTTCACAACCTTGGTTCCCAATCTCGGCGTGGTGTCCGCTGGGGAGCACACGTTCACGGTCGCAGATGTGCCCGGGCTGATCCCCGGTGCCTCCCGTGGCCGTGGCCTGGGATTGGACTTTCTGCGTCACATCGAACGGTGCGCGGTGCTCGTGCACGTCGTGGACTGCGCAAGCATGGATCCCGGGCGCGATCCGATCTCGGATGTCGACGCACTCGAAGCCGAGCTTGCGGCATACCAGCCGACGCTGCAAGGTGATTCGTTACTGGGTGATCTGGCCGACCGTCCCCGCGCCATCGTGCTCAACAAGATCGATATCCCCGACGCAAAAGAACTGGCTGAATTCGTCCGTCCCGACATCGAAGAGCGCGGTTGGCCGGTTTTCGAGGTGTCGACGGTAAGTCGGGAAGGACTGCGGCCCTTGACCTTCGCGCTGTGGACCTTGGTGACGGCTCACCGTGCCGCGCAGCCCGCGCCGGCCCCGCGACGTCCCGTGATCAGGCCGATCCCGGTGGACGAGACCGGCTTCTCGGTGGAGCCGGATCACGAGGGCGGCTTTGTGGTGCGCGGTGTCCGACCCGAACGTTGGGTCGCTCAGACCAACTTCGACAATGACGAGGCGGTGGGTTACCTCGGCGACCGACTGGCCCGCCTCGGTGTCGAGGACGAACTGTTCCGCTTGGGTGCCGAATCCGGTTGTGCGGTGACCATCGCCGACATGACATTCGACTGGGAGCCGCAGACACCCGCCGGCATCGACGTTCCACTCTCGGGTCGTGGGACCGACGTGCGGCTGGAACGCACTGATCGCGTGGGTGCCGCGGAGCGGAAGACGGCTCGGCGCGAACGCCGCGAGAACGGCGGCAATGGCCGGTGAGTGCCCACCGCCACGCTGTGCGCACTGCGCGTTCCATCGTCGTCAAGATCGGCACGACCGCGTTGACCACGCCAAACGGTGTGTTCGACGCGGGACGCCTCGAGGTCCTCGTTGACGCAATCGAGGCCCGGATGAGGGCAGGCACCGATGTGGTCATCGTGTCCTCGGGCGCAATCGCCGCAGGTATCGAACCACTAGGTTTGTCACGGCGCCCCGCCGATCTGGCGACCAAGCAGGCTGCCGCCAGTGTCGGGCAGGTCGCGTTGGTGAATTCGTGGAGCGCGTCCTTCGCGCGGTACGGCCGCACTGTGGGGCAGGTTCTTCTGACAGCTCACGACATCTCGATGCGCGTCCAGCACAACAACGCGCAGCGCACACTGGACCGGCTTCGGGCCCTGCACGCCGTCGCGATCGTCAATGAGAACGACACCGTCGCCACCAACGAGATCCGCTTCGGTGACAACGACCGGCTTTCGGCGCTGGTGGCCCACTTGGTCGGTGCGGAAGCACTGATACTGCTGAGCGACGTCGACGGGCTCTACGACAGTGATCCCCGAAAAGGAAACGCGCGCTTCATATCGGAGGTGACCGGTCCGGCCGATCTGGAGCTCGGTGACGGCCGGCCGTGGCAGCCACCTGGGCACCGGAGGGATGGCGTCGAAACTGTCGTCGGCGCTGCTGGCCGCCGACGCCGGGGTTCCGGTTCTCCTGGCAGCCGCCGCCGAGGCTGCCACCGCGCTGTCGGACGCTTCGCCCGGAACGGTATTCGCGCCCCGACCCTTTCGAATGTCAGCGCGGAAATTCTGGGTGCGCCATGCCGCAGAAGCGGCGGGAGCCCTGACATTGGACGACGGTGCGGTGCGTGCGGTGGTCGGCCAGCGGCGGTCCCTCCTGCCGGCCGGGATCACCGCGGTGTCGGGACGGTTCTTCGGAGGTGATGTTGTCGAACTCCGGGGACCCGACGCGGCGATGGTTGCCCGCGGCGTCGTCGCCTACGACGCTGCCGAACTGGCGAAGATCATCGGCCGCCCGACCTCGCAGCTGCCCGCCGAGATGCGGCGCACCGTCGTCCACGCCGACGATTTGGTGGCTGTCTAGGAAGGCTCTGAACGAGGCCACCTTCCGTGCCCCAAGCGAAGGGGGCGCGGGCCGAGTCGTCGAGCGAATCGTGCGTCAGGTGCGTCGAGGTGTGGGCAGCGGGCATCACTGCGGGTGCCCGGTGCCACGCAGCGGCGTAAGCTGGGCCTTTCTCGGCGCGGACAACACCGAATTGGGAATCGCTCGCATGCACGTCTGCTTCAGTCAGAATCCACGCGGCCTTAGGAACGGGGAATTCTGATGAACAACTGGCGCATCCATTGACGTATTGCATCGGTGTGTTGCTCGACGAGGGAATCATCTTCGCCTCCGACTCACGGACGAACGCCGGCGTCGACAATGTCGCGAAGTTCTGCAAGATGACGGTGTTCGAACGTCGCGGTGACAGGGTTATCGCCCTGTTGAGCTCGGGGAACCTCGCCGGGACTCAGGCCATCATCAGCGTGCTGACACAGCGCTGCGCCGCCGGCGCCGCGGAGACCAATATCATGGGCGCCAAGACCATGTTCGACGTCGCGAGACTGGTCTCGGACGCGATGCGCGAGACCGAACAGCGCGACGGTGAGTACCTGCAAGGCAACAAGATCGGCTTCAACGCCTCGTTCATCGTCGGCGGCCAGCTCGCCGGTGAGCCGATGCGGCTGTTCCGGATCTATGCTGAGGGCAACTTCATCGAAGCGGGGACGGACACCCTGTTTTTCCAGACCGGTGAGACCAAATACGGCAAGCCGATCCTGGACCGCGTGCTCACACCCGGCACGCGGCTTGTAGACGCGACCAAATGTGTACTGGTGTCCTTCGATTCGACGATGCGCAGCAATCTGTCGGTCGGCATGCCGATCGACCTGATCTGTTACGAGCGGGACGGTCTCGAAGTCCGCTTGCGGCGTCGATTCGACGAGGACGACCCGTATTTCACCGCCGTCGCCATGGCGTGGGCCGAGGGCACACGCCGGGTGTTCAGCCAGTTACCGCAGCTGCGCTGGTGATCCGTGGACACGTTCGTCATCAGCTGCGAACACGGCGGCAACTTGGTGCCCGAGCCTTACCGGCCGCTCTTTCGCGGGTACGGCGAATTGTTGGACTCCCACCGCGGCTGGGACCCGGGTGCGCTGGTGATGGCCAACGAACTCGCTGCCGCCCGGCATGCGCCGCTGGTGACGTCGACGGTGACCCGGCTGTTGGTCGATCTCAATCGTTCGATCGGGCATCGGCAACTCTTCTCGGAGGCGACCCGCGGAGCGCCGGCGCAGACCCGGGCGCAGATCGTCGGGCAGCACTACACCCCGTATCGTGATCGGATCGAACGCCTTGTCGTGCAGGCTGTTTCGCAGGGCCACCGCGTGGTCCACATCTCGTCGCACAGCTTCACCCCTGAACTCCACGGCATCGTGCGCACAGCCGACGTCGGCCTGCTCTATGACCCCGGGCGCAGCGGGGAGGCGCAGCTGTGTGCCCGTTGGAAGGACGCCCTGGCGGTGCAGGATCGCTACCTTCGTGTGCGCCGCAACTACCCCTACGCCGGCAAAGGGGACGGTTTGACCTCGCACCTGCGGCGGCGCTTCGCGCAGTGCGACTATGTCGGGATCGAACTGGAGGTCAACCAGTGCATCGTCTTCGCCGCGGGGTGCCAGTGGGCGACCATGCGGCGGGTACTGATCGATTCCTTGCACACGGCCATCCCCGCAGAACCGCCCCTTGAGAGCATCGGAGACAAACTGTGAAGATACGCGTCGGCTTCGAAATAGTCTTCGAATGCCCCAAGCCCACCCCGATGATCCTCAATCTCAACGTGCACTTCACCCGGGTGTCCGACCTGCTGGGCCGCGATGACGTGGTGGTGCATCCGTCGGTCCCGTTGACCGCCTACCGCGACCCGTTCGGCAACTGGTGCACCCGCCTTGTCGCGCCCACCGGTCGCACCCGCATCACCGCCGATGTGGTGGTCAGCGATTCCGGGCTGCCCGATGTCATTGTCCCAGAGGCCCAACAGATTCCGGTGCCCGAGCTGCCCGAGGACACGCTGGTCTTCCTGCTCGGCAGCCGGTACTGCGAAACCGACCGGCTGTCGGAGACGGCGTGGAATCTCTTCGAGCACGTCCCGCCGGGGTGGGCGCGCGTCCAGGCGATCTGCGACTACGTCCACGATCACATCGCGTTCGACTATATGGACGCCCGGGTGACCCGGACCGCGCTGGAGGCCTTCGAGGAGCGGGTCGGCGTCTGCCGGGACTACACGCACCTCGCTGTGGCGTTCTGCCGCTGCATGAACATCCCGGCGCGGTACTGCACCGGCTACCTCGGCGATATCGGGATGCCGCCGCCGTACGGGCCGATGGATTTCGCTGCCTGGTTCGAGGTGTTCCTCGGCGGGCAGTGGTACACCTTCGACGCCCGCAACAACATGCCGCGTATCGGCCGGGTGCTGATCGCCCGCGGCCGCGACGCCGCCGACGTCGCGCTGAGCAATTCGTTCGGCCCCAGCACGTTGACGAACTTCACGGTGTGGACGGACGAGGTGGCCTGAGCGGGCGGCCGGTACTCGGCGCAGGTGAACGCGATCGACGTCAACCGCTGCGGCCGTGCGTGCAGTGCCGTTCGAGGTCGAGTCGCGGAGCGGTAGAGCGCGTTCGTCGTGGCCGGCGGGTCGCCCGAGCACTCCGATGCCGTGGCGGTGTGGCTGCCCATCGCCGGCATCGAGCATCCACCAGATCGAGGTTAGCCAGGATGCGGCCTCGTCGCCCGCGGTGCCGATGGGCTCGGATTCATGTATCGCAGCCGGTGCCGTCGCCGGCTTTGCGACAATGACGATCGTGAGCTTCTATTCTGCCTATCGGCAGGGGTTCGTGCGGGTCGCCGCGTGCACGCTGCACACCGCCATCGGCAACCCCGCCGCCAACGCGGAGGCGGTGCTGGCCACCGCACGCGAATGCCACCAGGAGGGTGTTGGGCTCGCGGTGTTCCCGGAGCTGACGTTGTCGGGCTATTCCATCGAAGACCTCCTACTGCAGGACACCCTGCTTGACGCCGTCGAATCGGCGATCGCCCAAATCGTGATCGGCTCAGGTGATCTGCTGCCGGTTCTGGTGGTGGGTGCGCCGTTGCGTCACCGTCATCGCGTATACAACGCGGCCGTGGTGATCCACCGCGGCCGCGCGCTGGGAGTCGTCCCCAAGTCGTACCTGCCAACCTATCGCGAGTTCTACGAACGTCGGCAGCTGGCTCCCGGCGACGATGTGCGCGGCTCTATCACACTGTGCGGCAATGATGTTCCAATCGGGCCAGACCTGCTGTTCCGCGCGGCCGATTATCGGGGATTCGTCGTGCACGTCGAGATCTGCGAGGACATGTGGGTGCCCATACCGCCCAGCGCGCGTGCGGCGCTTGCCGGCGCGACCGTGTTGGCGAATTTGTCGGGCAGTCCGATCACCGTGGGCCGGTCCGACGATCGAAAGCTGATGGCCCGTTCGGCATCCATGCGGTGTCTCGCCGCCTACGTGTACGCCGCCGCGGGAGAAGGGGAGTCGAGCACCGACCTCTCCTGGGACGGTCAGACCATGATCTACGAGAACGGCCTGTTGCTGGCGGAATCCGAACGCTTCCCCCGCGGCGCGGCGCGCAGTGTGGCCGATATCGATGTGGGCCTGTTGCGCGCGCAGCGATCTCGGATGGGTACGTTCGACGACAACCGCCGGACCGCCGACGCCGACGGGCGTGCGCTGCGCAACGTCGAGTTCACGCTCAACCCGCCCGCGGCCGACATCGGGTTGCGTCGGCGTGTCGAACGCTTCCCGTTCGTGCCGTCGGACCCGGCCAGGCTGCAACAGGATTGCTACGAGGCGTACAACATTCAGGTTTCAGGGCTGGAACAGCGCCTGCGCGCGCTGAACCACCCGAAGGTTGTCATCGGTGTTTCCGGCGGTCTTGACTCAACCCATGCTCTGATCGTGGCCGCCAAGGCGATGGACCGCCTAGGGCGTCTGCGTAGCGACATTCTCGCGTTCACCATGCCCGGGTTCGCTACCGGGGAACACACCAAAGGAAACGCTATCGCGCTGAGCAAAGCGCTCGGTGTCGTCTTCGAAGAGATCGACATCCGCTCCACCGCCGCATTGATGCTCACCGAGATGGACCATCCGTTCGCGCGCGGCGAGAAGTCCTACGACGTGACATTCGAGAACGTGCAGGCAGGCCTACGCACCGACTACCTCTTCCGTTTGGCCAACCAACGCGGCGGCATCGTACTGGGCACCGGCGACCTGTCCGAACTCGCGCTGGGCTGGTCGACCTATGGGGTCGGCGACCAGATGTCGCATTACAACGTCAACGGCGGTGTGCCGAAGACACTTATCCAGCACCTGATCCGGTGGGTGATCTCCTCGGGCCAATTCGAGGACTCGGTCGCCGAGGTGCTGCAGTCGGTACTCGAAACGGAGATCACCCCGGAGTTGGTGCCGGTGGGCGAGGACGAGGAAGTTCAGCGCAGCGAAGCCAAGGTCGGCCCCTTTGCGCTGCAGGACTTCGCGCTGTACCAGGTGCTGCGCAACGGATTCCCGCCGTCGAAGGTCGCCTTCCTGGCCTGGCATGCCTGGCATGACGCCGAACTGGGTGACTGGCCGCCGGGCTACCCGCCGGACAAGCGACCGTCCTACTCACTCGACGACATTCGGCACTGGCTGCAGGTTTTCGTCCAGCGGTTCTACTCGTTCTCCCAATTCAAGCGTTCGGCGTTGCCCAACGGCCCGAAAGTGTCGTCCGGCGGGGCGCTTTCGCCGCGGGGTGACTGGCGCGCCCCGTCGGACATGTCGGCACGAATCTGGCTCGATGAGATCGAGCGCAATATCCCCCGGTCATGAATTTCGGACGAGCTGTGTCGCGCTAGAGCAGTCCACCGCCGTGCTGCGTCACGCTCGGGATGTCGCCTCCGGATTCCCCTTCGATCGATCCGCCGCCTTCGGGTCCGTCGCCGGACTGCCCGGCCACCTTGCGCCCGCCCCGCTCAGGCGAGATGGCTCCGCAGCCATCGCCTGGGTTCCGCCCTTTCCCCCGGGGGCCGGTGCGCACCGTCGAAGCGAGCATCGTAATTCCGGGCCCCGGCAGCGCCGGGACCTCGAACACCAGATCCACGTTCACCGCTGCCCACCACGCACACCCCGCCACCCGCCCAGGCCAACCCACCGAACACCCGATACGCTGGGCCAGTGAGCCTGCCCGCAGCGACACTGCCCGACCTGCGCGCGCACGTCCACGCTGCCGCCAAGAGTGCCCGCGTCGCCGCGCGGGAACTTGCCACGTTGCACACGACGGTCAAAGACCGCGCCCTGCACGCTGCCGCGGACGCGTTGTTGGGCAACGTCGAGAAGATCCTGGCGGCCAACTCCGCGGACCTCGGAAATGCGCGCGCCGCCGGTACTTCCGAGGCGATGCTGGACCGATTGGCGCTCAATCCGCAGCGCGTCGAAGGCATCGCCGCCGGGCTGCGGCAGGTCGCCGGGCTGCCCGATCCGGTCGGCGAGGTGTTGCGCGGCCGGACCATGCCCAACGGCCTGCGGCTGCGGCAGCAACGCGTTCCGCTGGGGGTGGTCGGGATCGTCTACGAAGGCCGGCCCAACGTGACCGTCGACGCATTCGGGCTGACACTCAAGTCGGGCAACGCCGTGCTGTTGCGGGGGAGCTCTTCGGCGGCGTGTTCCAACGAGGCCCTGGTGTCGGGGCTGCGGGACGCGCTGGCCGCCGAGAACCTACCGGCCGACGCGGTGCAGCTGCTGCCCAGCGCTGACCGCGCCAGTGTCACCCACCTCATCCAGGCGCGTGGACTCGTCGACGTCGTCATTCCCCGTGGTGGCGCCGGGCTGATCGACGCGGTCGTCCGTGACGCGTTGGTGCCCACCATCGAGACTGGTGTGGGCAACTGCCACGTATACGTGCACTCCGAGGCCGATCTCGACGTTGCCGAACGAATCCTGTTGAACTCCAAGACCCGCCGTCCCAGTGTGTGCAACGCGGCGGAGACGCTGCTGGTCGACGCGGCCATCGCCGGCACGGCGCTGCCGCGACTGCTGGGCGCGCTGCGCGACGCCGGCGTCACCGTGCACGCCGACCCGTCCGAGGACGAACTGCGCGCGGAGTTCCTGTCGATGGACATGGCCGTCGCCGTGGTCGACGGTGTCGACGGCGCCGTCGCGCACATCAATGAGTACGGCACCGGCCACACCGAAGCCATCGTCACCACGAATCTTGCTGCCGCCCAACGCTTCACCGAGAACGTCGATGCGGCGGCGGTGATGGTGAACGCAGCGACCTCGTTCACCGACGGCGAGCAGTTCGGATTCGGGGCCGAGATCGGCATTTCCACGCAGAAACTGCACGCCCGGGGGCCGATGGGCTTGCCCGAACTGACCTCGACCAAGTGGATTGTCTGGGGGGACGGTCACATCAGACCCGCCTGAGAAGGAGGACCCGCGGTGGATGAACCCGCAGTCCCGGCCAACCCCGTGCGATCCGTGCCGCTGTTCGCCGACATCGACGACGTCGCGCGCCGACTGGCCCGAACCGGCTACCTGCCCGATACCGCAACCGCCACAGCGGTTTTCCTCGCCGACCGGCTCGGCAAGCCCCTGCTGGTGGAAGGTCCGGCCGGTGTAGGAAAGACGGAATTGGCGCGTGCCGTCGCGCAATGCACCGGCTCGGGTCTGGTCCGCCTGCAGTGCTACGAAGGTGTCGACGAGGCGCGCGCACTCTACGAGTGGAATCACGCCAAGCAGATCCTGCGTATTCAGGCCGGATCGGCGGGCGGCAACGACTGGGACCGCACCAAAGACGATGTGTTCAGCGAGGAGTTCCTGCTGTCGCGGCCGTTGCTGACCGCGATCCGGCGCGCCGAACCGACGGTGCTGCTGATCGACGAGACGGATAAGGCCGACATAGAGATCGAGGGCCTGCTGCTCGAGGTGCTATCCGATTTCGCGGTCACCGTCCCCGAATTGGGCACCATCACGGCCACCCGGGCGCCGTTCGTCCTACTGACCTCCAACGCCACCCGGGAACTGTCCGAGGCGCTCAAGCGCCGCTGCCTGTTCCTGCACATCGATTTCCCCGACGCGGACCTGGAACGCCGAATCCTGCTGTCGCGGGTGCCCGAACTGCCCGAAACGCTTGCGGAGGAACTGGTGCGCATCGTGGGTGTACTGCGCGGCATGCAGCTCAAGAAGTTGCCGTCGGTCGCCGAGACCATCGACTGGGGCCGAACCATCCTGGCGTTGGGGCTCGACACGATCGACGACGCGACCATCGCTGCGACGCTCGGCGTGGTCCTCAAGCATCAGTCGGATCAGCAGAAGGCGGCGGGGGAGTTGAGGCTCAACTGATGGCCGCCCGGCGAACCCGGCCTCCGCAGCCGTTGGCGCCGCACGGCTTGCCGGGACACCTGGTGGATTTCGTCGAGGCGCTACGCGGGCAGGGCATCGCCGTCGGGCCCTCCGAGACGGTCGACGCCGGCAAGGTGGTGGCCGCACTCGGTCTGGGAAACCGCGCCGTGCTTCGGGAGGGGCTGGCATGCGCACTGCTGCGCCGCGCCGACCACCGCGGCACCTACGACGCGATGTTCGACCTGTGGTGGCCTGCCGCGCTGGGTGCCAGAACGGCGGTCGTGACCGCAGACGAAGGTGGGCCATCCGACGAACGCGATCTCCCGACGGGAGATGCCGAGGCAATGCGCGCGATGCTGCTCGACCTGCTCACCCGTCACGAGGATCTGGCCGCCATGGACGACCGGTTGGCGGCCATCATCGCCCGGATCGTCGAGGCGTACGGGCGGTACACGTCCGGCCGTGGTCCGTCCTATTCGTCCTATCAGGCGCTCAAGGCGATGGCGCTGGACCAACTGGAGGGCCGACTGCTGGCCGGCCTGCTGGCGCCGTACGGCGACGAGCCCACTCCCTCGCAGGAACAGATCGCCAAAGCCATTGCCGCCCGACGGATCACGCAGATTCGACGAATGGTGGAAGCCGAGACGAAGCGGCGCACGGCCGAACAGCTGGGCCGCGATCACGTGCAGATGTATGGAATCCCGCAACTGTCGGAGAATGTCGAGTTCCTGCGGGCCTCGGGCGAACAGCTCCGCCAGATGCGTGTCGTTGTCGCACCGCTCGCGCGGATGCTGGCCAGCCGGCTGGCGGCCCGCCGCCGCCGGAGCCGAGCCGGGCAGATCGATGTCCGCAAGACGCTGCGCAAGTCGATGTCCACCGGTGGCGTCCCCATCGACATGGTGCTGCGCAAGCCGCGCCCGGCCAGGCCGGAACTGGTTGTGCTGTGCGATGTCTCAGGGTCTGTTGCCGGGTTCAGCCACTTCACGCTGTTGCTGGTACACGCGCTGCGCCAGCAGTTTTCCCGGGTGCGCGTTTTCGCCTTCATCGACACCGCCGACGAGGTCACCCATATGTTCGGGCCCGAAGCCGATCTGGCCGTCGCCGTTCAGCGCATCACCCGCGAGGCGGGCGTCTACACCCGGGACGGGCACAGCGACTACGGGCACGCCTTGGTGTCCTTCCTGGACCGCTACGCCGGTGTGCTGTCCCCGCGGAGTTCGTTGCTGGTGCTCGGAGACGGCCGAACCAACTACCGCAACCCGCAGACCGAGCTGCTCGACCACATGGTGACGGCCAGCCGGCATGCGCACTGGCTCAACCCGGAACCGAAGCATCTGTGGGGCACCGGGGATTCGGCGGCGCCGCGTTACGCCGATGTCATCCCAATGCACGAATGCCGTTCTGCCAAGCAGCTGGCGTCGGTGATCGACACGTTCCTCCCGGTGTAGGGCGGTGGTGTGTACCGTCGAGATTGACGTCTTGCAGGTGGTCACTCGGACGTTTCCTGCATCACGTCCATTTCGACGACGTATTGTCGGCCGGCAATGGCACCAACCCTCGCACCGGAGTCGCAGCAACCTCTGCCGTAAGCTGGCTATTCGTGCAAAAGGCCAGGCGCAGGATCGGCGTGATGGGTGGGACGTTCGATCCCATCCACAACGGCCACCTCGTCGCGGCCAGTGAGGTCGCCGACCGGTTCGGGCTCGACGAGGTGGTCTTCGTACCCACCGGACAGCCATGGCAAAAACAGGGCCGCCATGTCACCGCTGCCGAGGACCGATATCTGATGACGGTCATCGCGACGGCGGCAAACCCGCGGTTCTCGGTCAGTCGTGTCGACATCGACCGCGGAGGTGCCACCTACACCAAGGACACGCTGCGCGATCTACGAGCCCTCCACCCTGACGGCGAGCTTTTCTTCATCACCGGGGCCGACGTGTTGAGCTCCATCCTGAGCTGGCAGAACTGGGAGGACCTGTTTTCGATGGCTCGCTTCGTCGGCGTCAGCCGGCCTGGGTTCGAACTGGACGGTAAACACATCTCCGACGCAAGTTCCGCATTGCCATCCGGCGCCCTGAGCCTCGTCGAAATCCCCGCGCTGGCCATCTCGTCCACCGACTGCCGTGAGCGTGCCGCGCAGTCGCGACCGATCTGGTACCTGGTGCCCGATGGGGTGGTTCAGTACGTCGCAAAGCGCGGTCTCTACCGGCACGCCCCTGTCGGCGCGATACCGGGGGGTGGCCGGTGACCGCATCCGCCGAAGCTGTCCGGATGAGCGAGGTGGCCGCCCGGGCCGCCGCCGCTAAGCTCGCCGAGGACGTCGTTGTGATCGACGTATCCGGACAGCTGGTGATCACCGACTGTTTCGTGATCGCGTCCGGCGCCAGCGATCGTCAAGTGAACGCCATTGTCGACGAGGTCGAGGAGAAGATGCGCCGGGCCGGCTACAAACCCGCTCGCCGCGAAGGCGCCCGTGAGGGCCGATGGGTGCTCCTGGATTTCGTTGACATCGTCGTGCACATCCAGCACCGCGACGAGCGTCACTTCTATGCCATAGACCGGTTGTGGCGAGACTGCCCGCTGGTGCCGGTGGATCTGCCGGAGGCACGAGACGAGGCAGGCGCATGAGGGTCCGCAGGCTGGTCATGTTGCGGCACGGTCAGACCGAGTTCAACGCCGAGAGCCGCATGCAGGGCCAGCTCGACACCGATCTGTCCGATCTCGGGCGTGCCCAGGCGATCGCCGCCGCCGAAGTGCTGGGCAAGCGTCAACCGTTGCTGATCGTGTCGTCAGACCTGTGCCGGGCCTATGACACCGCGGTGGCGCTCGGGGAACGGACCGGCCTCGCAGTGCAGATCGACACCCGATTGCGTGAGACCCATCTGGGCGACTGGCAGGGCATGACCCATACACAGGTGGACCAAGCAGCAGCCCCCGGGGCCCGGCTGGCCTGGCGTGAGAATGCCCGCTGGGCACCGCACAACGGTGAAAGCCGCGTCGACGTGGCCGCCCGGAGTATGCCTCTGGTCGCCGAGCTAGTCGACAGCCAAACCGACTGGGGGACAGATGATTCCGACCGTCCGGTGGTGCTCGTGGCGCACGGCGGCTTGATCGCCGCGCTGACCGCGGCGCTGCTGGCGATTCCGGTCGACAATTGGCCGGTCCTTGGCGGAATGGGCAACGCCAGCTGGGTTCAGTTGTCCGGGCACTCCGTCGCGGACGCGCCGGCCGGCGGCGTCAGATGGCGGCTCGATGTATGGAACGCCTCGGCCCAGGTCGCCAACGATGTCTTGTGAAGCGGCGCCAACGGCGGGCGGGGTCGGCAGCACGCTGCTGGTATTCGCCGATTCGTTGTCCTATTACGGACCCGCCGGGGGACTGCCGTCCGACGATCCCCGAATCTGGCCGAATATCGTTTCTGCAGAACTTGGTTGGGATCTCGAGCTGATCGGCCGGATCGGCTGGACCTGTCGTGACGTATGGTGGGCGGCGACGCAGGATCCGCGGTCTTGGGCCGCGCTGCCCAGAGCGGGGGCCGTGATCTTCGCGACGGGCGGGATGGACTCGCTGCCTTCGCCGTTGCCGACGGCGATGCGTGAACTGATCCGCTACATCCGCCCGCCCTGGTTGCGGCGCTGGATCCGTGACGGCTACGGCCGGCTGCAGTCGAGACTGTCCGGTGTGGCCCGGTCCGCCCTGCCTCCGCGTCTGACCGCCGAGTATCTTGAAATGACCCGAGCGGCAATTGATTTCAACCGACCGGGGATACCGGTGGTGGCGTCGTTGCCCAGTGTGCACATCGCCGACACGTACGGCCGGTCTCATCGTGGACGGGCCGGTACAGTGGTGGCGATACGAGAGTGGGCGCAGGCGCACGACGTTGCCTTGGTCGACCTGAAAGAAGCTGTCGCCGAAGAGATCTATGCGGGACGGGCGAACCCGGACGGTATCCACTGGAACTTCACTGCACACAACGCGGTCGCCGAGCTGATGCTCAAGGCTCTTGCCGAGGCGGGTGTGCCCGTGCTGGGTCCGGGTGGCTGAGGGATGCCCGTCGTCGTCGTGACGGACTCTTCCGCCCGGTTGCCCGCCGAACTGGCCCGCTCACGGGGCATCGAGGTGGTGCCCTTGCACATCCTGGTCAACGGCAAAGACCTGCGCGACGGTGTGGACGAGGTTCCCCCCGATACCCACAACCGGTACGCGACCACCGCGGGAGCGACCCCCATCGAGCTGCGCGCCGCGTATGAGCGGGCCTTGGCAATCAGCGGCGGCGACGGTGTTGTGGCGGTGCACATCTCGGCGGCGTTGTCGGGCACCTTCGGCGCCGCCGAACAGGCGGCACAGCAACTCGGCGCACGGGTGTGCGTCGTGGACTCGAGGTCGGTGGGCATGGGCACCGGTTTCGTCGCACTCGCGGCGGCGGGGGCGGCCGCGACGGGGGCAGACCTGCGCGCCGTGGCTGCCCAGGCCGACTCCGCGGTGCGACGTGTCCATGCTTACATCGTGGTACACCGCTTGGACAATCTCCGGCGCAGCGGAAGGATAGGCGGTGCGGCAGCCTGGTTGGGTACCGCGTTGTCGCTGAAGCCGGTGTTGCGTATCGATAACGGCAAACTGGTTCTGGCGCAACGGGTCCGAACCGCCACTAAAGCGGTGGCCGCGATGCTGAACGAAGTATGCGGCGTTGTCGGCGAGCGGTCGGCGGCAATCGCCGTACACCATGTCTGCGATCCCGAAGCCGCAGCCGCAGTGGCCGATGCGCTTGCGGAGCGACTGCCGGCGTGCCGGCAGATGATTGTGACCGATCTCGGCCCTGTGCTGGCGCTGCACGTCGGTGCGGGTGCGTTGGGGGTCGTTGTCGACGTTGCGGACGACGTCAGTTCCTGAACCTGCCCGTGATCGGCGGAAGGTCTGCCAGCGTCACGATGCCGGGCTGCGCGGCGACCACGGCGGGGACGGCGTTGGTGACCGGCATGGCGGTATAGATCATGCCGAGCCCCATGAAACCGGGTTCGGTCCAGTCCGTGGGCGGCAGACAGTGCAGCACCGTCCTCATGTTGGGCACGCCGAACACCTGGATTACGTGCCCGTGTGCCAATGGCTTCGGTGGAACGACCTGGTTGCCCATGGTCCAGTTGAATCCGACCGAAACGACGTTGCGGTCGCCGACCCATCCGCGGTGATAGCCGTAGACGCCGCCCACGGTGCCGGCAGGGATCGCCATGAAGCCGAGGTCGGAATCCCCGGTGGCAGGAGTGAACTCGACGTCGAAGGTGATCCGGTCCAGGTCGGCGCCGATCGCGTCTGCCATCATCGCCGCCGCTTCGGCGAACACCTCGCTCTCTCTGCGGACGCTCTCCGCCAGCCCCGGTGTGGCGGGATCCCGGCCGAATCCCATCGCGGTCTGGGTACCCGCGGATTCGTAGGTGGAGCAGTCGACGGATTCGGTGATGCGGATTTCGTCGACACGTTCACATGCTCCGGAGAGCACCATGCCGACCAGGTTGGTCATACCCGGGTGTGCCCCGCTGCCGAAGATACTGGCATTGCCCGTCTGGCATGCGGTCAGGATGCGGTGGCGGTCGTCGGGCGTCTGCTTGCCACCGGTTATCCAGGCCGCGCTGGAACACACGTTCACGCCGGACTCGAGAAGGAGTACCAGTTCGTCGATGTCGGGCCACAACGGGTTGTAGCAGCAGGCGTCCGCCCTCAGCGCCAGCAGCGCATCTATGTCGTTGGTGGCCCTCACGCCGGTTGGCTGCGGCCAGCCGGCCAGCTCGGCGGCATCCTTGCCCACCTTGTCCGCGCCGTGCGCGTACACGCCCACCAATTCCATGTCTTGGCGGCCGATGATCGCGTGCAGCGATCGGCGGCCGATGTTGCCGGTGGTCCACTGGATCACCTTGAGGGGGCGGGCAGTGCGGGCGTCGGTCATCGGCACTCCTTGAACGGCGGACATTTTCTGCGAGTATGGACACCCGCCGGACGCGTGCCCGGCCCGGGGTTGTCCGCCGCCTCACCCCGGCGGTTGCGATAGCGGCAGTCGCTATTCTCCCGCAGTTTGCCCAACCATTTCAGCCCGCAGCGATCCATGTGCGATCGTCTTGTCCTGGCGGGCTAAGATTGGGCTGTTCGACCGGTGCACACGCAGGTCGGAGACAGATAAGGACAACCGAATGAATGCTCATCATGTGGCTCGTCGTCGGCTAGCAGCCGGGATCGGAGTGCTCGCGATCGCCGGTATGGGGGCGCTGTCCGGCTGTGCCGGCGAAGAGAAAAAGGTAGCGCCGACCACCGACACGACGACCACCACCACGACCACGACGACGACTCCGCCGCCGGTCGAGCCGACCGAGAAGGGCCTCGATCCACACGGTCCCAACAAGTTCTCACCCACGGTCAAGGCGCCGCCGGCGCCGACCGCTGAGCCCGGCTAGGCCGATTACGCGGGGCTGGGCCCGTCCAGCGGCAGTATTGTCGATGGTGACGCTGCTGGCGGCGGGCTTCGTTGCTTCGGTCGACCTGCGCTCGGTGCGCTTCGTCAGTGGTGCAGTCAGTGGTGCAATAGTCGGCCCGCAGACTATCGTCGGGCCGCTGGGTCGGTTGCTCACCGCCTCAACGGATTTGGGTCCATCGCAGGTGCGTGACGCTCAACTGACCGCAGAGCTCTCCGGAGTCGAGGCGCCGGTGGATCTGATGGGCTGGGCCCGGGAGCGGGGACTGTCCGTACGCTGGAATCCCGGCGACGGCTGGGCGATCGTGGAGGGTGCGGCCGCCGATGTCGGTGCGGCTTTCGGTGTCGATGTACACGACTACCGCGGTAGTCGTGGCCAGGAGTTCTACGCGTCTCCGCAGCAACCCGTCGTGCCGGCGCCGCTGCGGAACGTGGTTGCCGGCCTCGGTCGGATTCTCGGGTATACCCCGTATCACGACTCCCGGCCGCCGGTTCTGCCCATCGATGTTCCTGACCGGGGGCTGACGCCGTCGGATCTGCGCAACGTCTACAACGTGGCGCCCCTGACTTCGGCGGGTTTCACCGGCAAGGGGTCCACCATCGTCGTCTTCGCCTTCGACGGATTCGATCAGGCCGATCTGGACTTGTTCAGTTCGACTTTCAACCTGCCGAAGTTCACGCCCGTGGTCGTCGGGGACATGCCCGTACAGCGCACCGGCGAAGCCACCATGGATCTCGAGGTGGCCCACGCGATAGCTCCGGACGCACAGAAGGTGTACGTCAACGCCCGCCCGACCGTGAGCGGCGATGGCGCTTACGAGAAGATCGCCCAGATGATGGAGTCCGCAGATCGGCAGTTTCCGGGCGCGGTGTGGAGTTTTTCCATCGGGTGGGGCTGCGACAAGCTGCTTACGCCGGCCGATCTCGCGCCCGTACGAGCGGCACTGGTGGCCGCTCATTCGCACGGGACCACGGCGTTCAACGCGAGCGGCGACCTGGCAGGGCTGGAATGCAAAGGGGGACAGGACTGGTCGGCTCCGCCGGGACCTGACGACATCGGACTGGACGCGGTCGCGTCGCTGCCCGAGATGACCGATGTCGGTGGTACCACGTTGTCCACCGACCAGGGCGGAGGCTGGCTCGCCGAGCAGGCCTGGTTCGACGTTCCGTTGTCGCACGGCACCGGGGGCGGCGTATCGGCATTGTTCGACCGTCCTGACTGGCAGCGCGGCGTGATGCCCGGTGATGACCAGAATCGGCGGCTGACCCCGGACGTCGCCGCGGTCGCGGACGCATTTACGGGGGCCAAGATCGTGTTCGGCCAGCAAGTGCTCATCGGCGGTGGCACATCGCAAGCGGCCCCGATCTGGGCCGGCATGGCGGCGGTCATGAATCAGTACCTACTGGCAAACCGTGGACGGTTGCTCGGTGACCTCAACCCGTTGCTCTACCGAGTGGCCGCCCTTGCAGATCTGCAGTCGTTCCGGGACGTGACCCTGGGCGGGAATGCGGTCGCTTCGGCGCAACCGGGCTATGACCTGGCCACCGGGCTCGGCACACCCGATGCCGACAACCTGGTGCGAAATCTCCTCATCGCGCAGGCAAGCATGCCATGACCAACGGGCCTGGTGTGGCGGATCTGCCCGTCGGCGTGGCAACCATGACCTGCCGGGTATGCCAGGTCGAGGTGCCGGCCGCGGAGTTTTGCGGACTGTGCGGAGCACGTCATCAACCACACCCCGGCGACGGCCCGGACTGGCTGCGGCGGTACGCTTTCGGGGCCGCACCAGGTGAACACCTCTTCAGACCGTGGCTGGGCAGCTCATTGTTCCCGCACCTGCCGCCGGCGTCACGTAGACCATTCCGGCTAGCGTTGCTAGCGGTGCTGGCCACGCTCATCGTGTTTTCGGTGCTGCGCATGCCCGCCTGCCTCATCGCGGTGGGTACTGTGGGGCTGCCGCTGCTGTTCGTCACCTACATGCACCAATCCGACGCGCGCCGAGATCTGCCCCTGAGCAATCTGCTGCTGGCCTCGTTGTCGGGCGTGGTCCTCGGCGTCGGCTGGGTGTTGTTCACCGGCCAGATGGTTGCGCAGTCCTACGGCGTGCCCCTGCAGGGCGGGCTGGCGTTGTCCCGCCTGCTGCGGGAGGGGCTGGGCATCCCGCTCGCCAGTATGGTGCTGCTGACGATGCCCGCGGTGATCGTTCGGCTGACCAAACGGTCGAGCCGAGAATCGCTGGACGGCTTCATGATCGGCGCACTGGGAGCGTTGTCGTTCGCCGGCGCTGCCACACTGACACAGCTGACCCCCCAGTTGGCCGTCGGGCTGATCAACCGGGGCCGCCCGTTGTTCGGGTTGCTGGTTGAGGCGGGTATCCGCGGGTGGGCAGTGCCGCTGGGGGCGATGGCCGCGGGCGGACTGATCGGCGCAGCGATGTGGTTCAAGCGGCCGCCGGGAAAGGCCGGCCAACCTGCCGCGGCGGTGCCGGTGGCGCTTGCGTTGTTCGGCATCGGCATCCTGCTCGTTCATTTGTGTCTCGGTTTGGTCGACGTCAAGACCGTTCCCCAGTGGTTCCAGCTCGTCTGTCACATCTTGCTTGCTGGGGTGGCCGTGCTGCTGCTCCGGGTCGGCCTGCATCTGGCGTTGCTGCATGAAGACCACGGCAACGTGATGGCGGATCAGGTGATTCTGTGCGCTTATTGCGGGGATGTCGTGCCGGACATGCCTTTCTGTCCCGCCTGTGGGGTGGCGGCACGGGCTACGTCGCGGTCGTCGCGCGCGGCGCGCAGGCAGCACCGCCCCACGCCGGCGCGAAGTGACGATCCCGCGATCGAGACACGGCCGGGCTATGCGGTACCCGCGCGCTCATACGCCGTGTGGCGCCGCCGCGCGTCGCAACGCGGGGCATTTGGCGGCTGGGCTGTCGCGCTGGCCGCAGTGGCATTGGTGCTCGGCTTTCTTTCGGTGGCCATCGCCAAGCCGCCGGTGCGGTATGCCTGTCCACCCAACTGCGGAAAGCCGCCCACCGGCAAGCCGATCGAGACGAATCCCCGATACACCGCGGTCGACGGCTCATTCTCGGTCTCCTACCCCGCGCCGGGGTCGGCCTACCGGATAACGCACAGTGACCGCGGCGTCACCGCGGAATTGCTCGTCGGTGACGGCGGCCAACTGCAGTTGTTCCGCGAGCCCGCGGATGGGCGCAGCCCCCGCGAGATCGCCACTGACCTTGTGAAAAAAAGATTCCCGGACGTCCATTTCGCCTACACGATCCCCAACGCGATGGTCGGTTACCAGCCCGGATACGGCGCGGTGGCCGATTTCTGGCCGCAGGGCGCCCACTCCAGCTTTGTGCGGATGCGGGTGATCGTGGTGGTCGCCGTGAAGGACGGCCTCGCGTTGGTGGCCGGCGCGGTGGGCCCCTACCGCGAGTTCGGGCCCGACTTCGGGCCGGGGCTACCGTCGGGCGCGAACCTGGAGATTGCCGGGGACATGGGCAAATACGTCAACAGCTTCGCGTGGCGGGGTGACCCGCCGCGATAGCGATTATCGGCTGCTGCGCACCCTGGTGTCGACATGAGGCACGCGCACCCAGCCGGGGTTGTTGACGAACATCGGCAGGCAGCCCGGCAAATCGCGACACGCGATGATTGCGCCGGCGCTAGGAGCCGCTCCCATTGCGGGCGGCGGCTGCACCACCAAGTCGCAGTTGTCCGTGTAGGCGCCGAGCACCTGCATTCCCACGAGCACCCCGCCCCGTCCGCCCGGGCAGCCCGCGATCTCGTGCACCGAGGGTAACGCGACCACAAGCGGAAGGGCGGGTGCGGCCAACGTTACGACAGCAAACGTACAGACCGCTGTCAGACGTCTGATCCGGTGCCGCTGCTCGATCACGTCGTCTCCTCAGCCCGCTGGGCTTGTTAGAACCAGCTTACGGCGGCCGGCGAACGGCCGGCGGTTTCCGGGTCAACTGGCAACGATCTTCCCCACTTGGCCCGCGATCCACAGGTTGGACCGAATACGGTTCCGTGCGAGCGCGACGGACGGCCGGCCTGCATACGTTCGTGGCATGCGAACCGAACTGCCGGCGGAACGCTTGAATCGCCGCCTTTCCGGGTCCCCGGGATCGTCGGGTAGCGGTCTCGATGCCGACGATGTTGCCCACGATGTTGCCCACGATGTTGCCCACGATGTTGCCCACGATGTTGGTCACGATCTTGCCGACGATGTGGCGCTGTCGCGCTGGCTGCCCGACGGCGAAGTGCGGCCCGCCGGAGGCTGGGTGGCGCGCCTGCGCGCTGATCCCGGCCGCGCGGGTGCTGTCGGGCTCGGTGCGGTGGCCGCGATCGCGGTGCTGGTCACTGTGTTCACCCTCGTACGCGCCCAGCCCGCACCGGTTCTATCGGCGAAACTGCCTCCGGTGCAACCCGTTCCGTCCGTGAATGCCGGAGTCCGCTCTTCCTCCCCCGTCGCCGGGCAACCACTCGTGGTCAGTGTCGTCGGACTGGTCAAGACACCGGGACTGGTTACTCTCACCCCGGGGGCGCGCGTTGCCGACGCGCTGTCGGCGGCCGGTGGAGCGATTGAAGGAGCAGACAATATCGGACTCAACATGGCACGCCGGCTGGACGACGGTGAGCAGGTGACAGTGGGAATCGCTCCGCTGGCAGGAGGGCCCGCCGTGCTGGGGAGCTCGGTCGGCGGCACCGGTGCGGCGCGTGACCAGGGCGGCGCCGCGCAAAGCCACTCCCCGGCGACGCCCCTGGATCTCAACGCCGCCACCGCCGAGGAGCTTGATGCGCTGCCGGGTGTGGGCCCGGTGACCGCCGCGGCAATTGTGGCGTGGCGCGACAAGAATGGACCTTTTTCCAATGTCGACCAACTGTCCGAAGTCGACGGCATCGGCCCGGCAAGGTTGGACAGGTTGCGCCCACTGGTTCGGGTGTGAGCGCCCGTCCGCTGGTCGATGGGGAAATCCTGGATGTACGGCTCGTCCCTGCCGCCCTGACCTGCTGGCTGGTGACGGCCGTCGGCATACTGTGCCCCCTCGGGCCAATTCTTGCAGCCGGGTTCGCCCTCATGGCCTTGGCGGTGCTCGCGGCGCGGTTGCGGATTCCCGGATCGCTGGCCGGCCTGAGCGCAGGGTTGCTCGCAATCTGTACGGTGGGTGCACTCTTCGGGTTGTCGATCACCTTGCGTGACAACCAGATTCGCAGCCACCCGCTGGTTTCGCGATTCGGTGCCGTGCTCGAGGTGACGGCTACGCCGACCGAGAGTCCTCGTGTAGTGGGTAGCGGCCGACTGATGTTCAAAGCCGACCTGGACACGGTCGGCGGGGATCAAACACACGGCAGGGTAACGGTTTTCGCGTCAGGTGTTCGGTTCGCCGAGACGGCGGCAGGACGGCCGATGTGGTTCCGCGCACGCATCAGCCCGCCGCGGCGGCGCGACCTCAGTGTGGCGACGCTCATCGCCACGGGGGAACCGGTCATGGGTTCGATGTCCGCGATACAGCAGGTTGCCGCCGCGATACGCAGTGGCTTCGCCGGAGATGCCCGTGCAGCGCTTCCGGCAAACCAGGCTGCGATGCTGCCCGCACTCGTCCTCGGTGACACCTCTGCCGTGACGGCCGAGGCCACGGCTCAGTTCCGTGCCGCCGGATTGACGCATCTGACGGCTGTCTCCGGCGCAAATGTGACGATCGTCTGCGGCACGGTGCTGTTCGTGACAGGGATGCTCGGCCCCCGCGTCGCCGTTGTGCTGGCGGCGGCGGTGCTCGCCGCGTTCGTCGTGGTCGTGCAGCCGACGGCAAGCGTCCTTCGCGCTGCCGTCATGGGTGCCATCGCGCTGCTGGCCATTGTGACGTCGCGCCGCCGGCAGGCCATCCCTGCGCTGGCCGCAACGGTGATCGTGCTGATGATCGTCGCTCCGCAACTGGCTGTCGATGTCGGCTTTGCGCTGTCGGTGTCGGCAACGGCCGCACTCATTGTTCTTGCTCCCGGTTTGTCAAGACGGCTGGTGGACCGCGGCTGGCCCAAACCCGTCGCCGACGCGGTTTGCGTGGCAGCGGCGGCCCAGGTGGTCACGGCACCGCTGATCGCCGCCATCGCGGGCAGCGTGAGCATGGTCGCTATTGCCGCGAACGTGCTCGTAGCGCCAGTCATGGCTCCCATAACCGTACTGGGCACCGCAGCGGCGGCGCTGTCGACAACCTGGCCGGCCGCTGCCCAGTTGCTGATCCGGTTCACCGGACCCGAGTTGTGGTGGCTGCTCACAGTGGCACGGTCGTGCGCCCGGATGCCGGGGGCGACGGTGTCGGTCCCATCGGGGACCGCGGGTGCCGTCGTGGTGGGGATGGCGATCGCCGCAGCCGGGCTGCTGTGGCGCGCCCGGTCCCGGCGGATGGCCGTCACCGCCGCGGCGCTGGTGACCGCATGGTCTGTGGTGGACTGGGTGCGCGGGCTAGGGGGTCTCAGCCTGGTGTCGGCGGCTCGTGAAACCATCGTCGGGTGAGCGGACGGCTGCACCTGATCCTCGGTGACGAAGAGTTACTGGTCGATCGGGCGATCAGAGTTGTGGTGCAGCGTGCCCGTACTGACGCCGGTACCGAAGACGTACCGGTGAACCGGCTGCGGGCAGGTGAGATCAGCACCGGCGAGCTTGCCGAACTGCTCAGCCCCTCCCTGTTCGCCGACGAGCGGGTCGTTGTGCTGGAAGCGGCGGCCGAGGCGGGCAAGGAGGCGGCTGCCCTCATCGAGGACGCCGCCGCCGACTTGCCTGACGGCACGGTGCTGGTGGTCGTACATTCCGGCGGTGGCCGGGCAAAGTCTCTGGTCGACAAGCTTCGTGCGGTCGGCGCCGAGGTCCATCCTTGCGCCAGGATAACCAAGGCCGGCGAGCGTGCCGACTTCATCCGAGCGGAGTTCCGGGCGCACAGGGCCAAGATCGCCGACGACACGGTCTCGGCCCTACTCGATGCCGTTGGCTCCGACCTTCGCGAACTTGCTTCAGCGTGCTCGCAGTTGATCGCCGACACCGACGGGCACGTCGACGCCCGGGCGGTCCGCAGGTATCACAGCGGCAAGGCCGAGGTGAAGGGTTTTGATATCGCTGACAAGGCGGTCAATGGTGACGTGGAGGGCGCCTCGGAATGCCTGCGCTGGGCGATGCTCAGCGGTGAACCGCGGGTGGTCCTGGCCGATGCTCTTGCCGAAGCGTTGCACACCATCGCACGGGTGGGACCGTTGGAGGGCGATGCCTACCGGCTGGCTGCCGAGTTGAAGCTGCCGCTGTGGCGTGTACAGAAAGCAAAGAAACAGTCCCGCCGCTGGTCGTGGGAATCCGTCGCAGTCGCGATGCGGCTGGTGGCGACCCTGAACGCAGATGTCAAGGGTGCGGCGGCGGACGCGGACTATGCCCTGGAGAGCGCCGTACGCCGGGTCGCCGAATTGGCGACGCGGGGTCGGTGATGGACCTGGAGAAGCCGGCTCAGAGCTTGTTGAACGCCAATGCCAGAGCGGACTTCTTGTTGGCCGCCTGATTCTGGTGGATCACGCCCTTGCCTGCGGCCACGTCCAGCTTCCGGCTGGCCGACACCAGCAATTCGCCTGCCTTGGCCTTGTCGCCGGCCTCGATCGCCTCCCGGAACCCGCGGACAGCCGTGCGAAGCGCCGACTTCACCGACTGATTGCGCAGTCGGGCGCGCTCATTGGTACGGTTGCGCTTCTCCTGCGACTTGATGTTGGCCACGCGTTAGTTCCTTCGTTTACCAAGCTGATGGGTCGCCCGACGGCGGGCAGCGACTGCTCAGGTTACCAGTCCGACGTGCGAACTCCCAAAGCGGCGCAACCCAGGGTTCGCCCTGTCCTGCCGAATTGGACAAGTTGGTGCAGCATGTGAGTCGTGAGTCTGCGAACTTTGCCTAGCGAGACCGGCCGCGGGTCGCGCAGCTCGGGGGTGCCACACACCTACGAGCAGATTTTCGACGGTTACAACACCCGGGGTGGGTACGCCGCCGCCTTCGACGAGATGTTCGACGCGGCGGGCAGTGTCCGGGGGCCCTACAAGGGCATCTACGCCGAGTTGGTGCCGTCGGATGCTTCCGACCTCGAGGCTCGGTCCGACGCGCTGGGGCGGGCATTCATCGACCAGGGCATCACCTTCTCGCTCTCCGGGCAGGAGGAACGCCCGTTCCCGCTCGACCTGGTGCCCCGCGTGATTTCCGCAGCGGAGTGGTCCCGTCTGGAGAAGGGCATCACCCAACGGGTCAAGGCCCTGGAGATGTATCTCGACGACATCTACGGCGAGCAAGAGATTCTGCGCGATGGTGTGCTGCCCCGTCGACTGGTCTCCTCATGCGAGCACTTCCACCGGGAAGCCGTCGGCATCGTGCCGCCCAACGGGGTACGCATCCACGTCGCGGGCATCGATCTGATTCGCGACAGGCAGGGCACCTTCCGCGTGCTCGAGGACAACTTGAGATCGCCGTCCGGTGTGTCCTACGTGATGGAAAACCGTCGCACCATGGCCAGGGTCTTCCCGAACCTGTTTGCGACACACCGGGTCCGAGCTGTGGGCGACTATTCGTCGCATTTGCTCCGCGCGCTTCGAAACGCCGCCGCCACCAACGAGGCCGATCCAACCGTCGTCGTGCTCACACCGGGTGTCTACAACTCGGCGTACTTCGAGCATTCGCTGCTGGCCCGCCAGATGGGCGTCGAACTTGTCGAGGGCCGTGACCTGTTCTGCCGCGACAACACGGTGTACATGCGTACCACCGAAGGCGAACGCCAGGTCGACGTGATCTACCGGCGCATCGACGATGCATTCCTGGATCCGATGCAGTTCCGCCCGGATTCGGTTCTGGGAGTGGCGGGCCTGCTCAATGCCGCCCGGGCCGGCAACGTTGTGATCTCGAGCGCGGTGGGCAACGGTGTCGGCGACGACAAGCTCGTCTACACCTATGTGCCGACCATCATCGAGTACTACCTCGGTGAAAAACCGCTGCTGGCCAACGTCGACACGTTCCGCTGCTGGCTGGACGACGAGCGCGCGGAAGTTCTCGACCGTGTCGCCGAACTGGTGATCAAGCCGGTCGAAGGGTCCGGTGGCTACGGCATCGTCTTCGGCCCGGACGCCAGTCCGAGGGAACTGGCGGCCATCACCAAGAAGATCCGCGCCGACCCGCGGAGCTGGATCGCTCAGCCGGTGATCCAGCTGTCCACGGTGCCGACGAAGATCGACGGCAAGCTGGCCCCCCGTCACGTCGACCTGCGTCCGTTTGCGGTCAACGACGGCGATGCCGTGTGGGTGCTGCCGGGCGGGTTGACCCGAGTCGCATTGCCCGAAGGATCCCTGGTGGTGAACTCCAGCCAGGGCGGCGGTTCGAAGGACACCTGGGTGTTGGCGTCCCGGGCGTCGACGGGTGATCGCGAACTGGCGGCGGCGCAGGTGGTGCGGTCGCTGCCGAACGCCGGGCAGAAAGCGCCGTGGACATCCCAGAAGACCGCCAAAAACGCACGAACCGGCAGGGAAGCCAAGGGCGTGGACGGTTCTTCGACCCAACAACAACAACAACAGCAGCAGCAACAACAACAACAGGCGGTGATGGACTGATGCTGGTCCGTAACGCCGAATCGCTGTACTGGATCGGCCGCTACGTCGAACGCGCCGATGACACCGCCCGCATTCTCGACGTCGTCGTTCATCAATTGCTCGAGGATTCCAGCGTCGACCCCGATCGGACGTCCCGCGTGCTGTTGCGCGTGCTGGGTATCGAACCGCCCGAGCAGCCGCTGGACGTATGGTCGCTGACCGATCTGGTCGCTTTCAGCCGCGACACCCCGGGCGGCTGCTCGATCGTGGACGCGATTTCGGCAGCACGGGAAAACGCGCGCGGGGCGCGCGAAGTGACCTCCACCGAGATGTGGGAGTGCCTGAATACCACCTACAACGCCTTGGCGGAACGGGAAAGGGCCGCGCGCAGGCTCGGGCCGCACGAGTTCCTGGGGTATATCGAGGGCCGGGCAGCGATGTTCGCGGGCCTGGCCGACTCGACCCTGTCCCGTGATGACGGCTACCGCTTCATGGTGCTCGGCCGCGCACTCGAACGGGTGGACATGACGGTACGCATGCTGCTGTCGCGCGTTGGGGACAGCGCGTCATCGCCGGCCTGGGTGACTGTATTGCGATCGGCCGGCGCCCATGACACCTACCTGCGCACCCATCGTGGTGTGCTCGACGCAACTCGCGTCGTCGAATTCATGCTGCTGGACCGGCTCTTCCCCAGGTCGGCGTTCTACTCCCTGAGGCTGGCCGAACATAACCTGGACGAATTGCTGAACCGTCCCCACAACCGCCTCGGCGCCACGGCGGAGGCGCAGCGGCTGCTGGGCCGAGCGCGCAGTGAATTGGAGTTCCTGCGGCCCGGTGTCGTGCTCGACTCCCTGGAGACACGTCTGGCGAAGTTGCAACAGACATGCTTCGACGTCGGAGAAGCGCTAACGCTGCAGTACTTTCACTCGGCGCCCTGGGTCGCGTGGACCGATGCCGGATGCAGCGGAGCGCTGGCGATCGAAGAAGGTGAGATCTGATGTGGCGCATGCGGGTGGTCCATTCGACCGGCTATGCCTACAAGTCGGCGGTCACGGCGTCGTTGAACGAGGCGCGACTGACCCCGCGCTCGGATTCGCGGCAAAACGTCATCCTCAATCGCGTGGAGACCGTTCCGGCGACGCGTCAGTACCGGTATGTGGACTACTGGGGGACGGCGGTGACGTCCTTCGATCTGCACGCGCCGCACACCGAACTGGAGGTGACCGCGTCCTCGGTGGTGGAAACCGAGCAGCCTGAAATGCCGGATGGCCAAATCGGCTGGGAACAGCTTGGGTCTGCGGCGGTGCTCGACCGTTTCGACGAGGTGCTCGGCGGCACGCACTACACACCGGAGAGCCAGCGCATCGAGCGCGTGGGCCGCCGGATCGCCAAGTACAACGAACCTCAGCGAGCGGTCATCGAAGCGGCCCGGTGGGTACAGGCCGAGCTGACCTACGTGGCGGGCACCACAGGAGTGCACTCGTCGGGCCTCGACGCGCTTCGCGAGGGCAAAGGGGTGTGTCAGGACTTCGCGCATCTGACACTCATTTTGTTGCGCGGGATGCGGATTCCGGCTCGGTACGTGTCGGGGTACCTGCATCCCAAGGCCGACGCGAAAATCGGCGACGCCGTCGACGGTCAGAGCCATGCATGGATTCAGGCGTGGACCGGCGACTGGTGGAATTACGACCCCACCAATGACACCGAGATCAACGAGCAGTACATCAGTGTGGGCGTCGGCCGCGACTATTCCGATGTGGCACCACTGAAGGGCATCTATTCTGGTCAGGGATCGACGGACCTCGACGTGGTGGTGGAAATCACCCGGCTGGCATGAAAGGCAGGGCGGCCTTTCGGCGCCCACAGATGTCCGACGTGGCCGAAGATTCCAGTCGACGCCAATGACGAATCCGGGCGAGAGCGTCTGCGCTTAGGGGTATGGTCTGCCGCAACACAAAATGTCACCCTTGTGCGGAGGCCGATATGTCGGAAAAGAAGTTCTCGTTCGAGATCAACCGGTCCAGCACCGCTCCGGCCGCGACGCTGTTCCGGATGTGGACGGACGGCGCCAACTGGAAGGACTGGGGCCGCCCGATCATCATGCATTCCAGTTGGGCGCAGGAGGGCGAACCGGTGCCGGCCGGGGTGGGCGCCATCCGAAAGGTCGGGATGTGGCCGATGCTCATGCTGGAGAAGACCGTCGACTACGTGCCCAACAGTCGACACGCCTATACGGTTGTGGGGCCGAAGAGCC
Organism: uncultured Actinomycetota bacterium; assembly: GCA_963846905.1. Lineage (GTDB taxonomy): Bacteria > Actinomycetota > Actinomycetes > Mycobacteriales > Mycobacteriaceae > Mycobacterium. The sequence goes on from CAWJYB010000007.1 coordinate 86,377, forward strand.
CGGCCAAGGACTACCTGGCCGAAGTGACATTCACCCCGAACGCGTCGGGGGGCACCGATGTTCGCTGGCATTCCACGTTCACCGAGGGAGTGCCGGGAACGGGCCGGTTCATGCGCGCCTTCCTGCGCAGCTCGTTGCTGTTCATTTCGAGCCTGCTGGTCAAGGGCGCCGAGCGGGAGCACTCTGCGGATTCGAAAGGCTGACACGCGCCGCTGATTCTTCCACTATGTTTCGAATCGACTTAGCCTGGACTGTGAAAACGGTCACATAGCGGAGGTGATGATGCGCATCGCACAGGTGCTTCGCAACAAAGGTGCACAAGTCGCGACGATCGCTCCCGGTGCTTCGGTCACCGAGCTGCTTGACGGGCTCGCGGGCCACAACATCGGCGCGATGGTCGTTGTGGCTGGAGCCGGAGAGGTTGTGGGCATCGTCTCCGAACGTGACGTAGTGCGCAAATTGCACGAACACGGGACTGAGGTGTTGCGCATGTCGGTGTCGGCGATCATGACGTCCGTCATCGCGACCTGCGGGCCCGACTCGTCGGTGGACGACCTGTCCGAACTGATGACCGAGAACCGGGTGCGCCACATCCCCGTCCTTGCGGATGGCCGGCTGGCGGGGATCGTGAGCATCGGTGACGTCGTCAAGACCCGGATGGACGAGCTCCAGACCGAGCGTCAACTACTTCAGGCGTACATCACTCAGGGTTGACCTGTGCAAAGGTGGGACGCGTGGTTATGATCGCCGTCCAGCAGGCACACCGGGCCGACGTCAAGGAACTCGCGTACGTCTTGGGCCGAGCATTCTTTGACGACCCGGTGATGAGTTGGATACTGCCGGATCCCGGGCGCCGAGCCAAGGGACTCCCGATCTTGTTTGCTGCGCTTGCCCGTCACCGTTATCTGGCCGGCGGGGGGGCAGAGGTCTCCGCGGACGGACCGAGCGTGGCCGCTGCCACGTTGTGGGCCCCGCCCGCGCAGTGGAGCGCCTACCAGTCCGTGGGTTTGCGGATGATTCCCGCATTGCTTCGTGTGTTCGGGTCGGAGTCCGCCCGCGGCAGGCAGGTCGCCCAGCTCATGAAGCGGCATCACCCCGCGGACCCGCATTGGTACCTGGCGGTCATCGGCAGCGACCCCACATATCGGGCGCAGGGCTACGGTCATGCGCTGATGCGGTCGGGCCTGGATCGTGTGGACGCCGAGCACGCGGCGGCATACCTGGAGTCGACCAACCCCGACAATGTCCCGTACTACGAGCGCTTCGGTTTCGAGGTCACCGGTGAGGTCGAAATACCGGGCGGTGGGCCGACGATCTGGCCGATGTGGCGCGAGCCGCGGTAGTAGGCCGATGTGGCGCGAGCCGCGGTAGTAGGCCGATGTGGCGCGAGCCATGGTGGTACAGCGATGTGGCGCGAGCCGGTATTGCAGCATCAACTCCACGCGTACTGGCTGCGCAGCCGGGTGGCGATGACGTCGAACCTGTCCCGCGCCAGAATTGCACCTTCTCGGCGGATCCCCTCCTCCGGGACGTCCAATATGCGGTCCAGTCGCACCCAGCTCGGCCGACCCTCGTGGTCCCACGGTCCCGCACCGATCCCCACCCAGGCAGGGTCGGTGGCGTGGTAATGCTGACTGGACAGCATCAGCCCGAGGAGCGTCCGGCGGTCCCGGCCCACGACGAGCACGGGCCGGTCCTTCCCGCGCGTCGGATCATCTTCGTAGACCACCCATGTCCACACGATCTCGCCGGGATCCGCGCGGCCGTCGAGGTCAGGGGCGTAGGCGATGCGGCGGGCGCGCTGTGCGGTGGGAACGATGCTGTCGGTGATGGGTCTTCCGGCCGTGATGGCGTGCTGCGGTTGGGCGATCCCGCCCACGATGGCTTCGATTCCGAGCCTGAGACCATGCGCGAGGCCTTGCTGAATGCCCTGCTGGAGGGTGCGCTGTACGGCCTGGGGGTTCTGTAGCTGCCGGATCAGCTTTGGTGCCTCGTTGATCAGGTTCTCGGCGACCTTCAAGACCTGGTGCAACGTCTTCCACTGCGACGCCATAGGTGTCAAGCATAAGCGACCCGCGACCCGTCGATTGGGCCGCGAGGGTGTCGGCTCGATACGCTTGGCAGGCCGTCGATCTATCTCAGCGTGTCCCGCACGGTCCACCAGGAGATTCCCATCAGCAGCTTCGCCGACAAGACTTTCACCGCGCCCGGGCAGATTCGGAACTTCAGCGTCATCGCCCACATAGACCACGGGAAGTCGACTCTGGCCGACCGCATGCTGCAGCTGACCGGTGTGGTCGACGAGCGTTCCATGCGCGCCCAGTATCTGGACCGGATGGACATCGAGCGCGAACGCGGCATCACCATCAAGGCACAGAACGTGCGCCTTCCGTGGACCGTACGCAGCGGTGAATACGCAGGTGAACAGTTCGTGCTGCACCTCATCGACACGCCCGGCCACGTGGACTTCACCTACGAGGTATCCCGAGCGCTGGAGGCCTGTGAGGGTGCGGTGCTGTTGGTCGATGCCGCGCAGGGGATCGAGGCACAGACGCTGGCCAACCTCTATCTGGCGCTGGACCGCGACCTGACGATCATCCCGGTGCTGAACAAGATCGACCTGCCAGCGGCCGATCCGGATCGGTACGCGGGTGAGATCGCCCACATCATCGGGTGTGAGCCGTCGGATGTGCTGCGGGTGTCGGGCAAGACCGGAGAGGGCGTCGCCGAGTTGCTCGACGAAGTGGTCCGGCATGTGCCGCCTCCGCGGGGCGACGCCGACGCCCCGACTCGCGCGATGATCTTCGACTCGGTCTACGACATCTACCGGGGTGTAGTCACCTACGTCCGGGTCGTGGACGGGCGGATCTCCCCGCGACAACGCATTGCGATGATGTCGACCGGCGCCACCCACGAACTGCTGGAGGTGGGCATCGTCTCTCCCGATCCCAAGCCCAGCGAGGGGCTCGGTGTCGGGGAGGTCGGCTATCTGATCACCGGCGTGAAGGATGTGCGGCAATCCAAGGTGGGGGATACGGTCACGACGGCGCGGCATGGCGCAACGGAGGCTCTCACCGGATACCGTGAGCCCAAACCGATGGTGTACTCGGGCCTGTATCCCGTCGACGGCTCGGACTACCCCAACCTACGTGATGCGCTGGACAAGCTGCAGCTCAACGACGCGGCCCTGACGTATGAGCCCGAAACATCCGTGGCGCTCGGGTTCGGCTTCCGCTGCGGCTTTCTGGGACTGCTGCACATGGAGATCACTCGCGAGCGGCTGGAACGCGAGTTCGGCCTCGACCTGATCTCGACGTCCCCGAACGTCGTCTACCGGGTGGTCTTGGAAGGTGGGGGCGGCTCCGACGTCGTTGTCACCAACCCGTCGGACTGGCCGACCGGCAAAATCCAGGCGGTCTACGAGCCGATCGTCAAGACCACCATCATCACTCCCAGTGAGTTCATCGGCACGATCATGGAATTGTGCCAGTCTCGGCGCGGCGAGATGGGCGGCATGGACTACCTGTCCCCGGAGCGGGTGGAGTTGCGCTACACCATGCCGTTGGGCGAGATCATCTTCGACTTTTTCGATGCACTGAAGTCACGCACCCGTGGCTATGCCAGCCTCGACTACGAGGAATCCGGCGAGCAGGAGGGCCAGCTGGTCAAGGTGGACATCCTGCTGCAGGGGGAGGCCGTCGATGCGTTTTCGGCCATCGTGCACAAGGATTCGGCGTTCGCCTATGGCAGCAAGATGACGACCAAGCTCAAGGAGTTGATCCCGCGCCAGCAGTTCGAGGTCCCGGTGCAGGCCGCGATTGGGTCGAAAATCATTGCGCGCGAGAACATCCGGGCGATCCGCAAGGACGTGCTCAGCAAGTGCTACGGCGGCGACATCACTCGCAAGCGCAAACTTCTGGAAAAGCAGAAGGAAGGCAAGAAGCGGATGAAGACCATCGGGCGGGTGGAGGTACCGCAGGAGGCGTTTGTCGCCGCGCTGTCGTCCGATACATCCGCCGACAAGGCCAAGAAGTAGATCGGGCGCCCGAGTCGGGTCGGGCCGATATGTACCCCGCCTATATGTACATGGCGGGATCGACATAGGTGGTCGGATCGACCCCCTGTTCGCGCTGCGTCTCTGTGCGGGCACGTACAACCGCGGGGATACCGGTCGCGATCGATTCCGCCGGCACGTCATGGGTGACGACGGCATTGGCCCCGATGGCGCTGTTGTCGCCGATCTTCAGCGGCCCAAGGACTTTCGCGCCGGCCCCGACGGTGACCCCGTTGCCGATCGTGGGATGGCGCTTACCGTGACGGAGAGACCGGCCACCAAGGGTGACGCCGTGGTAGACCATGACGTCGTCGCCGACCTCCGCGGTTTCCCCGATCACCACACCCATGCCGTGGTCGATGAAAAATCGGCGACCGATAGACGCGCCCGGATGGATCTCGATGCCGGTGAGGACACGGGTGAGCTGACTCAGCATCCGGGCCGGCCCACGCAGCGCAGGGACGGCCCACATGCGGTGGGCGATCCGATAGGACCAGATTGCGTGCAGGCCCGAATAGACCAGTGCGTTCTCGATATCGCCACGTGCCGCCGGATCGTGGACGCGAGCGTTCTGCAGATCCTCGCGTATGGCCGACAACAGCGTCACTGCGTCATCCCTCCCGGATGTGCTCGAACAGCGGCGTCGAGATATAGCGTTCGCCGAAGTCCGGGACCACCACGACAATGAGCTTTCCGGCATTCTCCGGCCGCTTGGCCAGCTCCAACGCCGCCCACACGCTGGCGCCTGCCGAGATGCCGCCCAAGATGCCTTCGTCGGTTCCGAGTTTGCGGGCCACCGCGACGGCGTCATCGAACTGGGCATCGATGATCTCGTCGTAGATCGACCTGTCGAGGACTTCGGGAATGAAGTTGGGGCCGATGCCCTGGATTTTGTGCGGACCCGGGTCGCCGCCGTTGAGGATCGGCGAATCCTTCGGCTCGACGCCGACGATCTGCACCCCTGGCTTGCGGGCCTTGAGGACATGTCCGACACCGGTGAGGGTGCCGCCGGTGCCGATGCCCGCGACGAAGATATCCACCTTGCCGTCGGTGTCGGCCCATACTTCCTCGGCGGTGGTCTTCTCGTGGATCGCCGGGTTTGCGGGGTTGGCGAACTGATTGGCCGCCACCGCATTGTCGGTGTCGGCGATGATCTGCTTGGCTCTGGACACCGCCCCGGCCATGCCCTCGGCACCCGGGGTCAGGACGATCTCGGCACCGAACGCGCGGAGCATCACCCTGCGCTCGGTGGACATGGTGTCGGGCATCGTCAAGATCACCTTGTAGCCGCGCGCCGCGCCGATCATCGCCAGCGCGATACCGGTGTTGCCGCTGGTGGCCTCAACGATGGTGCCCCCGGGCCGCAGTTCGCCGGACTCCTCGGCGGCGTCGATGATCGCCACTCCGATGCGGTCTTTGACGCTGTTGGCGGGGTTGTAGAACTCCAGCTTGGCCACCACCTGGGCGCCAAGACCTTCGGTCAGCCGGTTCAGCCTGACCAGTGGAGTGCGCCCGACCAGCTCGCTGACGTTGTTGTAGATTCTGCTGCTCATGGCTGTCATACTCCGCCCTCTGCGATGCGGCGAACCGCGCGGATGAACACGTCGATCTCCTCGAAGGTGTTGTAGAACGCGAACGACGGGCGGACGGTGGTTTCCAAACCCATCCGGCGCAAGATGGGCTGGGCACAGTGGTGACCGGCCCGCACCGCGATTCCCTCGGCGTTGAGCGCCTTGCCGACCTCCAGCGGTTCGTGGCCGGCCAGGACGAAGGAAAGCACGCTGGCCTTCTCGTCGGCGGTGCCGACCAGTCGAACCCCGTCGACATCGGCCAGCAGCGGGGTGGCGTAATCGAGCAGTGAGTGCTCGTAGGCGCAGATCCGGTCGATGCCCACGCGCTCGACGTAGCGCAGCGCCTCGGCCAGTCCGACCGCGTCGGCGATGTTGCCGGTGCCCGCCTCGAACTTGTTGGGCGGCCCCTGATAGAGCGCTCGCTCCAGGGTGACGTCAGCGATCATGTTTCCGCCGCCCTGCCAGGGCGGCGTCTCGGCGAGCGCCTCCTCGGTGCCGTAGAGAGCGCCGATGCCGGTGGGTCCGAAGATCTTGTGGCCGGAGAACACGAAGAAGTCCGCGCCCAGGGTCTGCACGTCGATGGGGATGTGCGGGATGGACTGTGCACCGTCGATGAGCACCCGCGCGCCGTACCGATGCCCCAGCTCGACGATCTTGTGTGCCGGCGTGACCGTGCCCAGCGCGTTCGATACGTGTGTCGCGGCAACCAGTTTCGTTCGCGGGCCGAGCAGGTCTTCGAACTCGTCGAGCAGCAGATTGCCCGCGTCGTCAACCGGGGCCACCTTGAGCACCGCACCGGTCCGCTGCGAAATAAGCAGCCAGGGAACGATGTTGGCGTGGTGCTCGAGGTGGGTGATGACGATTTCGTCGCCGGGTCCCAGGTGTTTGCGGCCCCACGCATGGGCAACCAGGTTGATGGCCTCGGTGGTGCCGCGGACGAAGATGACGTCCTCGCTGCGCGGGGCGTTGATGAACCGCCGGACGGTGTCGCGGGCGTCTTCGTAGGCGTCGGTGGCCCTGGCCGCCAGTTCGTGGGCGGCCCGGTGGATGTTCGAATTCTCGTGGGCGTAGAAGTAGCTCAGCCGGTCGATCACCGACTTGCGGCTTCTGCGTGGTGGCCGCGTTGTCGAACCAGATGAGCGGTTTGCCGTTCACGGTTTCGCGCAGGATCGGGAAGTCGGCGCGCAGCGTGGCGACATCGAATATCTCGTGGTCATCCGGTGTGCTGGGGACCGGGCCGGTCAGGAAGTAATAATCGGCTTCGTTCCCGGGCGCCGAATGCGACCGGAAGTCAACGGGTGCCGTGAGCCAGGGCAGGTCGACCGACGGAGCCGAGGCGGGCCAACCCGGGGCCGAACCGCGCGGCGCCACCCCGGCGGTGGGAACGCCGCCGGCCAGCACGCCCGGGATGGTCGGCACGATGCCCCGCGGTACCGCGAACGCGGCGAAGTCGGACGCGCCGGGGGCGGCGTACGGATCGGTCACCCCCGCGGCGGAGTGCCCGATCGCCGGGCCCGCGGTGACATCCGGCGCGTTACCTCGCGGTGCGACCGGAACCGTTTGCGGTGGAACGGCTTCCGGTCCGGGAGTGCTCGGCGCGGGGAAGACTGGAGCTGACGCACCGGGCACCGCGGCGAAGCCGGCCGGCGGGGTCAGGGGATTCGCCGCCCCACCGGCTCCGGTTGCCGCCGATGTCGCCGCCGTGACGTCGGGCAGGTTCCCGCGGGGCGCCACCGGCGCGCTCTGCGGCGGCGTGTCGGGTCCGGGCCGGCCTCCGGTGGCGAACAGCTGCCCGGCCAGTGCCGCGAGTTCGGCCGCGCTGACCGGCAAGTCGCTTTCGGCGTCTAACGACCGGTACTCACCGGTACTCACTTGTACTCATGGAACTTGTCCACCGCCACATCGTCGAGCACGGCGAGTGCGTCATCGGTGAGCACGGCCAGCGACGAATACAGCGTCACCAGGTACGAGGCGACCGCCGAGCGGTTGATGCCGGTGAAGCGCACCGACAGCCCCGGGGTCTGCTCGCCGACCAGGCCGGGGTGGAACAGGCCGACCACCCCCTGGCGCTCCTCACCGGTGCGCACCAGGATGAACTTGGTCTTGCTGTCCTGCCACCGGCACTTTGTCGCTGGGCACGATCGGGATGCCGCGCCACGTGATGAACTGGGCGCCGAACAGGCTGACGACGACCGGCGGCACGCCACGGCGGGTGGCTTCGCGGCCGAACGCCGCCACGCCCAGCGGATGGGTGAGGAAGAATCCCGGCGTCTTCCACACCTTGGTGATCAGCGAATCCAGGTCGTCCGGGGTCGGCGGACCGGTCAGCGTCGGTATCGCCTGCCCGGGGGCGACCTGCGCCAACAACCCATACTCCGGGTTGTTGATCAGCTCAGCCTCCTGGCGCTCCTTGATGGTCTCGATGGTCAGGCGCAGCTGCTGGGCGATCTGGTCGTGCGGACTGGAGTACAGATCAGACACCCGGGTGTGGACATCGAGCAGCGTCGAGATGGCGCGCAGCGTGTATTCGCGCGGGCTGGTCTCGTAATCGACATAGGTCTGCGGCAGCGGCGGGTCGCCCTCGCCGGCCTCCTCGGCGTGGACCAGCACCCGTTCGGGGTTCACCACCCGGTTCACCCGGTAGATGCCGGCCTCGACGGGAACCCAGCTCAGCAGGTGCAGCAGCCACCGGGGGGTGATCGTCGAGAGCTGCGGGACCGTCTTGGTGGCGTTGGCCAGCTGCCGGGCCGCTTGATCCCCCAGTGCCTGCGATTCGTTTTGTTCCGCTGCCATCGACAGAGTTCCTCTCGGTATGTGGTGAGAGCATCATCATTTACTACGCCAGGTTGCCCAGCATTAGACGCACCCTGACCCTAACCATTTCACGCGAGCGCGGCCAATGACGTACGGTATCGGCATGCATCGGGTCGCACAGCCGCGCATTTTCCTCACGCGCAGCCTCGTAGTGCGCTGTTGTTGTCGCTGATTCTCTGACCCCCTGACCCTCGCGGGGTTCCGCGCCGGCTGCATGTCGGCCTGCCGGGCCGCGCCGCTCAGAGCCAGAAAGCCGGCCCGGCATGACCGCTGCATTCCCACAACCGCGTACTCCACTGCGAACACGGCCGACGGTGACCGTCCGCCGCCGGGTCCGCCCGCGCCCGACGGTCGACCTGACCCGGCTGACCCGCTACCGCGGTGGCACCTACTCCCACACCGTCGATCACATCGTGTTCAGTGACGGCAGCACCGCGCGCACCGACCTGATTCGGCTGAATCCCAACGTGGAGGCGTACTCCCTGGACTTCACCGGGGTCTCGCCCACAGTTCCGTCGCACTACCGGATCGACTCCTGGTCGGCCGTGCCGAACACGCGCGCCCACGCCCACGAGGTGGAAATCGACTGGATTCTGCGGAATTCCTTTCCCTGGCTGGGAACCGCCGAACTCAGCCGCCGACTGCGGGCGGCGGGCCGTCAGCTGGGACCGGCGAACATCAGCGAGCACGAAGCGATTGCCGCGACACAGGCGGCGATCTGGAGCCTCACCAACGGTCTGGCTCTCGACACCCGCCCCCTCGATGTGCCGGCACGGCTCATCCGCACTCCCGGCGCCGTTATCGCCGAATTCGGCGATGCACGCGAATTGTCCAGCTACACCGTCGATCTCATTGCCGACGGGGAGGCGATGGTGAGCCTGTTCAGGTCGGCCGACGGCCACGACTGGTCCGAGGTCGCCGCGTCACGACTCGCCGTCAGCGGCACCGGGAACTACCGCAAGACGCTGGGGGTGTCTGCGACCGTCGCGACGACCCGGTACGGACTCAAGAACCGTGGCCATCGCTTCTACCGGTTGGTGATCACCGGGCGCGCGGAAATCCGCGACGTGGCGTTCGCGTTGGCAGGGGTGGGCAGGTATGCCAATCCCGAGCGTGTCGTGCGACTCTACGAGTACCTGCTCGACGGCGCCCGTAACGCGCGTACCCAGGCGACCGCTCCGCGGTTGACTGTCGCGACGGCGACCGTGTCGGACGGTCTGGTCGGCCCGTTCCGGTTGGCCGCGACGGACACGGCCGCGCTCGATGCGGGTGACGCGCAATTGGTGAACGCGGATGGTTCCGCGATCGTCGGACCCGTACATCCGGGCACCGGGTTCTACCTGCGTCCTCGACCCGGTTCGACGTCGGCGACGATCACCATGACGGTGCCCGGCACGGTCGACGGGTACGGCGGACGGGTGCTCGCAGGTGTTGCCCGAGAAGAGGCGACCCGCAGGTTCACCCCACTGGCACTGGCCGTCCCGGCCGAGCTGGTCGTCGATTTCGACATCGAATGGTAGGTGGCGTGCGAGACGAAGCAGGAAGGCGGACGTGACGGAATCCACGCCACGGCAGGGCCGGCAGGCAAGCCGATGGCGGTCCACGGTCGGGTTGAGCCGCCTGGGTCCCGACGGCTGGGCGAACACATTGGTCGGTGCACTGACCGTGCTCGCGATCGCCGACGTGCTGCCTAAGATTCCGTGGTGACCCCATGAGCACGGTGACTCCACCGGAGACGTCGCAAGAGGTCATCTTCACCAGCAGGCGGCCTGTCGACTACTTGCCCGGTTTTGCTCTTCTGCTCGGCGTCGGGCTGCTCGCGAAATACGCACAGCGTTGGTGGCTCGCACTGGCCCATCACCAGGGCTGGACCGTGCCCGACATCGAGTACGTGCTGTGGGCGATTCTGATCGGCCTGCTGATCACCAACACCGTTGGGCTGCACCGGGTTTTCCGCCCTGGCGTGGCGACCTACGAGTTCTGGCTCAAAGTCGGTATCGTCGCGCTGGGCTCGCGGTTCCTCCTGGGCGACATCGCCAAGCTGGGCGCAACCAGCCTGCTGCAAATCCTCGTCGACATGACCATCGCCGGCACGATAATCCTTTTGGCAGCAAGATATTTCGGTTTGTCCGGCAAACTCGGATCGTTGCTGGCGATTGGTACGTCGATATGCGGCGTTTCGGCCATCATCGCGGCCAAGGGCGCCATCCGGGCGCGCAATTCCGAGGTCAGTTACGCCATCGCCGCGATCCTGGCCCTGGGCGCGGTCGCCATGTTCACCCTTCCGCCGCTGGGTCACGCGATCGGGCTCACCGACTACGAGTTCGGTTTGTGGGCGGGTCTGGCGGTGGACAACACCGCCGAAACCACCGCCACCGGATACCTGTTTTCCGACGAGGCCGGAAAGATCGCCGTGCTGGTCAAGTCCACCCGCAACGCGTTGATCGGGTTCGTGGTACTGGGCTTCGCACTCTACTGGGCCGGCCGCGGTCAGGCCGACGAGATAGCCCCCGGGTTGCGCGCGAAGGCGGCATTCGTCTGGGAGAAGTTTCCGAAGTTCGTGCTGGGATTCCTGGCGGTGTCGGCGGTGGCCACCGCGGGCTGGCTGAACAAAGGACAGCTGACCAGCCTCGGCAACGTGTCGAGATGGGCTTTCCTGCTCACTTTCGCAGGCGTCGGGCTGACCACCGACATCCGGCAGATCGCCCGCACGGGGTGGCGGCCACTGGTGGTCGCGGTCATCGGACTGGTGGTGGTCGCCGTCGTTTCGCTGTTGCTCGTCCTGCTGACGTCCCGGGTTTTCGGCTGGGGCGTGAGCCCGTAACCGCAACCGCTCGATACACTTCGGTGCCGGCGGACGGCAGCCCCCCTTTGCCGGGTGCGCGGCTGTGGCTGGATACTCCAAGCGTGGACGGACAACCGGGTGACGTGAGCGGCGGCGAGAACCTGCTGATCGTGCACTGGCACGACCTGGGCCGGTACCTGGGCGTCTATGGACACACCGACGTCGAAAGCCCGAGGCTGGATCGCCTCGCCGCGGAAGGGATCCTGTTCACCCGGGCCCACGCGACCGCGCCGCTGTGTTCGCCGTCGCGAGGATCGCTGTTCACCGGGCGATACCCGCAGTCCAACGGACTGGTGGGGTTGGCCCACCACGGCTGGGAGTACCGGACCGGGGTGCGGACCTTGCCGCACCTCATCGGCGAAGCCGGTTGGCTGACGGCGCTTTTCGGCATGCAGCATGAGACCAGCTTCCCGGCCCGGCTCGGTTTCGAGGAGTTCGACGTCTCCAACTCGTACTGCGACTACGTGGTGGAGCAGCGCGACGGAGTGGCTGCGCAGGGGCACCAACCCAAGGTCGGCAGTTCCTGCTCACCGCCGGCTTCTTCGAGACCCATCGCCCATACCCGCACGACAGATACAAACCGGCCGATCCGGCCGCGCGTCACCGTGCCCGACCATCTGCCCGACACCCCCGAGGTCCGGCAGGACTTGGCGGATTTCTACGGCTCGATCGCGGCTGCCGACGCCGCGGTCGGAGAATTGCTGGACACCCTGGACGACACCGGGTTGGACCGCGACACCTGGGTGGTGTTCATGACCGACCACGGCCCGCCGCTGCCGCGGGCCAAGTCCACCCTTTACGACGCCGGCACCGGAATCGCGCTGATCATCCGTCCACCGCGGGCACGTCGACTCCGACCACGGGTCTACGACGAGTTGTTCAGCGGTGTGGACCTGGTTCCGACGCTGCTGGAATTCCTTGGTCACGACGTGCCGGCGGAGGTCGACGGCCTGTCCCACGCGAGTAATCTACTGCAATACCACGGCCAGGTTCGTTCCGCCGTTTACACGACGAAGACGTATCATGATTCCTTCGACCCGATAAGAGCGGTGCGGACAAAAGAATACAGCTACATCGAGAATTATGCGCAGCGACCGCTCCTGGACTTGCCCCGGGATATCGAGGAAAGCGCGTCGGGGAGAGCGGTTTCTGCATATATCGACGGCCCCCGCCCCAAACGCGAACTCTATGATCTCGTTGCGGACCCAGCTGAGCGGAACAACCTGTTCATAGGCGGCAAAGAAGACGAGAGCGTCGAAGCGGTGGCCCAGGAATTCGCGCTCCTACTCAATGATTGGCGGGTGAAGACCAACGACGTCATTCCCTCCGAATTCGCCGGTACACGCATATCGGAACGGTATACCCAGACCTATGCGCAGATCAATGGATTGACATGTCCGAGCCGGTCGGCGGACGCCGGCGAGCGGGGCATGAAAAGCGAATTCGAACAATAGTTTCATTCGTCGTGAATATAACACTGGATATGCGATTCGACGGAATTGCCATTACGCTGCAGGCGTGGCCGATCACCCCACCGCCTACCTCGTTCTCGCATCTCAGCGCAGCGGCAGCACCCTGCTCGTCGAGTCGTTGCGGGCCACCGGGGTCGCGGGCGAACCGCAGGAATTCTTCCAGTACCTGCCCGAGACCAGCATGTCGCCACAGCCGCGTGAGTGGTTCGCCGGCGTGACCGACGAGTCGATATTGCGCCTGCTCGATCCGTTGATCGAAGGCAAACCCGACCTGGCGCCAGCGGAGATCTGGCGTGACTACATCCAGACGGTGGGCCGCACCCCCAACGGGGTGTGGGGAGGCAAGCTGATGTGGAACCAGACTCCGCTGCTCTTGCAGCGGGCGAAAGACCTCCCGCAGCGATCCGGCGACGGGCTGCTGGCCGCCATCCGCGATGTCGTCGGCTCCGATCCGGTGCTCGTGCACGTGTATCGGCCGGACGTGGTTTCCCAGGCGGTTTCGTTCTGGCGGGCCGTTCAGACGCGGGTATGGCGCGGCCGCCCCGATCCGGTGCGCGACGCGCGTGCCGAATACCACGCCGGCGCGATCGCCCACGTCGTGGCGATGCTGCGAGCCCAGGAGGCGGGGTGGCGGGACTGGTTCGCGGAAGAGGGCGTCGACCCCATCGACGTGCCGTACCCGGTGCTTTGGCGCAATCTCACCCAGGTGGTCGGCTCGGTGTTGGCGGCATTGGGGCTCGATCCCCGGCTGGCACCCGCACCCGTTCTGGAGCGCCAGGCCGACCAGCGCTCCGACGAGTGGGTGGAGCGCTATCGCGCGGACGCGGAACGCGAAGGGCTGCCGGTATGACCGTCGCGCGGACCGACGACACGCACGTCGATGAGCTCCGGGTGCTGGAGGCCGAAGCCGTCCACATCATCCGCGAAGTGGTCGCCGAGCTCGAGAGGCCGGTGCTGCTGTTCTCTGCCGGCAAGGATTCGATCGTCCTGCTTCGATTGGCGGAGAAGGCATTCCGGCCGTCGCCGTTGCCGTTTCCGGTGCTGCACATCGATACCGGACACAACTTCGACGAAGTGATCGACTTCCGCGACCGCCGCGTCACCGGGAATGGGCACACGCTGATCGTCGGCTCGGTCCAGGAGAGCATCGACAGCGGCCGGGTTGCCGACCCCGGCCCCGGGGCATCGCGAAATCGTCAACAGACCCGCACACTGCTGGATGCCCTGGAAGCCGGTGGCTTCGACGCCGCATTCGGCGGAGCCCGCCGTGACGAGGAACGTGCCCGGGCGAAGGAACGCATCCTGAGTTTCCGCGACGAGTTCGGCCAGTGGGATCCGCGGGCTCAACGCCCGGAACCGTGGTCGCTGTACAACGGCCGGATCCGCAAGGGCGAACACGTCCGGGTGTTCCCGTTGTCGAACTGGACCGAACTGGACATCTGGCGCTACATCGAACTGGAAAGCCTGGAGCTGCCGTCGATCTACTTCGCGCATCGGCGTGATGTGTTCGAACGCGATGGGATCCTGCTGGCGGTCTCCGAGTACGGCCGCCCCGAAGGGGAGGAGAGGTCGAGCGTCGAATGGGTGCGCTACCGCACGGTCGGCGATCTCACGATCACCGGTGCGGTGCGGTCGAGGGCGACGACCATCGCCGGCGTCATCGCCGAGATCTCGGCGGCCACTGTCTCCGAGCGCGGCGAAACCCGCGCTGACGACCGGACCTCGGCGGCCGCGATGGAGGACCGCAAACGCGAAGGGTACTTCTGATGACCAGGCAGTTACTGCGCATCACCACGGCCGGCTCGGTGGACGACGGCAAGAGCACGCTGATCGGGCGGCTGCTGCACGACACCGACAGCCTGCCGTTGGATCACCTGGAGGCGGTGACCGACGAGCAGGGGGTGGCTGATCTCGCGGCGCTCTCGGACGGGCTGCGGGCCGAGCGCGAGCAGGGCATCACCATTGATGTGGCGTACCGGTTCTTCTCCACCGCAACCCGTAGTTACATCCTGGCCGACACGCCCGGTCACGAGCGCTATACCCGCAACATGTTCACCGGCGCATCGAACGCGCATGTGGCGATCCTGCTGGTCGACGCCCGCGCCGGAGTGCTGCGACAGACTCGCCGGCACGCGCGGATCGCGAAACTGCTCGGGATCGAGCACTTCGTCGCGGCGGTGAACAAGATCGACCTCGTCGACTTCGACCAGGTGCGGTTCGCTCGCGTCGAAACCGAACTGCGGCAGATGGCCGACCGGCTCGGCGGCGCGGAACTCACGGTGATCCCGATCGCGGCCAAACACGGCGACAACGTCGTGCACAGGTCGGACCGAACGCCGTGGTACGAGGGTCCGGCATTGTTGGAATACCTTGAAAGCATCGAGCTTTCGGCTCCGCAGCCCGAAGCGGGCCACCTGAGGCTGCCGGTGCAGTGGGTGTCCCGGCCCACGGCCGACCGGCGCAGGCGCTACACCGGGCGGTTGGCCGCAGGCACGTTGCGGGTGGGAGACCCGGTGGTTGCGCTGCCCGCGGGCACCCGGTCGACGGTGACCGCGCTGGACACCCTCGACGACGACCGCAGCACGGCGGTGGCTCCGCTATCGGTGTCGGTCGAACTCGCCGACGACATCGACGTCGGCCGGGGCGACCTGATCGCCAGCGCCGCCGCCGGTGCCATCGTGCCCGTGCCCGCACGCGAATTGGACGCCACGATCTGCTGGTTCTCGGAAACCCCGCTGCGTGCCGGTGACCGGCTGGCGCTCAAACAGGGCACGCGTACCGTGCGCGCCACCGTCGGGGACCTGCACACCCGCCTGGACCCCGAGACGCTCGACGAACTCGACGGCCCGGTCGAGCTGGCGCTCAACGACATCGGGGAGGCGACACTTCGCACCAGTTCGATCGTGCTGGCCGACCCGTATTCGGACAACCGCGACAACGGCGCCTTCATCCTCATCGACGAGACCACCAACGAAACCGTCGGTGCCGGCACGATCACCGAGGCACGGGAGGTCAGGCCCGGCGCACAGACTCGCAACGACATCCGTTGGCACCCGTCGTCATTGGACCGCCACTATCGCTGGAGCAAGACCGGACAGCGTGGCGCGACGATCTGGTTCACCGGACTGCCGGCCTCGGGGAAATCGACCGTCGCGGTGGCAGTGGAGCGGGCTCTCGTGGAGTCCGGTCATGTGGCCTACCTGCTCGACGGCGACAACCTGCGCCATGGACTGTCCGACGACCTGGGGTTCTCCGCGGGTGACCGGGCGGAGAACATCCGCCGCGTCGGCCATCTGACCAGGCTGCTGGCCGACGCCGGGGTGGTGGCCCTGGCGGCACTGGTATCCCCGCTGAAATCGGACCGCGAGATCGCCCGCACCCTCAACGAGGCTGCGAAGTTGCCGTTCATCGAGGTCTACATCGCGACATCGCTCGCCGAGTGCCGGCGACGCGATCCCAAGGGCCTCTATGCCCGCGCACAGTCCGGTGAGTTGCGTGGACTCACCGGGATCGACGCGCCCTATGAGGCGCCCGAGCGAGCCGATCTGGTGCTGGACACCGCCGGTGCGGATATCGACGAAATGGTCGCGCAGGTGCTCGCTGTGCTCGAGAAGCGCCAGTCCTGACCGCGCGACCAGGTGGTGGCCAGGGCGTCGGCCGAGGGTTGGCGAAGGGGCATGGCCTGGGGCCGGGGGAGATCACATCGGCGCGTTGGCCGGCTGGAAGACCCCGGAGCCGTCGGCCTCCTCCTCGGCGCGGATCACATGGACGACGGCATTGATCAGCGCCAGGTGGGTGAACGCCTGTGGGAAGTTGCCCAGGTGCCGTCCGGTGCGTGGCTCGATTTCCTCGGCATACAGTTGCAATGGACTGGCGAACGACAGCAGACGTTCGCACAGGTGGCGGGCCCGATGGAGTTCACCGATCTCGACGAGCGCCGAGACCAACCAGAACGAGCAGATGGTGAAGGTGCCCTCCTCGCCGGAGAGTCCGTCGTCGGTCTCGTCGACGCGGTAGCGCAGCACCAGGCCGTCCTCGGTGAGTTCGTCGGCGATCGCCAGCACGGTGGCCCGTATCCGGGGATCGTTGGACGGGAGGAACCGGGTGAGTACGGCGAGCAGCAGCGATGCATCCAGCGCGTCATCTCCGTACCGCTGGGTCAGCACCCCGCGGTTGTCCACGCCATTGGCCAAGATGTCGGCCTTGATCTCCTCGGCGATATCCCGCCACTGCTGGGCATAGCTTCGCTCGCCTTTAAGCGCGGCGAGCTTGGAACCGCGGTCCAGCGCCACCCAGCACATGATCTTGCTCGACGTGAAGTGCTGCGGTTCGCCGCGCACCTCCCAAATCCCGCGGTCAGGGTGCTTCCAGTGCTTGACGGCCTCCTGCACTTGTTCCTTGAGGACGGGCCACTGGGTGTCGGGGAACTGTTCGCGCGATTTGGCGTGCAGATAAACGGAATCCAGCATGGTGCCCCAGATGTCGTGCTGCATCTGGTTGTAGGCACCGTTGCCTATCCGGACCGGCCGCGAGTTGTCATAGCCGGAAAGGTGGTGCAATTCCTCCTCGACGAGGCTGCGCTCGCCGCCCACGCCGTACATCACCTGCAGCGGATGTCGTTCGCCGTTGTTGGCGCCCGACACGTCGGCGATGAACGCGAAGAAGTCGTCGGCTTCGCGGTCCAGGCCGAGCGTGTACAGGCCCCACAATGCGAACGTCGAATCCCGAACCCAGGCATATCGATAGTCCCAATTGCGTTCGCCCTGTGGCGTTTCCGGCAGCGACGTGGTGCTCGCCGCCAGCAGGGCGCCGGTGGGTGAGTAGGTGAGCCCTTTGAGCGTCAGCGCGCTGCGCTGCAGGTATGATCGCCAGGGGTGATCGGGGAAGTCGCCGATGTTGATCCACTGGCGCCAGCACTCGCTGGTCTTCCACATCTTGTCCGCGGCTTCCTCGAAGGTATGCGGCGCCGGATTTTTGGACCAGCTCAGCGCCACGAACACGTTGTTGCCCTCGGTCAGGCGGGTACGGGCGCGCGCCTGGTGGCCTTCCAGACCCAATCTCAGATTGGTGGTGAGGCGCAGCGTCGGATGGGCATCGGGATTGTGGGCGGCCCGGGCGATCGCCTCGCCGTAGGCCTGTGCCGAATACTCCCAATTCGCAGGAGCGCGGTGGTAATCGAAGGATGGTTCGCAGTTCATCACCACCTCGACCGTCCCGCTTACACAGCGCACAGTGCGAAGCAGGATGTGCTCGGCGTCCCAGTCCATCGGAGTGCGCCGGTGAGTGTGTGACCGGGCCTCCAGGTCGTGCCAAGGACCCATCACCAGGGCCTCCCGAACGATCAGCCATCCGGTATGGGTCTGCCATGTCGTCTCGAGAATGAGGCTGCCCGGCAGGTAGCGGCGTGCGGCCGGAACCGACACACCGTACGGGCCGATCCGGAAGTGACCGCCGCCGCGATCCAGGATCGCCCCGAACACACTGGGGGAATCCGGGCGCGGCACGCACAGCCATTCCACCGAACCTGCCGACGAGACCAGGCAGGTGGTCTCGCAGTCCGACAGGAAGCCGTAGTCGGCGATCGGCGGGAACGGGTTACGCCTCGGCGCGTCCGGAAGGTGCGGCCCGGCCGCCGCCGTGATGAGCGGTGGCGCGGTGGCCGGCAGCTCGCCGTCAATGGCTTCTGTCGTCATTCGGACATCATCTTCCGCCGAAGTGTCGTCGTCTAGCTGGAGCGGCGTGCATATTCGGGAGCGATTTCGGGCAGCGGTCCGATCGCTACGGCGTAGCCGATCACGGACCGAATTGCCGGTACGGCGGCGACGACACGGACCGGTAGGGGTGCGCCCGGCGCTTTCGGGTGGTCCGTGCGAGTCTTGACCGCGGCCGCCACCACGTTGTGGTGGATGATGCTCTGCGCCCGCTGGATCGTTGCGGCCGGGACCAACCTGCGCGCCTGCACCTGCGCGAGCTTGCGGTTCGACACGTGGTCGGCACGCAGGTCCGGGGCGAGGATCCGCGCTGCGGCGACCGCGTCGGCGACAGCCAAGTTGATCCCGACACCTCCCACCGGCGACATCGCGTGTGCTGCGTCGCCGATCACCAACAGCCCGTCGCTGTACCACTTGCGCAGCCGGTTCAATTGCACTTCGAGCAGTTTCACGTCGTCGAACGAGGTCAGCTGGTCCGCGTGGCCGGCCAGCCAGGGCACCAGGGCGGTCAGTGAGCGTCGCAAGGCCTCCACTCCATCGGCCCGCATCCGCGCGTCACTGCCCTTCGCGATGATATACGCGATCTGGTAGTAGTCGCCGCGGTCGATGACAACCGCAGCTGCACCGTCGGCGAATTCGCCGTTGAGGCCACTCGGATCGCCTGGCCGGCGCGGCAGTCGGTACCACCACACGTCCATCGGCGCGCCGAAGTTGCGGGGCACCAAGCCGGCCGCAGACCGCAGCGTCGAAGACCTGCCGTCGCATGCCACCGTCAGGACGGCTCGCATCTGCCGTTCCGCGCCGTCGGCGGTGCGGTACCTGACCCCGGCAACCCGGCCGCCGTCGTACACCGGCCCGAGCACTTCGGTGCTTCGCATCAGTCTGAACGTCGGCTCCGCCTCGGCTGCGTCGGCGAGCAATTCCAGGAAGTCCCATTGCGGCACGAGGGCGATGTGCTTGTGGGGGCCGGGCAGCCGGCGCAGGTCGAGCTTCACCACCGTGCCCTGTATCCGCATCGTCACGGTTTCGATCAGGCGGTGCGGCACCTTCCGGAACTCCTCACCGAGGCCGAGTTCATCGAGAAGCCGCAGCGTGCTGGCATGCACGGTGTCCCCGCGGAAGTCCCTCAGAAAGTCGGCGTGCTTTTCCATCACCGTGGCGTGCACGCCGGCGCGGGCCAGTAGCAGGCCCAGCATCATTCCGGCGGGACCGCCTCCCGCAATCAGGCACGTGGTGGCATCGTCGGTCGAAGGCACGCTGTGATCGTAGGACCGGCCGACCGTATGGTGGACGTCAATGGTCGGGTTTCTGAATTGGTGGGACGGCGTCGAGTTATGGTTGTCGGGCCTGCCCTTTGTGCTGCAGACGATCATCGTGATGCCGGCGGTGCTGGTGTTGGCCTACTGTTTGGCGGTGCTGGTCGACGGACTGCTGGGCCGGGGCATCCACATGCTGCGGCGCGCACGGCACTGCAGAAGGTGAGCGCCGGTGAACGGGATGCCGCGCTCGCGTGTGACCGCGATTCTGGTCCTGCTGGTGATCCTTGTCATGGTGATGTGGCTCTTTGCCCGCTGAGGCATCCGGCCGCAATTCTGTTAGGCTTCCCGCCATGCAATCGGCGTCCGGCAACAAGAGCGGCCACATCCTGGCCCTCATTGCCGTGGGTTTCACCGCGGTTGCTGATGTTTGTTGTTGTCGCTGACTCCCCGCCCGTCGATGGACCGTGGTCGGTGACCGGCGTATCCGCCTGACAACTGCCCCTTTCTCATCGTGAGCGGCGGGAATTTGTTCCTTGGAAACTTGTCGAACTCCCGTGAAAGGTGATGCATGACCCAACCCAAGCCGGTCCGCGCGATGTCCTTCTGGCGCAATGCCGCCGCCCTTGCCACGACCGCGTCAGCTCCTGGCCGCGTGCGGTGGGGGAGCCAGCGATGTCGCCGGCGAGTCCGGCGGCGAGAAGGCCGACACCACGCTCACCCTGGTGGCCTACGCGGTGCCCGAGCCGGGGTGGAGCAAGATCATCCCGGCCTTTGCGGCAACCCCGGAGGGCAAGGGCGTGGCGGTTACCACGTCCTACGGCGCTTCGGGCGACCAGTCGCGCGCGGTCGTCGACGGCAAGCCCGCCGATATCGTCAACTTCTCCGTCGAACCCGACGTCACCCGTCTGGTCAAGGCCGGCAAGGTCGACAAGGATTGGAACGCCGACGCGACCAAGGGCATCCCGTTCGGTTCGGTGGTCACGCTGGTGGTTCGCAAAGGCAACCCGAAGAACGTCAAAGACTGGGATGACCTGCTGCAACCGGGCCTGGAAGTGGTCACGCCCAGCCCGTTGAGTTCCGGTTCGGCCAAATGGAACCTGTTGGCGCCCTATGCCGCCAAGAGCAACGGCGGTCAGGATGCACAGGCCGGGCTGGACTACGTCACCAAGCTGGTCACCGACCATGTCAAGACCCGGCCCGGGTCCGGTCGCGAAGCCACGGACGTGTTCTTGCAGGGCACCGGCGACGTGCTGATCAGCTACGAGAACGAGGCCATCAACACCGGGCGGCAGGGTAAGCCGATCGAACACGTCAACCCGCCGCAGACGTTCAAGATCGAGAACCCGGTTGCCGTCGTCACCACGACCGCCCACCAGGACAAGGCCGTCGCGCTTAAGAACTTCCTGTACACGCCTGAGGGCCAGAAGCTGTGGGCCCAGGCCGGATTCCGGCCGGTCGATCCCGCGGTCGCGGCCGACTTCGCCGGTGACTTCCCGGCACCGCAGAAGTTGTGGACGATCGACGACCTCGGCGGCTGGAGCAAAGCCGACCCGGCCCTTTTCGACAAGGACAACGGCTCGATCACCAAGATCTACAAGCAGGCCACCGGATGACGGTAACGTCGGGGCCGGTGTCCGGTGAGACGAACGCCTCCGTCGCGTCCCCGCCCGCCCTTGACGGCGGGAGGGGGCGTCGGCGCCGGTTACACCGGACGCGCCACGGCAGTACGTCGTTGCGGGTCGGTGCGGCGACCTTGTGGCTGTCGGTCATCGTGTTGCTGCCGCTGTCGGCGATCCTCTGGCAGTCCGCCAGGGGAGGCTGGGGCGCGTTCTGGGCGTCGGTGACGTCGCACTCGGCGCTTGAGTCGTTCCGCGTCACGCTGAGCATTTCCATCGTTGTGACCTTGGTCAATGCCGTGTTCGGCCTGCTCGTCGCATGGGTGCTGACCCGGGACGACTTCCCCGGAAAGCGGCTCGTGGACGCGGTGATCGACCTGCCGTTCGCGCTTCCGACGATCGTGGCGAGCCTGGTGATGCTGGCGCTCTACGGCCCCAACAGCCCGGTCGGTCTGCACCTGCAGCACACCAAGTGGGGCGTCGGCATCGCACTGCTGTTCGTCACGTTGCCGTTCGTGGTGCGTTCGGTCCAGCCAGTGCTGCTGGAACTCGACACGGAAGTCGAGCAGGCCGCGGCCTCGCTGGGCGCCCGCAACCCGGTCATCTTCACCTGGGTGATCCTGCCGGCGCTACTGCCGTCACTGTTGTCGGGAGCCGGACTGGCGTTCTCGCGCGCGATCGGCGAGTTCGGCTCGGTGGTGCTCATCGGTGGCGCCGTCCCGGGCGAGACGGAGGTGTCCTCGCAGTGGATACGGACCCTGATCGAGAATGACGACCCCACCGGCGCGGCCGCGATTTCGATCGTGCTGCTGCTGATCTCGTTCTTCGTGCTGTTCATCCTGCGGGCGGTCGGGTCGCGCGCCGCCAGGCGTGAGGAGCTGGCGCAATGACATTGTCGCCGTGGGTGCGCCACCTGCTGAGGTACACGGCGCTGGCATACGTCGGTGTGCTCGTGATCGTGCCGGTGGCGCTGATCCTGTGGCGCACATTCTCGCCGGGCCTGGGGGTCTTCGTCGACTCGATCACGACACCCGCGGCGGTATCCGCGCTGCAACTATCACTGCTGGTGGTGGCCATCGTGGTGCCGCTCAACGTGCTGTTCGGTGTGCCAACGGCTTTGGTGCTGGCGCGCAGCCGGTTTCGCGGGAAGAGCATTCTGCAGGCGATCATCGATCTGCCGTTCGCGGTGTCGCCGGTGGTGGTGGGTGTCGCGCTGATCCTGCTGTGGGGGTCTGCCGGATTGTTCGGGTTCGTCGAAAACGATTTGGGATTGAAGGTCATTTTCAGCTTTCCGGGCATCGTGCTGGCCAGCATCTTCGTGACGGTGCCGTTCGTGATCCGTGAGGTCGAACCGGTGCTGCACGAGGTGGGCACAGATCAGGAGGAGGCGTCGTCAACCCTCGGCGCGCAATGGTGGCAGACCTTCTGGCAGATCACCCTGCCGTCTATCCGCTGGGGCCTGACCTACGGGGTCGTGCTGACGGTCGCGCGGACGCTGGGCGAATTCGGTGCGGTCATCATGGTGTCGTCGAATCTGCCCGGCAAGTCCCAGACGATGACATTGCTGGTGGCCGACCGCTATATGCGCGGCAACGAGTACGGCGCGTATGCCGTTTCGACGGTGCTGATGGCGGTTGCGGTGCTCGTCCTGGTTGTGCAGGTGATTCTCGACGTGCGCCGTGCGCGGGCCGCCAAATAGACGTACAGAAAGAGAGGTTGTCATGACCAACTCGATCACGGTGCAGGGCGCCAACAAGCACTACGGCGACTTCGCCGCGCTGGACAACGTCGACTTCGTGGTGCCCGCCGGGTCGCTGACCGCACTGCTTGGGCCTAGCGGCTCCGGAAAATCCACCCTGCTGCGCGCCATCGCCGGCCTCGACGAACCCGATTCCGGAACCATCACGATCAACGGCCGCGACGTCACCCATGTGCCCCCGCAGAAGCGCGGCATCGGCTTCGTCTTCCAGCACTATGCGGCGTTCAAGCATCTGACCGTGCGCGACAACGTGGCATTCGGCCTGAAGATCCGCAGGAAGCCCAGGGCGGAGATCAAGGAGCGGGTCGACAACCTGTTGGAGGTCGTCGGCCTGGCGGGTTTCCAGAACCGCTACCCGAATCAGTTGTCCGGTGGCCAGCGTCAGCGGATGGCGTTGGCCCGGGCACTGGCCGTCGACCCCGAGGTGTTGTTGCTCGACGAGCCTTTCGGCGCGCTGGACGCCAAGGTCCGCGAGGACCTGCGGGCCTGGTTACGGCGACTGCACGACGAGGTGCACGTCACCACGGTGCTCGTCACCCATGATCAGGCTGAGGCGCTCGATGTCGCCGACCGCATCGCCGTGCTCAACAAAGGCCGGGTGGAGCAGGTCGGTTCGCCCACCGAAGTCTACGATTCACCGGCCAATGCGTTCGTGATGTCCTTTCTGGGGACAGTGTCTTCGCTCAACGGAATTTTGGTGCGCCCGCACGACATTCGCGTCGGCCGCAACCCGGAGATGGCGATCGCAGCGGGTGACGGCACGGCCGAGTCGACCGGTGTCACCAGGGCCACGGTCGATCGCGTCGTCTATCTCGGCTTCGAGGTCCGTGTCGAACTGACCAGTGCCACCACGGGGGCTCTATTCACCGCGCAGATCACCCGCGGGGACGCAGAGGCGCTTGGCATCAGGGCGGGGGAGACGGTCTATGTGCGCGCCACCCGGGTACCCCCGATCGCGGGCGAGTTGCAGGTGAGGCCGGACGCGGTTGCCGACGGGAAATCTGAGCTGACCAACGCCTGACGTCAGGTCAGCCGACCAGTGGCGCGAGTTTGTCTCAAGCTCGTGCCATTCTTCGGGGGTGCTGGGGCGATACCGGGACTGGACGTCCTGCCTGCTCAGACGATCCGCGACACACTCAGGTCGAGGTGGCTAGCGCACCTTCTCAGGGATCGAGTCCAGGGCCTCCAGTACATGCACTGCGAGTTCGGCAGCGGCGGCGTCGTCGAACTCGGAATATTTCTTCACCGTGTCCGCGACGAGTTTGACGCGCTGTTCGTAGGGTGAGCGAAGTGTTGCGATGGGACTCATGGTTTCTTTCCTATTCAGTCGAGGCGGTCGCTCAGAAGGGCAGGGCTCTCGACACCGCCAACGTTACGCCACCTGTCGGTTGCCGATCCCCAGTGGGTGTGCGGGTATTGCGGTCGCCGATGTGGAACGACAAGATATGCGGGTCCCAGGTTGCGGAGTTCTATAGGTAGGACGGGCTGTGGTGGCCGGCATAGTACGTGATGGTGGTACCGACGACGAATGTCGGTTGCTCGAACGACGTGGGTCGGGCCCAGCTGAAACCCATTGTCTCGTCGCATGATACGTCGATGATCAAGCTTCCCGGACCGAAAGCCGCGAGGTCATCGATGTCGTCGTTGATCTGAAACACCTTGGATGGCGCCGGCGGCGATGGCAGACGAGGTTATCGATCAAGTTTCGTTCGGCGGTTGGCCTGTGTCCAATGTTCAGTGCCCGCGGTCGAATTCGATGGGCAGCGTGGCCGGACCATCGGTCAGTGCGGTCAGTAGCTTCCAGGGAGGCGAGCCGGTGGCGCGGGCACGGCATCCGCCGGGTCATGAATCTGGAGGCTGGGCGAGTTCGAGCGGTGTTCGTCCCGGGGATGGTTTTGTGGCTGGTGACCCGTCCCTTCACGGCAAGCTTTGTTCATCCTGGTGCCCGGGTAGGCCTGAGGCTGAAGTGATATGTGACATGCGAACTCGGCCAGCGTGATCGGCAAATTCCTTGACCATAACAAATCGGCACGTTCGGCCCGCTTGTTATGGTCAGGGCCGGGACTGAGGCAGCTACCGATACGGGGCGTCATGGATGCAAACAGGTTCATCGGCCGTGTCGGCGCTTTGGCGGCGGCACTGGGCATGGCCGCCGCACTGAGCACTGGGGCCGGTATCGCGTGGGCCGAGGGTGATGCCGGCGACGGGGGCGGCGGCAGCAGTACCAACGGGGGCAACGGCAGCGACGGCAAGCCGGACGCTTTAGCCCGTGCGCCGCAGACGGGACCATTGTCGGCGCTGGGCGACCGGGTTCGCAAGGAGGTCGACGCTCGAGTCGAGGGTCGCGCTCAGCCCGTTGAGCGCGTTCAACGAAATGTGGAGAAGTCGCGGACTCGACTCGGCAACGGCCGGGCCGAACTCCGGGCCAAGCTCGAAGAGTCGACCAGGTCGGCTGCCCCCCCGCGGGCCCCGCTTGCCGGCTCGGGTGAGAGCACTGGAAAGGCCGATGGCCGTCGGATCGTCCCCGGGGCAGTCGACGCGGTGCCCGATCTGCGTCTGCCGCAGCGGGCCAGCGCCGTGATCGTGAAGGTCGCGGATGCCGCCAAGGATTTCGAGCGGCGCGCCGCGGACGCCATCGCCTCGGCCAGGGATACGTTGCCATCGCCGTCGGCCCTGAGCCTGGATGCCGCCCGACTCGCCGGCTCGGGTCGGAGCACTGGAAAGGCCGACGGCCGTCGGATCGTCCCCGGGGCAGTCGACGCGGTGCCCGATCTGCGTCTGCCGCAGCGGTCCAGCGCCGTGATCGTGAAGGTCGCGGATGCCGCCAAGGATTTCGAGCGGCGCGCCGCGGACGCCATCGCCTCGGCCAGGGATACGTTGCCATCGCCGTCGGCCCTGAGCCTGGATGCCGGCCCGGTCAGCGCATTCGCCGCACCGGTCAGGGCGTTCACCGCACCGGTCACCCATGCGGTGAACAAGACCATCGAGGCGCCCAAGCTCGACCGCACCGCCGTGGTGTCGACGCTGCTCGCCGCCGCGGGGCTGGCACCGTTGGCGGGTGACAGTCCGCTCACGCCGGGCCCTTCCCCCTTCGTGCTGGCCGTGATGGCTTGGGCGCGAAGGGAATCCGAGCGAACAATAAACCCGTCCGGAACCGGTCTGGGATCGGGCGACAACAGGGTGTCGGCCCTGGCCGAGGGCCAGGTCGCGCCGATGGTGATGGCGGCGATCGCCGCGGCCTGGCAGCCGAACCCGGGCTTGACCGCGACTCCGGTGATCTCAGGCGACGCCACGGCGCAGGAGGTCGCCTGGACGACCGGCCCGAACACCAATACCGGGCATTGGTTCATTGCAGGCACCGATCTCGGCATCATGTGGGAAAGCGGCTACACCGATCCCCAGACCGCACAGCCGGTCATCTACACGTTGTTCGGGGACACCTACAGCGAGCCTGGGATGTCGGGAGACTGGCGCAACAACGTTCTGCTGCGGTCGTCTGACACCGACTTGAGCGACGGCCTTCAGTTCAGTGACGCGCTCATCCATGCCGGGGCCTCACCCACCAATCCCGGTGTCCCGCAGTGGTACCCGGACACCGGCCCGCGCGCCGGTGCGGCCCAGGTCATCGATGACCCCGGCTTCAACGGGCTGTTCGGCTCCACCCACACCATGATCCCGACCGCCGCGATCGCGGTGCAGCACGAAGACGGCTCCGTCACTCAGTACGCGACCGTGATGTCGGTGCGCACCTGGGACAACCCGGGCAGCTGGACGACCAACTACTCGGCGATCGCCTACTCCACCGACGGCGGCGAAACCTGGACCGTCGACTCCGACACCGTGCGCTCGTCGGGTTGGCTGCGGGCCAGCACGCGGTATGTGCCCGGCGACGAGCGCTTCCAGCAGAACGCGCTGGTGTACGGCAATCCCGACGATCCGAACTCCTACACCGGGCCCGTCGATGACCCGAATCGCGAGCCATACGTCTACGTCTACGGCACCCCGTCCGGCAGGCAGGGTTCGGCATATCTGGCCCGTGTTGAGGAGAGCCGACTCAGCGACCTCGACGCTTATCAGTACTGGGCCGGTGAGAACTCCGACGGTACCGGCAACTGGGTGACGGGCGACCCGTCGGCGGCGGCCCGGGTGATCGGAGCCTCGGAGGACGATTTCCTCCCGCAGCTGTGGGACTGCTTCGACAGGTTCACCTTCGGGTTGTTCACCACGATCGTCAACGGCATCTGGGTCGGCGGCCTGCCGGACGGCGGCAATGTCAGCGAGATGTCGGTGCAGTACAACGAGCACATCCAGCGCTACCTCGTGACGTACACCAACGGCGGCAACAGCGTCGTGTTGCGGGCATCCGATTCCCCGCAGGGCACCTGGTCGGACCCGACGACGTTGGTCCGAAACACCGGAATCGGACAGAACAGCGGCATGTACGCGCCGCTGATCCACCCGTTGTCGGGCACCTCCGCGCTGGGCTCGGGCAACGAGAAGTACCTGTACGTCAACCTGTCGCAATGGGGTGACTACAACGTCCGGATGATGCAGGCGGATCTGGACAACCTCACGATCACATGAGCCGCCACATCGCGCTGACCGCCGCCTGTGCCGTCGCCGGGTTCGCCGTCGGCGCGCTCGCATGCACGCACGCACATCCCGAACCGCCGCCCCCCGGCCCGCCCCCGGCCCCGCCGCACGCGGGCGCCTCATGCACCGGCGACCTGGACGGCGCGCTGACCGCCTTACCCAAGCCCGTCGACGATCTCAGCAACAAGCAGAACCTGCTGCAGTGCAGCAACGGCAACTGGCGGCCCTTCCTCGGCCCGTACCCGTCGTCGGACCGCTGGCTGAGCACCGGATCGGACCTGATCCTGCACGGGCAGGGCCGACGCAATCCGGAGGTGAAGGCCGGCGTGTGGACGGCGACGCCGGTGACCGTCGAGGCCCAGTGCAACGCCGAACGCGTCGATGTCGTGTCGGCCGGTAAGACCTCCGCACCCGAAACCTTTTCCGCTGATCCGGGACAGCCCCTGACGTTCGGCATCAGCGACCACCTGTTCACCGTCAAGTTCAGCGGCTACTGCCTGTGGCAGCGGTCCTAAACCAACCGCCGCTAACCCACCCATCGTCATCCCGGCAGCCGCGCTTGCCTGCCATCCTCGCCCTGTTTGGGATTGTCGTGCCCGCCGTCGTCGATGCCGGTGGGCATGTCAACAAGTTCCTCGGCGACGGCGCACTGGCGGTTTTCGGCGCCCCAATGACCTCGCCGATCATGCCGACGCCGCTCTGAGCGGTGTCGCGGTGTCCGAGAAGGTCCGGTCAGGCGGCCAGGTTGCCGATAGCGGCGCTGTCGTACCGGTCGAGCACCGTCGCGGCCACCAAATTATGCGAGCCGAGCGGTTCGGCCATCGCAATGCCTTGACCCAGAGCGTATTCGGCAACCCGATCGGTGATGCGGCCGTGCGCCAGGAACCACGGTGCGATCACCAGCCACCCGGCCCCGGCAGCCCGCAGTCTGAGCGCCGCATCGGCCATGGTCGGATGGGGCCCGGTCGCGAATGCGATGCGCACGCCGGCCCAGCGGGTACCAGCCCGCAATGCCGTTGCGACACAGGCGGTGCGGGCGTTGGCGGTGGTGTTCGACGAACCGACGGCCACAACGATGACGCCGACATCGGGGTCGTCGCCGGAGACCCCGGCTTCGGTAAGCCGTTGCCGCAGCGTGTGCAGCAGCGCAGGATCCTCGCCGAGGACGTTGGCCTGGCGGGCGCGGACACCGGACGCCGCGATGACCGTCGGGATGTCGACTCGCGCGTGGTAGGCGTCGGCGAGCAGCATCGGCGCCACCACCGGAACCTCGGCCGCCAGGAGGACATCGCGCAGGTTGGGTTCGGACTGCTCCAGGAATGCGGTCTGCACGTCGAGTTCCGGCCGCAACCGCCGAATTCGCCCTGTGACGGCGTGCGCAACCGCCGCGGCCCGTGGATCGGCGCTGCCGTGCGCGGTCAGGATCAGGCTCGCGGGCCCAGTCATCGGAACCTCACGAGTTGTGCAGCCCGCATTCGGTCTTTGCCAGGCCCTGCCAGCGGCCACTGCGCGGGTCGGTGCCCGGCTCGGGTTTGGCAGTACACGGGCGGCAGCCGATCGACGGATAACCCTCGTCGATCAACGGGTTCATCAGGATGCCGTTGGCGGCAATGTAGTCCTGCATCTGCTCGTCCGACCAGGGCGCCAACGGGTTGACCTTCACCAGGCCGAAGGCCTCGTCGAAACCGATCAGTGGGGCCTTGGCCCGGGTGGGAGCCTCGACCCGGCGGATACCGGTGACCCACGCGGAGTATCCGCGCAGCACCTTCGACAGCGGTTCGACCTTGCGCATTCGGCAGCAGCCGTTCGGATCACGGGCAAACAGGTCCTTGCCGAACAGCTCGTCCTGCTGTGCGACCGTGTTGGTCGGCCTGGCGTTGATCACGTGCACGTCGTAGACGGCCTCGACGGCGTCACGGGTTCCGATCGTCTCGGCAAAGTGATAACCGGTGTCCAAGAACAGCACGTCGACGCCGGGGCGCACCTTGGCGGCCATCTCGACCAGAACCGCATCCTGCATGTTGGACGCCACGACGTAATGGCCGGCGAAGTGCTCGTCCGTCCACCGCAGCAATTCCTCCGCACCGGCGTTCTCCAGCTCGGCGGCACCGCGCTCGGCCAGTGAACGCTGATCGGCTTCCGTCATCAACGTGCCTCTCATCGCAAGTCGGCTTCGTCGGCCCGAACGGCCCACTGGGCGAAACGCTCCCCGCTCTCACGTTGTTTCATGAAATTGCGCACAACGCGCTCGATGTAATCGCCGAGTTCGGTCGCCAGGACCTTGTGCTGGCGCAGCTTGCGGCCGAACCCGCTGTCCAGGCCCAGACTGCCCCCGAGGTGGACCTGGAATCCCTCCACGGGTCCGTCGCCGTCGTCGATCATCTGGCCCTTGAACCCGATGTCGGCGATCTGGATTCGGGCGCAGGAATTCGGGCAGCCGTTGAGGTTGACCGTCACCGGCACGTCGAGCGCGGCGTTGACGTCTACGAGGCGCTTCTCCAAGTCGGGTACCAGCGTCTGCGCCCGGACTCGGGTCTCGGCGAACGACAGCTTGCAGTATTCGATGCCGGTGCACGCCATCAGGTTCTTGCGCCAGTGCGACGGGCGGGACGGGAGGCCGAGCGCATCCAGTTCAGCGGTGAGGTTGGCCAATTCCTCGTCGGGAACGTCGAGAATGACCAGCTTCTGGTAGGGGGTGAATCGGACCCGGTCGGACCCCGCGGCCTCGGCCAGATCGGCAACCCGGGTCAGCGTGGTCCCAGACACCCGACCCGCGATCGGGGCGACACCGACTGCATTGCGGCCGTTCTTGAGCTTCTGCACCCCGACGTGGTCGATGGCGTGCGCCAGCTGCTCGGGCGCGGGTCCGTCTATGAGCTTGCGCTTGAGGTACTCGCTCTCCAGAACCTCCCGGAACTTCTCGACGCCCCAATCCTTGACCAGGAACTTCAGCCGGGCCTTCGCGCGCAGACGGCGGTACCCGTAGTCGCGGAACATCGACGTGACGCCCTCCCAGACATCGGGCACCTCCTCCAGCGGCACCCATACGCCCAGCCGCTGGGCCAGCATCGGGTTGGTCGAGAGGCCGCCGCCGACCCACACATCCAGACCCGGCCCGTGCTCGGGATGCACGACGCCGATGAACGCGATGTCGTTGATCTCGTGCGCCACGTCCTGCAGGCCCGAGATGGCGGTCTTGTACTTGCGGGGCAGGTTGGAGAACTCGGGATTGCCCACGTAGCGCCGGACGATTTCGTCGACAGCCCAGGTGGGGTCGAGCACCTCGTCGAGTGACTCGCCGGCAAGCGGTGAGCCCAGCACCACGCGCGGGCAGTCACCGCAGGCTTCAGTGGTCTGCAAGCCGACCTCGTCGAGCCGGCGCCAGATCTCGGGGACGTCCTCGATGCGAATCCAGTGATACTGAACGTTCTCGCGGTCGGAGATGTCGGCGGTGTCCCGCGCGAACTCGACCGAGATTTCGCCCAGCGTGCGCAGAGCCGCCGTCGTCAGTGCGCCGCCGTCGCAGCGCACGCGCATCATGAAGTACTTGGCTTCGAGGATTTCGGCGTTGTCGTCGCCGGTCCAGGTGCCGTCGTAACCCTGCTCACGCTGGGTGTAGAGGCCCATCCAGCGCATCCGGCCGCGCAGGTCGTTTTTGTCGATGCTGTCGAACCCCTGAACGGAATAGATGTCGTTGATCCGCGCGCGGACGTTGAGTGCGTCGTCGTCCTTCTTGAACTGCTCGTTGGCGTTGAGTGGTTCGCGGTATCCCAGTGCCCACTGGCCCTCGCCGCGAGGGCGTTTGGCCGGCTTGGCGGAGGCGGGCGCCTTGGATTCGGTGG
This sequence comes from uncultured Actinomycetota bacterium, assembly GCA_963846905.1. Lineage (GTDB taxonomy): Bacteria > Actinomycetota > Actinomycetes > Mycobacteriales > Mycobacteriaceae > Mycobacterium. The sequence continues at coordinate 117,913 of CAWJYB010000007.1, forward strand.
TTGTCATCGTGCTCCTCATGGGGGAGCCGGCGACCGGAGCGCACTCATCGGCCGGTGGCTGGTCCGGCGGCGCAGATCCGGGGGGCCAGCTGACGGTACAGGGCGGGCTAGGTCTCCGAAATCGAAACGCGGATCAAGGCAGACAGTAAGAGCTACAGACGCGCTTGAAATCGACATGTCGACGCGCCACCAGGAGCTCAGCTGGGTGCGCAACACTCATGCGGGTCATTCTGCCACGGACGGCGCAAAGGCCCAACCTCGCGATATATCAGCGCAGCGTGAGCGAAAGGCCGCGGACGACAGCGAAAGGCCGCGACAGGCGATTCTGCGATCTCTGGGACACTCGTGGGCGTGATGCCCGACCCCGAGATGACTTCTGGCGGACCGTTCGGCATCTACATCCACGTGCCGTTCTGCGCTTCGCGGTGCGGATATTGCGACTTCAACACCTACACGCCGGCGGAGTTGGGGGGAGCCGACGCCGTTGTGTGGCTGAACGCGGTTCGCGACGAACTCACGATGGCAGCCCGCCACCTGCCCGGCCCACCGGTGGACACCGTGTTCGTCGGAGGTGGCACGCCGTCGGTGCTGGGCGCGGACGGGTTGGCCGCGGTTCTCGACGCGGTGCGCGACGCCTTCGTTTTGGCCGACGGCGCCGAGGTCACGACGGAGGCGAACCCGGAGTCGACTTCGCCGCAGTTCTTCGAACGCATCCGGGCCGCCGGCTACACCCGGGTCTCGCTGGGCATGCAATCGGTGTCGTCTGCGGTGCTTCGCGTGCTGGACCGCGTGCACTCCCCGGGGCGCGCGCCCGACGCCGCCCGCGAAGCGCGTGCCGCCGGGTTCGACCATGTCAACCTCGACCTCATATACGGCACACCGGGGGAGTCCGACGAAGACCTGCATCGCTCCGTGGATTCCGCGATCAGCGCCGGTATCGACCATCTGTCGGCCTACGCGCTGGTGGTCGAGGACGGTACCGCCCTGGCCCGCAGGGTTCGGCGGGGCGAGGTGGCGCCGGTGGACGACGACGTCCTCGCGCACCGCTACGAGTTGCTCGACGGCTGGCTGTCGGCGGCCGGGTTCGGCTGGTACGAGGTCTCGAACTGGTGCCGGCCCGGCGGCGAGTGCCGGCACAACCTCGGCTACTGGAACGGCGGCCAATGGTGGGGGGCGGGCCCCGGTGCACACGGGTTCATCGGGTCGATGCGGTGGTGGAACGCCAAACACCCCGACGCATATGCCGCGGCGCTGGCGGAACGGGCGTGGCCGGCGGCGGGCTACGAAGTGCTGGCGGACGCCGAACGTCACACCGAGCATGTTTTGCTCGGCATCCGGCTGCGCGACGGGCTGGCCGTGGCGGGGCTGACGGACGCCGGATTGGTCCGTGCGCACACTGTTGTCGCCGATGGTCTTGCGTCGATGTGCGCGGATCGGCTGGTTCTCACCTCGCGCGGGCGGCTGCTGGCCGACGCCGTGGTGCGTGCGCTGCTGTCGGACTAAAGCGGGTCAGACCGTCGGCGGGCTCAGCACGTCCATGTCGAAGACGCGGGCGTGCAGGACGGTTCGGTTTCTGAGCGCGGCGCGCACCGCGCGGTGCAGCCCGTCCTCGAGGTAGACGGTGCCCCGCCACTTCACGGCATGCGGGAACAAATCTCCGTAGAACGTGGAATCTTCCGACAGCAGCCGATCGAGCGCCAGCACTGTGGTGGTGGTTACCAGTTCGTCCAGACGGATCTGGCGGGGCGGAATCTGCGACCAGTCGCGATAGGACAGCCCGTGCTCGGGGTACGGCTTGCCCTCCCGGACGCCTTTGAAGATCACGAGCCCGTGCCCCCCGGTCTTGTACCCCCGTTGGACGCGGCCATGCGCAAAGGCTAGCCGGTCGTGTCGGGATTGACGGCGCTGCGGTAAATCCGGCGCGGTGAGATGTTCCGCAACGTGTCGTCGACCCTCCCCGGGCGCGCCCTCCCCGTAAAATGGGACTGCTACTCGTGACCGTCGATCACCGGGAGGTGGGTACGTGGGCAGTGCCGACGACCGTCGCTTCGAGGTGTTGCGCGCCATTGTCGCCGACTTCGTGGCCACCAAGGAGCCGATAGGGTCCAAGACCCTGGTCGAACGGCACCACCTCGGGGTATCGAGCGCCACCGTCCGCAACGACATGGCGGTTCTGGAGGCCGAGGGTTACATCACCCAGCCCCACACCAGTTCCGGGCGGGTTCCCACGGAGAAGGGCTACCGGGAGTTCGTCGACCGTCTCGATCACGTCAAGCCGTTGTCGGGGCCAGAGCGGCGGGCGATCCTGACCTTCCTCGAATCGGGTGTTGACCTGGACGACGTGCTGCGCCGGGCGGTCCGGTTGCTGGCTCAGTTGACGAGGCAGATGGCTGTCGTCCAGTACCCGACCTTGTCGGCGTCGACGGTTCGCCACCTGGAGGTGGTCGCGCTCAACCCGGCCCGGTTGCTGCTGGTGGTGATCACCGACTCGGGACGGGTGGACCAACGCATCGTAGAGCTGGGCGCTCCGCTCGGCGACCATGAATTCAGCCGCCTGAGGGAGCTGCTGGGGCAGGCGCTCGACGGCAGGAAGCTGGCGGCGGCGTCGGTTGCGGTGGCCGACCTGGCCGGGCAATTGGATGCCGGGTCCGGATCGCCGCACGCTTTTGTGGATGCGGTGCGGCGCGCGGCCACGGTGCTGCTGGAAACACTGGTAGAGCACAGCGAGGAACGACTGCTGATGGGCGGGGCCGCCAATCTGACCCGCAACACCGCGGACTTTGGCGGCTCCCTGCGATCGGTGCTCGAGGCGCTCGAGGAGCAGGTAGTGGTGCTCAAGTTGCTCGCCGCCCAGCAGCAGGCGGGCAAGGTCACGGTGAGGATCGGCCACGAGACCGAGCTGGCCTCCGGCGCCGAACAGATGGCCGGGACGTCGGTGGTGTCCACGACATACGGCACAATGGACACCGTATACGGCGGCATGGGCGTGCTCGGTCCCACGCGGATGGACTATCCGGGAACTATTGCCAGTGTTGCCGCGGTTGCTCTGTACATCGGTGAAGTTCTGGGCGCTCGCTAGGGCGAGTGCCCGCGAAGCTGGAAGCCTGGGGAAGTCAAGTGGCACGCGATTACTATGGCCTGCTCGGCGTGAGCAACGGGGCGAGCGACTCCGAGATCAAGCGGGCCTACCGCCGACTCGCCCGTGAGCTGCACCCCGACGTCAATCCCGACGAATCGGCGCAGGCGCGGTTCAACGAGATTTCGGCTGCCTACGAGGTGCTGTCCGACCCCGAGAAGCGGCGGATCGTGGACCTCGGCGGAGATCCGCTGGAGAACAGCGCCGGAATGGGCGGCGGGTTTGCCGGCTTCGGGGGCCTGGGCGACGTGTTCGAAGCGTTCTTCGGCGGTGGCACGACGTCGCGTGGTCCGACCGGCCGCGTGCGCGCCGGTTCGGACTCGCTGTTGCGGATGCGGCTGAACCTGACCGAGTGCGCCACCGGCGTGACGAAGCAGGTCACCGTCGACACCGCGGTGCTGTGCGACAAATGTCAGGGCAGGGGCACTCACGGTAACTCACGCCCGGCCTCGTGTGACACCTGCGGCGGCCGCGGCGAGGTGTCCAGTGTGCAACGCTCTTTGCTCGGTCAGGTCATGACCTCGCGGCCCTGCCCGACCTGCCGCGGTGTGGGCGAAGTGATCCCCGACCCGTGCCATCGTTGCGGAGGGGACGGACGGGTGCGGTCCCGCCGGGAGATCAGCGTGAAGATTCCAGCGGGTGTCGCCGACGGGATGCGGGTGCGGTTGGCGGCTCAGGGCGAGGTCGGCCCGGGTGGCGGTCCGGCCGGCGACCTCTACGTCGAGGTGCATGAGCAGTCCCACGACACATTCCACCGCGAAGGCGACGATCTGCACTGCACCGTTGACGTGCCGATGGTGGACGCGGCGCTGGGCACCTCCGTGACCGTGGACGCAATCCTCGACGGGCTCACCGAGATCGCTGTCCCGGCGGGTACCCAGCCCGGGGCCGTCGTCACGCTGCGCGGTCACGGGATGCCGCACCTGCGTTCCGGTGTGCGCGGCAACCTGCACGCACATATCGATGTCGTCGTCCCTACCAAGCTCGACGACAAGGACATCGAACTGCTGGGCGAAGTGAAGGAGCACCGCAGCCGTGACGTGGCCGGGGTGCGGTCCGCCCATTCCAGCGCGACACACTCCACCAACAGTGGGATCTTCAGCCGACTGCGCGAGACGTTCTCGGGCCACTGAGGCCTGCGGCCGCAGCCTGACATTTCATGTCTGATCCGCTGTTCTACGTCGATAGCGTGCCCGATGTCGGCGGCGGCGCCGTGGTGGACGGCGACGAGGGCTTTCATGCGGCCACGGTGCGCCGTATCCGGGTAGGTGAACGTGTGGTCGTCGGCGATGGCGCCGGAACGATGGCCGACTGCATCGTCGAGCGATGGGGGAAACGTGAGTTGTCCGCCCGGGTGCTCACCAGGCGGACGGTCCCGCTCCCACGGCCGCTGATCACGGTTGTACAGGCGCTCCCCAAGGCCGATCGATCCGAATTGGCCATCGAATTGGCAACCGAGGCGGGTGTGGACCGCTTCGTCGCGTGGCAGGCGGCTCGCTGTGTCGCCCGCTGGGACGGTGACCGCGTGGACAGCGGCCTGCGTCGCTGGCGGGCGGTGGCCCGGTCCGCGGCGCGCCAGTCACGCCGGGCATACATTCCCGGCGTCGACGGGGTGATCACCACCGCATCGCTGGCCGGCCGCGTGGCCGGCACACGGGTACTTGCATTGCACGAATCGGCGACAACGCCGCTGTCCGGCATCGATCTGACCGGCGTCGAATCGATCACCGTGGTGGTCGGACCGGAGGGCGGCATCACCGACGCGGAAATCGGGGCCCTGACCGATGCCGGCGCGCATGCGGTGCGACTCGGCGCGACGGTGTTGCGCACCTCCACAGCCGCGGCGGTTGCAATGGGCGCGCTCGGCGTGCTGACCCGCCGCTGGGACGTTTGAGCAACTCAGGCGCATAACGGTTGGCCCGTCGCGCAGTTGGGCCGTAGCCGACGTCCGGCGGTAGACTTGACGTTCAGATAAACCCTTGCCGGTTCGTCCGACGACAGAAAGCAGGCACTGAATTCCACGTGACGCCCCGCGATATGAATGCCGATCCCGCAGGTAATGCGATGAAAAGAAGCAGCAGGATCGATGTGCCGCCGGAATACGTCATGGGCCTGCTCGGTTCCGCCGATGAGAATCTTCGCGCGCTCGAACGCAGCGTGGCCGCCGACGTTCACGTTCGCGGAAACGCCATCACGCTGTCCGGACGACCAGGGGACGTCGCGCTGGCCGAGAGGGCGATCACCGAAATGACCAGGATCGTCGCGGGCGGACAGGCGCTCACCCCCGACGCGGTCCGTCACACGGTTGGGATGCTCACCGAGGCTTACGGCGAGTCACCCGCCGAGGTGCTCACACTGGACGTCCTGAGTCGTCGCGGGAAGACGATCCGGCCCAAGACGCTCAACCAGAAACGCTATGTCGACGCCATCGATGCAAACACCATCGTCTTCTGCATCGGCCCGGCCGGAACCGGCAAGACGTATCTGGCAATGGCGAAGGCGGTCAATGCCTTACAGACCAAACAGGTCAACCGGATCATCCTGACCCGGCCCGCGGTGGAGGCCGGCGAACGGCTCGGATTCCTGCCGGGCACCCTCAGCGAGAAGATCGACCCCTACTTACGCCCGCTGTACGACGCGCTGCACGACATGATGGATCCCGAAGCGATCCCGAAGCTGATGAGTGCCGGTGTGATCGAGGTGGCGCCGCTGGCCTACATGAGGGGGCGCACGCTCAATGACGCCTTCATCATCCTCGACGAGGCGCAGAACACTACGCCCGAGCAGATGAAGATGTTCCTCACCCGCTTGGGTTTCGGCGCGAAGATGGTTGTCACCGGCGACATCACGCAGGTTGACCTGCCCGGCGTCGCGCGGTCGGGACTGCATGCGGCAGTAGACATCCTCGACGGTATCGATGACATTCACGTCGCCGAACTGACCAGCGCCGACGTGGTGCGGCACCGCCTGGTCTCCGAGATAGTCGACGCCTACGAACGCGCCGGGGCGGGGGTGCGCGAGCCCGAGTCGGCGCTTCGCCACGCGGCCAGGCGAAGGGGAAAATGACCCCCGCATGAGCATCGAGGTATCCAACGAGTCCGGGCTGGACGTCTCCGAAGAGGAGTTGATCAGTGTCGCGCGTTTCGTGATCGGGCAGATGAAGGTCAACCCCGGTGCCGAATTGTCGATGGTGCTACTCGACACCACCGCGATGGCCGACCTTCACATGCGCTGGATGGACCTGCCCGGACCGACCGACGTGATGAGTTTCCCGATGGACGAGCTGGAACCGGGCGGCAGACCCGACGCCGCGGATCCCGGCCCGTCGATGCTGGGCGACATCGTGTTGTGCCCCCAGTTCGCCGCTGAGCAAGCGGCCGCGGCCGGGCACGACCTGGCTCACGAGCTTGCGCTCCTGACCGTGCACGGCGTTTTGCACTTGCTGGGTTACGACCACGCCGAGCCCGATGAGGAGAGGGAGATGTTCGCTCTGCAACAGCGATTGCTTGAAGGCTGGTATGCCAACCAGGCCAAGCTCTACCACAAGAGGCAACAGGCCGACCGGGACCGCCGCCTGCTCGACAAGTCGCGGTACTTCGACGAACCGTGAGCGAATTGCCGGTGCTGCTCGGTGTGATCGCATTGGTGGCACTGGGCGGACTGTTCGCAGGGATCGATGCCGCGATCAGCACTATGTCGATCGCACGGGTGGACGAATTGGTGCGGGAGGAGCGCCCGGGCGCGATTCGGCTCATCAGAGTGCTGGCCGAGCGGGCCCGCTACATCAACCTGGTGGTCCTTCTGCGCATCGTCTGCGAGACGACGGCCACCGTGCTGCTGGCGGCCTATTTGACGACTCACCTCGGGATTCGATGGGGGCTGTCGGCAACCGCCGCGATCATGGTCGTCACCAGTTTCGTGGTGATCGGCGTGGGTCCCCGCACCCTCGGACGGCAGCACGCATACCCGATCGCCCTGGTCGTGGCCCTGCCGTTGTATGCGATCTCGGTGCTTCTCATGCCGATCACCCGGTTGTTGATCCTCCTCGGCAACGCGCTGACCCCCGGACGCGGGTTCCGTAACGGACCGTTCGCCTCCGAGATCGAAGTACGGGAGGTGGTCGACCTGGCTCAGCAGCAAGGCGTGGTGGCCGACGACGAGCGCCGGATGATCCAGTCGGTGTTCGAGCTCGGAGACACACCCGCGCGGGAGGTCATGGTGCCGCGCACCGAGATGGTGTGGATCGAGAGCGACAAGAACGCCGGGCAGGCGACGTCGCTGGCCGCCCTCAGCGGGCACTCCCGGATCCCGGTCATCGGGGAGAACGTGGACGACGTCGTCGGCGTCGTCTATCTGAAAGACCTGGTCCGGCAGGCCTACGGATCGGCTGCCGCCGGCAGGGACATCCCGGTGTCGCAGGTGATGCGCCCGGCGGTGTTCGTGCCCGACTCCAAGCGGCTCGACCATCTGCTGGGTGACATGCAGCGCGATCGCAACCACATGGTCCTGCTGGTCGACGAGTACGGTGCGATCGCCGGCCTGGTCAGCATCGAGGACGTGCTGGAGGAGATCGTGGGCGAGATCGTCGACGAGTACGACGCCAATGAGATCGCGCCCGTGGAAGACTTGGGAGACAGAAACTTCCGCCTCTCGACTCGGCTGTCCATCGAAGATCTCGGCGAGCTTTACGACGTGGAGTTCGACGAAGATCTCGACGTCGACACCGTCGGCGGCCTGCTGGCCCTGGAACTCGGCCGCGTGCCGTTGCCCGGTGCCGAGGTGGTGTCGCACGGCCTGCGACTACGCGCGGAAGGCGGTCACGATCACCGCGGGAGAGTGCGCATCGGGACCGTGCTGGTCAGCCGGCACGAGTCGGCGCGGGAGAAAGTGGACGAGGAGAACGGGTCATGACGGCTGAACTGGGCGCCGAGGACGTCAAACTGGTGGTGCTTGCCCGCGGCGCCATGTCTCGGGTGCAGGCCACGTCGGGTGCCGCGGTCCGGGACGTCGACGGCCGCACATACGCCGGGGGTCCGGTCACGCTGGCAGCGCTTGGCCTGACCGCCCTTCAGTCTGCGGTCGCAGCGGCGATCTCCAGCGGAGCTACGGGCCTGGAGGCCGCCGTCCTCCTCGGCGGCAGCGCCGACGACGCAGGGGTTGCTGCGGTGCGCGAGCTGTCGCCCGATGCGGCAGTGATCGTCACCGACCGCTCGGGCATTCCGCGGTGAGCGAATTTCGTTCCGGCTTCGTGTGCTTCGTCGGACGGCCCAACACCGGGAAATCGACGTTGACCAACGCACTGGTGGGCACCAAGGTCGCAATCACGTCCAACCGGCCGCAAACCACCAGGCACACCATTCGTGGCATTGTTCATCGCGACGACTTTCAGATCGTTCTCATCGATACACCCGGTCTGCACCGCCCGCGCACGCTGCTGGGCAAGCGGCTCAACGATCTGGTTCGCGACACCTACAACGAAGTAGACGTGATCGGCATATGTATTCCTGCCGATGAGGCGATCGGACCGGGGGATCGCTGGATCTATCAACAGATCCGCGCGGTTGCGCCGAAGACAACCCTGGTGGTGATCGTCACCAAGATCGATCGGGTTCCGCGGGAGCGGGTTGCCGCACAGTTGGTCGCTGTTGGGGAGGAATTCGGCGAACACGCCGACGAGATCGTTCCGGTGTCGGCGACCACCGGCGAACTCCTCGACGTCCTTGTCGGCGTGCTTGCCGGAAAGTTGCCGCCGGGGCCCGCGTTCTACCCCGACGGCGAACTGACCGATGAGCCCGAAGAGGTGCTGATGGCAGAGCTCATCCGTGAGGCGGCGCTGGACGGTGTGCGCGACGAGCTGCCGCACTCGCTCGCGGTCGTCATCGAGGACGTGGAAGAACGCCGGGGTCGCCCGGAAGGTGATGGTCTGATCGAGGTGCACGCGGTGGTCTACGTCGAACGGGACAGTCAGAAGGGCATCGTCATCGGCAAGGGCGGTGCCAGGCTGAAGGAGTTCGGCACCGTCGCCCGCACCCAGATCGAGACGTTGCTGGGCACGAAGGTGTATCTGGACCTGCGGGTCAAGGTCGCAAAGAACTGGCAGCGCGATCCCAAGCAGCTTGACCGGCTCGGCTTCTAACCGCGGTAATGCCGTTGATATCGGCGCCGGCGGCGTGGGGAAAGGTTCCGGCGTACGGCGTGCATCCGCCGATCTGTCGCCCTCCGATGGGAGACTGGCTCGATGCGGCTGTATCGGGACCGGGCGGTGGTGCTGCGCCAGCACAAGCTCGGCGAAGCCGACAGGATCATCACACTGCTCACCCTTGGCCACGGCCTCGTCCGGGCCGTGGCCAAGGGGGTGCGCCGCACCCGCAGCAAGTTCGGGTCGCGCCTGGAGCCGTTCGCCCACATCGACATCCAGCTGCACCCGGGGCGAAATCTCGACATCGTCACCCAGGTCGTGTCCATCGACGCGTTTGCCAGTGACATCGTCAGCGACTATGGCCGTTACACCAGCGCGTGCGCCATCCTGGAGACCGCCGAGCGGCTCGCCGGGGAGGAGCGGGCGCCGGTGCCCGACCTGCACCGGCTGACCGTCGGCGCGTTGCGCGCCGTGGCCGATGGGATCCGGCCACGGGATCTGGTGCTCGACGCCTACCTGCTGCGGGCGATGAGAATCGCCGGCTGGGCGCTTGCGCTGGCTGAATGTGCCCGGTGTGCCACGCCGGGCCCGCATCGGGCGTTCCACGTGGCCGCGGGCGGGAGCGTTTGCGTGCATTGCCGGCCATCGGGTTCGGTGACCCCGCCGCAGGGTGTGCTGGGTCTGATGTCAGCCCTGCAGGACGGCGACTGGGATGCCGCCCAGTTGTCGCCGGCGTCGCACCGTAGCCAGGCCAGCGGTTTGGTGGCCGCGCATCTGCAGTGGCACCTGGAACGCCAGCTGCGGACATTGCCTTTGGTGGAGCGGGGCCATCACGTCGATCGTGCGGTTGCCGATCACCGGATCGCGGCGGTCGGGCAGGATGTGGCGCATGGCTTTGAAATGGGAAAGGAAGCGGGACAGGGTCGGGGTCACGCGGCTGCCCCCGGCGCCTGACGACTATCCGACGTTTCCGGACACGTCGACCTGGCCGGTGATCTTCCCCGAATTGCCGCCGACTCCGGGCGGCGGCCCGCGGCGGCCGCCCCAACACACCTCCAAGCAGGCCGCACCACCGATACCGGCCGATCAGCTGCCCAACCACATCGCGGTGGTGATGGACGGCAACGGCCGATGGGCCAAACAGCGGGGACTGCCCCGCACCGAGGGCCACAAGATGGGTGAGGCCGTCCTCATCGACGTCACCTGCGGAGCCATCGAACTCGGCATCAAGAATCTTTCGGTGTACGCGTTCTCGACCGAGAACTGGAAACGCGGCGCCGAGGAAGTGCGTTTCCTGATGAACTTCAACCGAGAGGTCGTTCGGCGCCGCCGGGAGGCGCTTGCCTCGATGGGCTGCAAGATGCGGTGGGTCGGCTCGCGGCCCCGGATGTGGCGGAGCGTCATCAAGGAGTTCGACATCGCAGAACAGATGACGGTCTACAACGACGTGATCACGGTCAACTACTGCGTCAACTACGGAGGCCGGACCGAAATCGCAGAAGCGGCAAGGCAAATCGCACAGGAGGCCGTCGAGGGCCGGATCACACCGGACCGGGTGACGGAGGCGACCGTGGCCAGGCACCTGCACCGCCCCGACATCCCCGATGTCGACCTGTTCATCCGCACCTCCGGCGAGCGGCGTGCCAGCAATTTCATGCTGTGGCAATCGGCGTACGCGGAATACGTCTTCCATGACAAGCTGTGGCCGGACTACGACCGGCGCGACCTGTGGGGGGCGTGCGAGGAGTACGTGTCGCGCAACCGTCGGTTCGGGAGGGCATGATGGCAGTGGAACCTGTTCTGGTGCAACGTCTCACGGCTGCACTCCGGGATGTCGCCAGGGTTATCGAGGAGGACGACGGCAGCCTGACGGTTTTCCATGACGGCGCGGTCGCATCGCTTCGAGTGGTCATGATCGCCGACGGGCTGGACATGGTTGCGCTGACGCAGCTGCTTGCGTCGGATCTGCCGCTGGCCGACGAGCTCCGGCACCGCGTCGCCGAACAGGCAGCACGGACCGTGCTCGGCACCGTGGCGCTTGTCGAGAAGCCCGATTGCGGTGCCGCGGATGTGGTGCTGCGTTACAACTTTCCCGCTACCGATTTGGCAGGCGACGCATTGCGGATGCTTGTCCTGTTGGTGCTGTCGGGCGGCAAAGATGCGGGTGCCGCGGTCAAAGGGTGAAGTACGAGAAGGCCGTGAGCTAGCCGCGGCAGGATCCGCAGGTGCCGAAAATTTCGATGGTGTGACTGACGTCTGAGAAGCCGTGCTGCATCGCGACTTCGGCGGCCCACGCCTCGACATCGCGTCCGGATACCTCCACGGTGGCGCCGCAACTGCGGCACACGAGGTGATGGTGATGTTGCGGGTCGGAGCACCGACGGTAGACCGATTCGCCGGTGTCGGTGCGCAGCGTGTCGACGAGGTTAGCCGTCGCCAACGCCTGCAGGGTCCGGTAGACGGTGGTCAGGCCGATGTTTTCGCCCCGCTTGCGCAGCTCGTCGTGCAGGTCCTGGGCGGAGCGGAACTCGTCGAGGCTGTCGAGGAGGTCGGTGATCGCCGCGCGTTGCCTGGTGGCGCGTACACCAGAACTGGTCATCGGGTGCCCTCGGCGGCGTGCGCCACGGCGTCCAGAACGATGTGGGCCAGGTGGTGGTCGACGAGGCGATAGAGGACTTCGCGGCCTGACCGCTCCCCGTCCACCACGCCGGCCGACTTGAGAATGCGCAGGTGCTGGCTGACGAGGGGCTGCGGCACACCCAGCGCGTCGACCAGTTCGTGTACACAACGCTGGGACTGGTGTAACTGCAGGACGATTGCGATGCGCACCGGTGCGGCCAGTGCGTGCAGGATATCGCCGGCGGCGTCGAGGACTTCCCGCGGCGGCGGAGCGGCGACGGGTGTGGGGCTGTGCTGATGAAGTACTGCCTCAGTCGCAGTCGTCACTGATGCCTCCGTCATGCGCCCATCTCCGCACTATTGGAAACCGTTTTCGGTAACCGCCGCCACCATTACATGCGCGGTGATGCATGTCAAAGGCTTCGCCGTTCAGGTTGACCGATCAGACGGTCGTAGGGATGCCGAAGCCCCTGGGCGGCGAACGCGAGCAGTAGCCTCAAGGGCTATGAGACCCCTGGAAGTGGTTGTGCGCGGCCATGCCCGGCGCCGCTACGCGGCCGAACGCGCTACCGTCGGTCTAGCAGCTAACCTCGAAGGCGCCGACCGCGAAGACCTCTACCGGCGCGCGGTCGGTCTTCAGCAGCCGCTCGCCCAAGACCTGAGCAGGCTCGAGAATGCCGGTGCGGTCAATCGGTGGTCCAGTGATCAGTTGCGGATCTTCAGCTATCGGCCGCATTCCGACAGCGGGATTCGGCCGCTGATGTACCGGGTTGCCATCAAGGTCGAGGCGGAGTTCTCCGACTTCGAGCAACTGTCGACCTTCCTCGACCGGTGGGCGCTGGAGGACGGCATCGAGGTCGGTGCCACCGCTTGGGATGTGACCGCGGAGAACCGTCGACGCTACGAGGCGGCGCTGCGTTCCGAGGCGGTTGCTGACGCCACCGCCAAGGCCCAGGCGTACGCCAGCGCGGCAGGCAGGGGAGTCGTGCAGGCCGTGCAACTGGCCGACCCTGGCATGCTGGGCGACCGCGACGGGCCGCGCCCGATGGTGGCACGCATGGCGGCACTCGGCGATACCAGCCGGGGTCCGTCGTTGGAGTTGCGGCCCGACGATATCGAGCTCGACGTGTCGGTGGACGCGCGATTCGTCGCCGAGTAGACGCTCGTCGCCTCGTCCTTCGGCGCCTTCGTCGCGCCGCGGGAGTTGATGGCGTCGCTCCTCGTCGCCTCGTCCTTCGGCGCCTTCGTCGCGCCGCTAGGCTGTTCGGGGTTCAAATCCCCCGCAGAACAGGAGTGGCCCGCCCGTGGCGTCCGTCATCGACCCCGTCGTCAACCTCGCCAAGCGGCGCGGTCTGGTCTACCAGTCCGGAGAAATCTACGGCGGTACGAAGTCGGCGTGGGATTACGGCCCGCTGGGTGTCGAACTCAAGGAGAACATCAAGCGCCAGTGGTGGCGCTCGGTCGTCACCGGCCGCGATGACGTGGTGGGCCTGGACAGCTCGATCATCCTGCCGCGCGAGGTGTGGGTGGCCTCGGGCCATGTCGAGGTGTTCCACGACCCGCTCGTCGAGTGCTTGAACTGCCACAAGCGCCACCGTCAGGACCACATGCAGGAGGCGTACGCAGAGAAGCGCGCCGCCAAGGGCGGTCCGGTCGCTCCGGAATCGGTTCCGATGAGCGAGGTCGTTTGCCCGGACTGCGGAACCAAAGGGCGCTGGACCGAACCCCGCGACTTCAACATGATGCTCAAGACCCATCTCGGTCCCATCGAGACCGAAGAGGGGCTGCACTATCTGCGGCCCGAGACCGCGCAGGGCATCTTCGTCAACTTCGCCAACGTGGTGACGACCGCGCGCAAGAAGCCGCCGTTCGGGATCGGCCAGATCGGCAAGAGCTTCCGCAATGAGATCACCCCGGGCAACTTCATCTTCCGGACGCGGGAGTTCGAGCAGATGGAGATGGAGTTCTTCGTCGAGCCGTCGACCGCGCGCGACTGGCATCAGTACTGGATCGACACCCGCATGCAGTGGTACGTCGACCTCGGCATCGACCGTGAGAACCTGCGGCTCTACGAGCACCCGAAGGAGAAGCTCTCCCACTACAGCGACCGCACCGTCGACATCGAGTACAAGTTCGGGTTTCAGGGCAACCCGTGGGGCGAGCTCGAGGGGGTGGCAAACCGCACAGACTTCGACTTGTCCACCCACTCAACACATTCAGGGGTCGACCTGTCCTACTACGAACAGGCGACCGAAACCCGGTATGTGCCGTATGTCATCGAACCGGCTGCGGGCCTGACCCGGTCGTTCATGGCGTTCCTGGTCGACGCGTACCACGAGGACGAGGCCCCCAATGCCAAGGGCGGCGTCGACAAGCGCACCGTGCTGCGGCTCGACCCGCGGCTGGCCCCGGTCAAGGTGGCGGTGCTGCCACTGTCCCGGCACGCCGACCTGTCGCCTAAGGCCCGCGACCTGGCTGGCGAACTGCGTCGGTACTGGAACATCGAGTTCGACGACGCCGGCGCGATCGGCCGGCGTTACCGGCGCCAGGACGAGATCGGCACACCGTTCTGCGTAACGCTGGACTTCGACTCGCTCGACGACCACGCCGTCACGGTCCGTGAGCGCGATGGCATGACCCAGGAACGGGTCGCCATTTCCGGGGTCGCCGACTATCTGGCGGTAAAACTCAAGGGCTGTTGAGATTCCCCACCTTGGAGGGCTTGGCGGCTTGGCATGGGGCTTTACACCCTCGGGGCTTTACACCTTTCGGGCCGAGTGTGCGTGTCCCCGGCCGACGCGCTGCGCCAGCAGCCGGGTTTGCGCACGCTCGGGGCCGTTATCCCCAGCGGTGACTACCGTGCCCGCCTCGATGTGTCAACCATCGCGAGATGGTTGACGAGGTCGATACGTTGTTCGGGCGGCAGGGTGGCGTAGCAACGACCGCCCAACTGACGAGATTGGTCGGCCGGGCGGCATATGAAACCGGTGTCGCCAATGGACGATTCGTGCAGGTGTGGAGGGGAATCTACGGCCGCGAGCCACCAGGCCGTATGCTTCGCCTGCACGGACTGGACCTGCGTGCCGGTGAACCCGTGGCCATCTGCCTCGGGACGGCTGCGGCAGCCTTCGGCTTCGACACCGAAGACACCGTTGACATCCATGTGTTGACGCCGGCCGGTCACCAGTTGCGGGCCACCGACGGGCTCGCTGTGCATCGCCGCGAAGGTGCGCCGCTGACGGTCGTCGAAGGCAGGATCGCCACCGAACCGGCATGGACGGCAATTGAGGTGGCGCGTGGGTTGCGACGATCGCGCGCGCTCGCCACGCTCGACGCCGCGTTGCGCACCGGTGGGTGCGACAAAGGTCAGCTCTTCGCCGCAGCTGCCAAGCAGGGCGGCCGCCGCGGCATTGTCGCGGTGCGCCAACTCATCGGGATGGCAGCGGCTCAAGCTGAGTCACCGATGGAAAGCGAGGCCCGGCTTGTGATGCGCGACCGCGGATTGCCGGAGCCGGTGCTGCAGCACGAAATCGTAGACCGCAATTGGCGGACCTGGCGTGTGGATTTCGCCTGGCCTGACGCGTTGTTGGCCGTAGAGTACGACGGCTTTGATTGGCACAGTGATCCCGATGCGTTGCGCCGGGACCGTCAAAAGCGCGCGGCCTTGCGCGAGGTCGGCTGGAACGTGATATCGGTCGTGGCCGACGACGTCCGGCGCCGGCCTGCGGACATGGTGCGGCGGATCGAGGTGGAGCTGATGCGCGCTGCCGCGGCGTGAGCGTGCGTAAACCCGGCGATTTCACCGGCGTGTCGGCCGGGGACACGCACGGTCGCGACCAAGAGGGACGGGGCGCGGCCAAGGGGAGGGGACACGCACGGTCGCGACCAAGAGGGACGGGGCGCGGCCAAGAGCGAGGGGGTCGCGGCCAAAGGAGGGGGAGGCGCTAGAAGCGGCCGCCGCCATAACTGCGGCCAGACGACTGCGAGGAGCCGCCGTACGACGTCGGCCGGCCCGAACTGCGGCCAGCGCCCGAGCCGCCGCCGTACCCGCCACCCCAGCCACCCATACCACCGCGCAGCACATTCCCGATGATGATGCCGCCGATCACCGAGCCCAGATCCGAACTCCGGCTGTAATGGGGGGCATAGCTGACCTGTGCCGACCTCACGTCGTCATTGGCCAGCGACTGCGCCTGGGTGGCCAGCGACGCCGCCCCGTTGGCATGTGCGATCGCCTCCGCCGGGTTGGACGAACTCTTGGCCCGGGCCGCCTCCAGGTGCCGGCTGGCCTCAGCGAGACGAGTACGCGCCTCCGGTCCCACGCTGCCACGCCTCGTGTCGATGAAATCCGACACCGCCTTGACCCGCGTCTCTGCGGCGAACAAGGCCTGGTCGAGCACTTGCGCCTGCTTGTGTGTCTCGGCGCGCTGTTCAGCCACCTGCTCCAGCAGGCCGTCGAGGTCGGCGTCGGCCTTGGTCAGCCTGGTGAACGTACCGAGGGGATCGGCATCCTGGTTGGCTTTGGCGTCCTCGACGGCGTCGATGGCGGCTTGACGCGCGATGGTCAAAACGTCCGCCCTGGGTAGGGTGCCCTGCTGCAACTGTGTTGCGGCCGAATCGATTCCGTTCTGGATATCGGTAATGGCGGCGGGCAGGCCGGCGATCGCGCGGCTGATGTCAGTGGCCGCGGTGTCGACGGCGTCGAGCAGCGTTTGGGACTGCTGCAGTGCTCCTTCTGCCGACCGGATGGTGTCAATCAGCGTGGTCTGGTCGCTGCTCGGCGCGCTGACCAGGCTGCGCCCCTTGCCGATGTTCTGGTCGGCGAAGGTCAGCCGCTGTTTGGCCGCCTCCACGTTGCCGGCCACCGACGCCAGCGCGCTGTCGGAGAACTGTTGATGCAGAGCGGTCAGCGTCTGCTGGGCAGGCTCGAGCCGCGCAGTGAGTGCCACCATCTGCTGGGTCATCGAATCCAGCCGGTCCGGGGCGTTGATCACCAGATTGCGCAGCTGCTCGAACGCCTCTTGCTGCGCCTCCAGTTCGCGGTCGGCCTTGGCCGCCGAGGTGACGACCTGGGTCAGCAGCTGCCGGCGTTGTAGCGGGGTTTCGGGTACCTCGTCGTCGAGCGTCTGGCGCACCGTAAACGCTGCCGCCAGAGCGGCTTTGGCGTTGTCCAACGCGCGCATGAACGGTTCGGTGCGCGTGGTGCCGAATTCCTCGGCAGCAAGCTGCAGTTCGTTCTCGCTGGTGCGGACGGCATTGTCCACATCGACCACGATCTGCTTGGACAACTCGTCGAGCGCTTCGAGCGGCACAGCCGCAAGTGCGGCTTCGTCGGTGGGGTCGACCCGCTTGGCCGCAGCCACTTCGACGGTGCGGCGGCGCTTCCCGGCGCGAGCGGACCCACCACCACAGCAGCAACGCCAGCGGCAATAGCGCGGCCAGCGCAATCCACAAACCGCGGCCCGCTGTCTGCGGGCCGTTCTGATCGGCAGCCTCCAACCCGTCGGCGGCACCGACCGCGGCCGCGGCCCAGTCGCCGTTGCGCAGCGCCGGCTCAATCCGATCCCGCCGGATTGTGTCGCTCACCGTCGAGGTGCCGCCGGTCAGCGCGGGGTTCACCGTGAAGGCGAAGGAGCCGGTCCTCGGTGGCGACCGCCAGCAGGACGTCCTCATTGCCGAAGTCGTTGACCTTCTCCATCTGCTGCGACCAGGACATCCAGCCCATGCCGTCGAATGACTTGACGTAGACCACCCACAGCTTGATCCGGCGGTCTCGGAACAGTTGGTCGACCGCTGCCTGCACCTCGGTCTGCTGCGAGGACGTTAAAGCCCCGGCCCTGTCCGTCACGTGGTACTGGACGCGGAAGGGCGGTTCGGCAAAACCTGTCGGGGTGGACAGCAGTGCAGTGACCATCGCCACGGCCAACACGACGAGCAGGCGGGCCACCGAATGACAGAAGCGCATAGGGCTCAATGTAGTGGGGATATCGTCGTTATTGACCTCGAATGAACCGGGGTGCCCTGGCAGACTGTGGCTCGGTGAGTACGAACATGCACGGCTGGTATTCGGGCGGATACCAGGACTTCGACCGGGCACGGCGGGTGGTCGAGCCCGCGAAGTCGGCTGCCCTGGCCGGAACCCACACCGAGTACCGCAGTGACTTCGCCCGCGACCGCGCACGGGTGCTGCACTGTGCGGCGTTGCGTCGGCTGGCCGACAAGACCCAGGTGGTGGGGCCGCATGACGGCGCCAACCCGCGGACCAGACTTACTCACTCCCTCGAGGTTGCGCAGATCAGCCGCGGCATGGCGATGGGGCTGGGCTGCGATCCCGACCTTGTCGACATGGCAGGCCTGGCACACGACATCGGGCATCCCCCCTACGGGCACAACGGGGAGCGGGCGCTCGACGAGATCGCCTATGCCCACGGCGGATTCGAGGGCAACGCGCAGACCTTCCGGATCCTCACCCGGTTGGAGCCCAAGGCTGTCGACAGCAACGGGGATTCGGCCGGGCTGAATCTCACGCGGGCGGCTCTGGACGCGGTCACGAAATACCCGTGGCGGCGCGGTGGCGGTCAATACCCCGGAAAGTTCGGCTTCTATGCGGACGATCTGGCCGCCGCACAGTGGGTTCGTGAAGGCGCGCCGGAAGAACGGCCGTGTCTGGAGGCGCAGGTCATGGACTGGGCCGACGACGTTGCGTATTCGGTGCACGACGTCGACGACGGTGTCGTTTCCGGACGCATCGACCTGCGGGTGCTCGCCGACGAGGATGCGGCCTCCTCGCTGGCCGGTCTGGGCGCACGGTCGTTCGGACAAGGCACCAGCTACGACGATCTGCTGACCGCGGCGCGACGACTCTCGCAGCTGCCGGTGGTGGCCGGCGTCGGCAGATTCGATGGCACTCTGACGTCCTCCGTGGCCCTCAAACGGTTGACCAGCGAATTGGTGGGCCGGTTCGCCAACGCGGCCATCATGGCGACTCGTATCGGCGCCGGGCCCGGCCCGCTGCGGCGTTTCGACACCGACCTCGCGGTGCCGGGCGTGGTTCGCGCTGAGGTCGTGGTGCTCAAGACCCTTGCGCTGCAATACATCATGTCCAATCCCCGGCATTTGGAGCGCCAGGCCGACCAACGGACCCGCATCCAAGCGGTGGCCGATGTCATGCTGGCCGGCGCGCCGGCCACGCTCGATCCGCTGTTCGCTCCGGCGTTCGAGGCGGCCCCCGACGACGGGGCCCGACTGCGGGTGGTGATCGACCAGATTGCGTCGTTCACCGAGACCAGGTTGGAGCGGGTACACGCGGCGGAGGCCGCGTCACGGGTGTCGTCGGTCGCCCTAGACTGAGCCGATGGCCGATCCGGCGGGTAGGGGCGACGCGACGCGAAGCCGGGGAAGAGTCCCGGATCGCGACATAGCCGCTATCCGTGAACGGGTCCGGATCGAGGACCTCGTCGGTGACTATGTCCAGCTCAGGCGGGCCGGCGCGGATTCCCTCAAAGGACTGTGCCCATTCCACGACGAGAAGTCGCCGTCGTTTCACGTGCGTCCCAACCATGGACATTTCCACTGCTTCGGCTGCGGCGAAGGTGGCGACGTCTACGCATTCATGCAGAAAATCGAGCACATCAGCTTCATCGAAGCTGTCGAACTGCTTGCCGACCGGGTCGGCTACACGGTCACCTACACCGGTGCGGCGGCCACCAATGTGCAGCGCGACCGCGGCAGCCGCAGCAGGCTGGTCGCGGCAAACGCCGCGGCCCAGGAGTTTTACGCGGCGGCGCTGGAAGCCGAGGAGGCCGCCCCGGCACGGCGGTATCTGACGGAACGCAACTTCGACGCCGCAGCTGCCCGGCAGTTCGGCTGCGGGTTCGCCCCGTCTGGATGGGACTCCCTGACGAAACATCTACAGCGCAGAGGTTTTGAATTCAAGGAGCTAGAGGCGGCCGGCT
>CAWJYB010000008.1:0-274497 GCA_963846905.1 uncultured Actinomycetota bacterium
CAGTTGGCAACGAATAACACTGCTGGAACGGATGCACATGCGCCGATGACCAGGGTGGTACTCGGGTCATCGTCTCCGGGCCGGCTGTCATTATTGCGACGCGCGGGTGTCGATCCGCTGGTGATCGTATCCGCCGTTGACGAGAACCGCGTGATCGCGATGAATACCGGAGCACCCCCCGCCGAAATTGTGCGCTCGCTCGCCGAGGCCAAGGCCTTGGACGTTGCTGACCGTATACCAGCGGACGTAGCCGCGGATTGTGTCATCATCGGGTGTGATTCGATGTTGCTGTTCGATGGTCGGCTGTCCGGAAAGCCCGGATCAATCGACGCCGCTCGCGCGCAGTGGCGCAGGATGGCGGGGCATTCGGGTGATCTGCTTACGGGGCACTGCATTTTGCGGGTCCGCACGGGCAAAGTGCTCGGCAGTCAATCCGATACCGCCCGAACCACGGTGCAGTTCGGCACCCCATCGGACGACGACCTGGAGGCGTACCTCGCCGAGGGTGAACCACTGCAGGTGGCAGGCGGATTTACCGTCGACGGGCGTGGCGCCTGGTTCATTGACCGGATCGAGGGCGACCTGTCCAATGTGGTCGGACTCAGCCTGCCACTGACCCGTAATATGCTGCGGCGAATGGACATCTCGGTCGAAGCGCTCTGGTCTGCAGTGCGTTCAACACCATAGCTTGGCAACACAGGCGGACCCGTTGAGGCGGCCGCGATTAGTTCGGCATTCGCTAACAGCTGGACTGGGCCGGGTCGCCGGCAAACCTGCGTTCGAACCACTCGCCCACGACGTTGTAAGGCAGGCCATCGCCATGCCCGCCATTGGGCAGCACGGCATGTTGGATATTGCCGCCGAGCTTGCAGCTCGACTCCACCGATTTATCGATCCAGGAAGGCGCCAACAGCCGATCGCGCTTGCCATTGATCACGAGCATGGGGACAGAGAGGGGCCGCTGAGGAAGAGCAACCTGCTGAAGCGCATGAGCCAGCGCGTCCTTCGCAGCAGGAGCTGCGGGTTTGATCTCATCGCCTCGGATCGATGACCTGACGTCGTCGGATGCCGGCTCGCAACCGAGAAGCAATGCAGGGTTGGCGGCCGCGTTGTCGCGGAGGAATGCGGATTCATCGGTGAGCAGCCCGTTCCTCACCAGGCCGTACGACAATCAGCGGCATGAACGGTATGAGCTCAGGTGGCAACTCGCCTCGGAATGCCAATTCGGCCAGCGCCGTGGTATTCACCGCAGGGGCTTGTGCTACCACGCCCACCAGCTTCAGCGCGTGGCCATATTCTGCATTGATCTCGTTTGCGGCCCATACTGCCTGCCCGCCCTGTGAGACACCATAGGCTGCCCAATTCGACGATACGTCCGCAGAGAGATTCCTGATCGCGCGGACCGCGTCGATTACGTTATATGCCGCGGTCCAAGGCTCAAGATAAGGATGCACCCCGACGTCGTCCAAGCCTTGGTAGTCAGTCATTGCGACGGCGTAGCCATCGGTCAGAAAGGCGATAACGGTCGACAAGAATCCCATGAAATCCGGCTGTGCCGATGGTCCACAGCCGTGTTCGATTCCGGTTGTGCCATGCGCCAGCGAGATGACGGGCCATCCACCAGCGGGTCGGGGCCGATTCGGCACTGCGAAGAATCCCGTCACCTCCGTTGATTCTCCGGTGACTCCGGAAACCGAACGGTACACGGCGCGGAACTTCGCTCCGGCCACTCGCTCGAGTCGAGCAGCGAAACGTGGGTGGGCATCGACCATAACGATCTCGCCTCGGCGGTTCATCGCCTCGCTGGGGCCCGGCGCCGGATTGCGGTTTATCGGTTCGAGCGCAGAAGCCCTGAAAAAAATCGTGTTCTCGTCGGAGGAGCAACCGCAAAACGCCGAAATCAACACGGCCAGATACAAACGGCAAAAACGCGTCGGAGCATGACCAAGCCTAAGGCACCGTTACAGTCCGTCGCGTCGACCGCCGGGTTGACAACTACCGGGTGGCGCCGAAGACCACCCAAGGAAGCAGCAAGCGGTTACGGTGCTCTTAAGGAACAGGAATATAGCCTGACCTGCCGTTTCAAATCGGATTTTCGCTCACCGGTACGCTCGGTCCCGTGCCGCTGCCTGCAGATCCCAGCCTCGCCTTGGCCGGGTACGCCCATCCCGACCGCCTGGTCACCGCCGACTGGCTGTCGGCGCACCTTGGCACACGCGGTCTGGCCATCGTCGAGTCCGACGAGGACGTTCTACTCTATGATGTCGGGCACATTCCGGGCGCTGTGAAGATCGACTGGCACACCGACCTCAACGATCCACACGTCCGCGACTACATCAGTGGGGCGCAATTCGCCGACCTGATGAACCGCAAAGGCATCCGCCGTGACGACACCGTCGTGATCTACGGCGACAAGAGCAACTGGTGGGCCGCCTACGCGCTGTGGGTATTCACACTGTTTGGTCACGAAGACGTTCGACTGCTCAACGGAGGCCGCGACCTGTGGCTCTCCGAGGGACGCGACACCACGCTGGAGGTTCCCTCGAGGTCCGGCACGGGCTACCCGGTGGTCAAGCGTGACGACGCAACCATCCGTGCGTTCAAGGACGAGGTGCTTTCCACGCTCGGTGACAAGACGCTCATCGATGTGCGGTCCCCTCAGGAGTACACCGGGGAACGCACACACATGCCCGACTACCCCGAGGAAGGGGCGTTACGCGGCGGCCATATCCCCACCGCGGTATCGGTGCCGTGGGCGAAGGCGGTTGACGAAAACGGCCGGTTCCGTGGTCGCGCCGAACTCGACGATATCTATCGGTTCGCACACGAAGCCGGCAAGCCGATCATCGCTTACTGCCGGATCGGCGAGCGTTCCAGTCACACCTGGTTCGTGCTGACCCATCTGCTCGGCGTACCGAGCGTGCGCAACTACGACGGGTCGTGGACCGAGTGGGGCAACACAGTGCGGGTGCCCATCGTCACCGGCGAGGAGCCCGGCGTGGCGCCAGGGAATCCCCGCCCATGAATCTGCCCGCACCGCTGGCCGAGGTGGTGTCCGACTTCGCCGGTGTACAGGGGCAGGACAAGCTCACGCTGCTGCTGGAATTCGCCAACGACCTGCCGCCACTACCCGCCGGCCTCGCACAGGCTGCAATGGAGCCGGTGCCCGAGTGCCAGTCTCCGCTGTTCCTGCACGTCGATGCCACCGACCGCAGCGACGTCCGGCTGTATTTCAGTGCACCCGCGGAGGCGCCAACCACCCGGGGATTTGCCTCGATTCTGGCCGCGGGCCTGGACCGCCAGCCCGCCGACGACATTCTCGCGGTGCCCGATGACTTCTACACCGAGCTGGGTCTGGCGGCACTGATCAGCCCGCTGCGACTGCGGGGAGTGTCGGCCATGCTGGCACGGATCAAGCGGCGGTTGCGGCAGACATGACACGGTTGCCGGACCAGAAGGGGCACCGGTTGGTCGCGCCCTGATGCACGCCCCTTAAACTGCGAGGCAATACATTCTTAAAGACGATTCTTAGAGAACTGCCATCAGGAGGCGCAGTGCCCAGTCACGCCAGCGGAAAGATCACCAAGGTGCTCGTCGCGAATCGCGGTGAGATCGCAGTCCGGGTGATCCGCGCGGCCAAAGATGCCGGCCTGGAAAGTGTCGCGGTGTACGCCGAGCCCGACGCCGACGCGCCGCACGTGCGTCTCGCCGATGAGGCGTTTGCGTTGGGAGGTCAAACATCGGCCGAGTCGTATCTGGATTTCGGCAAGATCCTCGACGCCGCGGCGAAGTCCGGCGCGAACGCTATCCACCCGGGCTACGGCTTCCTCTCCGAGAACGCCGACTTTGCGCAGGCAGTCATCGACGCCGGCCTGGTCTGGATCGGGCCCAGCCCGCAGTCCATCCGCGATCTCGGTGACAAGGTCACCGCCCGGCACATCGCCGCTCGGGCGGAGGCGCCGCTGGTTCCCGGAACCCCGGACCCGGTCAAGAACGCCGACGAAGTGGTCGCCTTCGCGAAGAAATACGGCGTGCCGGTCGCGATCAAGGCGGCATTCGGCGGTGGCGGCCGTGGCATGAAGGTCGCCCGCACCATCGAGGAGATCCCCGAACTCTTCGAGTCTGCCACCCGCGAGGCGGTTGCCGCGTTCGGCCGCGGCGAGTGCTTCGTCGAGCGTTACCTCGACAAGCCGCGTCACGTGGAGGCGCAGGTGATCGCGGACCAGCACGGCAACGTCGTCGTCGCCGGCACCCGTGACTGCTCGCTGCAAAGGCGCTTCCAGAAACTGGTCGAGGAAGCGCCAGCGCCGTTCCTGTCGAAGTCGCAGCGCAAGCAGATCCACGAATCGGCCAAGCGCATCTGCAAGGAGGCCGGCTATTACGGCGCAGGGACCGTCGAATACCTGGTCGGCCAGGACGGCCTGATTTCGTTCCTCGAGGTCAACACCCGCCTGCAGGTCGAGCACCCGGTGACCGAGGAGACCTCTGGCATCGACCTGGTGCGCCAGCAGTTCCGGATCGCCAACGGCGAGAAGTTGGAGGTCACCGAAGACCCCGAGCCCCGGGGTCATTCGATCGAGTTC
Organism: uncultured Actinomycetota bacterium; assembly: GCA_963846905.1. Lineage (GTDB taxonomy): Bacteria > Actinomycetota > Actinomycetes > Mycobacteriales > Mycobacteriaceae > Mycobacterium. Next base: position 4,584 of record CAWJYB010000008.1, read on the forward strand.
CGCATCAACGGCGAGGACGCGGGCCGCGGCTTCCTGCCCGCACCCGGCCCGGTCACCCGCTTCGATCCGCCGACCGGCCCCGGCGTGCGCCTGGACTCCGGTGTGCAGACCGGTTCGGTGATCGGTGGCCAGTTCGACTCGATGCTGGCCAAGCTGATCATCACCGGGGCCAGCCGGGATGAGGCCCTCGATCGGTCGCGGCGCGCGCTGGCGGAGTTCGATGTCGAGGGCCTGGCCACGGTCATACCGTTCCACCGCGCTGTCGTCAGCGATCCGGCGTTCATCGGCGACGAAAACGGCTTCTCGGTGCACACCCGCTGGATCGAAACCGAGTGGGAGAACACCGTCGAACCGTTCACCGGCGGCGGTGCTGTCGACGAAGAAGAGGCTCAGCCGCGCCAGACGGTGATTGTGGAGGTCGGAGGGCGTCGCCTCGAGGTGTCACTGCCAGGCGGCCTGGGGCTTGGCGGTAACGGTGGAACCCCCGCGCACGGCGCGATCCGCAAGAAGCCCAAGGCGCGTAAGCGGGGCGGCCATGGCGGTGCGGGTGCCGCCTCGGGTGACGCCGTCACCGCGCCGATGCAGGGCACCGTCGTCAAGGTGGCCGTCGAGGACGGTCAGCAGGTTTCGGCGGGCGACCTCATCGTCGTGCTGGAGGCCATGAAGATGGAGAATCCGGTCACGGCACATAAGGACGGCACCGTCACGGGGCTGGCGGTGGAAGCCGGGGCGGCCATCACGCAGGGCAGCGTCATCGCCGAGATCAAGGACTAGGCCTCCGGGGGACCGCGGTACGCCGATGGAACCCGTGGAGATCAACGCCGGCACGTGGTATCTGCGGGCGCTGCGCTGCGACGAACACATCGACGATCGGCCCGCACTGGCCGAGATGGGGATCGCCGATCCCGACCACGTCGCCACCCGAGACGCGCAATGGGCCGGGGACGTGCGTTACAGCTGGGCGGTGTGCGAGCCCACCACCGGTGAGCTGCTCGCCGAAGTGACCTTGACCCCGAGCACCGGCGCCGTCGGGATGCAGGCCCGACAAGGCCACGCCGATGCGGCCGAATCCGCTGCCGATATCGTGCGCCGGTTTGCCGAAGCCACCGGCCTGCACCGGTCACCGAAATCACCCGGATAGCCATCTGGGGAAACCACTCCCCCACCCGGTATCCGGACATCTTCCACGCCGTCGTCGCGGGCCGTTCCGGCGCGGACTACGCGGTCGACACCCGTTGGCTCACCGACGAATTCATTCCCGGCGTAGCCCGCCGGGGCACCGCCATCATCGAGGCACGCGGGGCCAGTTCGGCAGCTTCGGCGGCAAGCGGCGCGATCGACCACATCCACGATTGGATACACGGCACTCCGGATCGCGACTGGACCTCAGTCGCGCTTGCCTCACCCGGTGCCTACGGTGTCGACGAGGGGTTGGTGTGCTCATTTCCGTGGCGTTCCATCGACGGCCACTGCCAGATCGTGGAAGGCCTCGACGTCAACGGTTTCTCCCGCGCCCGTATCGATGCCTCGGTCGCCGAGTTGCGCGCCGAGCGCGCGGCGAGTGACCGGGTTGGGCCTCTTGTAGCGAAGATATCGCTCACCGTGCTCGGCGGCAGGCGGCGGCGGACGGCCCGTTGAGGAGACGTCGCTCATCGCCGCACCCGATCGGCGATGACAGCACGCGCGACGCATTGTCGGCTCGCGATCTGCGGAGTAGGATCGAACCAGGTTGAGCTCACAGCCACCCGGAAACGTCAAGCGGGCAAAGAGATTTTCTGCGAAATCCTTCACCGCCACGGGCTTTGAGAAGCTGAGCACCTGACGCGACCTCCGTACCTCGACAGCCGCACACGCAGCTAATGGAGTCATCATGTCCCTCCCCGTCCCCGCGTCAGCCATCCATAATTTCACTGACGAAACATGTTGTCATACAGCATATTTCACCTCACAGCCTAACGGCTCCGGCGTCTTGGTCACAGCCCGTGGCGAGATCGACTCGGTGAACTCCGAGTCTTTTGCTACGTTCACTCTGGAACGGGCAACGGCCGATGGCCAACTGAACGTGGACCTCTCCCAAATCACGTTCTTCGGTGTCGACGGTGTCTGGGCACTGCGAACCATCAACAACGGCTGTCTGGCTCGCGGCACAGACTGGTCGCTGACCGCAGGGCGAGCGGTTGCCCGGGTGCTCAGAATCTGTGACCCCGTGGGAATCCTCCCGGTCACGGTGGGGGCGCCGGCGGGGTCGGCATCACTCCAACTGGTCGCGCAACCGACTCAGAGCCCGGGCCAGTAACCGCGATACGTGCATCTGGGACACGCCGATCCGCTCGGCTATTTGCGTCTGCGTCATGGACTCGAAGAAGCGCAGCACCACGACCGTACGCTCGCGCTCGGGCAGCGACTCCAAGAGCGGCCGCAGCGCCTCCCGGTTCTCGATCTGGTCCAAACCGGTATCGACGTCGCCGAGGGTGTCGGCGATTGCCGGAGCGTCGCCGTCACCTCCCCCGCCGCCGTCGATCGACAAAGTGTTGTAGGAGCTGCCGGCTACCAGGCCTTCGATGACTTCGTCACGGTCCAGTCCGAGTTCTTCCGCCAGCTCCGACGCCGTCGGCGCGCGGCCGAGGCGCTGCGCGAGCTCCGAGGTTGCACCGCCCAGGCGCAGATGCAGCTCCTTGAGTCGCCGCGGCACCTTCACCGACCAGCTGTTGTCACGGAAGTGCCGTCGAACCTCACCCATGATCGTGGGCACCGCAAACGACACGAAATCCGATCCGGCGTCGACGTCGAATCGGATCACCGCATTGACCAGACCCACCCTCGCAACTTGGACGAGGTCGTCTCGGGGTTCACCGCGACCGTGGAAACGTCGGGCGATGTGGTCGGCCAGTGGAAGACAGCGCTCGACGATCCGGTCGCGCTGGCGCTGGAATCTGGCAGTTCCCTCGGCCAGCGTCGCCAGCGAGCGGAACATGTCCAGCACATCGGCGTACTCCGAACTCGAACGCGACGCCGATCGGCGGGACGCGGGCGTAGTCACCGGATGGAACTCGCTCGTCTCGTCCTCAGCGAGATACCGAACACCGGACCTGCACCATCGAGTCCGGCGCCGTGAAACAGCCGCACGTCGTCGGTAAGCGAGGTCAGTACGTGCCAGCTGAAGCCGCCGGGGGTGAGGACGTCCGCGACGGTCGTGGTGGCGGACACGTCGACTACCAATTCGCCGGGCCTGGGGTCGACAACCAGCAACAACGTTGCGTCCGGGACCGTTGAGCGGATCAGCCTGGTGCACGCCTCGTCCACCGCGAGTCGAAGGTCGGCAACTGCGTCCAGGTCCAGATCTTCGAACGTCGCCAGCGCACCGATCACGGTACGGAGAACGGCCAGATTCTCCAACCGCGCCGCCACGCGCACCTCGACGGAACGTGGGGTGCGAACATCGGCGAACTGCGGAGCCTCGTTATCGGACATGTGCAGGCCTCCCGGCAAGATCGACCCGAGACTACCCGAGTGCATCGGCCGCGTACTCAGTCCCTGGGCACGCCCCAACATGATGGTCGAAGTCATAATGCAGTCCAAATACCCGCATCGCAGCCCGCCAAACATCATCGCGGCATCGCCAAACATCAATGTCAAGACGGGACCCCGCGGCGAAAGACGACGGCCGAAGCACGTGCGTTTGACGTCGATGCACTGGGGGAAGACTGCCCTGAAGTCGTGATTGCCGTCGGGAGGTCGTGATTCCCGTCGGGCAATTCGAGCAGGATTTTCGGAGGAGGCCGAGATGGCGAAGTCACCGATCAAGGATGCGCAGCTTTACCGGGAGCTGCGCAAACACGGAAACTCCAAGGAGAAATCTGCGCGTATAGCCAATGCCGCTGCAGCCCAGGGACGTTCAGCCATTGGAAAAAAGGGCGGCAAGTCCGGTTCATACGCGGACCACAGCGTTGCGCAACTGCGGACCCGGGCCAGGGAGCTCGGCATAAAGGGCTATTCGGGTAAGCGGAAGGACGAGCTGATCGCGATGCTCCGCGATCACTGAACCGAGACCGATCCGGGACCGACGGATTTTTCCGCATCAGCCCAGCAGGCCGGCCAGAACCGGAAACCCCATCGTCAAAGTGAGCAGCATCAGCGTCATCAGGAACCAACCAGCACCTTGCCAACCCCACCACGTTCCCTCGTCACGCCATACCCGGTAAGTGCGCAGGAAGGCCCCGACGCCGCCCGCAAGCAGTATTACCGGAGATCCCAGACCGAGCACCATACGTGCGGGCCCAGCGCAGGCCGCCGTTGCGACGTCGGCTTCGGAACATCCGCTCACCCACAGCGCTGCTACGACGAGTGCCGCGACACCGGCCACCGAGAACAGCGCCGCATATCTGAACGCAGCACGCACCTCGTCGTCCCGGCGTCCCAGGTGGTCACCGCGCATCGGCGCTGGATCCATCGCCACGTTTCCATTCTGCACCCTCAGAGCAGGCGCGATCCCCAACGAAGTTCGGGACCGCAGCCGTGGATCGGTGCCCGGCACTCGGTGAACGGATTCCCGCCCTGCCAGCGGTGGGTCGCTAGATGCTCCGCCTGGCTGCCTTGACCGCGGCCACGGTGTCGTCGTCACCGTCGAATTCAGCACGAACCTCGTTTCGCCCGAAGGCGAACAGCAGCAACTCGAGCGATTCGGCGGTGATGGTGAGTTTCGGACCCCGCCCGACCGTGGCCAGGGTGCGGCCGTCGGGGGTATTCAAGGACACCCGGGCAGGCACCCGGGCCATCGACATCCGGGCGAACGTCGTAACGGGCCTGCGTAGGGCGGCCGAAGCCGCGGGGTGGATATCACGGGGCGCCCATCCGGGCACCGCGCGGCGCACATCCTCGTGGTGGACGAACATCTCGGTGAGGTTGGCGAACGAGTCGAGCAGCTTGAACGGCGAATAGAACGGCGGACCCGCCGCGAACTTGTCGAGCAGCCGGACCCAGTCAGAGCGTGCGATGTGCTCTTGCACCAGGGCGGTATAGCGAGCCAACAGCGGCACGGCGATCCCCAGCGCGGCGGCCGGCCGATACTCCCTCAAAACCAGGTGGGCGACCAGATCGTGTGCCCTCCAGCCACCGCACAGGGTAGGCGCGTCGGGACCGACCTCCCGCAGTGTCTCGACAAGGGCGACGCGTTCACGACGGGCGATCGACATGGCTCCCACGATAAACGGGCTGTCTGCCCCGACGCCTACGATCTGGCCGTGGGCGTGGCCAAGCTGTTCGCACTCAGCGGTGTCGTCATTGCGGTCGGCGGATACGCGTTGGGCGCAGATCCATTGCGAAGCGTCGCCGCCGGTGCCTGCGCGCCGGTAGCCGCCGCACTGCTACTCAGGTTCTGCGCGGGTCTCGTCTCAGGCGCGTTCACACCGGTACCGCGGGAAAATGCCGCCGGTCGCACCCGGTCGATGTCGGGAACGGAATTCGAAGACTACGTCGCGCGGGGCGCCCGGGCGTGTGGGCTGCCGGTGATGATGACACCGCTGACCGGCGATTGGGGCGTGGACCTCGTGGTCGGCAGGCGCCCTGATCGACTTGCCATCCAATGTAAGCGGACATCCCGTCCGGTCGGCCCGGCAGCGGTCCAGGAGGTGGTCGCCGGCGCACCGATGCACGGCTGCACACGGACCATGGTGGTCACCAACAACGACTTCACTGCCGCGGCGCGCCGGCTGGCCGAGCTGCACGCCTGCCGACTCGTCAGCGGCGGCGACCTGCCACGGCTGCGTTCGCTGATCGTCCTGGCCGCCACCGAAGCGGTCAGCTGAGCGCCGCACGCACCGCCTCGACCGCGATGTCGATCTCCGCGCGTGCCACTGTCAGCGCCGGCCGGAACCGCACACCGGCCTCGCCGCTGGGCAGCATCACGACCCCCCGACGCCAGAGTCGCCCGACCAGCTCGTCCCGCTGCGCCGCCGAGGGCAGGCTGAAGGCGCACATCAGTCCACGGCCCCGCACGTCGAGAACCAACTGGGGATGCTCGGCCGCCAGCTCCTCCAGCCGCCCGAGCAGGTAGCGGCCCAGCTCGGCGGCCTGGGCGAAAAGGTGCTCGGCTTCGATCGTTTCCAGGATGCGCCGGGACCGCACCATGTCCGCCAGGTTGCCGCCCCAGGTGGAGTTGATGCGGGAGCTGACCTGGAACACGTTGTCGGCCACCTCGTCAACCCGGCCGCCGGCCATGACCCCGCATACCTGGGTTTTCTTGCCGAACGCCACCACGTCGGGCGCGACGCCGAGTTGCTGGTAGGCCCACGCGGTGCCGGTCAGGCCACAGCCGGTCTGCACCTCGTCGAAGATCAGCAACGCGTCGAATTCGTCACACAGCTCCCGCATCGCCGCGAAGAACTGCGGACGGAAGTGGCGGTCGCCGCCTTCACCCTGGATGGGTTCGGAGATAAAGCACGCGATGTCATGGGGGTGGGCGTCGAAGGCGTCCCGCGCCTGCCGTATCGCAACCGCCTCGAGCTCGGCCATGTCCGCGTCGGGCCTGATGAACGGAGCGTCGATGCGGGGCCAGTCGAACTTGGGAAACCGCGCGACCTTGACCGGGTCGGTGTTGGTCAGCGACAGGGTGTAGCCACTGCGGCCATGGAAGGCGCCCCGCAGGTGCAAGACTTTGGTCCCAAGGCCCGGGTCCATGCCCCGGGACTCGTTCAACCGGCTCTTCCAGTCGAACGCCACCTTGAGCGCGTTCTCGACCGCCAGCGCGCCGCCGTCGACGAAGAACAGGTGCGGCAGTGCGGGGTCGCCCAGGACCCGGGCGAAGGTCTCCACGAACCGGGCCATGGCCACGGTATAGACGTCGGAGTTGCTCGGTTTGTTCAGTGCGGCCGCGGCCAGCTCCGCGCGGAACGCCGGGTCGTCAGCCAGCGCGGGGTGGTTCATTCCCAGCGCCGAGGAAGCGAAGAACGTGAACATGTCGAGGTAGTGCCGACCGGTGCGGGCATCGACCAGGTACGAGCCCCGCGATCGCTCCAGATCCAGCACCAGGTCCATGCCGTCGGCCAAGATGCTGCGGGCCAGCACCTCATGCACCTGGGCAGGGGTGAGGTCGTCCGTGGCGTGCGGCCCAAAGTCACATCGGACTGAAACAACTTCGGTCATACGAGCAGCTTAGCGGCAATTATTTCCTTTATCACCTGTTGTTCAGGAATAAATCCGCTGACCGAAGGTCGGTGAGGGGCCGGCCAGGTGTCGCTAACACTATCGGAGTCCGGTGATGTTCCCGAGTAATAAAGCCTCGGTTCGAGCGATCCGAGGCTGTTGTCCGCCGCACCGTGGCCATCGTGAGAGCCGCGATACGTCACCCGGTTATTCTTGTACATTTTGATCAATTCCGGAATTATTCCGGAACATAACGCCGCTCACTGTAGAATGTCTGCAAGATGATGGTGCTGCGAGTCTTGACGTTGGCCGCACTGCGGATTCGTTGCAGAAGGTCCTCCAGCGCGCGCGCAGACTCGACATGAACCATCAGCACGTAACTGTCCTCCCCGGCCACCGAATGGCACGACTCGATCTCGGCGAGGTGCTGGAGCCGGGCGGGTGCATCATCGGGTTGGGATGGATCAAGAGGGGTGATGGCCACGAAAGCCGAGAGTTGCTGTCCGAGCGTCTCGGGTGCGACGCGCGCGCTGTATCCCGATATCACCCCGCGCGCCTCCAGTCGCCGGACCCGCGACTGGACGGCTGACACCGACAGGCCGGCAGCGCCGGCCAACTGGGCCAGGGTGGCCCGGCCGTCGGCCACCAGTTTCCGAAGGAGCGCCCGATCGATCTCATTGAGCTCGTCGGCGTCGGCCATGGCCGCAGACTATCGCAGGAGCACCGCACGATGACCACGTCTTGGACCACCCCGGTCTTGGACCACCCGGCAATGCTGATCTATGGGAAGGCGGCATCATGACCACGACTCAACCCATCACGACCCTGCCCACCGCCGCCGACCTGCGCGATCGCGCCCGTACCGCACTGCGTGCCATGGGCGCGTCGGTGGATCTGGGCGAACCGGGCGGCGACGGGCTGCAAGCCGGCACACCGATAACCGGCGACGTGCTGTTCACCGTCGCCGAAACCAGCGTGCTCGACGCACAGGCCGCCATATCCCAAGCAGCCGAGGTCTTTTCGGTGTGGCGTGTCACGCCGGCACCTGTTCGCGGGGCGCTGGTTGCACGCCTCGGCGAACTGCTCACCGAACACAAGTCCGATCTCGGCGCACTGGTCGGCATCGAGGCCGGCAAGATCACCTCGGAGGCACTCGGCGAGGTCCAGGAGATGATCGACGTCTGCCAGTTCGCCGTCGGTCAATCGCGCCAGCTCTACGGCAAGACGATCGCCTCCGAACGTCCCGGCCACCGGCTGATGGAGACCTGGCATCCGCTGGGTGTCGTCGGTGTGATCACGGCGTTCAACTTCCCCGTCGCGGTGTGGGCGTGGAACGCCGCGCTCGCGCTGGTGTGCGGGGACACCGTGGTGTGGAAGCCCTCGGAGCTGACGCCTTTGACGGCGATCGCGTGCCAGGCGCTCATCGAGCGGGCTGCCCGTGATGTGGGGGCACCCGCCGAGGTGAGCCGGCTGGTCCAGGGCGGCCGCGAGATCGGCGAGTTGCTGGTCGACGACCCGCGCATCGCGCTGGTGTCGGCAACCGGTTCGGTACGCATGGGCCGGCAGGTCGGGCCGCGGATCGCACAGCGGTTCGGCAGGGCGCTGCTGGAGCTGGGCGGCAACAACGCCGCCATCGTCACGCCGTCTGCCGACCTCGACCTGGCCGTGCGCGCCATCGTCTTCGCCGCGGCGGGCACCGCCGGGCAGCGTTGCACGACGTTGCGGCGGGTCATCGCCCACACCTCCGTAGCCGACACCCTCGTCGACCGGATCGCCGCCGCCTACCGAAGCCTCACCGTCGGTGATCCGTCCGCCCCCGGCACTCTTGTCGGACCCCTCATCCACGAAACCGCCTACCGCGACATGCTCGCCGCGCTTGATCAGGCCCGGGCCGACGGCGGCCAGGTCACCGGCGGGCAGCGGTGCGACGTGGGCGGTCGCGCCGGAGCGGGCGCGTACTACGTCAATCCGGCGGTGGTGCGGATCCCGGCCCAGACCGACATCGTCCATGCCGAAACGTTCGCACCCATCCTTTACGTGCTGACTTACGAAAGCCTCGATGAGGCGATCGCGCTCAACAACGCGGTTCCTCAGGGGCTGTCGTCGGCCATATTCACCACCGACATACGCGAGGCGGAGCGGTTCCTGGCCGCCGACGGCTCGGACTGCGGGATCGCCAATGTCAACATCGGCACCTCGGGTGCGGAGATCGGCGGTGCGTTCGGCGGCGAGAAGCAGACCGGCGGCGGCCGCGAGTCGGGTTCGGACTCCTGGAAGGCCTACATGCGCCGCGCCACCAACACCGTGAACTACTCCTCGGAGCTGCCGCTGGCACAGGGTGTCCGGTTCGGGTGAGCGCCACCCGCTCAGCGGCTACCTACTGCCGATAGGGTCCTCGAGCCCACAACGGTTACGGAAGTCCATCGACGACTGCCGGATGCCTCGCAGGTCCGCGCCCGCTTGGGGATTGGCGGCGAAGTAGGTCTCGATGTCCTCGCGCATTTCTTCGCGCGGCTTGCCCTTGAGGCTGGTGAAGAAGGCGTTGACGTCGGGATGGGTGAACAAGTACGCAGATGTGGACGCCGATGCGCCGGCCAGGACCCCGGCCAGGTCTGCCGCCGAGCAGTTGGGCGGCACCGGGTCGTCGGCGAAAGCCGGCGCGGCACCACCCAACAGGGTCGCACCGACAGCCGCAGCTGCACCCAACGTGGTCACGAATCGTGTTGTGAACGGCATACTTGGTTCCTCCATATCCGGACCCGCACCCGTATCGCGGCTGACCCGATCCTATCCGGACAACAGCCTTGCCCGATTGTCGTTGGGTGTTGGCACGATGGTGAGATGGCCCGCACCGTCGACCCGCTGTCACGCTTCGGCACCCTGACACGGGAGTGGTTCATGGGCACGTTCGAGGCGCCCACGGCAGCTCAGGCGCAGGCCTGGGACGCCATCGCCGACGGTCACGACACCCTGGTGATCGCGCCGACCGGTTCCGGTAAGACTCTGGCCGCGTTCCTGTGGGCCGTCGACCGGCTCGCGCACGACCCCGGCGAAGGTCACCGGGGTTCCCGGGTGCTCTACGTCTCCCCCTCAAAGCCCTCGCCGTAGACGTCGAACGCAACCTGCGGACCCCGCTGACCGGGATCGTCCGGATGGCCGAACGGCGCGGCATGGCTCCGGCCGACATCAGCGTCGGCCTGCGGTCCGGCGACACTCCGCCGCAGCGCCGCCGTGAGCTGATCAGCCGGCCGCCCGACATCCTCATCACCACCCCCGAGTCCCTGTTCCTGATGCTGACGTCAGCGGCCCGCGAGACCCTGACCTCGATCCAGACCGTCATCGTCGACGAGGTGCACGCGGTGGCCGGCACCAAACGTGGTGCCCATCTCGCGCTGTCGCTGGAACGCCTCGACGCGCTGCTGGCGGCGCCCGCCCAGCGGATCGGTTTGTCCGCGACAGTGCGTCCGCCCGCCGAAATGGCCCGGTTCCTTTCGGGCGCCGGCGGCCGCACCACGCCCACCGCCATCGTCGCGCCGCCGACCGCCAAAACCTTCGACGTCACTGTGCAGGTCCCGGTGCCCGACATGGCCAACCTGGAAAACAACTCGATCTGGCCCGACATCGAGCAACGCGTCGTCGACCTGATCGAAGCGCACCGAAGCTCGATCGTGTTCACCAACAGCCGCCGGCTCGCCGAACGACTGACTGCCCGGATCAACGAGATCCACGCCGAACGCGCGGGGATCGAGCTCGGTGGCTACAACCCCGGTGTCGCCGGCGGTGCCCCGGCGCACATTGTGGGCAGCGGGCAGACGTACGGGGCACAACCGGTGCTGGCGCGCGCACACCACGGTTCGGTGTCGAAGGAAACCCGCGCCGCGGTCGAGGACGCGCTCAAGAGTGGGCAGCTGCGCGCCGTCGTGGCGACGTCCAGCCTGGAACTCGGCATCGATATGGGCGCGGTCGACATGGTGATCCAGGTTGAAACCCCACCGTCGGTGGCCAGCGGGCTGCAGCGTATCGGGCGTGCCGGTCACCAGGTCGGCGAGCTGTCCCGCGGTGTGCTGCTGCCCAAGCACCGCACCGACCTGATCGGCTGCGCGGTCAGCGTGCAACGGATGCTGCGGGGGCAGATCGAGACCTTGCAGGTGCCGGCCAATCCGCTCGACGTGCTCGCCCAGCACACCGTGGCGGCTTGTGCGCTCGAGCCGATCGACGCTGACCGGTGGTTCGAGACGGTCCGGCGCAGTGCGCCGTTCGCGACGCTGCCCCGGTCGGCCTTCGAGGCCACCCTGGACCTGCTGTCTGGCAAATATCCGTCCACCGATTTCGCCGAACTGCGCCCGCGCCTGGTCTACGACCGCGACACCGGGACGCTGACCGCCAGGCCCGGTGCCCAGCGACTGGCCGTCACCTCCGGCGGCGCCATCCCCGACCGCGGCCTGTTCACCGTATACCTGGCCGCCAACGCAGACACCGAAAAGCCTTCTCGGGTAGGCGAACTCGATGAGGAAATGGTCTACGAGTCCCGGCCCGGCGATGTCATCTCCCTGGGCGCCACCAGTTGGCGGATCACCGAGATCACCCATGACCGGGTCCTGGTGGTGCCGGCGCCGGGCGAGCCGGCAAGGTTGCCGTTCTGGCGCGGCGACGGCGTCGGACGCCCGGCCGAACTCGGTGCCGCGATCGGCGCTTTCACCGGTGCAGTGTCCCGAATGGATCGCGCCGCGTTCGACGAACATTGCCGCGCAATCGGCCTCGATGCGTTCGCGACCGACAACCTCTGGGGGCTTCTCGACGAACAGCGCGCCGCGGCGGGCACCGTGCCCACCGACACCACACTGCTGGTCGAACGCTTCCGCGACGAACTGGGCGACTGGCGGATCATCCTGCACTCCCCCTACGGGTTACGCGTGCACGGCCCCCTTGCCCTGATGGTCGGCGTCCGGGTCTACCAGCGCTACGGTGTCGACGACAAGCCGACCGCATCGGACGACGGTATCATCGTCCGGCTGCCGGATACCGGTGAAACACCCACCGGCGCAGATCTTTTCGTGTTCGACGCCGACGAAGTCGAATCGCTGGTCACCGCGGAGGTCGGCGGTTCGGCGCTGTTCGCCTCGCGGTTCCGGGAGTGCGCGGCGCGGGCGCTGCTGCTGCCGCGCCGCCACCCGGGTAAGCGGTCGCCGCTGTGGCATCAGCGCCAGCGCGCGGCGCGACTGCTCGAGGTGGCGCGTCGCCACCCCGATTTCCCGATCGTGTTGGAGGCCGTTCGGGAATGCCTTCAAGACGTCTACGACGTGCCGGCGCTGACCGGCCTGATGAAGCGGATCGCGGCCCGCCAGGTGAGGGTGGTTGAGGTCGAGACCGCGACGCCGTCGCCGTTCGCGGCCGCTCTGCTTTTCGGTTACGTCGGCGCGTTTATGTACGAGGGCGACAGCCCACTGGCCGAACGCCGTGCGGCCGCGCTTTCGCTGGACCCCACACTGCTGGCCGAACTGCTGGGGCGGGTCGAACTGCGCGAGCTGCTGGACCAAGACGTCGTCGCCACCACGACCCGCCAGCTGCAGAGCCTGACGCCGGACCGGATGGCGCGCGACGCCGAGGCCGTCGCCGACCTGCTGCGCGTACTGGGTCCGTTGACCGAAGACGAGATCGCGCGACGATGCACGGCGGCTGACGCCGGGGCCTGGCTGGATGGTCTGCACAGCGCGCGACGGGCACTACGGGTGTCATTCGCCGGGCGGTCGTGGTGGGTGGCGATCGAGGACATCGGCAGGTTGCGTGACGGTCTCGGCGTTGCGGTCCCGGTAGGGGTGCCCGCGACGTTCGCCGAAACCGTCGAGGACCCTCTGGGCGAGCTGTTGAGTCGCTTTGCACGGACCCACGGACCCTTCACCACCGCCGAGGCCGCGGCGCGCTTCGGCCTGGGGTTGCGGGTTACCGCCGACGTGCTGGGTCGTCTGGCCGCCGACCGCAGGCTCATGCCGGGCGAATTCACGGACACGGCGACGGACATCGCGGGCAGCGAACAATGGTGTGACACCGAGGTGCTGCGGATCCTGCGGCGCCGCTCGCTTGCCGCGCTGCGTGCACAGGTCGAGCCGGTCGACACAGCGGCTTACGCCTGCTTCCTGCCCGCGTGGCAGCAGGTGGGATCCGCGTCGGCATCGGGAGTGGACGGCCTGGCCTCGGTCATAGACCAGCTCGCCGGCATCGCCATACCGGCGTCCGCCGTCGAGCCGCTGGTGTTCGCCCAGCGCGTCCGCGACTACCAGCCCGCCATGCTCGACGAGCTGCTGGCCTCCGGTGAGGTCATCTGGTCGGGCCTGGGCGCGATCTCCGGTGGCCCGGCACCCGGGGACGGCTGGGTGTCCTTCCACCCCGCCGAGACCGCGCCCCTGACCCTGGCGGCGCCGGCGGACCTGGAACTCACCGACATCCATCGGGCGGTCTTGGAGAAACTCGAATCCGGAGGCGGGTTCTTCTTCCGGCAACTCAGCACCGACGGCGTCGGCGCGGACATACTCAAAGAGGCGCTATGGCAGCTGATCTGGTCGGGGCGGGCGACCGGCGACACGTTCGCGCCGGTGCGGGCACTGCTATCGGGCACCGCCCGAAGATCCTCTCGGCCGGCACACCGGCAGCGTCGCGCGCCCCGGCTGAGCCAATACGTCGCCTCGCGTGCGCACCCGCACGGCACCGACCCGACCTTGTCCGGACGGTGGTCGGCGTTACCGGCGGTCGATCCGGATTCCACGGTGCGGGCTCATTTCCAGGCCGATCTGCTGTTGAGCCGCTACGGGGTGCTGACCCGCGGTGCAGTGGCCGCCGAGAACGTACCGGGCGGATTCGCAATGCTCTACAAGGTGCTGACCGCACTGGAGGAGGCGGGCAGATGTCAGCGCGGCTACTTCGTCGAATCGCTGGGTGGAGCACAGTTTTCGATGGCCACGACCGTCGACCGGTTGCGGACGTTCGCCTCCGGCGTCGACCAACGCGGCCAACACGAGGTTGTCGAGACCGCCGTGGTGCTTGCGGCGACCGATCCGGCGAATCCATTCGGGGCAGCCCTGCCCTGGCCGGTTCGCGATGCCGACTCGGCGCACCGGCCGGCGCGTAAAGCCGGAGCGCTGGTGGTACTCGTCGGCGGCCAATTGACATGGTTCTTGGAGCGTGGCGGGCGTTCGATGTTGAGCTTCTACGCAGATCCGATGGCCAACGCCGCCGCGGCCGGAGCGCTGGCCGACCTCGTCGCCGCGCGCCGGGTGGATTCGTTCTTGGTGGAACGCATCGACGGAACCCCGGCATTGGAACACCGCGACGCGGTCGCCGCCGCCCTGGAAGCGGCCGGATTCTCCAGGACGCCGCGCGGGCTGCGGCTGCGTTGAACGGAGCCGCACCGTGCCCGAAGGTGACACCGTCTTTCAGACCGCGAACCGGCTTCGCGACGCGTTGTGCGGGAGGGTGCTGACCCGCTGCGACATCCGGGTGCCGAAATACGCCACCGTGGACCTTTCCGGCCGGACCGTCGACGAAGTGCTGAGCCGCGGCAAACATCTGTTCATCCGGGTGAGCCCATCACCTGCCGCGTCGGCCCGAGGGCCACTGACGGGCGGGGCCAGCATTCACTCGCATTTGAAGATGGACGGTGCGTGGGTGTCCGGCCGGCCGCGAACCGACGCACATCGGATACGGATCATCCTGGCCACCGCCGACACCATGGTCGCCGGACTGGATCTCGGGATGCTCGAGATCCTGGACCGCGCCCGAGATATCGACACGGTGGCGCACCTCGGCCCTGACCTGCTCGGGCCGGACTGGTCGGCGCCCACCGCGGTGGCCAACCTGACCGCCGACCCCGCACGGCCGCTGGCCGAAACCCTGCTGGACCAACGCGTGATGTCGGGCATCGGCAACGTGTACGCCAACGAGCTGTGCTTCGTATTCGGGCGGCTGCCGACCAGTTCGGTCGGAGGTCTTCCCGATCCGTCGCGCCTGGTCGCCCGCGCGCGGCAGATGTTGTGGGCCAACCGGTCCCGGCGATACCGGACGACGACCGGCGACACCGGGCGTGGCCGTGAGCTGTGGGTGTACGGACGCGAGGACCAGCCCTGCCGGCGCTGCGGCACGCCGGTCGCCACCGACCGCGGCGGTGACCGGGTCATGTACTGGTGCCCGTGTTGCCAGCGGTAACCCGAGCGCCGGCCACGTCGCGGGCCCGGGAATCAGGCAACCCGGGCGGTCTCTGGGGCAGGTGTGTCGGCCGTCTTGCGATCCGGCAACGCGAGCCTGACGATCTTGCGCACCACGCTGGCGAACTGCTTGTGCATTGGTGCACGACGTTGTGCGAGCGGCGCCATTGATCGGCCGGGCAGGCGTTGTCCCACTCGAATGCGCGGCTCGAGATGGCGGGATCTCCCATCCAGTCGTATTGGCCGTGCATGACGTTGTGGCCGATCTCCATGTTGTCGAGGATCTTCGCTGTGGCCAGCATGGCGGTGCGGCGGTGGGGACGCATCGCCCGGCCGCCGATCTCCAGCGACCGCTGGTCTTGATGACGCGGCGGATGTAGGCGGCGTCGCGCTCGCCGAGATCGTCGACGATACGGGCCTTGAGTGCATCGAGTTCGCGGCCGAAGGCTTCCGCCTGTTCGGCGGTCAGGGTGATGCGGGGGTTGGGCATGCTGGTTCCTAATCGCTTTGGAGGGATGGTTATCCGGTTGAGTTGGCCGGGTGGTGTTTCTAGAGGGCGAGTTCTACGTCGCCGACCGGCACGGACACGCAGATCTGCACGTCCTCGCCGTCGGCTGTGGACATCGCGCCGGTGGTGAGATTTCTGACCACGCCGCGGGTCTTGCGGAGGGTGCAGGTGTGACAGATGCCCATCCGGCATCCGCTGGCCGGGGCCAGGCCGGCCGACTCGGCTTGCTGTAGCAGGGGGCGCCCGTCGTCATCGACGATGATGCCCGATTCGGCGAACGCCACACGTCCACAAGATGATTCGTGGGTCGAGAGCCACAGTGGCGGCTGGAAACTCTCCGACCGGGCACCGGGGTGGTGTTGGCGGACGGCGTCGACGAGGGGACGTGGACCGCACACGTAGACCGCGTCCGGAAATGGCATGACCTGCGCCAGATGACCGGCGCTGAGATGGCCTTCGACGTCGCCCTGCCCGGACCGGGTGTAGCCGTGGCGCACCCGGACGTCACTCATCGCGTCCAGTTCGCGGGAGTAGCAGACGTCGGACGGGGTGCGGGCGTAATTCAGGAACGCGATGTCGCGACGCCCGCCCCGGGAGCGCAGAGTGCGCAGCATAGACATCACCGGTGTGATCCCGGTGCCGCCGGAAACGAACAGAACGCGGCGCAACGGACCTTCGAGGGTGAAGTCCCCTTCCCCGGCATGACCACGTGGAGCAGCACCGACCTCAACATTCTGGCCGATCTCTTCGTCACCTCGATGATCTCGATCGCCGAGGCCATCGAGGACGCCAATGACCCGGCGGCCGTCGATGAAATCCGCCGCACCGCGATCAAACAGCTACGGATGATCGTCGTCGGTGTCGCCGGCTGGCGCAGTAAGCCGTGATGCGCCGACGGTGACCGCGTTCTGGAACACCCGTGAACGCCCCGCGGCTCACGGCGCCGACCACCTGTCGCTGACGAAACGGCGTGGCCGGCCGGTGATCGGGTCGTCGAACTCCAGGCTGTGGGCCAGCAGCCGAAGCGGCGTCGAGAAGTCTTCCGGGGCAACGTCGATCACCTCGGGATACAGCGAGTCACCGGTTATCGGCATGCCCAGCGAAACCATGTGCACCCGCAGCTGGTGCGTGCGGCCGGTGCGCGGGGTCAGCCGGTACCGTGCGTCCCCGAGCGACTCCACGAGCGTCACTGCGTTGGGCTCCCCCGGCTCGATCGTCGCCTGCAGCACACCGCGGCGTTTGACGATCCGGTTGCGCACGACAGTCGGCAGCGCGACGGACGGAACTCCCCGCGCCTGCGCGAGGTACGTCTTGCCGACCGCGCCACGCGCGAACAAGGTCTGATAGCGGCCACGGAACTCCCGGCGGCTGGTGAACAGCAAAACCCCGGCGGTCAGCCGGTCCAGCCGGTGCGCCGGACTCAGCTCGGGCAGGCCGAGCTCACGACGCAGCCGCACCAGCGCCGTCTGCGCGACGTGCCGGCCCCGCGGGGTCGTCGCGAGAAAATGCGGCTTGTCCACCACCACGATGGCGTCGTCGCGGTACAGCACCGGGATGTCGAACGGCACGCACACCTCGTCGGGCAGATCGCGGTACATCAACACGTGGCTGCCGGTGGGTAGCACCGTCGTCTCGTCGACCACCGCGCCCGTCGCGGTCAGCACCTCTCCGGCGAGCACCCGGGCCGCGGCGTCCGGCCCGAATCGCCGCGACAGCTCAGCCGACACCGGCCCCCCGTACAGCCTCACCCGCGCCGGACCGATCCCCTCATGACCGGGCCGCACCGGAAAGTGAGCGGGCTTCAATTGAGGGGAACCGGCTCAAGAATCTTGGCGCGGGCTTCCGGGGCCGCGGCGCGCAGCGCATCGGCGGAGGCGTCGTCGGGTTCGCGTTGCGAAAGCACCTCGGCCTCCACCCGGGCCAGATAGGTGGCGACCTCCCGGTCGACGTCGGCGGCACTCCAGCCGAGCGCCGGCGCAACCACGGCGGCAACCTCCCGTGCACACTCCACGCCGCGGTGCGGGTACTCGATCGAGATGCGCATCCGGCGCGCCAGGATGTCCTCGAGGTGCAGCGCACCTTCGGCCGCTGCGGCGTAGGCGGCCTCCACCTTGAGGTAACCCGGAGCGTGGGTGATCGGGGTCAACAGGTCGCCGTCGTAGACGGCCAGCCCCAGCACCTCGTCGATCAGCGAACCGTAGCGATCGAGCAGGTGCCGAACCCGGTAGGGGTGCAGACCGTAGCGAGCACCGACGTGCTCGGTCTGATTGATCAGCGCGAAGTAGCCGTCCGCACCGAGCAGCGGTACTTTCTCGGTGATCGAAGGAGCAACCCGCGCCGGGATGAACTGGGCTGCGGCGTCGATCGCGTCGGCGCCCATCACCCGGTAGGTGGTGTACTTGCCGCCTGCGATGGCCACCAGACCGGGAGCCGGCACCGCCACAGCGTGTTCGCGCGACAGCTTCGATGTTTCGTCGCTCTCCCCGGCCAGGAGAGGGCGCAGGCCGGCATAGACGCCGTCGATGTCGTCGTGAGTCAACTGCGTGGTCAGGACGGCATTGACGTGGTCGAGGATGTAGTCGATGTCGGCCTTGGTGGCCGCGGGATGCGCCAGGTCGAGGTTCCAGTCGGTGTCGGTGGTGCCGACGATCCAGTGGGTGCCCCACGGGATGACGAACAACACCGACTTCTCGGTGCGCAGGATGATCGCGACCTCGCTGACGATGCGGTCACGGGGCACGACGACGTGCACCCCCTTCGAGGCACGCACCCGGAACCGGCCGCGCTGCCGCGACAATGCCTGGATCTCGTCGGTCCACACCCCGGTGGCGTTGACGACGACATGTCCGCGCACCTCGGACTCCGATCCGTCCTCGGAGTCGCGGATCCGTATGCCGATCACCCGGTCACCCTCGCGTAGCAGGGACACCACCTGGGTGGAGGTCCGGACCACGGCCCCGTAGTGTGCGGCGGTGCGGGCGACGGTCATGGTGTGGCGGGCGTCGTCCACCACGGTGTCGTAATAGCGGATGCCGCCGATGAGGGTGCTGCGCTTGAGTCCAGGCGCCAGCCGCAACGCTCCTGCCTTGGTCAGATGCTTTTGCGCGGGAACGGATTTCGCGCCGCCGAGCTGGTCGTAGAGAAGTATGCCCGCCGCGATGTAGGGCCGCTCCCACCACCGTCTGGTCAACGGGAACAGGAACGGCAGCGGCTTGACCAGGTGCGGCGCCAGCGTGGTCAAAGACAGCTCCCGCTCGTGGAGAGCTTCCCGCACCAGGCCGAACTCCAACTGCTCGAGGTAGCGCAGGCCGCCGTGGAACATTTTCGACGACCGACTCGACGTGCCCGAGGCGAAGTCGCGGGCCTCCACCAGGGCCACTTTCAGTCCGCGCGTTGCCGCATCCAGTGCACTGCCCGAGCCGACGACACCGCCGCCGATGACGACGACGTCGAATTGTTCGGAGCCAAGCCGGTTCCATGCAGCGCGCCTCAGGTCGGGTCCCAACAAACTGCCCGAGTCGTAACTCGGGCTGAAGCCGCTCACGCGTTCGACTCTAAAGGATTTGTGGAGGTTGAGCCGCGCTGAGCGCGGCTCAACCTCCACAAATCAGTCCAGGTCGTCGTGGGCCATCAGCCGCCGCGCTGCCTCGATGATCGAACCCGACAGTGACGGGTACACCGACAGAGTCTGCGCCAGGTCGCTCACCGAGATGCGGTTCTGCACCGCCAGTGCGATCGGCAGGATCAGCTCCGAGGCGATCGGGGCGACCACCACCCCGCCGATCACCACGCCCGTCGCCGGCCGGCAGAAGATCTTCACAAAGCCGTGCCGCAACAGCGACATCTTGGCCCTGGCGTTGGTGTTCAACGGCAGCATCAAGGTGCGGGCCGGCACGCTGCCGTTGTCGATGGCGGCCTGCGGTATTCCCACCGCGGCGATCTCCGGCCGGGTGAACGTCGCCGACGCCACGGTACGCAGCCGGATGGGTGAGACGCCTTCGCCCAGGGCGTGGTACATCGCGATGCGGCCCTGCATAGCTGCAACCGACGCCAGCGGTAGCAGCCCGGTGCAGTCGCCCGCGGCGTAGATGCCGGATGCGGGTGTCCGCGACACCCGGTCCACCGGGATGTACCCGCCAGGGTTCAGGACGATGCCGGCGCGCTCGAGGCCGAGCCCGGCGGTGTTGGGCACCGAGCCGATGCTCATGAGCGCGTGGCTGCCGTAGACGGTGCGCCCGTCGACAAGGTCCACCCGCACACCGGTGGGCGTGCGAACCACCGATTCCGCCCGCGCGTTCTTGACCAGGGTGACGCCGCGTTCGGCGAACACCTCCTCCAGTGCGGCCGCGGCGTCGCTGTCCTCGTGCGGCAAAATCTGGTCGCGGCTTGCGACCACGGTCACCGTGACTCCCAGCTCCGTGTAGGCATTGCAGAACTCCGCGCCGGTGACCCCTGAGCCGACAATGACCAGGTGCTCGGGCAGTTCTGTCAGGTCGTAGAGCTGGCGCCAGGTCAGGATCCGCTCGCCATCGGGAACCGCACTCGGCAACACTCGCGGACTTGCGCCGGTGGCGATCAGCACCACGTCGGCCTTCAGCACCCCGGCTTTGCCGTCCGGCGTGGTCACCTTGACCCGGTGGTGCGCCATACCCGAGGTGTCGTCGACCAACTCCCCGCGGCCACCGATGATGGTCACACCGTGGTTCAGCAGTTGGGTGCCGATATCGGCCGACTGGGACCGGGCCAGCGTATTGGCGCGGTTGTTGATCTGGGTCAGCGCGATCTTGGCGTCGTCGACGCCGATGTCGAACCCCAGGCCCTCGGCCCGGCGCAACTCGGTGCGCACCCCGGTCGAGGCGATGAACGCCTTCGACGGCACGCAGTCGAACAACACGCAGGCTCCTCCGATGCCGTCGGAGTCGACGACGGTGACCTGGGTCGCGTCGTGTCCGTAACCGGCGGCCACCAGCGCGGCTTCATAACCTGCGGGGCCACCGCCGACGATCACGATCCGCGTCACCACTGCTGCTCCACAGCTTTCAACCTAGGACAACGGCACGTCGCATGCGGCTCAGGCCGCACATATCCGACCACTGGTCATGCTGCGTTTAAGCTTTCCGGGTGCCGCTCTACGCCGCCTATGGGTCCAACATGCATCCCGAGCAGATGCTTCAGCGGGCCCCGCATTCACCGATGGCCGGAACCGGTTGGCTGCACGGCTGGCGGTTGACGTTCGGCGGCGAGGACATCGGCTGGGAGGGAGCTCTGGCCACCGTCGTCGAAGACCCGGACGCCAAGGTGTTCGTGGTCCTCTACGACATGACCAAGGAGGACGAGAAAGCCCTCGACCGCTGGGAGGGTTCGGAGCTCGGCATTCACAAGAAGATCCGGTGCCGCGTCGATCGCGAATCGTCCGATACCACAACGGATCCCGCGCTTGCCTGGCTGTACGTGGTGGACGCGTGGGAGGGTGGGCTACCGTCCGCCCGCTACCTTGGGGTGATGGCGGACGCTGCGGAGATCGCAGGGGCTCCCCCCGGGTATGTACACGACATTCGCACCCGCCCGGCGCGCAGCATCGGGCCGGGTACGTAGCGGCCGGCACGGGCACGGCCCTCAGAACGCGGCGCACTGCTCGACGAGATTGGCCATCACCCGCACGCCCACTCCGAGGGCGCGCTCGTCGACGTCGAATGTGGGCTGGTGCAGATCGAGTTCGGGTCCACGGCCGCTCCACACACCCAGCCTGGCCATGGCTCCCGGCACCTCCTCCAGATACCAGGAGAAGTCTTCGCCGCCGCCGGACTGCCGGGTCTCGGCGAGCACGCCGGGACCGACCGCCTCGATCGCGTGGCTGTAGATCCGCGTCGAAACCTCGTCGTTGACCACCGGGGGAACGCCGCGCCGGTAGCGCAACGAATGCTCGACGCCCAGCGGCCTGAGGAGATCCGAAACCGTTTCGTGGACAACGGCCTCCAGGTCCAGCCAGCTCTCACGGCTGGCGGTGCGGATGGTGCCGGCCAGGGTGCCCGATTGCGGGATCGCGTTGGCGGCGACACCTGCGTTGACCGCTCCCCACACCACAACGGTCGACGTGCGCGGGTCGACCCTTCGCGACAGCACACCGGGCAACCCGGTGATCAGCGTGCCCAGCCCGTATACGAGATCTGCCGTCAGGTGCGGGCGTGAGGTGTGACCGCCCGGCGAATGCAAGGTGATCTCCATCGAGTCCGCAGCCGAGGTGATCGGCCCGGCGGTGATCGCGACCCGCCCAACCGCCAGCCGCGGGTCACAGTGCAAGGCGAAGATGCGCGACACCCCGGTGAGCGCACCGGCGGCGATGGCGTCGATCGCGCCTCCGGGCATCAGTTCCTCGGCGGCCTGGAAGATCAGCCGCACCCCGACCGGAAGTTCGGGCACCGAGGCCAGCGCCTGCGCGGTGCCCAGCAGGATCGCGGTGTGCGCGTCGTGCCCGCACGCATGCGTCACGCCCGGCACGGTCGAACTGTACGGCGCACCGGTACGCTCGGCCATGGGCAGGGCGTCCATGTCGGCACGCAGTGCGATTCGCTGGCGGTGCTCGGGGCCGATGTCACACGTCAGCCCGCACCCGCCGGGCAGGACTTCCGGTTTCAGGCCGGCATCGGCCAGCTTTTCGGCAACGAACTTCGTCGTCGCAAACTCCTGACGACCCAGCTCGGGATGGCGGTGAATGTGACGGCGCCACGCAACGAGGTCGTCGTAGTGTGCGGCCAGCCAGGACTCGGCATCGTCGGCGACATTCATGCGCGATCCGTTCCCGCGGCCGCTGCCGCGGACCTCCGCTCGGCCAGTCCGATCACCCGATCCCGTTCATCCGGGGTCTGGGCCAACCGGACGACAGTGCGTGCCAGCATGATTGCACCGTCCACCACCGCGGCGTCCCCACTCGCGCTGATCACGGCGGCCGCGAACGCCGCCTGATGCACCGAGGCACCTCCCGCGTCGACTGAGACGATCGGATGGATGCCGGGCATGACTTGTGT
This sequence comes from uncultured Actinomycetota bacterium, assembly GCA_963846905.1. GTDB lineage: Bacteria > Actinomycetota > Actinomycetes > Mycobacteriales > Mycobacteriaceae > Mycobacterium. The sequence goes on from CAWJYB010000008.1 coordinate 27,452, forward strand.
GACGTTTCCCATGTCGGTGCTGCCCATTGTCAGCGACACCTCCAACTCGGCGGGCACCGGCGTGCGGCCCAGCCGGCTCATCTCGTCGCGGAACGCCTGGGCGAGCCACGGGTCGGGCGCCAGTTCGGCGTATGTCGGCGAGGTCTCGGCGACCTCGTAGTCGCAGCCGGTCGCCAGCGCGGCGCCAAGGAAACAGTTGCCGACCCGGTCCTCGAGTTGGCGCAGCGACACGGATTCGGCGGCACGCATCGTATAGCGCATCTCGGTGTGAGCCGGGATGACATTGGGCGCGCTACCGCCGTCGGTGACGATGCCGTGCATCATCTGGCCCGGGGCGAGCTGCTGGCGCAACAGGCCGATCGCCACCTGGGCGAGCGTGACCGCATCGCCCGCGTTGACCCCCAGGTACGGCGCGACGGCGGCGTGCGATTCGCGGCCGTGGTAGCGCACGCCCACTTCCGACAAGGCCAGCGACCGCGCGGATGCGATATCGGCCGGTCCCGGATGGATCATGACGGTGGCGGCGATGTCGTCGAACGCACCGGATGAGAGCAGCAACGCCTTGCCCCCGCCGCTCTCCTCCGCGGGGGTGCCCAGCAGGACCAGCGTCAGGCCAAGGTCGTCGGACACCTCGGCCAGCGCCAACGCGGCACCGACCGCCGAGGCGGCGATGATGTTGTGCCCGCAGGCGTGCCCGAGCCCGGGAAGCGCGTCATATTCGGCGCAAATCCCGATCACCAGCGGCCCGCAGCCAAACGAGGCCCGGAACGCCGTGGCCAAACCGCCCGGGGCAGCGGCGATCTCGAAACCTCGCTCGGCAAGCAGCGTACTGGTCTTGGCCGCACTGCGGTGCTCGCAGAACGCCAGCTCGGGCTCGGCGTGGATGGAGTGTGACAGTTCCAGCAGGTCGCCGCGGCGGCGAAGAACAACGTCCTCGACGGTCGACGACGCACTGACGGCGGGCATCAGTGCAGTATCGCACCGGTCGGCCTGCTCGCGACTCCTTGTCGCGAGCAGGCTGGCTAAGCTGCGTGCGTGTCCACCGATACCAGCCGGCTGGCCGAACAAGCAGCGGAGGTCATCGCCGACCGCACGGGCCACCCGCGCCACGACGTTGCGGTGGTGCTCGGCTCGGGATGGGCATCGACCGTCGATCAACTCGGTATGCCGACCGCCGTGGTGCCGATGGCCGAACTGCCCGGTTTCAGCGCACCGACCGCGGCGGGACACGGCGGACAGGTGCTGTCCATCAGGCTGGGCGAGCGACGAGTTCTGGTGCTGCTCGGCCGCATCCACGCCTATGAGGGCCACTCACTGAGCAGCGTCGTGCATCCGGTGCGCAGCGTGTGTGCCGCCGGGGTGAGCACCGTGGTGCTGACCAATGCCGCAGGCGCGTTGCACCCGCAATACGCCGTGGGCCAGCCTGTGCTGATCGCAGACCACCTCAACCTCACCGGTCGTTCACCGCTGGTCGGCGCCCAGTTCGTGGACCTCGTCGACGCCTATGCGCCGCATCTGCGTGGTCTTGCCCGCGAGGTCGATCCCGCACTGGCGGAGGGCGTATATGCGGGGATGCCGGGCCCGCATTACGAGACGCCGGCCGAGATCAGGATGCTGCGCACACTGGGCGCCGACCTGGTGGGCATGTCTACGGTGCACGAGACGATCGCGGCGCGCGCGGCCGGCGCCGAGGTGCTCGCGGTGTCGCTGGTGACCAATTTCGCCGCCGGAATGACCGGTCACCCGCTGAGCCACGACGAGGTGCTGACGGCGGGCCGTCAGTCGGCCACGGCGATGGGCGCCCTGCTGTCGGCGGTGATCTCCCGGCTCTGACGCCACGCGCGCCGGGACGGCCATCGCACCGGCGCCGTCGCAAACCCCCAGCATCAGCTATCGCGTCGAACCGCGACCGACCCCGTCAGCTACGAGGAAGCCCGCGCTGATCGCACGGCACCGCGAAGTCGTTGCCGACGATGACACTGGCCTGTTCGAGCAGACCGATGGCGCGTTCCATCGCCACCGGCTGCAGCGAGCCAAAACTGCGGTGATAAGGGTGGTCGAGGAACCACAGCAGGCTGAGCGTGGAGGTGAGCACGATCGTGACGGCGCCGATCAACGTCGCCTGCACGAACCAGCGCTCCCCGCTGTCGGCGAACAGGAGCATGTACGCGAAGATCACCGCCGCACTCAGTAGAAGCACACCCCACATTCGGGGCGGGATGACGCCGGCGGCGGCGTGCGTGCGGTCGGCGCGGGCGTTCTCCCGCTCAGAGGTCTGATCGAGCCATTTGGCGTAGGCCGCCTGCTCGGATGCTAATCGGGGCTCGACGGCCCGCAGGGAGCGGAACATCGCCTCGCTCCAAGGGCTGATCGTGTTGCCCTCGGTTCCCGACGCCAGTCGCCCCCACTCGTCTCTGGCGACCCATCGTGCATAGCAGATGAGTTCGCCAGACAGCGGCGCGACGGCGGCGGCGGGAAGGAACTGAGCGGTCTCAAACTGCTGCACCACCACCCGCGCCTCCTGCTCGGCGCCGCTGCGCGACGAATCGTAGCTCTCGAACGCGAGAAACACGACGAATCCCAACAGCACCGCGAATCCGGTCGCGATGACGCCGAAGACCCCGGCAGCACGGTCGCCATCGGCGAAGTAACTTCCTCGCGGCGCGCCGCGGCGGACGAGCAGGAGCGAGCCGACTGTGACGGCTGTCACGACGGCGACCAGGAGCACGGCAGCGGCAATGTTCATGTCGGTCATAGCCTCCCGGCCCAATGCGGTATCGGTCAACTTCGGTGAGTTCGCTCCCGGCTGCATGAGGGGAAGCGCGACCACCCGGCTCCCATCGGAAGGCACAATCTGCGTCATGACTGCACCCGGCAAGCGAGCGCCACTGACATTCGGCACCGCCGGACTGCGCGGCCCGATGCGCGACGGCCCCGACGCCATGAATGTGTCCACCGTGGTCCGTGCCACCTGGGCCGTGGCGCAGGTACTCACCGACCGCGGGCTGGCCGGGTCTTCGGTGGTGATCGGACGCGACGCCCGCCACCATTCCGACGAATTCGCCGTCGCTGCCGCGGAAGTGTTTGCCGCCCGGGGCTTCTCGGTGGTCATGCTGCCCGACCCGCTACCGACCCCGGTGCTGGCGTTCAGTGTGCGACGGTTGGGCGCGGCCGCCGGCGTGCAAATCACCGCATCGCACAATCCGCCCACCGACAACGGCTACAAGGTGTACTTCGAGGGCGGCATGCAGATCGTCTCCCCCACCGACCGAGAGATCGAATCCGTCATGGCCGGCGCTGAACCGGCCCTGGATATCGCCCGCAGCACGGTGCTGCCCGCAGACACCGAACTGGCCGAGCACTACATCCGGCGGGCCGCCGGGGTCCGCCGTGGCACCGGCACGGCCCGTATCGCGCTGACCCCCTTGCACGGTGTGGGCGGCGCGGTGGCCATCGAGGCGCTTCGGCTGGCCGGGTTCGGCGACGTTCACCCGGTGGCGGCGCAGTTCGCCCCAGACCCCGACTTCCCCACGGTCGCGTTCCCCAATCCCGAGGAACCAGGCGCCACCGACATGGTGCTGGCTCTGGCGTCCGAAATCGGGGCCGACGTCGCGATCGCCCTCGACCCGGACGCCGACCGGTGCGCCGTCGGCGTCCCCACCGACAGCGGCTGGCGAATGCTCTCGGGTGACGAAACCGGATGGCTGTTGGGGGACTACGTGCTGAGCCGGCTGGACCCCGATGTCGCGGCGAGCTGCGTCGTCGCCAGCAGTGTGGTGTCCTCGACGATGCTGGCGGCGATCGCCGTCGAGTTCGGGGCCCAACACGTCGAAACGCTGACGGGATTCAAGTGGCTGGCCCGCGCCGACGCCGGCCTTCCCGGCCGCACGCTGGTGTACGCCTACGAGGAAGCCATCGGCCACTGCGTCGACCCGTCGGCTGTGCGAGACAAGGACGGCATCAGCGCAGCCGTCCTGGCCTGCGATCTGGTCGCCTCACTCAAGGAATGCGGCTCGTCGGTGCAGCAGGCGCTGGATGCGCTGTCCCGTCGCCACGGCACGCACCTGACGTGCGCGCTGACCGCCGCAGTCGGCGACGCGACGGCCGTGATGTCCCGGCTGCGGACCGAACCACCCACCCGGTTTGGGGGGGTCGACGTCTCGGTGACCGACCTGGACACCCGTTCCGGCGCCAACCGGACCGACGCACTGATCTTCATCGGCAGCCGCGACTGCGATTCGGTTAGGGTTGCGGTGCGCCCGTCGGGGACCGAGCCGAAGATCAAGTGCTACATCGAGATTCGCAGCACGGCCGGCGACGACCTGCACGACCGCCGGGCCCGGGCCGATTCGCTTCTGCAGCAGGTCGCCCGCGACGGCAGGGCGCTGCTTCAGCGCGGCCCGAACTGACGGTCCCCGGCGTCGCCGAGCCCGGGCACGATATAGGCGATGCCGTTGAGGCCGTCGTCGACCGCCGCGGTGAAGACGCACGCCGCCAGGGGGTGGTCGACGACACGAAACCATCGTCGCCGACCCTAGCTGCGACACCCGAGGATGGCCGCTTTCACCAATGCGCCGAACTGATAGGCGTACACCCACGCCCAGTCGCGCGTACCGAATGCGTAGGTTCGAGGCACGGGCCGCATGACGAGCCGGCCGTCGAAACACCGGGAGAAGATGTAGCGGGCCCGCACCATGTGGAAGTTCCACGACACCACGATCACCGTCGACCACTGATGTTTGCGGGCCAGGTCGGCGGTGAACATCGCCTCGCCAAGGGTGGTGGGAGGGTCGGGCCGGAAGCAGACCACCGTGACACCCGGAATGTGCTGGGTGCACACCTCTTCCATCTCGACGCGGTGGCCCGGGTAGAAGTCTGACAACACCACCGTCGGCGCGTAACCCTGCCGCGCCAGGTCCAGTCCGTAGCCCACACGGTTGTCCCATTCTCCGCCCAGTACGACGATCGCGTCGGCCTTGGTCAACTGATCGGCGTGCGGACGGTTGAAGAGCAGGTAACCCGCGGTCGCGGCGACGACGCCGACGCAGATCGTCGCCAACAGAGCGGCCAGAACGAGCGTGCGCACACGGGGCACGGCGCGAGGCTACCTGGTCGCGCAGGCGCGCGGCAGGCGGGGGAACGTTTCGGCACGCTCAGCGGACGTCGTTATTCTGTGCCGCATGGCTTCTGACCTCGTGCCGATCCGCCTCAGCGTGACGGCAGGCGACCTGTACTCACTGTGGGCCCCGCGCTGGCGCGACGCCGCCGACGAGTGGGAGGGGTTCCTGGGCAAGGACGACGACCTCTACGGTTTCCGAAGCGCCGCCGACCTGGTGGCATTCGTGCGCTCCGACACCGACAACGACCTCGCGGACCACCCCGCATGGTCCAAGCTCACCGACTCCTCGGCACACCGCCTCGACCCCGATGAAAGCCATCAGTTCGACTTGATCGGTGTCGAGGGCCTTCTCGCAGAGCAGCCCACCGAAGATTCCGTCCAGCAGGTCGCCAACACGCTGGCCATCGTGTCGTCCATCGGCACGGTCTGCGAACTGCCCGCGGTCAGCAAGTTCTTCAACGGCAATCCGCGACTGGCCGACGTCAACCGGGGCATCGAAGAGTTCGAGGGTAAATCCGGCCGCAAGCGCTGGAACAGCATCGCCGAGATCGTCGGGCGCAGCTGGGAAGGCGTTCTCGGTGCGATCGACAAGGTCATCACCATTCCGCAGGTCGACGAAAGCCTGTCCGCCAGGGCAGCCGAGGAACTGACCGAGCCCGCATCCGAAGACGCCGAGGATGAGATCGCTGCGGCGTTCACCGGCGACGATCTTGGCGACACCGACACCGACGAACCGAGGACGACACCGCCGGCGACAACGTCGCAGCCGACCAAAACGTAGCACTGGGCGGTGACGAGGACTTCTGGCACAAAGTCGGCATCGACCCGATCCGGGTGATGACGAGCGCAGGACGCTACTTCACATTGCGCTGTTACTTGAACGACCGGCCATTGTTCCTCGGCCGCAACGGCCGTATCAGCGTTTTCTCGTCCGAACGCGTGCTGGCGCGCTACCTGGCCGACGAACATGACCACGACCTCTCGGAGTTGAGCACCTACGACGACATCCGGACCGCTGCCACCGACGGATCGCTGAACGTCGATGTCACGGTCGACAACGTGTATGTCCTGACGGGGTTGGTGGACGATCTGGCCGACGGACCGGACGCGGTTGACCGCGAACAGCTGGACCTGGTCGTCGAATTCCTCCGTGACGTTGGCGACTACTCCGAAGAAGACACCATCGATCGAGCGCTGGACGGTGACCGGCCGTTGGGCAGGTTCGTCGACTACGTACTGGGGCACTCCACCATCCGGCCGCCGTCGGCGTACGCCGACGTGGTCACCGAGTTCGAGAAACTCGAGCGGTTCGTGGAATCGCGACTACGCCGCGAGTAGCGGGCGCTGTCCCGCAACCGGCCCCTGGACCCACGGGCGCCGGCTATCCGAACAGCACAGCGTAGCGTGGCTTGATCACCTCGTCGATGATGGCGAGGCGCTCGTCGAAGTGGATGAACGCCGACTTCATGGCGTTGATGGTGAACCGTTCCAAATCGCTCCAGCCGTAGCCGAAAGCCTCGACAAGTCGCGCCATCTCCTTGCTCATCGTGGTGTCGCTCATCAGCCGGTTGTCGGTGTTGACGGTGACCCGGAAGCGCAGCCGCGCCAGCTCGTCGAACGGATGCTCGGCGATCGAAGGTGCCGCACCGGTCTGCACATTCGACGACGGGCACATTTCCAGCGGGATCCGTTTGTCCCGCACTATCGACGCAACATGGCCCAGTAGGTACTCGCCGTTGGGCAGCTTCTCGATGTCGTCGACGAGGCGCATCCCGTGACCCAGCCGGTCGGCGCCGCAGAATGCGATCGCCTCGTGGATGGACGGCAGGCCGAATGCCTCGCCGGCATGAATCGTGAAGCGCGCGTTGTTGTTTCGCATGCATTCGAACGCGTCCAGATGGCGTGTCGGCGGATACCCTGCCTCCGCCCCGGCGATGTCGAATCCGACCACGCCCTTGTCGCGGAACCGGATGGCCAACTCGGCGATCTCCTGGGACCGCGCGGCGTGCCGCATGGCGGTCACCAGGCAACGAACCACGATCGGCCTGCCGGCCGCAGCCGCGGCCTTCTCGCCGTCGGCGAAACCGGCAAGCACCGCATCGACGACGGCGTCCAGCGAGAGACCCTTGTCGATGTGCAGTTCGGGGGCGAATCGGATCTCGGCGTAGACGACGGAATCCGCGGCCAGGTCCTCGACGCATTCGAACGCGACCCGGTGCAGCGACTCGGCCGTCTGCATCACAGCGACCGTGTGCGCGAACGGCTCCAGGTATCGCACCAGCGACCCGCTGTGCGCCGCGGTCTTGAACCAGTTCGCCAGCCCCTCGGCGTCTACCGCCGGTAGGCCGTCATATCCGGTCTTGGCCGCGATGTCCAGCATCGTCGAAGGGCGCAAGCCGCCGTCGAGATGGTCGTGCAGCAGGGCTTTGGGGGCGTACCGGATGTAATCGAGGGTCAGCGGCGCGGTCATGATCCCATCCGATCGATGATCAGCGGACGCCGATCCGGTTCCACTTCGCCGACGCTGAACGCGCCGTCGAGTTCGGTCAGGGCCGGCACCAGTCGCTGGGGGGTGTCGGTGTACAGCGTGAACAGCGTTTCCCCTGCGGCGACGGGCTCGCCGGGGCGACGGTGGATCCGCAGACCAGCCCCCGCCTGCACCCGCTCGCCGGAAACCGCGCGGCCTGCCCCGAGCCGCCAAACCGCCCGACCCACCCCCAACGCGTCGATTCGCCCCATTGTCCCGGCGCGCGATGCCGACACGGTTTCAGAGCATGCACCGATGGGTAACGGTGCACCGGCGTTTCCGCCCTGCGCGGCGATGAGCGCCCGATACTTGTCCATGGCGGTGCCGTCGCGCAGGGTCTCGGCGGGGTCGACGCGGTCGGCGCCGATCAGGTCGAGCATCTCACGGGCCAGCGCCACCGTGAGCTCGACGACGTCGGCGGGACCGCCACCGCCCAGCACTTCCAGTGACTCGGCGACCTCGACACCGTTGCCCACGGCACGGCCCAGGGGGCTATCCATGTCGGTCAGGAGCGCCCGCGTGGGCACACCGTGGGCCTTGCCGAGCCGGACCATGGTCTGCGCCAGCGCACGCGCGTGGGCCTCGGATTTCATGAACGCCCCCGAGCCGACCTTGACGTCGAGCACCAGAGCGCCGGCACCCTCGGCGAGTTTCTTGCTCATGATCGACGACGCGATCAGCGGCAGCGAATCGACCGTGGAGGTGATGTCGCGAAGTGCGTAGATCTTCCGATCGGCGGGTGCCAGATCGCCAGCGGCGAAGATCGCCGCACCGACATCGAGTAATTGGCGGCGCACCTGTCCGACGCCGATCTCCGCTGAGAACCCGGGGATCGACTCGAGCTTGTCCAGCGTGCCGCCGGTGTGACCGAGGCCGCGACCGGACGCCTGCGGCACCGCCGCACCACATGCGGCGATCACCGGGACGAGTGGAATTGTGATCTTGTCACCGACCCCGCCGGTGGAGTGCTTGTCAACCAGTGCCAAAGGCCGACCGTCACGGCACAGATCGGAGAAGTCGAGGCGCTCACCGGAGGCGATCATGGCGGCGGTCCAACGGGCGATTTCGTCTTCGTCCATTCCTTTGAGGAAGACGGCCATCAGGAGGGCGGCCATCTGCTCGTCACCGACATCGCCCCGGGTGTACGCGTCGATCATCCAGTCGATCTGGTCGTCGGTCAGCCGATGGCCGTCGCGCTTGGTCCTGATAATGCTGGGCGCGTCGAGCTGCAACGGGGCCATCACCGCCGCCTGACGCGGGCGAGGTCGTCGGGCCCGAAGGCCGCGGGCAGCAACGCCGAAAGCCGGCGCGGGCCCGTAGGATGGCTGATCAGCAGATCCGGACCGCCGTGCTCCCACAGCACCTGCCTGCACCGCCCGCACGGCATCAGCAGGTTGCCGTCGCCGTCCACACACACCAGCGCCACCAGTCGACCGCCGCCGCCGGCGTGCAGCGAACAGACCACAGCACATTCGGCACACAGACCGAGCCCGTAGGAGACGTTCTCCACGTTGCAGCCGGTGACGATGCGGCCGTCGTCGACCAGGGCCGCCGCGCCGACCGGATAACCCGAATACGGCGCGTACGCGTTTGAACTCACTTCGATTGCCTTGGCCAGCAACACATCCCAGTCGATCTGCGGTGACATGTCAGCGAACCGTCGGTGTCCGCGAACCCATTTGTCGACCCCCCTGTTCAAACCGCCGGCGAGAACCAAGCCAGCCTAGCTTCCCAGCTCGACGCGCACAGGCTGAGCCGAAAGGGTGCGCCGGAATGCCTCCTGGCCTGCTGGCTTCCCACCTCACTTGCGCCGCCCACCTACTTGCGCCCGTCCCACCTACTTGCGCCCTCCCACCTACTTGCGCGAGCGCGCGTGTTTGTACGGGGACACGCCGATGCCTGTGTACCTGGATGCGCTCTCGGCGGTTGTCCACAGCACTGACTTTCGCCGGTGAACACCGGAATCCACGATGCCGCTGTGACGCCGGAACTCCACGATGTCCTCACCCGCCACGGCGGGGTGGCCACTTCGGCCCAGATCCTCGACCACGTCAGCCGGCGCACAATGCAACGGCTTCTCCTCAGCGGACAACTGATCAAGATATGGCCCGGTGTCTACAGCCGCGGACCGGCCGACGTCATCACCCGGCTGCGGGGACTGGACCTCCGCCTCGGAGACTCCGTCCCGGCCTGTCTGGGGACCGCAGCAAGTGCATTCGGATTTGATACCGAGGATGTGACCGACCTGCACGTGCTCAACCCGGCCGGCCATTTACTGCGGAGTGGGGACGGCCTTGTCGTCCACCGCCGTGCAGGCGCGCCACTGAACGTCCTCGACGGACGCCAACTCACCGCACCAGGGTGGACGGCAATCGAAGTCGCGCGGGGACTGCGACGTCCGCGCGCCCTGGCGACACTCGACGCTGCCCTGCGCAGCCGGACATGCAGCCGCGGAGATCTGGTACTGGCGGCAACACAACAGGCCGGCCGTCGGGGAATTGTTACCGTTCGGGAGCTGATTGCGCTGGCCACGGCCAAGGCCGAGTCGCCGATGGAGAGCGAAGCACGGTTGGCGATGCATGATGGAAATCTGCCGAGCCCGGTACTGCAATATCCGGTGGTGGATGATGACGGTCGGAGCTGGCGAGTCGACTTCGCGTGGCCGGATTTGATGGTGGCCGTGGAGTACGACGGATTCGATTGGCACAGCTCACCCGATCATCTGAGACGGGATCGGCAGAAGCGAGCAGCGTTGCAGGAGGCCGGCTGGCGGATCATCGGGATCGTCGCAGATGACGTCAGGAACCACCCCCGGGAGATGGTGCGCCGTATAGAGGTCCAGCTGGCTCGCGTGCAGGCGGCCTGAGGCCCAGCGCGCAGGGGTGTACGCATGGGGCGGCGTGTCGGCGTACAAACACGCGCGCTCGCCGATAGGAGCGGCCCGTCATATTTCGGCAGGCAGTATCGTCTACCCGATATGAGCATGCCACGAATCGCCCCCGTTCCTCCCGAGAAGGCCCCCATGCTGGCCCGGTGGATGTACCGCTACGCCAAGCGCAGGTTCGGCGGGGTACCCGAGCCGTTCGCGATTTCCGCCCACCATATGGGCTTGCTGCTGGCCAATGGCGTGCACGAGGCGATCCTGGAAAAGGCGTCGACGAAACTGCCGGCGGCGGTCCGCGAACTCGCCGTCTACTGGACCGCGCGGAAGATCGGCTGCTCGTGGTGCGTGGACTTCGGGTCGATGCTGATGCGACTCGACGGCCTCGACATGGACAGGCTCAAGCACATCGACGACTACCAGACATCCGATCTCTACACCGACGACGAGCGTGCTGCGATCGCCTACGCCGACGCGATCACCACCGACCCGCACACCGTGAGCGACGAGCAGGTGGCCGATCTGCGCAGGCGCTTCGGCGACGCCGGGGTGGTCGAACTGACCTACCAGATCGGCATCGAGAACATGCGCGCCCGGATGAACACCGCGCTCGGCATCACCGAGCAGGGCTTCGCCTCAGGAGACACCTGCCGAATCCCCTGGGATGTCTAGCCAGGCTAAAGCCGCGCCAGTGTCCGAGTCGGATACCACGCGGGCCGGTGTTGACCCCACGATTGGCGCCGGCGGTGCGCGTCACCCCTGATGCAGCAGCGCGATGACCGTGTCCACGTCACCCGCTGCCAGCGCCGCGGTAAGCCACGACGATCTTGGCACGCAGTGGATCACGTTGCGGCGGAGGTGACTCCAGTAGCTTGAGGCGGGCTCGCGATGCCAGCTTGCGCGCCGCGGCCGGGGTGCTTCTCCAGCACCACCGTTGTGGCGAACCCTGCCTCCTCGCGCGCCATGACCTCGTCCACCACATCGTTGCCGGCCAGTGCTGTCACCGCGGGTTCCGGAGGCCGCTGCCCGATGTACGTCTCGCGGCGACGCGCGGCCGAGCGCATCAAATCCAATCCCAGCCGGCCGACCACGGTCGTCAGCCGTGCGCGCAGCTCGACGATATCGGCACGCCGCCCGCCCAGACAGTGCCAGCGCAGCCAGGCATCCTGCACCGTATCCTCGGCGTCGGCGAACGTGCCCGTGAGCCGGTACGCCACCGCGAGCAAGTGCGGCCGCAGCGCCTCGAGTTCGTCGACTCGGGTGGTCACTACGCACATCGATTATCCGGAGCTCAAATTTGCGCGACAGCTGTCGTTCAATATTTCTGCATCGAAATTGATTCATTCACAAGCCATTTCGACGAGACGACGTCAGCCTGGCGGGTATCCCATCACCGCGGCGCTGTGCCGCTGACATCGATTCGCCGGTTGGACGCCGACCTGTACGAGCGCCGCGATCAGCGGTTGTGTCCGGCAGGCTTCGTCCGCCGGACAGTAAATTTCCAGTTGCCGAACAGGACGCTTCTGGAACCGTATATTCCTGCACATGGCTATAGCGGAACAGTCGGTGCCCGCAACCACCGACAAAGGCCTGCAGGCCGGGGCGTTGGGCCTGGTCGGCAACATCGTCATCGGACTGTCGGCGGTGGCGCCCGCCTACAGTCTGGCCGCCACACTCGGCTACGTCGTACTCGCGGTCGGGGACAAGTCCCCTTCGATGTTCTTGCTCGCGTTCGTCCCGATGCTGTTGGTGGCCTTCGCGTATAAAGAATTGTCACAGGACACCCCCGACTGCGGCACCACGTTCACGTGGGGCACAAAAGCCTTCGGACCCTGGATCGGATGGATCGGCGGCTGGGGGCTGGCAGTCTCGGCCATCATCGTGCTGGCGAACGTCGCCGAAATCGCGGCGATCTATCTGTTCAAGTTCCTCGGTCAACATGAATTGGCCGAGAACATCTGGGCCAAAGTCGCGCTCGGCTCGTTCTTCATCTTGGCAATGACGCTGGTCAGCGCCCGCGGGATCGTGGTGTCCGAGCGGATGCAAAACGTGCTGATCGCGGTCCAGTTCGGGGTGCTGATCACCGTCAGCATCATCGCCCTGGTTCGGGTGTTCGCCGGCACGGCCGGCGCCCAGGCGATCCGGCCGTCCCTGGCTTGGCTGTGGCCGGGAGGACTCGATGCCAGCTCGATCGCCGCGGCCATCATTCTGTGCATCTTCATCTACTGGGGCTGGGACGCCTGCCTGGCGGTCGGCGAGGAGACCAAGAACGCCGAACGCACGCCGGGAATCGCGGCACTGATCACGACCGTCATCCTGGTGTTCACCTACGTCCTGGTCGCATATGCGGTGCAGTCGTTCGCGGGCTTCGGCGACGTGGGAATCGGCCTGAACAACCCGATGAACACCGACGACGTGCTGACCGTGCTCGGAAAGCCGGTAGCGGGCCCGATCGCCGCGTCGTTGCTGCTCCTCACCGTCTCGATCTCGGCGCTGTCGTCCACGCAGACCACCATCCTGCCGACGGCGCGCGGCACACTGTCGATGGCGGTCTACGAGGCGATCCCGAAGCGCTTCGCCAACGTGCACCCGCGGTACATGACCCCGGCGTTCGGCACCATTGTGATGGGATTGTCCGCGCTGTTCTTCTACCTGCTGCTGACTTTCCTGTCCGAGAACGCGCTCGCCGACTCGGTCGCATCGCTGGGTCTGGCTGTGGCGTTCTACTACGGCGTCACCGCATTGGCGTGCGTTTGGTATTTCCGCAGGACACTGCGAGCATCAGTGCGAAACGTTTTCTTCCGCGGAATCTTCCCGCTGCTCGGAGGGCTCGCAATGACCTGGGCGTTCGTCCAGAGCGCCACCGACATGATCAAGCCCGACTACGGCTTCACTGCGTTCGGCCCGGTCGGCGGGGTGTTCGTGCTCGGCGTCGGCATGTTGGTGCTGGGTATCCCGCTCATGCTGGCCTGCTTCGCGTTCGGCACCAAGCGGTTTTTCCGCGGCGAGACGCTCAATGCCGACACCGAGGTCAAAGTGCCGGACGTCTACTGACCGGAACGCTTCCGCGACACCGACGAACAGGAACGCCGACGCACCCGACGAGCTGTTGCACGGCGACTCCAACCGGCGGCGACGTGTCGCCGGCAGTCACCGTCGCACGACGACTCAGCCTGCAGCGCTCAGTCGCGCTTGGCGAAAATCGTCCGGTGCCAACCTTTTTCGGCCACCCCGGTGATGTCGCTCATCACGTGTTTGATCGTGAGGTACTCCTCGAAGGAGTAGTCACTCATGTCCTTGCCGAAGCCGGACGCGCCGACCCCGCCGTGCGGCATTTCGGAGATGATCGGAATGTGGTCGTTGATCCACACACATCCCGCATTGATCTCGCGAGCCGCGCGCTGCGCACGGTAGATGTCCCGGGTCCATGCCGATGCGGCCAGCCCGTAGTCGGTGTCGTTGGCCTGCCGCAGCGCGTCGTCGTCGTCGGCGAACGACCGCACGGTGAGCACCGGGCCGAAGATCTCGTCGCGGTAGACCTCCGACGACTCGTCGACGTCGGCGATCAGCGTCGGGCGGTAGAACGCACCAGGCAGATCCGGGCTGATACCTCCGGCGACGATCCGGCCGCCCTGATCCGGCGCCCGCGAGACTATGCCCGCCACCTTGTCGCGGTGTGCCATCGAGATCAGCGGGCCCAGGTCGGTGTCGGGGTCGGCGGGATCGCCGACCACGATCTTGCCCATCAGCTCGGCAACTCCGGCAACGAAGTCGTCGTAGAGCCGACGGGCGACGATAGCTCGGGTGGCTGCGGTGCAATCCTGGCCGGTGTTGATCAGCGTGCCGGCAACCGCGCCCTGCACGGCCGCGTCCAGATCGGCGTCGTCGAACACCACGAACGGAGCCTTGCCACCCAGCTCCAGCTGCGTACGGTGGCCATGCACCGCCGCGGCGGCCATCACCTTTCGGCCCACCGCCGTCGAGCCGGTGAAGGTGACGACATCCACGCCCGCGTGCCCGGCCAGCGCGGCGCCCACTTCTGCGCCCGAGCCCGTGACGACGTTGAGCACACCGTCGGGCAGTCCCGCCTCCCTGGCGACACGGGCCAGCGTCAACGTCGTCAGCGGAGTGAGTTCGGCGGGTTTGATGACGACGGTGCACCCGGCTGCCAGTGCCGGAATCGCCTTCCACACCGCCATCTGCAGCGGATAGTTCCACGGTGTGATGGCGGCGACCACACCGACCGCCTCTCGCCGGATGCTCGACGTGTGGTCGGCGGAGTACTCGGCGGTCGCCTTCCCCTCCAGATGCCTTGCCGCACCGGCGAAGAACGCGATGTTGTCGATGCTGCCCGGGACGTCGAATTCGGTGGCCAGCCGAACCGGCTTTCCGGTCTGCGCAACCTCCTCGGCAACGAACACCCCGGCATTGGCGCCGACCAGTTCGGCGAGCCTGGCCAGCACCGCCGAACGATCCGCTGGAGTCGCCGTAGCCCACGGCCGCAGGGCCGACCGCGCCGACGCCACAGCGACATCGACGTCGACGGGCGTTCCGAGTGCCAGTTCGGCGACGGCGCTCCCGTCGGCCGGGTTGATCACGCGGTGTGCCGGTCCTCCGGCGATCACGGCTGCCCCGTCGATCCAGCTCCCCGACTGCTTCGCCGGCCTTCGTGTTGACGTCGCGGTCATTCCTGAAACGCTAGCCCACGACACTTGGGACGACCAGGGTGAGACAGGGCTGGTTTCTACGCATTCCGATGCATGAAGGGTAACAAACCATCCAAATGGAATGCCGTTGTTGCTTCTGACAACTGATTCCGTGCACAATCGGATACATGCGGGATTCGGACACCCCGACTGGGTCGATCCAGCTCGACCGCCTTTCCAAGGCGATCATCGAGGAGCTTCAGCAGGACGGCCGGCGATCGTATGCAGCGATCGGCAAGGCGGTCGGACTTTCGGAAGCCGCCGTCCGTCAACGCGTCCAGCGCATGGTCGATTCCGGCGTGATGCAGATCGTGGCGGTCACCGACCCCATGCAACTCGGGTTCTCGCGGCAGGCCCTGATCGGCATCCGGTGTACCGGTGACGCCCTCGAAGTGGCCGAGCGGCTTTCCGCCATCGATGCGATCGACTACGTGGTGCTGACCGCCGGTTCGTTCGACATGATCGTCGAGGTGGTTTGTGAGGATGACGACTGTCTGCTCGAGCTGCTCAACAGGGACATCCGTCCCATCCCCGGGGTGGTGGCCACCGAGTCCCTGGTTTACCTGAAACTTGTTAAACAGCAATATAATTGGGGCACCCGATGACCGCAACCGATGAACTGGCAACCCCTCCCCGCCCACTCTCCGTCAACGCCAATCGCCATCTGTGGGGTCACTTCTCGCGGCACGGCGCCGGGATCACACCACCGATCATCACCCGCGGCCAGGGTGTGCACATCTTCGACGACAAAGGCAAGAGTTACATAGACGGGCTGTCCGGCCTGTTCGTGGTGCAGGTGGGCCACGGCCGCAGCGAACTCGCTGAGGCAGCCGCCCGGCAGGCGCAGACCCTGTCCTTCTTCCCCCTGTGGAGCTACGCGACACCCCCAGCGATCGAACTGGCCGAACGCCTCGCAAGCCATGCACCGGGTGACCTGAACCGGGTGTTCTTCACCACGGGCGGCAGCGAAGCCGTCGAGAGCGCGTGGAAGCTGGCCAAGCAGTACTTCAAACTCATCGGGAAGCCCGGCAAACACAAGGTGGTGTCCCGCGCGATCGCTTACCACGGCACCACGCAGGGGGCATTGGCGATAACCGGGCTGCCCGTGTTCAAGGCGCCGTTCGAGCCGTTGACACCCGGCGGGTTCCGAGTGCCGAACACCAACTTCTACCGCGCGCCGGCGCCCTACAACACCGACATCAAGGCGTGGGGGCGCTACTGCGCCGACCGCATCGCCGAGGCCATCGAGGCCGAGGGCCCCGACACCGTCGCCGCGGTGGTACTCGAACCCGTGCAGAACGCCGGGGGGTGTTTCCCGCCGCCGCCCGGTTACTTCCAGCGCGTCCGTGAGATCTGCGACGAATACGATGTGCTGCTGGTCTCCGACGAGGTGATCTGCGCTTTCGGCCGAATCGGATCGATGTTCGGCTGCCAGGAATTCGACTACGTCCCCGACATCATCACCTGCGCCAAGGGGCTGACGTCCGGATATTCGCCGATCGGCGCGATGATCGCCGACGACCGACTGTTCGAGCCGTTCGACGACGGCAAGACGGTGTTCGGTCATGGCTACACCTTCGGCGGGCATCCGGTGTCGGCGGCCGTGGCGATGGCCAACCTCGACATCTTCGAACGCGAGGGCCTCAACGACCACGTCAAGGAGATGGCCCCGGTGTTCCGGTCGACCCTGGAGCAGCTCTACGAGCTGCCCATCGTGGGTGACGTGCGCGGGGAAGGCTACTTCTACGGCATCGAATTGGTCAAGGACAAGGCCACCCGGGAAACGTTCAACGACGAGGAGTCCGAGCGGCTGCTGCGGGGATTCCTCTCCCCCGCGCTCTGGGAAGCCGGCCTGTACTGTCGCGCCGACGACCGCGGAGATCCGGTGGTACAGCTCGCACCGCCGCTGATCTGCGGCAAGGCCGAATTCGACGCAATCTACGAAATCCTCGAAACCGTTCTCAGCGAGGCCGGCCGCCTGATCTAGCGCCGACAGTCCGCCGGGCCGATGGCCTGTCGACGGGCGGCGTGGGGAGAATCGACCACCCCGCGCCGGGCTGTCGCCGCCGGCCCGTTAAACCCGTGGGTCGACCACGCAGAGTGATTTCTGCAACATGAACCCCACCAGCCACGCGCGGCTCCACCCATCTGCCTGCGCCGTCGCCTAACCTGCATACTCGATGGCGACCAAACAGAGCTCGTCCCGCCGGTATTCCCCGTGGGTCCCAGTCCTGGCAGCGGCACTGTTCCTGCTGGGCAGTCCGGTTTCTGCCCACGCCGAGCCGAACGCCGGCCCGCAGGCCGGCACTTGCCCGTACAAGGTCAGCACTCCCCCGGCCGTCGACAGCTCGGAGGTTCCGAAGGCCGGGGACCCACCCAACCCGCTGCCCGTCCCGATCAAACCGGTAGGCGGAGAAGCGATGGGCGGCTGCGGAATCGTCACAGCTCCCGGAACACCGCCAGTTCCGGGCGACGTCTCCGCCGAGTCGTGGCTGCTGGCCGACCTCGACACCGGCGACGTGATCGCTGCCCGTGACCCGCATGCGCGGCACCGCCCCGCCAGCGTCATCAAGGTGTTGACGGCAATGCAGGCCATCAATGAGCTTCCGCTCAACAAGATGGTTGCGGGCACCACCGAGAACGCGGCGGCCGAAGGCACCCGTGTGGGTGTCGACGTCGGCGGCAACTACACCATCAACCAACTGCTGCACGGGCTCCTGATGCATTCGGGCAATGACGCCGCGCATGCGCTCGCAATGCAACTCGGTGGTATGGATGCCGCCATAGGCAAGCTCAATACCCTCGCCAGCAAGCTCGGCGGCCGCGACACCCGGGTAGCCACTCCCTCCGGGCTGGACGGACCGGGTATGAGCACGTCGGCCTATGACCTCGGGCTGTTCTACCGCTACGCCTGGCAGAACCCGGTATTCGCCCACATTGTCGCCACCAAGACGTTCGACTTCCCCGGCCATTCCACGCCAGAAACCGGGGACCACCCCAACTACGAGCTGGAGAACGACAACAAGCTGCTTTACAACTACCCCGGCGCCCTCGGCGGAAAGACCGGTTACACCGACGACGCGGGCCAGACCTTCGTGGGCGCCGCTGAGCGAGACGGCCGCCGGTTGGTGGCGATCCTGCTGCGCGGAACCCGCCAGCCGATCGCACCGTGGCAGCAGGCAGCTCGCCTCCTGGATTACGGTTTCACCACGCCGCCCGGCACGAAAGTCGGCGCGCTGATCGATCCGGACCCGTCCCTGACACCCAAATCCGCCGACGACAGCGCGGCATCGTCGCATGCCGCCCCGATTCTGCCTGCCACGGACGCCCTGCCTGTTCGCGTCGGTGTGGCCGTCGTCGGGACGATGATCGTGTTCAGCCTGATCATGGCGGCGCGTTCACTGAACCGCCGACCCCAACACTGAGCAAACCCCCCGACCACGATCACGATCCGGGATTCCTGTTCGGGGGTTCGGGCCCACATAGGTAACTCAGGCGCGGTAACTCAGGCTGCCGATCTTCGGGACTGCCGGCCGCTTGCGACGGCGCAGTTCCGAGAATGCCAGTGCGCCAACAGCTCCCGCGGCCGCAGCGCCGGCAGCCTGAACCGGGGCCAAACCCGGGGCGGTGATCACCCGGGACATGATGACAGCGGGCGGCGGCGGCGCAATCACCTTCTCGCGCAGGTTCTCCTCGGAAGTGGCGGCCCAGGCAGTGGCGAACAGGACGAGTCGTGCGGTGACGTAGGCGAACACCATCAGGCCCAGAACCGGACCGAAGGTCGCACCCGCCGGACCGGTCATCACCGACCGCAGGTAAATGGCACCCAACTGCTTGAAGAGTTCGAAACCGATCGCGGCGATCAGCCCGGCGCGCATACTGCTGAGTACCCCGCTCGATTCCCGGGGGAGTCGGACGATCATCCAGGTGAACAGCAGCCACGAAACCAGCACCGACACCGCCGACGATCCGGCATGCAAGAGCAGCGACAGCGCATCGGAATCCCGGATTCCGAGCCAGTTCAGCAGCTTGTGCATGACAGATGTGCTTCCTATCGCCGTCAACGCGACGGTGACGAGGATCGCGACGAACGTCGACAGCAGCGCAAGCAGGTCAGACAGCTTGGTCTTCACGAATCCGGATGGTTTGCCGCGATCGTGACCCCACATCTGGCTCAGCGCCTCGCGCAGATTGGCCATCCATCCCAGCCCTACCCACGCGGCCGTGGCCGTGGCGACCACCCCGACCGACGTGCGCGATTCCAGTGCCGCATCCATCAGGCCGACGACCTGCTCGCCCATCTGACCGTGAATCGTCTCCCTGATCTTTTCCTCGATGGTGGCGAGCAGTTGCGGGCTGCTCGCCAGGATGAATCCGCCGGTCGCGAAGCCGAGCATGAGCAGCGGGAAGATCGAGAAGACGGTGAAGTAGGTGATACCGGCGGCGAAGAAGTCCCCTTTGCTGTCGTTGTATCGCTGCTGGGCCCGCATCACATGGTCGAACCACGGCATTCGCTTGCGCAAACGGGCAAGCAAACCGGAAACACCTGCGACTCCGGTGGGTTCGGCGGCTTCAGGGGATTCGGCCGGCTGTGTCATCCAGCCTCCCCTTCCCTCACGACAGTTGCGGTAGAAACCCTAGCCGGTTGTATACCCGGTTCAGCGTCTTTGCAGACACTTCCTGTGCTCGCCCCGCGCCGGTGGCCAGCACGGCCTCGAGTTCGGCGGGATCCGCCAGCAGTTCGTCGACACGGGTCTTGATGGGGCCGACGAACTCGACGACAGCGTCGGCGGTGTCGTTCTTCAGATCGCCGTAACCCTTCCCGGTGTAGCCATCGACCAGTTCGTCGATCGGTACACCGCTGACCGCGGACTGGATTGTCAGCAGGTTCGAAACGCCCGGCTTGGCCGCGGGGTCGAAGCGAATGCTGCGTTCGCTGTCGGTCACCGCCGAGCGGATTTTCTTCGCTGTCTTCGCGGGATCGTCCAGCAGGCTGATCAAGCCGGCTTGGGTGCCAGCCGATTTACTCATCTTCGCCGTCGGCTCGCTGAGGTCGTAAATCTTCGCGGTGGCCTTCGGGATCATCGGTTCGGGCACGACGAGTGTGTCAGGGAATCGGGCGTTGAATCGCTGCGCCACGTCGCGGGCCAGCTCGAGATGCTGACGCTGGTCTTCCCCGACCGGCACCAGGTCAGTGTCGTACAACAGAACATCGGCGGCCATGAGCACCGGATAGGTGAACAGGCCGACGGTTGTCGCGTCCGCCCCTTGTCTGTGCGCCTTGTCTTTGAATTGCGTCATCCGCGACGCCTGGCCGTATCCGGTGAAACAGCCCAGCACCCAAGCAAGTTGGGTGTGGGCCGCAACATGGCTTTGGACGAACACCGTGGCGCGCGCCGGATCGACACCCAGCGCAAGGTATTGCGCGGCCGTGGTCAGTGTGCGCCGGCGTAGCACCGCCGGATCCTGCTCGACGGTGATGGCGTGCAGGTCGACGATGCAGTAATAGGCATCGAAATCGTCCTGGAGCTGCACCCACTGCTTGACGGCGCCCAGCGCGTTACCGAGATGCAGAGAGTCGGACGTGGGTTGCGCGCCTGAGAACACGACGCGCCGGTCGGCGATGTTCATGCTGGCTCAATCCTGTCACGTCGGCGATCGCGCGGGTACGGGGCCGCGCCTGGCGCTAGCCGTACTCAACGGTCACCGGTGCGTGATCCGACCAGCGCAACGCGTAGGCGTCCGGGCGTTCGGTGCACACGGTGAGCGCCCGGGAGGCCAGGCCCGGGCTCGCCAGTTGATAGTCGATGCGCCAACCTGCGTCGTTGTCGAATGCCTTTCCCCGCCAGGACCACCAGGCGTACGGACCAGCCACGTCCGGATGCATCTGCCGGACCACGTCCACCCAGCCGGAAGCCAGCAGTTCGCTGAGCCACCGGCGCTCGGCAGGAAGGAACCCGGCTTTCTTGACGTTGCCCCGCCAATTCTTGATGTCGTTCTCGGTGTGCGCGATGTTCCAGTCTCCGCACAACACAGCATCGCATCCGGCGGCCAGCAGTTGGGCCATCCGCTTCGCCACGGCGGCCATGAAGCGCTCCTTCTCCAACTGCCGATCGGTGTCGGCCTCACCGGTCGGGAAGTACACGCTTGCCACCGTCAGCCCCGCGGTGTCAACCTCGACGTATCTGCCATGCGAATCGAATTCATCAGCGCCACAACCGAGCCGAATGTCATCGAAGGCCGTCCGCGACAGCACGGCCACCCCGTTGCGGCCCTTGAGGTGGGCACCTGCGCAAGCCAGATGCCAACCATCGGCGATGGCAGGCGCCAGCGCCTCGGCAAGCTGCGCGTCATCGGCCCTGGTCTCCTGCAGGCAGATCACGTCGGCGCGGGTCTCCTTCAGCCAGGCGAGCATGCCGAGGTTGCCTGTCGACCGCTGCTTGACGGCGGCGCGAATCCCATTGACGTTTATCGTGGTCAGGATCACGAGGGTCACCTTAGCCGGGCCCGTAGCTGGCGAAATGCGGCCGGGCCGGCCGACCGCCCAGAATGACCCGGTACCGCTGGTACCGGGTACTGGTACAGTCGCCGCATGGCCTTCCGTCGTGAACCCATTCACCTCGGCTCGGGGGAGCCGATCCTGTTGCTGCACCCCTTCATCTGCTCACAGGAAGTCTGGTCCACGGTCGCGCCGCAACTTGCCGATACGGGTCGCTTCGAAGTGTTCGCCCCCACCATGGTCGGCCACCACGGCGGCCCACCGGCGACCACCTGGCTACTGGACACCCATATCTTCGCCGACCAGATCGAGCGCCAACTCGACGCACTGGGCTGGAAGACCGCACACATCGTCGGCAACTCGCTGGGCGGCTGGGTGTCGTTCGAACTCGAGCGCCGCGGTCGCGCCCGATCGATCACCGCGATCGCGCCCGCCGGCGGATGGACGCGGTACTCGCCGGTGAAGTTCGAGGTGGTCGGCAAATTCGTCCTGGGCGGCCCGGTGCTCCTCGCGGCGCGCCTGATCGGCCCCCGGATCCTGCGGCTGCCCTTCGCCCGCCGCATCGCCACCTGGCCGGTCAGCGGCCCGGCCGACGGACCAAGCGAGGCCGACCTACAGACTCTGGTGCAGGATGCCACCCACAGCGGGGCCTACGCCCGCCTGCTCATCAAGTCGTTGACCGCACCCGGGCTGATGGAGCTCCAGCATTCGCAAGCCCCGGTGCATCTGGTCACCTGCGAGCGTGACCGGGTGGTGCCGCATCCCCGATTCAGCAAGCACTTCCTGCGGCGCCTGCCGCCCACATCACGGATCAGCCGGCTCGACGGCGTCGGCCACATCCCGATGCTCGAGGCACCGGACCGGATCACCGCGCTGATCGCCGACTTCGTCGACGAGCACACCGCGCCGCAGCGCGCAGTCTCTCCGGGCTGAGCTTCCCGCTCAGGCCGGGCCTCCGGCTGCGGCGATGATCCCCAACTGGCGTCCACGGCGCACCGCCTCCCGGCGATTGGCGACGCCGAGCCTGGCCAGAATCGCCGACACGTGGTGATCGACCGTCTTGGCCGAAAGGTAGAGCCGAGCAGCAAGCTCGGCATTCGTGAGCCCGTCCTGCATCAGTTGCAGGACCTCAACCTGGCGCGACGTCAAGCCCACCGGGTTCGCCAGGGTCGAGGTGCGGCGGCGCGCGGGCACCGCAGTCATTCCGGCCGAACGCAGGTCGAGGCGCACCTTGTCGGCCACAGCGACGGCGCCGAGCCGATCCAATGTGTCGAGTCCGCGCCGCACGGCATCCGCCGCCCCGGTTTCGGTGAGTGCCAGGGCCGCCTCGTACCGCACGCCGAGCCGCTCGAATTCGTCCGCGGCCGCCAGCAGATCCCCGTCGAGGTATCGCCGGTACGGGCGGGCTACGTCGTCGACATCGACATCGGTGCCGCATCTGTGCAACCACATCGCCAGTTCGCCACGCGCCCATTGCAGCCCCTGCAGCTCCGGGCCGTCGAGCAGCTGTCGACCGGCAAGCAGTCGATCGTCAAGTACACCGGTCAGCCACGCCCGCTCGGCGATCGCCGCGGCCGACGGAAACATCCGCAGAGGTTCGCCGTAGCGCCGCGCGAGCCGCCATGCTTCGGCGATGTCCTCATCTCCACATGCGTTGCGGCGCAACGCCACAAGTCCCCGGACCAACAGCGGCCAGGACCGGGCCAGTCGAGCGCTGCGTTCGTCGAGAACCTCTGCCGCATCGGCAACGGCGTCGTCCCAGTTGCCCTGCATCATCCGCAGCCGCGCACGTGAGCCGATCTGCCAGACCCGGCAGATGGGCAGATCGCGTTCCACCGTCATCGGGATGCTGACGTCGAGCAGGTGCGTCGCCTGCGCGAGCCGCCGCTGCTCGACGTCGAGAAACGTCAGGTTGCTGTAGCCGCTCGAATAGATCTCGTCGAGGTGCACCGGGGCCGAACGCATGATAGCCAGAATCTTTTCGCGGCCGGCATCGTCGCCGGACATCACCGAACACATGCCTTCGATGATTCCGACACGCACCCCCAGCGCGGCATCCCGCGCGGCTTCGGCGATCTCCACCGCGCGGTGCAACAGCGCCCGGGCCTGGGGCAGGTCGTTGGCGTGTATCGCCAGGAAGGCCTGCATTGCGAATCCGTGCCCGCGGGCCGCCGATTGACTCGGGCCGTCCAGCCCGGTACCGCCGCCGAAGACGGCAATCGCCTGTGCCACATGATGGTCTGCGGCCACCCGGTTTGCGTTGTACCACTCGTACACCGCCATCGCATGGTGGTCCGCGCTGACGTCGGCGACCACGCCGGCCTGCTGGCGCAGGAGCAGAGCACGCCCGCACGCGTCGATCGCATCGTCGAGCTGATCAATGAGGTAGTACTCGCCGGCGATCAACTCCAGCAAGGTCGCTTCGTCGGACGCCGACATCAGCGCCGGGGAGTCCATCGCGATGCGGTAGAAATCGGCGGCCTGGCGGTGTGCACCGGCCCGGGCGGCGGCCTTGCCCGCCTCAGTGGCCGCCGTCCGAATCCGAGCGGGATCCCCTGCGCCGATGGCATGGTGGGTGATGACCGCCGGGTCGGTCCGGCCGACCGCCTCGTAGGCGGCGATCATGCGGCGGTGCAGCTGCGGCTCGGCGCCGGGGGGTAGGACGCCCTCGATGGCGATTCGGCACAGGTCGTGGCGGAACGCGACACCGCGGGTGCTGCGGGTGATCAGGTTGGCCGCGTGCAGTCGTCGCAGCGGAGGCACGGTGATGCCCAGCTCGGCGAGCAGGTAGTCCGGAATCGCCTCCGGCGCACAGGCGAGCAGACACAGCAGCTCCCATGAGTGGCCATCGAGCCCGGCGGTGCGCGCGAGGACGGCATTGCGCACACTCGTGGGCAACTCGCCGGCCGGATGATCGAGCATCTCGGCAACGAAGAAGGCGTTTCCCCCGGTCACGCGGTGCAGCCAGTGCGGGTCGATGGCCCGGTCCCCCACCAGCACGGCCACCGCGGCCACGCTCAGCGGCGGCAAAGTGATGGACGTGGCCGCCTGGCTGCGCGCGATGTCGCCGAGCAGCTGGCGCACCGGGCCGTCGACGTCGATCTCGTCCTGACGGGCGGTGAGGACGACCAGTGACGGGCAGCGCTGGACCCGGCGCAATACGAAACGCAGGAGGTCGACCGTGCCCTGGTCGGCCCAGTGCATGTCGTCGACAACCAGCAGCGAAGGAACGGACCGCAGGTCGGCGAACACCGCATCAAAGATGTCGTAGGGGTGCTCGGCATGGCTGAGGGCCTCGCGGGTGCGGTCGGACCATCGATGCGACAGGTCGCGGAATGGCCCCAGCGGCCGCGGCGTGCTCAACGGGTCGCAGGCGCCCCACAGCACCCGGGCATCGTCACGGTCGGCGACGAACTCCCCGGCGAAGGAGGTCTTGCCCGCACCGGCCTCCCCCGACACCAGCACGAAGCCACCCTCCCCCGAGCCGGCCTGCTTGGCCAGTGCGGCCAGCACTGCGGACTCGGCCGCGCGCTCCAACAGCGCCATCAGCCGAGCCTAGCCGCCGCCCAGGCCCCTGAACAGGGAAAACATCGGGATGCGGCGACCCAAAGATAGGGAGATTTCTCCGATGTCGTCCGGACCGCGGTCGATGACAGTCAGATGTGCCGGCACATCCGCCGGCAGTGCGACCAAATCACACAGGCAAGGAGAACACAATGACCAGATTTCTCATCGAACGCGAGATCCCAGGCGCGAGCGAGTTGACCGAGACTCAGCTGGCAGAGATCTCGAAAACGTCCAACGGTGCCGTGGCATCGCTGGGCGTTCCGTACCGCTGGGTGACCAGCTACGTCGCGGGCGACAAGATCTACTGCATCCACGAAGCCGAGGATGAGGAGACCATCCGGGAACACGCCCGCCGCGGCGGCTTCCCGGCCGACGTGGTGTCCGCCGTAGCGAACGAATTCGGCCCGCAAACGGCCGGCTGAAGTTCTGTTCCGGCGCGAGCAGACGCGAACTCGCACGACCTCACCCGGAATCGTGCGAGCCCGCGTCCGCTCGCGGTGCAGACGGGCGCCTCGGACTATCCGCGGGCGGTTGCTGGCAGAAGACCTGCCCTTGCGATACTCTGCTTATCGGTCATGAGTGCCAGCGAAAGCCCCGGCTTGCTGGCCGGCAACCCTCCAACCGCGGTGGGGTGCCCCGGGTGATGACCAGGTTGAGTAGCCGCGACCGGCTACACGGCAAGCGCGGGTCCGACACAGGAATGTGTTTCCGGGCCCCAGAGAGACAGGGAAACCTGATGCGGCCCCATACGAGTGAGCACTGCTGAACCAGATGCCCGGTCCTTTCGTCGCTTCCGCGACGGGCGCGGGCAACACCCGGCACCCCACGACACTTCCCGAGGAGAACAACCAGCATGACCCAACAGCCTGACGACCCCAACACGTGGTCGTTCGAAACCAAGCAAATCCACGCCGGCCAGACGCCGGACGCGGTCACCAAGGCCCGTGCCCTGCCGATCTACGCGACGACGTCGTACACCTTCGACAGCACCGACCATGCCGCGGCGCTGTTCAGCCTGGCCGAGGTGGGAAATATCTACACCCGGATCATGAATCCGACCACCGACGTCGTCGAGCAGCGCATAGCAGCCCTGGAGGGCGGGGTTGCCGCGCTCTTTCTGTCCTCCGGCCAGGCCGCCGAGACGTTCGCGATCCTCAACCTGGCCGATTCCGGCGATCACATCGTGTCCAGCCCGCGCTTGTACGGCGGCACATATAACCTGCTGCATTACACGCTGCCCAAGCTGGGTATCGAGACGACCTTCGTCGAGGATCCCGACGACCTGGACTCGTGGCGCAAGGCAGTGCAGCCCAATACCAAGGCGTTCTTCGCCGAGACGATCTCCAACCCCCAGATCGACATCCTCGACACGCCAGGGGTGTCCGGCGTCGCACACGAGAACGGCATACCGCTGATCGTCGACAACACCATCGCCACCCCTTACTTGATCCGGCCCATCGCCCAGGGCGCCGACATCGTGGTCCATTCGGCGACGAAGTACCTGGGCGGGCACGGCTCGGCGATCGCGGGGGTGATCGTCGACGGCGGCACCTTCGACTGGACGCAGGGCCGCCACCCAGGGTTCACGACACCGGACCCCAGCTATCACGGCGTGGTGTTCGCCGACCTCGGCGCGCCGGCCTATGCGCTCAAGGCCAGGGTGCAACTGCTGCGGGACCTGGGTTCGGCGGCATCGCCGTTCAACGCGTTCCTGGTGGCGCAGGGTCTGGAGACGCTGAGCCTGCGCATCGAGCGCCATGTCGCCAACGCCCAGCAGGTCGCCGAGTTCCTGGAGGGACGCCCGGAAGTGATCAGCGTGAATTACGCCGGACTGCCCAGCTCGCCGTGGTACGACCGCGCGCAGAAGTTGGCCCCCAAGGGCACCGGCGCCGTCCTGGCCTTCGAACTGGCCGGCGGCCTGCCCGCCGGCAAGGCCTTCGTCGACGCGTTGACGCTGCACAGCCACGTCGCCAACATCGGTGACGTGCGCTCGCTGGTGATACACCCGGCTTCGACCACCCATCAGCAGCTGTCCCCCGAGGAGCAGCTGAGCACGGGCGTCACCCCCGGCCTGGTCCGCCTTGCGGTCGGCATCGAGGGTATCGACGACATCGTGGCCGACCTCGAGCGGGGCCTTTCCGCCGCAAGGTCGGTCGGAACCGTCGTCGATGCCCGCGCCGTGGCGGCGTTTTGAGTGAGCCCGACATGACCCTCTCCGATGAACGCCTGCATACGGCCGCCGCGACCCTGCCCGCCGAGGGCGAGACCACGATCGTCGGCATCGGCCCGCTCACCCTGGAAAGCGGCGTGGTGCTCGACGACGTCAACATCGCCGTCCAGCGCTGGGGCGAGTTGTCCCCCGAACGCGACAACGTGGTGGTGGTGCTGCACGCCCTGACCGGCGACTCCCACATCACCGGACCGGCCGGCCCCGGCCACCCCACCCCCGGCTGGTGGGACGGCGTGGCCGGCCCGGGTGCACCCATTGACACCGGCAAGTGGTGCGCGATCGCCACGAATGTGCTGGGCGGCTGTCGCGGATCGACGGGCCCGAGTTCGCTGGCACGCGACGGCAAGCCGTGGGGATCGAGGTTCCCCCTGGTGTCGGTGCGCGACCAGGTGGCTGCCGACGTGGCCGCGCTGGCCGCGTTCGGCATCACCGAGGTGGCCGCCGTCATCGGCGGGTCCATGGGCGGCGCCCGTGCCCTCGAGTGGCTGGTCGGTCATCCCGACTCGGTGCGCAGCGGTCTGGTGCTGGCCGTCGGAGCGCGCGCCACCGCCGACCAGATCGGCACCCAGAGCACGCAGGTCGCGGCCATCAAAGCCGACCCGCACTGGCAGGGCGGCGATTATTACGACACCGGCTGCGCGCCCGATGCCGGTCTGCAGCTCGCCCGCCGCTTCGCGCATCTGACCTACCGGGGCGAATTCGAACTGGACACCCGGTTCAGCAACAACGCCCAGGGCGACGAGGAACCGCTGACCGGGGGCCGCTACGCGGTGCAGAGCTACCTGCAGCACCAGGGCGAGAAGCTGGTGGCCCGGTTCGACGCCGGCAGCTACGTCACCTTGACCGAGGCGCTGTCCAGTCACGACGTCGGTCGCGGCCGTGGCGGCGTCGAGGCCGCGCTGCGGTCCTGTACGGTGCCGGTGGTCGTCGGCGGGATCACCTCCGATCGGCTCTACCCGCTGCGTCTGCAAGAGGAGCTCGTCGAGCTGCTGCCGCGCTGCGACGGTCTCCATATCGTCGACTCGCTGTGCGGCCATGACGGATTCCTCATCGAGACCGAGGCCGTGGGTGAGCTGATCCGCCGGACGCTGCAGCTGGCCGACCGGTGACCGAACGTTCGCTGTCGTTCGGCGCGCAAGCGGCTGCATACGAACGGGGACGCCCGTCGTACCCGCCGGAAGCCATCGACTGGCTACTGCCGTCCCACGCTCGCGATGTCCTCGACCTCGGCGCGGGCACCGGGAAGTTGACCACCAGGCTGGTCGAGCGCGGTCTGAAAGTGGTCGCCGTCGACCCCATCGCCGAGATGCTCGACGTGCTCAGCACCGCGTTACCGCAGACACCCGCACTGCTCGGCACCGCCGAGGAGATCCCGCTGCCCGACGACAGTGTCGACGCCGTACTCGTCGCCCAGGCCTGGCACTGGGTGGATCCCGAACGCGCGGTGCCCGAAGTGGCCAGGGTGCTGCGTCCCGGTGGCCGGCTGGGTCTGGTGTGGAACACCCAGGACGAAAGACTGGGCTGGGTCAAGGATCTGGGCGAGATCATCGGCCGCGAGGCCGACCCGTTCAACCGGACGGTGGCCCTGCCCGCGCCGTTCGCCGACATGCAGCGCCATCAGGTGGAATGGACGAACTACCTGACCCCGCAGGCGGTCATCGACCTGGTGGCCTCTCGCAGCTACTGCATCACGTCACCGGCCGAGGCGCGCACCCGTACCCTCGACGAGGTACGCGACCTGCTGGCCACCCACCCGGCCCTGGTCGGCCGGACGGGTGTGGCGCTGCCGTACGTCACAGTGTGTATTCGCGCGACACTGCAGGACTGAATGTCAGTGCTCACCGAGGTGCGGCCGGCCTTCGACTCATTATCAGGTTAGTCGATCCCGGCACCTCCGGCCCCGACGCCCATCGGTGCGTGCGCCCGGAAGGCAGCATTCGCTAGACCGAAGTTAGAACTTGCCGCCCGAGAGTGCGCGCGCGATCTTCGACAGCAAGCCGCCGCCTCCACCGCCAAGCTCGATGAACGGAATGCCCTTTGCGGCGTCGAGACCCGAAATTCCGCCGACTAGGGTCTCCGCCAGGGTGGGACGCGGGCCGGGATTTTTACCACGGGTAACCGCCGGACTCTGTTTCCGGACCACGGATTCCCTGCTCGTGACGATCGACGTCGCTCGCTTTTCTCCTTCCGCAGGCGGGGACGAGGACGAATGAGCTGACGTATTCACGCTCTGGGCGCTGAGGGTCGTATGGATCGACGTCGTTGGTGCGGAATCCCGCGGCGACGGCGAGACACGCGACCCACCGCCTGCTGAGTTGGTGTCCGCATACGCAACACCCGACCCGCCGCTGACGGCGACGCCGAGGGCAAGAGTAACGGCGCCCGTCCCAAGCCAAACGCATGCCTGCCCTCGACGCCGCGCCGTATTCTTCGCCCTGTTTACACTCGCCATTACTTCCCGTTTCGTCGCAGTGGCCGCGCTTGATGACGCGCACGCAGTATCTCAGAGAACCTACCGAGGCGCATGTCTCTTCAGTTTCACAGTTTGACCTGTGGGGCCGGTGTGATTCCGCCTGAGCCCGCCGGTCAACTGGTCCCCAGTGGGTCGATGGTCCATGCGGTGAACAGCACCGCGGCTGCCACAGTGGCCGTCATCGCGACGTCGACACGCCTGGTGCGCACCACCAACAGGCCGGCTTGCTGCTCGGTCAGCATCAACCGCAGCGCCGCGGCAACCGCGACACCGACCCCGATCAGCAACGCCCCGCGCCGCCAGAAGTTCAGCGCCACAAGGAGGACGGCGAGCGCGAAGATCGCACCCACCGCCACGATCGGCCACTGGGCCCGCACCGCGGCGCGGATGTTCACAACTCTGCCTCGGCGAGTTCCACGACGTTGGTCAGCAAGAACGCGCGGGTCAGCGGTCCCACCCCGCCCGGGTTGGGTGACACCTGCCCGGCCACCTCCCAAACACCTGGATGCACGTCGCCGGTGAGCTTTCCGTCCACCCGGCTCACACCAACGTCCACGACCGCGGCACCGGGCCGGACCATGCCGGCGGTCAGCATGTGCGGCACTCCGACCGCGGCGACAATGATGTCGGCTTGCCGGGTCAGGGCGGGCAGGTCGCGAGTTCCGGTGTGGCACAACGTCACGGTGGCGTTCTCGGAACGCCGCGTGAGCAGCAGGCCCAGTGGACGGCCGACGGTCACGCCGCGGCCGATCACCACCACGTGGGCACCTGCGATCGGTACGTCGAAACGGCGAAGCAGCGCCACGATGCCGCGCGGCGTGCACGGCAGCGGCGCCTCCTTGCCGAGCACCAATCGGCCCAGATTGGTCGGGTGCAGCCCATCGGCATCCTTGCCGGGGTCGGAGAGATGAGCAGGCGGCGGGCAATGTCCTTGTTGGCCATGCCCTCCCGTAGTAGGCCAACAACCTCCCGCTCGGCCGGGGTCAGCGCATCCCAACCCGTGGGCGGTCGGCCGCGCGCAACTTTGCTGCGCCGCGCGTATGCTATCGCCTCCCGTGTCGGTTCTCAAACTTCGTGTCATCTCGCGGCGCGCTGACATGCGGCGATGCGTCGAGTCCCACATCGTGTCATCTGGGTTGTGTCTCAGATTCGTGTCATTTTCCAGCGGGGGTAGAACGGCCGACGGAACGGCCAGCCGAGATGACTCAAGCAGAACCATTTACCGCCCAAAGTTATGTCAGGTGACAGGACTGCCGCGACGCACGGGGGGCTGAGCTCTGCTCGTTGCTGGCGTTCGTACTCATGACTAGCGCAACATGATTCGGTTGGTCCTCAACCCACGCGGATGCCCTCGCCGGCGAGGAACGCCCGGGCACGACCCAGTTGGCGGTCGGCGGAGAAGGCATGCCACTGTACGGCGAGACCCTCCTGGTGGACGAGGTCACGGAACCGATGGAACGCGCCCTTGCCCTCGATCGCCCGCTCCAGCCGCTCCCGCAGCGCCGGATCATGTTGCCTCTGGGCGAGGGCCGCCATGTCACGCCAGCCGTCCAGCGAGCTAGCGCAATCGAACCGAAGCCAACAGTCGGGATCCGCCTCCACGTCGACGGCAGCGTCCTCCCCGACCATCATCGGGTCGGTACTGCTTTCGTCGAGCACGTCCCCGGTGCGCAGGTTGAGGTAGCCACCGGTTGACATAGCCAGATCTCCCTCCAGTGCGGTACCCAGCATCTCGAGGTCGACCGGCACCACACGCCCCGCGAGCGGCTCGCCGCGCAGACACGCGAGCAGATCCTCGGCCAGGATGTCGTCACCGGTGGCAGCGCGCCAAGTCAGCCGGTTGACGACCGACAGCGTCACCGGCTCGGCCTGGTCCCGCCGCTGTTCCAGTGCCATCGGCAGACCGGCGCCTACCTGTTGCAGCACGTCGTCGACGTGGTGCCCTCTCACCCCGGCGAGGAAGCGATCTGCATCTCCTGTCGCAATAGCTGCACGTAGCTCGGACAGGTCGATCGGTGCCGCCTGCTTCGGTGCGGGCCACGCGTGCAGCAGCATCGGATGCGGCTGGGTTGGTCTGCTCGGAATCCGGCTCTGCCCGTCGTCTTCCGACCATCGGCGCCCATACTGGTCCGGGATGCTGCCCCATCCCCAGTAAGGCAGGGGCTTCCTCGGCGTGATACCCAACACCTCCACCGGGTCGACCCTGTCGGCGCCGACCACACAGCGGTGGGTCCAGTCATCGCCCAGGTCGAAGATGAACTGGAACTCTGCTCCGGGCCCCACGACCCGCGCGACCTTGGCCGACTCGATGTCCACCGACTCCGTAATGGGCCCACCGGTCGACCCAGCCATCTCCGCCCCCGTCTCCGCGTCGGTGACCACCCGTCCATCAGCAAGGTTGAACATCGACAAGTGGGACCTGTCCCACCTGGCGAAGGCCTCGTTGATTGCATTCGCGAGGTCCATGAACGTGTGCGACGGTCCGACTGCGAAGACGCGGCCGGGCCAGGGCCACAAGTCCTCACCGCGCCCGCCAAGCAACTCCACCGTTATCGACAACCACGTTCGAGCCATACCCCGAGGATCGCATGCGGGCCGCCGAACATCCGGGTGCCGTCGACGACACCCAGCCCGGGCGGCTGGTGCTGATGCACCATCCCGACGTCGAGGCTGTGCTGCGGCCCTTGCTGATCGTCTCGAACCGGGCGGTGTGATGGCCGATGGATGGGCGCTGCCTTCGAAGTGCTTGGCGATCAGCCACATACGGGGACACGGTTGCCATCGCTGTTGCGGTCGGTTGGCCTGGAACCGCAAACCCCCGCACGAGGTGACTGGGGCGGTGTACACCGGCGTCACCGTTCAGGAACATGAGACCACCTTGGTGCAGAGATGACGTGCTCGACAACGGCGATATCGGCAGATATCATGCGGTCATGACCGACGTACTGATCCGCGATCTACCAGATGATGTGCTCGCCGGAATCGACGCGCGTGCTGCCGAGCTGGGCTTGTCGCGCGTTGAGTACATTCGCCGACGCCTCGCCCAGGATGCGCGCGCCTCGCGGGTTCCCGTGACTCGGGACGACCTGCATCGCTTTGCAGAGTCCGTCGCCGGCCTTGCCGACGATGACCTGATGCGCCAAGCATGGCAATGACCGAGCCCAAGTGGCTCATCGACAAGTCGGCCCTCGCCCGCCTGGCACACAGCAGCGATCCCGATCTTTGGAGCAACCGCATCGAGCGCGGACTAGTGCACATCAGCAACGTGACACGGCTGGAAATCGGCTATTCGACCCAATCCGGTGACGCCGCTCGACGTGAGTTTCGTGAATCGCCCCTGGCGGCAATGCCAGTCGAGTACCTGACGCCAAAGATTGAAGACCGCGCGCTGGAAGTCCAGATGCTGCTAGCCGATCGGGGCCAGCACCGCGGCCCCTCGATCCCCGACCTCATCATCGCGGCCACCGCCGAACTTTCCGGTTTAACCATCCTGCACGTCGACAAAGATTTCGACACCATCACGGCGATAACCGGACAGCCCACCACTCGACTGGCCTACACCAGTTCAGGGAACTGAGCCCACGTCAACGTACCGACCGCCCCGACCCCGTACGGAATCGGCTAGCTGTGTGAGGCCATGACGTTTGTGACGCCGGTCGGCAGTCGTGATGCTGGTGGCTGTCCTGCGGCGGCAGAATGCGGCCGATGGTAGTTGAAGTGGATGTTCCAGACCTTCAGTGCGTCGGCTCGTTGGGTTTCTGATGTCCAGGTCCGGGCGTAGAGGAACTCTTCGGCCAGGATCCGGTTGTAGCGCCCCACCTTCCCGTTGTGACGCGGGGTGTAGAACCAGGCGAGTAACCTGCCCGTCCCATGAACTCGGCCGCGTGAGCCGTCAACTTGCGGCCGGGCTGATCGGCAATCCCAATGCGCGGGCGACCGTCAGCGCGACCAAGGCGGGATCGGAGATCGGTGCGAGGTCGACGTGGCCGACAACGTAGCCGGTCAACTGGTCCCCAGCGGGTCGATGGTCCATGCGGTGAACAGCACCGCGGCTGCCACAGCGGCCGTCATCGCGACGTCGACACGCCTGGTGCGCACCACCAACAGGCCGGCTTGCTGCTCGGTCAGCATCAACCGCAGCGCCGCGGCCACCGCGACACCGACCCCGATCAGCAACGCCCCGCGCCGCCAGAAGTTCAGCGCCACAAGGAGGACGGCGAGCGCGAAGATCGCACCCACCGCCACGATCGGCCACTGGGCCCGCACCGCGGTGCGGATGTTCACAACTCTGCCTCGGCGAGTTCCACGACGTTGGTCAGCAAGAACGCGCGGGTCAGCGGTCCCACCCCGCCCGGGTTGGGTGACACCTGCCCGGCCACCTCCCAAACACCTGGATGCACGTCGCCGGTGAGCTTTCCGTCCACCCGGCTCACACCAACGTCCACGACCGTGGCACCGGGCCGGACCATGCCGGCGGTCAGCATGTGCGGCACTCCGACCGCGGCGACAATGATGTCGGCTTGCCGGGTCAGGGCGGGCAGGTCGCGAGTTCCGGTGTGGCACAACGTCACGGTGGCGTTCTCGGAACGCCGCGTGAGCAGCAGGCCCAGTGGACGGCCGACGGTCACGCCGCGGCCGATCACCACCACGTGGGCACCTGCGATCGGTACGTCGAAACGGCGCAGCAGCGCCACGATGCCGCGCGGCGTGCACGGCAGCGGCGCCTCCTTGCCGAGCACCAATCGGCCCAGATTGGTCGGGTGCAGGCCATCGGCATCCTTGCCGGGGTCGACGCGTTCGAGCGCGGCGTTCTCGTCCAGGTGCTTCGGAAGCGGCAGCTGCACGATGTAGCCGGTGCAATCGGGGTTGGCGTTTAGCTCATCGATGGTCGCATCGAGTTCGGGCTGGCTGATGTCGGCGGGCAGGTCGCGGCGGATCGAGTTGATGCCGACCTTCGCGCAGTCGGCGTGCTTGCCGCGCACGTACGCCTGTGACCCCGGGTCCTCGCCCACCAGGACGGTGCCCAGGCCAGGGGTGTGACCCAGCTGGGCCAGCTTCGCCACCCTCTCTTTGAGGTCGACGAATATTTCGTCCCTGGTGGCCTTACCGTCCAGAACAGTCGCACGCACGCCAGCCATTCTGGCACCCGCATTTTGACACCGCCGCCGGTGGCGTGTAGAGGTTCGGGTGTGCCCATCACTCCCGATGTGTTCAGTCCCGCGCGGCTCGGACCGATCACGCTGCGCAACCGCGTCATGAAGGCCGCGACGTTCGAAGGGGCAACCCCGGACGCGCTGGTGACGGAGGACCTGATCAACTACCATCGCCGCCCCGCTGCCGGGGGCGTCGGCATGACGACGGTCGCCTACTGCGCGGTCTCCCCCGGTGGACGCACCGACGGCAAGCAGATCTGGATGCGCCCGGAAGCCGTCGAGGGCCTGTGCCGGCTCACCGACGCGATCCACGCCGAGGGTGCGGCGATCAGCGCGCAGATCGGCCACGCGGGGCCGGTGGCGGACTCACGGTCCAACAAGGCAACCGCCCTGGCGCCGATGTGGTTCTTCAACCCCATAGCGATGAAGTTCGCCAGGAAGGCCAGCCGCGACGATATCGCCGACGTCGTCGAGGCACATGCCACCGCGGCGCGGCTGGCCATCGACTGCGGCTTCGATGCGGTCGAGATCCACCTCGGACACAACTATTTCTGCAGCGCGTTTCTGTCGCCGCTGATCAACTGGCGCAACGACGAGTTCGGCGGATCACTGGAGAATCGTGCCAAGGTCGCACGCGGCGTCGTGGAGGCCGTCCGGAGCGCCGTGGACGGGCAGATCGCCGTGACCGCGAAACTCAACATGAGCGACGGGGTGCGCGGCGGGATATCCACCGACGAGGCCCTGCAGACGGCCAAGTGGTTGCAGGACGACGGCGGCCTCGACGCACTGGAGTTGACAGCGGGCAGTTCCCTGGTGAATCCCATGTACCTGTTCCGCGGCGACGCCCCGGTCAAGGAGTTCGCCTCGGTGTTCAAGCCGCCGATGAGCTGGGGTGTGCGGATGCTCGACAAGGGCTTCCTGCGCGAGTATCCGTACCAAGAGGCATATCTGCTCAGCGACGCAAGGTTGTTCCGCGCCGAACTGACGATGCCGCTGATCCTCCTCGGCGGAATCACCAACCGCGAGACGATGGACACCGCCATGGCCGAGGGGTTCGACTTTGTCGCGATGGGCCGGGCCCTGCTGGCCGAACCGGACCTGCTCAATCGGTTGCGGGCCGACGGTGAGGCCTACAGCGTCAAGTCCAGATGCACGCATTGCAACCTGTGCATGCCGACTATCTACAGCCATACGCACTGCGTTTTGACAGGTGCCCCGGACATCTAGTCCGCACGGTTTAGAGTTGACCCGATGACTCGACCAGGCGCACCTGCCTTGACCGTTCGGCATGACGGGTCCCAGCGCACCTTCGCCGCCGGACATGATGTGGTGGTGGGCCGCGACCTTCGAGCCGACGTACGCATCGCACATCCGCTTGTTTCGCGGGCCCACCTGCTGCTTCGGTTCGACCGCGACCGCTGGGCAGTGATCGACAACGGCTCGCTCAACGGGCTGTTCGTCAACGGCCGCCGCGTTCAGACCGCCGACATCCGCGACGGCATGACTGTCAACATCGGCAATCCGGACGGTCCGCTGCTGGGATTCGATGTCGGCCGGGCAACCGGGTCCGTGGGCCGGCCGCCCCAGACGGCGTCCATCCCGGTGACGGGGCGGCCGGCCGGCCCTGCCTCGCCGCCCCCGGTCTCCTGGCCCGCCCCGCCCCCGGTGTCGAGGCCGCCGACGGTGTATCCGAGCGCTCCGCAGCCGGCGGCTTCGAGCGGCCCGGTAACCCCGCCGCCACGTCCGACCGGTCACGCCTATGCGCCTCCGCAGCCCTCGACGCCCCAGCAGGCCGGGGGAAACATGCCGACGCAGATCGGACCGACCGCTGCGCCGCCGCGGCCCGGGGAGGGCGCGACGGTCGCGACCAGCATGCTCCGAATCCTGAGGCCGGGGAAATCCCCCGACGTGCCGGAAGGCGCCATCACGGTCGGTCGTGCCACCGACAACGACGTCGTCATTCCCGACGTGCTGGCATCCCGGCACCATGCCACGCTGGTGCCGGCCCCCGGCGGCACCACCCAGATCATCGACAACCGCAGCATCAACGGCACCTTCGTCAACGGGCAGCGCATCATCGCCGCCGAGTTGCGCGACGGCGACACCGTCACCATCGGCAACGTCGACCTGGTCTTCGCCGACGGCACGTTGTCGCGCCGTGCGGAGACCGAGGCCGCCACCCGCACCGGTGGGCTGGAGGTCCGCGGACTGTCGTGGACCATCGACGGCAACAAGACGCTCCTGGACAACATCTCGCTCGACGCCAGGCCGGGCACGCTGACTGCGCTCATCGGCCCGTCGGGCGCCGGCAAGTCGACCTTCGCCCGCCAAGTCGCCGGCAGCACCCACCCGACCAGCGGCACGGTGACGTTCGAGGGCCACGACATTCACCGCAAGTACGCCTCGCTACGATCCCGGATCGGCATGGTGCCGCAGGACGATGTCGTGCACGCCCAGCTGACCGTCAACCAGGCGTTGATGTATGCCGCCGAACTCCGGCTCCCGCCCGACACCACCAAGCAGGACCGCGCGCAGGTCGTGGCGCAAGTCCTTGAGGAACTGGAGATGACCCAGCAGGGCGACACCCGGGTGGACAAACTTTCGGGCGGCCAGCGTAAGCGCGCGTCGGTCGCGCTCGAACTGCTGACCGGTCCTTCGCTGCTGATCCTGGACGAGCCCACCTCGGGGCTGGACCCCGCCCTGGACCGCCAGGTCATGACCATGCTGCGCCAGCTGGCCGACGCCGGCCGCGTGGTCCTGGTCGTCACCCACTCGCTGACCTACCTCGACGTCTGCGACCAGGTGTTGCTGCTGGCGCCCGGCGGAAAGACCGCATTCTGCGGGCCGCCCAGCCAGATCGGCCCGGAGTTGGGCACCACCAACTGGGCCGACATCTTCAGTGCGGTCGCGGAAAACCCCGACCAAGCCCACGCACGGTTCCTGGCCAGCGCCGATCCCGCACCGCCCGCCCCCGAGGCGCAGCAGCCGCCAACCGATCTGGGCAAGCCGGTGCATACCAGCCTGTTCCGACAGTTTTCCACGATCGCGCGGCGGCAGATCCGGCTCATCGTGTCCGATCGCGGCTACTTCGCCTTTCTTGCGGTGTTGCCGTTCATCATGGGTGTGCTGTCGCTGTCGGTCCCCGGCAAGGTGGGATTCGGTGTCCCCGACCCCTTCGGAGGGGCGCCGAACGAGCCGGGCCAGATTCTCGTTCTGCTCAACGTCGGCGCCATCTTCATGGGCACCGCACTGACGATCCGCGACCTGATCGGCGAGCGCGCGATCTTCCGCCGCGAGCAGGCCGTGGGTTTGTCCACCAGCGCATATCTTCTGGCGAAGGTGTTCGTGTACGCGGTGTTCGCGATCGTTCAGTCCTCGATCGTCACCGCGATCACCATCCTGGGCAAGGGCGCGCCCACCCAGGGTGCGGTGTTGCTGGGTAATCCCACGCTCGAACTTTTCGTGGTCATGGCGGCGACCACCGTCGCGTCAGCCATGGTCGGCCTGGCGCTGTCGGCGATGGCGAGGTCCCATGACCAGATCATGCCGTTGCTGGTGGTGGCGGTCATGTCGCAGCTGGTGTTCTCCGGCGGCATGATCCCGGTGACCGGCCGGATCGGGCTCGATCAGTTGTCCTGGTTCACGCCCGCACGGTGGGGGTTCGCCGCGTCGGCGTCCACCGTCGACCTCATCAAGCTGGTGCCCGGGCCGCTGACCCCCAAGGACTCGCACTGGGAGCACACAACCGCCGCCTGGGGGTTCGACATGGCGATGTTGGCCGCCATCTGCCTGGGCTACGGGATATATGTCCGCTGGAGGCTCCGGCTCAAACCCGCATAAGTCCCTGCGTCCGAGCCGGTCCGGCTCACCGAGCGACCGGCAGGCTCTCCAGGGCGTACTCACTGACCGCGATCAGAGCATCCATGGCCGACCTGCGGTCGCGAGCGTCGATGGTGATCACCGGTATGCGCTCGGCCAGCGTGAGCGCGCGACGGACCTCCTCGGTGGCGAAGCGCCGCGCCCCGTCGAACTCGTTGATCGCGATGACGAACGGAATACTGCGGTTCTCGAAGAAGTCGACGGCGGCGAAGCTGTCCTGTAGGCGCCGGGTGTCGACCAAGACGATTGCGCCGATGGCGCCGCGTACCAAGTCGTCCCACATGAACCAGAATCGGCGCTGTCCCGGCGTGCCGAACAGATACAGCACGAGGCTTTCGCCGAGCGTGATCCGGCCGAAATCCATCGCCACGGTGGTGGTCGATTTGGCCGGCGTGGCGTCCATGCCGTCGATGCCGGCCGACACATTGGTCACCATGGCCTCGGTCCGCAGCGGCATGATCTCCGAAACCGTCCCCACGAACGTCGTCTTGCCGACGCCGAATCCGCCCGCGATGACGATCTTGGTCGACGCAGCCTCACGCCTCTCAGAGTGCGCGTAACCCACGCAGGGTCCTCCTTATCAGTTCCCGTCGCTCGTCTGCCGTCGAACGTTCGGTCAACGTCGTAAGCACTCGAAGGTATCCCGACGTCGCCAAATCACCGATGAGGACACGGGCGACCCCCAAAGGCACGTCCAGGCGGGCCGATACCTCGGCTACCGACGGACTCTTCTCGCACAGCGCGACGATGCGGCCGAAGATGTCCGTCGGCGGCCAGCGGCGCAGGCGTGCGGCCCGCAGAGTCTGCACCAAAGCCTCCACCGGCAGGTACACATCGGTGTCGGTGCGGCCGGCCGTCAAAATGTACGGCCGCACCAGATTCGCTGCGGGGGGTCTGCCGGCGGCTTCAGAGCTGCCCACGGCGACTCACGACGGCTGTGGGGAACGTCGGCGGGTGGCGGATACGACGGCCCCGACGCGATCGACGAGCAACGCCATCTCGTAGCCCACCTGGCCGATATCACACGCCTTGGACGCCAGGGTCGCCAGCTGCGATCCGTCGCCGGCCTGCATTATCAGCACGTAGCCGTGGTCCATCTCGACGACGGACTGTAGAACCCGCCCGCCCTGGAAGAGCTGGGCCGCGCCCGCCGACAGACTGGCCAGGCCGGATGTCACTGCCGCCAGTTGGTCAGCGCGCGCCGCAGGCAGGTGCTCGCTGGCCGCGATAAGCAGACCGTCGACGGACACCAGGGCTGCGTGCGCGACGCCGGGGATGTCCCGCGCGAACTTCGAAACCAGCCAGTCCAGCCGGTTTTCCTGTGCTGACCGGTAGCTCATTGCTCATCGAGTCCTTGGTTTGAGTCACGGGCCTGCTTGCGTCCGGCACGCACACCCCCGAAGTGGTTTCTGATCGAGGCCCGGATCGCGTCGGGATCGCGATCGACAACCTGCTGTTCACCCGCATCCTCGTCGGGCCGGGAACCGGCCCCCGCTGCCTCCGTGACGGCACCGGGGTGATCGCCGGCGAACCCACCGACGCTATCGGCCGCCCCGGGAACCAGGCGGGCACCCGGTTCGCGCACCGGCAGACCGTGATCGGTGTGGGTTTCGACCGGCATGTTCTCCGCCTCCGCCGCCGCCGCCCACCCGTTGTCCCATACCGACTTCCAATCCTGTGGGAGCGCGATCTCCCACGGGTCGACCAGCCACTCAGAGACCATGTTCTGGTAGATCAGGTCATCATCCGAACTGCCGGTACGTGGCGGTGGCCCGGCAGCGGGAGTATCCGCCTCGTCCGGATGCACCGACCCGCTGTCGGCTTATTCTCTTCTTGTTCTGCTTGTTCTGCTTGTTCGACCGGGTCGCCACTTGCGGCGTCTGCGGTCGAAACATATTGAACCGTCGCGACTTCTGGACCGCTTGCATACCGAATGATCATGGCGGAGTCGGACGGCTCCGGATTCTCCGGCTGCACCGGCTGCCGAAACCTCCTCCGACCCGTCTTGCGCCGTGGCGCCGCGCACCTGCTGCCCGGCCGCAAAGAATCCGGAGGTGTCAGCGGGCAGGACTTGGGGCGCCGCATTCTCGCCACCGTCGGGAGGGCCGGTTCCGGTCGACTCGCTTTCAGCCGTCGGTACGGCGATTCCGCTCGATCCGGGCTCCCGGCGCGGAAGCGGCGTGACCGCTGCAACCTTCGGTTCAGGTTCGGCAGCAACGGATTCAATCGATGCAGCCGCCCCAGCCAGGTCGGGGTCATGTTCGACCCACGGTGGCGGGGCGGCAAGCCCGTCGTCCTCGGCCGGCGGCCACCCGGCTTCCCCCGGCTGCGCCGACTGGGTCAAAGGATGCACCGCGCGCACCGGGTCGTGGTAAGCCACCGGCACCGGGGGGCCCTCGAGCAGTCCAGGCGGCAGATAGAGCTGCGCGGCGGTGCCAACACCGTCGGCACCGCCGCGCAGCCGGATCGTCATGCCGTGCCGGCGGGCAAGCCGGCCGGCCACGAACAGACCCATGTGCCGGGCGCTGTCGGGACTGACATCACCGGCCGACGTCAGCCGCATGTTCGCCATCCGCAGATCGCTATCGGCCATGCCCAGCCCCGCGTCGTGAACCTCGACCAGCAGTCCTCCGCTGCCGACGTATGCCGCGCGGACCCGAACCGGCTCGGTCGGCGGGGAATAGCGCAGCGCATTGTCGAGCAGCTCGGCGATGAGGTGAACCGAATCGGTGGCTGCCGTCCCGTTGACCGTGCAGTCGGTCAGCGCGTCGATCTCGATGCGCTGATACTCCTCCACCTCGGACGCTGCGGCGTTGACCAGGTCGGTCACCGGCATCGGGTCGGCCAGCTCCCGCGACGACGCCGCATCGGCGAGGACCAGGAGGTTGTCCCCGGTGCGACGCATCCGGGTGGCCAGGTGGTCGAGGCGGAACAGGCTGGCGAGACGGGCCGGATCCTCTTCATTGCGTTCGAGCTGGTCGATGAGCGAGAGCTGCTGATCCACCAGCGACCTGTTGCGCCGCGACATCGTCTCGAACATGTCGTTGACCATCGCGCGCAACCGGGTCTCGTCGACCGCCAGCTGCAGCGCCTGGACATGCAGCTCGTCGACCGCATGTGCGACCTGGCCCACTTCGTCGGTGCTGTGGATCGGCAATGGTGGGGGTTCCCGTTCGACACCGGCCTTGACCAGGTCGATGCCCTTCGCGAGATCTCCGTGCGCAATCCTCAACGCGCCGTCACGCAACCGACGCAGCGGGCGAACCAGTGCACGCGCCACCCATAACACGATCACCAGGACGATCAGCACCGCTGCGAGTACGCCAATCACATCGCGAACCGCGCCGGCGCGGGCCCGCGCGGCGGCGTCGTCGGCGCCGGCGGTGACCGACGCCGTCGCATCCGGGATGAGCTTCTCCGCGATCTGGTATGTGGCCTCGATCGACGCGAGGAGATCGGGATTTCCCACCAACGGCTGCGCGGGGTCGGACAGCAGGGACTGCCGCTGATCCAGTGGCCCACGCAGCGTGGCGGCTCCTCCGGAGGATTGGCCGAGCACCCGCGCCATACCCGGCACTGCGTCCGTTTCGCCACCGGCAATGGCCGTCATCGTCGACCTGAGCTCGGGCTCGGGCAGGTCGCCGCCCCGCTCGACAAGCATCCGCTGCATGGCCAGCCGGCCGCGGGAGGCGACCGCACTCGACACTCCCTGCGCCTGAACGCGCAGTTCCGGGCCATCGTCCCGCACGGACCCGGTGATCGCGGTTTGGGCTGCAGGCAACAGCGATACATAGGCCGTCGCCTGTTGGGCCAGGCGAGTCTGATGGGCGGCGGCTTGGTCCAGCAATGCCCGGCCGTCGTCGAGCAGCACCGTCACCGCCTGCTGCACGTCAGGTTCGGCAGTCCGGCGTCTGTGCTCAACCGTCGAACGCTGCACCTCATAGCGTGACAGCGCCTGCGGCGTCGCACCGTCGGCGGCGTTGGTTGCCAGCACGCTTTCCATGGCGGCCATGTAGGCGTCGACGGCGGGCACCATCTGCGCGCGGTCCGCCGCCGCACGCAGCCCATCGGCCCGCTCGTGGCCCGCGTGAATGCGAAGTCCGCCGAGCACGCCGGCAAGCAGGAGCGGCAGCGCCGCGATGACGAACAATTTCCAACGCGCCGGCCAGTTGGATGGCGACCACCGGTTGGGTCGGTCGATGGGCAAGCGCCCGGCGGTGCCGACCGCCCCTGAATGTCCCTGCGGATCGAGTTCGGCGGGACGGTCGAACATCGTCACAGCGGCATATCCTTGGGCCTGGCCTTGACATTTACCTCGGCCTGCGCCGTCCGACCCACCACGAGCGCTCTCTTCACATGAATCGCCTCGCCCATCTAATTCCCTGCTGATTGGGAGCCGGGCGCACGAGTTCGGGCACGAGTTGCCCGGCAACTTCGTGAAGTATGACAGCCTGCGCGAAGGCGTTCCACATTCGTATCAAAACTCCACATGCGGGCGCCCGGCTACACCGCTTCCAGTTTAGAAACCAGGCACGAACTGACGTGGATCCCGCCCGGTCCAGAGTTTTCTCGGCCGGTGTCAAGGCTGATTCGTCGCACCGAGGTCGATCAATACACTGACGCGATGCGGTACCGGTGGGGGATGTGGTGCGCCGGGCGCGGCTTCTGGGCTGCCCCGATCCGCCCCGCGGCAAGACGGTAATTGCAGATCCCGGGGTGCGATACATCCGGAGCCCGTACCCTCCCGATACGCGTCAGCCGAGAGGACACCGAGGTCGTGTTCAAAGTGATGTTCTATTCGCCGCGCATCGCGCCCAACACCGGCAATGCGATCCGTCTGGCGGCGGCCGCCGGTGTCGAGTTACACCTCGTCGAGCCGCTCGGCTTCGACCTGAGCGAACCCAAATTGCGCCGCGCCGGGCTCGACTACCACGACCTCGCGTCGGTGACGGTGCATACCGACCTGGCGGCG
Organism: uncultured Actinomycetota bacterium; assembly: GCA_963846905.1. Taxonomy (GTDB): domain Bacteria; phylum Actinomycetota; class Actinomycetes; order Mycobacteriales; family Mycobacteriaceae; genus Mycobacterium. The sequence goes on from CAWJYB010000008.1 coordinate 71,458, forward strand.
GCCTGGGACGCGCTGGCACCCGAACGCGTCTTCGCCTTCACCGCACATTCGGATGTCTCATTCGCCGACGTCGCATACGAGCGGGGCGACGTGTTGATGTTCGGTCCCGAGCCGACCGGATTGGATGCGACAACGCTGGCCGATTCCCACATCACCGATCGCGTGCGGATCCCGATGCTGGCCGGCCGCAGATCGCTTAATCTGTCCAACGCCGCCGCCGTCGCGGTCTACGAAGCCTGGCGGCAACACGGGTTCGCCGGATCGAGCTAGCCGGGGCAGCACCCATCAGACAAGCGCCGCCAGGATGCGCCGGAAGTCGCGGCGGTCCCTCTCTCCCAGCGATGCCAGTACCCGCTCCTCTGCCGCACGAACGCCGGAGTCGGTGCGCCCCAACAGCTCTGCACCCGCACCGGTCAATGCCGTCGGGCGAGACCGGCCGGCCGCCACAGTGTGGGGGCGGGTCACCAAGGCACGGTCCTGCAGTGCACGCAACACCATGTTCATGGCCTGCCGGGACACATTGGCCTCGCGGGCCAACTGGGCGTTGGACTTGTCGGGGCCGTGCGACAGCATTCTCAAGCAGATGTACTCGGGGAACGTCAGTTCCAGCGGTTCGAGCACCGTGGCCGTCACCTCGCTGCGCAATGCCGCGGCCACGCGGTGCAGGAGATAACCCAGCGGCTGGTCCTCAACGTTCACCGCGTTCACTATCCATGTCAATTTTATTGACAACTGCTGGCCCGCCTGGTAGACATCGACGTATGACTTCGCCTTCCGGTTCTTCCGGTTCTTCTGACCCGTCCCCTTCGGAGATGTTCGACTCCGCGTATCGCGGCGAAAGCCACGAGATGGGACTGGGCAACCGCCCGCCGTGGAGCATCGGCGAGCCACAACCCGAGATCGCCGCGCTGATCGACGCGGGCAAGTTTCACGGTGACGTGCTCGATGCCGGCTGCGGGGAGGCGGCGACGTCGTTGGCGCTGGCCGAGCGCGGGTTCACCACTGTCGGCCTCGATCAGTCGGCGACCGCGATCGATCTCGCCCGCGCGGAGGCCGCCCGTCGCGGCCTGCACAACGCCACTTTCGAAGTTGCCGACATCAGCGACTTCACCGGTTACGACGGCCGCTTCGGCACCATCGTCGACAGCACCCTGTTCCATTCGATGCCGGTCGAACTGCGCGAGGCTTACCAGCGCTGCATCGTGCGCGCGGCCGCGCCCGGAGCGTCCTACTTCGTCCTGGTGTTCGACCGCGCCACCATGCCCCCTGACGGACCAGCCAACCCCGTCACCGAGGATGAACTTCGCGAGATCGTGGGCCGCTACTGGGCAATCGACGAGATTCGGCCCGCGGGTATCCACGCCAATGTGCCCGAGAACTTCCGGGAGAACGTCAAGGGTTTCGCCGGCGCCGGTGTACGCGACGAGGCCGACGGGCGGATGTCGATCCCGGCCTGGCTTTTGTCTGCCCACCTGAATTGATTGACTACCAACTGTCCCAGTGCGTCAACTCCGTGGCGGGAAGGCGTTTGGCGGGCTTGAAGTCCGTGCCTTTGGTGTAGGCAATCGGCAGCAGGCCGCCTTGTGCGTACTTGTCGAACGGGATGCTGATGATCTCGGCGGTGCGCTGCTCGCCATCGCCAAGCAGATGCAACGTCGTCCAGCAGGAACCCAGGCCGCGCGACCGCAACGCCAGGCAGAAGCTCCACACCGCGGGGTGCAGTGACGCCCAGAATCCGGCACTCGGGTGCGGCGTGGATTCCGGTCGGCCCGCGATGCAGGGTATGAGCAGGACCGGAGCGTTCTCCAGATGCTCGGCGAGATAGCGTGCGGAATCCGCGATGCGGTCCATACGTTCACCGCGGACATCGTTGAAGTGCGGCTTGGGCTCGGCGAAGTATCCGCGGGCGTTGTGACGGTATATGTCGGCGATAGCCTTCTTCTTCTCGGCGTTCTCGACGAAAACCCATTGCCAACCCTGCACATTGGAGCCCGTCGGGGCCTGAAGCGCAAGGTCGAGACATTCCATCAGAACCTCGCGGGCGACAGGTTTGCCGAAATCCAGCCGCTTGCGCACCGAGCGGGTGGTGGTCAGTAGTTCGTCCACGGTCAGGTCAAGGGCCATGACCGGAGATTACATTCGCGCGCTCGGGGTTCCCTGCTTCCGGCGGGCGGGCGGGTTTGTACGCTGTCGAGCGGCGTGTTGTGCGCAAACACGCTCTCGTCGCGAGAGGGGGTTTAGGGGCTCAGCGGAAGTCACGCGAGCGTGCACCGACCCTCACCTCGATTCGGCCCATCCGATCCGCCAAAACGGTGACCGCGCCGCTGGCATTTTGGACAATGCCCCGGATCAGCAATGCCGGGGCCGTCTGTGCCAGTTTGCGATGACGCGCCCACACCCCCGGCGAACAGAGCACATTGACCATGCCCGTCTCGTCCTCGAGGTTCATGAAGGTCACCCCCTGCGCGGTGGCCGGCCGTTGCCGGTGGGTCACCGCACCCGCCACCAGTACCCGGGTGCCGTCGGGCACCGACAGCAGGTCGACTGCCGGCACCACCCCGAGGGCATCGAGGTCGTCCCGCAGAAACTGGGTCGGATAGGTGTCCGGCGAGACCCCGGTGGCCCATACGTCGGCCGCCGCAAGTTCCACCTCGCTCATCCCCGGCAGCACAGGAATACGCGACGACGTTCCTACCCCCGGCAGCCGGTCGGCCCGCTCGTTGGCCGCCGCGCCCGCCGCCCACAACGCCTCGCGGCGGCCGATCCCGAAACAGCCCAACGCCCCGGCGGTGGCCAGCGCCTCCGTCTGCGGCACCGACAGCCGCACCCTGCCGGTCATATCCAGCAGGGAAGCGAACGGTCCATTGGCCTTTCGCTCCTCGACCAGCCGCTCAGCCAGCGTGTCGCCGATATGACGGACCGCCCCCAAACCCAACCGCACCTCGTCGCCTGCGCTTTCGAGGTCGGCGTGCGCGAGGCTGGCGTTGACATCGGGACCGTGCACCACCACACCGTGGCGGCGCGCATCGGCGACCAGAGACTGCGGCGAGTAGAACCCCATCGGCTGTGCCCGCAGCAGCGCTGCGCAGAACGCGGCCGGGTGGTGCAGCTTGAGCCAAGACGAATAGAACACCAGCGAAGCAAAGCTCAACGCGTGGCTCTCGGGGAAACCGAAATTGGCGAAGGCTTCGAGCTTCTCGTAGATTCGGTCGGCCAGGTCACCGGTGATTCCGTGCAGCTGCCGCATACCGTCGTAGAACCTGCCGCGCAGTCGGCGCATCTTCAGCGCTGACCGCTTGGAACCCATGGCCCGGCGCAATTGGTCCGCCTCGGCGGCGGTGAACCCCGCGCAGTCGACGGCCAGCTGCATCAACTGCTCCTGGAACAGCGGAACTCCCAACGTTTTTCGCAGAGCAGGTTCCATCGAAGGATGGTCGTAGACCACCGGTTCCAGGCCGTTGCGTCGCCGGATGTAGGGGTGCACCGAACCGCCCTGGATGGGTCCCGGCCGGATCAGGGCGACCTCGACGACCAGGTCGTAGAACACCCGCGGTTTCAGTCTGGGCAGCGTGGCCATCTGTGCGCGCGACTCGACCTGGAACACCCCGACAGAGTCAGCGCGCTGCAACATCTCGTACACGCCCGGCTCGGCCAGGTCGAGTCGGGCGAAGTCCACCTCGATCCCCTTGTGCTGCGCCAGCAGGTCTTTCGCGTAGTGCAGCGCCGAAAGCATGCCCAAACCGAGCAGGTCGAACTTCACCAAACCGATTGCCGCACAGTCATCCTTGTCCCACTGCAGGACGCTGCGGTTTTCCATGCGCGCCCACTCCACCGGGCACACGTCGGCGATGGGGCGGTCGCAGATCACCATGCCGCCGGAATGGATGCCCATGTGCCGGGGCAGGTTGCGAATCTGCAGAGCCAGGTCGATCACCTGCTCGGGGATGCCCTCGACGTCGGGTGAGTCGGCCAGCCCGTTCCACCGGCTGATCTGCCTGCTCCAGGCGTCCTGCTGACCCTGCGAAAAGCCGAGGGCGCGAGCCATGTCGCGCACCGCGCTGCGACCCCGGTAGGTGATCACGTTGGCCACCTGTGCGGCATAGTCACGTCCGTAGCGGTCATAGACATACTGGATGACGTGCTCGCGCAAGTCGGACTCGATGTCGATGTCGATGTCGGGCGGTCCGTCGCGGGCCGGCGACAAGAACCGCTCGAACAACAGCTCATTGGCGATCGGGTCCACGGCGGTAACACCCAGCGCATAGCACACCGCCGAGTTGGCCGCCGATCCCCTGCCCTGACACAGGATCCCGTTCTGCCGGCAGAACCGGGTGATGTCGTGCACCACCAGGAAGTAGCCCGGGAATTTCAGCGACGCGATGATGCCCAACTCGCGTTCGATCTGCGCATAGGCCCGCACCGCGCCCGCCCGCGGGCCGTACCGGTCGGCCGCACCGGCCATCACCAGCTCGCGCAGCCAGCTGTCCTCGGTATGCCCGGCGGGTACATCGAACGGAGGCAGCTGCGGCGCGATGAGCTGCAGCCCGAATTCGCACTGCTCACCCAACTCCGCCGCGGCCGTGACTACTTCGGGTGAGTGGGCAAACATGCGGGCCATCTCGTCGCCGGAACGCAAATGCGCCCCGCCCAGCGGGGCCAGCCGGCCCGCTGCCTCATCGAGCGACTGCCTGGCACGGATGGCGCCCATGGCCATCGCCAGCCGGCCCCGTGACGGTGCGGCGAAATGCGCCCCGGTGGTGGCGATGACCCCGACACCGAAGCGCGGCGCCAGCGCGGCCAGCGCGGCGTTGCGCTCGTCATCGAGCGGATGACTGTGACAAGTGAGTTCCACACTGACCCGATCGGCCCCGAACCGGTCGACCAGGCCGGCCAGCGCTGTCGCGGCGGCCTCCGGTCCGCCATCGGAAAGAGCCTGGTGCACATGGCCTTTACGGCAACCGGTCAAGATATGCCAGTGCCCGCCCGCGGCTTCGGCGAGTGCATCGAAATCGTACCGAGGCTCACCCTTCCGGCCGCCGGCCAGATGCGCGGCGGCCAGTTGACGCGACAACCGTCGGTATCCTTCTTGCCCGCGGGCCAGTACCAGCAGGTGCGGCCCGGGCGGGTCGGGTACGTCGGTACGCGCGGTGCCGGGCCCCCACGCCAGCGATAGCTCGGCGCCGAACACCGTACGTACATCGAGTTCCCGGGCAGCCTCGGCGAGGCGCACCACACCGTAAAGACCGTCGTGGTCGGTCAGCGCAATCGCGCGCAGGTCCAGACGCGCGGCCTCCTCGACGAGTTCCTCCGGAGTGCTCGCCCCGTCGAGGAAACTGTATGCCGAATGGGCGTGCAGTTCGGCGTAGGCAACAGCCGAGCGCACCGTTGCCGCACCCGGATGCTCGTAAGCTTCCCGCCTGGAAGACCAGGCCGGGCTGTCGCCGCCGTCGACATGCCGGCCGCCCTCCCCTCCCAACGGCATGCCCGCCCGGCGCGGCTTGCTGTTGAGGACCCGCTGCATCTCAGCCCAGCTGGACGGTCCGTTACTCCAACCCACCTCGCCAGTGTATCGAACAATTGTTCGATACACTGGCGGGGCTTCATCAGCCCTCACCGTCCTCGGCGTGGCCCGCAGAATGTGCGGGGCGAAGGGCCGATCGCCCACCGGATCACCGGAAGCGAGCCGGTGCCAAACGGGGTCGTGGCGCGGCGCGGCATTGGTGAACAGAAATTTGCCGCATCACTCGCTCACACGACGTTGAACCCTTTGCTGTCCGTCTTTTCGACGATCGTGGCCCAACTTCCCCTATCCTCGATCTTCACCGAACCGCGAAGCGTGACCCACCCGGGCCACTGTCTTCCGGGAAACGCTCATGCCGGGATCTCCCCTGCTGTTGCCCAGAGGGCTTGTCCCACCATCGGGATGATGGTAGCCAGCGGCCAGCGGAGCACTAGCCGATTCTTACAGATCCACGTCGTCATGACCCTCCCTTCCCGACGCCCGATGAGAATCGGGCGGCGTCCGAGTCAATACAGTCACACCAACGATTGAGCCGAACAAGGGACCAGCCATGGAAACCGATTCGCCCAGGAAACCGGCCGCCGGCATGCCCCCGGTGGTCGACGATCCGACCTGGCGTACCGCTCTTGCGGACCTGCGCCGCCGCGAGAAGGCCGCAACCCGCGAACTGGATGCCATTGCCGCGCAACGGCGCCGACTGCCGATGGTCGAAATGCCGGATTACACCCTGATGGGCGAGCGCGGACCCGTCCGCCTGGCCGACATCTTCGAAGAGCGTTCGCAGCTGATCGTCTACCACCACATGTGGACCAACGGCGCGGAATGGCAATGCGGGGGCTGTACGGGATTCACATCCCAGTTCACCCGACTGGAATTCTTGGACAGCTACGACGCCCGGTTCGTCATCGTCACCAACGGGCCGATCGAGGAGGCGCTGGCCTACCGCGACAAGGTCGGCAACAAGATGGTGTGGTACTCGTCGTCGGGGAGCCCGTTCGGCACCGATGTCGATGCGCCGCCCGGGGGCGGATTCGCGATCAACGTCTTTCTTCGCGACGGCGACACCGTCTACCGCACCTGGCACACCACCGGCCGCGGAACCGAACAACTCGGATACGGTTTCGGCCTCATCGACATCCTGCCGTGGGGCCGAGAGGAGGAGTGGCTGGATTCCCCGGAGGGGTGGCCGTCCGCGCCGACATACTCGCACTGGCTGGATTCACCCTCCATCGGCAGGCTGTACGGGGCCGCCAAGGGAAAACCGTGATGCCCCGATCGGTCCCGGGTGCCGCGGGCAGACGTTGTCAGCGGCTGCGGGTCACGATCACCGGCATCCGCGAAATGTGAGCAACCGACGAACTGACCGAACCAAGCAGCATTCCAGCGAAGGCCCCGCGGCCGTGACTGCCGACAACCAGTAGCTGCGCCCGCTCCGACTCCTGAACCAGGGCGTTGACCGGGTGCGCCCACGTCACGACACAACGCACCGCGACGTCGGGATAGCGACCGTGCCAACCGGCCAGTCGTTCGGCGAGCAGCCCCTCGGCCTGGTGCCGGAAGATGTCGGGGTCGACACCGGGCAGATCGATCACGTCGGCATCCCCGATCGCATAGACGGCGACCAATTCGACGCCCCGCCGCGACGCCGCATCGAACGCGACGGGGATCGCCGACTCCGCGGCGGGCGAGCCGTCGACGCCGAGCACCACGGGCGCGTCGGCCGGCCTGTGGGCGACCGGGTCGTCATCGTGAACGACGGCAACCGGACAGTGGGCATGGCGCACCAGGCCCGTACTGACCGAGCCGAGCAGACCCCTGGCCAGGGCTGCGCGTCCACGGCAACCCACTACTGCGATATCGGCGCCCTCGGACAGACGGATCAGTGTGGGCAACGTCGGCCCGGTGGGCATCTCGGTACATACCCGCACTTCGTCCCCGGTGGCTTCCCGGGCGACATTAGTTGCGGCGAGCAGGATCTCGGCGCCGCGCCCTTTCTGCCACCTGACGAACTCGATGGGCTTCGGCACATCGGGCCAGACCATCAGCAGCGGTGGGCTGAGCACGTGCACGAGCGTCATCGGCACATTGCGCGACACCGCCTCGCGGGTTGCCCACTCGACGGCAGCCTCGGCCGAAGGCGATCCGTCAACGGCGACCAGGACGCCCGGTTGCGGCCTCTCTGTCGACATGCCCTTCTCCCCTCTCAACATGCCTACCCGCGGCCGGCGCTTCTGCCCGATAAACCACGTTAGCGTCTCGCGTATGTTCGCCGGCCTCGCACCCACTCGAGACTCGAGCAGCGGTCATCGGCCCCGGTGCGCGAGTAGGTGTCACTGGTCCTCCCGAGCGCAACCTTCCGGCACTTCAGCGACGACCGTCGCCGCGGATAGTGTCGAGCACAGCAAGCGAAAGAGGTGGCCTCAATGGATCAGTTGTCTGCGCTCGACGCGGGATTCCTGCAGGGGCAGGCGCGCTCGTCCCGTTCCCGTTGACCGCGTGGACCATTCGGGCGCTGACCCGGCTGATTCGGCACGGACTGGTGACGGTGGCGACAAACGTGCCGGGACCGCGTCGGCGCCAGCAGGTGAGGGGCCGCACTGTGCTCCGGATGCTCCCGATCCCGCCGATCGCGCTGCGCCTGCGCACCGGCATCGCGATGCTGTCCTATTGCGAGCATCTGACATTCGGCATCGTCGCCGATTACGACAGCTCACCGGACATCGACGTGCTCACCAACGGCATCGAGCAGGGTGTGGCCCGGCTCGCCCGACTGGCAGAGCTGCGGGGCCAATGCAAATCCAGAGAGCGCGGTGCGGATCCGCAAACCGAGCGCCTTAGGGCCAAACCGGCAGGCTGACCGGATTCCGGCATGTTTCAGCGAAACATGTTGCTACGGGGCCGCCAACCACATTCGGCCTTGAATCAGCTCGGACCGCGGGCCACGATCACCGGCATGCGCGCGGCCTGAGCTACCGCCGAACCGACCGAGCCGAGCAACATTCCGGCCAGTCCGTCGCGTCCGTGACTGCCGACCACGACCAACTGTGCCGACTCGGACTGCTCCACCAGAACCTTCGCAGGCCGCCCCCACACCACGAATCGACGCACCCCTACGTCCGGGTAACGCTCCTGCCAGCCTGCCAGTCGCTCGCTGAGAAGCAGGTTCGCCCGCTCCTCCAGCATGGCGTAGTCCACACCTGGTAGTTCCACCATGTCGACGTCGCTGACCGCATGGACCGCGACAAGTTCGACCCCGCGGCGCGACGCTTCGTCGAAGGCGATCTCGGTGGCGAGTTCGGATGCCGGCGAGCCGTCGACACCGACCACCACCGGCATCTCCGCCGGCTTGTCGCTCAACGGATCCTCATCATGGATGACGGCAACCGGGCAATGCGAATGCTGCACCAAACCGGAACTGACAGATCCGAGCATCCGACGCGCGAAGGCGCCGAGGCCGCGGGAACCCACCACGATCATTGCGGCATCCCCGGTCAGATCGACCAGAGTGCGAACTACCGGTCCGGTCGGCATCTCGGTCTGCACGACGACGCCACCGCATTGTCTTGCCGCCTGCTCGGCGACCTCTCGCGCGGCACCGAGGGTCTCGCGGCCCTGCTCCTCCTGCCAGCGGCCGTACTCCGCAGGCATCGGTACCTCCGGCCACATCATCAGCACCGGCGAGCTGAGCACATACACCAACGTCAGGGGCACATTGCGCGATGCCGCTGCGCGGGCGGCCCAGTCGACCGCCACCTTCGCCGACGGTGAACCGTCCACCCCCACCAGAATGCCTTTCTGCACTGTGCGCGTGCGCATCTGCGTATCCCTTCAGCCATGCCGGCCGGCTTGTTGCGGACCACTACGACGACCGTAGCGGTCGGCGAGGACCGCCGCGATCTCGCCCGTGGCATCAGACGTCGTTTGCGCCGCGGTGCGCGATGCGGCCCTGCGCCGTCGGCGGCGGGACCCGTGGTGACACCGGATTCCACGCCGCTCATTTTGCGTCATTGGGCCGCCCCGCATCCCGTCCGGCGGTCATTCGGCCCCGGCCACCGGGACCAACGCCACTGGCCGGCGGGCAGGCCGGGAGCGACGATGGGACAATGGCGATGGAGGTGAACACATGCCGGCACCGGCGATGGATTCCGGTCTGATCCGGCAGGCCGTGCTGCTGGCCTCCCGGGCGCCGTCCCTGCACAATACCCAGCCATGGCGGTGGATCGCCGACGGGGCGGCTCTACACCTCCATCTCGACCGTGGCCGGATCGTGCGCAACACCGACGGCGGAGGCCGCGAGGCGGTGATCGGCTGCGGTGCGATGCTGGACCATCTTCGTGTCGCGATGGCCGCCGCCGGTTGGACATCCGATGTGCAACGGTTTCCCGACTCCAACGATGTCGCCCACCTGGCGATGGTCGAGTTCAGGCGTTCCGATCACGTCACCGGCGCGGCGCGCCGCACGGCCGACGCGATCCTGCGGCGCCGTACCGACCGCCTGCCGCTCCTGGCCCCGCCGTGCTGGGAATCGCTGGTGCCGATCCTGCGCGACGCAGTGACCGCCAGAGTGGGCGCAGAAGCCGCGAGCATTGACATCCTGGCCGACGAATTACGGCCCGAACTCAGCCGGGCATCGACTCTGGCGGAGGAGACGCAGCGGTTCAACACCGGCTACCAGGCCGAATTATACTGGTGGACAGCTCCTTTCGACTACGTCGAAGGCGTTCCCCGCAGTGCCCTGACATCGACGGGCGAATCCGATCGCGTCGGGCTCAACCGCTCGTTTCCGAGCGAAGGACATAGCGCACGACGCCTGGGCATCGGAGACGATCGGGCAAGCGTGGTCATCCTCTTCACGCCGGAGGACACCTACCGCGACGCACTCGCCTGCGGCGAAGCCATGTCTGCGGTACTGCTCGAGTGCACCGCGGCCGGCCTGGCGACCTGCCCGGTGACCCACGTCACCGAAGTCCCGGCCGCACGCGCGGTGGTGTCCGAGTTGATTGCACAACCCGGAATACCGCAGGTTCTCGTACGGGTGGGACGGGCTCCGCAAATAGAGGACGTCCCACCGATGACGCCCCGCCGCGATCTCGACGACATCCTGCGGTTGGCCGACTGACTCCAGTCCAGCCCGTTGTGGCCGACCGGCCGATGTGAGTCCATGCTCCTCACCGGGGATGGCCAGAGCGCCGTCATCGGCCTCATCTGCATCTCGTCCCCTGCCATGCGGTTGGTCGCAGGATGTGCTGAACACATCGCGGCGACCCCGGCAGTCATGCACCTGCCATTCGCCCAAATTTCGTTTCGGGCTAAGGTTCTCGGGGCTTACGGCAGGTCGTCTTCGCCGAACGGATCGCGCGGAACGACGACCATCGGAACCTCGAGGACGCGCAGCATCTTGTTCGCGGTCGAACCCAGGAACAGCCGGCGAGGCGGGCCGAGCCTGCTTGAACCGACCATGATCAAGTCTCCGTCGTGCCACTCCAGCTTGTTGACGGCCGACTCAATCGTCGGCCCTTCGACGATCGTCGACGTCACGGGGAAACCCTCGGGTAGCGCGGCTCTGGCCGTGTCCAAGATCGCCCGGGCATGGGCTGTCGCGACGTCGCGCATCGCCTCGGTGTCACTGCGAAGTCTGCCGAATATCGGGTCGAGCGCAACCAGGGACACCAGCCGCAGAGGCGTGGTGGCCGCGCTGCTGGCGCGGACCGCGTAGTCCAGCAACAGCTCGGCGCCCTGCCGCCGGCCGAGTGCGCAAGTCACCTCGCGAACCCGTTCGGTCCTGGAGTAACGCGTGCCGCGGGGGGCCAGGGCCAGCGGTACCGGCGCCGAGTAGAGCAGATCGGCGGCGACGGAGCCGATCGAATACCTGCCCACCAGCCCGTCCCCTGCGGCGCCGATGACGATCGCCTCGGCTTGCAGCCGCGCGGACTGTTCGAGGAGTCCTTCGGCCGAGGACTCGTTGAAACTGAAGTGTGTTGCGATTTCGACGTCGTCGGGCACCGTCGCTGCGGCGGCATCAAGCCAGGTCCGGGCCTGCCCGGCCAGCACCTGTTCGTAGTTGCCGCCCCCGGGACGGCCACTCCACATCCGGTCGGGCGGCAGTACCATGCACAGGTCGATACCTGCGCCCATTGTCCGCGCGAGGCGCACCGCCAACGCGAGCCCGTCATCGCCACTCGGGGTGGCCAGATAGCCGACGACCAGTCTCATCGCATCCCACCACCTATCGTGCGGTTGCCTTGCAGATATTGCCGGATACATCCTGGCAACCGGCGCGCCTCCAAACCTGCTATTCGGCCAAATTGAGAGTTGCGTCGCGAGGGTGTGCCATGCTTCGTTGACCACCGGCGAACCGCCGGCGAGCCACCGGCGCGACGAACGGAGCACATCGTTGAGCTTGCTGCGCCGCATTCTGAGCTACCGGGTGAAAGTCGAGGCGCTCGTCGAGGTCCTGCTCTGGATAACTATGCCCTATATCACGATAGGTATGGTGTGGGCCGCCTTGCATCCCAGTCTGATGCGCCAGTTCGCGACTTCGCTGGAAGTCCGGTTACCCCAGGGCATCGACGTGATCGCATTCGCCCAGATCGTCGCCCTGTGGCCGCTGCTGACGATTTCGCCGCTGTTGTGCGGGAGATAGGGCCGCACCGGCCGGGGGTTCCCGATCGTCAGCCGGTGTACTCGGCGGTGCCGTCCGCGAGAACCAGGCGCTTTCCGGACCCGTCGGGTGCACTCGCCTCGGTCCGGAATACCGCATGTCCCGGTTCTGTGCGCCACACCGATGTCGTCAGCGTCTCGCCGGGAAAGACCGGCGCCGTGAACCGGGCACCGACGGAGGTGATCTGGCCGGCGTCCCCGCCGCCCAGCTCGCCGACCAGCACCCGCCCTGCAACGCCGTAGGTGCACAGTCCGTGCAGGATCGGTTTGGGGAAACCAGCCAATTTGGTGGCGAACCACGGATCGCTGTGCAACGGGTTACGGTCTCCTGACAGCCGGTAGATCAACGGCTGATCCTCGGTGGTCGGTAGGGAGACCACCGCGTCGGCACCGCGGTCGGGTATCTCCGGGGCAGCAGGTCGTTCGCCGGGCTGACCGCCGAAGCCGCCCTCGCCCCGGATGACAGCGGTGGAGACCGTTTCGGCGACCACCCGGCCCGTGTCGGGATCGACCCCGGTGCCCTTGAAAACCAGGATCGCGTTCTTACCCTCGCCCTTGTCCTGGATGTCGACGACCTCCGAGGACACGTCGAGCTTGCCCGACGGCGGCAACGGTGCGTAAAGGCGGATCTGCTGTGAGCCATGCAGGAGCATCGCCCAGTTGAACGATCCGACTCGCGATGCCACGCCCCACGCCGGGCATGCGATGACCGCGTAAGTGGGCAGGACCTGCTGTGGGATGCCATGGCTGTTCTCGGTTGTGAATGCCGGGTCGGCGGTGCCGCAACCCACTCCGAGCGCATAGAGCATCGTGTCGCGATCAGTCCATTCGAATGGCTTCGGGTCTGTCTTCGCACCGACAGCGTTCGGATCGATCGGCATGGGTTTGCCCCCTTGGGGTATGGGCGACGGGTGGTTGGTCCTTCTCGATGAATCTAGAGAGCGCCGTCAGCGAACAGAAACCGACACCCCTGCCCATATGCCCGCCCGATGACCGACCTGCCCGGAATTCGGTTTCGGCCGCATGGAACCTGCCGGTTTGGAGATCCCCCAAACGTTCATTGACATGCTCTGTCCGCACAGCCACGATGGGCCCCATGGACTATCTCGTTACCGGCGGTACCGGATTCATCGGACGACGTGTCGTCACCCGGTTGCTGCAGACCGATGACGAGGCCCAGGTTTGGGTACTGGTGCGGCGCGCCTCGTTGTCCCGCTTCGAACAGCTGGCAACCGACTGGGGCGACCGGGTCAAACCGCTCATGGGCGACCTGCGGGCGACGAACCTCGGGCTGGACGACGGCACTGTCGACCAACTCGGCGACGTCGGGCACGTGGTGCATTGCGCCGCGATCTACGACCTTATGGCCGGGGAGCCCGAACAGCGGGCCACCAACGTCGAGGGCACCGGCGCGGTCATCGGACTGGCCACCCGTCTCGGGGCCACGCTGCACCACATCTCCTCGATCGCGGTGGCCGGAACGTTTCGCGGCGAATACACCGAGGACGATTTCGACGTCGGCCAGACACTGCCAACGCCGTACCACCGGACCAAGTTCGATGCGGAGCGGCTGGTGCGCACGGCGAGCGGGCTGCACTTCCGGGTGTATCGCCCAGCAGTGGTGGTGGGCGATACACGCTCGGGCGAGATGGACAAAATCGATGGCCCCTACTACTTCTTCGGTGTGCTGGCCAAGGTCGCCCAGCTGCCGAAGTTCACTCCGATCGCACTTCCCGACAACGTGCGGGTGAACATCGTCCCCGTCGACTATGTGGTGGAAGCGCTGGTCGCCCTGATCCACATGGACGGTCTGGACGGCCAGACTTTCCACCTCACCGCCGACAGGGACGTCGGCCTGCGCGGGATCTATCGTGCACTGACACCGGCCGCCGGGCTCCCGCCGGTGCGGGCAGCTCTGCCGCGACAGGTGTCGGCTCCGCTGCTGGCCGCGCGCGGGCGCGCAAAGGTGTGGCGGGACGCGCTGGCCACCCAGCTGGGCGTACCTGCCGAGATCCTCGACGTCATCGGCACGACTCCTGCCTTCAGCGCGGTGAACACCCGAAATGCGCTACACGGAAAGGGAATATCCGTCCCGGATTTCGCCTCGTACGCACCCGCGCTGTGGCGGTACTGGGTTCAGCACATGGATCCTCAGCGCGGGCGCACCGAAGCAGGCCACCAATTGGCGGGACGTCACGTCATCATCACCGGCGCCTCCAGCGGGATCGGGCGCGCCTCGGCGATCGCGGTCGCCGCGCGCGGTGCGACGGTGTTCGCTCTGGCACGCAACGCCGCGGCCCTCGACGATCTGGTCACCGGTATCCGAGCGTCCGGCGGCCGGGCCCACGCCTTCCCCTGCGACGTCACCGACTCGGCCTCCGTCGATGTCACCGTCGAACGCATCCTGGCCGACTTCGGTCATGTCGACTACCTGGTCAACAACGCCGGCCGCTCGATCCGGCGGTCAGCCGACGCCTCCACCGACCGCCTGCACGACTACGAACGAGTTATGGCGGTGAACTACTTCGGCGCGGTGCGGATGGTGCTGGCGCTGTTGCCGCATTGGCGCGAGCGTCGCTTCGGACACGTCGTGAACGTGTCCAGCGCCGGCGTCCAGGCGAACACGCCCCGCTATTCGGCGTATCTGCCGAGCAAGGCCGCGCTGGACGCATTCGCCGACGTGGTCGCCGCCGAGACACTGTCCGACCATGTGACCTTCACAACGATCCACATGCCCCTGGTCGCCACACCAATGATCGCACCGTCCAGTCGCCTCAACCCGATACCGGCGATCAGCGCGGATCACGCAGCGGCCATGGTGGTGAGGGGATTGGTGGAGAAGCCGGTGCGCATCGATACGCCGTTGGGCACACTGGCCGACATCGGGCATTACTTCACGCCGAAATTGTCCAGGCGTGTGTTGCACCAGTTGTATCTGGGTTACCCGGATTCGGCCGCTGCGCGCGGCCGGCAGCCCACCCAGAAGCCCACGGAGACAGCACCGTCACCACACGCAGCCAGCGCCCCGGACCACCGGCGGAGACCGCCCCTGCGCGTCGGCCCCTCCCTGAAGGTTTCCAGAGGGGTCAAACAGGCGGTTCGCCTGGTTCCAGGTGTGCACTGGTAGACCGCTCCTGCCCGCGACCGGCGTAGTCTCTGCGGAATGACCGCTGCGGCAAGCACATCCGAGGCTGCAGATGACGCACACCCGATCTTCGCAGATGTCGACACGGGCGTGGACGACGCGATGGCGCTGGTCTACCTGTTGGCCAGCCCCGACGCCAGACTGGTGGGCATCGCGTCGACCGGCGGAAACGTCGCCGTCGACCAGGTGTGCTCGAACAACCTGGGACTGCTCGAACTGTGCGGTTCGGATGATCCGGCCAGGATTCCGGTGTCGAGGGGTGCCGACGCGCCGGTGGCCGGCGCTTTGCGCACCGCAGAGGACACCCACGGCCCGACCGGCCTGGGCTACGCTCAATTGCCGCCTACGGATCGCGCGGTCACTGACCACGATTCCGCCCAGGCCTGGGTCCGCGCCGCGCATGCGTACCCTGGCGCACTGGTCGGCGTGGCCACCGGCCCGCTGACAAACCTGGCACTTGCGCTGCGTGCCGAGCCGGCGCTGCCCACGCTGTTACGCCGTTTGGTGATCATGGGCGGCGCATTCGACTACCGCGGCAATACCACACCGGTTGCCGAGTGGAATGTCAGCGTAGACCCCGAGGCGGCGGCCGAGGTGTTCGGTGCGTGGGCCCTCGCCTGGGGTGACGACGCACCTCTTCATCTTCCGATTGTGTTGGGGCTCAATTTGACCGAGGAAGTGGTGATGACGCCGGCGATCCTGGGCAGACTGGCTGCCGCCGCACGTTCGGCAACGACGGCGATGACCGCGCACGATCCGCGGGGCACTCGATCGATGGCAGAAAATTCGTTGATCCAGGTGCTCGAAGACGCTATGCGGTTCTATTTCGAATTCCACTACGACCAAGGCGAAGGCTATCTCGCCCATCTGCACGACCCGTTGGCCGCTGCGGTTGCCCTAGACCCTGATCTGGTGGGCACGCGGGCCGTGGCCGTTGATGTCGAACTGACCGGCAGGCTGACCCGCGGGATGACGGTGGCCGACTGGTCGGGACGATGGGGACGGCGACCGAACGCGCTGATCGGTGTGGAAGTCGACCCGGCCGCGTTTTTCGATCGGTTCATCGACCGGGTGGGGGCCTTTGCCCGCCGACTCGGCTGACCTGTCGCACGCTACTCGTAGACCCCCTCCACATACCATCGTCGGTGCCGATAGCACAGCAGCAATGCAGGACCGGATTCGTCTGTCGCAGAGCGGCTTTCCAGAAGTACCTGAGCGCGCGCAGTACACCCCGCCGCACGGGCCGGCCCGTCCCACCACCGTTCATCCACCGGCCATGGCCCCGCCCACCAACGCAGCGGGCCGAGATAGCTCCCGGCCCGCAACGACTCATGCGTACCGGCCAACCGGGCAGGATCTGCCGAAAACCGGCCGCGCCCGGTGATCCGGACCGGATCGCCTTGGGTGTCAAGCAATTCCACCGGCTCATCGAGGAGCACCGTAGGCGCGGGCTCCGGTAGCCGACCGGGCCACGGCTGGCCGGGATCGGCCCGCGGTAGCGGTTCGTCGCCCAGCGGTATGTAGGTGATTCGCTCGGCCGGACCGCGACCTCCGCTGAGCACCGGTAGCTGCACGGCCTCAGGCCCGAGCAATCCCTGCACCCGCAGCAGCGCCCGGCGCGCCCGCAGCCGGTCCTCGTCGCCGACCCCACCCCACAGCGGAAGTTGAAGTGCGGCAGCGGAAACCACCTCGACCGGCTGTAACCGCAGCACGATGATGGGTTCGACGGGCCGGTCACCGGGGTTGCGCCGATTCAACCACCCGTCCAACTGCCAGCGGACCCGGTCGGCGGTGGCGTCCTCGGTCAACGGCTCGGCGCACCGCCATACCCGGCTGAGTTCGGCGCCGTCCGCGGTGACGGCGTGGATAACCAGCCGTGTGCACCCGGCACCGACCGACTCCAGGGTCCGGTGCAGCTCAGCGGCGAGGGATCTGCCCGCAAACGCCGCGGCGTCGATCCGGTCGATCGGGGGGTCGCAATTCATGACCGCATCCAGTTCGGGCGGATGCTCGCGTCCTGACGGCGTGCGGATCGGATCGGCGCAGGCGATGCGGTGTGCCAACACGCCGTCGCCGCCGAACCGGGACGCCACCTCTGCACGCGACAGCGACGCGAACCCTCCGATACTGCGAATTCCCATGCGCCACAACAAGTCGACTACATCGTCGCGGCCTGGCGCGGATAAGCCGGGCTCCGCGGCAAGCTGTCGGATCGACAGCGCGGCCAGGAACTCCGCGTCCCGGCCGGGTTCGACGACCCGGCCTTCCCGGGCGGCCAAGACAGCGGTGGGCAGCTCATCGGCGATCCCTGTTTGACATTCGGCCCCCACCGCAGCGACCGCGTCGACCAGTCGCTCCGCGGCGTCATGCTCGGAGCCGAAATAGCGCGCCGCCCCCCGCGCCGACATCACCAGCAGCCCAGGTCGCAGCACTTCGGCCCGGGGCACCAGATCGTCAACGGCCGCGCTGACGACTTCGAAAAACCTTGCGTCCCTGGCATCGTCGGCGGTGACGACGTGTAGCTGCGGACAGCGAGCCTGCGACTCCCGTCTACGCAGTCCACGCCGGACACCCATCGACCGGGCAGCGGCCGAACACGCCACCACACGGTTGGCCAACGTCACCGCCACCGGTGCCGTGGCAGGCAGTCCGGCCGCAGTAGCCGCGGCCACGGCAGGCCAGTCCATGCACCAAATCGCCAGCACCCGTCCTGCCATCTACCCCACCCGGGTCTGCAACTTTCCACTGGCCTGCATCGCCAGCCGGACCCGGCTGATACGCCCGAACCCCGGCCACCGGCCGCCGGTGATGTCGTATCCGCAGACCCGGGCGTCCAGCCTTATCGATGCACCCTGCCACTCGCCGTCGGTGATCAGCAGGGTGCATCCCTTGTGCCGGGCGCGTGCCGTCACCGCTCGTGCACGACTTGACGCCACGGCGCGCCCGCGAAGACCGAGCACCACCAGGTCCAGGCCGTCCATCAGCACCGCCGCCACCTCCACCGGATCGGCTCCCGCGTCGGGAATCACCGCCAGCCGCTCCAGGTCCGCCCCCATCTCCGCAGCCGCCAGCAGACCGATATCGGGCTGGCCGACGATCGCGGCATGACCACCGGCCCCCGTCACCGCCGCGGCCATACTCAGCGATAGCGACCGCGCCCCGGTCAGCACCGCCACCACTCCCCTGGGCAACCCGGAGGGCAGCGTTCCAACCAGCGAATCGGGGATCGGCAGCAAACTATTAGATGGGGGCAGAACATCGCCTCCGCCGGCCGGACCGCGCCACCCCATACCCGTCTTCGACGACACTGCCGCCATTTGGCGGCGGAGCTGTTGTAGCTGTTCAGTGCGGTCGTAGCTATGTTTTTCACACGCCGATGCCGCCGTCATCAACCACCTCCGGGCATTCGGAAAATTTCATTCATTCGAAACTATGTTCGATACAGTGAGTAAACACCCACCTGCCGACACCGTCAAGAGATCGGCGGACGGCCGCATCCGCGAACCGGAGGCCGACTGAGCCGTTACCAAATGTTGCCATTGACAAATGTCACTGTTGATTGTTTGTATTCTTTCGTGCTCAATGACGAGCACGTGGATGGAGCGGTCGACAGGCCCATCGCCTTGATCGCCTGAGGAAGCCAACATGCCCAGGACCAAACGCAGCAGGGCGGGCCGCGCCGTCGTGACCGGGGCCGGCAGCGGAATCGGGGCTGCTTTCGCCGTCGAACTCGCCGCCCGGGGAAACCGCGTGGTGTGCAGCGACATCGACGAAGTGGCCGCCCAGCGCACCGTCGACGCCATCACCGGCCAAGGCGGCTCGGCCGTTTCGGCGCACTGCGACGTATCAGCGATCGAAGATGTCGAAGCCCTTGCTGCACAAGCTAAATCGTGGTTCGGCGGTGCTCCCACACTGGTGGTCAACAACGCCGGCGTCGGGGCCGGAGGCCGGAATATCGGGGACATCCCCCTCGAAGACTGGCACTGGACCCTGGGGGTGAACCTGTGGGGTCCCATCCACGGCTGCCACGTGTTCACGCCCATCCTGCGCGAGGCCGCCGACCCGGCGGGCATCGTCAATGTCGCCTCCGCCGCGTCGTTCGGCGCCGCACCCGGAATGGCCGCCTACAACGTCAGCAAGGCTGCGACCCTGTCCCTTTCGGAAACCCTCTCCGCCGAACTGCTCGGCACCCCGATCCACGTCACCGCGCTGTGCCCCACCTTCGTCAAGACCAACATCGTCAACGCCGGACGCATCACCGCCGAATCCACGGCATTCGCCGACCGATTGATGCGCTGGACGGGAATGTCGCCGCAGAAGGTGGCACGCATGTGCCTGGACACCAATGACCGCGGCGGCCTGTATTGCATGCCCCAGTTCGACGCCCGGATCGGCTGGGGCATGAAGCGTTTCGCGCCCACCACGTTCACCCGTGGCATGGGCATGGTGACGCGGATCGGCACCGCAGTCAGCCCATGACCGCACAAAGAGCGCCAGGGGGCGCATAGGACCGCACAGGACCGCAAAGGAGAAGCCATGGCGATCGACATGGACGTGATGCTGGAGAAGATCAAGGACCGGCAGTGGGCGCTGGCCGACATCGACTGGGATGCGCCCGGAGCCGAAACCATCACCGACGAGATGCGACCGAGGCTCAAGGCGTTCATGGCCGACTTGTGCTGGATCGAGAACATCGGCGCCCGCGGTTTCGCCGCCCTGGCCAAGAAGGCCCCCACACCCACCATCGCCGAGATCTACCGCTACTTCCACGCGGAGGAGCAGCGGCATGCCAACGCCGAGTTGGCACTGATGAAACGGTGGGGAATGCTCGACGACGGGGAGATGCCCGAACCAAACGTCAACATCCGGCTGGCCATCGAGTGGCTCGACCAATACTCCGACAGGATGTCGCTGTCCATCCTCGGCACCGTCATCCCGATGCTCGAGGTCGCGCTGGACGGCGCGTTGCTGAAGTTTCTGCTCGACGAGGTCGACGATCCGGTCTGCCACCAAGTCTTCGAGAAGATCAACAACGACGAATCGCGGCACATAGCAGTCGATTTCGAGGTACTCGACATGATCGGGCACGCGAAGGCGCGCCGACTGGCCATCGAGTTCGTCGGGACAGTTGCCACTCCGGGCCTCATCCTGGGGGCCATCATGTACGTGCCGCTGCTCAACCGGATCCGCAACGAGATCATCGGCATGGGCATGGAACCGGAAATGCTCTACAACGCGGTAAAGAGGTTCAGGAAGCTCGGCAGCCGCGGGGAGAACACCTGGCGGGTGCCTACATACCAGATCCTCAAACTGCACGCCGCAATGGTCGTCAACCCACGCCATCCCTACCACTGGCTGGCGAACCCGATGGTGTGGGCCTCCGACCGGTATCCGCGAGCCCTGCTCAAGCCGATACCCAGCTGGTTCAAAGAACTCACCCACAAGCCCGCCGCCTGACAATGGCCGTCCATGACACTCTCATCGTCGGGGCGGGCTTCACCGGCCTGGGAGCGGCGATCAAACTCACCCAGGCAGGCGTAGCCGACGTAGTGATCCTCGAACGCGGCGACCGGGTCGGGGGAACCTGGCGCGACAACACCTATCCCGGTGTCGCATGCGACATTCCGTCGCTGCTGTACTCGTTCTCGTTCGTGAAGAACCCGTCGTGGTCACGCACCTACCCGCTGGGCGGCGAGATCTGCGCGCACATCGAGGCAATGACCGACCAGTTCGACCTGCGCCGCCGCATCCGGTTCAACACCGAGATGACCGCGCTGACGTTCGACGAGGGCGCCGGCATTTGGACCGCAAAGACCAAGCAAAGCAAAACCTTCCGCGCGCGCACGGTGGTGCTGGCCTCGGGCCCGCTGGCCGACCACAGGTTTCCAGCCATCCGCGGAATCGACACCTATCAGGGCCACAAGATCCACAGCGCATCATGGGATCACGGCTATGACTTCACCGGCAAGCGCGTGGCCGTCATCGGGACCGGCGCCAGCGCGGTGCAGATCGTGCCGGAACTGGTCAAGACCGCACAGTTCGTCAAGGTCTTCCAACGGACACCGGGCTGGGTCCTGCCCCGACCGGACACCCGCGTTCCCAGTGCGGTGCAAGCGCTGTTCGCCAGCGTTCCGCTCGCCCAGGAGTTGGCGCGCCAGGCGCTTTTCTGGGGTCACGAGGCCAGCGCCACCGCGCTGGTATGGAAGTCGCCGTTGTCGTCAGTGGTGGCCCGACTGGCGAAGGCCCACCTCCATGCCGCGGTCGCCGACCCGTGGATGCGCCGACAGCTGACACCGGATTTCACACCGGGCTGCAAGCGCGTTCTCGTCTCCAGTGACTATTACCCCGCACTGCAGCGCGACAACTGCAAGCTCGTCACCTGGCCAATCGCGACGCTGAGTCCCGTCGGGATCCGCACCAGCGACGGCATCGAACACCATTTGGACGCGATCGTGTTCGCGACGGGCTACGACGTCCACCTGTCCGGGCCGCCGTTCCCCGTCACCGGCCTCGGCGGCCGGTCCGTCCAGGCCGAATGGCACGGACACGCACAAGCCTTCAAAAGCATCAGCGCGCATGGATTTCCGAATCTGTTCCTGATGTGTGGACCCAACTCGGGGCCGGGCCACAATTCCCTCCTCGTCTATGTCGAGGGACAGATCGATTATGCGGTGAAGGGCATCAAGACGATCCTGTCCGAAGACTTGCGCTACCTCGATGTTCGCGCCGGAGTCCAGCGCCGGTACAACACGAAGATCCAGAAACGCCTGACTCGCACGACGTGGATGTCGGGCTGCAACAGCTGGTATCTGACCCCGGACGGTTTCAATGCCGCGATGTACCCGGGCTTTGCAACACAGTACCTTCGACAGATGCGCGACTTCCGCCGCTCCGACTACACCGCGGTGTGCCGTTCGGCTGACACGCGCCTGACAGCTTGCACTGGAACGTAATGGCAGCGGGCAAGCAGTCCCGCCCGCCTGTGGGGGCTGTCGCGGGCATTCTGGGTAACCTACGTCGAGCGCCGGCCAGGGTGAAACGCCAGTCCCGCGGTGTGATCGAAACCGCGGTGTCGCAACTGTTCGACGCCGCGGTCCGCCAGCCTCACGTGACACCCGACTCCGGCGAGTACCGCATCGACGAGTTGGCCAGGCTCGCAGGAACCTCCACACGAAACGTCCGCGTGTACCGCGACCGCGGCCTGCTGCACCCGCCGCTGCGGGTGGGACGCATCGCGCTGTACAACGACACACACTTGACGCGCCTGAGGCTGATCACGTCCATGCTGGACCGCGGGTACAACATCGCCCACGTCCACGAAATGCTCGGCGCTTGGGAGCAGGGCAAGAACATCGGCGAGGTGCTGGGCTTGGAGTCTGCCATCATCGGAACGTGGGCAGCCGAAAAGCCCAAGGCGATGACCCGTGAACAGGCCCGCCGGCTCATCGACGACGACAACGCCTACGAGCGGCTGTTGGCGTCCGGCCTGCTGCGCGCAGACGCCGACGACCCGGAGGCCGTTATCGTATTGCGCCCCAAACTGTTCGAAGTCTTCGACGAGATGCGCGGGTTCGGCTTATCGCTCGACGCGCTCATCGACGTGCACGACGAAGTCCTGCCACACGTCAATGCCATCAGCGATATGCTGGTACGCACCGGATTCGAGCGGGTGCAGAAGATCATCCGGCCCGGGGAGTCGCTTCCCGACGACACCCAGGTCGCCGAGCTGATCACCATGCTGGTGCGGTTTCGCACCCAGGCGGTGGCAGCGGTGACGGGCACACTCGCCAATTCGATCGAGTCCACGATCGAAACACTGGTCAGCCGATTGCTCGCCGAATACATCGAACGGCCGACCGCCCCGGACTGACGAACCGCCCCGCATCACTCCCACTCAATCGTGCCGGGCGGCTTGCTCGTCACATCGAGCACCACCCTGTTGACCTCGGGAACTTCGTTGGTGATCCGGGTCGAGATGCGTTCGAGCGCCTCGTAGGGAATTCGCGTCCAATCTGCGGTCATCGCGTCCTCGCTGGACACCGGCCGCAGCACGATCGGATGTCCATACGTGCGACCGTCGCCCTGCACACCGACCGATCGGATGTCGGCCAGCAGCACCACCGGGCACTGCCAGATCTGCTTGTCCAGCCCGGCCGCGCTGAGTTCTTCACGCGCGATGGTGTCAGCCCGCCGCAATGTGTCCAGCCGTGCCGAGGTGACCTCACCGATGATCCGGATACCCAGTCCCGGCCCGGGAAACGGCTGGCGCGCAACGATTTCCTCGGGAAGCCCCAGTTCCCGGCCAACCGCCCGGACCTCGTCCTTGAACAGCAGGCGCAACGGCTCGACGAGCTGGAACTTCAGATCACCGGGCAGTCCACCGACGTTGTGGTGGCTCTTGATATTGGCCGCGCCCGCTCCCCCGCCGGACTCCACGACATCCGGGTAAAGCGTTCCCTGTACGAGGAATTCGATCTCGGATTCATTGCTGCCCAACGTGTCTCGCACCGCGGCCTCGAATGCGCGGATGAACTCGCGACCGATGATCTTGCGTTTTCCCTCGGGATTGGTCACACCCGATAGCGCCTGCAGGAACCGCGCCTCGGCGTCGACGGTCACCAGCCTGGCGCCGGTGGCCGCCACGAAGTCACGTTCCACCTGGGCACGTTCACCGGCGCGCAGCAGTCCGTGATCGATGAAAACACAAGTCAGACGGTCGCCGATGGCCCGCTGCACCAACGCGGCCGCGACCGCGGAATCGACCCCGCCGGAGAGGCCGCAGATCGCCCGGCCGTCGCCGATCCGGGATCGGACCTGCTCGACGAGCGCGTCGGCGATATTGGCCGGGGTCCACTGGGCGCCGATTCCGGCGAATTCGTGCAGGAACCTGCTCAGCACCTGCTGCCCGTGCGGGGTGTGCATCACTTCCGGGTGATACTGCACCCCGGCCAGCCGCCGAGCGCGGTCCTCGAAGGCCGCAACCGGGGCACCGGCGCTGCTGGCCACCACCTCGAACCCGGCCGGGGCCGCCGTCACCGCGTCGCCGTGGCTCATCCACACCGGCTGCAGCTCCGGCAGACCCGAATGAAGTTCACCACCAAGGACTTTCAGCTCGGTACGGCCGTATTCGCTGGTGCCTGTGCGGGCGACCGTTCCGCCGAGGGCCTGCGCCATCGCCTGGAACCCGTAGCAGATGCCGAGCACCGGAAGACCCAGCTCGAACAACGCGGGATCGAGTTGCGGCGCACCGTCGGCGTACACGCTGGCCGGGCCGCCGGACAGCACGATGGCCGGCGGGTCGACGGCCTTGATCTCCTCGACGGTGGCGGTGTGCGGAATGACTTCCGAGAACACCCTTGCCTCGCGCACGCGTCGCGCGATCAGTTGTGCGTACTGCGCACCGAAGTCGACCACCAGGACCGGGCGCTGCGAGGAGGGCGGCTGCGATTCCACCCGGCCAGTTTAGTGGTGGTCAGTTGCCGGCAGCCGAGCCCCTGGTTTTCAGACGTACAGCTCCGTAAAGGGCCAAAAGTTCAAGTTGCGCACCACGAACCAGAGTGCGGTCAAAATCAGCGCCACAGTCGGCGACCACCGGTAGTGCTGCCAACTGCGGATGTGTCTGTCGACCAACCGCCCGCAGGTCCAGGCGCCGAAAGCCCAGATCAGCAGCCCCAACGCGATCAGGCCCAACGCGTTGTAACGCAGGGCGGAAAACACGTCGCCGTGCAACACCGCGTGCAGCATCCGCAGGCTGCCACAGCCCGGACAATCGGTGCCGAGCAGCACCCTGGTGGGGCATACCGGTAGCAGCCCACCTGCAGTGGTCGGATCGGCCAACCATACGACGGCGCAGGTGGACGCGGCCAACGCCGCCACGCCCACCGGCGACGCCAACCGGCGAAACACGGCGCGGCGACCCCCGCCGGCGATCGTCGACACCCCGGTCACATGTTGGACAGTCCGCCGGACAGCGCCACGACGGCATAGATTGCACTGACCACCAAACCAGCGATTGCGCCCCAGATGACGAACTTCTTCGCGTTCTCGGATGCCTTTTGCGCCTCCGCGAACTGCCCGGCGGCCCAGAGCCCGGAAACCTTGGCGGAGTTGATGATCGCGACGATCCCGAACGGCACGCAGCACAGCACGGTTACCAGGATCGACCACACCAGATAGTTGTCCGGCCGCTGCCCGGGGGGTTGATAACCGTAGGGCTGCCCGGGATAACCCGGCGGAGGAAGCAAGGGTGGCTGCGGTGGGTATGTCATCTCTTCGGCCTTCCGGGCAAACGGCAATGCATGACGGGAACGCGATCTCGCAAGGCAAAGGCAGCACGCCGCATATCGCCTTCCGGGACAAAAGCTAACACTGCCCTGCATGCACAGAGCGTTGTTTTACCTGCGCGTCCGTCAGTCGCCCGACGATCCTCTGTTGTCAGTTCACCTGTGCGGCCGGCGACCAGCGCAGAGCACCGGGAGCATTGGCGGGCACCACCGGATGCTTGGGCGTGATCGGCGCCATCCGGCGGTACCGCTCGCCTTGGGCGGGACGGAAGTCTTGTCCATTCTTGTTGGGCCACAACGACGTTGCCCGCTCTGCCTGAGCGGTGATCGACAGCGACGGGTTGACCCCGAGATTGGCCGAGATCGCAGCGCCGTCCATCACCGACATCGTCGGATAGCCATACACCCGTTGATAGGGATCGATGACACCGTGCTCGGGGTCCTCGCCGATGGCGGCGCCGCCGAGGAAGTGCGCGGTGAGCGGGATGTTGAACAGCTCACCCCAGGTGCCGCCGGCGACGCCGTCGATCTTCTCCGCGATCCGGCGGGTCACTTCGTTGCCCGCGGGAATCCACGTCGGATTGGGTTCGCCGTGGCCCTGCCTGCTGCTCATCCGCCTGATACCGAAGCGACCGCGTTTGGTGAAGGTGGTGATCGAGTTGTCCAGGTGCTGCATGACCAACGCGATCATCGTGCGCTCGCTCCACTGGCTCGGGTTGAGCATTTGCAGCATCTTGCGTGGATCCGCACCGGCCTGATCGAGCAGCTGGCGCCAGCGCGGGACCTCTGTGCCCTGTGGCCCGGTTCCGTCGGTCATCAATGTCTGCAACAGGCCCATCGCATTGGAACCCTTGCCATAGCGCACCGGTTCGATGTGGGTGTCGTCAGTGGGGTGGACCGAGGAGGTGATCGCCACGCCGTGTGTGAGGTCGAGGTCGTCGCCGACCTGCAGACGCCCCGCGCCGACGATCGACTCCGAGTTGGTCCGGGTCAGCACGCCGAGCTTGTCCGAAAGCTTGGGCAGGTGCCCTTCGTCGCGCATCTTGAACAACAACTTCTGGGTGCCATAGGTGCCGGCCGCCAGAACCAGATGCGTCGCTGTGAGAGTCTTGCGGCGGCGGCGCACGCGCCTCCCGGTGTCCGCGGTATGCACGTCCCACAGCCCGCCTGAACGCTGCCGGAAACCCGTCACCGTCGTCATCGGATACACCTGAGCCCCAGCCGATTCCGCCAACCCGAGGTAGTTCTTGACCAGAGTGTTCTTGGCGCCGTGGCGGCATCCCGTCATGCACGAACCGCACTCGATACAGCCGGTGCGTTGCGGCCCGACGCCACCGAAGTAGGGATCTGGCACACGGCTGCCGGGGCTCTTGGTGCCGTCGGGGCCGAAGAACACCCCGACCGGTGTCGGTACGAAGGTGGCCCCGAACCCCATCTCGTCGGCGACTTCCTTCATGATGCGGTCGGCGTCGGTGAACGTCGGGTTGATGACCACCCCGAGCATCCGCTGCGCCTGCTCGTAATGCGGCATCAACTCGGCGCGCCAGTCGGTGATATGCGCCCACTGCTCGTCGGCGAAGAAGGGTTCCGGCGGGACGTAGAGGGTGTTGGCGTAGTTGAGCGACCCGCCGCCGACACCCGCCCCGGCCAGGATCATCACGTTGCGCAGCAAGTGGATCCGCTGAATCCCGTAACAGCCCAGCCGTGGCGCCCAAAGAAATTTGCGCAGGTTCCAGGATGTCTCGGCGAAGTCCTCGTCGGCGAAGCGCTGACCGGCCTCCAGTACTGCGACGCGGTATCCCTTTTCGGTGAGTCGCAGCGCCGTCACACTGCCCCCGAACCCCGACCCGATGACCAGCACGTCGTAATCCGGCTCCATCGATTCAGTATGCGCCTCGTCGAGCCCTCCCTTGGCCCCCGAAGGCCTCAGCTCCCGACGGCCAGGCCGACCTTCTGGAATTCCTTCAGATCGCAGTAGCCGGCCTTGGCCATCGACCGTCTCAGCCCGCCGACCAGGTTGAGCGAACCGAACGGGTCGTCGGAGGGGCCGTTGAGGACCTGCTCGAGCGGCGGCCGGTCCCCGTACGCGACCTCGAGCAGTGCACCACGCGGCAGGGACGGGTGCGCGGCTGCGGCCGGCCAGAACCAGCCATTTCCCGGCGCTTCGGCGGCCAACGACAACGGCGGCCCCAGCACGACGGCGTCGGCACCGCATGCGATCGCCTTGGCCAGATCGCCGGAGGTATGGATGTCTCCGTCCGCCAGCACATGGACATACCTGCCGCCGGTCTCGTCGAGGTACTCCCGCCGGGCGGCGGCGGCGTCGGCGATGGCGGTGGCCATCGGAACGCTGATACCCAGCACCTCGTCGCTCGTGGTCACACCCGCCGTCGAACCGTAGCCGACGATCACACCGGCCGCGCCGGTGCGCATGAGGTGCAACGCGGTGCGATGGTCCAGCACGCCGCCGGCCACCACCGGAACGTCGAGGTCGGCGATGAAGGTCTTGAGGTTCAGCGGCTCGCCGTCGGACGCCACACGTTCCGCCGAAATGATCGTGCCCTGAATTACCAGCAGATCGATACCCGCGGCGACCAGCGAGGGCGTCAGCGCTTGGGCGTTCTGCGGGCTGACGCGCACGGCGGTCGTGACGCCGGCCTCCCGGACGGCGGCCACCGCCGCACCCAACAGTTCGGGATCCAGGGGCGCCGCGTGCAGCTCCTGTAACAACTGGATCGCCGCCGCCGGTTCGGGCTCCTGGACTGCGAGGCCGACGACCTGGGCGATCTTGTCCTCGATATCCGCGTGCCGCCCGATCAGCCCCTCGCCGTTGAGTACGCCGAGTCCCCCGAGCCGGCCCATTTCGATCGCGAATTCAGGGGACACCAACGCATCTGTCGGGTGGCTGACAACCGGGATCTCGAAGCGATAGGCGTCGAGTTGCCACACGGTCGAAACGTCCTTCGAGGACCGGGTGCGCCGCGACGGGACGATGGCGACGTCGCCGAGTTCGTAAGTGCGGCGAGCGGTTCGGCCCATGCCGATCTCGACCATGTCGCGCATTTGCATGTCCCTAGCGGGTGTAGTAGTTAGGCGCTTCGACGGTCATGGCGATGTCGTGCGGGTGGCTTTCCTTGAGGCCGGCCGCAGTGATGCGGACGAACTGCGCGCGCCCCAGTTCCTCGATGGTCGCCGAACCCGTGTAACCCATGGCCGCCCGCAATCCGCCGGTGAGCTGGTGTATCACCGTCGACAGCGGCCCACGGAACGGCACCCGGCCTTCGACGCCCTCGGGTACCAGCTTGTCCTCCGAGAGCACGTCGTCTTGGAAGTACCGGTCCTTCGAGTAAGACCTGGCCGCCCCCCGACCCTGCATGGCTCCCAGCGACCCCATGCCGCGGTAACTCTTGAACTGTTTGCCGTTGACGAAGATCAATTCGCCGGGCGCCTCGGCGGTTCCGGCAAGCAGGGAGCCCAGCATGGCAGCAGACGCTCCGGCGGCAAGCGCTTTCGCGATGTCACCCGAGTACTGCAGGCCGCCGTCGGCGATGACCGGAACACCGGCCGGCGTACAAACCGCGGCCGCCTCGAGGATCGCGGTGATCTGCGGTGCGCCCACGCCGGCGACTACGCGCGTGGTGCAGATCGAACCCGGCCCGACTCCCACCTTTACCGCATCGGCTCCGGCCTCCACCAGGGCTGCCGCTGCAGCTCGGGTGGCCACGTTGCCACCGACGATGTCGACCCCGTCGCCGACCTCCGCCTTGAGCTTCCCGACCATGTCGAGCACCCGCCGGTTGTGTGCATGTGCGGTGTCTAGAACGAGCACGTCCACTCCCGCGTCGACGAGCGACATGGCGCGTACCCAGGCGTCGTCTCCCACCCCGATCGCGGCACCCACCAACAGCCTGCCGTCACTGTCCTTGGTGGCGTTCGGGTGCTGTTCGGACTTGACGAAATCTTTGACCGTGATCAACCCGGTGAGCCTGCCGTTGCCGTCGACGATCGGGAGCTTCTCTATCTTGTTGCGGCGCAGGAGACCCAGCGCGGCGTCGGCGGTGACGCCCGCGCGGGCGGTGATCAACGGGGCCTTGGTCATCACTTCGGAGGCCGGTTTGTTCTGGTCGACCTCGAAGCGCATGTCACGGTTGGTGATGATGCCGACCAGCGCACCGTCCTTGGCCACTACGGGCAGGCCCGAGATACGGAAACGGGCACACATGGCGTCTACCTCGGCCAGTGTGTTTTCCGGCGAGCAGGTAACCGGGTCGGTTACCATCCCGGCCTCGGAGCGCTTGACCGTCTCAACTTGGCCGGCCTGCTCGCCGACGGGCAGGTTCCGGTGCAGCACACCCATGCCGCCGGAACGGGCCATGGCGATGGCCATCCGGGCCTCTGTCACGGTGTCCATCGCGGAGCTGACAAGGGGCACCTTGAGCCGGATGCGGCGAGTCAGCTGGCTGGAGGTGTCCGCAGTGGCGGGAGCCACATCGGAAGCAGCGGGCAGCAGCAGCACGTCATCGAAGGTCAGGCCCAACATCGCGATCTTGTGCGGATCGTCCCCACCCGTCGGGACCGCGTCGTCAGCCGGGCCGTTGGAACGCGCTTTGACCTGGTTGTCGACGTCGGTCATCGGGTGCCTCCATTGAGTGACCTCCCGCGGAGTGGGATGCCCAATCCTATCGGCTCGGCCGGGGTTTCCGGGCATGCCCGGGTCGCGTGCCCGGGAGCCGAATGTGCCCGCGCATCACCCCTGCCCGCTGGCGCGATACCGGCACGGCTGCGTAATGTGGACCCGTGCGCGACCAACTCCCGCCGGGTTTGCCACCGGATCCTTTCGCCGACGATCCCTGCGATCCGTCGGCCGTGCTGGACGACATCGAGCCGGGCCAACCGCTCGACGCGCAGGAGCGGTCCGCGGTCGAGGCAGACCTGGCTGACTTGGTTGTCTACGAAGCACTATTGGCGCACAAGGGAATTCGCGGGCTCGTGGTCTGCTGCGACGAATGCCAGCAAGACCATTACCACGACTGGGACATGCTGCGAGCCAACCTCTTGCAGTTGCTCGTCGACGGCACCGTGCGCCCGCACGAGCCTGCCTACGACCCCGAACCCGACGCCTATGTGACGTGGGACTACTGCCGCGGTTACGCCGACGCCTCGCTCAACGAAGCCACCTCCGAAAGTGATGGATATCGCTGACGGCGCAGTCCGACGGGCCCATTTAGTTCGCTGCGGGTGACTGTACGCCCGGCGCACCGATGGTGTTGGTCACCAGGCCCTGATTTGGCCGGGTGGCCGGAGCCGACGCTGAAGGCTCCGCAGGACTCGCGGCATGCGCGGCGGGTTGTTCGGCGAGCGGCGAACTGGGCACGACGGCGGCCGTCGTCTCGGCTGTCGCCGATTGCTCCGGCGACGGGGACGGGGACGCCTGAGACTTGGCCGGTGGCGCCGTGGTGGCCGTCGCCTGAGCCCCGGATTGGTCCGCCGAAGGCGTGCTCGCCGTCGCCTGCGCCGCGGATTGCGTCGCCGCAGTCGTAGTCGCGGCACGGCTGGCAGCCGCACTGGTTGATCCTGCTGTTTCGCCGACGGGTTCGGCGGTCGTGGTAACGGTTGGGGCAGCGCTGGTCGTCGCCTGAGCGGGTCCTGTTGTGGCCGGGCCGGACGTGGTCGCGGCCGACGGCGCCGCCGTTGTGGTGGCCAGCCCGGACACCGAAGGCGCCGTCGAAGTGACGGGACCAGATGCCGAGGTCGTCGCCGTAGCCGTCCCAGACGGCGACGGTGTCGTCGTAGCCTGCCCGGAGGTAGCCGGGGCCGTCGTGGTGGATGGCTCTGAAGCCGGGGTGGTCGCCGTGGCCGCCCCGGTGGTCGGCGTCGTCGTTGCTGCGACCGATGTGGATGCCGGCACGGACGACGTCGCGGCTGACTCCGAAGTCGGCGTCTGTGTCGCCGTCACTGTGGTCGTTGTCACCGCCGGCACCTCCAGCAGCGTCACTCCCGGGGGCGGTGGTGCGGCGGGCACCCCCGGTGTGCTCGCCGGCAGGCTGGCCTTCGCATCACGGGTACCGACCTTGACGCTGAGCTCATTCCACTGGTTGATCAGATCCGTTTTGGTGGTGACGTCGTCGACGCTCTGCACTTGTGTGCTGACTGCCTTCAGCTTTTGCTGCGCCTGATCCCAGTCGCCGTGGTTGATCATCTCCTTGACCTGGGACATCTCGGTTTGGGCAGCCAGGGCCACCCTGTCGTCGCGTACCGAAGCCTTCTCCCCGAACAGGGCGGTGCGCAGGCCGTACAGGGAATCGCCCGGACCCGAGCCGGCCACCACGGCGCCCAATCCGCCGATGCACAACACCGCAGCGGCGATCGAGGTGACCGTCGTCAGGCCGCGCCGGCCGCGGGGAACGGTGCTGGGTGTCTTTGCCAGACCGTCATGCAACGCGGCCGCCGCATCCCGCTCGGTAACCACTGCGTCAGAGTGGCGTCGGACGTCGTCGCGCCATCCTTCCAGAATCGACACCAGGGCCTGCTCATCGCGATCGGCCGGCATGAAGCGGCGCTCCGACGCGAGGGCGTCGAGCAGCGCATCGGTGCGCGCGATGGCATCCAATGATTCGAAATCAGGCACGGTCGTATCCCGTCGCCGTGATTTCGGATTTCAGCCTGGCCAACGCTCGGTGTTGGGCGACCCGAACCGCACCCGCGGTGCTTCCTACGGCTTCGGCCGTCTCCTCGGCCGACAACCCCACCACCACGCGCAAGACCAGAATCTCACGCTGCTTCTCGGGCAGCACTCGAAGCAATACTTCCATCCGGGCTGCGGCGTCGGCATTGAGGGCAATCTGCTCCGGACCAACGTCGCCGGTGGATCGCTCCGGGACGACATCAGTGGGGTCAGCGCGGTTGCGAGACGCAGCACGGTGTGCGTCAGCTACCTTGTGCGCTGCAATGCCGTACACGAACGCCAGAAACGGTCGTCCCTGGTCCCGGTACCGCGGCAGCGCCATCATGGCGGCCAAGCAAACCTCCTGAGCCACGTCATCAGCCGAGAGACCACTGCGCTCCGCGGCTCCGATACGGGCCCGGCAGTAGCGGACGACGATCGGGCGGATGGTCTCCAACACCTCTCGGAGCGCACCGCGATCGCCGGCCACCGCGTCAGCAACGACAGCGTCGAGACGTTCTCCTGGAATTGTCATCGACGGCGGTATCTCCAACGTTACGAACCTGATCGATCCTGCGGCGGGGCTCAGCTAAACAATAACGACAGCCTTTGCGTGGTCCGTCAACGGCGGTGCCAATGTCCGCCGCGCCGCTCGACGAGTGCCGCGGCGGCGTCCCGGACTGCCCCGACCTCGGCCTCCTCCAGCGAACCGCTGCCGATGCCTTGCAACAGGCTGGCCACTGCCCAGCGGAGCGGCAGGAGCCCGTGTTGCGCGGTCGCATCGAGCAGGGTGTCGGCCAGTTCCCTGGATTCGGCCAGCCGGCCCGCACTGCTGAGCGCCGCCGCCAGAACCACCCGGCTCTTTACCCGATGCCGCACCGACGACCATTCCTCGGCCAGGTCTACGGCACGTCGCGCGTGAGCAACCGCGTCACCGGCCCCCGACGCCATCGCGAGTTCGGCGCACACCCAGGCCATCCGTACCGCGAGCCGGGGATTGGGCTCGGGGTCCACTTCTGCACCGGCAATATCGAGCAGTCTTCTCGAGACGGCGAACCTGCCCAACCCCAGCGCATCGGCGGCCAGACCCACCAGCGCATCGGCGCGAGCGGGTAGGTCGTGACCGGCAAGCACCAGCGCCCGACCGTCCCAGCGGCGTGCCATCCGGTGCCAGCCCAGCTGCCGCAGCAGGGAGCCTTGCGTACTGTAGGCCAGTGATGCCAGCGGCCCACTTGCCCTCCTGAACAGGCACTCCAGCTCGGCGAAAGCACAGCCGTATCGGCCCTGCCCACCCGCGGCGACGGCGCGCAGCCACCCCTGCTCGGCCGTCGCGGCGGCGGGCAGGGGCCACCGGGCCGGGTCGGGGCCGAACGCGACCGCCGTCAAGGACAGCATGGTTAACAGTTTGTCTTCGGCATGTTACAACCACGTCAACCGCCTACTAAACGCTAGGAAATCCCGGCGACGCGCCCGCCTGACCGAACTGCGGAAATCGACAATGCCCGCACCGGCGATCGATCCAGGGAGCTCAAATGTCGACACGAACCGCTCGGAATGATGAACGTGATGTAAATTCACCGCCTGCGGATAAGACATACTGCACATATGTCCGGTATTGACGCGATTTCCCAAACACCCCTACGTTGTGGGCACGAGTAGTCATCGGCGACAGCGCTCGGACCGGTTCCTTAGAGGCTCACTTGAGACACGTGACCACACAGTGCATTCCAGGAAGGAACGTCCATGCCACAGCCGCAGCAACTCCCCGGTCCCAACGCCGACATTTGGGATTGGCAGATGCAGGGCCTTTGCCGCGGTGTCGACTCCGCAATGTTCTTCCACCCCGACGGCGAGCGGGGACGCGCGCGGGCGCAACGCGAAATGCGTGCCAAAGAAATGTGCCGGCGCTGCCCGGTGATCGCCCAATGCCGCTCGCACGCACTGCGCGTCGGCGAGCCCTATGGCATCTGGGGCGGGCTGAGCGAATCCGAACGCGAACTGTTGCTCAAGCGCGGCATCCGCAGGACGGCCTGAGAACAGTCAATTGGTGCCCCGGCCCCGGCCTGAGTCCGTGGCACCGCTGACTTCTCAACGTCGTTTCTCGCGGCGCCAGCGCCGGGGCAAGTCCGTGCTCGAGCGCGTACATGCGCCGATACGTTTCGAGACGCCGATCTTGGCGTAGGTCCGTTCGACGTGCACGTGGCGACAACGGCGAGACAGCCGGCTGATCCTGACGCAAGATGAACACCGTGGTCAATTCCCTTGGCGTGGGCAGCAGCCCGGACTACTCCGAAGGCACATCGACCGGCACCGCGGTGGCCGGGTCGGTGGCGACCGTGGCCAGCACCGCGGTCGCCGGATCAGCAGCCACCGTGGCCAGCACCGCGGTCGCCGGATCAGCAGCCACCGTGGCCAGCACCGCCGTGGCCGGATCGATCGCCACAGCCGGCAGCGCCGCCGTTGCCGGAAGTATCGTCACCGCAATGTCGCTCGCGGTTGCCGGGAGCATCGCATGTGTGGCGTGCGCGTTCTGCCGGCGTTGCCTCGCGTGCGTGGCATGCGTGGGTTGCGCAAACTGCGTCGGGTGTGTGGCGTGCTACAACTGCTCGGGCCTGCGGTTTGCCGTCGGGCGCCGCGACACACACGTGATGACCCCTGGCGTGTAGCGGTGCGTCGGGAGATTGATGATCACGCCGTCGACGCCTACGTCGAGCACCCGGTGTTTTGATCTCATTCGCTACTTGGCCGAGGGTGCCGATGACCGCCCGGCCGGTGCGCGTCTCGCCGATGTCCCTGGAGGCGTCAGCGCCTTGGCGAGCAAGGTCGGGTTGCGATAGGTGTTGCCCGTCACCAGGGCGGAGAGCTCTTCGGGAACGTGAGATGCCCGTGACGGTCGTCCTCGGCAGGCTGATGTACCGCGCGAAAACACCCCCGGACCATCAGGACCAGGGGTGTTCCGTACTGAGTGACTAGTGCGCGTGGCCGTGATGCCCGTGCTCGTGCTCGTTCTCATCGGCCGGCTTCTCGACAATAGCGGTCTCGGTCGTCAGCACCATCCGGGCGACGGATGCGGCGTTGAGCACCGCTGACCGGGTCACCTTGACCGGGTCGATCACGCCGTCGGCGGCCAGATCGCCGTAGGCCAGCGTGGCGGCGTTGAGACCGTGACCGACCGGCAGCTCGTCGACCTTGTGGACCACGACGGAACCGTCAAGACCGGCGTTGGTGGCGATCCAGTACAGCGGGGCCGACAGCGCCGACGCGAACACGTCGACACCGAGGGCCTCGTCACCGGACAACGACGCCCGCAGGTCGGTCAGCACCTTACGGGCCTCCAGCAGCGCGGTCCCGCCACCAGCGACGATGCCCTCCTCGACCGCGGCCTTGGCTGCGGCGACCGCATCCTCGACACGGTGAATGCGCTCCTTCTGCGCGGTGTCGGTGGCCGCGCCGACCTTGATGACGGCAACGCCTCCGGCCAGTTTGGCCAGCCGCTCTTCGAGCTTCTCACGATCCCAGTCGGAAGTGGCGTCCTCGATTTCGGCGCGCATCTGCTTTGCCCTGCCGGCGATCGCATCCTTGCTTCCGCCGCCGTCGACGATGATGGTGTCGTCCTTGGTGACCACCACGCGGCGGGCGGTACCGAGCACATCGAGGCCGACCTCGCGAAGGAGCAGGCCGACGTCGGGGTTTACCACCTGACCGCCGGTGACGATTGCGAGGTCCTCGAGGAACGCCTTGCGGCGGTCACCGAAGAAGGGAGCCTTGACCGCAACAGCCTTCAGCGTCTTGCGGATGGCGTTGACGACCAGCGTCGACAATGCCTCGCCCTGCACATCCTCGGCGACGATCAGCAGCGGCTTGCCTGACTCGGCGACCTTCTCCAGCAGCGGCAGCACGTCGGGCAGCGAGCTGATCCTGTCGCGATGCAGCAGGATCAAGACGTCCTCCAGGATCGCCTCCTGCGAATCGAAATCGGTGATGAAGTAGGCGGACAGGAAGCCCTTGTCGAAGCCGACACCGTCGGTGATCTCGAGTTCGGTGTTCAAGGTCGAGGACTCCTCGACCGACACCACGCCATCACTGCCGACCTTGGTCATCGCGTCGCCGACCATCTCGCCGATCTCCTCGTCGCGGGACGCGACGGCGGCCACCTGCGCAATGGCCGTCTTGCCCGACACGGGCGTGGCCGACGCGAGCAACGCCTCGGAAACCGCGTCCGCCGCCTTGCCGATGCCAGAGCCGAGCGCGATCGGGTTGGCGCCAGCAGCCACGTTGCGCAGCCCGGCCTTGATGATGGCCTGCGCCAGCACGGTTGCCGTGGTGGTGCCGTCACCGGCCACGTCGTTCGTCTTCGTCGCAACCGACTTCACCAGTTGGGCACCGAGGTTCTCGAACGGGTCCTCGAGGTCGATCTCCCGGGCGATGGTGACGCCGTCGTTGGTGACGACCGGTCCGCCGTACGCCTTGGTCAGGACGACATGCCGGCCACGCGGTCCCAGTGTGACCTTCACCGTGTCGGCGAGCTTGTCGACACCGACCCCGATGGCCTGTCGCGCTGTCGAGCTGTATTCAATCTGCTTGCTCATAAAGTTCTTTCCCTGTGCGGATATTGAGTCCGAAGACGTCTACCGCCCCGGACATCGCCCACACGAATGCGGGGATGTCCGGGGCGGTACACGATCGCTTACTTGGAGACGACGGCCAGCACGTCGCGGGCCGAGAGGATCAGGTACTCCTCACCGTTGTACTTGATCTCAGTTCCGCCGTACTTGCTGTAGATGACAACGTCGCCCTCCGACACATCCAGAGGAATCCGCTTCTCGCCATCCTCATCCCAGCGGCCGGGGCCAACTGCGACGACGGTGCCTTCCTGCGGCTTCTCCTTGGCGGTGTCGGGGATGACCAGACCAGACGCGGTCGTGGTCTCGGCCTCGTTGGCCTGTACGAGGATCTTGTCCTCGAGTGGCTTGATGTTCACGCTCGCCACGATGGAGCCCCTTCACTGATATGTGGTGTGGCCGGGGCTTATCCCCGGCCCTTACTCAGATGTTTCGGCATTCGTACACGCCTCGCGCCGTCGTCGCGGGTGCCGACGCCAGGGTGACCGACTGCCACCTAGCACTCTATACATGCGAGTGCTAGCACTCAACAACGCCCCCTGCTCTATGCCGCATAACTCGCCCGCAGCGAACAAACCACCTCACCGCCCGTCGGCCCGAATAACGGGGAGTCTCTCGAATCCGCGGACCGTGGAGGTGTGCGACTGCACGACGTTGTCGGAGTCCACGTCCCACGTCGGGAACCGCTTGAACACCTCTTCCAGAGCCACCCGCGCCCTGATCGGATTCCGGGATACCGAGCATCATGCCGATGGTGCGCATCGGGATCTGGCACCCGAAGTCGGCGACGAAGTCGAATCTCCCCTTGTCGACGAGTGGGTCGAGGGTGGCCGCGCAGAAGGCACGCACCTTGGGTTCGATCTCGGCGATCCTGCGCGGGGTGAATACCCGGGCCAAGAGGCCGCGATGCAGGTCATGGGCGGGAGGATCTTCGGAGACGATGAAACCGTTCGGCACCGGCGCGCCGCTCTTGATAAGTTCGAGAACCATGCCCTTGCCGGACCGATAGCCGTGCCAGTCGACGAACGCGTCCTTCACGTCGCCGTAGCGGCTAAGCGCATAAAAGCCGTACGTGTCGTTGTGGTAGAGCGGAGCCTCGTCACGCAGCCGCCGGAAAGCCGGGTAGGGATCGGTGTCGATCTCGAAGTCGTAGGGATCGTAGTTGACACCGGATCCGTCGAAGCCGGTGTCGGTCATTACGCCACCGCCCTTCGGGTACGACGAGTCAGGCAGCAGGACCACATCGACAGCGCGACGAAATCGAGCCAGGTCCCACCGATCGTTGCCGACGATAGTTCCGTTTTCTCACTCGCACAGCACTTTCCGGTCATTCACCGAGGCGGCTGATCACGATGTCCCCACCTCGGCCACCCACTCCACCTGACAGGTACCGTCTCTGATATGCAGAAGCCCGGCGGCGGTACCGAATCACCGGCGCCGCTGTACCCGATCGAATCGGTAGACAACGCCCTGAAGCTGGTGCTGCTGCTCGGCGAGCGGCCCGAGATCCGGATGAGCGAGGCGAGCCGCTACCTCGGTGTCGCGTCGTCTACCGCGCACCGACTGCTGGCGATGCTGCAGTACCGGGGGTTCGTGCGTCAGGATCCGGTCTCGAAGGCCTATCGGCCGGGTCCGGCGCTCACCGGGGTGGCGTTCGCGATCTTCGGCCGCCTCGACATCCAGGGGGTCGCAACACCGATCATGCGCGACCTCAGTGAGCACCTGCGGGAGTCGGTCCATGTCGGGATGCTGGACGGCGCCAACGTCCGCTTCCTCGCCGCGGTGGAGGGCCCGGCCGCGGTTCGCGTCGCATCCCGGCTGGGCCGCACGCTGCCCGCGCACTGCACATCCACGGGAAAGGCACTCCTCGCCCAGCTCCCGGAATCCGAACTGCGGCAACTTCTTCCCGAAGAGCAGTTGGAACGCGTGACCCCGCACTCGATCGCCACCAGATCCGAACTGGAAGAAGAGCTTTCCCGCACCCGCAGACGCGGCTACGCCGCCAACCGCGAGGAAAGCGAGGAAGGCGTCGCCTCCGTTGCCGTACCGATACCCACCAGCGCTCCCGGATTGCGACTCGCACTCAATGCCGCCGCCCCGCGCCACCGCCTGGCCAAATCGCAGTATCCGGCTGTCGCGGATGCGCTTCGGGTGGCGGCCGAGCAGATCGCCGATCATCTCGGCTGAGCACCGAGCCGGGCGACCTCGTGCCGCCAGGCCGCGTCGGCGGTGAAGCTCGGCCCCAGATCCGGAAGATCCTCCCAGTCGCGCTCGGCGATCTCGCGCAGAGTTCCACCGGCGGTGCGCACCCGCAACGACATCAGCGCCAGCTGGTCGAGGCTGATCGCCTGCAGCACCGATTGCTCCACAGTGCCTGCGGCGCTGACGATTCCGTGCCCACGGCAGATCACCACCGGACGCGCGCCCATCGCGGCCACCATCTCCTGGCCCAGCCGGGCGTTGCGGATCAGCACCGCGCGCTCGTAGACGGGCACACCCCCGCGGGCCAACCAGGCACCCGGAATGTCGAATGCGCCGTAAATCGGGCATATCGAGATGCCGGCCAGATCGGCGGCGACGACATTGGGCGGGTGCAGGTGGGCCACCGCCCGGCGCCTGGAGTCGGCGAGCATCGGTTCGACGTGCACCGCCAGTTCGTTGGGCACGCGGTACCCGTCGAGTTCACCGGCGGCCCCGGGGGTGCCGTCGAAACGGACCAACCGGATGTCGGACGACCGGGTGAACGCAACCCCGGTGTCGCTGTCACTGCGGCACCGGATCAGCAGGCGTTCGTCGTCGACCCGCAGGCTGAGGTGACCCAGGATCCCGTCGACAAGCCCACGGGCCGCAGCCACCCGGCACCCCTGCGCCACCAGCGCGCGTTGCCGGTCGAGCGCCGCCGTCACGACCGCAATGCCGATCCGAATCCGCCGTCTGGGTGCACGGTGTCGCCGGTGATCCCCCGTGACCGGTCGGAGGCCAAGAAAACATAGCTCCAGGCGTGGTCGTCGCCGGACAACGCCACGTTCAGTGGCGTGCGCTCCGCGAGGTCGCGAGCCCGGTCGGGGATGTCGTCGAGTCGGGCGGTCTGCTGCCCCAGACTGTGCAGACCGCGCAAGTCGGTACCGAGGGTGCCGCCCGGCGCCACGCCGTTCACCCGAATTTGCGGTGCCAGTTCGTGGGCCAGGGTGGCCACGAGTCCGCGCACCGCGAACTTCGACGACACGTAGAGCGTCCCACCGCGACCGGGATAGTACGACGACGCCGACTCCGTCAAGATGATCGACGGCCCGGACCCGGCCCGCAACGCGGGAACCGCGGCCTTCACCGATTGCAGATGGCTGAGCACGTTCGTCCGGAACATCTCGTCGAACGCCGCGTCGAGGTCACCGGCGTCGATCTCGGCGATACCCCGGTAGAAGTCGAAGATCCCGACGCAGTTGACCAGCGTGTCGAGGCCGCCGAACTCGGAAACCGCTGCGGCGACCGCATTCTCATTGGCGCCGCGGGTCCTCGCGTCCCCTTCGGTGACCGGCACGCCGGGCAGCTGACGACGTAACTGTTCGCACTTGCCGGCGTCACGTTCGAGCACGGCGACGCTGGCGCCCTCACGGCGGAACGCCTCCAGTACCGCCCTGCCGATGCCGGACCCGCCGCCCACCACGAGCGCCCGCTTGCCCTCGAGCCAGCCGGTCACGGCTGGTCGTCCTCGTCGGCCAGCAGCGGGGCGTTGATGTTGCCCACCATCGCCGCCAGAGTGCGGGGGTTCTGCCAGGTCAACGCTTCGATCTCCAGCGCGTCAAGGGTGATCCACCGTCCGGATTTGGGCGAGACGATCAACAGCCGCGACCCGTTGCGGGTATCGACCCGGCGTACCACCGCCTCGGCGAATTCGTTTGCGACAGCGAGTGGTTCACCCACCGCACCGGCCAGCATCCGAGTGAGCTGCGTCGTCGCTCACAAGAACACCGCCAGGTTCTGCATCCGGATCACCGACTCGTCGACGACGATCGTGCGGCGCGCCAGCTTCCAATCTTCGCCGTCCCGGCGCAGCAGGTCTTCGCGGCCACAGGACACCAACGCGCTGTCGTTGACGTCGCCGCGGCTGCGGAACAGCAGCTCCGCGGACTCGACGATCAGATGCGCGTCGTCGCGGCAGGCGAAGGTGCGGACATTGGTGACGAAGTGGCGCAGGCGCGACGGCGGGTCCTCCGTCCAGGCGTGCTCGGTACGGAAGCGCGCGACCCGTCGCCTCAGGGAGTACTTGTTCTCGTCGAAATGCGCCATACCCGGTGAGGTGTCGAATCCGGCACCGAGCGCCGTGGTGACGCGGACGGGCATGACGTAGTGGATGTCGTCGGTCAGCGTGTCGAGCCATTCCTCGTAGTGCTGGGCATCCAGCAGGTACGCCTCGTCAACCAGGAACTGATGCGCCTGCAGATGGCGACAATCGTTGAACGGCAACGGGGTTGCCAACCGCACGACGGACGTCACTGCCGGTTCGCCGTCTGCGCCAGTGGCGCGATGCCGTCGGGATTCTCGGTCCCGAGCGAGGTTCTGCCGGTAACCGGCGGGGCATCTGCAGATAGTCGGCCCACAGTTTGAGCAGCTGCCGCTGATTGTGCTCGTTGTAGCCGACCTGCGCGCGGCCCGGGCCGTGGAACGCCTCCGGCGGCAACGCCTCGACAACCGGCCGACCGTCTTCGAGCAGACCCATCCGGCTGTTGAGCAGCAGCCGGCGCGCCATCGAACCGGCCGCGGTGTTCGTCAGCGACACCCAGTTCTCCACATCGTCCTGCTCGAACATGCCGGTGGACCCGAAGCACATCAGGTAGGCCTTGTAGGACTTCGCCTTGTACTCCGCCGGAGCGGCGGCGTCCACCGCGAACCACGAGTACACCTCGGTCTCGTTCTCGCTGATCGGCTGCCACATGCGGATGGAGATGAACGGCAGCACGTCGTCGCCGGCCTCGACCTTCGGCCAGTTGTGGACAAAACTGAGGTTCGGGAAACAGGTCGCGGCGGAGATCATGAAGCCGTCCTCGCCGACCATCTGCCGCTGCCGCG
Organism: uncultured Actinomycetota bacterium; assembly: GCA_963846905.1. GTDB lineage: Bacteria > Actinomycetota > Actinomycetes > Mycobacteriales > Mycobacteriaceae > Mycobacterium. The sequence goes on from CAWJYB010000008.1 coordinate 113,420, forward strand.
GAGTCCATTCCCGCGCGATGCGGCCGATCATGTCGTCGGGGTATCCGACATAGCGCATCCGCTCCTCGAACGTGCCGGGCGGGAGCTTGTAGGTGGTGCCGCCGCCCTTGCCCGGCCCAGTAGGTGGCACCGTCCTTTCGCTTCTCGGCTTTCGGCTCGCGGAACAGCCCGATCTCCACGACCGACGTGTGGGTCTGCGGGGTGTGGTACATGTCGCCGGCGAAGTTCTCGGCGCCGATCTTCCAGTTCGCCTTGATCCGCCAGCGCTGCGGGCCGCGTACCTCGAGCCCGTGCGAACTCTGCTTGGTGTAGAAGTCCAGATAGAACGTGAAATCGCCGAGATAGTCCTCCAGCGGCTCGGCATCGGCATCCATGCTGAGGAAGATCAGCCCGTTGTAGCTGGCCAGCCGCGGCGCCGGCAGCAGGGTCTGGCCCTTCTTCTTGAAGCCGTCCTCGCCGCCGTAGGCATCACGATGAAACGGCAAGCCGGTGATGCGGCCGTCGTTGCGATAAGACCAGCCATGGTAGGGGCACCGGAAATTCGAGGCGTTGCCCATCTCCGCGCGGCACACCTGCATACCGCGGTGCAGGCACATGTTGAACATCGCACGGATGTCGCCCTTGGAATCGCGCGAGACGATGAAGGAATCGTTGAGCACCCGCCGCACGACGTAGTCGCCGTCCTGCGGGATCTCCGACTCGTGTGCGACGAACATCCACGCACGGCTGAACAGCCGCTCCTTTTCCAGCTCGAAGATCTCCCGGTCGTTGTAGATGTGGGCCGGAATCATCCCGCGGCGAACGTCGTCGAAGACGGTCATCAAGCCTCATTATCTGCCAGTCAGAGAATCATTCCTCATAATAGAGGATGCCGGATGCCCTCCGAGGCGGTCAATACCCAACGGTCGACCCGTCGCGGTCAACCCAGGCTGCGCGAAATCCCATGGGAGGCCACGCGCAGCGCAACGACGAGGCGCGGCCGACTGCCCTTCAGTTCCGGCACAACGATGCCCAGCGCCGCGATCACCTCCTGGCGCTGACGGATCGGAACCGCGACCGAGCATGCACCCGGCGACATCTCCTCGACCGTGGTGGCATAGCCGTCGCGCCGGATCCGGGCCAGCTGGGCAGCCAGCACCCCGGCATGCACCACGGTGCGCGGGGTTATCCGGGTCAGATTCGAAAATACCTTCCGCTGAACATCTTTCGGCGCGAACGCCAGCAGCACCTTGCCGACCCCGGTGGCATGCATCGGCAGGCGCGAACCGGTGTCGCTGACGATGGGGACCGAGGCGTGCCCGGCGAGGCGGTCGATGTAGAGGACCTGGTCCTCGTCGCGCACCGCCAGGTGCACGGTGGCCAGCGTCGCACCGTAGAGGTCGTGCAGAAATGGCGACGCCACCTCACGCAGTCCGGACTGCAGCGGAGCCAACAACCCGATGTCCCACAGTCTTCTGCCAATCACGTACGATCCGTCGGGCTCGCGGGTCAGCGCGCCCCATGACGTCAGCTCCGCCACGAGCCGGTGCGCGGTGGCCAGTGGAAGGCCTGCGCGAGAGGATATCTCGGTCAGCGTCAGGCGTGTGTGCTCCGAATCGAACGCGCCGAGCACCGCGAGCGTGCGCGACGCGACGGTCGCACCGGGCCGCGAGGTGTTGCCCGCCATCGGGTTGCCTTCCACTGAGCAGAAGCCGGTCATTGAGGCTAACCGATCGCGCCGTTAGCGTCACGCGTCATGAAGACTGCGGCGGCGCACGCTCGGTTGGCAGCGCAGAACGAGATCTCGGCGGAAATCGGCGCCATCGCCGACGAATACCGGCGCCGCGGGCGGCCCGAGCCGCAGCCGCGGCTGAACTACCCGCCCTACCGCAGCAGCGTCCTACGCCATCCCGTGGCTGTGCCAATGCCCATCGATCCCGAGGGGGTCGAACGGTGGTCGCCGTGCTTCGGTCACGAAGACTGCGCTCCCGGCGACGCCGACCTGACCGCAGGCCATCCGGGTGCGCCGATCGGCGAACGCGTCATCGTGACCGGGCGGGTGCTCGACGGGGCGGGCCGGCCGGTGGCGGGTCAGCTGATCGAGATCTGGCAGGCCAACGCCGCCGGCCGCTACCGACACCACCACGACCAGCACCCTGCCCCGCTCGACCCTAACTTTATTGGCATGGGCCGCTGCCTGACGGGAAGGGACGGCTCATACCGATTCGTGACCATCAAGCCCGGACCGTATCCATGGCGCAATCACGACAATGCGTGGCGCCCCGCCCATATCCATTTTTCGGTATTCGGAACGGCGTTCACCGAACGCCTCGTCACTGCGATGTACCTTCCCGGCGATCCGCTGTTCGGCCTGGACCCGATCCTGCAGTCCATCCTCGATCCCCGCGCCCGCGACCGGCTGGTCGCGGCCTACGACCACGACATCACGACACCCGAGTACGCGACCGGCTATCGGTGGGACATCGTGTTGACCGGGAGCCGCCGGACCTGGACCGAACCCGGCGCCGATCATGACTGAACCGACCGCCACCCCGGGCCAAACCGTCGGGCCGTTCTTCCACGCGGTGTGCTTTGCCGGTGACTACCGGCTGGTCGAGGACACCCACCCGGGTGCGATCCGGCTGCACGGCGTGGTCTACGACGGTGCCGGCCGCGGTGTACCCGATGCGATGGTCGAGTTGTGGCAGGCCGGCCCGGAGGGAGCCGTCGTCCGGCGTCCGGGATCATTGCGTCGCGCCGCGGGCGCGTTCACCGGGTGGGGCAGATCGGCGACCGGCCCTGGCGGGCACTACCGATTCACCACGTTGACCCCCGGTTCGGCGGACGGTCGCCCCCCGTTTTTCGCCCTGGCGATCTTCGCGCGGGGCTTGCTCAACCGGCTGTTCACCCGCGCCTACGTGCCGGTGGGCATCGGCCGCGCCGATGCGCTGTTGAGTGCGGTCGACACGGTGCGGCGGGACACGCTGATGTGCCGGGAAGATCCCGCCGGATACCGGTTCGACATCCGACTGCAGGGACCCGGAGAGACCGTGTTTCTCGACTACCGCGCCGTTCCGCTGTGACCAATCTACTGTGGCCGGGCGACCAGCGCGCCGCGGGCGTCATGACCGATCAGGCAATGCTGGACGCGATGGTCGCGGTGGAATCGGTGTGGCTGGCCACGCTCGCGGCTTCGGGGCTGGCGCCGGCCGAGTGCGCCGCCGCCAGCCTCGGCGACCTGGTAGGCCCGCAAGACTGCGAAGCGCTCGCGGTTGCCGCCGAGGACGGCGGGAACCCGGTCATCAGCTTGGTCGCCATGCTGCGCGACCGCGCCGACCCCGCGGTCTCCGGGTGGATCCACCGCGGCCTCACCAGCCAGGATGTGCTCGACACTGCACTCATGCTGGCGGTGCGAGCCGCCATGGACGAACTTGAAAACGATTCTTATCGATCAGGTTTCGGCGCTGGTCCGGCTCGTCGAGGCGCATCGGCACAGCCCGATGGCCGCCCGCACCCTCACCCAGCACGCCGTGCCCACCACATTCGGCACGAAAGCCGCCGTCTGGCTCAACGGTGTCGTCGACGCCGCGCAACGCCTCAATTCCCAGTCGTTGCCCGCGCAGATCGGCGGGGCGGCCGGAACTCTATCGGCGACAACGGAATTGGCCACGCTGTTCGGTGACGGGGAAGATCCGCCACGCGTGGCTGCCCGGTTGGCGCGCGACGCCGCCGACGCGCTGGGGTTGGCGGCGCGCGCTCCCTGGCACACCACCCGCGCGCCGATAACCTCCACGGCCGACGCGCTGGTGGCGTGCACCGACTCCTGGGGGCGCATCGCTTCCGACGTCGTCACCCTGGCGCGCCCCGAAATCGGCGAACTCAACGAGCCCGCCACCGGAACACGGGGCCACTCGTCGACCCTGCCACACAAACGCAACCCCGTGCTGTCCATCCTCATCCGCCGCGCCGCACTGGCGGCGCCGGCGCTGGCGGCCACCCTGCACACGGCCGCGGCCCTGGCCAACGACGAACGCCCCGACGGCGCCTGGCATGTCGAATGGGACACCCTGCGCACCCTGTCCCGGCGCACGGTGGTCGCCGGGTCGCAATGTCGGGAACTGCTGGCGGGCCTGCATGTCGATACGCGCCGGATGGCCGACACGCTGGCAGGCGCCGACGTGGCGGGCGAACAGCGGGCAACCGCGCAGTTCGTCGACAAGCGGCCATCGCCAAGCTATTTCGGCGCAGCAGATGTGGTGATCGACGATGCTCTCGACCGTGCCCGCGGCGTTGTGCGGCAGCTCCGATGAGCGTCCCCGCCATCGTCGGGACCCGACTGGCGGGCACACCCCGGCGGCCACTGCTGGTGGTCGGGCCCGCGCTGGGCACCACCGTCGCCACCTTGTGGTCGGCCTGTGCGGAGCGCCTGGCCCACATCTACCACGTGGTGGGCTGGGACCTGCCGGGCCATGGGGCGAGCCCCCCGCCGCGGGAGCCATTCTCCGTCGCCGATCTCGCCGCGGCGGTCGTCGAACTGATCGACGGACAGGGCGACGGGGGGCGGTTCCGCTACGCCGGGGTGTCCGTCGGCGGTGCCGTCGGACTGGAGCTTTTGATCGACCACTCCCCGTGCATCGTCGCCGCGGCGCTCATCTGCACCGGCGCCAGGATCGGCAACCCAAGCGATTGGCGGGCGCGGGCCCACGCGGTGCGCGAGGCAGGGACTGCCCAGCTTGCAGCGCTCGCGGTCCGGCGTTGGTTCGCGCCCGGCTTTCCCGACCGCGAACCCGCGACCGCGGCGGCCCTTCTGCGGGCGCTCGACGACACCGACGACAGCGGTTATGCCCACACCTGCGAGGCACTCGCCGACTTCGACGTGCGCAACCGCGTCGCCGACATCGACATCCCGGTGATCGCAGTGGCCGGTGCCTGTGACGTCGCGACCCCTTCCGCGTCACTGCGGTTCATCAGCGAAGGCGTCGCCCGCGGGCGGTATGTCGAGGTGCCCGGCGCCGCGCATCTCGCCCCGGCCGAGCGACCCGACCTGATCGCGAACGTTCTCGCAGAGTTGATTGAATGGAGTATCGATGACCGACAACCTCTTTGACCGCGGGATGGCCGTGCGGCGCGAAGTGCTCGGCGATGCCCACGTCGATCGCGCCAACGCCCACGTCACCGAGTTCACCCGCGACTTTCACACCCTCATCACCGAATACGCCTGGGGCGCAATCTGGACGCGTCCCGGGCTGGACCGACGCTGCCGCTCCATCGTCACCCTGACCGCGTTGGTCGCCCGCGGGCACGACGAAGAATTCGCGATGCACGTCCGGGCGGCGTTGCGCAACGGACTCTCGGCCGGCGAGATCAGGGAGGTGTTGCTGCAGACGGCGGTCTACTGCGGAGTGCCGGCGGCCAACGCTGCTTTCCGGGTTGCCCAGCAGGTGATCGCGGAGGCCGGCCCGCTGTGAGCATCGTCATCAGCGATTCCCCTTCTGCTGCGGTGGAGGGTATCGAGGACGGATCCACGGTCCTGATCGGCGGTTTCGGGATGGCCGGCATGCCCACCACCCTGGTCGACGCCCTGATCGCGCAGGGCGCCACCGACCTCACCGTGGTCAGCAACAACGCGGGCAACGGTGCCACCGGACTGGCGGCGCTGCTGGCTGCGGGCAGAGTTCGCAAGGTCATGTGTTCCTTTCCCCGCCAGCACGACTCGTGGGTGTTCGATCGGCTCTACCGCGCCGGCCGGATCGAACTCGAACTGGTGCCGCAGGGCAATCTCGCCGAACGCCTACGGGCCGCGGGTGCCGGGATCGGCGCGTTCTTCACCCCCACCGGGGCAGGTACCCCACTGGCACAGGGCAAGGAGTCGCGGACCATCGGTGGCCGACAGTATGTGCTCGAATACCCCATTCGCGGTGACTACGCGCTGATCCGTGCGCACCGCGCGGATCGACTGGGAAACCTGGTCTACCGAAAAACGGCGCGCAACTTCGGTCCCGTGATGGCGACGGCGGCCACCACCACGATCGCCGAGGTGACTGAGGTCGTCGCCATCGGAGACATCGATCCCGAAACCGTTGTCACTCCATGCATCTATGTCGACCGGGTGCTCGACTGCGGCATTGCGGGCGGCCGGTCATGACAGCGGTCATCGAGCACCGCGACCGCGGCCCGCTCGGCCACGAGGAACTCGCGGCCACGGTGGCGCGCGACATTCCGGCGGGATCTGTCGTCAACCTCGGCATCGGCCTGCCGACCCTGGTCGCCGGGTACCTGCAACCCGGGGCGGGAATCATGCTGCACACCGAGAACGGGATGCTGGGCATGGGACCACAGGCGAGCCCCGATGAGATCGACCCCGATTTGATCAACGCCGGCAAGGTTCCGGTCACCGAGCTACCCGGGGCGGCCTACTTCGACCACGCCGACTCGTTTGCGATGATGCGCGGAGGCCATCTCGACGTCTGCGTGATAGGAGCGTTCGAGGTTTCCTTCCACGGCGACCTGGCGAATTGGAGTACGGGTGCGCCCGAAGCCATACCGGCGGTGGGCGGCGCGATGGACCTGGCTGTCGGCGCCAGGTCGGTCTACGTCATGATGGCGCTCTTCACCAAGGACGGGCGACCGAAGCTGCTGCCGCAGTGCGGTTATCCGTTGACCGGATTGCGTTGTGTCGATCGGGTTTACACCGATCTGGCCGTGTTCCGGCTCGATGCCGTCACCGGGGTGTCCGTCGTGGAGACGTTCGGCATCGGCGCCGGCGAGCTGTCGGCGACATTGGGCCTGGACCGCTCCGATTAGGCCGCGATCGGGGTCGATCGAATCGGTTTCGATCGGTGCGTCGGGCCTCTCCGGTCGCCCCCTCCGGATACGGGCCAGGGACGCCCTCCCCACCGCCTTGCCGATCTGCGCATACGGGTAACCCTTGCGGCGCAGGTCGAGCATCATTGGGGCTGTCCAGGACAGGCGTGCGGCATGCGGCAGCCTCACCTTGTCGGAAATTCCGGCGGCGGTGCTGACCAGGATGGCACAGGGCCGTCAGGGAAGGGCACCGCGATGAGCGCCGGGTCCACACAACGAATGGAGACGCAGTGAAGATACAAATCGCAGCGGCAGTGGCACTCGCAGCATCCACGGTGGCGGTGGCCGCACCGGCACACGCCGCGTGTGGGCAGTTCGCGTTCACCGGGTTCACCGCCATCAACCAGAGCAACGGCTACCGGCTGGAGTTCAACTCCACCGGCACGCAGGCTAGTGGCCCCGTGACCGCCTTCAACAATCACCAGTCGGCAGTGCTTCACGGCACCATCTCAGGCGGCATCGCAGGACGCGAAGTCAACCTGAGTGTGCTGTGGGGCGGTGGCGGTCATGGGGGCGGGGAGTACAGCGGCAGCGTGAACGATCAGGGCATGGCTCGCGGCGATACCCATGAGGTCGGTATGCCCACCAACGGGTCGGCGACCTGGAACATCAGGGACGCGCTGGTCTGTGCCGGGTGACGGAGATACTGGCGCCCCGAGGACAGCTCCCGCGATAGCATCGGATTAGCCCACCTGGCTCCGCACCACGGGCAGTCCGGGGTCACTGGCCACATGCAGCGGGGACGGCGCCGCGCCAGCGGCGAGCAGGTGCGCAGCGAACGACGCGATCATCGCGCCGTTGTCTGTGCACAGCCGCGGCCGGGGCACCCGCAGGGTCAAACCCGCTTCTGCACAACGCAGTTCGGCCAGTTCGCGCAACCGAGAGTTGGCGGCCACGCCCCCGGCGATCAGCAGCGTCGACACGCCTAGGCCGGTGGCCGCCCGAACAGCCTTGCGGGTGAGCACGTCGGCGACAGCCTCCTGGAACCCCGCGGCCACGTCGGCGACGGCGGCATCCGGATGTGACTCCACGTAGCGCGCCACGGCGGTCTTCAGTCCGGAGAAGCTGAACGAGTACGGGTCATCGCGTGGCCCCGTCATGCCACGGGGAAACACGATGGCATCGCGGTCGCCGGTACGGGCGAGGTCGTCGAGCACCCTTCCGCCGGGATAGCCCAGCCCCAACAGTCGGGCCACCTTGTCGTAGGCCTCCCCTGCCGCGTCGTCGACGGTGCTGCCGAGCTCGGTGATCGGTTCACCCAGCGAGCGCACGTGCAGCAGGTGGGTGTGACCGCCCGACACCAGCAGGCCGACGCACTCGGGAAGCGAACCGTGGTCGTAGACGTCGGCCGCGAGATGCCCGCCCAGGTGGTTCACCGCGTAAAACGGCACGTCCCACGCGGCCGCATAGGCCTTGGCGGCTGCGACCCCGACGAGCAGGGCACCGGCCAATCCAGGTCCGATGGTGGCCGCCACCACGTCGGGCCGGTTGACCCCGGCCGCCGCCAGCGCCCGCCGCATCGTGGGCCCGAGGGCTTCAAGGTGCGCCCGGGACGCGATCTCGGGCACCACACCACCGAAGCGCGCATGTTCATCGACGCTGGAGGCGACCTCGTCGGCCAGCAATGTCACCGCGCCGTCGGAGCCCAGCCGCGCTATGCCGACTCCCGTTTCGTCGCAAGAGCTTTCGATCGCGAGGACGACGGTCACACGGCACCTCCGCCCACATCTCGGCGCATCGTGTAGGCGTCGGCACCGCTGACCCGGTAGTACCGCTTGCGCATACCGACGACGACGAAGCCGACGCTTTCGTAGAGAGCGATTGCCGTCGCATTGTCGGTCCGCACCTCGAGGAAGACCACGGAGTCGCCCGCGAACGCCAGCAGGTGCTCCACTAGCCGGCGGCCGATGCCGCACCCTCGGTAGGCCGGGTCGACGCCGATGGTGTGCACTTCGTACTCGAACGGGCGACGACGTCCCAGCCGCGAAATTCCGGCGTAACCCACCAGCAGTGTGCCGGTGCGCGCGCCGACATAGAGATTGTGCGGCGAAGCCAGTTCGGCGAGGAACGCACGCGCCGGCCACGGATCGTCGCCGTCGAAGAGCAGGGCCTCCAACTCGGCGCACCGATCGGCATCGGCGGGGGTCAGCGCATCGAGTACCACCGGATCGACCTGACTCACCGCACACCCCGTTCCGCCAGCGTCTTGGCGTCGGGCCGGCGCAGGTACAGCGGCACCAGCGGTCGCGGCTCACCCCAGTCGGCCACCATGGAAACGAGCCCGGCCGGCGACGGGTGTACCGGACCGATCACCGCACGCCCGAACAAGGCCGCGTGCTGCGCCGAACCGGCAACAGCCGACGCCGCCCCGATCGCAACGCCGGCGGCGGCATCGACCCCGGGGCCACCGGTGCGCACGCCGTCACGGTAAGAAGCCCAGTACACCTCGCGCCGGCGCGCGTCGGTCACCACGAGCACCTCGCCCCGCGTCCGGCAACCGATCGCGTCCAGGCTGCACACCCCGTACACCGGGATGTCCAGCGCATGCCCGAAGGCCGCAGCGGTGGCCATCCCCACCCGCAGACCGGTGAACGGGCCGGGACCGCAGCCCACCACCACGGCGTCCAGATGCTCCGGACAGACCGACGAACCCTTCAGTGCAGCAAGGATATTGGGCGTCAAGAACTCCGCGTGGGCGCGCGGATCCTCGGTGACCCGCTGCGCGACCGCGACGGGAGCATGCCCTGGCGCGATCCGCACGATTCCGGCGGTCACGGCAGCGGTGGCGGTGTCGATCGCGAGCACCACCTTCTCGTCGACCAGGCTCATGGTGTGTTCCAGCGCCACGTCGCCGTGCGGACGTCGTCGGTGGCGGACCGCTCCAGCCGGACGTCGAGGTGGCGGTCGGAAAGACGCTCGGCAAGACCCCCACCCCACTCGACGACCACCACCGCATCGTCGAGTTCGGTGTCGAGGTCCAGCGAATCCAACTCGGCGAGCAGGTCGGCGGCGGCGTGGTCAAGCAATCGGTACATGTCGACGTGCACCATGGCCGGCTGGTCGGCGCGGCGGGCGGGATGCACGCGCGCCAGCACGAAAGTCGGTGAGGTGACCGGACCGTGCACATCGAGCCCATCCGCAATTCCCTTGGCAAGAACGGTCTTTCCCGCACCAAGCGGCCCCGACAGCACCACGACGTCGCCGGCGCGCAGTTCCGCCCCGAGCTCGCGGCCCAGCGCCATGGTCTCCTCCGCGGTGGCCAGCACCGCTCGTCCCCGATCACCGGTGGAGTCAGCCGGCACTGCCCGCACCCCGATGGACACGTACGACCCGGCCACGCGGGCTGGTCACCACTTCGTAATGAATGGTGCCGAGCAGGTCGGCCCAGTCCTGGGCCGTGGATTCGCCCGCGCCTCCCGGGCCGAACAGGATTGCCTCATCACCCTCGCCGACGTCCACCGGCCCGGGGCCGAGGTCGACGACCAGCTGGTCCATGCAGATCCGGCCGACGTTGCGGCGCAGCCGGCCGTTGATGAGCACGTCGAGTCGGCCGCTGAGCGCGCGGAACACTCCGTCCGCGTAACCGACCGGCACCAACGCGACGGTGGTGTCGCGGTCGGCGATCCAGGCGTGACCGTAGGACACGCCATCGCCGCCGCGTAGCGACCTCACCAGCGTCACCGGCGCGCACAGAGTCATCGCCGGCCGCAGATCCGCGGTACGGCCGGCCAGCGGGTTGAGGCCATACACGGCGATGCCGGGCCGGACCATGTCGAAGGCCAGGTCGGGGCGGGTGAGGACAGCCGGTGAATTGGACAGATGCGCCACCTCGACCGGCACACCGTGGCGTCGTGCGTCGGTGAGCATCGCACGCAGCATGCCGGCTTGCAGATCGTTGTTGGGATGGGAGGGCTCATCCCCGTGCGAGAGATGCGACATGATGCCGCGGACCCGGATCGCGTCCTCGGCGACCGCCCAGGCGAGTGCATCGAGTACGGCCGGGAAGTCGCCGGGACCGACGCCGTTGCGGTTCAAGCCGGTATCCGCTTTGACGGTGACGGTGGCAGTGACACCGGTGCGGCGGACCGCGTCGAGAACGTCATCGAGTTGGCGCACCGACGACACCCCGATCTGCACGTCAGCCATGATGGCGGGGGCGAAATCCGTGCCGGGGAGATGCAGCCAGGCGAGCACGGGCGCCGTCACACCGTCCCGGCGCAGGGCCAGCGCCTCGGCTATCGTCGCCACGCCCAACTCGGCCGCACCCGCCGCCAGCGCCGCGCGGGCGACCGGTGTCGCGCCGTGGCCGTAGCCGTCCGCCTTGACCACCGCCATGACCTCGGCCTTGCCCGCGTGCTCGCGAAGCAGCCGGACGTTGTGGGCGATCGCGTCGAGATCGACCACCGCCGCGGGGGTGGCCAATCGAGAACCTGCGTTCCTGGTCGTGGTCATGCGGTGTTCACCGCGCTCGATTGTCCCAGAGCGGCACACATGGCCGCGGGCAGGTCAATACGCGCCGCCGGCAGGTCGTCAATGGGCGAAGTGGCGCTCGGTGGCCAAACCACCGCCATCCGGCTTGTCGAGCTTGTCGAGCACCTCGATCAGGTCGTCGCGGAGGGCGCGAGCCAGATTCGCCGAGAAGCCCTCGCGGACCACAACCCGGAGCACGGCGACGTCGGCGGCGTTGTCGGGCATCGTGTAGGCGGGTACCTGCCAGCCGTAGCTGCGCAGCAATGCCGAGATGTCGAAGACCGAGTAGCTGCGTTCCCTCTTCGGATCGGGGGTCAATCGGAACGACACCACCGGGATCGCCGAGCCGTCGGAGATGACCTCGAACACCGGCATCGCGGCCAGCTCGCGCGCCAACCACTGTGCGGTCTCCGATAGGCACCGCATCACTGTGGTGTACCCGTCCCGACCCAGCCGCAGGAAGTTGTAGTACTGACCGACGACCTGATTGCCCGGCCGGGAGAAGTTCAGGGTGAACGTCGGCATGTCGCCACCGAGGTAGTTGACCCGGAACACCAACTCCTCGGGCAGGTGCTCGGCATTGCGCCACACCACGAACCCGATTCCGGGGTAGGTCAAGCCGTACTTGTGTCCACTGACATTGATCGAGACCACGCGGGGCAACCGGAAGTCCCACACGACGCCGGGATGAAGGAACGGCACGACGAATCCGCCGCTGGCCGCGTCGACGTGCACGGGGACGTCCGGCTTGCCCTTCGCCGATGCCAGTTCGTCCAGCGCGGCACAAATGTCGGCGACCGGTTCGAGCTCACCGGTGAACGTGGTGCCCAGGATGGCGACCACACCGATGGTGTCCTCGTCGACGGCGGCGAGCACCTGCTCGGGCGTGATGACGTAGCGTCCCTCCTCTACTGGAAGATAACGAGCCTCGACGTCGAAGTAGCGGCAGAACTTCTCCCACACCACCTGGACGTTGGCGCCCATCACCAAGTTCGGGGTGCGGGTCCGCCAGCCGGTGGCGCGGTCGCCCACCTTTGCCCGCCACCGCCACTTCATCGCCAGGCCGGCCAGCATGACGGCTTCGCTCGAACCGATCGTGGATACCCCGATGCCGGTGGACGGGTCGTCGTCCACCAGACCCTCGGCGTGGAACAGATCGGCGACCATGCATACGCAGCGCTGCTCGATCGCGGCGGTCGCAGGGTATTCATCCTTGTCGATCATGTTCTTGTCGAACGTCTCCGACATCAAGTCGTCGGCTTCGGGGTCCATCCAGGTCGTGACGAAGGTGGCCAGGTTGAGTCGCGAACTGCCGTCGAGCATCAGCTCGTCGTGGATGAACCGGTAGGCGGATTGTGGCTCCATCGACTCGTCGGGCAGGCGCAGCGCCGGCACCGGCGACGTGGCCAGCCGGCCGGTGTAGGCGGGCGCGATGGTCGATGAGCGACGCGAAACATTCGGCATGAGCACAGTTCTAGAAGATGGCGGCGACGACCGCATGGATATGGGCGAAGAACGGACCCCGACGATGCGCGACGCGACGATCCGATGGAGTCCCGTCCGAGCGCCGGTATGGTCGGCGAACCTGCACATGTGGCCGGGGTAGGGGTCAACACCGGGTCTTGCGGGTATAGCTCTTAAATGACCTGCGATGCGTTCGTGTTGGGCGGAGGCGGACTGCTCGGGGCCGCTGAAGTCGGCATGGCACGCGCATTGTTGGAAGCGGGTGTTCGTCCGGACCTGGTGTGCGGTACTTCGGTCGGCGCGATCAACGGAGCGGCCCTCGCGGCGGACCCCACTCCCGAAGGCGCGCAGCGTCTGTTGGCGATCTGGGACGCGCTCGACGAGGAGGGGGTTCTAGACGGTTCGCTGGTGGGGCGGATCGCCGGCATCGCGCGCCGCAGAACGTCGTGGCACGGCAACGGCGAACTTCGCCGAATGTTGCGGGATCGATTGCCCGCCAAGATGTTCGAGGACCTCGCAGTGCCGTTCGAGTGCGTGGCGGCCAGCATCGAACGTGCCCGCGAGCACTGGTTCAGCACGGGAAGCCTGATCGAGCCGGTCCTTGCGTCGTGTGCATTGCCGGGGGTGTTCCCGCCGGTGCGGATCGGCGACGAGCATTTCTTCGACGGTGGACTGGTGAACAGCATTCCGCTGGATCGGGCAGTGGCCCGCGGCGCCGATACAGTGTGGGTCTTGCACGTCGGGCGTCTCGAGGAGGACCTCGCCGCGCCGCGGTTCCTGTGGGAGGCGGCATTCGTTGCCTTCGAGATCTCACGCAGACACCGCTTCCACAGCGATCTCGAACGAGTCGACCCCGGCATCACCGTGCATGTGCTTCCGACCGGCTTGCCGCAGCGGCCGGCCGCGACATGGTCGAATCTCCGGTACCGCGACACGCGGAAGGCCGCGGGGCGCGCCGAACTCGCCTACCGTGCGACACGCAAATATCTGGAGGCGTTGCCGTGACTACGCTGCGCCGCACCGTGACGGTGCCGTTGGCGATCGCCTTTGTGGTGTGCGTGCTGGTCATGGGGCCGTTGCTGCTGGCAGTGACGGGTCTGACGGGGCTGGCGACGCGGTCGAGCCGGCCGTTCCGGACGGTCGCGTTGGTGATGGCCTACGCATTCATCGAACTGCGCACACTGGTGAGGCTGGCGAGCGGCGAGACCGACTGCGATCTGCTCATCAGGGACTTCCTCGCTACGGCCTACGCCGCCGCGGGCCGCATCCTCGATGTCGAAGTGGTGCTCGACCCCTCGTCGACCGACCGGCAGGAGATTCCCGATCACGCGCCGGTCATCGTTCTTTCGCGGCATTGTGGTCCCGGGGACAGCGTGCTGGTGGCGTGGCTGCTCACCACCGTGTATCGGCTGAGGCTCCGGATAGTGCTCAAGGCCGTCCTGCGTTGCGAGCCCGTTCTCGACTTCGCGGGTGAGCTGGGATGCGTCTGCTTCGTGGCCCGGGGAGCCGGTGCCCGACACCGGATTCGCGACCTGGCCGCATCGCTCGACGGCGGGCATGCGCTGCTCATCTTTCCCGAGGGCGCGAACTTCACCTGGTCGCGGTGGCGCGCCGCGATCTCCGAACTCCGCGCCAGCGGCCGCATCCTCGCGGCCGGACGTGCGTTGCGACAGTCCCATACGCTGCCCCCTCACACCGCAGGCGCCGCAGCGGCCTTGGCCGGAGCGCCGAGCGCCAACGTCCTTGTACTCGCCCACAACGGGTTTTGCCCGGACGGGCGGGCGCGGCCTTGGTGGCGGCTGCCGATCCACCGGCAACTGCTCGTCCGCACAGCGCTGTTTTCAGCCGCTGAGCTTCCGCAGCCCGATCAGATGGGACCATGGCTGCAACGAACCTGGACCGAGGTCGACACCTGGGTCGCCGACCACGCCGACCCTCGAGGTGCCAACAAGCCGGATCTAGCCTCTAGACGAGGCCGGCGACAGCCGCACGAACATGGGAAAGGACGCCACTCGCCGATGCCGGTGCGGGAGACGGCCCGGGGTCGTGCGCGGCCAGGTCAGCGGCGCGGGCATGAACGAAAGCCGCCGCGGCCGCCGCCTCTGCCGGGGCCAGGCCGGCGGCCAGCAGCGCCGCGATGACACCGGACAGCACGTCGCCGGAACCCGCGGTCGCCGCCCACGATTGCCCCGCCGGATTGAGATAGGCGGTCCCGTCCGGTTCGGCGATGATTGTGACGTTGCCCTTGAGCAATACCGTCGTGCCGAGGTCTTTCGCGAGGCCGCGGACGGCGCCGACCCGGTCGACGCCTGGTGGGGAACCCGCGAGGCGTTCGAACTCTCCGGCGTGCGGCGTCAGCACGGTGGGCGCCGAACGTCCGCGAACGAGGTCGGGGCTCTTGGAAAGAATCGTCAGCGCATCGGCGTCGACGATCACGGAGAGTTCGGTTTCCAGCACACTGCGCAACACGGCAGCGGACCCGTCGCCGGTGCCGAATCCGGGGCCGACCACCCATGCTTGGACACGTCCCGCGTCGGCGAAGTCCGTCACCGCGATCACTTCGGGCCAATGCGAAACCACCTCGGCGGCAGCGCTTCCCGCATACCGGACCATCCCCGAGTGCGTCGCGACGGCCGCGCCGGTGCACAGGATGGCCGCGCCCGGATAGGTGGCCGATCCCGCCAACACCCCGGTGACGCCCTGCGTGTACTTGTCGTCACGGGGACCGGGGGTGGGCCAGCGGGCGGCGACGTCGGCGGCGTCGAAGCCGAGCAAATCCGTTCTCGGCAGGTCCAGGCCTATGTCGACGAGTTCGACCCGTCCGCAATCGGCAAGGGCGTGTACGGGTTTGAGGCCACCGAAGGTGACGGTCAGCGCCGCCGCAACGGCAGGGCCGCTGAGCGAACCGGTCTCGACATCGACACCGCTGGGGATGTCGACCGCCACCACGGGTGCGTTGCAGCTGGCGAAAGCAGATGCGGCATCAGGCCGCAACGGACCCGCGCCGGAGATACCCACCACCCCATCGATAACCAAATCCGTTGCAGCCGAAACGGCTTGTACCACGCGCCCACCTGATGCACGGAACGCCGCCAGACCTATGGCGTGGGCACGCTCGGGATTGAGTAAGACCGCGTCCGCCACGGCACCGCGACGCCGCAGAAATGTGGCTGCCCACAGCGCGTCGCCACCGTTGTCACCGGAGCCCACCACGGCGCAGACCCGCCGCCCTGCCACGCCCCCGGTCAGCCGCCGCAACTCGGCGGCGATAGCCACCGATAACGGCCACGCGGCCCTGCGCATCAACGCGCCGCCGGGAAGCGCGGCGAGCAGCGGCGCTTCAGCCTCACGGATCTGCTGGGCGGTGTAGTAGTGACGCATCAGCGTTGGACCGATCCCCGCAACCTCCCGCTATCCGGTTGGGTCGGCGGATTCCTCGACGGGGACCATCTCGGCCCCGCAGGTACACCGGTAGGGGCCGGTGCTGTCCGGGCAGTGACACTCAACCTCCACCCGCAGCCGGCACGCACACCCGTCATGGGCACAGGTCAGTAGCGTCCCCGGACCGTAGCTTGCCATGGGCTTACTCCTCCGTCGTCGGCACGTTGTGCACGATGTCGATGATCCTCCCCCGCCGGGGGCACCTGGAGCGCTTTCGCATCGCTGCCGTGCGACGCATCCAGCAGGTAGCGCACACTCGTGCGGGATAGTACCTTCTGTTCGGTGACGCGAGGAATGCCTACCTGTCTGTCGGAAGGCTCCGACAATGTGCACGGCGGCCTGCACATCGCCGGTCAGAGCGGACGATCCAACTGAAAACGGGCCTGCTCGCGTTCCTCGACCACTGTCCGCCTCAGACCTGCAGTATCGACGGCGTGGTCAATGCCGTCGCAGCGGCTGTGCTGGTCGCCGGCGTGATCGCGGTGGCCGGTGCGGTCGTGACAATTATTCAGTTGGTACGCCGCGCTCCCGGTTGGCCCTTCGCCATCGCCACATTGCTGATGTGCGGGATCACCCTGGTGGCGGGCGGATTTGGCTACACCGCCGCCGTAGGTGACTGACGCGCCGCTATTCGACGGTGACCGACTTGGCCAGGTTTCGCGGCTTGTCGACGTCGTATCCGCGCGCGCGGGCGACCGACGCCGCGAACACCTGCAACGGGATGGTCGACAGCAGTGGCTGGAAAAGCGTTGACACGGAAGGGATTTCGATCATGTGATCGGCGTAGGGCCGCACCGTCTCGTCGCCTTCCTCCCCGACCACGATCGTCACCGCGCCGCGTGCCTGGATCTCGCGGATGTTAGAGAGCAGCTTGGCGTGCAGCAGCGCCGAACCCTTCGGGGACGGCATCACCACGATCACCGGCAGGCCGTCCTCGATCAGTGCGATCGGTCCGTGCTTGAGTTCGCCGGCGGCGAAGCCCTCGGCGTGCATGTACGCCAGTTCCTTGAGCTTGAGCGCGCCTTCCAGCGCCACGGGATAGCCGACGTGTCGGCCCAGGAACAACACCGCGTGCGACCGGGCGAACTGTTCGGCGAGAGCGGCCACCGGCTCCATTCTGGCCAGCATTTCGCTGATGAGGCCTGGCATCGTCTCCAGTTCGCGGTATTCGCGAGCCACCTCGTCGGCGTATTTGGTGCCGCGAGCCTGTGCCAGCGCCAGCCCGACGAGGTAGTTGGCAGCGACTTGAGCCAAGAAAGTCTTCGTCGCCGCAACCCCGATCTCCGGCCCGGCACGCGTGTAGAGCACGGCATCGCATTCGCGTGGGATCTGGCTGCCGTTGGTGTTGCAGATCGCGAGCACCTTGGCCTTCTGCTCCTTGGCGTGGCGCACCGCCTCCAGCGTGTCGGCGGTCTCGCCGGACTGGGTGATGGCCACCACCAGGGTGCTGCGATCCAGGACGGGATCGCGGTAACGGAACTCGCTGGCGAGTTCCACCTCGACGGGCAGCCGCGTCCAGTGTTCGATTGCGTACTTGGCCAAAAGCCCGGAGTGATACGCGGTCCCGCACGCAACGACGAACACCTTGTCGACCTCGCGGAGCTCCTGGTTGGACAGCCGTTGTTCGTCGAGCACGATCCGGCCGTCCACGAAGTGGCCCAACAACGTGTCGGCGACCGCGGCAGGCTGCTCGGCGATCTCCTTGAGCATGAAGAACTCGTAGCCGCCCTTCTGGGCGGCAGACAAGTCCCAGTCGATATGGAAGGTCCTGACACCGGCGGAGGCGTCGCGGCCGTCGAAGCCCAGAACGCGGTATCCGTCCGCGGTGATCACCACCGCCTGGTCCTGGCCGAGTTCGACGGCGTCGCGGGTGTGTTCGATGAAAGCCGCAACGTCGGAACCGACGAACATTTCACCGTCGCCGACACCCACCACCAGCGGAGTCGAGCGGCGGGCGGCAACGATGGTGCCGGGGTCGTCGGCGTGGACGAAGACCAGGGTGAAGTGGCCTTCCAGTCGCTGCAGGACGGACAGCACCGACGCGGGGAAATCGCCCGCGGTCGGCCCCGTGCGGTGGGCCCGGGAGACCAGATGCACGGCGACCTCGCTGTCGGTGTCGCTCGCGAATTCCACACCGTCGGCTTCCAGTTCAGCGCGCAAGGCCGCGAAGTTCTCGATGATGCCGTTGTGCACGACGGCGAACTCGCCCGACGAGTCACAGTGCGGATGGGCGTTGCGGTCGGTCGGCCGGCCGTGGGTGGCCCACCGGGTGTGACCGATGCCGGTGCCGCCCGCCAGAGCCGCCAGATCGGTCCCGGCGAGCGCCTCTTCGAGGTTCGCCAGCCGGCCGGCACGCCTGCAAACCGTCATGCCCCCATGGCCGTCGAGCACCGCAAGACCCGCCGAGTCGTACCCGCGATACTCCATCCGGCGCAGCGCGTCGACCACGACATCCCGAGCATTGCGCGGCCCGACGTAGCCAACGATCCCACACATGGTTAACCAGAGTACGACACCGGGCCTGAAGAACCCGAACCGGCAACAAAAAGATCACATTGGGTTACGGTCATCACGTGATCAGCACGAAGAAGCTCGTCGGCGCGTTATCGCGGCGCGGACCGCACCGCGTTCTACGCGGTGACCTGGCATTTGCCGGTCTTCCCGGCGTCGTGTACACCCCCTCATCAGGGTTCAACCTGGCCGGTATCGCGTTCGGCCACGACTGGGTGACTCCTGCCCCCAGCTACGCCGCGACACTGGAACACCTGGCGTCGTGGGGAATCGTCGCAGCTGCGCCGAACACCGAGAAAGGCGTGGCGCCGTCGGTGCTCAACTTGTCCCACGACCTGGGCACCACGATTGACATCATCACCGGTGTGCGACTCGGTCCCGGCCGCATCAGCGTCCACCCCGACAAGCTCGGCGTCGCCGGCCACGGCCTGGGCGGGTCGGCTGCGGTGTTCGCCGCGGCCGGTCTCGGCGCCCGGGTCAAAGCGGCGGCGGCCATCTTCCCCGCCGCAACCAAGCCGCCGGCCCAGCAGCCCGCCGCCACCCTCAAAATCCCCGGTTTGGTGTTCGCCGCACCGGGCGATTCGACCAACATCCGATTCAACGCCGTCGAACTTGCCAGCGCCTGGCCGGGTTGCCTGCTGCGCGGGATCACCAAGTCGGAAGCCACCGGTCTGGCCGAGGGCCGTCGGATGTGGAAGTTCATCGGCCTGGGCGGGTCACACCGGCACACCCAGAAAACGGTTCGCCCGATGTTGACCGGCTTTCTGCTCTACACGCTGACCGGCGACAAGAAGTACGAGGGGTTTGCCGACCCGGACGTGCAGCTGCCCAAAACCCGTCAGGTGGATCCCGACGAAGAGCCGGTGGCCACCGAGGAGAAAATCGTCGCACTGCTGCGCAGGTAGCCGGTGGGCGGACGAATACCGGGTGTTTGACGAGGGACACTGGAAGAATCTCCTGAATGCGGACAGGCATCTTTCTGGGCTATGCGGGCGGGTTCCGGGAGGCCGCGGAACAAGTCGTCGAACTGGAGAAGCTCGGCGTCGATGTCGTCCTGGTCGCCGAGGCGTATTCATACGACGCGATCAGCCAGCTCGGCTATCTCGCCGCAAAGACATCGACCATCGAGCTGGGCACCGGGGTGGTCCCGATCTACATCCGCACGCCGACGCTGCTGGCCATGACGGCGGCGGGTCTGGATTACGTCTCGAGCGGCCGCTTCCGGCTCGGTATCGGAACCTCCGGACCACAGGTGATGGAGGGATTCCACGGCGTTCCGTTCGACGCTCCGCTGGGCCGCACCCGCGAGGTCGTCGACATCTGCCGGCAGGTGTGGCGCCGCGAGCGCCTCATCTACCACGGCAAGCACTACCGGATCCCGCTTCCCTCCGACCGCGGAACCGGGCTCGGCAAACCGCTGCACTTGATCAATCATCCTGTTCGCGAACGCATTCCGATAAGCATCGCGGCTCTGGGACCCCGGAACGTCGAGCTGACCGCGGAGATCGCCGAAGGCTGGCAACCGGTCTTCTTCCACCCCGAGAAAGCCGACGCGGTGTGGGGCGAGGCGCTGCGCGCCGGCCTGGCCAAACGTGATCCGGCGCTGGGACCCCTGGACGTCATGGCGTCGGCGAGCCTGGCCATCGGCGACGACGTCGAGGACCGACTCGCCTGGGCCAAACCGCAACTGGCTCTCTACCTGGGCGGAATGGGCGCGCGCGGCAAGAACTTCTACCATGCCCTGGCCACCCGCTACGGATTCGCCGACGTGGCGGATCGCATACAGGATCTCTACCTGTCAGGCCGCAAACAGGAAGCCGTCGCCGCGGTACCGGACGAGTTGGTGCGTAACGTGTCGCTGGTCGGGCCGCGCGGCTTCATCCAGGAGCGGCTAGCCGCATACGCCGAAGCCGGTGTGACGACGATCCTGGTACATCCCATGAGTGTCGACGAACGTGAGACGACCCGGTTCGTCGAGGAACTGTTGGCGCTGACGCACTGAGTCGGCATCACCTGCCTGCCTGGGGCAGCTCATCGGCGGCGATCTCGCACGGAGTATCTCCGCTGGGCGGCGCCGATGACGCGACGCCGGGTTGCGCGGCGCGCAATGAATCGCTCGCCGGGCCCGACGGCGGTTCGGCGATGACTTCCGGAGCGACACCGGTGGTTGGAGGAGCGTCAGTCGTGCCCGTCACCGCCCGCTCCGCCTCAGCAGCGGTCACCCCTGGCCGAGAGCCCGCCTCGAGTTTGCCATCGTCGGGTATTCCCCCGGCCTCGGGCGGCTGTTTCATCCCGTCGTCGCGCTCGAGGACATCTGGTTTGTCAGCCGGATCGTCCATCCCGAGCGGCTCCAGGTCGGGCGACCTGCCGGCAACGCTGTCCAACAGCCCGCCGAGTACATCGCCGAGGGTGTTCGGCATCGCCGACGTGAAGCCCCCACCCGGCAGGCCACCGCCCGAAAGGGCCGGCAGGCCACCTGCCGTCGGCCACGACGCCGGTGACCCCCACGCGTCGAACGCATTCGGCGGCAAATGCGGCGTCCCCGCCGCCCAGGCATCGGACGGAGACGGCACCGCGCCCGGCCAGGCATTCGGGGGCGTAGCTGCGGGCCTCGGCGCCGCCCATGCATCCGCCGGGTGCCACGGCACCCCATCTGCCGGCCCGTCCGCGGACAGCCCCGGCTGAGCGACCGGCAACGAGAAACGTGGAGGCGATGCCACAGGAGGTGCATGGTCACGCTCCGGCCCTGAAGCAACAGTGAAAGGCGAATCGAGTGCCCGCTCGCGTTTCGGGGTGTCCGCCGTCGCCGCGGGCGGCCCCAATTCCCCCGGCACGTCGAACCGGACGTGGCCGGGGCGGATGGCGTCGATCGCGGTGCGGTAAGCACCGACTGTGCCGGCGGTCGCCGATTGCATTGCCGAAACCCAGTCACCGCGAACCACGCCGTGCACGAACGCCTTCACCTGAGTTTCGACGACTTCGGTGACCTCCTTGCCGAAGTTGCCCGCCAGCACGCTCCGGCAGGCCGCCAGCCACACCCCCCGATGCGCTTCCGCGGTCCGTGCGACGGTCATCGTCGCCTCCACTCTGCGGTCGACGATCCGCCACAATTCGTCACGCAACCCTGCACAGGTCTCCGCCGCCGCATGGACGGCCTGAGCCAGTGCGACGGACGAATCGCAATGTCGCCGAAGGAAATCGGCAGCGGCGTCGGCACCGGTGCCGGTCCAGGCCCCCGACAGCGAACCGGCCTGTTGCTGTGCCAGTCGGGCCGCCTGATCCGCATATTCGGCGGCCGCACGCAGCGCAGCACAGTCGGCATCGAGCGCCTGCAGATCCAGCCCGTCCTCGCTGCCGTACCAGTCACGCACCTGTGCGCCATGCGATGTCAGGTCAGGATCCTGATAGCCGCGCAAGCCGCAGGCAGACACATACGTCTGTATGTCGTCAACGGCCGCCAAGCCATCGGCAAGCCGCAACGCGACGTCGAAACCGGCTGCCACAGTTCAGCCGATTCCCGCCGTCGCGGCATGCTCGGCATTGGCGTAGCGCTGCGCCCCCGAACGCAGGCACGCACCGATCTCGGCGGCGGCACGCGACCACAACGCAAGGTCTGCGACCAGTTCGCCCAGCGCACGCCGCAGGCCGTCGCCGCCGACGGCATGCGCCCGCCCCGCGCCGGCACCGTCGAACGCCAGGCGCAACCGGGCAGCCTGCTCGGCGAGTTCGGCAACCTGGTCGAAGCGGTCTGCGACGGTCCGCAATTCGGCCACGTCGACGTGCACACCCTCATTTCCCATGCCCGGTTAGACGGGCCGGCGGCCCCCCGGGTTCCCCGGTGGCTCACCGAGGCTAACGATGGTTGCTGACCGACTCCGCGACCCGCAACGCAACCAGTCGTGCGGTGTCCTCGTCGGCGGCTTCCACCATCACGCGCACCATCTGCTCGGTTCCGGAGGGACGCAACAGAATTCGGCCGGTGTCACCGAGTTCCTCCTCGGCTTGACGCACCGCCAACCGTACCGACGGGGCCGTCGCGACGGTCGCCTTGTCGTCGACCTCGACGTTGATCAGCACCTGCGGCAGTGTGCGCATCACCGAGGCGAGTTCGGCGAGCGGCCGGCGAGTCTGCGCGATACGTGACATCAACCGCAGTCCGGTGACGATGCCGTCGCCCGTGGTGCCGAATGAGGGCATCACGATGTGGCCGGACTGTTCGCCGCCCAGCGAGAAGTCGCCGGTACGCATTTCCTCCAGCACGTAGCGATCACCGACAGCGGTGGTGAGCAGGGTGATGCCCACCTCCCGCAACGCCACGTGAAGACCCAGATTGCTCATCACCGTCGCGACAACCGTGCCCGACACGAGTTCATCGGCCTCCCGCATGGCCAGTGCCAAAACAACCATGATCGCGTCGCCGTCTACGACCGCGCCGGTCGCGTCAACCGCCAGACACCGGTCGGCATCGCCGTCGTGGGCCAGGCCCAGATCAGCGCCATACGCCACGACGGCCGCCTGCAGCTCCTGCAGGTGGGTCGAGCCGCAACCCTCGTTGATGTTGAGCCCGTCCGGTTCGGCATTGATCGCGATGACGTTGGCACCCGCCAGCCGGTAGGCGCGCGGGGCGGCGGCCGAGGCAGCCCCGTGGGCGCAGTCCACAACGACGGTCAAGCCGTCCAGCGGGGTGGTCGCGGCCTTGCGGACGTGGCGCACATAGCGTTCCAGGGCGTCCTCGGCGTCGATCACCCGGCCGATCCCCGCACCGACCGGCCGCGCACCCGGACCGGAGGCGACGAGTTCGGCGATACGGTCCTCCGTGACGTCATCGAGTTTGTGCCCACCCGGACCGAAAACCTTGATGCCATTGTCCGGCATCGGGTTATGAGACGCCGAGATCATGACGCCGAAGTCCGCATCGTAGGCGCTGGTCAGGTGTGCGATCGCCGGCGTCGGGAGCACCCCGACCCGCAGGGCATCGACGCCTTCGCTCGTCACACCGGCGATCACGGCGGCTTCGAGCATTTCGCCGCTGGCACGGGGATCGCGGCCCACCACCGCGACACGCCTGCGCGGCGGGCCAGAACCGGCCAGTCGCCGCGCGGACGCCGATCCCAGCGCCAGAGCGAGCTCGGCGGTCAGATCGCCGTTCGCCAGCCCCCGCACACCGTCAGTACCGAACAATCGAGCCATCTGGTCAAACCTCCCCGCACCTTCAGCCGCGGGCGGGTGGTCTGTACAGCGACACCCGTCGCATGTGCAAAGCACCCGCCCGAGGGCCGGAAATGATCTGCTCCGAAGTATCAGCGCTTGCTGTACTGAGGAGCCTTGCGGGCCTTTTTCAGGCCGTACTTCTTGCGTTCGATGGCACGCGGGTCACGCGTCAGGAACCCGGCCTTCTTCAGCGCGGGCCGATCCTCCGGCGTGACCAGGATGAGTGCCCGAGCAATCGCCAGACGCAGCGCGCCTGCTTGCCCGGACGGGCCACCGCCGTCGAGGTGGGCGTAGACGTCGAAGCTCTCCAACCGGTCAACGGTCACCAGCGGCGCCTTGATGAGCTGCTGGTGCACCCGGTTCGGGAAGTAGTCCTCCAGGCTGCGGCCGTCCAGGTCGAACTTGCCGCTGCCGGGCAGCAACCGGACCCGCACCACGGCCTCCTTGCGGCGGCCCACGGTCTGGATCGGGCGGTCGATGTAGACCGGTTCGCGGGATGCCGAACTTGCGGCCGCCTCTTCGGTGGTCACGGCTTCCGGGGTTTCGACGCTCACTGGCTCACCTGCTTGATCTCGTACACAACCGGCTGCTGAGCGATGTGCGGGTGCTCCGGACCCGCGTACACGCGCAGCTTCTTCTGGATCTGGCGGCTCAGCGTATTCTTCGGCAGCATTCCGACGATGGCCTTTTCTACGACCCGGTCCGGATGCTTGCGCATCAAGTCGCCGATCGAACGGGCCCGCAGGCCACCGGGATAACCCGAGTGGCGGTAGGCCATCTTGGTCTGGAGTTTGTCGCCGCTGACAGCGACCTTGTCTGCGTTGACGACGATGACGAAGTCACCGCCGTCAACATTGGGGGTGAACGTCGGCTTGTGCTTGCCGCGCAGCAGATTGGCCGCCACAACGGCAAGGCGGCCGAGCACCACATCCGTGGCGTCGATGACATACCACGAACGTGTGGTGTCACCCGCCTTGGGCGTGTATGTAGGCACAGCGCTTACCTTTTCCTATCGGGTTAGATCCCGGTGGAACCGGGGGCCGGTCCGGCTGCGGCAGGGCACGCCCGGCGACCGACATTGACCCGGGACCCGCTGGCCCCCGTCAAAAGCAGGGCACCGCACGCCAACGCAGCATGCTACCGGCGCACGTTAGCGCAGGTCAAAACGCCCCCATGCGCGAGCAGGCGAAAATCGCCCGCGGTTGCGAGGGGGCGATTTTGCGCCTCCTCGGCAACCCAAGGGCGATCAGAAGAAGCCCAGCGCCTTGTTCGAATAGCTCACAAGCAGATTCTTGGTCTGCTGGTAGTGGTCGAGCATCATCTTGTGGTTTTCCCGGCCGATGCCGGACTGCTTGTAGCCGCCGAACGCCGCATGCGCGGGGTACTGGTGGTAGCAGTTGGTCCACACCCGGCCAGCCTTGATGTCGCGGCCGGCGCGGTAGGCGGTGTTGCCGTCGCGGCTCCACACGCCGGCGCCCAGGCCGTAGAGGGTGTCATTGGCGATCGAGATGGCGTCGTCGTAATCCTTGAAGGAAGTCACCGCCACGACGGGGCCGAAGATCTCCTCCTGGAAGACGCGCATCTTGTTGTTTCCGGTGAAAATCGTCGGTGCGACGTAATACCCGCCGTTGAGGTCCCCGCCGAGTTGAGCGCGCTCGCCGCCGGTGACCACCTGGGCGCCTTCGCTCTTGCCGATCTCGATGTAGGACAGGATCTTCTCCAACTGGTCGTTGGACGCCTGCGCACCGATCATCGTCTCGGTGTCCAGCGGATCGCCTTGGCGCACCGCCTTTGTCCGGATCGCGGCCAGGGCCAGGAAGTCGTCGTAGATGTCTGCCTGGATCAGCGACCGCGAGGGACAGGTGCACACCTCACCCTGGTTGAGGGCGAACATGGTGAAGCCCTCCAGCGCCTTGTCCTGATAGTCGTCGGCGACCGACATCACATCGTTGAAGAAGATGTTGGGGCTCTTGCCGCCGAGCTCCAGTGTCACCGGGATCAGGTTCTGTGACGCGTATTGCATGATCAGCCGCCCGGTCGTGGTCTCACCGGTGAAGGCGATCTTGGCGATCCGGTTGCTCGACGCCAGCGGCTTGCCGGCCTCCACACCGAACCCGTTGACGATATTCACCACACCGGGTGGCAGCAGGTCTCCGATCAGCGAGAACAGGTACAGGATCGAGGCGGGAGTCTGCTCGGCGGGCTTGAGCACCACGGCGTTGCCGGCGGCCAGGGCCGGTGCCAGCTTCCAGGTGGCCATCAGGATGGGGAAGTTCCACGGGATGATCTGCCCGACCACGCCGAGCGGTTCGTGGAAGTGGTAGGCCACAGTGTCGTCGTCGATCTCGCTCAGCGAGCCTTCCTGGGCACGGATCGCGCCGGCAAAATAGCGGAAGTGGTCGATGGCCAGGGGGATGTCGGCGTTGAGCGTTTCGCGAATCGGCTTGCCGTTGTCCCATGATTCGGCGACGGCGATCGACTCGAGGTTCTCCTCGATGCGGTCGGCGATCTTGTTGAGGATCACGGCCCGCTCGGCGGCCGATGTCTTGCCCCACGTCGCCGCGGCGGCGTGCGCGGCGACGAGCGCCTTCTCGATATCGGATTCGTCGGAACGCGCGACCTCGCAGAACACCTCGCCGTTGACCGGTGTCGGGTTCTCGAAGTACCGGCCGGCGGTGGGAGCGACCCACTGGCCGTCGATGTAGTTGTCATACCGGCGCTGAAACGACATCACCGAGCCCTCGGCGCCGGGCCGTGCATAGACAGTCATCGATATCTCCTCCTACCAATCGGGTGCGACATGGTGTGCCTTGTCACCCACAGTAGGCGCCGCGGAGTTGCGTCACAGTGGCACCCCGGAGGCGGTTGGTTCACGTGGAATCGAGGCGGGCCCACTCCCGTGTCACCGGCCGACGGTAGGCGCCTGACAGCCTCAGATTCACCGGAAAGTGCAGGTGCCTGTGCGGCCCCGAACGGGCTCTCCAATCCCTGCCCGGGGCCGCACAGAGGTTCCGATTGCCGCATCACCACCAAGCGCGCGCGGCTCGCCGGTCGCTTTCAGCGATGTCACTTGCACCGTCGCGCACGGCGTTGCCAAGCCTCTGCAAGATATCGTTGAGTGCTGAAATCGCCTGATGCCAGCGCTCCTGCTCGACGCGGTAGGCGGCAGCTGATTCCCGGGTCCAGATGCCCTGCAGCGGCGCTATCCGAGCCCGCAACTCGTCCAGCGCCGCGTTGAGCCGGGCCGAGGTCGTCTGTATTTCCTGCAGCACCGCGGACTCGATCGCGGCGAAGTCGTAGGACAGCACGGGGTCCATCGTCACGCTCCCCGCACATCTGCGCCGACAGCGCCGATCATGTGTTCATGGGTCAGCGCTGCGTCGTGCAGCACACGCTCGTTGGCGCGTACCACCGCCGCGATGCTCTCCAGCGCCCGACAGAGCCTTGCCGATTCGGCATTCCACCGGTCGACCACCTCCCGGAACCGAACGGCAGCCGGGCCGCTCCACACCGAGGCAGGCACGGAACCGACCCGTCCGATGAAACCCTGCAGCATTCCTCGTATCTCGCCAGCGCGGCCCTCGGTGATGGCCGCGACATCCCGCATGAGCGCGAAGTCGGTCGTCAGTCGGTCGTGCGACGTACTCATCTGTGTCCTCCCGTCGATCGCGGCCTGTCCCGCGCTGTTATTTGATTCGACTGTCCCGCAGGCACTTTGGTTCCCTAAAACTTCAACCAATTTCGCTTGCGGACAAAATGGCCTGTTCACATGCGTGAGCGACGTGGTGATCGCCTCCGGGTCCGCTCTGGCAACCGATGCTGATCCGCACCCCGCCGGCAACGACAACCGCCCATCGGATGTCGTGCCCGGGCCGCACCTCGCGGTAGCTGACCACGGGTCGTCCGGCACGCCGGTCACCGGGATGGAAGTCGACGAAGACCCCGGGAGGTTGTGCATCGACGGCCAGTCGAAGCGCGTTGGCCGTGGCGGCGAGATCCGGCGTAGGCACCGGCGACTGGGTGATGTGCAGAATCGCCTCGGGATCGACCGGCGATACCACCTGTATTCGCGCCGACCCCGGACCGGTGGTGACGCGCTGCACGGGCCAGTCGGCCGGTACCCGCACCGCGATTCGTCCCTCGACGAGCAGCGTCTCGCGGCCGGCAGCGGGCCGCCGAGGCGGGGCCGTTCCTACACCGATACCGGCGGCCGCCGCGACCGCGATCACGGCCCCGAGCCCTGCCGCGGCGTGCACGCCACGCCATCGCGGCTGTGCCGTGGGCGATTCGGCGGCACTACACGGGACCGAGCTCGGCACCGCAGCGGCGTAGAGATGACGGTCATCGAGGTGGCGCACCGTTGTGCCGGAGGCGCGCAGCCGTTGGGCGACAAGCGATCCGAGGTCCTCCGCGCCCGGTACATCGAACGGGGCATCGATGTGCACCAACCCGCCGGCATCGATTCGGGCCGCCACCCCATCGGCTACGCGGTCTGCTGCGGCCAATCGCGACTCGGCCGTGACGCGCCCTCTGCGATCGCCGACGACGACGAGGTCCGGACCGATCTCGACGAACGCCGTTCCGCGGTGCAACAGGCCGGACCGCGAAAGCGTCATGACATTTGCAGCCACCTGACGCGCTGCGGTGGCCACGCCGTCAACCCAGCGCGGAACCCACCAGGACGGATGGACCAGAACCACGGTGTGCGCGTCGCCCAGCACTCGTTCGAACACGCTCCGCCAGATCACATCGGCGCGCACCGGTCGATCTTCGACCAAGGCGAGCGGTTCGCCAGGGGCATCGAGTACCGCGTCGACCAACCGGCCGAACAGGTTGGGGCCGTCCGGGGTTTCCCGCGTGCCGGGTCGGAGCAGGCGGACGGCTGCCGGCCCCACTTCGCAGACGATCGTCACCCGGGCTCCGTCCAGGCCAACTGTACGGTCTGTTCGCGGGCCAAGCGGGTGATGAGCACTCCCCGCCCGGGCGGCATCGGCCGAAGCCTGACCGAGCTCAACACCGGTCCGTCGTCGGGCCTGCCGCTCATCTGCAACCCCGCGGCCCCTATTTCGCGGACCGCGGCAGGAAGAGGTTCGTACAGTGCCCGGGCCGCGTTGGCCGAATGCCGGGCGAGCACCACATGAAGTCCGATGTCGCGGGAGTACGGCACCACTTCCGCCAAGGGAGCCAGTGCGGACGAGACCAGGTCGTAGTCGTCGACGAGCACAAATACCGACTCGGGGTTGCGCACACCGTCGCGGATTCGCTCGCGCAGCGTCTCGATCAGCCGGGCGAGGTGCCGGCTGCCGTCCCCGTCGCTGCCGGTCATGGTGCGCCGCGGGTCCACGAGCAGTACCCGAGCGGCGGGGTGGGCCCGGGCGATCTCTTGACGCAGCAGCCTCAGCACGGAAGTCTTGCCAGAGCCGGGCTCGCCGAAAATGAGCAGATGTTGTTGGGACACATCGGTGAAATCGAGGGTGGCCGGCATGAGGTGCTCTTCGTCGATACCCAGGACACACAGTCCGGCTTGAGCCGGCCCGGCGGACAGCACCTCCTCGTAGTCGATCCGATCCGGCAGCAGCCGTACCGCCGGCACCCGCCAGTTGTCCGCGCATCGCCGGAATTCGTTGCCTGGCAGAGCAATCACCATCGGCAGGCCGTCGGGACTCACCCCGTGACCCGGCCTCGCCCGCGGCACCTGACGAGCGCGGCTGCGGTCGATCTCGGAGTCTGCCGGATCGCCGAGTCGAAGCTCCAGACGCGTTCCGATCTGATCGCGCAGCGCGGGCCGGATGTCGGACCACCGTGAGGCACTCACGACGAGGTGCACTCCGAATGACAAACCCGAACCGGCGACCTCTGCGACCGCCTCTTGCACCCCGTCGTCGTTCTGCCTGACGGCGGCGCTCCAGCCGTCGATCACCAAGAACACATCCCCGGCGGGGACCCTTGCAGCCGCGGACTCCGAAGCTTCGCGCCGATGCAGCACTCCCAATATCTCGGTCGCGACCCGCCGCGCGAGTGCCGTGTCCGACCGGCCCGCTACCGACCCCACATGGGGAAGCGTGTCGAGCGCGGCCAAGCCACCGCCACCAAAATCAAGGCAATACACCTGAACTCGCCGCGGATCGTGCGTGGCGGCCAGTGCGGTCACCAACGTGCGCAGCGCCGTGGTCTTGCCGGTCTGCGGCGCACCCACAACGGCTACATGCCCCGCCGAGCCCGACAGGTCGAGCACCAGCGGGCACCGGACATGCTCGAACGTCCGGTCCACCAACCCCACGGGCACCCGCAGATCGCCTCCGCCACAAGCGGGGATGAGGGCATCCAGGCAGGGCGAATCTGCGACCGGCGGCAACCACACCGGGTGAGCCTGGCGCCCGACTCCGGCCAGGCGGTGGGCGAGGCACTGCAACAGGGTGCGGGGCGGACCGGCATCAACGACACCGGCGGTACTCGCGGTGAAGACGCGTCCCGTCGCGGCGGCTGTGAACAGTGCCGGGCCGGGTGCGGCCGCCCCGGATTGAAGCATCGGGGAAGTCGGTTCGAACCCACCGGACACAAAGCACGCCTGGAAGCGAACCGGTTCTGCGTCGGCGACTTTCAGATATGCCGCGCCCGGACGACCGGGCAGATGGTAGGCGTCGGGACTACCTATTGCAGTACGGGACTCGTTGGCCGACAACGTCTTCAAGCAGATCCGGTAGGACAGGTGCGAATCGAGGCCACGAAGCCGCCCCTCGTCGAGGCGCTGGCTGGCCAGCAACAGATGCATGCCGAGCGAACGGCCCAGCCTTCCGATGGCAGTGAACACGTCGATGAACTCCGGATGCCGGCTCAGCAGTTCGGAGAATTCGTCGACGACGATGAACAGTGCCGGCAACGGTGCCGACAACCGGCCCGCCTGCCGCGCCCGGTCGTACTCGGCGATGCTCGCCACGTTGCCTGCCGCACGAAGGATCTGCTGGCGGCGGTCGATCTCGCCGGTCAGCGCCTCGGCCAGACGGTCGACGAGGTATGCCTCGTCGGCAAGGTTGGTGATGACCGCCGCGGTGTGGCGGGTGTTCGCCAGGTCCAGGAAGGTGGCACCGCCTTTGAAGTCGATCAGAATCAGGTTCAGCGCGTCGGGCGGGTGCCTGGCGAGCATGCCCAGCACGATCGTCCGCAGCAGCTCCGATTTGCCCGAACCGGTGGCGCCGAGGCACAACCCGTGCGGTCCCACGCCGCCGGCCGCCGACTCGCGGATATCGAGATCGACGAAGGTACCGTCGGCGGCGTTGCCGATCGGCGTGCTGAGTGGCTCACCGAATCTGGCGTCCCACAGTGCGATCGGATCCACCCGCGAGGGATCGACCACTCCGACGCGCCCCAGCCAGCCTCCCGGTACGTTCCCGCGGCCGCGTGCCGGAGGGTGGCCCGCGATGCGGCGGGCAACCGCCAGGGCTTGCGCCACGGTCATCCGATCTGGGCCGTCCAGCATCGTCTCGCCCGCATCGGTGACGATCCGGATGTCTGCTGTCGCGCAGTCTTGCTGGGCAATTCGCAGCACCGTGGTATCTGCGTCCGGCACGGGACCGCTGACATCCGCATCCACTACCACCACGATGCGGCGGTCGTCGCGACCCCACGTGTAGAGCGAGTCAGGATCGTCGCGGTAGCACATCCGCGCAGCCCCGACGTCGTCGACCGCCGTCGGATGCCGATGGTGAGGCAGCCATTTCAGCCAATCCCAATGTGCGCTCTGGACCGCTCCGACGACCGCTGCGATTCCGACATCGGCAGGACTGTGCAGTGCCGCAAGCTGACAGATCATCGCGCGCACCAGTGCCCGGACCCGGTCGCCCTCACCGACGATCGTGACGCTCGACGCGGCGGCCATCGCGACGGTGATCGGCGCCCCCGTCACCCGGCGGTGGGCGTGCAGGAACCGACGCAGCGCGGCAGTGGTAACCGGGTCCCGCTCCTCGGATCCGGCCTCGGTGGGTCCGATCAACCGCGTGTACGCCGATATGGCGCCGGTCGCGACCCGCACCACGCAGAAATCGGAGTGGCCGACAGGACGCACCCACATCGTGGCGCTACCCGCCACCGCCCACAACACCTCCGGCGCCGGATGGTTGGACTCGAGCCAATCGCGCAGGCCTGCAGCATCTTCGGTGAGACGTCCGGAGAGCGCCGTCAGGTATTCGAGATAGCACCGACGGTCGGCATCCACGTCGGCCGATCGCTGGCCCGCCGCGCTACCGGCGATCGCCGCGGCGGCCGCCGAGACCACCAGCGTGACCGGAAAAATCAGCAGCATCGGATTGTGTTTCAGCGCAGTCGTCCCTGAACCAACCATGGCCGCCACCATGCCCAGGGACGCCAGTGCCGTCACGATGGGTATCAGCCTCATCAAGGTTCCCGCGGACCGCCGCGGGACCGCGGGCGGGGGGTCGACGACCAGATCCACCAGGGGCGGCGATTCCCGGCGATCGCCGGAGCGGACGGAAACCGGCGTAACCGCCCCGGCGGGCGCACCTGCCGCGGTCATTGTGCCCACATGCGGGCAAGGTAGGCGCCGGGCGCGCAGGCCGCAATTCAGTTGTGGATGACCGGACGCGCGCGGAACCGGCGCATGGTTACGTCCCGGTTCATGGAATCCGACACCTGCCGGGTGGCAATCCACGCCGGCACACGCCAGGTCGACATGGTGTTGCCCAACACGGTGCCCGTGGACCTCCTGATGCCCCCGTTGTGCGAGGTGGTGGATGGTTCGACCGGGATCGCCGAGCCGCGGACGACTCACCTTCCCCGACTCCTCCACCCCATCGGCAAACCTGCGCTTGATGGATCGAAAACATTGCCAGAGAACGGAATACGTGACGGTGACGTGCTGTCGCTGATCTCACCGGCGATGCCGATCCCCAAAGCGCCGGCGGTGGACACGGCCGCGCGCATCGCCACGTTGACAGCGGCGTCGTCCCGCACGTGGCCTTCCCCGTGGTCGCGGGCCGCGGCACTGGTGGCCACCGTCGCTCTCGCCGGGTTGACCGGGTTTCTTGCCGTGCCCGGGCCGCCGGGGACGTCACATCTGCTGCTGGCTGCCAGCACAGCGGGTGCCACGGCCGCGATCACCGTCCGTATGGTCACCGTCGGCCGCACGTTGTTCGCGGCCCAGGGAGTGGCCTGTGCGCTCATCGCTGCAACACTGTCGTGCGTCAGCGTGTTCACCGGAGATCCCCGTGCCGCAGGCCCCGTCCTGGCGGCCGGATCGGTCGGCGCGTTGGTTGCCGCGGGGCGACTGACGTTGGCGCTGTGCGGATTGCACGCGATGGCCACGTGCGACCTGGACCCCGCCCCGCGTCGTGACGACCAGATACCGGCCTTCACCCCAGACTGCCTGAACGCACTCGTGCTGGGGTGCGCATCGGCCGCCACGGTCGGGGTCATCCTCACGGTTGGACACCACCCGGGAACACCAGGGCTCGCGCTGACCGCCGTGGTGGCCGGCGCACTGTTACTTCGCGCGCGTGCACACCGTGGCCTGCTACGCCGGGGCGGACTGCTCTGCGGCGGAATGACCAGTGCAGCAGCGGTTCTCGTTGCAACCAGATATCTCCTTCCGTCGGACGCACCCGCGCTGCACGCCGCCGGGCCGATCCTGGCGGCAACCGCGATATGGTGCGGATACCATGCGCCGCAGCGGGTCTGGTCGCCGCCGGCCATACGCCTGGTGACTGTCACCGAATACGCGGCATTGGCATCGATCATCCCCCTGGCGTGCTGGGCGCTCGGCCTCTACGACGGCGTACGTGTGATGAGCACACGGTGAAACAGCGCCTGCGTGGCGTCATCAACGCGGCTACGGCGACGTTGGTCTGCGTATGCCTGTGCGTGCCCGCACCGGCATACGCCGTCACGCCACCTTCGATCGACGCCGGACGGCTGCCCCCGCCGTCGCGTCCGGCACCGTCGGGGCCGACGCGACAGCGGTCCCCATGCACCGTCGTTGAGCCGATCAAAGCGCGCCGCCCCGGTCACGATCCGCTGCGTGCGCTGAATCTGGAGTCGGCGTGGCGCATTTCCCGCGGTGAGGGTCAACGGGTCGCGATCATCGACACCGGGGTAAACCGCCACCAACGACTGCACCGCCTCGAAGCCGGGGGCGACTACGTGTCGCAGGGGGACGGTACACAGGACTGCGACGGCCATGGCACCGTTGTAGCCGGGATCATCGGTGCTGCAACAGATCCCGACGAAGCGGGTGCGTTCGCCGGTGTTGCCCCCGAAGCCACCCTGCTGACCATCCGGCAGTCGACGATGAAGTTCGGCACGGCCGACGACGCGGCCGACCACGGCTACGGCGACGTGGACACGCTGGCGAAGGCGGTGCGCACCGCGGCCGACCTGGGAGCGACGGTGATCAACATCTCGTCGATCGCATGCGCGCCGGGCACTCTGGAGGACAGCGCGCTCGGGGCCGCGGTCGCCTACGCGGCAGATGTCAAGGACGTCGTCGTCGTGGTGGCCGCCGGCAATACCGGCGGCCCGGGCCAATGCCCGGAACAGTCCGCCGAGTCGGCGGCGAGCTGGAGCAGTGCCACCGTCGCGGTCAGTCCCGCGTGGTACGACGACTATGTACTGACCGTGGGATCGGTGGACGGTGACGGCGTCCCTTCTTCGTTCAGTCTGGCCGGTCCGTGGGTGGACGTTGCCGCTCCCGGCGAGAACATGGTGTCATTGAATCCGGGCGGCGTAGGACTCGTCGACGCCCTCCCGGTGCTCGACCTCGCGGTCCCGATATCGGGTACCAGCTACGCGGCGCCCGTCGTCAGCGGTTTGGCAGCGCTGGTCCGTTCCCGGTTTCCGGACTGGACCGCCCGGCAGGTCACGCAACGGATCGAGTCCACCGCACGACAGCATGGGCACTGGGACCCCGTGGTCGGCAACGGCCTCGTCGATCCGATCGCGGCGCTGCGGTCCGAGCCGGAGTCGAACCCGGCACCGTCCGGACCGGAGCCGCAGTCCGCCGAGCCGGACACGGGGCGTGCGCGCGCAACAGCGCTGATCGGTGCGGGCGGGTGCGCCGCGGTATTGGCCGTGGCGATAGCCTTCCAGTCGCTAGGGACCAGGCTCCGCAGGCCCGCTGCGGGCGACGGAGTTGCCGATGCGGTCGGGCGGGATTCCATCTCCGACCGGTCCGGCCTGCAGCAGCGCTGACACCATGCACCCGGCTGCGGCGGCCACTGCCAGCAGGCCACCGAACGCAAACGAACGCCGAGGTCCGCGAACCGAATCCGTCTCGCCTGCGGCATCACCGTACATCAGCGCGTGCTCCATCCGGCGCAGCAGGAACCGGTACCCGCTGACCCGAAGTTGGTCGGAGCTGCGCGATGTCACCACCGGAAGGTAAGCCGCTCCGGCAACGCCTGCACCCGTCTGTGCACAAGCGGGTGCCGGCAGGAACTGTGTTGCGCAGGGCCTCTGCCGCCGTGAGCCGGTGTGATAAATCCGTCAGCGCGGAGCCGGGAGGCCGGCCGCCTGCTCCAGTTCGGCCAGTGCGTCCTCGAAAAGGTCGGCAAGCTGGTCGACGTCGTTGGCGATCTGCGGGGTGGTGAGCAGACCGAAATCGATCGAGCCGTGGTAGCTGAAGCAGGTGATGTTCAGGCCCACGTCCGCGGTGAGCAGCCCGATCGGCACCATTTGCTCGACGAGAGCACCGGCCATGTAGATCGGGAAGTCGGGCCCGGGGACGTTGGAGATCACCAGGTTGATCGGCGCGACCCGGCTACCCAGCCGGCTCGCGGTGTACGCCCGTACGGCCAGTGCCAGCAGTCCGGGCGGCGTCGTATCGGTAAGCCCCATGATCTGATGCGCGGTCAATGCCTTCTGCATCTCCTTGGCGCCCTGCGAATTGCGGTAGATGGTCTTCATCCGTTCCGCCGGATCCTCGATGTCGGTCGCGAGGCTGACGGTCATCGAGCCGATCTGGTTGCCGAGGTCCTTGTCGTCGGTTCGTGTCGAGATCGGAACCTGGGCGACCAATGGACGATCGGGCAACCCTTCGCGGTCTTGAAGGTATTCCCGGAGCGCCCCGGATACGATCGCAAGTACGACGTCGTTGAGCTTCACGTCGAAGGCGCGCTTGACGTTCTTGACCCGCTCCAGCGGCAGCCTGACACCGGTAACCCGCCGCTGCGCGGAGATTTCGGCGTTGAAACGGGTGATGGGCGCTTCGAAGAAGCGGGGCGGTTTGTTCTTCAGACCGATCACCGCGATCTGCTGGAAGACCGTCTGCTGGGCCAGCCGCGCCACGCGGTACGGCGTCCTCACGGTGAGGTTGAAGACACCTTCGACCACGCGGCGGTCCCAACCGGGCAGCTTGCCCGGGGGCGGGGAATCCTCGATCACGGCGGGAGGTCGGGGTTCGGGGGTGATGTCGAGCATGATCGCGCTCAAACTGGCACCGGACACGCCGTCAATCAGCGAGTGGTGCATCTTGGTGACGGTGGCGATGCGTCCGTTCTCCAGGCCCTCGATGAACCACATCTCCCACAACGGCCTAGCCCTATCCAGCGGATAGGACACCAGCCTGCTGACGACCTCCTCGAGCTCCTGGCGCCCGCCCGGGGACGGCAGTGCGATGCGGCGCACGTGGTAGTCGAAGTCGATCTCGGATTCCTCCACCAGCCACGGATTGTTGAGGCCGAGCGGTGCACCGGTCACCCGGCACCGCAATACCGGCAGTTCCGGGAGACGCGCGGCGAGCAACTCCTTGGCCGAATCGAAGCAGAACCCCGGCACACCCGACGGGTCGCAGATCGTCACACCGCTGACGTGCATGGGGTTGGTCTGAGTCTCGGCGAACCAGAATGCAGAGTCGACACTGGACAGGCGTTTCATAGCGACCAGCGTAGAGGCGGCCGTCGCCCACGCCCCTGAAACGCGACAATCCCGGGAGGCGGCCTCAGCACGGCGGGCCGCCGTGAGCCCGGCGCTCGCGGTACGCGGCCACGTGCAGACGGTTGCCACAATTACCGGTGTCGCAGAATCTGCGGCACCGGTTGCGTGACAGATCCAGCAACACCGCTTCACAGTCCGGCGCCGCGCAGGTCCTGAGCCTTCGCAGCTCGCCCGCACGGATGAGATCCGCGAGGGCCATCGCCATCTCCGCACCCATCCTCTGGGCGAGGGGATCGTGGTTCGACGCCAAGTGGAGGTGCCATTCGGGCATCTCAGGGTGCCGGGTCAGCCACGGCGCCGCCCGGGTGTCGCTCAGCAGCGCATTGACCTGGTCGACGGTGCGTTCCTCGTCGTCGGCCGAGGCCCATATCCGGCCCACCCGCTGGCGCAGCCGCTGCACCGCGACCAGCTCGTCTTCATCGCGGTCGCGGCGGCCCGTCCAGCCCCAACCGGCCAGGTACTCGTCGAGCGCATGCAGGTCGCCGAGTTGCTCACGGTCCACCCGGCCGGTGTTGACCAGGACGCACGCCGCCCGCAAGGTGGCCTCCGTGTCATGACTGAAAACTCATTTGACTGATGATCCTTCCCCTCGTACTGTCATGATTGAACGTACTTTTACTCCTTACAAATCCCGGCAATACCCGAAAATGGAGGAGACATGATGTTGGCGAAGCCCGCCGCCGACTTCCGGACAGGCATGGCGTTCGCGCTCGGTGCCGCAATCAGCTTCGGCATGTCCGGACCCTTCGCAAAATCGTTGATGGACGCAGGGTGGAGTCCCACTGCTGCAGCTTTCGCCCGGCTCACCTGCGGTGCCCTGGCGCTGGCCACATTCGCCACGCTGGTCAGGCCACAATGGGTGCGCGAGGCGCTGCGGCATCGCCGGACCGTCGTGCTGTACGGACTGATACCGATCGCCGGCGCCCAGCTCTGCTATTACAACGCCATCGCCCATCTGTCGGTGGGTGTGGCGGTTCTGCTCGAATACACCTCACCCATCCTGGTCGCCGGCTGGATCTGGATGACCACCCGTCACAGTCCCAGCCGCGCCACGCTGGCCGGGATGGTGCTGGCCGGGATCGGAATCGTCCTGGTACTGAACCTCTTCGGCGGCCAGGACAACACTATTGACCCGACCGGGGTGGTATGGGGGCTCGCGGCCGCCGTGTGCGCCGTGTACTACTTCATGATGAGCAGCACGGTCGCCTCCGACGGTGACGGCCTGAATTCGCTCACGCTGGCAACCGGCGGCCTGCTCACGGGCAGCGCGGCAGTGACGGCGATGGGCCTGACCGGCGTCATCCCACTGCGATTCGCCACCGACAACGCCGTGCTCGCCGGCATCACAATGCCATGGTTCGTGCCCGTTCTGGCCCTTGGTGTGGTGAGCACGGCGATCGCGTACACCCTGGGCATAAGCGGCGTGGCGCTGCTGCGACCGAGCTTTGCGTCGCTTGTCGGCCTGTCCGAGGTGCTGTTCTCCGTGTTGTGGGCATGGCTGCTGGTCGGCGAGACGATCGAGCCGATCCAGGCGATCGGAGGGGCGGTGGTCCTGGTGGGACTCGCGCTGGCCCGTCAAGGCGACCGGCCGGCCGGGGTGGGGGCGGCCGGAGAGCCGGAACCGTCTAGGGAGGTCAGCGGACTCGCCCGCTGACCGGGAGCACTCGATTAGCGTGTGTAATATCTGGGCGTGAATTCGCGATCACCCGTCGTGCACCGATTTCTGCTGGCCATCGCCGGGGTTCTGGCGTTCGCCTCGCTGAGCATCAACGCCCACACTGTCCCGGCTGCACAAGCTGACGGCTGTCCCGACATCGAGGTCGTGTTCGCGCGCGGCACGACGGAATCAGCCGGGATCGGCCGGGTGGGCCAGGCTTTCGTCGATGCGCTCAGAGGCCGGGTCGGGGGTCGCTCGGTGGGCACCTACGCCGTGAACTATCCAGCCAGCTACGACTTTCTGGCAGCCGCCGACGGCGCCAACGACGCCAGCGGCCACATCCAGTGGATGATGGCGAACTGCCCGCAGACCAGGCTTGTACTCGGAGGCTACTCGCAGGGTGCCGCCGTGATCGACGTCATCAGCGCCGTGCCGTTCCCCGCGATCGGTTTCAACGCCCCGTTACCCCCCGATGCCCCTGAACACGTCGCCGGCATCGCGGTCTTCGGTAACCCCACCGCCAAGGCGGGCTTGCCACTGACCATCAGCCCCATCTGGGGTTTCCGGTCCATCGACCTGTGTGCGCTCGGTGACCCAGTCTGCTCGGACGGCGACAGCTTCGGCGCACACCGCAGTTACGCGACCAATGGACAGGCCGTCCAAGCAGCCGACTTCGTCGCCGGCCTGGTGTAGCCATGTCAGAACCGAACACGTTCATCGGTAAGGAGCAATGTGTGAGTATTAGCGCCATGATCCGGGCTCTGATTTCCCCCGAACGGCTCGCCGCCGCGGCCGTGTGCGCGTCCGCCTTCTCGATTGCGCCCGGGACTTCGCCGACGGCAGCGGCCGATCCGTGCCCCGACGTCGAAGTCGTGTTCGCCCGTGGCACGAGTGAACCGCCGGGGGTGGGACGCGTGGGCCAGGCCATGCTCGACGCGCTGTCGCCGCAGCTGGGTGGTCGTAGCCTGGGCGTCTACGGCGTGAACTACCCCGCAACCTACGATTTCCTGAACACTGCCGATGGCGCCGCCGATGCGAAGGCCCACATTCACGCGATTGCGGAGCGGTGCCCGTCGACCTCGATTGTCCTCGGCGGCTACTCACAAGGGGCCGCGGTGGTCGACATGCTTGTCGGCATCCCGCCGCTGGGGGACACGCTGGGTGATGTCGGATCCGAATCGCCACTGCCCAACAGCCTCGCGAACAATGTCGCCGCCATCGCAGTCTTCGGTAATCCGGCGACGAAGTTCGGCAACCCCGTCACAACGGCCGGTGGTGCCTTCGCGGGCAAGGGGATCGACTTGTGCGCCGACGGCGACCCGATCTGTTCACGGGGCCGCAATCCCTTCGCCCATTCCGGCTACGAGAACTCGGGAATGCCCGGCCAAGCCGCCGGCTTCGTCGCCGGGCGGGTCTGAACGTTCGTGCACCGTCAGCATGGCTGGATGCGCGCCGATCGAGCACAAGGCTTAGCACTGGCGGTAATTGCCGCTGCCGCAATGGCGCTGACGCCGACCGCACCCGCCTCGGCCGCGCCGTGCCCCGACGCCGAACTGGTCTTCGCCCGCGGGCGCTTGGAGCCTCCCGGCCCGGGGCAGATCGGCAGCGCATTGGCCAACGCGTTGCGCGCGAAGACGAACAAGAACATCGGGCTCTACGCGGTCAACTACCCCGCCGACAGCGAGATCGACATCGGCGCAAACGACATGAGCCGCCATATCCAAAGCAGGATCGCAAATTGCCCGCAGACGCGATTGGTTCTCGGCGGGTACTCGTTGGGTGCCGCGGTCACCGACGTCGTGCTGGCCGTGCCGATGCCTATATTCACCTTCAAGAACCCGCTGCCTGACAGCGCCGAACAGCACATCGCCGCGGTGGCGCTGTTCGGCAACGGATTCCAATGGTTCGGGCCGATCACCACCTTCAACCCCCTCTACCGCGACCGGACCATCGAGTTGTGTCACGGTGACGACCCGATCTGCAACCCCACCGACCCGGACAACTGGGAGTCGTACTGGCCCGATCACCTCGCGCCGGCCTACATCCGGGCGGGGATCGTCAATCAAGCCGCCGACTTCGTGACAGGCCGGCTCTAGCGTGTCCGCAGTTCCCGGGTGACTACCGCGCGGGCCGAAACTTGTTCGTCCGGAGGATAATCCACGCCCACGAACGTGAGGCCGCGGGCGGGCGCTGCCGCGAAAGCGCTGGACCGCCGGGACTCGCCGAGGAGGCCGACGATCCAGTCCGGCGATCGCCGGTGCTCCCCCACCGCCAGTAACGCGCCGACCAGTGAGCGGACCATGTTCCAGCAGAACGCATCCGCGGTGACATATGCCGTCACCAAATCGCCTTGACGGGCCCAGTCCAGCCGCTGCAGATCACGAATCGTTGTCGCACCGCAGCGATGCCGGCAGAATGCGGCGAAGTCGTGCAGTCCGATCAACGAAGCCGATGCGGCCGTCATCGCATCCGTGTCGAGCGGACGCGGCCAGGCGGCGACGAACCTGGCATGCTGCGGATCGACGCCGTGCGCGGCGGTCGACAGCCGATAGGCATAGTGGCGGCGCAGCGCCGAAAAGCGCGCGTCGAAGCCCTCCGGCGCACGGGCGATCTCGTGCACCCGCACGTCGGCGGGCAAGAAGCGGGCCAGCCGGCGCACCAGGGGCAGGAATTCGGGTTGCCCGTGGTGGCGCGCGCGTGGGTACGCATGAGCCAGGGCCCCGGTGGGCACGTCGACGTGGGCCACTTGACCGGTCGCGTGCACGCCAGCGTCGGTTCGACCGGCCGCGCGCACCGCAACCGGAACCCGGAACACCGTCGACAGCGCGTCGTCGAGCAGCCCGGACACCGTCCGCTGCCCGGGCTGCGTCGCCCACCCCGCGAACTCGGTTCCGTCGTAAGCGATGCCGAGCCGCAGACGAACGTGCCCGCCACCGGGAGCGATGGCGGGCACGTTCATGTCCTCGGGACCACGATCAGGACCTGGAGTCATCCTCGGCCGACTGTTCAGCCTTCACAGCGGGCGCCGGTGCCGCCTTCGATGCTGCGACGCGGCGGGCGCGTTCGGCCACCCGGGTCGCCTC
This sequence comes from uncultured Actinomycetota bacterium, assembly GCA_963846905.1. Classification (GTDB taxonomy): domain Bacteria; phylum Actinomycetota; class Actinomycetes; order Mycobacteriales; family Mycobacteriaceae; genus Mycobacterium. The sequence goes on from CAWJYB010000008.1 coordinate 155,042, forward strand.
CGACGTCACCGTCTTCTCCCGGACCAGCTCGATGACCGCCATGGGGGCGTTGTCACCCTTGCGGTTTTCGACCTTGATGATCCGGGTGTATCCACCGTTGCGGTCGGAGAAGAACGGGCCGATCTCCGCGAACAGGGTGTGCACGACATCCTTGTCCCGGATCTTCTTCATCACCTCACGCCGGTTGTGCAATGCGCCCTTCTTGGCATGGGTGATCAACTTCTCGGCGTACGGCCGCAGCGCCCGTGCCTTCGGCTCGGTCGTGGTGATCCGGCCGTGCTCGAACAGCGACGTGGCCAAGTTGGCCAGTATCGCCTTCTGATGCGAGGACGACCCGCCGAGGCGAGGCCCCTTGGTGGGCTTGGGCATTGCTCTCTCCCTAAGAGACGATGGGCTTGAAGAGTTCCGTCAGAGCTGTTCGGTCTCGGCGTAATCCTGGTCGTTGTCCAGGTCATAGCCGGTGTCGGTGTGCCAGGTACCGGTGGCGACGTCATAACCGGCGACATCGGACGGGTCGAACGTGGCCGGGCTGTCCTTGAGAGACAAGCCCAGCTGATGCAGCTTGATCTTGACCTCGTCGATCGACTTCTGGCCGAAGTTACGGATGTCCAGCAGATCGGACTCCGTGCGCGCGACCAGCTCGCCCACCGTGTGCACACCCTCGCGCTTGAGGCAGTTGTACGAACGCACCGTCAGATCGAGGTCGTCGATCGGCAGCCCGAACGACGCGATGTGGTCCGCCTCGGCGGGCGACGGGCCGATCTCGATACCTTCGGCCTCGATGTTGAGTTCGCGCGCCAGGCCGAACAGCTCGACCAGGGTCTTGCCGGCCGACGCCAGCGCATCGCGCGGCCCTATCGAATTCTTCGTCTCGACGTCGAGGATCAGCCGGTCGAAGTCGGTACGCTGCTCGACGCGGGTGGCCTCGACCTTGTAGGTGACCTTGAGCACCGGCGAGTAGATGGAATCGACCGGGATACGGCCGATTTCGGCGCCCGATGCCTTGTTCTGCACGGCGGGCACGTAGCCGCGGCCTCGCTCGACGACGAGTTCGACCTCCAGCTTGCCCTTGTCGTTGAGCGTCGCGATGTGCATTTCCGGGTTGTGGACGGTGACCCCCGCCGGCGGCACGATGTCGCCCGCGGTGATCTCGCCGGGCCCCTGCTTGCGCAGGTACATGGTGACGGGCTCGTCCTCCTCGGACGACACCACCAGACCCTTGAGGTTGAGGATCATGTCGGTGATGTCTTCCTTGACGCCCGGCACCGTGGTGAACTCGTGCAGCACACCGTCGATGCGGATGCTGGTGACGGCCGCGCCCGGGATGGACGACAGCAGCGTACGGCGCAGTGAATTGCCAAGGGTGTAGCCGAATCCGGGCTCCAGCGGTTCGATCACGAACTGGGAGCGGTTGTCGGCGATGACTTCTTCGCTCAGTGTCGGTCGCTGAGAAATCAGCATGGTGTTTTCTCTCTCCTTCTCGGCACCCGCTATTTGATGCCGTGTCGGTTCACCGTGCCGGCGGCACGGCTGTACTGCCTACTTCGAGTAGAACTCGACGATCAGCTGCTCGGTGAGCGGGACGTTGATCTGCGGACGCTCGGGCAGCTGGTGCACGAGGATGCGCTGACGCTCGCCCACGACCTGAAGCCAGGATGGGATGGGGCGGTCGCCCGCGGTTTCCCGCGCGATCTGGAATGGCACCGTGTTGAGCGACTTGTCACGCACATCGACGATGTCGTACTGCGACACCCGGTAGCTGGGCACGTTGACCTTCACGCCGTTGACGGTGAAATGGCCGTGGCTGACCAGCTGGCGAGCCATCCGGCGGGTGCGCGCGATGCCGGCGCGGTACACGACGTTGTCGAGCCGGCTCTCCAGGATTTGCAGCAGGTTCTCGCCCGTCTTGCCGGACTGGCGGACGGCCTCCTCGTAGTAGCGGCGGAATTGCTTTTCCAGCACGCCGTACGTGAACCGCGCCTTCTGCTTCTCCTGCAGCTGCTGACGGTATTCGCTCTCCTTGATCCGCGCGCGGCCGTGCTGGCCGGGCGGGTACGGGCGTTTCTCGAACGACTGATCGCCGCCGACCAGGTCGACGCCCAGACGGCGCGACTTGCGGGTGGCGGGTCCGGTGTAACGAGCCATGAGTCCTCTAAGTTCCTCTCCCCTAGACCCGGCGCCGCTTGGGCGGACGGCAGCCGTTGTGCGGCTGCGGGGTGACGTCGGAAATCGCGCCCACCTCCAAGCCGGCGGCCTGCAACGAGCGGATGGCGGTCTCGCGGCCCGAGCCCGGGCCCTTCACGAACACATCGACCTTCTTGACGCCGTGCTCCTGCGCCTTGCGGGCGGCGTTCTCGGCGGCCAACTGAGCGGCGAACGGAGTCGACTTGCGTGATCCCTTGAAGCCGACATGACCCGACGACGCCCAGGCGATGACGTTGCCCTGCGGATCGGTGATCGACACGATCGTGTTGTTGAACGTGCTCTTGATGTGAGCGGCGCCGTGCGGGACGTTCTTCTTTTCCCTACGGCGGGTCTTGCCGCCCTTGCGGGAAGATGCGCCCTGCGCGGATTTCTTGGCGGGTGGCATGGTCGCTTACCTGACCTTCTTCTTGCCGGCGATGGTGCGCTTCGGGCCCTTGCGGGTGCGCGCGTTGGTCTTGGTCCGCTGGCCGCGCACCGGCAGGCCACGACGATGCCGCAGGCCCTGGTAGCAGCCGATTTCGATCTTCCGGCGGATGTCTGCCTGCACCTCGCGGCGCAGGTCACCCTCCACCTTGAGGTTCGCCTCGATGTAGTCGCGCAGGTGCGTCAACTGATCATCGGTCAGGTCTTTGGTCCGCAGGTCGCGGTCGATTCCGGTGGCTGCCAGGATCTCCTGGGAGCGGGTACGGCCGATGCCGTAGATGTAGGTCAGCGCGATCTCCATGCGCTTGTCGCGCGGGAGGTCGACACCCACTAGTCGTGCCACAGTGGTGTGTTTCCTTCTCTTTGCGGAGGTCTGTTCCCAGTCCGTTCCCGAGCGCTGCCGGGATCCGGCCTCCGAACCGGACGTGGACGAGCGGCCTATCCGCTCATTGGTGCTGGGAGGTTTGCATTCAGTTGTGTGCTGCGGGCTCGACGTTTCCTGTCCGACGCTGCCTCAGGCCGTGGGCGGCCTGCACGGTCGTCGAGCGGGGACCTAGCCCTGTCTCTGCTTGTGGCGGGGATCGGAGCAGATCACCATGACCCGCCTGTGTCGGCGGATCACCCTGCACTTGTCGCAGATCGGCTTGACGCTCGGGTTCACCTTCACGGCTGTTCGATCTTTCTGGTGGCTAACTGGAGATGTTCGGGCGGACTTACTTGTAGCGGTAGACGATGCGACCCCGGGACAGGTCGTAGGGCGACAGCTCCACCACGACGCGATCCTCGGGCAGGATGCGGATGTAGTGCTGCCGCATCTTGCCGCTGATGTGCGCGAGCACCTTGTGACCGTTCTCCAGCTCAATGCGGAACATCGCATTGGGCAGGGGCTCGACCACGCGGCCCTCGACCTCTATCGCACCGTCTTTCTTGGCCATAACCTTCCTGGCGATCCTTGCTGTCGTTTCGTATTGGTGTTCACGACCAACTCGACGCAGCCCCGGCTCCGACTACATAACGTGGGCCAGTGGATGAGAATTCCGAAGCACGCGAAGTGTCGGCGCGACGACCGCACCGTTGGCCCATGCTACCCGCACAGCGCCCATACCCAAAATCTCCGCAGGCCAGGCGCTATCAAGACGAAGCCCACCCGAAAGCTTGCTTCGGAGGCGCGGATACCGGCGATACGCTCGGCTATGTTCCCGACTGGCTCCCCGACGACCTCGGGAAAGTGGTGTAGCGAGCGCACTCGTACCGTGTCATCGCAGAGGTGGTGGACCGAACGGAATCCGCACCTGCGCGCCGGCCGCGCGTGCGGCGGTCCCACCGACGCACAGTGAGCAAGGCACATACTTGACAGCGATGTCCGCCCCCGAAGAGCGAACCAGCGACGCCCCGGCCCGTCTGCCGATCATCCTGACCGTCGACGACGACCCCGCCGTGTCCCGCGCCGTCGCCCGCGACCTGCGCAGGCGTTACGGCCGGGATTACCGGATCATCCGCGCCGAGAGCGGACCCGACGCCCTGGACGCACTGCGTGAGATCACCTTGCGCGGCGACAAGGTCGCGGCGTTGGTCGCCGACTACCGGATGCCTCAGATGAGCGGCATCGAGTTCCTCGAAGAGGCCATGGACATGTTCCCCGTGGCCCGCCGTGTGCTGCTGACCGCCTATGCCGACACCCACGCCGCCATCGACGCCATCAACGTGGTCGATCTCGACCACTACCTCCTCAAACCGTGGGACCCGCCGGAGGAGAAGTTGTACCCCGTCCTCGACGGCCTGCTCGAAGCGTGGCAGGCGGTGCGCGATCGGACCGTCCCCCACACCAAAATCGTGGGGCATCCGTGGAACACCCGCTCGTCGGAGGTGCGCGAGTTCCTCGCCCGCAACCGGCTCAACTACACCTGGTTCCGCGTCGACGAAGCCAACGGCGAACGACTGCTCTCGGTGGCCGGCCTGGACGGGCTGAGCCTGCCGGTCGTCATCACCGAGCAGGGTGAAGCCCTGGTGAGCCCGAGCGATTCCGAGTTGGCTCAGAAGTTGGGGCTCACGATCACACCCGCACAGGACTTCTACGATCTGGTGGTCATCGGGGGTGGGCCCGCCGGCCTGGCGGCAGCGGTCTACGGTGCGTCCGAGGGACTCAAAACAGTGCTGATCGAACGCAGGGCAACCGGTGGTCAGGCCGGTCAGAGCTCGCGGATCGAGAACTACCTCGGCTTCCCCGACGGCCTGTCCGGCGCACAGCTCGCCGAGCGTGCGCGCCGCCAGGCCGAGAAGTTCGGCGCGGAGCTGATCACCGCCGCCACCGTTGTCGACCTCGTGATCGACGGAAAGGCCCGAACCCTGCGACTGTCCGACGGCCGGTCGATCGGCGCCCGTGCGGTGATCCTGGCAATGGGGGTCGATTACCGCCAGCTGCCCGCGGCGGGGTGCGAGGGTCTGACCGGCGCAGGCGTCTACTACGGCGCGACCGCGTCGGTAGCCGCGGACTGCGGCGACGAGGATGTCTACGTCATCGGGGGCGCGAACTCCGCCGGACAAGCAGCGATGTTTTTGTCCCGGACCGCCAGGTCGGTGACCATCGTGTGCCGCCGCACGCTGGATGAGTCCATGTCGCACTACCTCATCGAGCAGGTCCGGGCGAACGCCAAGATCCGCGAGATGCCGCATACCGTCGTGGACGCCGTGAGGGGCGATGGCCACCTCGAAGCGATCTGCCTGGCCTCGCGGACCTCGGAACCACAGGAATTCCAGTGTGGGCGGATGTTCATCTTCATCGGCGCGAACCCGCAGACCGACTGGCTGCCCGGCGAGATCGCCCGTGACGACCACGGCTTCATCCTGTCCGGCCCCGATCTGCCGCAGCGCTGCGGCTGGACGCCGGAGCGGCCTCCCCACCACCTGGAAACAAGTGTGCCCGGTGTTTTCGTTGCAGGCGATGTACGAGCCGGCTCGGCGAAACGCGTCGCCGCGGCAGTGGGAGAAGGTTCCATGGGAGTGATGCTGGTGCATCGCTACCTGGCGGAAGCATAGGAGGGCGATCATGGGGGAAACCTGCCTGCCCGGTGAGCTGCGGACGCTGTTCTTGTTCGAGGATCTCAGCGACGAGCAGCTCGACAAGCTGTGCCGACATGGCCACATCGCCCACTACGAGCCGGGAAACATTTGTGTCGAAGGCGAGCCGGCGACATGTTTCTACGTCCTCATCGACGGTGAGCTGGTGATGTCGAAACGGTCCGGCGGCGACGACATCGTCACGACGCGCACGTCCCAGCGTGGCGTCTACTGCGGGGCGTGGAGCGCCTACGTCGACGGTGTGCCCCACGTGTATGAGTCCTCGGTACGGGTAACCGTGCCCTCGAAGTTCTTCGTCCTCGACGCCGCCGAGTTCGGGAACTTCGTGAAATCGGAGTTCCCCATGGCGGTGCATCTGCTGGAGGGCCTCAAAGTCGGCGGTCTGCGCCAGCGAAAACTCATCGACCAGCGCGAAAAGCTGCTCGCGCTGGGCACGATCACCGCCGGCCTGACCCACCAGCTCAACAACCCGGCGGCGGCCAATGCACGCGCCGTGGCCGATCTGCGCGACCGGGTCGGCAAGATGCGCCACAAGCTGTCGATGCTTGCCGACGGCCGATTCACCCCCGATGCGTTACGGACATTGGTCGCGATCCAGGAGGAGGTCGCCGAACAGGTGGCCAAATCGGCCGGGCAGGAACTCACCGCTCTGGAGACCGCGGACCGAGAGGATCAGATCGGCGATTGGCTCGACGAGCACGGAATCGAGGGTGCCTGGGACTATGCGCCGACGTTCGTCGAGGCGGGCCTGGACAGCGGCTGGCTGGAGCGCGTCTCGGCCTCGGTCGACCAGGTCGACTGCTCAGCGTCGCTGCAGGGCGCCATCGGCTGGCTGAAGTACACGATCGACACCGAGCTGCTGATGAACCAGATCGCCGAAGCGAGTCAGCGCATTTCGGCGCTGCTGGCCGGGGCCAAGCAGTATTCGCAGATGGATCGCGCACAGTACCAGCGCGCCAACCTGCGCGATCTGCTCAAGAGCACGCTGACGATGTTTGGTGACCGGGTCGGCCCGGACAAGCCCATCGGAAAAGTCTGGGAGTACGACCCCGCGGTCCCTGAAATCTTTTGCTACCCAGGCGATCTCAACCAGGTCTGGACCAACATCATCGACAACGCGATCCAAGCCATGGGTGAGCGCGGAACTCTGAGCGTGCGCACCACCCGCGACGGTGACGATACGGTTCGCATCGAGATCGGCGACGACGGTCCGGGCATTCCCGACGACATCGTCGACCGCATCTTCACGCCTTTCTTCACCACCAAACCCTTCGGCCAGGGCACCGGATTGGGACTGGACCTCGCCTGGCGAATCGTGGTGGAAAAGCATCACGGGAACCTGAGAGTCGAGTCCAAGCCCGGCGACACCCGTTTCATCATCCTGCTACCGCTGCAGGCGCCCGCACCCGAGTCGGAATAGCGGCGGCGAGCCCGCGCGTTCGAACGGTCATGACCAAACCCGACCTCGGCCGCTTCGGATCGTTCGGCCGCCAGGTAACCCCCCAACAGGCCAAGGACATCGAAGCGCTGGGCTACGGCGCGGTGTGGATCGGAGGCTCGCCGCCCGCCGAACTCAACTGGGTGGAGCCGATCCTGGAGGCGACCCGCACGTTGCGGGTCGCCACGGGAATCGTCAACATCTGGACCGCGGCCCCAGGACCGGTGGCCGAGTCGTTCCATCGCATCGACGGGGCCCACCCGGGGCGGTTCCTGCTCGGCATCGGCGTCGGCCATCCCGAGGCCCACACCGAGTACCGCAAGCCGCTGGAAGCCCTCAACGATTATCTCGACGAGTTGGACACCTACGGCGTTCCCATAGAGCGCCGGGTGGTAGCCGCGCTCGGGCCGCGGGTGCTGCGCTTGTCCGCTCAACGCAGCGCCGGGGCCCATCCGTATCTGACCACGCCGGAACACACCGCGGAAGCCCGCCAGATCATCGGGCCTCAGGCGTTTCTCGCCCCTGAACACAAGGTCGTGATGACCACCGACACCGACGATGCCCGCGCGGTGGGCCGCAGAGCGCTCGGTATCTACCTGAACCTGCAGAATTATCTGCACAACTGGAAGCGGCTCGGCTTCACCGACGCCGACGTTTCCGCACCCGGAAGCGACGCCCTGGTCGATGCGACGGTCGCCTACGGTACGGCTGAGCAGATCGCGGCCCGACTGCTCGGTCATCTCGATGCCGGAGCCGACCACGTCGCCGTGCAGGTGCTCACCCGGCCGGAGAAACTGGTGCCCGCTCTGGCCGAATTGGCCGGCCCGCTGGGCCTGGCGACCTGACGGCTGACCTGCCACGTTTGGCCGTAAGTCGTCCGAACCGGCACCGTCCGGGCAAAGACGCACGGCCGAGCCGGGTAAGGTTCTGCCATGCATTTGCTGGTAACGGGGGGCGCCGGATTCATCGGCGCCAATTTCGTTCATGCCGCGGTTCGCGATCATCCCGAAGACGCCGTCACGGTCCTCGACGCCTTCACCTACGCCGGCAGCCGCGAATCGCTGGCCGCGGTAGCGGCTGAGATCCGGTTGGCCGAGGGCGACATCGCCGATCGGGACCTGGTCGACAGCCTGGTGGCCGAGGCCGACGCGGTCGTTCATTTCGCCGCCGAGACACACGTCGACAATGCACTGGCCGATCCGGAGCCCTTCCTGCATACCAATGTGATCGGCACCTACACCGTCCTGGAGGCGGTGCGGCGCCACGGCGTACATCTGCATCACATCTCCACCGATGAGGTCTACGGAGACCTTGAGCTCGACGACCCGACTCGGTTCACCGAGACGACGCCGTACCAGCCGTCCAGCCCGTATTCGTCGACCAAGGCGGCCTCCGACATGCTGGTGCGCGCGTGGGTGAGGTCTTACGGAGTACGGGCGACCATCTCCAACTGCTCCAACAACTTCGGGCCCTACCAGCACGTCGAGAAGTTCATCCCACGCCAGATCACCAACATCCTCACCGGGCGCCGCCCGAAGCTGTACGGCACCGGAGCCAATGTCCGCGATTGGATTCACGTCGAAGACCACAACAGCGCGGTACGGCGGATTCTCCAGGACGGTACCGCCGGGCGCACCTATCTGATCGGCGCGGAGAATGAGCGGTCGAATCTTGCTGTGCTGCAATCGATTCTGGTGGCGATGGACCGCGATCCGGATGACTTCGACCACGTCACCGACCGGGCCGGCCACGACCTGCGCTATGCCATCGACCCGTCCTCGCTTCGCGACGAACTGGGCTGGAAACCCGAGCACGGTGACTTCGAGGCGGCGCTGAGGGCGACGATCGACTGGTACCGCGACAACACGGCGTGGTGGGAACCGCTCAAAGAGTCGGTCGAGACCGAATACCGGAAGCGTGGTCAGTGATGGCGTTTCGTGAACTCAAGGTGCCCGGAGCGTGGGAGATCACCCCGGCCCTGCGACCCGATCCGCGCGGAACTTTCTTCGAGTGGTTCACCGACCGGGAGTTCGAAGACTTCGCCGGGCACCGCTTCCAGATGCGGCAGGCGAACTGCTCGGTGTCGTCCGCGGGCGTGTTGCGCGGTCTGCATTTCGCCCAACTTCCGCCCAGCCAGGCCAAGTACGTGACATGCGTGCGTGGCGCGGTGTTCGATGTCGCCGTCGACATCCGCGTCGGCTCGCCCACCTACGGTCAGTGGGATTCGGTCCTGCTCGACGATCGCGATCGCCGCACCATCTACCTCTCCGAAGGCCTGGCGCACGGTTTCCTTGCGCTACAGGACGATTCGACCGTCATGTATCTGTGCTCGGCCGGCTATTCCCCCACCGCTGAACACACCATCTCACCCACCGACCCGGACATCGGCATCCACTGGCCTACGACCGTTTTCGGCTCCGAACTGATGCGCTCCGAGCGCGATCGCGATGCGCCCACACTCGAGCAGGTGCGATCAGCGGGTCTACTCCCGACGTGGGCGGAAACCCAGGCCTTCCGCGCACGTATGCGCTAGCGAGAATAGGGCGCACGGACAAGCGGATGGCGTTGCCAACCTCCGGCCAAGTTACTAGGATATCCTAGTAATTGCCCGTGATTCCGCGAAGGTTTTCAATGACCACACACATTTCGCACTTCGTCGACGGACGCCGGAGCCGTCTGTCGTCCACTCGCACCGCGGCCGTGATGAACCCCAACACCGGCGCGGTCCAGGCCGAGGTCGTGATGGCCGCGGCGGCCGATGTCGATGCCGCCGTTCGATCCGCGGTCGAAGCCCAGAAGCAATGGGCGGCGTGGAACCCGCAGCGCCGGGCACGCGTGATGATGGCGTTCATCGAACTCGTCAACGCCCACACCGACGAGTTGGCTCACCTGCTGTCGCTGGAGCAGGGCAAGACCCTCGCCGACTCAAGGGGCGACATCCAGCGCGGCATCGAGGTCATCGAGTTCGCCGTCGGCATTCCCCACCTGCTCAAGGGCGAGTTCACCGAGGGGGCCGGCTCGGGTATCGACGTCTACTCGATCCGCCAGCCCCTGGGCGTAGTTGCCGGGATCACCCCGTTCAACTTCCCGGCCATGATTCCGCTGTGGAAGGCCGGCCCGGCGCTGGCATGCGGAAACGCATTCATCCTCAAACCTTCCGAGCGTGACCCGTCGGTGCCGGTGCGCCTGGCCGAGTTGTTCGTCGAGGCGGGCCTGCCGCCGAGCGTGTTCCAGGTGGTGCAGGGCGACAAGGAGGCGGTCGACGCGATCTTGACCCACCCCGACGTCAAGGCGGTCGGATTCGTGGGCTCCTCCGACATCGCGCAGTACATCTACGCAACGGCCGCTGCACACGGTAAGCGCTCGCAGTGCTTTGGCGGCGCCAAGAACCACATGATCGTGATGCCCGACGCCGACCTGGAGCAGGCCGTCGATGCCCTGGTGGGTGCCGGGTACGGCAGCGCTGGCGAACGGTGCATGGCGGTCAGCGTCGCGGTTCCGGTCGGCGACGAGACTGCAAATCGGTTGCGCGCCAGCCTGGTTGAACGGATCAACAACCTGAGAGTCGGCCACAGCCTGGATCCCAAGGCCGACTACGGCCCGCTGGTCACCGAGGCAGCGCTCCGGCGGGTGCGCGACTACATCCGCCTGGGCGTCGAGGCCGGCGGCGAACTGGTGGTGGACGGCCGTCTACGTGCGAGTGACGAGACGAGTTTCGACGACGTCAACCTGGAGAACGGATACTTCATCGGCCCGACGCTGTTCGACCATGTCCGCACCGACATGCCGATCTACACCGACGAGATCTTCGGGCCGGTGCTGTGCATGGTGCGCGCAAAGAACTACGAAGAAGCGCTGGCGTTGCCGTCGGCGCATGAATACGGCAACGGTGTCGCGATGTTCACCCGCGACGGCGACACCGCCCGCGATTTCGTTTCGCGCGTTCAGGTGGGCATGGTGGGCGTCAACGTGCAGATCCCGGTGCCGGTGGCTTACCACACGTTCGGCGGGTGGAAGCGGTCCGGCTTCGGCGACCTGAACCAGCACGGACCAGCGTCGATCCAGTTCTACACCAAGGTCAAGACGGTCACGCAGCGCTGGCCGTCGGGCATCCGGGACGGTGTCGAGTTCGTCATCCCCACGATGAAGTAGTCCGATGCCGCGTTTTGACTTCGACGACGACGAGCGAGTAATCGCGCAGACGGCTGCCGCGTTCGCCGCCAAACACATCGCACCACAGGCCCTGCAGTGGGATGCGACCGAACACTTCCCCACCGACGTGCTGCGCGCGGCTGCCGATCTCGGGATGGCCGCGATCTACTGTTCGGAAGATGTCGGCGGCAGCGGCCTGCGCCGGCTTGACGCGGTACGCATCTTTGAGCAGCTGGCCATGGCCGACCCGACGATCGCCGCGTTCGTGAGCATCCACAACATGTGCACCTGGATGGTCGACGCCTATGGAACCGCCGAGCAGCGCCGGGAATGGGTTCCCAAACTCGCTTCGATGCAGGTCATCGCCAGCTATTGCCTGACCGAACCCGGCGCAGGTTCTGATGCTGCCGCACTTCGCACTCGGGCGGTCAAAGACCGATCGACTCACCGCTCGGACTGGGTGATCGATGGTGTCAAACAGTTCATCTCCGGCGCGGGCACCTCCGACCTGTACATCGTGATGGCCCGCACCGGAGTCGGCGGACCCTGCGGAATATCGGCGTTCATCGTCGAAAAGGGCACGCCCGGAATGAGTTTCGGCACGGACGAGGCCAAGATGGGCTGGCGCGCCCAGCCCACTGCACAAGTCGTCCTGGACGGCGTGCGAGTGCCTGCGGACGCCATGCTCGGCGGTGCCGACAGCGAGGGCCGGGGCTTCGAGATCGCCATGAACGGGCTCAACGGCGGCCGCCTCAACATCGCAGCATGCTCACTCGGCGGCGCCCAGGCCGCGTTCGACAAAGCGGTCGCCCATGTCCGCGACCGGCAGGCGTTCGGGCGTGCGCTGATCGACGAGCCGACCATACGGTTCACCCTCGCCGATATGGCCACCGCACTGGAGACGTCCCGAACCTTGTTGTGGCGGGCAGCATCAGCGCTGGATGCGGACGCGACCGACAAGGTCGAACTGTGCGCCATGGCGAAGAGGTACGTCACCGACGCCTGTTTCGAAGTCGCCGACCAAGCCCTGCAACTGCTCGGTGGGTACGGCTACCTGCGCGAGTACGGGCTCGAAAAGATCGTCCGCGACCTGCGGGTGCACCGGATCCTGGAGGGGACCAACGAAATCATGCGCCTGGTGATCGGCCGGGCGGTGGCGACCCATGCGCGGGCCGCGGCGGAGAGAGGTTGTCAATGACCGGTTCGAAGAGCACGGTGGCGTTCCTTGGCCTGGGCAATATGGGTGGCCCGATGGCGGCGAACCTCGTCGCGGCAGGCCACGCCGTTCACGGCTTCGACCCGGTGGCCGCACTCAGGGCCTCCGCAGAGGCCAAGGGCGCCGAGATGTTCTGCAGCGGCCCCGCCGCGGTTGCGGACGCGGACGTGGTCATCACCTCGCTGCCCAGCGGGGCGGTGGTCAAAGACTGTTACGCCGAGGTGCTCCCGATCGCGAAAGCCGGTGCACTGTTCATCGACACGTCGACCATCTCCGTCGAGGATGCCCGCGAAATCCACCGGCGAGCCGTCGAGCAGGGTATGGCACAGCTAGACGCACCGGTCTCGGGCGGAATCAAGGGCGCGGCCGCGGGTACCCTGGCGTTCATGCTCGGCGGCGAGAAGACCGTTGTAGAACAGGCCAAACCGATACTGGCTCCGATGGCGGGCAAGATCATCCACTGCGGTGGTTCCGGGGCCGGGCAGGCCGCCAAGCTCTGCAACAATATGGTCCTTGCAGTACAGCAAATCGTCGTCGGCGAGGCTTTCGTGCTCGCGGAGGAGCTCGGACTGTCAGCTCAATCGTTGTTCGACGTGATCACCGGTGCGACCGGGAATTGCTGGGCAGTGCACACAAATTGTCCCGTCCCGGGGCCCGTGCCCACATCGCCGGCCAACAGCGGCTTTGCGCCGGGCTTCACGACCGCGCTGATGCACAAGGACCTCGGACTGGCGATGGATGCGGTGGAGTCAACCGGCTCGGCAGCGCCCTTGGGCAGGCACGCTGCCGGAATCTACGCGGCGTTCGCCGCCGAGAACGCCGACAAGGACTTCAGCGCTGTCATCACAATGTTGCGCAAGAACTGATCGAGTCGCTCGATCGGGCGCCGGCGATGTGGCGGCGCGTGGGCCGGTCCACTCAGAAATCACCTGCCCTGTGTCGCAAGGTTTCGATGGAGGAGATGAGGGTCCGCGACTCGTTTGCGGACATGCCGATGTCAGCGAACACCATGTCGTTGAGCGTCACTGTCGCATCCTCGACGGTGGTTCGTCCCAGGTCGGTGATCGCCACGAGTGTTGTTCGCCCGTCGCTGGGATGGGGCAGCCGCTGGACGAGTCCGCCGGCCTCCAGCCGTCGGATCGCATGCGTGACGCTGGTTACGTGCACTTGCAGCCGGTCGGACGCCTTGGTGATGGGCAGGGCGCCGGTGCGGCTGAAGGCCAGCAGCCGAAGCAGTTCGAACCGAGAGAAGCTCAGGTCATAGGGGCGCAAGGCATTCTCGACCCGGGCCAGCAGAATCTGGTGGGCCCGCATCACCGAGGTGACGGCGACCATTCCCTCGGCGACCGTGCCCCAGCCGGCGCGCTCCCAATTGGCGCGTGCCTGGGCGATGGGATCGCGCTTCTCCTGAGAGCTGGGCGGATTGGACGGATCGGCCACCTGCTCATTAAACCGTTTGCAATGCGCCGCCCATCGTGCTGACGGTCGTGCCGCCGCGACCGTGCGTCTTCGCGCGGTCAGTGCAGCGCTGCCAGGACCGCCCTCGTCGAGGCGCGATCGCCGACCGTGATCCGGACCGCGCCGTCGGCATAGTGGCGCACTCGCGGACCGGAGCCGTCGAACACCTGCCGCCATGGCCGTCCCGTGGGGGGCAGGTACACGAAATTCGCGTGTCCATCAGTGCTGTAGATCCCGGCTGAGCGCAGCCGCATCCGCAGGTGGCGCCGCTCTGCGCAGATCTTGCGAATCCGTTGTTGCAGTTGCGCTTCCGCGTCGTAGGAGGCCGCCACGGCGGCCAGAACGGTGATGCCCATGCCGAACGGTAACTGCATGGCCCACAGCTTCCCGGCCAGCTCCGGCGCGCCGAACCCGTAGCCGATCCGCAGACCAGCCAGGCCGTAGGCCTTCGAAAATGTGCGCAGCACCACCACATTCGGGAACCGCCGGACCAACGCCGCTCCGTCGATGTGGTGCTCCGGCGAAGCGAACTCGATATAGGCCTCGTCGAGCAGGACCACGGTGTCGGATGGCACCCGAAGCAGAAATCGCTCGACGGCGGCTGCCGACTCCAGTGTGCCGCTCGGATTGTGCGGACGGCACAACACCACGACCCGTGCCGACTTAGCGGCATCCGCCATCGCGTCGAGGTTGTGGTGGCCATGCGCATCCAGCGGAACGGTCACCGAAACCAGCTTGGCGGTCTGGGCAAAGATCGGATATCCGTCGAATGTCGGGCTTGCCATGACGATCCGGTCGCCGGGTTCGGTGATGGCATGCACCACCTGCATTGCCACGCCCGAGGCGCCGGCACCCGGTACCACCTGCTCTTCCTCGACGCCGATGTGCGCCGCGATCAGCCTGCGCAGCCGTTCGGGCAGGAATTCCGGGTACCGGTTGGCCGCGCCGGCGGACCGGACGAGCGCAGACTGCACAGCCGGCAGCGGCGGGAATGGATTCTCGTTGAGCGACAACGCCAACGGGTCGACGCCGCTGGGCACAGTGACGATGGACGCCACATCCCGATTCAGCGTGCCCATCAGTCACGACCGCCCCAGCGGACGGCGGCGGCCCCGGCGAAATCGCCGGCATGCGCGAAAGCCGCCATGAGCACCAGGTCGCCCGGCCCAATCTGGCCGTCGCACACGGCTCGATCGAAGTTGACCGGGATACCTGCGGCGAACAGATTGCCGCAGTCGTCGAACGTGTCGCGGTGCCGCTCCCGTGGTAGTTCGAGGGCTTCACGCCAATTGCGCAGGAACACCCTGTTGGGCTGGTTGGTGACCAGAAGGTCGACATCGCGGGACTGCACACCGATGCGGTCGCAGACCGCCAGCGCCACCTCGGGAACCTGCCGGTTACCCCGGGCCAGCACCTTGGTGATCTTGGATTCGGTGAACCCGATACAGCCTTCGCCGGTCCCGGGTTGCCACCATTTGCGCGGCGGGTCGACCGCGATCGTCATGTCGCCGGCGTACTCGCCATAGGTCCGGCATTCGACGTCCAGGATCGGCGAGCGGTCGTCGACGGCAACCAGGCCGACCGCCGCCCCGTCGCCCGGCACCGCAGCCTGCGCCTTGCGCCGAACCCCCGGCTGATCGAAAACCTGTCCGGCGGCGTTCTGCGCGACCGCGATCAACGCGGTTCGTCCCGCGCCGGAGGCCAGAAGCTGACGGGCCAGCGCCAACCCCAGGACGAACGCGGCACAGCCACCGTTGTGCAGGTCTATCACCCAGCTGGGCCGCATCCCCAGCCGGTGGGCGATTGCCCCGCCCCCGCCGTAGAAGGGCATGTCGGGCAGTTGGGTGTGGGTTATGAGCACGTCGACGCCCACGACCACGTCATGCCCGTGCCGGTCGACCAGACCTGCGGCCGCGCGCTCGATCATGTCGGTCGCCGTCTCGTCGGGCCCGACGTGGTGCCGGTAACGGGGTGCCCGGAACATCAGGTTGTCGCGCAGATCGTCAGAGCCTGCGAAGTGCTCGTAGTAGTCCACACCGATCGGTTCGCCGGGCAGGTATGCGGAGACGTCGAGCAGACTGACCGGTATGCCGGATGTAGTCACCTCGATCACCTCATCCAGCGCGGGGAGATCGGCAGGCCGTGGTGGTGGCGGTATTCCGCGATGGCCTTGAGGTTGTGCAGTTCGAGCAGATGTCCGGCACCGAACATGTCCCAGAAGTCACCCACCCACACCGGACGGTCGGCGGGCGCAGTCTCCGGATAGGGGTTGTGGTCGTAGAACGGGTGGCGGCAATTGGTCCACAGCACCACCGAGCCCGGCTTGTCGAGCACCACCTGCGCATCGACGACCCGCATCAGGTAGATCATCCAGAGGTGGTGTCCCTGGTCCCACGCGCAGTGGTAGTCCACGGTGCGGGCCTGCGGATTGGCGACGGTGCGGGTATAGATCTCGGTCTGTGTGCCCAGCCGGTCGTAGGCGAGCCAGAGTCCGGGCTCGTCGGTGGGGGTGAAGCCGCGCAGGCTGTAGGTCCATTCCTCAAGGCTGCGGGTGTCCGACAAGTACTCGTAGAGCTGGTCGGGTGGGCAGTCGATGTAGTCGTTGACCGTGCAGTACTGGCCGAAGACCCGGTCGTGCGGGTAAACCGACCGCATCATCTCCATGATGATCGGCGTCGCCTTTTCCCGCGGGCTGGTTTCGATGCGGGTGACTCCGTCAATCGGTTCGACGATATCGTCAAGCGCTGGCAGCGACATCGTGCCTGACTCCTTTCTGTTGCGGGACATTCCTTGAAAACTGCTGTGCGGCATTGATGAAGGGCGCGAACGGGGGTATCTCGTCGGCCGAGCATGTGATGCTCACGACAGACGGACCCGGTACCGACAGCGCCCGGCGCAGTGCGCAGGGCAACTCGTCGACGGTGTCGACGTCCACCGCGTCCAGACCGGGGAACATGCGCGCCAGACCGGAGCCGAGCCGGCTTGGCGCGAACCGGTTGTAGCTGTAGAGCCCGTCGTAGAAAAGCTGTTCGCGCGTGACGCACATCGCGTGCGCGTTGTTGTTCAGCAGAACGAACGTGACGGGCAGACCGTATTCGACTGCGGTATGAATCTCCATGCCGTGCATGAAGAATGCGCCGTCGCCCGCGATCACGACCGTTCTGCGCTTGCGGCCGAACGCCATTCCGACACCGGCGCCGAAGCTGTAGCCCATTCCGCCCATGCCGAGTGCCACCAGGAAACGGCCGCCACGCCGCGGGGGAAGGTGGTGGATCGCGGCCGCACCGGTATTGCCCGCATCCACGACGATGTCGACGTCGGACGGCAGGCCGCGGTCCAGCACCGCAATTACATCGCGGTATCGCACGCCGGGACCGAGATATGCCGGCGGCTGTAAGTTGACCGGATCAGCGGTACCGTCGTGACTGGTGCGGCGGCCCGGTGACAAGGCAATCAACAACTGCGCCAACAAGTGCCGCAAGTCAGTGCAATGGATGTGAGTGCATGGAACGAACGGCGCCACCGCGCCGATCGACAGTGTCGGAACGGTTGCCAGACCATCGTCGAGTCCCGCCCGCGCTGTCATCGCCAATCGGGTTCCGACGATCAGGCACAGTCCCGCCCCGCTCAGCGCATCGGCGACCCCTCGATGTCCCATCACGCCGGTGACGCCGAGATCGGCATGAGCGCTGACATCCTTGGCGTCCGGTACGGTCGCCAGGCGTGCCCCAAGTATGCATCGCAGTCTCTCCAGTTCGACGCGAGCGTCGTTGCGGGCCACCTGCTCTCCGGCGATGATGACGACCGGTCCGCGCGCGCGCCGCAATGCCCGCGCAATTTGCGTGACATCGACCGATGGTGGGCTCGCAATCTGCTGAACGCTTTTATTATTCGGGCGTATTTCAATCTCGCTCTGCTGAATGTCCTTGGGCAGCAGAATTACCGACGGACCGCCGGCGTGTGCAGCGGCAACCGCCGCCGGCAGCGCGTCGAATATGTCCTCGGGATCGCGAATACGCCGGCAGAACAACGAAACCGCCGAGAACAACTCCATCGCATCCAACGACCCGTTTCGGCCGCTGGTGTCCTGGAAGCTGCCGCACCCGTCCAGTGCCATCGGGGGCTGGCCGACCAGCGCAAGCAATGGAACTCCGCTCGCTAACGATTCACCCAGTGCTGGAACGAGATTCAGAGATCCGCCACCCGAGGTTGCCATGACCACACCCAGACCGGCGGTCGCTCGACTGTAGCCATCGGCCATGGTCGCAGCCGAGAACTCGTGCTTGGCCAATACCGCGGTGATCCCATCGCGGAAATGTGCTGCGTCGTAAAGGTCTTCGATATTGGCGCCACCGACCCCGAAAAGAAACTCGACCCCGCCCGTCGCAAGGTGGTCGACGATGTGGTCAACCACCCGCCGCTTCCTGGCCATTCCATCACCTGCCCCTGAAACTCTGACAGGTATACGACGGCCGGATGGATGTGGTTCATCCAATCCGCGGAAAATTACAAGTTACGTTGCAGCAGAACGCTTCCGGTATCCGCGGAAACCACTTGCACGGCTGCGATCTCGTCGATGGACATCGATGTACTCGCCACTGGCAGGGCCGTTGTTCCTTCTTGCGCCTTCCAGGTCGACAGCTGGACATGACGACCGTCGCGGCCGACAGCCACCATCGCCAACTCGCCGTCTTGCTCTGCGTCATTGCCGACGCCTGCTTCGGCCGGCTCAACGTAGGTGCATGTCATTTCGATGTTCGTGCCCCAGCTTTGACTGGTCAGGGTGAACGTCGCGGCCAGTTCCGAAGTCGCCACCGGCGCCATGGTCATCGCGGCAATGCTGGTGCGTGTCGCGTGCCCCGAGCCGACCGCACTCGGACCCACCGCCACGAATACGCCCAGCGCCAACACCGCGGCTGCCGCGGCGGTCGCTGTCCAGACCGTCCACCGTGCCCGGCGTCGTCGCCAGCTCACCTTGGCCAGTAGCGCGTCGAACACCTCAGGACGCAACGGCGGCGGTTCCACGGGAGCCTCGTCCGATGTCGCCATCTCGTCGCGGTCCAACAGCGCCAGCAGCGCGGGCATACCGCTGAGATCGGTGACCGCGCCGCGACATGGACGGCAGGTGTCCAGGTGTGCCTCGAACTCGCGGCGCTCGTTGCTCGACAGCGAACCAAGTACATAGGCGGCATCCCACATGGAGTACGGGTCATCGGTGACGCCTTGGAGTCCAGCGTTCTGATCTTTGCGGGGATCGGATGTCATCGCGTCACCCCCATCTCCTGCAACGTCAACCGGAGCGCCCGGACCGCGTAGTGCAGCCGAGATTTCACAGTGCCTTCCGGGATCTGGAGATCCTCCGCGATCTGCGCAGTCGTCCAACCGAGAAAATACGAGCGTCGGATCACCGCGCGGTGTTCTGGTGAGAGCTGTGCGAGCGCATCGCTGATGAGCAACCGGTCCAGCGCGGCGTTGACTTCGTCCGGCCCGGCGTTCGCCGGCGCTTGGGCGGTGTCCAAGACCGAATCCAGCGACCCGTTCTCCTTTCGGAATCGCGGACTGCGGTGCTCGTCGATGATCATGTTGCGAGCGACAGTGAACAACCAGGGCCTGAGCCGACCGCTCGGTGTCTTCGGTGACCTCGGGGTGCTGCCAGGCCCGCAGCAGCGTTTCCTGCACCACATCCTCGGCGCGTGCCCGATCCCCCGTCAGGCGCATCGCGTACCGCCACAGCGCGGCGGCATGTTCGTCGTAAAGCATCCGCATCAGCGCGGTCTCGGAATGGTCC
Organism: uncultured Actinomycetota bacterium; assembly: GCA_963846905.1. GTDB lineage: Bacteria > Actinomycetota > Actinomycetes > Mycobacteriales > Mycobacteriaceae > Mycobacterium. The sequence continues at coordinate 174,800 of CAWJYB010000008.1, forward strand.
ATCCTTGCCTCCACCCTGACAACGAGATAGGCGGCCGATCAGTTCAAGTCTGCTCCGAACTTTCCGGCGATGCTATCCCCGGGGCACAGTGAGAACGCGTGGTCCGTCCTCGGTGGCCACGACGGTGTGCTCCCAGTGCGCCGCACGCGAACCGTCGGCGGTGACAACGGTCCATTCGTCTTCGAGCACCCGGGTCTTCACCGTGCCCAGCGTCAGCATCGGCTCTATCGCCAGCACCGAACCGGCGGCGAGCATCGGACCCCGACCGGGCAGCCCCTCGTTGGCCAGGAACGGTTCCATGTGCATCTGACGTCCGATGCCGTGGCCGCCGTAGCCCGCGACGATCCCGAACCGTCGACCATATTTCGCCTCCGCCGCACGGGTGCCCCGTTCGATAGCGTGGGAGACATCGGAAAGCCGATTACCCGGCACCATTGCCGCGATACCCGCCTCCATGGACTCCCGGGTCGCAGCCGACAGCGCTTCGTCGTCGGCGGCGAGCAACCCGACGCCGAAGGTGACGGCCGCGTCGCCGTGCCAGCCGTCAACGATCGCGCCACAGTCGACCGACACCAGATCGCCGGGCGTGAGCACCTCGCCTCCGGATGGAATGCCATGCACCACCCGATCGTTGACCGACGAGCAGATCGATGCGGGGTAGCCGTGATAGCCCAGGAAGGACGGTGTACCACCTGACTGGCGGATGACGGCTTCGGCGATCTCGTCCAGGGCCAATGTCGACACCCCGGGTCGGGCGGCATCGCGCACCGCCTGCAGCGCTGCGGCCACCACCGCCCCGGCCGCGGTCATGATGTCGAGCTCACCGGCGCTGCGCGGTGCGACCACTTTACGGTTCCGCAACCGCGGCAGCGAGGTCATGAGTCCGACGGCCTCAGCGGCCGAGCGCCCGCAGGGCTCGGGCGAAGACTTCGTCGACCGCACCCACCGCTTCAACGGTCTTCAACTCGGACTGGTAGTAGTCCAGCAGCGGTGCCGTCGCTGCGCGGTACACCTCCATCCGGTTGCGGATGACCTCTTCGGTGTCGTCGGCGCGGCCACGGCCCAGCAGGCGTGCTACCAATTTGTCTTCGGGAACCCGGAATTCCACCACCGCGTCCAGCTTGACGCCGCGCTTGTACAGCATGTCGTCGAGCGCCTGGGCCTGTTCGACCGAGCGCGGGAACCCGTCCAGGATGAACCCGGCGGCGGCGTCGGGTTCGTCCAGGCGGCTGTCTACGAGGGCGTTCGTCAATGTCGCGGGAACCAGGTCGCCGGCATCCAGGTAGCGCTTCGCCTCCAGACCGAGCGGGGTTTCGGTCTCGATGTTGTGCCGGAAGAGCTCACCGGTGGAGATCTGGGGAACGCCGAGCCTTTCAGCCAGCTGCACCGCCTGTGTGCCTTTACCCGCCCCGGGCGGGCCGAGCAAAACGATTCTCACTTGAGGAACCCTTCATAGTTGCGCTGCATGAGCTGACTCTCGATCTGCTTAACCGTGTCCAGACCCACGCCGATCATGATCAGAACCGCTGTGCCACCGAACGGCAAGTTCTGGACACTGCCGCCGGCGTTCCCGATCTCCAGGAACAGGTTGGGCAATACGGCAATCACACCCAGGTAAATCGACCCCGGAAGGGTGATCCTGCTCAGGACGTAGCGCAGATAGTCCGCGGTCGGCTTGCCCGGACGAACACCCGGGATGAACCCGCCGTATTTCTTCATCTGGTCTGCCTGATCGTCGAGGTTGAACGTGACCGAGATGTAGAAGTAGGTGAAGAAGATGATCAGACCGAAGTAGACCGCGATATAGATCGGGTCGGCCGGATTCGACAAGTAGTTGCCGACGAACTTGTCCCACCAGCTGTTGGCGGGTGCGGAACGGCTCATGTGGACGATCTGCGTGATCAGAAGCGGCATGTAGATCAACGACGACGCGAAGATGACAGGGATGACGCCGGCCTGGTTGACCTTCAACGGCAGGTAAGTCGATGTGCTGCCGTACATCCGCCGGCCCACCATTCGCTTGGCGTATTGGATCGGAATCCGGCGCTGGCCCTGTTCGACGAACACCACCCCGATGATGATGAGCAGTGCGGCCACGCAGACAAGGGTGAAGACCACGCCGCCGCGACCGTCCAGGATGGCTTTGCCTTCGGCCGGAATGCGGGCCGCGATGCCGCCGAAGATGATCAGCGACATGCCGTTGCCGATGCCGCGCTCGGTGACCAGTTCACCCAACCACATCAGCAATGTCGACCCCGCCGTGATCACGAGGACGATCAGCACCAGCTTGAAAACGTTCTGGTTCGGGATGATGTCCAGCGTGCAGCCCTGGAGCAGGTTGCCGCTGGCGGCCGCCGCCACGATGCCTGCGCCCTGCAGAACGGACAGCGCCACCGCAAGGTAGCGCGTGTACTGGGTCATCTTGGCCTGGCCGGATTGCCCCTCCTTGCGGAGCTGCTCGAAGCGCGGGATCACGACGACGAGCAGCTGCACGATGATGCTCGCGGTGATATAGGGCATCACATTGAGCGCGAACACCGAAAGCTTCAGCAGCGCGCCGCCGGAGAACAAATCGATCAGCGAGTAGATCTGAGACGAGTCGCCGCCACTGACCTGCTCGATGCACTGGTGCACGTTGGCGTAGTTGACGCCTGGCGACGGCAACGAAGCACCGACCCGATACAGGATCACGATCCCGAGGGTGAAAAGGATCTTCCGCCGCAGGTCCGGTGTTCGCAGCGCCGAGATGAAAGCGGAGAGCACTCTTCCTCCTGCGCGGCCGGACTGGCGACCGCGGCGTGCCGGTGAGGCTGGTGATGGCCAGCGTCTGGATTGTCCTTGTGCTGACGCGGCCGTGCTGCCCGGACCTGCCCGTGGGCGGGTCGGTGGGTCGCGCGCCGATCAGTGTACGAGACTAACAGTTGGCCCGGCCCGGCCCGGCATCCGTCAGGTTGAAGCCTTTCACCGGAAGCCCGCGGGATGTGAGCGAGTACGCTCGTCGGTATCTCGTTAAATCATCTAACTAAACCGTCTGGAGTGGATCATGGCGCGTACCGACAACGACACCTGGGATCTGGCATCTTCGGTGGGGATGACTGCCACCATGGTGGCCGCCGCGCGAGCTGTTGCCACCCGAGCGGCGAACCCGGTCATCGACGACCCGTACGCGGCTCCCCTGGTCCAGGCGGTCGGCATCGACTTCTTCGCCCGGCTTGCCACCGGTGAACTCTCGCCCGCCGACCTCGACAGCGGAGACACCCCGATCGGAATAGGCCAATTCATCGACGGGATGGCCGCGCGCACCCGGTTCTTTGACGATTTCTTCGCCGACGCCGCCGACGCCGGTATCCGGCAGGCGGTGATCCTCGCATCGGGGCTCGACGCCCGCGGCTACCGGCTCAACTGGCCGCAGGGCACCGTCTTGTTCGAGATCGACCAGCCGGAGGTGATCGCGTTCAAGACACGCCGAATGGCCGAACTCGGCGCCGGGCCGACCGCAGAACTGCACACGATCGGCATGGACCTGCGGCAGGACTGGCCGGCGGCGCTGGCCGAGGCCGGGTTCGACGCCTGCCGACCGACGGCGTGGATCGCCGAGGGACTGCTCGGCTACCTGCCCCCGGAGGGGCAGGACCGGCTGCTCGACCAGATCACCCAGCTCAGCGCGCCGGGCAGCCGCGTCGGCGCGGAGGGCGTAGTGCAACAGAGTGATCTGGACACCGACGCGGTCCGCGAGCACATGCAGGTTCGCGCGGACCAATGGCGCGCCCACGGATTCGACCTCGACTTCGCCGACCTGGTCTTTGTGGGCGACCGGGCGGACGTGACCGCCTACTTGCAGGCACTCGGCTGGACCACCACCAGCCTGAGCACGAACGAACTGCTCGTCAAGTACGGGTTCATGCCGCTGGAGCCCGGCGAAGGCTTCGTCAGCATCGACTACGTCAGCGCAAGGAGGTAGACCGATGGCACGCAGCGACCGCGACAACTGGGACCTCGCATCGAGCGTGGGCGCGACCGCCACCATGGTCGCGGCCGCGCGGGCACTGGCCGGCCAGGAGCCGGAACCGCTCGTCGTCGACCCCTATGCAGCACCGCTGGTGCGCGCCGCCGGCATCGATTTCTTCACCAGACTTGTCGACGGTGATGTCGAGATTCCGGCCGACCAGACCGGCTCAGGCATGCGGATGATGACCGACATCATGGCCGTGCGAACCCGATTCTTCGACGACTTCTTCACCGACGCGGGCGCCGCCGGTATCCGGCAGGCGGTGATCCTGGCCTCCGGGCTCGACTCGCGGGCGTACCGGCTGCCCTGGCCGGCGGGCACGGTGGTCTATGAGGTCGACCAGCCCCGGGTGATCGCGGCCAAGACCGCGGCGATGTCGCAGATCGGCGCCGAACCATCCGCGCAGCGGCGCACTGTGCCGATCGACCTGCGGGAGGACTGGACGGCGGCGTTGCGCGAGCGCGGTTTCGATGCCACCCAACCGACGGCATGGAGTGCCGAGGGCCTGCTGATGTATCTGCCGCCCGAGGCCCAGGACCGGCTGTTCGACGACATCACGGCGGTGTCGGCGCCGGGCAGCCGGATCGCCACGGAGTTTCACGGTGGGGACTTCGGCGCGGCGCTCGCCGAGCGCGCCAAGGACGTCGCCGCGGCCTGGCAGGACCAAGGTTTCGACATCGACTTCACCCACCTGTTCTATGCCGGGGAGCGCAGTCATGTGGCGGACTACCTGCGCCAGCGCGGGTGGGACGTACACACCCGCAACCGCAGGGACGTCTTCTCCGGCTACGGCCGGGCGTGGCCGGATGACGGGTCGGCGATCCCGCTGCAGGATTCGATCGCGGTGACCGCGATTCGCCGCCGGGAACAGTCATGACGCGCACCGACCACGACTCCTGGGACCCGGCCTCCAGCGTGGGCGTGACGGCCACGCTGATCGCGGCGGGACGGGCGCTCGCCAGCGCCGAACCGGACAGCCTCATCGACGACCCCTACGCCGCTCCCCTGGTCCGGGCGGTCGGCATCGACTTCTTCACCAGGATGATCGACGGCGACCTGGACCCGGCGCAGATTCCGATTCCGGACTCCTCGCCGGAGCGGGTACGGGCGATGATCGACAGGATTGCCGTAAGGACCAAGTTCTTCGACGACTACCTCACGGCGGCAACAGCCGGCGGTGTGCGGCAGGCGGTCATCCTCGCCTCGGGGCTGGACGCCCGGGCGTTCCGGGTGCCGTGGCCGAAAGACACCGTCGTCTACGAACTCGATCAGCCCGCGGTCATCGCGTTCAAGACCAACACGTTGACGGCAATCGGCGCGGCACCGAAGGCTACCCGTCGGACGATCGGAATCGACTTGCGCGACGACTGGCCGACTGCACTGCGGGCCGCGGGTTTCGACAGCTCAGCACCCACCGCATGGCTGGCCGAGGGCCTACTCGTTTATCTGCCGCCGACGGCCCAGGACCGGTTGTTCGACGACATCACCGCGCTCTCCGCGCCCGGAAGCTCGATCGGTACCGAACATGCCCCCGGCATCATGAGCTTCGACCCCGAGAAGGCGCGGGAGATGTCGGCTCCGATGCGTCACCACGGCCTGGACACGGACATGGCAAGCCTGGTGTACGCCGGGCAACGCAGTCACGTCATGGAGTACCTGCGCGAGAAAGGCTGGGAGGTGACCGGCTCACCAGGTGACGACCTGTTCGTCGAATACGGCCTGCCCGTTCCGACAACGCCGGACACCTCGCCGCTCGGCGAGATCGTCTACGTCAGCGCCACTTGGCCCGGCTAACCTTCGCCGAGATCGACACCACGCAGAGCGCTACTCGCACTTTTCCTGCGTGGCGTCCGTTTCGACGGCGCTGGTGTGGGCCTAGAAGCGCCAGTTGCCCAGCCAGACCACGTGTGCGCCGGCCACCGACTTTTGGGCCTGGTCGACGACCTCGGCGACCGACCGGGCCAGCAGACCCCCGAACAACTCCAGCGCCGAGGCCGCGGCGGGCTGTGACGACGGTTTGGGCCGCACCATGTCCCGCAACGAAGACCCCGGGTAGTGCACAGCCCGGACCTTGGCGTCGACATCGATCCCGGCGGCCACCTTGGCTCGCCGGATCGCGGCACGCAACCCGCCCAGTTCGTCGACCAGACCCCGCTCGGCAGCATCGGCCCCGGTCCACACCCGTCCCCGGGCGACACCGTCCACCTCGGCCGGGGTGAGGTCCCTGCCCTGCGCCACACGTTCGACGAAGTCGGCGTAGAAGAGGTCGGCCTCGGCCTCGACATGCGCGTGCTGCTGCTCGGTGAACGGCGCATTGGCTGACCACGCGTCCGCATTGGCGTTGGTGCGCACGACGTCGGAACCGACCCCCAAGCGGCCCTTGAGATCGCGTGCCACCAGTTTGCCGGTGACGACACCGATCGAACCGGTGATGGTGCCCGGGTTCGCCACGATCGCGTCGGCGCCCATCGACACGTAGTAGCCGCCGGAGGCCGCCACCGCTGCCATCGACGCGACCACGGGCTTGCCGCTTTCCCTGGCGCGGACCACCTCGCGCCAGATGGTCTCCGACCCGTTCACCGAACCCCCGGGGCTGTCGACCCGCAGCACGATCGCGGCGATCTCGTCATCGGCGGAAGCCTCTCGAAGAGCCGCTGCGATGGTGTCGCCGCCCGCGCTCGATGTACCGAAGGGCGATAGTTGCCGGCCGCCCCGGCCACTGACTATCGGGCCGGCCACGGTGACGACGGCTATCTTCGGTGTGGGCGTCAAACCGGGCACCGAGGGTTTGGGGAGGGCGGGTGTAACGGCGCGCGCATAGCGCGACAAGTACAGGCGCGGCGGCGCATCCCCTGCGTCGGGATCGCCTTCGCCAGGTGAAATTCCTTCCGCACCGACAAGTTCCGCGATCCTGCCGTAGGCGTCTTCACGGAATCCGATGCGGTCGACGAGGCCACCGGCAAGGGCGTCGTCACGCAGCAGCGGCGCCCGGTCCGCGAGAAGATCCATGGCCGTGACGTCGATACCGCGCGATTCGGCAACACCGCGCCAGACCTGGGCATGCAGGCTCCGCACCAGCTGGGTGTCCGCTTCGCGGTGCGCGTCGGTGTAGCTGTCCTGGGTGAAAAGGTTTGCCGCGGACTTGTATTCGCCGCGAGCGACGAACTGTGCCTGCACACCCGCCTTTTCCAGAGCGTTGCGCAGAAACAGCGGGCTGGTGGCGAAGCCGATCAGGCCGACTGTGCCCGACGGCTGCATCCACACCTCGCCGAACGCCGATGCCAGATAGTAGGCCAGCGTGCCCGGATACGTTTCCGCCCAGGCGAGCGACGGCTTGGCAGCGGTGAACGCCGCGATAGCCTCGCGCAGTTCCTGCACCGGCCCCGGTGGGGCCGCGGCCAACTGTACCCGCGCGATGAGCCCGGCGACCCGGTCGTCGTCGGCGGCGCGGTGTATCGCCGCCACCATTTCCCGCAACAACAGCGGGCGCGGAGCTCCGGCAATGCCCGACAGCAGCACCAGCGGATCGAAACCGGCCGTCTCATGGGGAACGGCCTGCAGATCAAGCTCCAGGATGCAGCCGTCGGGCACGCCGCGGTGGCGGGCCGTGTCGACCTTGCGGACCACCGCCCGGATGTCACCAACGCCGGGGAAGCCCGGCACGAACGAGAACATGCGACCGAGCCTACCGACATGACCGCAACGCGTCGCAGACCATCAGCCCCGACCGCGCAACCATGTTCTCAGGCCGTCAGTGACACGCAGGTGGGAGCCAGCGCGACGGTCGGTCACGACGATGGCACCGCGGCGGCACGCCCTACCGCCCCACCACCGAGGCGTGCTGCTGACAATAGACTGCGACCGAGGCCCGCATCAGTCCAATCGCCTGCCCGCGGCTCATGCCGGTGTTCTGCAAGGTGGTCACGACGCCACGCACCGTCGGGACGGGGTTGATGTTGCTCGCCCGGCCCCTAGTGATCATTTCGCAGATTCTGTGTCCCACCGCGGGCAGATCGACATCGGGCCCCGCTGGGAGCCCCAAGGCCTTTACCGCATCGGCGAACCGCTGGTCATCGGGATAAGCGGGGGCGGGGACCGCGCCCGCAACGCCCGCAGTGCCGACGCATGCCGCCACGGCCATCGCAGCGATGAATGCCGCGAAACGGTAGGCGGTCATGGTCGTTCCTTTGTTTGCTCGGACATGCGCAGTCTAACGTCTCAGCAGCCCGACGGCATGGCGTCGGCCGGAGAACGGCCGGAGAAAGCGAGCGCCCCTGCCAACGGCAGGGGCGCTCGCTACGAACCGACTACAGTTCGGTGGCGCTACCTCCGGCAGCGGTGATCGCCTCACGGGCACTGCCGCTGAACTTGTGCGCCGTCACATCGACCTTCGCGGACAGCTTGCCGTCGCCGAGGACTTTGACCAGGGTGTTCTTACGAACCAGGCCTTTTGCGACCAATTCGTCGACACCGACGACACCGCCGCCCGGGAACGCTTTGCTCGATGTCACCGACGTTGACGACGGCGTACTGGGTGCGGAAACGGTTGCGGAAACCCTTGAGCTTGGGAAGCCGCATGTGTATCGGCATCTGCCCGCCCTCGAACGTTGCCGGGATGTTCTTGCGCGCCTTGGAGCCCTTGGTGCCCCGGCCCGCGGTCTTACCCTTGGAACCGTCACCACGACCGACGCGCGTCTTGGCCGTCTTGGAACCGGGCGCCGGTTTCAGGTCGTGAAGTTTGATTACGCTCATTCGTCTTAGACCTCTTCAACCTCGACGAGGTGGTGCACAGCCCTGATCAGGCCGCGCGTCTGCGGGTTGTCCTCACGCACCACCGATTGGCGGATCTTGCGCAGACCCAACGTCCGCAGGCTTTCGCGCTGCTTCCAGCGGGCACCGACGGTGCCGCGCACCTGGGTGATCTTCAGTTCAGCCATGGCTGGACACTCCCTCGCGTGCAGCGGCGGCAGCCAGCGCTTCGCTCTCGCGACGCGCACGCAGCATGCCGGCCGGAGCGACGTCCTCGATCGGCAGCCCACGACGAGCCGCCACCTCTTCGGGCCGCTGCAGCAGTTTGAGCGCGGCAACGGTGGCATGCACCACGTTGATCGCGTTGTCGCTGCCCAGCGATTTGGCCAGGATGTCATGTACGCCTGCGCATTCCAGCACCGCACGTGCGGCTCCGCCTGCGATGACACCGGTACCGGGGCTGGCCGGCCGCAGCATCACCACGCCCGCAGCGGCTTCGCCCTGGACAGGATGAATGATCGTGCCACCGATCAACGGAACTCGGAAGAACTTCTTGCGCGCCTCCTCGACACCCTTGGCGATCGCGGCCGGAACTTCCTTCGCCTTGCCGTAACCGACACCCACCATGCCCTTACCGTCGCCCACGATGACCAGCGCGGTGAAGCTGAACCGGCGGCCGCCCTTGACGACCTTGGACACCCGGTTGATCGTGACTACCCGCTCCAGGTAATTGCTCTTGTCGCCGCGCTCCTCGCGGGGACCGCGTCCGCGGTCTTCACGCCGGCCGCGGCGCTCCCCGCGGCCACCCCGCTCGTCATGGCGGGTGCCGGCGGTGGGAACGCCGGCGCCTTGGCCGGTGATGCCAGCCGCGTCAGCCGAAGTCTGTTCCGCCATCATGCGGTCCTTCCGTTGGTGTGATAGTCAATCGTCACTAGAACTTCAGCCCTCTCTCGCGCGCGGCATCAGCCAGCGCAGCGATCCGGCCGCCGTAGGTGTAGCCACCGCGATCGAAGACGACTGTGTCGATACCGGCCGCCTTGGCACGCTCGGCGATGAGCTGACCGACCCGTACGCTGTGGGCCTTCTTGTCGCCGTCGACCGCACGCACCCCCGCCTCGATCGAGGAAGCCGCGGCGAGCGTGGTTCCGGTCACATCGTTGACCAGCTGTACATGGATGTGCCGCGAAGAGCGGTTGACCACCAGGCGCGGACGATCGGCCGTGCCGGACATCTTTTTGCGCAACCGCGCATGCCGGCGGATCCGGGCAGCGCGTCGGGTCGCCGAGATGTTCTGGCCCACCGGCTTACGCGCCACCGATGCAGGCGCGGCACCATCAGTTTTGGAAGCCATGGTCACTTACCTGTCTTTCCGACCTTGCGGCGGATCTGCTCACCCTCGTAGCGGATGCCCTTGCCCTTGTACGGGTCGTTGCGCCGCAGCCGACGGATATTCGCCGAGATCTGACCGACCTTTTGCTTATCGATTCCGGAAACGGAGAACCTGGTGGGGGTATCCACCGCGAAGACGATGCCATCCGGGGCTGTGACCAGCACCGGATGGCTGTAGCCGAGTGCGAATTCGAGATCGCTTCCCTTGGCCACCACACGGTAGCCCACCCCGTAGATCTCCATCTTGGTGGTGTATCCCACGGTGACACCGGTGACGAGGTTGGCGATAAGCGTGCGAGACAGCCCATGCAGGCTGCGACTGCGCCGCTCGTCGTCGGGACGGGACACCAGGATGGCGCCCTCGTCGTTGCGCGAAACCGCGATCGGCTCGGCAACCTGGACCGACAGCGTGCCCTTGGGACCCTTGACCGACAGGTTCTGCCCGTCGATCGTGACATCTACACCAGCCGGGACCGGAACCGGCTGCTTACCAATACGCGACATAGCTTTCTGTGTCCTTTCCGGCTACCACACGTACGCGAGGACTTCGCCGCCCACGCCTTGTCGTGCCGCCTGCCGGTCGGTGAGCAGACCCGAGGACGTCGAGATGATCGCCACCCCCAGGCCACCGAGCACGCGAGGCAGGCTGGTGGACTTGGCGTACACCCGCAAACCCGGCTTCGACACCCTGCGCAGGCCGGCGATGCTGCGCTCACGGCTGGGGCTGTACTTGAGCTGGACCACCAGCGACTTGCCCACCCGGGCATCCTCGGTGCGGTAATCGCTGATGTAACCCTCGCGTTTGAGGATCTCGGCGATGTTGGCCTTGATCTTGCTGTGCGGCAGAGTCACCTCGTCGTGGTACGCCGAGTTGGCGTTGCGCAGACGCGTCAAGAAGTCTGCGATCGGATCCGTCATGGTCATTTAGCGCTGCTCCTCTTCATCGCTGCGCTGTGCATCGTCGACATCGCGGTCATGACAGGTGCGTCACCTTCCTCGCGGCGGTTCCCGGTCCGGGCCTGCCGCGGCCCAAATTTGAATAGGTCAATGGTCTTGTGGTCTTACCAGCTGGACTTCTGCACGCCCGGCAGCTCGCCGGCGTGCGCCATCTCGCGCAGGCAGATCCGGCACAGCCCGAATTTGCGGTAGACCGCGTGCGGGCGGCCACACTTGTTGCAGCGGGTATATCCGCGCACTGCGAACTTCGGCTTCTTATTGGCCTTGTTGACGAGTGCTTTCTTTGCCATGTGCTCAGTTCTCCTTGAACGGGAAGCCGAGGCCACGCAGCAGCGCTCGTCCTTCGTCGTCGGTCATCGCCGAGGTGACGACGGTGATGTCCATGCCACGGGGACGGTCGATGGAGTCCACGTCGACCTCGTGGAAAACCGATTGCTCCGTCAGACCGAAGGTGTAATTGCCCGTGCCGTCGAACTGCTTGGGGCTCAGGCCGCGGAAGTCACGGATACGCGGCAGGGAGATCGAGATCAGCCGGTCCAGGAATTCCCACATCCGGTCGCCGCGAAGCGTCACGCGGGCACCGATGGGCATGCCCTCGCGAAGCTTGAACTGAGCGATCGACTTGCGGGCCTTGCGAATTTCGGGCTTCTGTCCGGTGATCAGCGCCAAGTCGTTGACCGCACCGTTGATCAGCTTGGCGTCGCGGGCGGCCTCACCGAGCCCCATGTTCACGACGACCTTGACCACGCCCGGAATCTGCATGACGTTGGCGTAGTGGAACTCCTTGTTGAGCGCGTCGCGGATCTCGTTCCGGTAGCGCTGCTTCAGCCGGGGCTGAACTTTTACAGTGCTTTCCAAAGTAGGCATGCTCGTCAGATGTCCTTGCCGTTTGTCTTGGCGATGCGGACGCGCTTACCGCTCTCGGAGTCGACGCGGTAGCCGACGCGGGTGGGCTTGCCGTCGGAGTCGACGACCATCACGTTGCTCACGTGGATCGGCGCCTCCTGGGTGACGATGCCGCCGGACTTCGCACCCCGCTCGTTGGCGGAGATGGCCGTGTGCTTCTTGATGCGGTTCACGCCCTCGACGAGAACCCTGCTACGGGCCGGGTAGACCTTCAGGATCTTGCCTTTCGCGCCCTTGTCCTTGCCGGAGGTGACCAGCACGGTGTCATCTTTGTGGACTTTCATTTACAGCACCTCCGGTGCCAGCGAGACGATCTTCATGAAGCGCTTCTCGCGCAGTTCCCGTCCCACCGGGCCGAAGATGCGGGTGCCGCGCGGATCGTTGTCGTTCTTGATGATGACGGCCGCGTTCTCATCGAACTTGATGTAGCTGCCGTCCGCGCGCCGACGCTCTTTGACGGTGCGCACCACGACGGCCTTGACCACCTCGCCGCGCTTGACGTTGCCGCCGGGGATGGCGTCCTTGACCGTCGCCACGATGACATCACCGATACCCGCATAGCGCCGCGACGAGCCTCCGAGCACGCGAATGCACAGAATCTCCTTGGCCCCCGTGTTGTCGGCGACCTTGAGCCGCGATTCCTGCTGAATCACTGGATCTCCTAGATCTGGTTGATCAGGTGCACGCGCAGCCCGCGGGCCTGCCCTCAGGGCAGGCCGAACGAGCCTGACGTGCGCGGTCTTTGTCACCGAAGGGCACGCGGAGCCTTCATGCTCTGACACGGCGGCCGAACACGATGACCGAGGTCTGCCCACGGCAACCCCTAGAGTTTAGGCGACGAGCGCAGATGCTCCAAATTGCTGTCTCCGATACCGCGAGCGTGCGTGTCCCGGGTGGACACGCCGCCGCCGATGCCGGTTTTCGCACGTTCGCGCAGCTAGACCGACGCCGCGCAGCGAAACCCGATGTGGGTCGTCGCGCTGTCCTGCGACTGAGGGGATCGCGCGGCGGGACGGTACCGATGGCAGTACTCCGGCGCGCACAGGTGTGAGCCGCCCTTGAGAGTCTGGGTCACGGCGGGGTCCGGCCCACGAGCCGGCGGACAACATCCCCTCGGCGCGGGCGGAACCTCCCCAGGCCGGTGGTGCGCGCTGTAGACGGTCGCCGTCCACTCCCAAACATTGCCGATCATGTCGGCCAGGCCGAAGCCGTTGGGCGGGAAGGCACCTACCGGTGAGGTGCCGATCCATCCGAGGGCCCCGTCGTTGCGGTACGGGAACCGGCCCTGCCACGTGTTGGCCATCAACTGCCCGCCCGGTGTGACGTCATCGCCCCAGGCATACGTTGCGTCGTTGTCGCCGCGCGCGGCGTACTCCCATTCGGCCTCCGTCGGCAGGCGCCGGCCCGCCCAGCGTGCGTAGGCCGCCGCGTCGGGATAGGCGACCTGCACGACGGGATGGTCCGGGCGGTCCACGATAGAGCTGCCCGGGCCGGAAGGTTGCCGCCAGGACGCTCCCGGCACCCAGTCCCACCATTGCCGCCAGTCCCGCAGATCGACGGGGCCGGCGGTGGGCCGGAACACCAACGCTCCCGGGGCCAGATCGTCGGGGGCGACACCCGGGTACAGCTCCGGGTCGAGGGGCCGCTCCGCCACGGTCGTGTACCCGGTGGCGGTGACGAATTCGGCAAACTGCGCGTTGGCGACTGGGTGCTGCTCCACCGCGAACCCCGCCACGGTGACGGTGTGCACAGGCGACTCGTCGGGGTAGAAGCGCGCCGAGCCCATCCGGAACATTCCGCCTGGCAGCTTGACCAGCTCAGTGAGCACTGATCCAGGACCTCCGCATCGCCGATGACCGCCGCGAGTTGACGCTGCCCGGTCAGTGGAGTCTGAGCTTCTCGCGGATCGTGTCGGCGAGGATGTGAGTGACCGGTACCGGCCGGAACGCGCGAGCGGCTTCGGTGAGTGCGGTGCGGGACTCCGCACTGAGCTCGATGTCGGCTGCGGCGACGTTGGATTCGAGTTGTTCGACACAGGACGCTCCCGGAATGGCGACCACTCCCGGCAGGCTCGCCAGCCAGGCGAGCGCCACCTGCGCCGGCTTTGCACCGACCCCCGCGGCGACCTCGCGCAGTGTCTGCAGCAACGGCTCGATGCGACGCAGGTTCTCGGTGCCGAACAGTGCGTTCGTCGCGCGAACGCCGCCAGGCCGGTTGTCGATGCCGTACTTGCCGCCCAGCAGTCCCTGGGCAAGCGGGCTGTAGGCGATGACGATCCGCTTCTCCCGCTCAGCGAACGGGACGAGGTCGTCAAGCGGCCCCGAGTTGGCGAGCGAGAAATGCACCTGGTTGCTGATGACCGGCCGTCCGAGCGCGGCATCGGCCTTCTGCCATCGCGCCAGAGAGTAGTTCGAAACTCCGGCCGCTCCGATGTCACCGCTGTCGAGGAGGCTGCGCATCCCGGGCATGATCACCGAATCGGGGAATATCGGGTTGGGCTGGTGAATCTGGTAGAGCGGGATGCGGTTGAGCTGCAACCGCCGCGCGCTGGCGCGCTCGCGTTGCTTGACCACCGCTGGGAACGGCGCGACGGGGAAGACCTTGCTGGCAACCGCGACATGGGCGCGTGCATCGCCGAGGGCCGCACCGAGGATGCGCTCACTCTTGCCGAACCCGTAGATCTCGGCGGTGTCGAACAGGGTGACGCCCAAGGCGAGAGCGCGCCGCACGATGTCGCGGGCGGCACCCGCGGCATAACGGTTCCCGTATCCCCATTCGCGGGAGCCGAACTGCCACGTGCCCAGACCGATCCGGCTGACCCTTCCGATGCCATCGACGTCGAGATACCTCATGTGCCCACCGTACTGAAGGCTCCACCGCCGCACCGGCCGGCCACGGATACCTGTTGCCCAGGGGCACCCGCAGCCGGCGGGCTCTCGCCGATTCGTCACCGACCGTCATGGCCGAACGGTGCACAAATCCCGGAAGCGCCCTCCTGCACACGCGAGGGGCGATTCTGGCAATTGCGCGGGACTTCGCTACCCGCGCTGGATCACTTGGCTTTCTCGAGGATTTCGACCAGCCGCCACCGCTTGGTGGCCGAGGTCGGACGGGTCTCCATGAGCGAGACGCGGTCGCCGATGCCGGCGACACCGTGCTCGTCGTGCGCCTTGACCTTCTTCGTGGTGCGAATGATCTTGCCGTACAGCGGGTGCTGCGCCCGGTCCTCGAGTTCGACCACGATGGTCTTCTGCATCTTGTCGCTGACGACGTAGCCGATGACGGTCTTGCGGCGCCCCCGCGGCTTCGGGGTGCGCGCGGTGCGCTTGGGGCCCTTGCCGGTGCGGTCAGCAGTAGTCTCTGTCATCACGATCCCTCACCTGTGGGCCCGGAAGCCAGGCCCAGCTCACGTTCGTTCAACACGGTATAGATCCGCGCGATCTCCCGGCGCACCGTACGCAGTCGCCGGTTGTTGTCCAGCTGGCCGGTCGCCATCTGGAAACGCAGGTTGAACAGCTCTTCCTTGGACTCGCGCAACCGTGTGATCAACTCGTCGCCGGTGAGTTCGCGCAGTTCGCCGGCGGATACCACCCCTACCATCAGAACTGCTCCTCTCGGGTAACGATGCGTGCCTTGATCGGCAGTTTGTGAATGGCCCGGGTGAGGGCCGCCCGCGCGATCTCTTCATCGGGATAGCTCAGCTCGAAGAGCACACGACCCGGCTTGACGTTGGCCACCCACCACTCGGGCGAGCCCTTGCCCGACCCCATCCGGGTTTCGGCCGGCTTCTTGGTCAGGGGCCGGTCCGGGAAGATGTTGATCCAGACCTTGCCGCCGCGTTTGATGTGCCGGTTGATGGCAATACGCGCCGATTCGATCTGCCGGTTGGTGATGTATGCGTGCTCCAGGGCCTGGATTCCGTAGTCGCCGAAGCTGACGGTCGTGCCTCCGCTGGCAACACCACGCTGCCGGGGGTGGTGCTGCTTGCGATGCTTGACCTTGCGGGGTATCAACATGGCTAGCTCTCCGTGTTCTCAGCTACCGCCGCCTCGACAGCAGGCGTCGCGGACGCACCGGCGGCGCCAGCCGCCGACGGCAGCGAATCCCCGGTGTCCTCGGTGACCGCACGGCCGGCCTCGGTGCTCGTCGCGGTCGTGCCCGAAGCGCCGCTGCGGCGCGGACGGGCACCGGACGGACGTTCACGGCGCGGGCGGTCGGCGGCGGCGGGTGCGGCGGCGGTCAGCTCGCGCTTGCCACCGACGATGTCGCCCTTGTAGATCCATACCTTCACACCGATCCGGCCGAATGTCGTCTTGGCTTCGTAAAGGCCATAGTCGATGTCGGCGCGCAAGGTGTGCAACGGAACCCTGCCCTCGCGATAGAACTCCGAGCGGCTCATCTCAGCACCACCGAGACGGCCCGAGCACTGCACTCGGATGCCCTTGACGTTGGGTTGGCGCATGGCCGACTGAATTGCCTTGCGCATCGCGCGGCGGAACGCCACACGGTTGCTCAACTGCTCCGCGACGCCCTGGGCCACCAGCTGTGCCCGACTTTCGGGGTTCTTCACCTCGAGGATGTTCAGCTGGACCTGCTTACCGGTCAGCTTCTCGAGATCGGCGCGAATCCGGTCGGCCTCGGTACCGCGGCGACCGATCACGATGCCGGGACGCGCGGTGTGAATGTCCACACGGACCCTGTCCCGGGTCCTTTCGATCTCCACGTCGGCGACACCGGCCCGCTCCAGGCCGCTTGCCAGCAGCTTGCGGATGGCGACGTCCTCCTTGACGTAGTCCGCATACTGCTTGTCCGCGTACCAACGGGACTTCCAGTCGGTGGTAATTCCGAGCCGGAAGCCGTGGGGGTTGATCTTCTGGCCCACTAGCGCGAGCCTCCCTTCGAATCAGCGGCCGCGTTGCCGACTTGAGAACTCCTGGCCTTGCTGCCCTGCGCGCGGCGTGCACGGGCAGCACTGGCGGACGCGCCCTTACCGTCGCGGTCCTTGGTGGGTCGGCTTTCGACGATGACGGTGATGTGGCTGGTGCGCTTGCGGATCCGGTAGGCGCGACCCTGCGCGCGCGGCCGGATGCGTTTGGCCGTCGGACCCTCGTCGGCGTAGACCGTCGCCACCACCAGAGTCGAGGGATCCAGGCCGGCATTGTTCTCCGCGTTGGCGGCGGCGCTGGCGATGACCTTGGCGACCGTTTCGCCGGCGCCCTGCGGCGCCCACCGCAGAATGTCGAGTGCCTCCGTGACCGACTTGCCGCGCACCAGATCGATCATGCGGCGCGCCTTGGTGGCCGAAACCTGCACGAAGCGCGCCTTGGCGGTGGCGGACGGAAATTCCGTGGTTGTAACGCTCATCGACTTCTCCTCGATGCGCCGTTCATTGCGTTCACCGGCGCTTGCTCTTCCGGTCGTCTTTGATGTGGCCCTTGAACGTCCGCGTCGGGGCAAACTCACCGAGCTTGTGCCCGACCATCGCCTCGGTGACAAACACCGGGACGTGCTTGCGACCGTCGTGAACGGCGAAAGTGTGCCCGATGAAGTCGGGAATGATGGTCGACCGCCGGGACCAGGTCTTGATGACCTGCTTGGTGTTCTTCACGTTCTGCACGTCGACCTTCTTGAGCAGATGGTCGTCGACGAACGGGCCCTTCTTGAGGCTGCGTGGCATCGCTGCTTCTCCCTATCCTTCGCCGACTAGCGCTTCTTGCCGGTGCGCCGGCGTCGGACGATGAGCTTGTCGCTCGGCTTGTTCGGCTTGCGGGTGCGGCCCTCGGGCTTGCCCCACGGGCTGACCGGATGCCGGCCACCGGAGGTCTTACCCTCGCCTCCACCGTGCGGGTGGTCAACCGGGTTCATCACCACACCGCGGACAGTCGGGCGTTTGCCCTTCCAGCGCATTCGGCCGGCCTTGCCCCAGTTGATGTTGGCCTGCGCCGCGTTACCGACCTCACCGACGGTGGCGCGGCATCGCACATCGACCCGCCGGATCTCGCCGGAGGGCATACGCAGCGACGCATAGCTGCCCTCCTTGCCCAGCAGCTGGATGCTCGCGCCCGCAGAACGGGCGAGTTTGGCACCGCCACCGGGCCGCAGTTCGACGGCGTGGATCAGGGTGCCGGCGGGGATGTTCCGCAACGGGAGATTGTTGCCGGGCTTGATGTCTGCGTTGGGGCCGGACTCCACCACGTCGCCCTGACCGAGTCCTTGAGGGGCGATGATGTAGCGCTTCTCGCCGTCGAGGAAGTGAAGCAAGGCGATGTTGGCGGTGCGGTTGGGGTCGTACTCGATGTGCGCGACTTTGGCGTTGACGCCGTCCTTGTCGTTGCGACGGAAGTCGATCACCCGGTAGGCACGCTTGTGTCCGCCACCTTTGTGCCGGGTGGTTATGCGGCCGTGCGCATTGCGGCCACCCCTCCCGTGCAGCGGACTGACCAGAGACTTCTCCGGACGGTCGCGGGTGATCTCAGCGAAGTCGGACACGCTGGCACCGCGGCGACCGGGGGTCGTCGGCTTGTACTTGCGAATTCCCATGTCTTCTAGGTCTTTCTAGGTCTGTCTAGATCTCCTCGGACCCCAGCCGGTCAGGCCGGAGCTCCGAAGAGGTCGATCGGCTTGCTACCGGGGGCCAGGGTCACGATCGCGCGCTTGGTGCTCTTACGCCTGCCGAAGCCGGATCGGGTCCGCTTGCGCTTGCCCTGCCGGTTGGCGGTGTTCACGGATCTGACCTTGACGGAGAAGATCTTCTCGATCGCGATCTTGATCTGTGTCTTGTTCGAGTCCGGGTGCACCACGAAGGTGTAGACGTTGTTCTCGATGAGCCCGTACGACTTCTCCGAGATGACGGGAGCCAGGATGATGTCGCGGGGGTCGGTCACGGTCGCCATCAGGCCGACACCTCCTCAGGGTCGCTCTTGGTCACGAAAGACGCACCGGTGATGTAGGCATCGAGGGCCTCCACCGAGAACACGACGTCGTCGGCGTTCAACACGTCATAGGTGTTCAGCTGGTCCGGCGAGATCACATGCACACCGGGCAGATTGCGAACGCTCTTGGCGCCCACCTCGTCGGCTCGGCCGATCACCACGAGCACTTTGCGGCGGTCGGTCAGTTCGCCGAGGAACACCCTGGCGCTCTTGGTCGACGGCGTCTGCCCGGTCACCAGCTCGGTGACGGCGTGGATCCGCTCGTTGCGCGCCCGGTCGGACAGAGCACCACGGAGTGCGGCGGCAATCATCTTCTTGGGGGTGCGCTGGCTGTAATCGCGAGGCTTGGGCCCGTGCACCGTGCCACCGCCCTTGAACTGCGGGGCTCGCGTCGAGCCCTGCCGGGCGCGGCCCGTGCCCTTCTGCCGGTACGGCTTCCTTCCGCCGCCGGACACCTCACCACGGGTTCTCGTCGAGTGCGTCCCCTGCCGCGCCGCAGCCAGCTGAGCGGTGACCACCTGGTGCATCAGCGCGATGTTGGGTTCGACGTCGAACAACTCCGCCGGAAGCTGCACGCCACCTTGCGACTGGCCGCCCGGCCCACGAACCGCTATCTCGAGAAAATCCTTGGACGCCATGTCTACTTCTCACCTCGTTTGATCGCGGTGCGAACCACGACGAGTCCGCCATTGCGGCCCGGGACGGCCCCTTTGATCAACAGCACGCCGTTTTCGGCGTCTACTTTGTGCACCTTCAGGTTCTGAGTGGTCACCTTGTCGTTGCCCATGCGGCCCGACATGCGCGTGCCCTTGAACACACGAGCCGGGGTGGCGCATCCGCCGATCGAGCCCGGCCGCCGATGCACAGCCTGGGCACCGTGGCTGGCACCCTGACCCCGGAAGCCGTGCCGCTTCATCGTGCCGGCGAAGCCCTTGCCCTTGGAGGTTCCGGTGACGTCGACGTAGCTGCCATCGGTGAAGATCGCGGCCGTCAGCTCCTGACCGACCTCGTACTCGGCTGCCGCTGCCTCGTCGTCGAGACGCAGCTCGGCTAGGTGACGACGGGGGTTGACGCCGGCGGCGGCGTATTGACCGGTGAGCGGCTTGTTGACCTTGCGCGGGCTGATCTCGCCGTAGGCGACCTGCACGGCGCTATAACCGTCTCGCTCCGGTGTGCGTATGCGGGTCACGACGTTGGGGCCGGCCTTGACGACGGTTACCGGTACCACCTTGTTGTTCTCGTCGAACACCTGTGTCATGCCCAGCTTGGTGCCCAGAATGCCTTTGCGTGCCATGGTCTCTGGACCTCCTACTGGATGTTGACGTCGACGCTGGCCGGCAGATCGATGCGCATCAGGGCGTCGACGGTCTTCGGGGTCGGGTCGATGATGTCGATGAGCCGCTTGTGCGTACGCATCTCGAAGTGCTCCCGCGAATCCTTGTACTTGTGGGGGGAGCGGATGACGCAGTACACGTTCTTTTCGGTCGGCAGCGGCACGGGGCCGACCACGCTGGCGCCGGTTCGGGTGACCGTCTCGACGATCTTGCGCGCAGAGGCGTCGATCGCCTCGTGGTCGTAGGCCTTGAGCCGGATGCGGATCTTCTGTCCCGCCACGTTCTCCTACCTCACTGTCATATCGGGGCCCCTGTCCGGGCCTCGAACTCTGCCTCCGGCGCGAAGATCGCGCTCGCATGCCGCCGCTGTTTACCTGTCCAAAGGTCACCGGCCCTCACGGCCGGGCGTGTCACCCGACGCGACCCCCAATCGCGCCGAAGCTCGTCGCAACCGAAGGGTGAGACCGGAGGCGCCTTTCCGGGCGCCGGTCGTATCCCCGAGGGAGCGAACCCGCCTCAGGGCAACCCGACCAGTATGCCCTAGAACGTTGCGGGCTCCAAATCCCTGGTCAGCATCGTGAACCGATGGATCCGCGACACCGATCAGCCGGCCACGCTTGCCCAGAACGGACACTGGTGGTCCTCTTCGAAGGCGGTGGTGAGGTGGCTTCCGCCGGGCTCGAACGACATCCGCGGCCCGTTGGCCGGATAGCCGTTGAGCGGACGCCACTGCGGAGCTCCGGGAAAGTCCGGCACGCCGGCGGTGACGAAGTGCGTCCAGTATCCGATCATCTGGTCGCTCAGACGCCGCTGGTCGGCGTCCAACGCGCCCCCCATGTGCGAACAGGTAACCCAGGTCCAGGGAATGGGCGGCGCCGACGGGGAAAGGCACATGACCCAGCGACTCCGGTCCGGGCGCACCACGGTCGTTGAACTCGTATGCATACACCGGCATGCCGCGGGCGATGGCATCGCCGATACGGTCGGCCGCACAGGAAAAGCTGGCATCGGTCACCGCGGCCGAGTAGGCCAGCGAGACGTCACCGCCGTACCGGTCGAGGGGATAGTGCCGGCCCACGGACTCCGCGTGCCCGACGAAGGTGTCGGCGAGCTTGGGCAGGTAGTCCGCCGCGTCCGGAGCATGTCCCGCCTGTAGATACTGAATCGCCATGTACAACGTGAACTCGTCGTGCGTCGTGCCGATGAGCACGGGCACCCGCGCCGCCCGACCCGCTTCGAAGGCGGTGACCGCCTTGACGGGCAGCAGCGGTGTTCCGGACACCGGGCCGGTCATCATGTCGCCGCCGAAGCCGACGAACCCCGGCGGCTCGACCAGATCGGCCGCCGGCAGTGCGCGCAGGCATGCCGCCGCCGTTGCGACGTCGCCGCAACCCAACCTCGCCGCATAGGACCCACTCCGGGTCTGCGCGGTGGCGACGTCGGCCTGCAGCTGGCATGGCCCGCTGGCGATGATGGCGGCACGGAACAGGCCGGCCGAATCCGGCGCGACAAGGTGATCGCAAACCGACATCCCACCGGCGGACTCCCCGGCGATGGTGACCCTGGCCGGGTCGCCGCCGAAACCGGCGATGTTGTCGCGCACCCATCGCAACGCCGCCTGCTGATCGGCCAGTCCGTAATTGCCCGTAGCGCCGCCTGCGCTGAGCGCGGGGTGGGCGAGGAAACCGAGCGCCCCGAGCCGGTAGTTGATCGTGACGACGACGATGTCGCCCTTGTCCACCAGGTCCCGGGCGTTGTAGATGTCGGCGCTACCGGTAGCGAATGCCCCGCCGTGGATCCAGATCATCACCGGCCGGCCGGACGCGCCCGTCGGCGACCACACGTTCAGCGAAAGGCAGTCCTCGCCGGTCGGCCGGCCGAAGCCAGGGTCTCGCCTGACGTCTTGCACACACCGCAGCCCCGGGTCGGCGGCCTGCCGAATCCCCTGCCAAGGGCTCACCGGGTGCGGCGGCTGCCAGCGAAGCTCACCGAGAGGTGGCGCAGCGTAGGGAATGCCCTGAAACAGAAGGTGCCCGGGTGCGACCACTCCCCGTACCACGCCGGACACGGTGCGGACGACGCCCCGGTCCAAGCCCGGGTCCACCGTCCGAATGGGACCCGGCCCAAGGTGGGTCTGACCGAGGATGCCACCGCAGCCGACCAGGACCGCGACCAGCAGTATCACCACGAAGCCGACCGCCCGGTGGCGGGGCGGTCGACGAAGCGGTCGACGGGGCGCCACGCCATCCGAGCCTACCGCGGCCGGCCCGGCCGAATCGTCGGCGACGACCTTCGTCGGCGGCGTCAAACACCTTCCGATCCGATAATCGTCGAGGTAACCGAATCGCCGTCGGCGGGCAAGGAGTGTTCGGCCCATTCCCTGCGTTCACCGGGAGGGCATCGAATACAGCATGAAGCCGTCAGGCGTGCGCGACGAACTCCGCGGCACGATGCGCGAGCATCACCGTCGTCGCATGCGGCCCGCGGCTCGGGACAGCGGGCAAGATCGACCCGTCGATCACCCACAGGCCCTCGATCCCCCGAACCCGGCACCGGGGATCCACAACGGCATCCGGGTCGTCCTCGCCGCCCATGGGGACGGTCCCGCACAGGTGCTGCGACGTCGACCACCGGGGATCGCCGAGTGAAGTCACCGAACCGGCCAGTTCGCGCACGAGTTCGGTTCCGCGGGTGAGCGCGACGATGTCGCCGGGCTCGGAGTCGTAGCGGTGTTCGATCAACGGGGGAATAGCCGGGTCGGACGACACGACGGTGACCCTCCCCCGGGCTCGTGGGTTCATCAGCGCGACACCGATGTGCGGCCAGTCCGGGTGACCGGCCCCGCCACCGCCGACCATCGCCACGAACCCGCCGGTGTAGGGCCGGATTTCGACACCCTCCGAGAGGGTCAGGACCACTTCCATGACCGGGCGGGCGGGTGCTATGGGCCAGGCGGTTTGAAGGACCCATTCCGGATGGTCGGCGCAGCGCAAACCGACAGGCGCCGCGAGCCTGACGGCGATGCCCACGTCGCGAAGCACCGATTCGTCGCCCACTCCGGAAACCATCAACAGCTGAGCGCTGCCGATCGCCCCGGCCGACAGCACGATCCGGTCGGCCATGAGAGTGGCCGGTCCAGCAGCTCCGGTGACATCCACCCCGACCGCCCGGCCATGGTCGATCCGGATCCGCAGTGCCCGGGTCCCGGCCTCGACGCAGAGGTTGGGGCGGCGCGACGCGGGCTCGAGAAACGCCGAGCCGGGCCCGATGCGCAGGCCGTCGACGATGTTGAGCGGCACCGCACCGATCCCGATCGCCAGGCCGTCCGTCGTTCCGTCGTTGAGATCGGCCAGCCAGGGGAACCCGGCGCCGGCGGCGGCCTCCGCGAAGAGAGCCGTGCTGCCGACGATCTCGTGCGTGCGCTGGACCGGGATCGGACCACTGTCACCGTGTACCGGTTCGTGCGGAAAGTCGAGATCGGTCTCCACCGACCGGAAATGCGGCAGAACCTGCGCCCATGACCATTCGGCCAGGCCCCACGCGTCGAAGTCGCCGGGCAGCCCACGGCAGAAATAGCCTCCGTTGACCGCGCCCGACCCGCCGACGACGGCGCCCCGCACAATGCTCGTCGACCGTCGTGGCGTGGCGGTCAGCAAGGTTTGGTAGCGGGCGACCAGCGGGCTTGCCTCCCCCACCGGCAGTTTGCGCCCGTCACGGGTCAGGTCCGCCACACCAGGCGAGCCGGGACCAGGGCCGGCCTCGACGACCGTCACCGCGCACGACGAATCAGCCGAGAGCCGTTCCGCCAACACCGACCCGGCACTGCCCGCACCGACGATCAGAACATCGCTGTGGTTGTGCAGGCTCAACTCGACGGTCAGGTCCGAATCTGGGGCTTGAGCGGGGCGAGGGTGCGTTCCCGCACCACACCGGACCACACCCCGGTTCCGTAGGCGAGGTCGTCGACTCGCTTGAGCAGAAGGTAGGGCAACAGGCCGATCTGCTTTGCGCCGTCATCGACGAGGTTGCGACGGGTGAGCCAGTCGACCACTCCGTCGAGGACGGCGGCCACCAGCACGACCCGTCTACAGCGCCGGGAGGCCATCGCCGCCAGCAGTGCGATCGGCCAATAGTGCCGGCAAACCGCGGAGGCCAGCTGCAGCGCAGCTGCCCACAATCCTTTGCCGGTGACCCGCGCGACATCGCCGGCGCGGGTTTCGGGTGCCCGCATCGCGGCGGAGACCCGCCGTCCGGTCTCGGCTATCCCCAGGAGCGAGGCCAGGTAACCCGCGCAGGAGCCGATGGCCGCCAGGCCCCACACCACCAGCATCGTGCCCGAGATCATCAGCGGGGCGATCTTGTCCGGATGGCGCACCGAGAGCGGAGCCGCTGAGCCGCCGTAGAAGGCTTTGCGCGCCAACCAGGCCCGCATGCCGACTCGATGCTCGTGGCTGACCTGCGCGATGGGTTCGTAGCGAAGCCGGGCACCGGCCTCGACCAACCGCCAGCACAGGTCGACATCCTCACCGCAGCGCATGCCTTCGTCGAATCCGCCTACCTCCTCAAGCACCGAACGACGGCATATCATCGCCGCGCTGGGCACGTAGGACACCGCGCCGTAGGGAATGACCGGAGCTTCGCGATGGCCGAGGTCCAACGATGAGCGGATGGATTCGTAGCGGGCGACCGCACTGTCGCTCTGGGCCAATCCGACGATGCGGGGCGCGACGAGCGCCACAGCGGGGTCACAGAAGTGGCCGAGCAGCGCCTCCAACCAACCGCGCCGCGGAACCACGTCGGAGTCGAGGAAGGCCACGAAGTCGGTTGTGACCGAGGCCAGACCGGTATTGCGCGCCGCCGCCGGACCCTTGCTCACCGGATGGCGGAGCACCTCGAGTTCACAGGAGGTGCCGGCAAAGTCCTCGCTGCGCAACGGCACCGAGGAACCGTCGTCGACCACGACGATCCGCATGCCACGTAACACCGCTGCCAGGCGCTTGACGCCGGAAGGGTTGTCCCGCACCGGGATGACGACGGTGACGTCGCGATAGGACGGACCACTGGCCGGGCGCGGGTGAGCCACCGTGGCGTCGAGCAGGGTGCGCGCCAGTTGGGCGCTCGACGTGTCGCGGACCTCGAGTCGCCTCCCTCCCGACATCATCGTCTGGGCCGCCGGGGTGAGCCTCAGCAGTCTGGTGGGCGAGCCGCCCAGCAGAGCCGCGCCGTCACCGAGCACCTGCACCCGACGATCGATCTGGACGGCGAAGCCGTCGGGCAGCCGCGGGCGCGTCATCGCAACATCCCGTCGGCGCCGGGTGTCCATCGCTCGATCCGCTCCAGACAGCCCCGGACCATCTCGTCGAAGATGCGGGCACCGTCATCCGCAGATGCAGTGGTCGGATCCCCCAGCACTCCCACCTCACTCACAGCGGCCACCCCGCCGCGGCGCATGCCGTCCATCAGATCGGCAAGCGGCGCGGGATTCCCTTCCCGGATTTCCTCAGTCAGCACATCACACGGTGAAAGACGAAGCAATACAGAGGTTTCGGTATGCCCGGCGTGGGCGTCGCCGCCGGGGACGGCGCACGGGCACCAACCCACGTCGCGGCCTTCGTAGCGCAGCCGGGCCACCGCCGCCGCGAGTGCGCCCAGATTTCCCCCGTGCCCGTTGATGAACACCAGCCTATTGGCCCAGTTCATCGCGGATCTGCCGAACTCCATCAGCAGGAGCCGCAGCGCCTCGGAGCCGATCGAGATGGTCCCGGCAAACCCGTCGTGTTCGCCGCTGGCGCCGTACGCAATCGCCGGAGCCACCACCACGGGATCGGGTCCGCGCCGCGCCAGGTCGGTGGCCACCGCTGCGGCGGCCGCCGTCGCGATGCGGGTATCGGTGTCCAGTGGCAGGTGAGGCCCGTGTTGTTCGGTTGAACCCACGGGAACGACGACCACGGGCGACACGTTGTGAAGCTGCCTCGACGTCGAGCTCCCAAGTAACTTTGGGACGGCCACGCGTCGATCGTAGGCCCGATGCCGGCGGTCCGCAGCGCTCGATGCATCACCCGGGTCGGCCCGCGCCGAGGGCGCCGGCACCGCGGCGGCATGGCCTGACCTCGGGTTCGGGTGACCTGCACCGGCCTTCGGCATTTACCGGTTGCCTGGCAGCCCCAGCGCGCGGGTGAAGCCGTCCGGGATCAGTATGTCGCCGGGCCCGAGGTCGCGGATCGACGACTTACCCAGGCCCATCAGCGCCGAATCGATACCGCCGCGCAGGATGTCCAGCACGTTCTCCACGCCTGCCTGGCCGTTGGCAGCCAGACCCCACAGATAGGCGCGGCCGATCATTACTGCGCGCGCACCCAGCGCGACAGCCTTGACAACGTCGCTGCCACGGCGAATCCCGCCGTCCAGCAATACCTCGACCTGACTGCCGACCGCCTCGGCGACCGCCGACAGACACCTAATCGTCGCCGGCGTGCCGTCGAGATTGTTGCCACCGTGATTGGACACCGAGATCGCCGACACCCCGGCGTCGACGGCACGTTTGGCGTCGTCGACGCGCACGACGCCCTTCAGCATGAACGGACCGCCCCACTCCTGGCGCAGCCAGGCGATGTCGTCCCAGGTGGGAGGGGGCGTGCCCATCCACTCCCCGTAGGCCTGGAAGAAGGTCGGCCCCTTCTCGCCCCGGCGCCCCTGGTTGGGCACCCGCAGGTCCGGCGGACGCAGACGCTTGCCGAAACTCCACAGCCAGCGGGGCTTCGTGACGACCTCGGGAGACATTCTGAGCATGGTGCGCAGGTTCATCTGCTCAGGGATCTTCGGGCTGCCCCAGTCCCGGCCGTGGGAGAAGCTCCAGTCTGTGGTGGCGATCATCCCGACCGCGCCGGCCTCCCTGGCGCGCTGCACCCGTTCGGCGATCGCGTCGCGGCCGCCCAGCCAGTAGATCTGGAAGAAGATCTTGTCGTTGACCGCGGTGACCTCTTCGATCGGCTTGCTGGCGAACGACGACAGCCCCATCGCCGTACCGCGCGCGGCGGCCGCCCGGGCGACGGCCACCTCCCCATCGGGGTGGACCGCCTGAACCCCGGCCGGCGAGATCATCACGGGCATCGAAATGTCCTGCCCGAGCACCGATGTCGCCATGTCCCGCTTGTCGCTGACCCCGACCACGTGCGGGGCGAAGCCCAGCTCGGCGAACGACTCCACATTGTCGGAGACCGTCAAACCCTTCTCGCTGGCGGAAATCAGCGAGGAGTAGGCCGACTTCGGCAGCCGCTTCTTGGCCCGCTGCTGGGCGATGGCGACGGTTTCGAACCAGGTATCACGGGCCATGGCGGGTCACACGGGGCTTTCGTCGCAGAATTTGCGGGGCGGCGCAGCGAGGGCGAGCATCACCGGCGACCGGCGGGGGCCGGTCCGGGAGTGGTCGACCGCAGGCTTGGGCACCTCGCGATGGCCGGCGAGCGCGGCCTCGCCGTATCCCTGCACGCACTCGGGATCGGGGCCATCCATTGGCAGGCCGGTGAAGAACTTCGCCGCCATGCATCCGCCGCGGCAGCCGTCGAAATGCGCGCACTTGGCGCACGCGCCCGCAGACTGCGGTGCGCGGAGCTCCTCAAACAGCGGCGCATTTCTCCACACGCTGCCAAAGCCGCCGTCACGCAGGATGTTTCCGGCCAGGAACTTGTCGTGGATGGCGAAGGGGCAGGCATAGACGTCGCCGACCGGATCGATCAGGCACACCACGCGCCCGGCTCCGCACAGGTTGAGGCCGGCAAGCGCACCCGGCTCACCCAGACCCGACAGGTGGAAGAAGGAGTCGCCGGTCAAAACGTGCTCGCCGTGCTCCACCAGCCACTCGTAGAGCTGCACCTGCTGGACCGGAGTCGGATGCAGTTCGTCCCAGACGTCGGCTCCGCGGCCCGACGGACGCAGCCGGGTGATGCGCAGCGTCGCCCCGAAGCGGTCCGCCAGCGCCTTGAACGCATCGAGTTGGCCGACGTTGTGCCGGGTGACCACCACCGAGATCTTTGCGTCGCCGAATCCGGCTTCGCGCAGGCTCTCCAGCGCGCGTAACGCCATGGCGAACGAACCGGTCCCCCGGATCGCGTCGTTTACCTCCGCGGTTGCGCCGTCGAGCGAGATCTGCACGTCCACGTAGTCGCTGGCAGCGAGTTTGGCCGCTACCGCGTCGGTGATGCGGACGCCGTTGGTGGAGAATTTCACCCCGACATGGTGGGCCGTGGCATAGTCGACCAGCTCCCAGAAGTCGGGCCGTACGGTGGGCTCCCCGCCGCCGATGTTGACGTAGAACACCTGCATGCGTTCCAGCTCGTCGATGATGTCCATGCACTGACGGGTGGACAGTTCACGCGGATCGCGTCGACCCGACGACGACAGACAGTGCACACACGCCAGGTTGCACGCGTACGTCAGTTCCCAGGTCAGGCAGATTGGCGCATCCAGACCGCGCTCGAACTGATCGACCAGCCTGGGTATGGGTAGCACGGCCGTCACTGTTCTTCCTTCTCCCGCGGGACGAGCATGTTCGAGCCGGCCAGGACTTCCAGTGCCCGAAGGTACGGGCCCATTGCGGTGTCGTCGATTCCGGTCGTACGGCAGGCAGATCGAACGTCTTCGTGGTCCCCCAGAGCACAGACCAGCGCCAGGATGGTTCGGTTCTTCAAAAAAGACAGCTTGCGGGTGCCGAAGTGGTAGAGCAGCGCACCGAACGGCTCAGGGCGCACCGCTACCTGCGGGTGCAGACGCCAGCCGCGATCGGCGTCGAACACCGCGGCACACCCCGGTTGTTCGCGAATCGCGGCCGGGACGCCGGCCACTGTCAGTACACCCCGCACATGCCGTCGATGGACACCTCTTCGACGAGAGATTCGGAAACCAGGTCGGTTTCGGCGGTGAGCTGCTGATCGTGCTCCATCATGAGTCCTTTCGACGTGTGAGACTCGACACAGCGGGTCTGCGCGGACCATAATATGGCATTGAGTGCCGAAACGGAAGCCGAAGGACGAAATCCGAACGGACAGGGAGGACGTGGCGCGAATGGACGAGCCCCGGGTAGGCCGGCGCCGCTCCACCACACGCAGCCGTATCGCCGACATCGCGATCGACCTGTTCGCCGCGCGGGGGTTCGACGCGGTCAGTGTCGACGACGTTGCACAGGCTGCCGGCATTTCCCGCCGAACCCTGTTCCGCTACTACGCGTCGAAGAACGCCATCCTGTGGGGGGATTTCGATGCCCACCTGGCGCATCTCGGAGAGCTGCTCGACGGCATCGACCCAGCAGTCCCACTGGCGGTGGCGCTGCGAGCGGTACTGCTGGAGTTCAACACCTTCGATCAGGCGGAAGCGGCCCGGCACCGCGACCGGATGCGCGTCATCCTGGAAACGGCAGAACTGCAGGCATATTCGATGACCATGTACGCCGGTTGGCGGGAGGTGATCGCCCAGTTCATCGCGACACGCTGGGGCGTGAAGACCACCGACCTGGGGCCCCAGACGATCACCTGGACGATGCTGGGTGCGGCGCTGTCGGCCTACGAGCACTGGCTCGCCGACGGATCGGTGTCCCTGCGCGACGCGCTGGGTGCGGCGTTCGACATCGTCGAGTCGGGGCTCGCCGGCTTCGCCCAAGCCGAGTCCTGAGCAAGGCGCGCACGGGCCCCCGGGCGGTCTGGGGGTGAGTCAGCCCAAAACGCTGGAGATCGGCGCGCCCGAGGCGATCTTGGAACGCGCCTTCATCACCTTGCCGGGCATTCCGGCCCCCACGACCCCGGCGAGCACCCCGTCACGCTCGAAGTAGGCCAAGAACTTGCGGCCGTCATCGTCGACGATATGAACCTTGTCGTCGGCCTCCGGCTCACCGAGGCACTGCAGCTTGACGTCATATTGGTCGCTCCAGAAGTAGGGAACGACAATCGCTTCCGGCGGTTCCTGACCGAGCAGCGCCGGCACCAGAACCCGGGCCTGCTCGGCGACGTTGCTCCAATGCTCGACGCGGGCTTGGTGTCCGGTGGCGTCGCGCCAGGAGGCGACATCACCAAGCGCCCACACCTGCTCGGCACTGGTCCGGCCGACGTTGTCGCAGATCACGCCGCCGTCATGCGGCGCGATGGCAATTCCGCTGCCGGCCAGCCAATCGGTGGCAGGGCGAGAGCCGATGCCGACCACCACCAGGTCGGCGCCGACTTCGCAACCATCGCTGAGCACCACAGATTCGACGTGCCGGTCGCCACGGACCTCGGCGACACCGACACCGGTGCGCACGTCGACCCCCTCGGCACGATGCATCCTGGTGACCAGTGCGCCGATCTGCGCTCCGAGCACCGACGCCAGCGGCTCTGGCTGAGGTTCGACCATCACGACCTCGACCCCCAGTGCGCGCAGGCTTGCTGCCACCTCACACCCGATGAATCCGGCCCCGACCACGACCGCGTGGCGCGCCGAACCCGCGCGCTGACGCAACGACCGACTCTCGTCGTAGGACCGCAGCACGTGAATGCCGGCCAGGTCGGGAAACGACGGGATGCGCCTGGGCACCAAGCCGGTGGCAATGACGAGTTCGTCGTAATCGAGAACGGTTCCCTCGGACAGCTGCACAGTCCGGGCGGTGGTGTCTACCGCACTGGCTGCCGAGCCCAGCATCAGCAAAATGCTGTTCTCGTCGTAGAACGCGCGGGGTTTGAGCGTGACGGACGCGATGTCGGGGTCGTCGGCGCGCAACGCTTCCTTCGACAGCGGCGGGCGGTCGTAAGGCAGATGCACCTCGTCACTGACGATGATGACCTCGCCTGCGTGCCCGGCCCGGCGCAGCTGCTCCGCTGTGCGGGAGGCGGCCAGACCCCCACCCACGATCATCACTCTTTCGTGTCCCACGCCCTACGTTCTTACACGATGATCAGCCCGGATGGTCCCGCACCTTCGTCACCGGGTCGCCCCCGGGCCGGCCCTCACCCGACGTATGCCTGTCGATCTCTTGCAGTCACGGCCGCTCCGGATCGCCGGCAACCCTTGGCGCGGCGCGACGGCAACCGGTGACATATCCGCCGAATGCCGCACACAAAAGGCGCCCGCGTAACGATGATGGACACTGTGACGATCGAGGCTTCGACCGGATCCAGTGCGACGGCTTCCAGTACGGACGCGGTGATCGCGCTGGAGGGCCGTCGGACGGCTCACAACTACTTGCCTTTGCCCGTAGTGGCGGTGCTCGCCGAGGGAGCCTGGATAACCGACATCGAGGGACGGCGGTACCTCGATTGCCTGGCGGCGTATTCCGCGGTGAATTTCGGTCACCGTCACCCACGCATCACCGCCGCCGCACATGCCCAGCTCGATGCGGTCACTCTGGTCAGCCGGGCATTCCACTCCGACAAGCTGGGACCGTTCTGCGCGGCGCTGGCCGACCTCTGCGGCAAAGACATGGTGCTGCCGATGAACACCGGCGCCGAAGCGGTGGAGAGCGGCATCAAGGTCGCCCGCAAGTGGGGCACCGACGTCAAGGGAGTGCCGGCCGGCGAGTCCAACATCGTCGTGGCGAAGAACAACTTCCACGGCCGGACCACCACCATCATCAGCTTCTCCGACGACGAGGCGGCCCGCCGCGGCTTCGGCCCCTACACCCCGGGCTTTCGCGCGGTGCCGTTCGGCGACGCCGACGCCCTGGCGTCCGAGATCGATGAGCACACCGTCGCCGTACTGCTCGAGCCGATCCAGGGCGAAGCCGGCATCATCATGCCGCCCCACGATTTCCTGCCCCGGGTGCGGACGTTGTGCACCGAGCGCAACGTGCTGATGATCGCCGACGAGATCCAGTCCGGCCTGGCCCGGACCGGGTACACCTTCGCCGTCCGAGCACTGGGGTGTGGTGCCCGACATGTATCTGCTGGGCAAGGCGCTGGGCGGTGGCGTGGTGCCGCTGTCGGCGGTGGTGGCCGACGCCGGCATCCTCGGGGTGCTGCATCCCGGCGAACACGGCTCGACCTTCGGCGGCAACCCCCTGGCCGCGGCGATCGGCACGACGGTGGTGTCGATGCTCGCCGAGGGCGAGTTCCAACGCCGGTCAGCCGAACTCGGAGCGCGATTGCACGCCGGATTGCGTGCGCTGATCGGGCACGGCGTGCTCGCGGTTCGCGGAATGGGTCTTTGGGCCGGCGTCGACATCGACCCGGTGCTGGGCTCCGGCAAGTACATCAGCATGTTGCTGGCCGAGCGAGGTGTGCTGGTGAAGGACACCCAGGGTGCCACGCTGCGCTTTGCGCCGCCGCTGGTCATCACGGCCCAGGAGATCGACTGGGCCGTCGAGCAGTTCGCCTCGGTTCTGGCGGCGGCCCGGGGCAAGCCGACCCCGTAGTCGTCGCGGCCTCGCGGCGCGGCGGGTGCCGTCGGGTCAGTACTTCAGGTCCGTACTTCTCAGCACTCAGTACTTCAAGGAGCCGCGGTCCACCGCGATCTGAGACCCGGAAATGGTCGCCGATCCGTCACCCGCCAGCCACGCAACCACGTCGGAGACCTCCTCCGGTCGCATGAATCCCGGTATCCCCTTCTTGCCGGGACTGACGGGACGCAATGGCATCGGCGCGAAGCTGTGCAGGTAGCCCGGGTATTTCGCGAAGATCGCCATCATGGCCTCACGCTCGACCATGGGAGTGTCGATCGAGTACGGATGGATCGAATTGACCCGAATCCCGAACTCGCCCAACTCCAGAGCGAGCGCATTGGTGATGGCGACCAGACCGTGTTTCGACGCCGAGTAGTGGCCGTTGCCCGGCGTGGCCTTCAGACCTGCCGACGAGCTGACGATGATGATCGAGCCGCCATTGCCGGCTTCGATCATCGCCGGGGCGGTGGCCCGCACGGTCCGCCAGGTTCCCGACAGGTTGACCTCGATCACAGTGTCCCACTGGTCTTCGGACATTTCGAACAACCGGCCCCAGCTCAGCACGCCGGCGTTGGCCACCAGGATGTCGAGCCGTCCGAACTGCTCGACCGCGTCGGCGACGATCTGCTGCTGGGCGGCGAGGTCGCGGATGTCGACTTCGCGAGCGAGCACCTTGCGGCCGGCGGCCTCGACCATGCGCACCGTGTCGGCGAGATCGTCGCGAGTGGGCATCGGGTACGTGACGGTGTCTGAGATGGGTTTGCAGGAGTCGATCGCGATGATGTCGGCGCCCTCGGTGGCCAGCCGTACCGCGTGGGCCCGTCCCTGTCCGCGGGCGGCGCCCGTCACAAACGCCACCCGGCCGTCAAGGGGTTGGCCCATGGCTGTCCTCTCCTGAGACGTGAAACCTGAGACCGACGGCGCGAGCGTGCGCGCAACGACGTCGCGACGGCGGCGCTCACCCCGCCGGGTGAGCGCCGCCGTTGTGCCGCTGAGTCAGACCATCACTTGATGATCTTGGTGACCCGGCCGGCGCCGACGGTGCGGCCGCCCTCGCGGATCGCGAAGCGCAGGCCCTCGTCCATGGCGACGGGCTGGATCAGCTTGACGGAGATGTCGGTGTTGTCACCGGGCATCACCATCTCGGTACCCTCCGGCAGCGTCACCACGCCGGTCACGTCCGTCGTGCGGAAGTAGAACTGCGGACGGTAGTTGTTGAAGAACGGCGTATGCCGGCCGCCCTCGTCCTTGGACAGGATGTAGACCTGGCCCTCGAACTCGGTGTGCGGCGTGGTGGTGCCGGGCTTGGTCACGACCTGACCGCGCTCGACATCCTCACGCTTGATGCCGCGCAGCAGCAGTCCGACGTTGTCGCCGGCCTGGCCCTGGTCGAGCAGCTTGCGGAACATCTCGACACCGGTAACCGTGGTCTTGGTGGTGGCCGGACGAATGCCGACGATCTCGACCTCTTCGTTGACGTTGATGATGCCGCGCTCGACACGACCGGTGACCACGGTGCCGCGTCCGGTGATGGTGAACACGTCCTCGACCGGCATCAGGAACGGCTTCTCGGTGTCGCGGACCGGATCCGGGATCGACTCGTCGACCGCATCCATCAGCTCCTCG
The DNA here is from genome assembly GCA_963846905.1 of uncultured Actinomycetota bacterium. Classification (GTDB taxonomy): domain Bacteria; phylum Actinomycetota; class Actinomycetes; order Mycobacteriales; family Mycobacteriaceae; genus Mycobacterium. The sequence goes on from CAWJYB010000008.1 coordinate 209,099, forward strand.
ACGGACTTGACCCACTCCGGATCACCCTCAAGGGCCTTCAGCGCCGACACCTTGACGACCGGGGCCTCCTCGTCGAAATCCTGGGCGGCCAGCAACTCGCGGACCTCCATCTCGACGAGCTCGATGAGCTCCTCGTCGTCGACCATATCGGCCTTGTTCAGCGCAACCAGGATGTAGGGCACGCCGACCTGACGGGCCAGCAGCACATGCTCACGGGTCTGTGGCATCGGGCCGTCGGTGGCGGCCACCACGAGGATCGCGCCGTCCATCTGCGCCGCGCCGGTGATCATGTTCTTGATGTAGTCGGCGTGGCCGGGGGCGTCCACGTGGGCGTAATGACGCTTCTCGGTCTGATACTCCACGTGCGCGATGTTGATGGTGATGCCGCGCTGGCGCTCCTCGGGCGCATTGTCGATCTGGTCGAATGCCTTCGACTCGTTCAATGTCGGAAACTTGTCGTGCAACACCTTGGTGATTGCCGCGGTCAGCGTAGTCTTGCCGTGGTCAACGTGACCGATGGTCCCGATGTTGACGTGCGGCTTGGTCCGCTGGAACTTCGCCTTCGCCACTTCTGTGTCCTCCTGGACTTGTTGGTGCTTTGGTTAAAAGCAGTGTTGATATGTTCAGTTGTGCGGTCCCGCGACGGAGTCGGACTGATCGCCCGTCGCCCTCGCTGCGCTCATGGCTCGGCTCCTCGCTCGTGAGCTGGTATTGATTGCTCGGCTCCTCGCTCGTGGGCTTCGCCCACTCGCCGTCGCCTTCGCATCGCTCACTCGCCCGTCGCCTTCGCGATGATCTCCTTCGAAACCTGTGCCGGTACTTCGGCATAGGAGTCGAACACCATGGAGTAGTTGGCCCGGCCCTGGGTCTTCGACCGGAGGTCGCCGACGTAGCCGAACATCTCCGACAACGGCACCTGCGCCCTGACGACGCGCGCACCGCCTCGCTCATCCATGGCCTGGATCTGACCACGGCGGGAGTTCAGGTCGCCGATCACGTCGCCCATATAGTCCTCGGGCGTGGTGACCTCGACGGCCATGATCGGTTCGAGGATGACCGGCTGCGCCTGTCCGGCAGCCTTCTTCAATACCTGCGAACCGGCGATCTTGAAGGCCATCTCCGACGAGTCGACGTCGTGGTAGGCGCCGTCGAGCAGGGTGACCTTCAGGTTCACCAGGGGGTAGCCGGCAAGCACGCCGTACTGCATGGCGTCCTGACAGCCCGCATCTACCGACGGGATGTACTCGCGCGGGATGCGGCCACCGGTGACCTTGTTCTCGAACTCGTATGTCGCGCCGTCCTCGCCGGCAAACGGCGCAATCGTAATGATGACCTTCGCGAACTGACCCGACCCACCCGTTTGCTTCTTGTGGGTGAACTCGACGTTCTTCACCTCGCGCTTGATGGTCTCCTTGTAGGCCACCTGGGGCTTGCCGACGTTGGCCTCGACCTTGAACTCACGGCGCATCCGATCCACCAGGATATCCAGGTGCAGTTCGCCCATACCCCCGATGACGGTCTGGCCGGTCTCCTGATCGAGGTGCACCTTGAACGTCGGATCTTCTTCGGCGAGCTTCTGGATCGACAGGGAGAGCTTTTCCTGGTCACTCTTGGTCTTCGGCTCAATGGCCACCTCGATCACCGGGTCGGGGAAGGTCATCGACTCCAGTACGACTTGGTTGTTCGGATCGGCCAGGGTGTCGCCGGTGGTGGTGTCCTTCAGGCCGATCACCGCGTAGATGTGGCCCGCGGTCGCCGTGTCGATCGGGTTCTCCTTGTTGGAGTGCATCTGGAACAGCTTGCCCAGCCGCTCCTTCTTGCCCTTGGTGGCGTTGATGACCTGGGCGCCCGCCTCGATCTTGCCGGAGTACACCCGCACGTAGGTCAGCTTGCCGAAGAACGGGTGGGTGGCGACCTTGAACGCCAACGCCGAAAAGGGCTCGGCGATGGACGGCTGGCGGACGATTTCCTCGTGCTCCTTGCCCGGAGCGTGTCCGGTGGCCGGGGGGACGTCCAACGGCGAGGGTAGGTAGTCGACAACCGCATCGAGCATCGGCTGCACGCCCTTGTTCTTGAACGCGCTGCCGCACAGCACCAGATAGGCCTGCGAGCTGATCGTCAACCTGCGCAGCGCACCCTTGATCTCCTCGACCGTAAGTTCCTCACCGCCGAAGTACTTCTCGAGGAGTGCCTCGTCGCTCTCGGCGACAGCCTCGAGCAGCTTGGTGCGATACTCGTCGGTCTTCTCCTGGAGCTCGGCAGGGATGTCGACGACGTCGTACTTCTCACCCAGCTTGGTCTCGCCGCGCCACACCTTCGCGTTCATCTCGACCAGGTCGACCACGCCCTCGAATTCGCTCTCCGAACCGATCGGCAGCTGAACCGGGATGACGTTGGCGCCCAGCCGGTCTTCCATGGTCTTCACGGAGAAGTAGAAGTCGGCGCCGATCTTGTCCATCTTGTTGACGAAGCAGATACGGGGGACGTCGTACTTGTCGGCCTGGCGCCACACCTGCTCGGACTGCGGCTCGACGCCTTCCTTGCCGTCGAAAACGGCCACGGCACCGTCGAGCACGCGCAGGCTCCGTTCCACCTCGACGGTGAAGTCGACATGACCTGGGGTGTCGATCAGGTTGATCTGGTACCCGTTCCAGAAGCAGGTGGTCGCGGCGGAGGTGATGGTGATGCCGCGCTCCTGTTCCTGCTCCATCCAGTCCATGGTGGCGGCACCGTCGTGCACCTCACCGATCTTGTAGCTGATCCCGGTGTAGTAGAGGATGCGCTCGGTCGTCGTCGTCTTGCCGGCATCGATGTGCGCCATGATGCCGATGTTGCGGACCTTGTTCAGGTCGGTCAGCACGTCCTGTGCCACGGCTAGATTCCCACTCTTTCGATTTCGTGATTGCTATTTGCGGTAGCGCCAGAGGATCGCGCGGCCGAAGTCACCGACCTGCGGCCACCCTAACGACGAAGGGCAATCACCAGCGATAGTGCGCGAAGGCCCGGTTCGCCTCGGCCATCTTGTGGGTGTCCTCGCGTCGCTTCACGGAGGCTCCCAGGCCGTTGCTGGCGTCGAGGATCTCGTTGGCCAGGCGCTCCACCATGGTCTTTTCCCGGCGCTGCCGCGAGAAGCTGACCAGCCAGCGCAGCGCCAGCGTGGTCGAACGCTCCGCGCGCACTTCGATGGGCACCTGATAGGTCGCACCACCCACCCGGCGGCTCTTCACCTCGATGGCGGGCTTGACATTGTCCAGCGCGCGCTTGAGGGTCACGACCGGGTCGGTACCGGTCTTGTCACGGGCCTGCTCGAGCGCACCGTACACGATACGTTCGGCCAAGGATTTCTTCCCGTCCAGCAGGATCTTGTTGACCAACTGGGTGACCATCTGCGATCCGTAGACCGGGTCGTTCACCAGCGGGCGCTTGGGCGCCGGCCCTTTGCGCGGCATCAGCTCTTCTCCTTCTTGGCGCCATAGCGGCTGCGGGCCTGCTTGCGGTTCTTGACGCCTTGAGTGTCGAGCGAACCGCGAATGATCTTGTAGCGCACACCGGGCAAGTCCTTCACGCGACCGCCACGCACCAGCACCATCGAATGCTCCTGCAGGTTGTGACCTTCGCCCGGGATGTAGGCGGTCACCTCGACCTGGCTGGTGAGCTTGACGCGCGCCACCTTGCGAAGTGCAGAGTTCGGCTTCTTCGGTGTGGTGGTGTACACACGGGTGCACACGCCGCGGCGCTGCGGGCTGCCCTTCAGTGCCGCGGTCTTGACCTTGGCGATCTTGTCGCGGCGGCCCTTGCGGACCAGCTGCTGGATGGTTGGCATCTACCGGCTTCCCTGTTATCTAAGTACTGCTTCGGTGGCACTTCTCACGTCTCTTGTACTGCTGTTTTGTTCCTGCCGCTTACCCCGCAACCGGGCGTGTCGCGCGCACCCGCAGCGATCCGCCGATGCGTTGGGTACTCATGCGAATTGGCCCGGCGTGCGCGCATGCTCACTTCTGCAGCCGCCTGCGCACCTGTCGGCCAGGCACGGCATACCACGATACCAGGGCAGTCCAGACCGACAAAACTTGCGCGCATGGTCCGCCCGCGGCGCTTTATCGCAGGTCAGCGTACGTAGGCGAGATCGGTGGAGCGGGAGCCTTCGAGGTCGCCGTCGTCTCAGCCACCCTACTGCCGGCGTTCCAGTCCAGATGCAAGACGCAACACCATGTCGGCGTAGACCACATCGGTGTCCACGTCGTCCATCACACCGGTCATCTCGAGAAGCACGAAGCCGTGCATCGCCGACCAGAACTCCAGTGCCGCGTAGAAGGCGTCGTTGCCCTCGATGCCGTAGGAAGCCAGCACGGAGATGACCGGACCGGCCGCTGCCCTGGTGGCCGCCGAGTACTCCGGATCGTCCCCACCCAACGGGAGCCGCGTGAACACCGAATACCGCCCGGGGTGATGGTGGGCGTAGCTGCGGTAGGCACTCGCCATGACCAGTACCGCGTCGTCGCGGGTACGCCCCTCGCAGACGGTGTTGAGCATCTCGATGATGTCGCCGACCACCCGCATCCGCACGGTGCGCCTGAGATCGTCGAGGCTGTGCACATGGTTGTACAGTGACGGACCCTTGGTGCCGAGGTGGGCGGCCAGGGCGTTGATGGTCAGCGCATCCGAACCTTCGCGGTCGAGAAAGGCGAGCGCGGCATTGACGATGACATCGCGGCTCAGCTTGACCGCCCGCACCGGCGCGCGCCGCGCGGGCGGGCGCCGGCGGGCGGCCCGGGGCGTACAGCCATCACCATCGTCCTTGTCGTCGAATTCCTCGCGTCGAACTCGCTAATTAGATCAGCGACGAACTTTGGTTCACCTGCTGCCCCCGTCGCTTGGTTCGTCGGCCGGGCGCAACTCGGATGCGTCCGGAGTGCGGCGGTCTGTCCGCGTTTCGCCGTGGATTCCCGCCGCGGGACCGGGGGAAGCCGATGCCGATCGAAGAATTTCAGCCCGGGTGTCATGCACTCCTCATCAATCTCCCTCCGAGGAACGGCCGTTCCACGTAATCTCTACAGAACATCCGGCGACGGGAGGCACAGTGAATTCGAGAGCTGCAGCGATGACGCTCACGCTGGTGGCGGCGGCAGCGTCCCTGGCGACCGTTGACGCACCCACGGCAGGGGCCAAATCTGGTGACACCCATATCATCGCTGTGGCCACACGCCAGACGATCGACTGCGGCGGCGGGACCCTCTTCCTCAACGGGTCGGACAACGTCGTCATCGCGTTGGGAAGCTGCAGGGCCGTCACTGTGCAGGGGTCGGGCCACACCGTGATCGCCGACAACGTCGAAAACGACGTCACGGTCTACGGCTCCGGCAACACCGTGTTGTACAAGGGCGGCAATCCTGTGGTGGTCGACCGCGGGCGCGAGTTGGGGATGACCAACCGCATCGACCGTGTGCCCGCCTAGCGGGCGATCGCCCACCACACCAGGCAAAACACCCACCAGCAGCGCGGCCGTGCTGCTGGCGCTCGTGCTCGTATCGGCCGGCTGCGGCGCGTCCGGCGATACCGACAACTCCTCCGGGGCGCGGGTCGATGTCGGCAACACCATCAACTACGGCTCGTTCGGTACTACCGCCGATATCGACTGCGCCGACGGGAAGTCGTTGAATGTCGGCGGTTCGAACAACATCCTCGACGTCCGCGGCACATGCGCGTCGGTCAGCATCGGCGGTGCCGACAACAGAATCACCTTCGAGAAGATCGACAAGGAATTATCGGTGGTCGGTCTCAACAACACCGTGATCTACAACGACGGCGACCCCAAGGTCGACAATCTCGGCTCGGGCAACGACATCAAGAGGGCCTGATCTCACTCGGCCTTGCCGCCGTGCCTACCCGCGCCGTCGGCGAACCGCTTGGCGCCCGTCAAGGATTCCGCGGCCGCCCGAAACAGGCTGCCGAACTCGGCGTCCATTGCCTCGGCTTCGGCCAAGCCCCATTGGCCCAGCACCGACAGGCGATCGGCGCGCAGGCACTGCTGTGGCAGGGCCGCCAGCTCGGCGGCCAGTTCTTCGGCGGCATCGCGCGCTTGTCCGGCCGGCACGACTCGGTTGGCCAGCCCGATCGACAACGCCTCGGCGGCATGCACGGGACGGCCGGTGAGAATCAGGTCCATGGCGCGGCCGTGGCCGATCAGCCTTGGCAGGCGCACAGTCCCTCCGTCGATCAGCGGGACTCCCCACCGCCGGCAGAACACCCCGAAGACCGCGTCCTCCTCGGCGATCCGCAGGTCGCACCACAACGCGAGTTCGAGGCCTCCCGCCACCGCGTAGCCGCTGACTGCGGCGATCACCGGCTTGGACAGCGTCATCCGTGTGGGGCCCATCGGCCCGGGGCCGGTGGCACTGGCCTGATTGGTTTCAGGCGTTCCGAATGCCTTGAGGTCGGCCCCGGAGCAGAAGGTTCCACCCTGGCCCCACAGCACCGCCACCGAGGCGGAGTCGTCGGCGTCGAATTCGCTGAAAGCATCGAACAACGCCGCGGCCGCCGGGCCGTCTACCGCATTGCGTGCCTCCGGCCGATTCATGACGACGGTGGTCACCGGGCCGCTGCGTTCGACGCGCACTCCCCCGCTCACGCTCTCACCACCTCTGCCGTGTCGATCCGATCTCGTTTTGCGGTCAGTTCCGCCACGAATTCCGAGTAGGCACCCCGCAACGCTTCCCCGGGCCAGGCATCCGGCAGCAACTCGTCGGGCAGCACCGGATCGGTCAGCAGATGCCGAACCATGCCTGCCGCGATCATGAACCGCCCAGGTACATCGTGTCCCGCGGCCATGGCACCGAGCAGATCCGTGGCAGCGGCCGCCCAGGACGGTAGATCCCACAGTCGGCGGGCAAGCTCCTCGGGCGCGTCGTCGACACTGCGCAAGACCCGTACCCGATCGCCCATCATCGCAGCCGGAGTCTGCTCCAGATTGTCGGGCCGCAACCACACCCCTTCGCGCAGCTCACCGAATCTGCTGTCCAGCAATTTTTTTCGAAGCACTGCTCGCGATCCCGGATCCGCTCCCATGGAAGTGATCACCAAAGTCGTCCAGGTGCCGTCCCAGGGCCGGCGGCGCGTCCGCACCGCCTCGTCCTGGCGGCGTTGCCGAGCCAGCAACCGTTCCGAGAGCTGATAGCCGGCTGCGGACCGAGCCAGGTCCCCGGCAGCGACCATCCGGGTCAGCGCGACCCGCAGGGCTGTCTCCTTCACACCGAAATCAGCGGTGAGCCTGACCAGTTCGGCGGCGCTTGCCCTAGCGGGATGAGTACCGAGCAACACCGACAGCACCACCGATCGCGCAGTCATCCGCTCCGGCGTCGCCATGTCTTCAGACCGCGCGATGCCGTCGAACACGGTGCTGACCATCTGGCTGGTGAGATACCGGAATTCAGGAAGGCGGTGTTGCACGCCGGCTTCGCCATGATGAGCTGATTGACCGGCATGGCGGCGATCCGCTCCCGGCCCCCGATCCGCTTCCTCGGGTCGCTGCGCTCCCCGACCCCGATCCGCGCGCGTCATCCCGATTCTCAGCCCTTGACCAACACCCGCTCGAGGACGGCAGCGAGGTCCAGTCCGGGCGGAAGTGTGCCGTATGCGCCGCCCCACTGCCCACCGATTCGGGTGCTCAGGAACACCTCGGCGACCGCGGGATGGCCGTGGCGGACCTGCAGTGCGCCCTGCAATGCCAGGCTGATGTCTTCGGCGACCTTGCGAGCCCGGTGTTGCAGCGTCTCCACGTCGCCGAGTTGGTTCTTCAGGCCGGCGACGTGCTTGCCGAGCCGCTGATCTCGCGCGGCCGGATCGGCGAGCTCATCGAACAGGACGTCGGCGCACTCCGGGCGGGTGGCCATGGCTCGCAGGGTGTCGAGAGCGCTGACGTTGCCCGAACCCTCCCAGATACCCATCAGCGGCGCCTCCCGGTACAACCGCGGCATGCCGGACTCCTCGGCATACCCGTTACCGCCCAGGCATTCCATCGCTTCGGCAGCATGCCCGGTGGCCCGCTTGCACACCCAGTACTTGCCGGCGGCCAGCCCGATGCGCCGCAGCAGCGCCTCGCGCTCGTCCCCGCGGACCGCCTTGTCGGTGGCGCCGGCCATCCGCATGGCAAGCATGGTCGCAGCCTCGGCTTCGACGGCCAGATCGGCCAGCACATTGCGCATCAGCGGTTGGTCTATCAGATAGGCACCGAACACCTTTCGGTGCTGCGCGTGGTGCACGGCACGGGACAGCCCGTTGCGCATGCTTGCGGCGCTGCCCAGCGTGCAGTCCAGCCGGGTCAGGTTGACCATCTCGATGATGGTCGGCACGCCGCGGCCCTCCTCGCCCACCAGCCATGCCGTCGCCCCGTCGTACTCGACCTCGCTGGAGGCATTGCCGTGGTTGCCGAGCTTGTCCTTGAGCCGCTGCAACAGCATCCGATTACGGGTGCCGTCGGGCAGCACGCGTGGCAGAAAGAAGCAGCTCAAACCGCCGGGCGCCTGGGCCAGCACCAGGAACAGATCGCACATCGGTGCCGAGGTGAACCACTTGTGGCCGGTGAGCGAGTAACTCCCATCCGCATTGGGGATGGCCTGGGTGGTGCCGGCCCGCACGTCCGAACCGCCCTGCTTCTCGGTCATCGACATGCCCGCGGTGACACCGGCTTTCGTCGACGGCACCTTCAGTTCGGGGTCGTATTCCCGGCTCACCAGCAGCGGCTCGTAGATCGCGGCGAGCTCGGGATTGCAGCGAAGGGCCGGGATGACCGCATAGGTCATGGAGATCGGGCACAGGTGGCCAGGTTCGACCGTCCACACCGAGTTCTTGGCGGCCCGCACCACGTGGGAGCCTGGCCGGTCGTCGGCCCACGGCGCGGCGTGCAGGCCGTGGGCGACGGCGATCGTCATCAGTTCGTGGTAGGCGGGGTCGTATTCGACCTCGTCCACACGGTGCCCGTACCGGTCATGGGTGTGCAGGATCGGCTTGTTGCGATCCGCAAGTTCGCCCCAGCGCTGGGCCTGTGCGGTGCCGGCCAGCGCACCCAGGTCCATGACTTCGTCGAGCCCCCAATCGCCGCCCTCCCGCACCAGCGCCTCGACGAGCACCGGAGACGACGCGGGGTTGTATCCCTCGAACGGCGGGGCCTGGTTGGTGACGACATGGGTGTCCGACATGTCCTCAATGTTACAATTTGTTCGACAGTCGCTCAATATTCGTAACAACAAATGTTGCGACACCCGCGTTGAGGTGGCACTGAAAGCGACAAACTGGCCTATTCGGCGCTCTCAGTGCCACCTCAACCGTAAGAACCACGGGGCGCACCCCGTGGTTCTTACGATCAGTTCACTACCGGTAGTCGCTGTACCCGTAGTCGTCCAGCGGAACGGCGGCACCGGCCGACTGGCCGAAGTCCGGGCTGTAGTAGTGATCCTCGTAGGACGGGATCGTGTACGCCGCGGCCCGGGCCTCCTCGGTCGGCTGCACCGCGATGTTGCGGTAGCGGTTGATCCCGGTACCGGCCGGGATCAACTTGCCGATGATGACGTTCTCCTTCAGACCCTGCAGCTTGTCGCTGCGGCGATTGATCGCCGCATCGGTCAGCACCCGCGTCGTCTCCTGGAAGGACGCCGCGCTCAGCCACGAGTCGGTGGCCAGCGACGCCTTCGTGATGCCCATCAGCACCGGACGGCCGGCCGCGGGCTCGCCGCCCTCGGCAACCACCCGCCGGTTCGCGGACTCGAACTCGGCGCGCTCCGTGAGCGAACCGGGAAGGAACTCCGTCGAACCCGAGTCGATGATGGTCACCCGGCGCAGCATCTGCCGGACGATCACCTCGATGTGCTTGTCGTGGATCGACACGCCCTGGGCCCGGTAGACGTCCTGGACCTCGTTGACCAGGTGCACCTGCACCTCCCGCGGGCCCATCACGCGCAGCACCTCGTGCGGATCGGCCGAGCCCTCCATCAGCTGTTGACCGACATCGACGTGGTCTCCGTCGGCCAGCAACCGCTCGGTGCCGTCGTCGTGCTTGAACACCCGAAGCCGCTGACGGCGGGAGACCTTGTCGTAGACGACCTCTTCGCCTCCGTCATCGGGAACGACGGTGATCTTGTAGAACTTGTCGTTCGAATCGTCCAGTCGGACCCGCCCGGTGACGTCGGCGATCGGCGCCCTGTTGCGCGGGACACGAGCCTCGAAGAGCTCCTGCACCCTCGGCAGGCCGCCCACGATGTCGGTGTCACCGGTGACACCGCCCTGGTGGAAGGTACGCATGGTCAACTGCGTGCCGGGCTCACCGATGGACTGCGCAGCCACAATACCGACGGCTTCGCCGATGTCGACGAGCTTGCCCGTGGCCATCGACCGGCCGTAGCACATGGCGCACACGCCGCTGCCGCTGACGCAGGTGAGCACCGATCGCACCTTGACCGACGAAATACCCGCGGCCAGAAGCGCATCGATCGCCGGGTCGCCGAGGTCGTAGCCGCGCTCGACGATGACATTGCCGCCGCCGTCAACCGCATCAGCGGCCAACGTACGCGCGTAGGCACTCGTTTCCACGTGCGGGTGCCGGATCAGCTGTCCGTCGGCCTGACGGTCGGCCAGTGTGACGGTGATCCCGCGCTCGGTGTGGCAGTCGGCCTCACGGACGATCACGTCCTGGCTGACGTCCACCAGGCGACGCGTCAGGTAACCCGAGTCCGCGGTGCGAAGCGCGGTGTCGGCCAGACCCTTTCGAGCACCATGGGTGTTGATGAAGTACTCCAGCACCGTCAGGCCCTCACGGAAGGACGACTTGATCGGCCGCGGGATGAACTCACCCTTGGGGTTGGTCACCAGCCCCTTCATGCCGGCCAGCGCGCGGGTCTGGGTGAAGTTACCCGTTGCGCCCGAATCGACGATCGTCATGATCGGGTTGTCGTCGGGATAGTGCGCCCGCAGCGCGCGACCGACCTCTTCGGTGGCCTCCTGCCAGATCTTCACCAACGCGTCGTTGCGCTCCTGATGGTTGAGGCCACCACGCTGGTACTTCTTTTCGATCCCGTCCGCCTGGGCCTCGTAGCGCTCCAGGATGTCCTTCTTCTCAGGCGGCACGAGGACGTCGGCCATCGACACCGTGACGCCCGAACGGGTCGCCCAGTAGAAGCCCGCGTCCTTGAGCTTGTCCACCGTCTGCGCGACAACGATCATCGGGAATCGCTCGGCCAGGTCGTTGATGATTCGGGCCTGGACCTTCTTGTGCATCTGCTCGTTGACGAACGGATACCCGCGCGGCAGCAGCTCGTTGAACAGCACCCGGCCCAAAGTGGTGTCAGCGGTCCACCCGTCGCCGGGACGCCAGCCGGTCGCGCCGAACAGCTCCTGCTCGAGGTCTGCGGGCGGGCGCAGCTGGGTCAGCCGGACCTTGATCTTGGAACGCGCCGACAACAGACCGCGATCCATGGCCATGATGGCCTCCGCCGGCGAGCTGTACACGCCGGTCTGCAGGCGATCCGGCGTCGCAGCAACGTACTCGCCGGTGTCACCGGGAACCTCGGTCGTCAGGAAGTACAACCCGGTCACCATGTCCAGCCGCGGCATGGCCAGCGGCTTGCCCGACGCCGGGGACAGGATGTTGTTACTCGACAGCATCAAAATCCTGGCCTCGGCCTGCGCCTCGGCGGACAGCGGAAGGTGGACCGCCATCTGGTCGCCGTCGAAGTCGGCGTTGAACGCCTCGCAGACCAGCGGATGCAGCTGGATCGCCTTGCCCTCCACCAGCATCGGCTCGAAGGCCTGGATACCCAGTCGATGCAGTGTCGGCGCGCGGTTGAGCAGGACCGGGTGTTCGCCGATGACCTCTTCGAGCACGTCCCACACCTGCGGACGCTGGCGCTCCACCATCCGCTTGGCGCTCTTGATGTTCTGCGCATGGTTGAGGTCGACCAGCCGTTTCATCACGAACGGCTTGAACAGCTCGAGGGCCATCAGCTTCGGCAGACCGCACTGGTGCAGCTTGAGCTGCGGACCGACCACGATCACCGAACGGCCCGAGTAGTCGACACGCTTGCCGAGCAGGTTCTGCCGGAACCGGCCCTGCTTGCCCTTGAGCAGATCCGACAGCGACTTGAGCGGACGGTTGCCGGGTCCCGTGACAGGTCTGCCGCGCCGTCCATTGTCGAACAGCGCGTCCACCGACTCCTGCAGCATCCGCTTCTCGTTGTTGACGATGATCTCGGGCGCACCGAGGTCGATCAGCCTCTTGAGGCGGTTGTTGCGGTTGATGACCCGGCGATACAGGTCGTTGAGGTCGGACGTGGCGAACCGACCACCGTCGAGCTGAACCATCGGCCGCAGCTCTGGCGGGATCACCGGCACGGCGTCGAGCACCATGCCCATCGGGGAGTTACCCGACTGCTGGAACGCGGCGACCACTTTGAGGCGTTTGAGCGCGCGAAGTTTCCGCTGTCCCTTGCCGTTTCGGATGATCTCGCGCAACGACTCCGCCTCGGCATCGATGTCGAAGTTCTGGATGAGCTTCTGGATCGACTCCGCACCCATGGCACCCTCGAAGTACTCGCCGTAGCGATCGACGAGTTCGCGGTAGAGGTTCTCGTCGATGATCAGCTGATTGGGGGCAAGTTTGGTGAAGGTGTTCCAGATTTCGTCGAGACGATCCAGCTCGCGCTGTGCACGATCCCGGATTTGGCGCATCTCCCGTTCGCCGCCGTCGCGCACCTTGCGCTTGACATCGGACTTGGCGCCCTCGTCCTCGAGCTCCTTGACGTCGGCCTCGAGCTTCTGCGCACGGGCTTCCAGGTCGGCGTCGCGCTGGTCCTCGACGGCCTTGTGCTCCACGACCATCTCGGCTTCCAGCGTGGAAAGCTCGTTGTGGCGCATCTCGTCATCGACCGCCGTGATCACGTAAGCGGCGAAGTAGATGATCTTCTCGAGATCCTTCGGCGCCAGGTCCAGAAGGTAGCCGAGGCGCGACGGAACACCCTTGAAGTACCAGATGTGGGTGACGGGCGCGGCCAGTTCGATGTGGCCCATCCGTTCGCGGCGCACCTTGGCGCGAGTCACCTCGACGCCGCAGCGCTCACAGATGATGCCCTTGAACCGGACTCGCTTGTACTTGCCGCAGTAGCACTCCCAGTCGCGGGTCGGTCCGAAAATCTTCTCGCAGAACAGGCCGTCCTTCTCCGGCTTGAGCGTGCGGTAGTTGATGGTCTCCGGCTTCTTGACCTCGCCGTAGGACCAAGCTCGGATGTCTTCCGCGGTGGCCAGGCCGATACGGAGTTCATCGAAGAAGTTGACGTCGAGCACGTAAACTCGCTTTCCCCATTGCGGGTGTAGAAATCTGGATAGCTGGGCGGTGTCAGGCCAGGTCTTCGACAGACGCGGACTCGTTGCGGGACAAGTTGATTCCGAGGTTGGCAGCGGCACGCTCCAAGTCCTCGTCGTCACCGTCACGCATCTCGATGGCCGCACCGTCTGAGGACAGCACCTCGACGTTGAGGCATAACGACTGCAGCTCCTTGAGCAGCACCTTGAACGACTCCGGAATGCCCGGTTCGGGGATGTTCTCGCCCTTGACGATCGCCTCGTAGACCTTCACTCGGCCGACGGTGTCGTCGGACTTGATGGTCAGAAGCTCCTGCAGCGTGTAGGCCGCGCCGTAGGCCTGCATGGCCCAGCACTCCATCTCACCGAACCGCTGGCCCCCGAACTGTGCCTTACCACCAAGCGGCTGCTGGGTGATCATCGAGTACGGACCGGTTGAGCGGGCGTGGATCTTGTCGTCCACGAGGTGGTGCAGCTTGAGGATGTACATGTAGCCGACCGTCACCGGGTACGGGAACGGCTCGCCACTGCGACCGTCGTAGAGCATTGCCTTGCCGTCCACGTCGACCATGACCTCACCGTCGCGGTTCGACAGTGTCGACGCCAACAGCCCCTGAAGCTCCTCCTCACGGGCTCCGTCGAACACCGGGGTGGACACGATGCTGTCGGGCTGAGCCGAGAGCAACTCCTCGGGTAGGCCGGCAGCCCAGCCCGGGACGCCGGCGCTCACGTCGACGTTCCAGCCGGCCTTGGCCACCCATCCGAGATGGGTCTCTAGGATCTGGCCGATATTCATCCGTCGCGGCACGCCGTGAGTGTTGAGGATGATGTCCACCGGGGTGCCGTCCGGCAGGAACGGCATGTCCTCTTGCGCCAGGATCTTGCCGATGACGCCTTTGTTGCCGTGGCGGCCGGCCAGCTTGTCGCCGTCGGAGATCTTGCGCTTCTGTGCCACATACACGCGGACCAGCTCGTTGACACCGGCGGGCAGCTCGTCGTCGTCCTCGCGGGAGAACACGCGGATGCCGATCACCTTGCCGGACTCGCCGTGCGGCACCTTCAGCGACGTGTCGCGGACCTCGCGGGCCTTCTCGCCGAAGATCGCGCGCAGCAGCCGCTCCTCCGGGGTCAGCTCGGTCTCGCCCTTGGGGGTGACCTTGCCGACCAGGATGTCGCCGTCGCGGACTTCGGCACCGATGCGGACGATACCGCGCTCGTCGAGGTCCGCGAGCACCTCGTCGGAGACGTTCGGGATGTCCCGAGTGATCTCCTCGACACCCAGCTTCGTGTCGCGGGCGTCGATCTCGTGCTCCTCGATGTGGATCGAGGTGAGGACGTCCTCCTCGACGAGGCGCTGGCTCAGGATGATGGCGTCCTCGTAGTTGTGGCCTTCCCACGGCATGATCGCCACGAGCAGGTTCTTGCCGAGCGCCATCTCACCGTTGTCTGTGCACGGACCGTCGGCGACAACCTGGCCGGCCTCGACACGCTGCCCGGCGTTGACGATCGGACGCTGGTTGGCGCACGTGCCATGGTTCGAGCGGGCGAATTTGCGCATGCGGTAGGTCTGCCGGGTGCCGTCATCGGCCATCACGGTGATGTAGTCGGCGCTGACCTCCTCGATGACGCCCGTCTTGTCGGCGACCACCACGTCGCCGGCGTCGATCGCGGCTCGCAGCTCCATGCCGGTACCCACCAGCGGCGCTTCGCTGCGCACCAGCGGAACAGCCTGCCGCTGCATGTTCGCACCCATCAGCGCACGGTTGGCATCGTCGTGCTCGAGGAACGGAATCATGGCCGTCGCGACCGACACCATCTGGCGCGGCGACACGTCCATGTAATCGACCTCGGAGCTGGACACGTTCTCGACCTCGCCGCCCTTTCGGCGAACGAGCACGCGGTCCTCGGTGAACACCGCGCTACCGGCGCCGTCGGGCCGGGTCGGCGAGTTGGCCTGCGCCACGACGTGGCGGTCCTCCTCGTCGGCGGTCAGGTACTCGATGTCGTCGGTGACAACACCGTTGACCACTTTGCGGTACGGCGTCTCGATGAAGCCGAACGGATTTACCCGGGCGTACACCGAAAGTGACCCGATCAGGCCGATGTTCGGGCCTTCAGGGGTCTCGATCGGGCACATCCGGCCGTAGTGGCTGGGGTGCACGTCGCGGACCTCGAGCCCGGCACGCTCGCGGGACAAACCGCCCGGACCCAGCGCCGAGAGCCGGCGCTTGTGGGTCAGACCCGACAGCGGGTTGTTCTGGTCCATGAACTGCGACAGCTGGCTGGTGCCGAAGAACTCCTTGATCGCCGCCACGACGGGACGGATGTTGATCAGGGTCTGCGGCGTGATCGCCTCGACGTCCTGGGTGGTCATGCGCTCGCGCACGACGCGTTCCATGCGCGACAGGCCGACCCGGATCTGGTTCTGGATCAGCTCGCCCACAGTGCGCAGCCGCCGGTTGCCGAAGTGGTCGATGTCGTCGACCTCGACGGGGACCTCAACCCCACCGGGAGCGGTCATCACCGCCGGCTGGCCGTCCTGGGAAGCATGGTGCAGGCGGACCAGGTACTCGATTGTCGCGCCGATGTCCTCGGGCGTGAGGGTCGAGCCGACGACCGGCTTGTCCTGGTTGAGGCCGAGCTTCTTGTTGACCTTGTAGCGGCCGACGCGGGCAAGGTCGTAGCGCTTCTCCTTGAAGAAGAGGTTCTCCAGCAAGGTCTGTGCGGACTCCTTGGTGGGTGGCTCACCCGGACGCAGCTTGCGGTAGATCTCCAGCAGCGCCTCGTCCTGGTTCGCGGTGGGGTCCTTCGCCAGCGTCGACATCATGATGTCGGAGAATCCGAACCGCTCGCGGATGTCCTCGTTGGACCAACCGAGCGCCTTGAGCAGCACGGTGACGGCCTGGCGGCGCTTGCGGTCGATTCGCACGCCGACGAGATCGCGCTTGTCGATGTCGAACTCAAGCCACGCGCCACGCCCCGGGATCACCTTCACGCTGTGCAGTGTCTTCTCGGTGGACTTGTCGATGTTCTCATCGAAGTACACGCCCGGTGAGCGGACCAACTGGCTGACCACGACGCGCTCGGTGCCGTTGATGATGAACGTGCCCTTCTCGGTCATCATCGGGAAGTCACCCATGAAAACGGTCTGGCTCTTGATCTCGCCGGTGTTGTTGTTGATGAACTCGGCCGTGACGAACAGCGGGGCCGCGTACGTCATGTCCTTGTCTTTGCATTCGTCGACCGGGGCCTTTACCTCGTCGAAGCGCGGGTCGGAGAAGCTGAGCGACATGGAGTCGGAGAAGTCCGCGATCGGGGAAAGCTCCCTGAGGACCTCATCCAGGCCGCCCACCGGGTTGAGGTCACCCCGCTGGATCGCCTTATCACGCCACCGTTCGGATCCGATCAGCCATTCGAACGAATCGGTCTGAACATCGAGCAGACCGGGAACCTCGAGTGGCTCGCGGAGCTTCGCGAACGAAACACGGTTGGGTGCCCCAGGTACCGAGTTAGATGTAATTGCTGCGTCTGTCTGGCGGGAGACTGCCAAGATGCGTCCTTCCAGCACCTCACGCGACTAACCTGTGCCGGAAACCCCGGGACCTGTCGTCGCTTGCTCTGCGATCGGTTCGGCTGGTTGGCAACCCGCCCGTCACGGCGTCACAAAACGCACGGCGCAACGAGATAGCTGAGCAGGGCTCAGGCTGGGGACCGCGATGTCAGGTGCTGGTGGAAACGGTAGGTGGGCAGGAGGCAGCCAGCGCAACATCCAACGATAGCGCAGGCCCGCGCATTCCTCAAATGCCACGCAAACCGAGCATGCCGAGGCTAACGAGACGCTGGCTGGCGACTTCTTCGACCCGATAGAACATGCTGCCATCAGATTGACGTGTTCCCGCCCGTCCGTCAAGAGTTCACACGCTATTCCCGCTGATTATGATCGACAATCCGCAGCATTGCCGGTGGCGCCCGAAAATCGGCCTGCAACCGTGCCTGTCTGACGCCGGGTTGATGGCGTTGGAGGCGTTGCTCGGCTTCGCCACGGTGGACGCACCATCACGGCGTCGCCGCCAGGGTTCTGCAACGCATCCTCGTCCTGACCGCAGCGATCTGGCCCAACGACCGCACCGGCAGCCGATCCTTCGGTCACTGGTCGACTACGACCAGTGACCCTTGGAATTACTCATTCCAGTGCTGCGAATCATGACACAGGAACACACCTGGTCACGCAAGGGCGATCCCGATCCCGCCAGTTAACCGAATGCGTCAAGCCGTCTCGTAGGCGGTTTCCCCCTGGTACTGCCCGGCCTTCGCGCCGCCGGAGGCCATGAGGTCGTCGCGGATGGCCTGCTGGGCTTTCGGTGGCAAGGTGTGAATAATCTCCTGCACGCGGGCTCGGCGGCGTACCTCGCCCTGCCGCTCGGGCATGCCCGGCGTGGTGGTCAGCTGGGGTGGGACACCTTCGATTTCCTCGACACCACCGCCCTGCGCACCCATCTTCAACATGGCCGCTTCCTCAGCCATCTGCGCATCGTCTTTCTCTTCGGACATGCCGATGGGGCCGATGCGGCGGCCGTTGAGGAATTGCCTGACGACGGGCTCGTCGCTGGTCAGCAGCACTTCCCTGGGGCCGAACATGACCAGGTGTTTGCGGAAGAGCATGCCCATGTTGTCCGGCACCGTGCGGGCGATGTTGATGTTGTGCGTCACGATGAGGATCGTGCAGTCGATCTGGGCGTTGATGTCGACCAGCAGCTGACTCAGGTAAGCGGTGCGAACGGGGTCCAGACCGGAGTCGGGCTCGTCGCAGAGGATGATGCTCGGATCAAGAACCAGTGCGCGGGCCAGGCCTGCACGCTTGCGCATACCGCCGGAGATCTCGCCCGGCATCTTCTGGTCGTCACCGGTGAGGCCCGCCATCTCGAGCTTCTCCATGACGATCTGACGAATCTCGCTTTCCTTCTTCCTGGTGTGCTCACGCAGCGGGAACGCGGTGTTGTCATAGAGGTTCATCGAGCCGAACAGTGCGCCATCCTGGAACATGACGCCGAACATCTTGCGGATCTCGTAGAGCTCCTTCGATGAACACTGGATGATGTCCGTGCCATCGACGATAATCTTGCCTTTTTCGGGCCGCAGCAGGCCGATCAGCGACTTCAGGTACACCGACTTGCCGGTGCCGGAGGGGCCGAGCAGCACGCTGATCTCGCCGTGCGGGATGACGATCGAGATGTCTTCCCAGATTCGTTGGGAGCCGAAGGACTTTGTCAGGTTCTCTGTCCTGATACTTGTGCCCACGCGAATTCCTCTCGCCTGTGTCGAAGCCACCATCGGCCTGCCGCCTGTGGCTTGAGTCACTGTAGCTTATGCCCCATTGTGGCACTGGTTTTGTGAAATTGCCGCGAGAGTTCGGCAAGAATCCTCGGGGCGGCGCAGGGACAGATCACCGAGGCCGTACATCAACCGCCGGGAGAGCCCACCGGGACGAGCCGGGGCGCATCGGCGGAGCGCATTGGGTCCTCGAACGAGAAAGACCCGCCGCCCGGGATCGTTTCCGATCCCGGCGGCGGGTCTGCTCGGAGGCTGCTACTTGACGGTGACGCTGGCGCCGGCCGCCACGAGCTTGGCCTTGGCTTCCTCGGCCGCCTCTTTGGTCACCTTCTCGAGCAGCGGCTTGGGAGCGCTGTCGACGAGGTCCTTGGCCTCCTTGAGGCCAAGGCCGGAGACGATCTCGCGGACCACCTTGATGACGCCGATCTTCTTCTCGCCGGCGCCCTCGAGGATGACATCGAACTCGGTCTGCTCCTCTTCGGCCTCGGTGGCCGCGGGGGCCGCACCGGGAGCGGCGGCGAGGGCGACCGGGGCGGCCGCGGTGACCTCGAAGGTCTCCTCGAACTTCTTCACAAACTCTGACAGCTCGAGCAGGGTCAATTCCTTGAACGCGTCGAGCAGCTCGTCGGTGGTCAGCTTTGCCATGGGGGTCCTTTCTGGGGATGCGTTTGCGTTGGCTTGGTTATTCGGTTGTCTGGGGTTCGGCAGGGGCCTCCGCAGGGGCCTCCGGAGCGTCGTGTTCGGCCGCCTCGGCCGGTGCGTCCGTCGGTGCCTCGGCCTGTGCCTCGGCGGCACCTTCCTCGGCGGCACTTTCCTGGGCGGCACGCTTTTCCTGGAGCGCCGCGGCCAGCCTTGCGACCTGGCTTGCCGGGGCGTTGAACAGCGCGGCGGCCTTGGCGAGGTTCGCCTTCATGGCGCCCGCCAGCTTGGCCAGCATCACCTCACGGGTTTCAAGATCGGCAATCCGCTCGACCTCGGCGACGGTCAGCGCACGACCGTCCATGTATCCACCCTTGATGACGAGCGCCTTGTGATCCTTGGCGAACTTCTTCAGGGCCCGTGCCGGTTCGACCGGCTCACCGGTAATGAACGCGATCGCTGTCGGGCCGGCGAGCAGGTCGTCGAGACCCTCGATGCCCGCCTCCGACACCGCGCGCCTGACCAGCGTGTTCTTGGCGACGGAGTAGGTGGCCGAACCGCCCAGCGAACGGCGCAGCTCTTTGAGATTGGCCACGGTCAGACCGCGGTACTCGGTCACGACGGTTGCGGTCGAGGCCTTGAACTGCTCGGTGATCTCTGCCACGACGGCGGTCTTGTCAGCCCTGGCCATGCATGCCTCCTTTTCTCGAACTCTTCTCGAACGTGTCGAAAGCTCGTCTGGTGCGCGTCCACGCGAAGAACCCCGGGAAAGGCGAACGCCCCGACACAGGGGCGGCCGGGGCGTGCAAGTGGCGAAGCCTCTGCGGCCTCACTTCAGTACTGCCTCGTCCTCCTGCGTGGGCGCCGGGAAGCTCCCGGACCTTCAACCAATTGCTCGGTGACCTACGGTCTTCGGCGGATCGGCGACAAGGATAGCGCGCGCACCCCGATCAGCCAAAATGCATTTGGTACTGGACCGGGCAATGCGGACGCGGACAGGCGCAACGCTCACCCGGGACAACCCGCACGCGCTACCCCTCGCGCAGCAGCGCCGCCGCCCCGACCAACCCGGCGTCACCGCCCAGTTCAGCCGGCACCACCCGCAGGCCGGCGATGAACTCCAGGCCGACATAGTGCGCCAACGCCTCCTGCAGCGGATCGAACAACAACGGCCCGGATTTCGCCACCCCGCCCCCGATGACCACCAAGTCGAGATCACATACCGCACCGACCGATGCGATCATTGCCGCCACAGCGGCAGCTCCCCGCCGGAATGCATTGAGCGCCACGGCGTCTCCTGCCATGGCGGCATCTGCCAGCTCCTTCGCATCGGCCTCGGGCGGTGCGTCCCACCCGTGGTCGCGCGCCCATTGCACCATCCGGGGACCCCCTGCGATCGCCTCCACACAACCGTTCCCGCCACAGCTACACGGCGGTCCGTCGACGTCCACGACGACATGACCGACATGGCCGGCGTTGCCGGTGCGACCGTGGTACGGGACGCCATCGAGGACGAGCCCGCCACCAACTCCGGTGGAGAGCACCATGCCGAGCAAAAACGGAGGCACCGCGGCCCGCACCTCGCCAATGCTCACCCAGGGCCATACACAGTCCGTCGCCGCCGAGGCGCACCGGCAGGTCCGGCAGCATCGCGGCGACCCGGTCGCGGATCGGGAAATCGCGCCACGCCGGCAGGTTGATCGGGCTGACGGTCCCGGTTGGGCCACAGACCGGCCCGGCGGACGCAATACCTGCACCGCACACCGGGTGGTCTGCGGTGATCCGGGCGATCAGCGTTTCGAGAACCGACCACACCGCTTCCGGATCGTCGCCACGCGGAGTGGGTTGCCTTCCGGCGGCGACGAGGTTGCCGTCGCTGCCGACCAGCCCGGCTGCGATCTTGGTGCCGCCGATGTCGAGAGCCAGGGCCAGCTCAGTCATGATGATCTGTCACGAATGCACCGCCGAATTCAGTGTCGATGAATGTTGTCGGGTTGACGTGGGTCGCCGGGATGCTCGTAGCCCGGAGCCAGCTGCACCAGGGCGGCCCGGCGGGAGTCCAGCCAGTTGCGGAACGCCCTGCGGCGGGCCGCAGCGAGCAGGTGTTCGGCGATGAGTGGCCGGATTTGCTGCAAAAGCGGGGGTGCCGACGCCGAGGTGTGCCAGCCACTGGCTCCGCAGCCGCCACTGGCGAAGCGCATCGGGTTTCTGGTGTGGTATTCGGCGACCTCATCGTCGCCGACCTCGACGTCGGCGGTCACATAGGCGAACAGTGCGCGGGCCAATGGTGCCGACAGCACCGCCGCAGCGATGCTGCCGATCTCCACGCGTGCCGCGACATCGGGCAGCACCTGGCGCAGATCAGGCGCGCCCGCGGCGACGACACCCAGGCGGGCGGACTCGGCAGACACCACCCGTTCGGTCACGATCAGCTGAGTGAGCCAGCGCCGCAACTGGCGGCCCTCACGGGTGCCGGGCAGGGGAAGGGAGGCCGCCGCCGACACCGCCCGTAATGCTGCCTCGCGGTCGTCCACCTCCGCCACCGACACCGGCTGCCCGCTGACCCGGGCCGCGATCCCGTTCACCGAACCACCACCCGCACCGCCGGCGTGTACAGCAGGTGCCCGGCGGCGGCCACCCTGACCAGGGCCCACCACTGGCCCGGCCCGGTCCAAGCAGGCGGCGCCACATCGAAATCCAGACAGACCCGTCCGGAGCCGGGCAACGTGGCACCCAGCACCGCCGGCCCGATCCACTCCCAGGTGCCCCACGGGCTGACCACATGTGCCTCGACATTGAGGTCGGCCCGCGCGTCGGTACCGACGATCACGGACAGCCGCGCCGCGTCACCGGCATCGACAACGACATCGTCGGGCCCTTCGACTAGCCGCAGCACATGCATGTCCCGCGGATCGCCGACGGTGACCATGCAGACGTCTTCGACCGTCTGCCGCCAGGCGGTCGGCAAAGCGTCGTCGCCGAGAGTGAGCCGAGCGCACACCGGGTACAGCCCGGGCCCGATTTCGGCGGGCACGGTCACTGCGATGTCGCTCTCCAGGTGCGCGCCCGGTTGGAGGTCGAACGGCAGTGTGGTCGGTCTGACGGCCCAATCGGGCGCACAGGCCATCTCGACGGTCCCCGACAACACGGTGTCGGTGCAGTCGCTGACCGCGGTGAGGCGCAGCCGCAGTTCGGTCCCGGTCAGCCGCACCCGTTCGGGATGCAGGTATGCGACAGCGGGGAGGCCGCCCAGCGGCGCCGGACCGCGGTTGTGCAGCCAATACCGTGCGTAGATCGGTTGGGCGGCTTCGGCATCGGGTCCCAACGGCGGGCCGGGCAACACCCGCGGGTCCACCCTGACGTCGGCCAGTACTGTCGCAATCTCGAATCCATCCACGCCGATGGAGCCGATCGGCGTGGGGGCGTCTTCCAGGAGGCGGGCTTTCGCGACCGGTTTGACCGAGCCCACGGTGGATTCGACCGTCACGTCGGTGGCGCTGCCGTGCATGTCGACCAGTCGCAGCATTGTGTACCGACCGGCAGCCGCCGATCGACCTTCCGCTGTGGGGTTTCCCGCCGGCTTGAGCGCCTCCAAGAGCACCCCCCCGGCGTCGATCCGTAACAGGGCCTCGGGCGCGGGCAGTGGATGTTCCCGGGCGCATCCCTTTGGCTTTTCCCCTGGTTTTTCCCCTGCGCCGACGGCCGTCAGCAGCGGCCGGGAGAATTCCGCGCTGCGGGCGGGGATGCCCGCTGCGCGCCAGTCACCGTCGGCGGCCACCAGCGCATAGTCGAAGGTGTGAGTCCAATGCTGTAACTGGAAGTTGGATCCGTCCGGTGCACTGCGCCGTTCGTGCGTCGTCCACACCCCGGAGGGCCAGCCGGTGCAGGAACGCATCAAGGATGTGTGCATGGTCCCGTCGGTCTCTACGGCGAAGCTCGGCACACCGCGGTTGAGCAGTGCAACCGTGCGCGCTTCGAACGGGTGTGCGCCCGTCGGCGCTGGTTGGGTTACGGCGATCTCGGCGTCGGCGAGGTCATGGGCGAGGTCGCCAACGGCGGAGCGCAGCGCATCGTCGTGACCCGCCACCACGAGGACCGGTAACGCGCGGGTCCCGCGAAGATCGGCGTCGGGCACCCACGCAGATGCAAGGGGCGTCGCCGCAGGGATGAAGATCCGCGCCGTCCCGGCGGCGTCGAGTTGACGCCGCAATTCCGCGGTGTACACCGGGTCCGCAGCGGAGAGGACAGCAGCGGTGAACGCATTGCGGTCGGGTCCGCCCACTGCAATGCGGATGTCGGGCAGGTTGGAGTCGACATCGAGGTGGCCGTAACGAGGCTTGTCGGCAGCCGAGCACGTCGCCGTCACCCCACAGCGCACCAGGGCGACCATCAGGTCGCGGGCCAGCGGCGTGGACCCCGCTTCCGACGGAGTTACCACCTCCGCAACCGATACGGCGCGAATGTTGTTCTCGCCCAGCAGTATTCGTACCGCCGAGGACAGCCCGAACCAACCGTAGGCGGGGTTCTCCAATGTCCACGGGTGGGCGGCGGTGTCGACGGAAGTCACCGAACCCGGTTGGTGGATCAACGCGAAGCCGCGGCCGACCACCGCGTCACCCACCTCACTGACCGGCATTGCGCCCGGCACCGGTGTCGCCCAGCGCACTCGCACCAGTCGGTCTTCGCCGGAGAAATCGTCGATGGTCGTGCGGCAGTCCAACCGATCGACGCCGTCCCAGAGCGTCAGTGTCTGGGTGTAGCGCAGCAGTCCGTCGATCCGGCCCCGCACCACCAGTCGCTGACCGACATCGCATCGGTGGGCGCGGACCTCGGCGGCACTCTCGGACGAGCCGACGACCGGCCCTTTGGGCAGCAGGTGCCAGGGTCCTTCGCCAGCCTGGGGATGCGACGGGTATTCGTCGTAGACCGCCAGTTCATTGCCCACGCCGCCACGTATCAATTCGCGTCCGTCGCGGATCCACGACACCACCGCACCGCCGCGGCCGGGATCCACCCGGACTCGGTGACGGCCGTTGGCGATCACCTCACCGTCGACCGGCCGCCAGCCGGGCACAGCGTCACCAGGTTCGAACCGGTAGGCGCGAAATCCCAGACCGGGCACGTCGGAGGCCACCCACGTCGCCGTCCGCCCGCCTGCTTCGATCAGCACGGGCACGCGCGCGCCGTCGTCACCGACCAGCGCAACCCCAGCGGAATGCGGCTCGGCGAGGTGGGCGGTCACGATATCGGTTCTGTTGTGCGCCAACGGGTTCCACACCATGATCGGTGCACCGCCGAGCACCCGCGAAAGACGGCCCAAGGCGTTTTCCCGGACCGTCCGGCCGATCTCCCACGCGTCACGCCAGCCGGTGAGGAGATCGAGGTACACCTGGTCGGATTCCGATCCGGTGATCGCGTCGTGGTGCGCTCCATAGGCCAGCTGGACCCACGCCTTCGCCAACGCCGGCTCGGGATACTCAGCGCCCGTGAGCAGGTTGGCAAACGTCGCGAACCGCTCGGCGTCCAGTACTGCGGCCTCAGCGGCGCGGTTGGCCTGCTTGGTGTCGATGAAGGACACGTCCTTGCCGGTGTAGATCGGGTTCATGTCGCGCGTCTGCGGCGACGGCTCGACACCGCGCTCGGACAGTTCGGCGCGGACCGCGGCGAAGAATTCGCCGGGCAGTGCGCAGACAAACCTCGGCCAGGTATAGCGCGCATTCCAGTCGCGGTGAATCTCGGTGACCCACTTGTTGGGTGGGGTGTAGTCCGTGCCGACCGGCAGCAGGACATTGCGGGTGGCAGCGACCTTCTTCAACTTGCGGAACAGGTCCACCGTGGCGGCCTCGGCCTCCGCCAGCGTCGCCGCCGAATCCATCCACCACCCCGCCGAGTAGTGCGCGGGCATGTAGTGGGTCAGTACGCCGATTCCCGACGGCGCGATCCACTCGAACTCGCTGGCGAACTGCATCCGGGCGGGGTCGCCGTCACCGGCCATCGGGCCCCACTGGTGGTGTGGGCCGCGCGCCCACGAACTCGATGTCAGACCGGCGCCCGCGGCCATGCCGGGGAACTGCGGATCGTGGCCGAACACGTCGAGCTGCCAGGCGGTGGCCGGGTCGGCACCCATGACGTGGCGCTGAAACCCTATGCCGTGCACGAAGTTCCGGATTGCAGTCTCAGGGCTGGTGAGGTTGGTGTTGGGCTCGTTGTAGGTGCCGCCCATGATCTCGACGCGACCCTGCCGGACGAACCGGCGCAGGTCTTCGCGATCCTCGGGGTGGGTATCCCAGTACGGTTTGAGGTAGTCGACCTCGGCGAGTACGAACTTGTAGTCCGGGTCACGGCGGGCCATTTCCAGGTGCGCCCGTACCAGTGCGAATCCGTTGGTCTGCCGGGCGCGCCCGGGCGGATCCTCGGTCCACTCGCTTGTATAGGCCGACTGGGTGTTCCACCACACCGGGTCGTAGTGGAAGTGGCTGACCATGAACATGGTCCAGCCGGGCTCAGCGTCGGTGAAGGTGAAGTCCACAGTCGCGCCGGCCACCTCGGCGGTGGCCGCCCGGATCCGGCCCGGCTCGGGATTGTCGACGGTCACCGGCACCTCTACGACGCCCACGCCAGGCCGTGCGCTCGGCCGGTCCAGGGCGGCGAGCCCCTGGCCGCCGACGCGCACGGGCTCTCCCCCGCTCGCGCCCAGGTAGGCGACACGCACAATCTGAGCCGGACAGTCCGCCGCGCCGACGAACAGATCTGTCGACTCAGCGGATGTGACCGACAGCGCCATCAGTCAATCTTTGCCGACCCCGTGCGAGGCCGGGGACGACACGCCGAAAGCGCAGCGGGCCGCGGACACGCTGTCCGGCCGGGTTTCCCACTCACCCATTGTCTAAGCCAATGCGCCGGCAACGGCCTCCGCAGCCGTCACAAACGCACCTGAGCGCGCCAAGCCGACCGCGGCCGCGATCTCCGGTGCCAGGTAGCGGTCCGGCCCAGGACCCGCGACATGGCCGCGCAGCTCCGCGACCACGGCGGCCGTGGCCGGCGCGGGTGCGAGTGGGCTGCGCATGTCGATCGCGCGGGCGGCGGTCAACACCTCGATGGCCAGTACCCTGGTCAGTCCGTCGATCGAGCGCCGCAGTTTGCGGGCTGCCGACCACCCCATGGAGACATGGTCTTCCTGCATGGCCGACGACGGAATCGAATCGACGCTTGCGGGCGCTGCCAAGCGCTTGAGCTCCGAGACGATCGCGGCCTGGGTGTACTGCGCGATCATCTGGCCGCTGTCGACCCCGGGGTCCGCCGCCAGGAATGCGTTCAGCCCATGGCTGCGTGCAGCATCAAGAACGCGGTCGGTACGCCGCTCGCTGATACCGGCCAGGTCCGCGACGACGATGGCCAGGAAGTCGAGCACATACGCCACGGGCGCGCCGTGGAAGTTCCCGTTGGATTCGACCCGGCCGTCGAACGTCACGACGGGGTTGTCGATGACGCTTGCCAATTCCCGCTCGGCGACCATCCGCGCATGGGCGGCGGTGTCACGGGCCGCACCGGCGACCTGGGGTGCGCAGCGCAGCGAATAGGCATCCTGCACGCGGGTGCAGTCCGGCGTCCGGTGGCTGGCCACGATCGCCGAACCGGCCAGCAGCCGCATCATGTTGGAAGCGGCGGCGGCCTGGCCCGGATGCGGCCGCATCTGCTGCAGATCCGCGGCGAAGACGCGGTCGGTGCCCAGCTGGCCTTCGACGCTCATGGCTGCCGCGATATCCGCCAACGGGAACAGCTGGCCCAAATCGGCAAGGGCGAGAACCAGCTGGCCGAGCATTCCATCGGTTCCGTTGATCAGGGCCAGGCCTTCCTTCTCCGCGAAGGTGATCGGGGTCAGGCCGTGGTCGCGCAGCGCGTCGGCGGCCGGTTTGAGTTGGCCGTCGCGGGTGTGCACCTGGCCCTCGCCCATGACCGCGAGTGCGACGTGGGCCAGCGGGGCCAGGTCGCCGGAACAACCCAGGCTGCCGTATTCGTAGACCACCGGCGTCAACCCCGCCGACAGCAGGTCGGCGTATGCCTGGGCGGTCTGCGGCCGAACCCCGGTGCGACCGCTGGCCAGCGTGGACAACCGCAACAGCATCATCGCCCGTACGACCTCACGCTCGACCGGCTCCCCCGATCCTGCCGCGTGCGACCGAATCAGGCTGCGCTGCAATTGGGTACGCAGTTCTTGCGGAATGTGCCGGGTGGCGAGCGCGCCGAACCCGGTGGAAACGCCATACACCGGACGGGGATCGGCGGCCAGCGCCTCGACGTGCCGACGGCTTTCCGTGATCGCGCGAACGGCCTCGGGCGCGATGTGCACCTGCGTCTCCCCCCGCGCCACGGCGAGCACCTCGTCGAAGCTGACCGGACCAATCCCGACGGTGACTGTCATGCGTTCGACGGTAGAGCCGGACCGCAAACCTGGTGGTCGGCGATGGCCGCAAATCCGTCTCGGATATCAGACAGCATCGGCGGCGAACCACCCAGCGGGTGCGCGTCCGGTCAAGGCCCAGGTCAGTTGCTGAGCTGCGGTGCGCACGCCGCGGACCAGAACATCCTTCGGCGCGCGGGCACGGTCACTTCGCCAGGTGACGCTGATCGCGGCACATGGGTGTCCCGAGTGGTCGAACGCACAGGCCGCGACCGACTGCAGGCCCTCGGTGACCAGGCCGATCTCTTCGGCCCACTTCTGCCGTCGTTCGGCGGACAGCACGCGGCGCAGTTCGGGCAACGTGCGGGGACCCCTCCCGGTGCGGTCGACGAATCCGCGGGGGAACAACGCCCGCACCTGCGCGGCCGGCAGGTGAGCCAGGATCGCTCTGCCATTGGCGGTCAGGTGCGCGGGCAACCGCACCCCGACGTCGGTGACCAGGGTGACCGGAATCGCCGGCACCGCGGGTTGTTCCTTGAGCAGGTAGAGCGTTTCGGCGCCGTGCAACACACCGAGGTGCGCGGTCACGTTGACCTGGGCCACCAGCCGGGCCAGCACGGGTCTGGCCAGCATCTCCAACGGTTCGTGGCGCAGGTAGGCCGACCCGATCTCGAAGGCCGCCATTCCCAGGCCGTACGTGCGTTGATCGCCGAAGTGCACCACGAAGCCGCGTGCGACCAGGACATCGAGGAGGTGATAGGTCGATGACCGCGGGATCCCCAGGTCTCGGGCAATCGCGGCACCCGGCACCGGGCCGGGCCGGCCGGCCAGGTACAGCAGCACGTCGAGCGCCCTGCCCACCGCGGGCGAAGTGCTCGACATGACCGGGCCCTCCCTCGAAGTCTCGGATACGAGACGATAGCCCCGGAATCCGCCTGGAGCAACGGCCGGCGGTCGGGTGTGCTGAGTGCAGGAAACAGAACGCACGACAGATCGGTCCACACATGTCCGCCACCCCGTCCGCATCGAAGCCCCGCACCGTCCGCGCACCGCGCGGCAACACGATCAGCTGCAAGGGCTGGCAACAGGAGGCCGCATTGCGCATGCTGATGAACAACCTCGACCCCGAGGTCGCCGAGCACCCCGAGGAACTGGTGGTCTACGGGGGCACAGGCCGTGCCGCGCGCAGCTGGGAAGCGTTCGACGCACTCGTTTCCACGCTGCGCGGCCTGGAGAACGACGAGACCATGCTGGTCCAGTCCGGCAAGCCGGTGGGTGTGTTCCGCACCCACGAGTGGGCACCCCGTGTTCTCATCGCGAACTCGAATCTGGTTGGCGACTGGGCGAATTGGGAAACATTCCGCGAGCTCGAAGCGGCCGGGCTGACGATGTACGGACAGATGACCGCCGGATCGTGGATCTACATCGGCACCCAGGGCATCCTGCAAGGAACCTTCGAGACGTTCGGCGCTGTCGCACGCAAGCTGGCGGCCTCCGGCCGCTATCCGCACAGTGGCGGCACCCTGGCCGGCACCATCACCCTGACCGCCGGCCTGGGCGGTATGGGCGGCGCGCAGCCGCTGGCCGTCACCATGAACGACGGTGTGGCGATCTGCGTCGAGTGCGACCGAACCCGCATCGAGCGCCGCATCGAACAGCGCTACCTCGACACCATGGCCGAATCGATCGACGACGCTCTGCAGATGGCCACCCGAGCCCGGGACGCCAAGCGCCCATTGTCGATCGGGTTGCTCGGCAATGCCGCCGAAGTGGTGCCGCACCTGCTCGCAGTCGATGCGCCGATCGACATTGTCACCGACCAGACCTCGGCGCATGATCCGCTGTCCTACCTGCCGATCGGCGTGGCGTTCGAGGACATGAAGAAAATGGCCGACAAGGATCCCGCGTACTTCACCGAACAGGCACAGGCGTCGATGGCAAAGCACGTCGCGGCGATGGTCGGATTCTCAGACCGCGGCGCCGAGGTCTTCGACTACGGCAACTCGATTCGCGACGAAGCCCGCAAGGCCGGGTACGCGCGGGCTTTCGATTTCCCCGGCTTTGTTCCCGCCTACATCAGGCCGCAATTCGAGGAAGGACTCGGCCCCTTCCGGTGGGCAGCGCTGTCGGGCGACCCGAAGGACATCGAGGCAACCGATCGCGCTGTGCTGGAACTTTTCCCCGAAAACGACCACCTGCGCCGATGGATCACCCTGGCTCAGGAGAAGGTGTCCTACCAGGGCTTACCGGCACGTATCTGCTGGCTGGGCTACGGCGAGCGCCACAAGGCCGGACTGCGGTTCAACGAGATGGTGGCCAGCGGCGAGGTGTCGGCGCCGATCGTGATCGGGCGTGATCATCTGGACTCCGGTTCGGTCGCCTCGCCCTACCGCGAGACCGAGGCGATGGCCGACGGCTCCGACGCGATCGCCGACTGGCCGCTGCTCAACGCATTGGTGAACACTGCGTCCGGTGCGTCGTGGGTGTCGATCCACCACGGCGGCGGTGTCGGCATCGGGCGTTCGATCCATGCGGGCCAGGTGACGGTCGCCGACGGGACGGCGCTGGCCGCCCAGAAGCTGGAGCGTGTCCTCACCAACGACCCCGGGATGGGCGTGATCAGGCATGTCGACGCGGGCTATGCACATGCCGCCCAGGTCGCCGCCGAACGTGGCGTGCGAATTCCGATGCAGGAACAGTCGTGACGTTCGACAGTTTGTGGACCTCCACACTGGACGTCGGACGCGACCCGGCCAGCGGCGGCTACCGCAGGTTCGCCTGGACCACAGTTGATCTCACCCTCAGAGAGTGGTTCGCCGAACAAGCCCGGCAGCGCGGCATGACGGCCGAGGAAGATCGCAACGGCAACCTGTGGGCCTGGTGGCTGCCGGCGGGCCACACCGGGGATCCGCGGGGCGCGTTCGTCACCGGTTCGCACCTGGACTCGGTCCCGGACGGCGGCGCGTTCGATGGCCCACTCGGAGTCGTTTCGGGATTCGCCGCGATCGACATTCTCCGTGCCGACGACACCCGTCCCCGCATTCCTGTCGCGGTCGTCGCGTTCTCCGACGAGGAGGGCGCGCGGTTCGGGGTGGCGTGCATCGGGTCGCAATTGAGCACCGGCGCACTCAGACCGGACCGGGCGCTGAACCTGCGCGACGGCGACGGCATCACCCTGGCCGAAGCCCTCACGGCAGCAGGACGCAACCCCGCTCACCTCGGCCCGGACCCCGATCTGATCGACCGCGTGGGTGTGTACGTCGAATTGCACGTCGAACAAGGCCGGGCACTTGATCATCTCGACCGTCCGATTGCGGTGGCGTCGGCCATCTGGCCGCACGGCCGGTGGTTGTTCACATTCCGCGGGGAAGCCAATCACGCTGGGGCTACCCGGCTGGTGGACCGCCGGGATCCGATGCTGACCTTCGCCACGTCGGTGCACAGCGCCCGTTCCCTGGCGGACGTCCGCCAGGCGGTGGCGACATTCGGCAAAGTGCGGGTGACACCCAACGGCGCCAACGCCATTCCGTCGGAGGTGCTTGCCTGGCTGGATGCCCGGGCGCCCGACGAGGTGACGCTGTCGGCGCTGGTGGACGAGATCGCCGCCGATGCCGCGGCCAACGCCGGCACGGATCGCACGTCCGTCCGGGTCGACGCCGAGTCCCTCTCGGCCGCAGTGGCTTTCCCCGGCGAGCCGCGGCTGCATATCCAGTCCGTCCTGGCCGGTCAGTTCGGCGAGGTACCGGTGTTGCCGACGGCGGCCGGCCACGATGCGGGCATCCTGTCAGCCAAGGTGCCTGCCGCGATGCTGTTCGTGCGCAACCCGACCGGTATCTCGCATTCGCCCGCCGAGTACGCCGAGATGTCCGATTGCAGGCTCGGAGCACAGGCGCTGGCGACCGTGATGGCCGACTGGGTCGCGTGATGACGGACCTTGACCGCCTCGCTCCTCCTCGGCCTCGTCCCCCGGCCGCATCGTCGACTCGGCAGGTCTGGTGGTGCGAACACGCGTGGCTGGGCGCCGACACCGTTGCCGAGGCCGTCACCGTGACCGCCGACGCGGGTGTGATCACCGCGATCCAACCCGATAGCCCGCGATCCGGTCACACGTTGCGCGGCCTGGTCATCCCCGGGATGGCAAACGCACACTCGCATGCGTTCCACCGCGCCCTGCGCTCACGCACCCAACGCAACAGGGGCTCGTTCTGGACATGGCGCGAACTCATGTATGCCGTGGCGGGGCGGCTGACACCCGACCTCTACCGGGATCTGGCCCGCGCTGTGTATGCCGAGATGGCCCTGGCCGGCATCACCGTCGTCGGCGAATTCCACTACCTGCACAACGGCAGCGAAGGCCGGCGATACTCGGATCCAAACGCCATGGGCCACGCCCTGATCGATGCGGCCCGCGACGCCGGAATCCGGCTGACCCTGCTGGACACCTGCTACCTGAGCGCCGCTGTCGGCGACGCCTCACCGCTCGCCGGGCCTCAGCGGCGATTCAGCGACGGGGACGTCGAGCGCTGGGCGCAGCGCGCCGAATCGCTGCATTCCGCCGCGGGGCCGGGCGTCCTCGTCGGTGCGGCCGTGCATTCCGTTCGCGCCGTACCGGTGGCAGCGATGCCGCTCGTCGCCGATTGGGCCGCCCGACACCAGGCTCCGCTGCACATCCACTCCTCCGAACAGACCGCCGAGGTGGACCAGTGTCTTACGGTGCACGGCTGCACGCCGACAACACTGATGCGCGAACACGGCATCCTCGGCGAGCGCACGACGGCGGTGCATGCAACCCATCTGACCGACCGCGACATCGACGACCTGAAAGGCACCGCGACCGGCGTTTGTTTCTGCCCCACGACGGAACGCGATCTGGGTGACGGCGTCGGACCTGCTGGTGCGCTGATCGACGGGCCGGGCCCGTTCAGCCTGGGTTCTGACGGCCACGCGGTGATCGATCTGTTCGAAGAGGCGCGCGCGGTTGAGCTGGATGAGCGTGTGATGCGGCGTGAACGCGGCCTGATACCCGCTTCCAGGCTGCTGACCGCTGCCACCGCGGACGGATACCGGGCGCTGGGGTGGCCCGAGGGCGGGGAACTGCGGGTCGGCGCCCCGGCCGACCTCGTCGCCGTCAACCTCGGCTCGGTGCGCACCGCAGGCGGGGGTGCGACCGTGGAGAACGCCGTATTCGCCTGCGCTGCTGCCGATGTCACAGACGTCGTAGTGGCAGGACGGACGGTGGTGGCCGACCGGGTACACATGCAAATCCCCGATGTGGGTCGCGCATTGGCGGCCGCGATCGACGCGGTGACGGAGGACCGATGACCACCGTCTACACAGGCATCGACGAACTCGTCACCAACGACCCGGCGCTGGGCGACGGTTCGCCGCTGGGCATCGTCGCCGACGGAGCCTTCGTGGTCGACTCCGGCCGCATCGCATGGGTAGGCCACCGCGCTGCGGCGCCGGATGCCGACCACCGGGTCGACCTGGGCGGCGGCAGCGTGATCCCGGGGTTCGTCGACAGTCATGCGCATCTCGTCTTCGCCGGTGACCGCTCGGCCGAATTCGCCGCACGGATGGCCGGCCGGCCCTACGACGGAGGTGGAATCGCCACCACAGTAAGTGCGACCCGCGCGGCCGGCGACGACCAGCTGACCGCCAATGTCCGTCGTCTGGCCGGCGAGCTGCGTCGAAGTGGCATCACCACATTCGAAACGAAGAGCGGGTACGGCCTGTCGACCCGCGATGAAGCCCGCTCCCTGCGCATTGCGCGCCAATTCACGTCCGAAACGACGTATCTGGGCGCACATGTGGTTCCACCGGAATACCGCGCCGACCGTGACGCGTACGTACGACTGGTGGCAGGCGAGATGCTGGCCGCGACTCTGCCCTACGCTCGGTGGATCGATGTGTTCTGCGAACACGGCGCATTCGACGTCGACGAGACCCGCACCATCCTGGCAGCCGGGATCGTGGCGGGACTCACGCCGCGGCTGCATGCGGGTCAGTTGGGTCCCGGCGACGGGATACGGTTGGGCGTCGATATGGGCGCGGCGTCGGTCGACCACTGCACCTATGCGACCGATCTCGACATCGAGGCGCTGGCGTCTGGAACCACCGTGGCCACGCTGCTGCCGGGAGCCGAATTCTCCACGCGCGCGAGAGTATCCCGATGCCCGGCGCTTCCTGGATGCCGGCGTCGCCGTAGCCCTGGCCACGGACTGCAACCCAGGGAGTTCCTATACCACCAGCATGGCGTTCTGTATCGCGGTGGCCGTACGCGACATGAACTTCACGGCAGCCGAGGCGCTCCGGGCCGCCACTGCCGGGGGTGCGGCCGCCTTACGTCGTGACGATGTGGGGGCTCTCACGGTCGGCAAGCGCGCGCATTTCGTTCGCCTGGATGCCCCTTCCTACGTACACCTGGCATACCGACCGGGAGTACCACTGGTGGTCGAGGTCGTGACGGGGTGAATGCATGGTGATGCGGGTGATTGAGCTGCGTTCACGGATATGGGCAAGTCCTCAGATTGCCTGAGATCAGCACCAGGGTGCTGGCAACCCTGTCCTATGACGGAACTTCAGGAGTTCTAGCTCGGGTTGGGCTTTGACCCGGGAGGAAGCCAAGGAAATTGCGGACAGACGGGAAGAACTGTGGGGGTGGTGGGGAGATGCATCATCTGACCCACTGATATACGACGGGATAAGTGCTGGTCAGACCGCCAATCCCTCACGGATGTAGGTTCCACTGGCCGCAGTCCTGGGCCAGGACGTCGTTGACGTCGACTTCGATCCCGCCGACGATTGGGCCTGGATTCGACGCGGTGCTCACCACGCGCTGGTAGAGAACTGCGGCGGGGTCGATTTGGCCGCGCGACCAGGACCGGGTCTGCCAGGCCCACCGGTGGCCGGGCGTGCGCGAATTCCCGATAACTCCATCGGCGCCGGCCCACTGGCACACGTTGACACCCCCGTAGACGCCCGTGCGCTGCACCCCGAGCACCGAATTGATTCCGCGAAACCAGGGCAGCGCGACGTTGTTCCAGGTGTCGCGGTTGATGTCGTCGTCGACGCTGAAGAAGACCGGTGCACTCTGGCCGCCACCCGCCGCGGTATGCAGCGTCCAGGCGGTGCGGGCGTCGGCGACGCCGCCGGCGAACCCGCGAGTGAAGTCCGACGGTGCTGTTCCGCCCGGCTTGCCGTATTGGTAGTTGCTGACGATCACCAGCCCAGCGGCGGTCAGCGACTCGGCGTAGGGCCGGGTGATCGGCTTGGCGCCAAAGGACGACCCGGGACGCGACAGCGAGACGTAGTTGATCACCCCGGAGTGGCCGGCGGCCCGGATATCCTGGGCCGGAATCTGGCGCATGGCGAAGTCGATCAGCGTGGGGCGCGGCTGCCGGCGGTGGGCGCGCCCGTACCTGCTGATGCCGCGCCCAGCCCGGCCAGTGCCGACGCAGCGGCGGCGTACCGTAGCGCGTCACGCCGGGAAACCGGTCGCGAGCACCGCGTGCGGTTAGCCTCCGGCATGTCATGCATCGGCTGATGTTAACAAAGTGGCTATTGAGGTTTTCTCACTTGGGGCGTGCGAGGTTGGTGTGACTGGAGGCCCCGGCGTGTTGTGAGAGCAGGACGTGGGGTGGTGGAGCCGAGCACTCCGCCCCTTGCTTCACTGACCGGGTCGGCGGTGGCCGTCAGCTGTTTTCTTGCGCATGCCGGTGGCCGCTTCGGCCGGCTTGGCAATCGCTTTGCTTATCTTCTTGGGCATTCCGGTGGCCGCACCGGCCGGCTTGACAATCGCTTTGCTTATCTTCTTGAACAATCCGGTGGCCGCCCCGGCCGGCTTGACAATCCCTTTGCTCATCTTCTTGAACATTCCGGTGGCCGCTTCGGCTGGCTTGACAGTCTTTGTGCGATCGCCCGTCGTGCTTATGGCCACCGCGTTCGCCGTCGGAACAGTACTGCTTTGGCCGCTCGTGGCGGCCGCCCCGCCGATGCGGAAGTTGTTGATCGCGATGCCGAAGTCATCCTTCGTGACGGTTAGATCGTTGGTAAAGACGGTCCAGGCAGCCGCGAGCGGCCCGGGGCCTGCTGCGACCTTATTGGTGGCGCCGAAGACGTTGGCCGCCCAGTTCAAGTTGCCCGGCCCTTTGGTGCTGATAGTGTTGCCGCTCCCGCCGCCATTGAGGACGACGTTCAGGTTGCCTGATCCACCGGTCGTTTGATTGCTGTTGTTCAGAGTATTGGTATCGCCGAACAGGTTGAGGGCCAAGTTCAGGTTGCTGCCCGGGCTACCGACGGACAGCTCGTTGCCGTTGCCGACGACATTCCTCGCCCCACTGTAATACCCGCCTGCCGACGTGACCGTGTTGCCGGTGCCTACCAAATTGGTGGCCAAGTTTGAATAGCCAGCCGTTGTCGTGACGATGTTTTCGTCGCCGATCAGGTTTCGAACATTATTCCCGGTGCCGCCTTGTGACATGACGGTGTTGCCGTCGCCGAACAGGTTTCGAGCATAATTCCCGTAGCCAGCCAGTACCGTGACGTGGGGTTGTTGCTGCCGAAGATGTTTCGGACGGTGTTTACATTGCCAAGTGATACCGTGACTTGGGGGTTGTTGCTGCCGAACGCGTTGAGAGCCCAGTTTGCATAGCCGCCTTGTGCCGTGACCACGTTGTTGTTGCCGACCACGTTTCTAGCCCAGTTCACATAGCCGTCCTGGGTCGTGACGATGTTGCTGTCGCCCAGAAGATTGGTGGCGGTGTTCCACAGGCTGCCTTGTGTTCTGACCACGTTGCCGTTGCCGCCGATGCTTGTGGCCCTGTTCCATATGAGGCCGTCTGCCGAGGCGTCGTTGCCCTCGCCAAAGAGGCTGAAGGCAAAGTTGAGGAGCCCCCCGCCCGCCTGAGCGATGTTGGCCCCACCTTGCGCGAAGGCCCAGCTGAGGGTGCCGTCGGTGGACGCATCCGAACCCGTACCACCCGCCCAGGCGGCGGTGGCGAGGCCATCCGCAAGGGCATTTGCGTCGCCGATCGCGATGGCGCCGGTGAAGAACCCACGTGCTGTGGCTGTGCCGGGGCCGAGTACGGCCGCGATGGTGCCCAGTTCGGTCGTGCAGCCTCGCCAATGCTGATGCCGCTAAACCCGATGCACGTGGCTGAGGCCGTTCCGACAGCGCCCAGTGACGCCGCCGCCAACCCTACGGCCAACCCCGACGCCACCGCACCCCGCAGTGGGCCGCTCGCAAACTTGTCCTTTGAGATTCCGCGGCAAATATCCACTGGTATGGACCTCATCTTCCAGAAGTATTGACAGACAATGAGCGGGGTGCGTTTCTGATCCTAGTGGAGGTCTCGACGGCTTCGGGGGTGAGGTCGTCGATGCACCCTGTGTTCGCAGGGTGATACCCGGCTCAGAGACAATACGCCCCTGCCGAGGTTTGTCCCTTATCCCTGTGACCTGGACTGGAGTTGTGACCAGGGCCGTTCCATCGCTCTCGGGGACTGAGGGCGGCAGCCTGATGGAAGTCGAGCGCCAAACCGATCCAGACATCTCAAACCGCGGCAGATCGGCAAATTGGTGAGTCAAGCAACGTTTGGCACACTGAGACAATGAGTTCGACCACGCATCGGGAGGTCGCCAAACTCGATCGGGTACCGCTGCCGTTCGAGGCGGTCCGCATCGGCACGACAGGCTGGCAGCTCACCCGGACCGCAGCGCGTGTCGCCACTAAACTGCCTGCTCGTGGCACCTGGCAGATGAAGGTGCTCAAGGAGATTCCGCAAACCTTCGCCGACCTGGGTCCCACGTACGTCAAGTTCGGCCAGATCATCGCTTCCAGCCCGGGCGCATTCGGCGAGGCGCTGTCGCGTGAGTTCCGCAGCCTGCTTGACTGCGGTGCCCGCCGCCGACACCGACGAAGTGCACAAGCTCTTCTCCGAAGAACTCGGCGCCGAGCCCGCGAAGCTGTTCAAGCATTTCGAGGAACAGCCGTTCGCTTCGGCATCCATCGCGCAGGTCCACCATGCGACGCTGCACACCGGCGAGGACGTCGTCGTCAAAATCCAGCGGCCGGGTATCCGACGCCGGGTGGCAGCGGATTTGCAGATCCTGAAACGCTTCGCGCAGGTGGTCGAATACGCCAAACTGGGCCGCCGACTGTCCGCCCAGGACGTCGTCGCCGACTTCGCCGATAACCTGGCCGAAGAACTCGACTTCCGGATCGAGGCGCAGTCAATGGAGGCCTGGGTCAGCGGACTGCACGGCTCGTCACTCGGAAAGAACATCAAAGTCCCTCAGGTGCAATGGGATTTGACCACCGAGCGAGTGCTGACCATGGAGCGCGTACACGGCGTGCGCATCGACGACGTGGCCGCGATCCGCAAGCAGGGATTCGACGGCACCGAACTGGTCAAAGCGCTGCTGTTCTCCACGTTCGAGGGCGGATTGCGGCACGGCCTGTTCCACGGTGACCTCCATGCCGGCAACCTGCTGGTCGACCCTCAGGGACGTATCGTCTTCCTGGACTTCGGCATCATGGGCCGCATCGACCCGCGCACTCGCTGGCTGCTGCGGGAGCTGATCTATGCGCTTCTGGTCAAGAAGGACCATGCCGCCGCGGGCAGGATCGTGGTGCTGCTGGGAGCGGTCGGCAAAACCAAGCCCGAGGCCCAGGCCGCGAAGGACCTCGAAGCATTCGCGCAACCGCTGACCATGAAGACGCTTGGCGACATGTCCTACGCCGACATCGGCAGGCAGCTCTCGGCGCTGGCCGACGCCTACGAGGTCAAGCTGCCACGGGAACTCGTGCTGATCGGTAAGCAGTTCCTTTACGTCGAGCGCTACATGAAGTTGCTCGCCCCGAAGTGGCAGATGATGAGCGACCCGCAGTTCTCCGGCTACTTCGCCAACTTCATGATCGAGGTGACCCGCGAACACGACAGCGACCCGGACGAGTCGGACACCGGGAAAGGCGAGGTTTGATGGACGTCCGCGCCGGTGTAGCCGCCCTCTGGTGACCTCGAAATCCACTACGAGGACATCGGCGAACCGGACGATCCCGCGGTCCTGCTGATCATGGGGCTAGGTGCACAACTCCTGTTGTGGCGCAAATGCTTTTGCGAGAAGCTCGTCCATCGGGGACTTCGGGTGATCCGGTTCGACAACCGCGACGTCGGGCTGTCGAGCAAGCTCGACGGCCGGCGCGCGAGCGGTTCGCAGCTGTCCGCCATGGCCCGTTCGTTTCTGGGCAGACGCAGCCCCGCCGTCTACACGCTCGAGGACATGGCCGACGACGCCGCAGCGGTGCTCGATCATCTCGGCATCGACAAAGCCCACGTCGTCGGCGCGTCGATGGGCGGCATGATCGCCCAGGTGTTCGCCGCCCGGCACGCCGTCC
The DNA here is from genome assembly GCA_963846905.1 of uncultured Actinomycetota bacterium. Lineage (GTDB taxonomy): Bacteria > Actinomycetota > Actinomycetes > Mycobacteriales > Mycobacteriaceae > Mycobacterium. Next base: position 248,212 of record CAWJYB010000008.1, read on the forward strand.
GAACGAGGTCGCTGGGCGTGATCTTCTCCAGCAACAACCGGGCCGCGCTGCCGCCGCCGGCGCCGCGGGCGCTGTTCTCGATCATCAAAGGCCCCAGGCCCGGTTCGCCGCGCGAGGTCATCATCGACAATGCCGTGCGGGTCAGCCGGATTATCGGCAGCCCGGCCTATCGGGCTCCCGAGGAGCGTATGCGCACCGACGCGGCCGAAGCATTCGACCGCAGCTACTATCCGGTCGGGATAGCGCGCCAGTTCGGCGCGATCCTGGGCAGTGGCAGCCTGGAAGAATACGACCGGCGGATCACTGTGCCGACCGTCGTCATCCACGGCCTGGCCGACAAGCTGATGCGCCCCTCCGGCGGGCGGGCGATCGCCAGGGCGATCCCGGGAGCCCGTCTGGTACTCCTGCCCGGCATGGGCCATGAACTGCCCGAAGAATTGTGGGACCGCATCGTCGCCGAGCTGGACACGGCGTTCGCCGCGGGCAGGGCGAGCGCAGGATCGGCCTCCTGAGTTCCGCCGACCCCGCACCTTGTGCAGCAAACTTTCGTGGTGGTTCCGGCAGGATCGGCGCAAGCCTGTTCGGCGATCGCGCCATGCGCGCCGGTCGAGGTTCGGCAGCCCCGACACCAGAAGTCGGAGGCGTCACCAACGTCAAGACCTCGACCGGAACGCAGTAAGGTTCCAATGAGACGGCTCCGGAGACCACCAGGGAAGGCAAGACAACAATGGCTGAGACCCAGGAGATGCGTCCAAACTTCGAGGACATCCAGGCCCACTACGACCTGTCGGACGATTTCTTCGGAGTGTTTCAGGACCCCACGCGCAAGTACAGCTGCGCGTTCTACACCGGCCCCAACGTCACGTTGTCGGACGCGCAGATCGCCAACGTCGACCAGCACCTGGAGGCGCTCGACCTCGAACCCGGGATGACGTTGCTCGAGATCGGCTGCGGGTGGGGTTTGACAATGCAGCGCGCCATGCAGAAGTACGACGTCAGTGTCGTCGGCCTGACGCTGAGCAAGAACCAGCAGGCCTATTGCAACGAGCTGTTGAGCAAGGTCGAGACCGGGCGCACGTTCGACGTACGACTCGAGGGTTGGGAGCAGTTCCACCAGCCCGTTGACCGCATCGTCTCCATCGAAGCGTTCGAACACTTCGGATTCGAACGTTACGACGACTTCTTCAAGAACTGCTTCGGCATACTGCCCGCCGACGGCCGGATGACCATCCAGAGCAGTGTCAGCTATCACCCGATGGAGCTGGTTTCTCGCGGCAAGAAGCTGACTTTCGAGATGGCCAGGTTCATCAAGTTCATGGCAACCGAGATCTTCCCTGGCGGCCGGCTGCCCACCACCGACATGATGGTCGAGCACGGCCGAAAGGCCAGGTTTGTGGTGCCGGAACCGGTGTCCCTGCGCAACCATTACATCAAGACGCTGGGTATCTGGGCTGCGAGGCTGGAGCAGAACAAAGACGCGGCGATCGCCGCCGCCGGCGAGGAGAACTACGAACGCTACATGCGGTACCTGACCGGATGCCAGTACTACTTCCTCGACGAATGCCTCGACGTCAGCCTGGTCACCTACCTGAAGCACGGCGCTGCGGCCTGACCCAAGCCGTTACCTCCGGCAAGTCAACCTGCCCAAGATCGTCCGGAGCGGTGTTGCCCGCCGGTAGCGCGGGCATTCGCCGATTGCGCACAGCGCACAATCCGTCCCCGGCCGGTAATGTTCGTGCGCCGACCGCGGGTGATTGCAGACACAGTCATCAAGCACCAAATCGATAGTACTGATCCGGTGCCCGGACGGCGAAGAACGTGACCGCATACCCCAAGTGATCCGACCCTGGCAGGTCAACCACTTTGGCCGACGCGGCTCTGCCGTTCCTGACAATGACATGGTCGATCCCGATGAGCGGGGGAAGAAGCGACATCCGAGGGTACGTCCGGATCCTTCCAGCACCTGCCATCTCAGCGGAGTCCTCATACCCGTGCTGGAGGAGTTCCCGAAATGGCCGCATATCGACAGTGCTGTTGAAGTCGCCGACAACGACGACGGGCAAGTCGCCTGAGTCAAGCGCGACGCGCTCCAGTACGGCGCGTAGCCGCGCGATTTCTCTCCGCCACTCGCCGATTGGTTGCGGCCAGGGACCCGGCAGATGGGTGACGAGAATTCTCGGTTCGGTCGCTCCGTCTCTCACATGCAGCCGGGCGCTGATCAGCGCCATGGAGAATCCGTCGACGAGTGAGACAGACGAGATCGGGTATCTGCTCCACAGGCCGGCGCCGGAGGCGCCATCACGGGGATAGAGCGCATGGAAGGGGAACGCCGTGTTGATACCGGCCTCGGTCAGGCGGCCGACCGCGTCCGTCGTCAGTTCTTGGAGTGCGACGACGTCCGCGTTCGAGCGACGCGCCGCCGCCACGACCGCATCTGCCTGCGCCAAGCCCAGTTGAAGGTTGGCCGTCATGATCCGCACCGCAACGTCCGCAGACCCTGGATTGGAAGAAGGGCCGTATGTCGATGAGGATGCCCCAAGGGCAGCCATTGTCAGGACGATGACCACCACCGAGCGCCATCGGCGGGCGGCGACAACACCCATGATTGCCGTGACGGCCAGCCCAGCGAACACCAAGTATGGCGAAGTTGCACTCACGAAGAGTGAAACGTGGTTCGTCACCGGCAGTTGCCTCGCAACCACGCCCGTGGTCGCGAGGCAGAAGCCCAGCAATGCGAGGAGGGCAGGCCCGCGGCCCGGCGCCATGCCACGTCGTGGCGCCTTCGCGGCCATCGATCCCGGCATATTCACAGTGGGCTACCAACCACCCTGAGTCCGTTGACGGCCGTTCTCGACATACGAGGCGGCCACACGTGGCCTACTCCTCGGTGAAGTTGCGGATCACGGCGGGGTCGACTGGGATCCCCGGACCCGTGGTCGTCGCGACGACCACTTTCTTCAGGTAACGGCCCTTCGATGACGACGGCTTGGCGCGCAGGATCTCGTCGAGTGCGGCGCCGTAGTTCTCCGCAAGCTTCTTCTCGTCGAAGGACGCCTTGCCGATGATCATGTGCAGGTTGGCCTGCTTATCGACGCGGAAATTGATCTTGCCGCCCTTGATGTCGGTCACCGCCTTGGCGACGTCGGGGGTGACGGTGCCGGTCTTGGGATTGGGCATGAGTCCACGCGGGCCGAGAATCCGCGCAATGCGGCCGACCTTGGCCATCTGATCGGGAGTGGCGATGGCGGCGTCGAAGTCCAGGAACCCCCCCTGGATCTTCTCGATCAGATCGTCACTGCCGACGATGTCGGCGCCGGCGGCCTGCGCCTGCTCGGCCTTGTCGCCGACCGCGAACACCGCAACCCGTGCGGTCTTACCGGTGCCGTTGGGTAGGTTGACCGTGCCGCGGACCATCTGGTCGGCCTTGCGGGGGTCAACGCCGAGCCGGATGGCGACCTCCACAGTGGCGTCCTGGTTCTTCGAGGACGTCTCCTTGGCCAGCCGTGCGGCCTCCAGCGGGGTGTAGAGCCTGGTCTTGTCGACCTTCTGGGCGGCCTCGCGGTATGCCTTGCTGCTCTTGCTCATCAAACCTTCCAATCGTGTTGTTGGAGCGGTGGTCAACGGGCCGAAGCGGGCCCTCCCACGCTTTCATTCGTTGAGACGGAAACCACGAAGGGGTTACTCGAACTTCTTCTGCGTGAGTTCTGTCTCGACGGCTGCTATTCGACGGTGATGCCCATCGACCGAGCCGTGCCGGCGATGATCTTGGCAGCAGCGTCGATGTCGTTGGCGTTGAGGTCTTCCTTCTTGGTCTCGGCGATCTCGCGGACCTGATCCCAGGTCACCTTGGCGACCTTCGTCTTGTGCGGCTCACCGGAACCCTTCTGCACGCCGGCAGCCTTGAGCAACAACCTGGCGGCAGGCGGGGTCTTCAGGGCGAACGTGAAGCTGCGGTCCTCGTAGACGGTGATCTCCACGGGGATGACGCTGCCGCGTTGCGACTCGGTCGCGGCGTTGTACGCCTTGCAGAACTCCATGATGTTGACGCCGTGCTGGCCCAGCGCAGGACCGACCGGCGGGGCGGGATTGGCCTGTCCCGCATTGATCTGGAGCTTGATCAACCCGGTGACTTTTTCTTCTTCTTCGGGGGCATCGGTGTTGGGTGTCCTTTCTGGATTGCCGTGCTCGGCGGACTCGTCCCCCGCCCGCCGCACGGTTCGGCGTCTAGATTTTGGCGACCTGGCTGAAGGTCAGCTCGACGGGTGTTTCACGGCCGAAGATCGACACCAGCACCTTGAGCTTCTGCTGTTCGGCGTTGACCTCACTGATCGATGCCGGCAACGTCGCGAACGGTCCGTCCATGACAGTGACCGATTCACCGACTTCGTAATCCACTTCGATGACCGGACGCTGCAGTCCGCCCTCAGCGCCCGCGCCTTGCGAGGCGGTGGATGCGGCTTTGGCGGCCTTCTTCGCCGCACCCTGCGGCAGCAGGAACTTGACCACATCGTCGAGGGACAACGAGGTCGGCCGGGAGGTCGCACCGACGAAGCCGGTCACCCCCGGGGTGTTGCGCACGGCCGACCACGAATCGTCAGTCAGGTCCATCCGCACCAGAATGTATCCCGGCAGCACCTTGCGGTTGACCTGCTTGCGCTGGCCGTTCTTGATCTCGGTGACTTCCTCGGTCGGCACCTCGACCTGGAAGATGTAATCGCCGACGTCGAGGTTCTGAACGCGGGTCTCGAGGTTGGCTTTCACCTTGTTCTCGTAACCGGCGTAAGAGTGGACGACGTACCAGTCGCCCGGTTTGGTGCGCAGCTCTTTCTTGAGCGCAACCGCGGGGTCCGCATCGTCTGGATCCTGTTCAGGCGCGCTCACGATGGCCGAGGCACCTGCCGTGGCCGCGACGTCCGCGGCTTCGACTTCGGCGTCGGCTTCGGTGGTGTCATCCACCGACGTCGACGCGCCCGACTCACCCGCGGGCATGCCGCCCTCGAAGCTGGTCACGGTTGTCAGTCCTCTCTCGGGTGAAGTTCGTCAGCTGTCTAGCCGAGTACCAGCAGCACCAGTTTGGCCAGACCCAGATCGACGACTCCGATGAGCGCGACCATGAAGGCCAGGAACACGAGAACTACCAGCGTGTAGGTGACCATCTGCTTGCGATTGGGCCAGATGACCTTGCGCAATTCGGCGACAACCTGGCCCAGGTAGGTGATCACGATGGTGATCGGATTGCGGGACCCGCTCTTGCCCGACGACTTCTTCGGCGTCTTGGCCGTCGCAACCGATGTGTCCCCGCCGTCCTCGTCGTCAACCACAACGGCTGCCGCGACCGCGGCGCCGGCGGGTGTGACCAGTGCGCGCTGCCGTGCCCGCTTACCGGTCGGACGCTGCGGGGTCACGGTACCGGCTGTCGCGGCGTCAGCACTGTCGAGCTCGTCGCTCACCGCACGCTCCTTCGTCGTACACATTCGGCTTGTCGGCACATTCCAGTGTCCACCATTGCAGTATTCAGTTGAGCAGGGGCGACAGGACTTGAACCTGCAACCTGCGGTTTTGGAGACCGCTGCTCTGCCAGTTGAGCTACGCCCCTTCGGTGCCTTGCCGCCCTGCTCGCCCTCATACTCCCAGGCTAATCATTGCCGCAGTTGGCTAGCCAACCTTCGTTCACGGGATTCACCTGTGCCCCACACAACTCGCGCGCTCCCCGATCGGTCAATCGCGAACCGGCCGGACAGCGCGCTTATTCTGGGAGAATCCCGAGGTCCGAGTGTACATCTGGGGAACTGGTAAAGACTAATCCGCTACTCGCACCACCTGACCGCTGGCCCGGTCTAACTTGATCTTGGTCGACTCATCGCCCTGCTGGCCCATCATCGTCGTGAACGATTCCATCACCAGGTCACCATGCTCGTTGGTCAGGGTGTTGCGAGTCACCACGATGTCGGCGCCGAAGCGGTCACTCACGGAGTGGATTTCCATCACGGGATAGACCTTGTCGCCGACCTTGATCGGCTTGTGGTAGATGAACTGCTGGTCCACCTGCACCATCTGCATCGTTTCGAAGCCCGTGTCGATTTTTCGGAAGAAATCCTGCTGCACCAGCAGGCCGATTGCGGCCACAAACGTCAGCGGTGCCAGCAGTCCGTCGTAGCCGAGTTCGGCTGCCGCGTCCTCGTCGTAGCTCGACGGGTCGGTGGCCTTGACGGCCTTCGCGAACTCGCGAACCTTCTCCCTGCCGACGATGTAGTAGTCGTCGTAGACGTGGACCATGCCCCGGATATCGGTCTTGATCGCCATCGTAGATTTCCCCTGCTAGGCCAGCTTGGCGGTGGCGATCGCCCGCCCAAAGATCTTTTTGCCACCGGTCGTGGCGCTGATGGCAACGGTCACCGACTTGGAGTCGACATCAACCGACTTGACCCTGCCGTTGAAGACGATCTCAGCGCCCTTGCCGTCGTTGGGTACGGGCACGATCGCGGTGAACCGCACATTGTATTCGGTCACCGCACCCGGGTCGCCCACCCATGAGGTCACGTAACCGCCACCCAGGCCCATGGTCAGCATGCCGTGCGCGATCGCCGTGTCCAGGCCGACCAGCTTGGCGGTTTCGTCGTCCCAATGAATGGGGTTGAGATCACCGGACACGCCGGCATAATTCACCAGATCCTGACGGGTCAGCGGCATGACTTTCTCCGGCAACTCGTCACCGACCTTGACCGAACTGAACTCACGCAGAGCCATCGTTGAAGCCACTTTCTCCGTTATCCTCGCTACGCCCCGCAAGCGTGGTGTAGCTCTCCTGCACAATGTCGCCCGCCTGGTTCGAGACGATGGTCTTGAGGACGATGATGTCGGTGCCGTGCGCCTGCCGAACAGCGTGTCCGAAAACGTCGCAGTAGAGCCTGTCGCCGACCTGGATGGGCTTGAGGAACTTCAGTTCCTGGTCCACCTGGACGATCTTGGAGTCGGTGATGCCGATGTTGGCATCGGCAAAGAACGCCGACTGCGCCCGGTAACCGAAGACGGAGATGAAGGTCAGAGGGGCCGGCAAGCCGTGGTAGCCCAGTTCGGCGGCGGCGCCTTCGTCCAGGTAGTACGGATCGTCGTGCTTGACCGCGACCGAATACTCGCGGATCTTTTCGCGCTCCACCTCGTAATAGCCCGGATAGCGAAAGTGCATCCCGACGATGTTCTCGGACAGGGCCACGGCCTAGAATCTACCCAGTCGATCTCGGCAAACCCCAACGGGGTCTGTTCGCGTTGCCCAGCCTTGCTTGCGCGTCAGCGAGACTCGCGGTGGGCCTGATGCTTGCCGCAGTTCGGGCAGAATTTCTTCAACTCCAGGCGGTCGGGATCGTTGCGACGGTTCTTCTTCGTGATGTAATTGCGGTGCTTGCACTCCTGGCACGCCAAGGTGATCTTCGGCCGTACATCGGTACTGGAGGCCACGGTTGCCGCCCTCCTCTTCTGCTTCTCTGCGTTCGTTGTGCTGTAGCGATGGCCGGACTCGAACCGGCGACCTAACGATTATGAGTCGTTCGCTCTAACCGACTGAGCTACACCGCCATGTGCGTCGGGCGCCGCCAGCCAGGTCGGCGTCCATCGAGCCCCCTAACGGAATCGAACCGTTGACCTTTTCCTTACCATGGAAACGCTCTGCCGACTGAGCTAAGGGGGCCAAACTTCTACGTGGTCCACGTGCGCAGCCGTGGGCCTTAAAGAGGGTACCGTCTGCCGCTTTTCTATGCCAAACGGCAGCTCAGCCGTGGCTACGAAACGCTCATCCCGCAATTGCCCTACCTCACACCCGAAACGATCGTCGGACACGGAACAAGGAGTTGACCCGGCAGCCCGAGACATCCCGGCGGCCCGCGAGCAAATACGCTGTCAGCATGGCCACCCCCACCACGAAGGACCGCCTCTACTTCCGGCAGCTGTTGTCCGGCCGCGACTTCGCCGTAGGGGACATCATTGCGACGCAGATGCGCAACTTCGCCTACCTGATCGGGGACCGGCAGACGGGCGACTGCGTGGTAGTCGATCCCGCGTATGCTGCCGAAGATCTGGTGGACACGATGCAAGCCGATGGCATGCGGCTTTCCGGCGTACTGGTGACACACCACCACCCGGATCACGTCGGCGGCACCATGATGGGATTCACCCTCAAGGGCCTGGCCGAGCTGATGGAACACCGGAGCGTGCCGATACATGTCAACACTCATGAAGCAGAGTGGGTTTCACGCATCACCGGAATACCGGAATCCGACCTCACGGCGCACACCCATGGCGACAAGATCGCCGTTGGCGATATAGACATCGAACTGCTGCACACCCCCGGACACACCCCCGGCAGCCAGTGCTTCCTGCTGGACGGGCGCCTGGTGGCCGGCGACACCCTGTTCCTGGAGGGCTGCGGTCGCACCGACTTTCCGGGCGGGAACGTCGACGACATGTTCCGCAGCCTGCGACAGCTGGCAACATTGGCCGGCGATCCGACGGTCTTCCCCGGGCACTGGTACTCCGCCGAACCGAGCGCACGACTGGAGGACGTCAAGCGCACCAACTACGTCTACCGGGCATCCAACCTGGATCAATGGCGCATGTTGATGGGCGGATAGCGACGCATTGGCGTTCCGTAACGCCGTTACGTAACGTCGGCCCCAAACATCGGCACAACCGTCCAGGAGAAACGATGAGCGCCCCGGTCACCTACCGGAAAGACGACGTTATCGCGGTCATCACACTCGATGACGGAAAGGCCAATGTCCTCGGCCCGGACATGCAGCGGGCCATCAACGACGCGCTCGATCAGGCGGACCGCGATGACGTCGGTGCGGTGGTGATCGCCGGCAATGACAAGGTGTTCAGCGGCGGATTCGATCTCAAGGTGTTCCGGTCCGGCGATGTGGACGCCTCCATCGCAATGCTGCGCGGCGGGTTCGAGATCTCCCACCGGCTGTTGTCCTACCCCAAGCCGGTGGTGATGGCATGCACCGGACACGCGATCGCGATGGGCTCGTTCCTGCTGTGCAGCGGTGACCACCGAATCACTGCGCCCGCCTACAACATCCAGGCCAACGAGGTGGCCATCGGGATGGTGATGCCCTACGCGGCTTTGGAGGTCATCAAGCTCCGGCTCACCCGGTCGGCCTACCAGCAGGCGATCGGTCTGGCCAACGTCTACTTCGGCGAATCGGCCAAGGCGGCGGGCTGGGTCGACGAGGTGGTCCCCGCCGAGAAGGTGCTGGAACGGGCCGAGGAAGCTGCGCGCGAATTCGCGAACCTGGACCAGAAGGCGCACGCGGCAAGCAAGCTGCGGGCGCGCGCCGAAGCGCTCCAAGGGCTCCGCGCCGGTATCGACAACATGGCAGCCGAGTTCGGCATCAGATCCTGACCGGCCGTGCGCTAGCCCGGTCAGGATGTCCGCAGCGTCTTCATTTTCCAGTGCGCGGGCGACGACGTCACGTCCTCGCCGGTGCGCGCAAAGATATGCGCGGTCACGCTGCCCGGGCGAACTGAACCTGATGACCGCAGGATCGGGCGTTTGCCATTCGGAGGTGTCGACGCCATCCACCACAACCCTGCACGGAATGCAGCTGTGGATCGCCCTCCCCGACTCGGCTCGCGATGTCCCAAGAGGCTTCGATCACTATGCGCCCAAACCGGTTTCGCATTGCGGAGCAGAGGTCACGGTGTTCGTGGGTTCGCTCGCCGGGCAGCGTTCGCCGGTGCGCACGCACACGCCCCTGCTGGGAGCGCAGCTCGCCCTACCGCCCCGGGGATCGGTGGAACTGGATGTCGATCACACATTCGAGCACGGCCTGATCCTGGACGAACCCCGTCGAATCGCAACCGGAAACCAAAAGACCAACGACGCCCGCCGAACCGGGCCATGACCGCATCCCGGTCTGTTCCGCCGGCGTCGAATCGCCGGCGGAGTTCTAGCTTGCGCGCAGGTTCGGTGTCCGATCGGGGTGCTCACTGAGCCAGCGCCGCTCCACCCTCTTCACACGTTGGTGTTCCAAGGTCACCAGCAACGCACCCGCGGTGACAAGGGCACCGGCAATCAGGCCGAGGATCACCGATAGGCCTGCCCTGCCGTAGGCTGTCGCGGCCACCGTGCAAGCAATCAAAACAGTTCCGATGCCGATCAGGAACAGCCCTGGCAACCAGAGCGTGTCGATGAAGGACTCACCGGCATGTGGCTGCGTGGTGCGGGCGTGATCGACAGGGTCGTGATACGCACCCTTCATCGCATCTCCCTCCGTAGGACGAGATACCTACACGCTACGCGCGTTGTGAACCGGTTCACAGGAGTAAATCGTGTTCATCTCAGGTAGCGAACTACGCGCGCGTCAGGCCCCGCCGATGCATACCGTCAAAGACACAACGGCACCCCCAGCCGATCGGACCGCAACCAGGGAGGTGAACATGAACGCACTGACATGGATGTGGATGGCTGTCGGGATGCCCGGCTTCGGATTCGGTATCAGCGTCTTGCAGGCTCGGCTGGAACGGTGGGATCACTATCGCCACGCCGAGGATTGACGATCGCCACGCCTGCGATCGACGTCGTCGCCATCTCGGTCAGGGCAGGGCGCTGCCCTTGCGCCACTGGTCCCACGGCATGCTCCAGTCGCCGTTTTGCGAGGTCTTCTGCGGCGGGCCACCAGTATTGCGGATCTCGACGACGTCTCCGGGCATGGAGAAGTTGAAGTACCACTTGGCGTTCTCACCGTTGAGATTCAGGCAGCCATGACTGACATTGGTGTTGCCCTGGGCCCAAGTAGTGGCATTGAGCTGATGCAAGTAGATGCCATCCGTGCTGATCCGAGTGGCATATGGGATGGTCTGCCGATAACCGAGCCGGGAGTTGATCGGCAGCCCGTATGTAGAGGAGTCCATGATCACCGGGTTGGCCTTGTCCATCACGGTGTAGACACCCGGCGGCGTCCAGAATGAGAAAGTAGTGCCGTTGATCGTCTCGGTGCCGCCCTTGCCCATCGATGTCGGCATGGTGCGGACCAGCTTGCCGTTCTCAAACACACTGACTTGCTTCGTATTGTCGTCGGCAACAGCGACGTGCGCGGCGCCTATCTTGAACGAGACTTGCTCATCTTCCTGGCCGTACATGCCCTTGCCCACCGGAACGCCGTAGATGTTGGCGTTGACGGTCACCGAGGTTCCTGGCGCGTAATACCTTTCGGGACGCCAGTGCGCGTTCTGGTCGTCCATCCAGTACCACGACCCCTGAACAATGGGGTTGGTGACCACCTTGAGGTTGCGTTCGGCGTTCGCCTTGTCGGTGATCGGCTCATCGAAGTGGGCGACGATAACCAAACCCACCCCATACATTCCGCCGTCCTGCAGTGGGTGATAGCCGGTGGTGTTGAGGTAGACGCGCGTCTGGTCACTCGGTGTGAGCGTCGTGAAGCTGGAGGTCTGCCGGGTCGGCATGCCGCCTGGCCCGCGTCCGGCGATGGTCATCGTGTAGGTGCGCCCGTACCCTAGCTGAGCGGCGGGCTTCCACACGGTGTTGTCCGGCGTCATGATGCCCGGGATGGTCTTGCCGGCATCGTTGACCATGGTGACGCTGCGCAGCGTGCCGGTCTCGGCGGTCACCAACACGCGAGTCAGCGGGTCGACCTCATCGGAGCCGGGGGTTGGCGCCACGTCGATCCGTGCCGGTTCGCTCGGCGAGGGCTGGGCCACCTGCTGGATCTCGGTGGCGACCACCACACAATGCTCAGCGCAGTCCGGACGGTTCGTCACGACAACCCCGCCGAGGACGGCCAGCACCGCCAACACGATGGCCAGCACCGCACCGCGGACGCGACGATCCAAACTCAACGAGCCTCTCCAATGTGTTCGGCTGTATTCGGCCGTGTTCGGCGATGTCAGCCGGGGTATGTCGATCGGACGCCGATCGGATGCGTTCATGGTAGTCGGGCGAGCGGCCGCGGTCACCCGCCCAGGTGTGGTGTTGGTTGCGAGTTGGTTTCGATGAGCCTGAAGACCGTGACGCGACCTTAAAGGACCGTCAGTGACCCCGAATGGGGGTCAACGAGAGCTCGGCCAGACGGGAGCTAATGTGCGCGCAGCCAGTTCCGCAGCTCTGCGTACGCCGCCGGCAAGTTGCCGTCGCCGGCCTGCAGTACCTCGGTCCGACCGCCGTCCTCGATGGTGATCTCGTAGGTCTGCGCATCCGGAACCGCACTCCTCCCGATCCGTGGCGGTTCGGCGCTGACCGCAGCAGAAACCAAACGCCGCAACGTATCTCGATCGGATTCGGGCAACTCAGCGGAGTCGATCTCGCTCGGTCGGCGACCGAGGCCTCCGGCCAGGCCGCCGAACGTCTCAAGCTTGATCTTCATGCCGGACCTCCGCACCCACTGATGCTTCCGCGCCCTGACGCATCAGGATGCCCTATTTCGCCGAGGCCTTTGCGGCGGACTTCTTCGATGCCGTGTCCCGCGTCGGCTTGCTTCCGGCTTTGATCAGCTTGGTGAGGACCTGCACGTCGGCTGACAGCGCCTCGATTCGGGCGGCCAGTGAATCGAGTGAATCCGTGCCGCCGATCCCCCGCACCTTACCGGCCGGGCCGGCCACCGTGATTCCAACCTCAGCCCACGCTTGGCGAACTGCTTGCTGCTCTGCGCTGTTCGCCCCGAACAATCTTCCGGCCGTATCAACCGTCGTCTGGGCGAACCCCTGGAAATCGGTGGTGCTCGTCGACGCCTTGAGCGACTCGTACCAGATCTGGCCGGGCGCCTTCCACGCGTATCCTCCGATGGCCGCAGCGGCCAGGTAGAACGCGTGGTTGGGGATGCCCGAGTTGACGTGCACGCCGCCGTTGTCGCCCCGCGCAGTGTCGGGCAGGTGTACGAAGTCCTTCATGTGTCCCGGTTGTGGGTCTTTGCCCATGTCCGGATTGTCGTAGGCAGTCCCGGGCGCTTTCATCGATCGCAGCGCGTCGCCGCCGAACGCCGGCGTGAACACATCCCCCCCGATGAGCCAGTCTGCCTGTTCGGTTGTCTGCTTCAACGACCACTGCTTGACCAACGACCCGAATACGTCCGACATGGACTCATTGAGGGCCCCGGGCTGCAGGTGGTACACGAGTCCGGCGGTCGCGCCCGTCACCCCGTGGGTCAGTTCGTGTCCGATGACATCCAACGAGCCGGTCAGATCACTGAACATCTTTCCGTCACCATCCCCGAAGACCATTTCGCGTCCATCCCAAAACGCGTTGTTGTAGTCCACGCTGAAATGCACATATCCGAGCAACCGCATGCCGCGATCGTCGATCGAGTCGCGGTCGAACACGTCGAGATAGAACTTGCGGGTCGCGCCCAGGCCGTCGAAGGCGCGGTTGACGGACTCATCGCTGGACGCCGGCCCCGACTCCGAACGTACGGGCACCGCGTGGGCCAGTGACTCACCATGCCGGACGTCGTATATTGTCCTGCGGCCGTGCTCGGAGGTCGACAAGGCGGCAGCCGCCACCAACGCGGGCGTGGCATCACGCCCACCGCGCAATTCGGCGGTGGTCAACATGGTTCGCATCGCAGCGTCCCGGATCTCGCGATTGCTCGACTGGGACAACCGATCGAGCAGATGCGGCGGCATGATGCAGTTCAGCGTGTGGTTGGTGTGCATGATGAATCCCCGATCATGGAACGTTCGTCTTACGCCATAGAGCATTCGCCTCAAACCGCACGTGTGTATGCGTAATGCACTACTCGACTTCTACGGCCCGCTTTCCGGCCCGTTTTTCCAGGTCCATGCACACCACCGCACGTGCCACCTCGCCCTTACGCATACGGTCGAATCCCTCGTTGACCTGGTCGAGTGGGAGTCTCAGAGAAACCAGGGCATCGAGTTCAAGCCGCCCCTGCAGGTATAGGTCGGCCAGGTTCGGGATGTCCTCGGTGAACCGATTCGCGCCCATCAGCAACCCGCGAATTCCTTTTCCCGATGTGACCAGCTGAGCACCAGGAAGGCGGATCTCCTCGCCGATCGGGGGTATTCCGACAATCCAGGCCGTCTGCCCGGGATGGACCATCTCGACGGCCTGAGCGGCCGTGGCCGAACGACCGACGACATCGAAGGCATGATCCACACCGCCCAGTAGGTCGCGCACGGCCTGTACCGGGTCGTCAGTGCCGGCGTCCACGACATGGGTGGCCCCGAATTCCCCGGCCAGCCTGAGCTTGTCGGGATTGGTGTCGACGGCCAAGATTGCCCGCGCGCCGGCCAGCTTCGCTCCCTGGATGACATTGAGGCCAACACCGCCGGCTCCGATCACGGCCACCGTTTCGCCCAGCCGGACACCCGCCCCGCGCGTGGCCGAGCCGACCCCGGTGAGGACGGCGCAGCCGAGCAGAGCGGCGCGATCGAAGGGGAGGTCATCGGGAACCTCGACGATCGCATTTCGGTGGACGACCACAGCCTCGGCGAGGCCACCCAAGTTCGCGACCTGCCCGACCGGTTGGCCGTCTTCCCGGGTCCACCTCGGGCGGAGCCGACCGGCCCGGCCGAGGCCGAACCGGTTCGCGCAGAGGTATGACCGCCCCGCCCTGCAGGACCGGCACTCGCCGCAGAACATCGACAGGCAGGCGACCACCCGCGCACCTTCGGTGATCCCAGTCACGCGATCTCCGATCGCTTCGACGACTCCCGACATCTCATGGCCGGCCACCGTGGGCAGGACAGTCGGCAGGGAGCCCTCAAGCATCTGCAGGTCGCTGTGGCACAACCCGCAGGCCTTCACCCGAACCCTGACTTCGTCGGGGTCGAGCTGCATGTCGAGTCGAAGTACCTCGACGGACAACTTGCCCGGTGCCTCATTCAGCACTGCTGCACGAACGGGCATCGTTTGCGCCGGGTTGGTTATCTGCGCTCCAGTCGTTGTCGTCTGTGTCATGGTCTTCCCGTCAGACGGACAGATTTTCGCCACAGCGCTCGGCGATAGCGCTCCTGGTCGAACCCGGAGCGGCGTTGATCGCCTCCGCGATCCGGCCGGCCACGAAGTCCATCCCTATTGCCGCACCGGGCAAGATGTTGACCAGGCTGAAGAAGCCGTGCATCTGCCCGTCCACGGTCCGGCTCCTGACTGACACGCCGGCCGCGGCAAGAGCTGCGGCGTACGCGGCTCCTTCGTCGTGCAGTGGATCGTTGGATGCCAACAACACGGTGGCCGGCGGAAGACCGGAGAGGTCGGACGCCCGCAGGGGGCTGACTCTCGGATCGGACCGAACGTCGGCCTGCGGTGCGTAGTGCGCGAAGAACCACATCATCGCGCGCCGGTCGACCATGTGCTGGTTACTGGCGGCCAGGTAGCTCGGCCGGCCGAAGTCGGCGTCGGTGACGGGATACACCAGGACCTGATGATCGATCCGGGGCCGCCCTTCCTGGCGGGCAAGCTGAGTCATCACCGCGGCCAGGTTTCCACCGGCGCTGTCCCCCATCACGATCATCGGCGCGTCTGCACGCGCCAACGTCGCCCGATTGGCCTCCACCCACCGCAGTGCGGCCCAGCAATCCTCGACCGGCGTCGGGAACGGGTACTCCGGCGCCAGTCGGTAGTCGACCAGTGCGACAGTGCACCCCGTGCGGGCGGCGAGCTGCCGTGCCAACGTGTCGTATCCGTCGAGGTCGCCGATGACCCAGCCACCGCCGTGGTAGTACACGATGATTCCGTCGGCGTCCGCCTCAGGGGTTAACACGCGGACGGTGATCGAGCCTCCGTCGCCGGCAACCCCGACCTCCCGCACGGCAGCCATATCGGGTCCCGGTCCGATGAGCCCGGTCAACATCGCGCTGCGCTGCCGCGCCTCGTCGGAGGTCGACTCATGCAGCGGCCTGCGGCCTGACTCGGCGATTCGCCGCAGGAACTCGGTAGTCTCCCGATCCAGAATCATTGGGTGTTTCTGCCTCCTGTAGCGACTTCCCTGCATTCTCGCTGACGATGCCCGGATATCAGAACACCGGTCCGCGCGGGTACATTCGGCGCGGACGGACCGACATCTGGCCATTTCCGTAGGCGGCCGTCTTCGCGCCCGCCTCGCGGCAGATCGCGCACATCCGGACTCTGGAGTGAACATGAGATCACTTGACCTCATCAACCTCGGCGGCACATGGACACGGCCGCACGGCACGGAACGCGCCACCCTGCTCGATCCCCGTGACGGTCAGGTCGAGCGCCGAGGTGCGATACGCCGACGAGGTGGATGCGGCGCGGGCCGTGTCGATCGCGCGGGAAGTCTTCGATTCGGGATCGCCCTGGCCGCGTCGGCGGCGCTCACAGGCACTCGACGACCTTGCCGACATCATCGAAAGCAGGTCCGAGCAGTTCGCCGAGGCGATCTCCGCGGAGATGGGGGCGCCGGGCGCGTTCGCGCGCCAAGGCCAGGTCGGGGTGGCGATCAGTACGCTGCGCAGCCTGGTGGACGCTGCGAACGAGTACTGCTTTGAGCAGCCGATCGGTGACTCCGTCGCGGTTGCCGAGCCTGCTGGTGTCGCTGCCGCGATCACCCCGTGGAACTATCCGCTGCATCAGGCGCTCGGCAAGGTCACGGCCGCGATCGCATGCGGATGTCCGGTCATCCTCAAACCGGCTGAATTGACTCCCACTTCCTCCTACATGCTGGCCGATGCGATGCGCGACGCGGGGATACCCGACGGGTGGTTCAGCGTTCTTGCCGGACGCGGAAACGTGGTGGGAACCGCCCTGGTCGAGAGTCCCGGCGTCGACGTGATCTCGTTCACGGGGTCCACGCAGGTCGGCCGGAGCATCGCGCGCACGGCCGGGGCGTCGCTCAAGCGGGTCGCGCTCGAACTCGGCGGGAAGTCGCCGAGCGTCCTGCTCGACGATCTCGACGCCGGCGCCTTCGCGGCCGCGGTACGCACCAGCGTCGCCTTCTGCATGATGAACGCCGGCCAGACCTGCGCCGCCTGGACTCGTCTGGTGGTCCCCGAGGACCGCTACCAGGAGGCGGCCGAACTCGCCGGGCGATACGCGGCCGGCTACATTCCGGGCGAGAATCTCGGTCCGCATGGCGTCTGCCGCGCAGTGGGAACGGGTCGCGTCATATCTGCACGCGGGCACGGCGGAGGGCGCAGAACTCATCTTCGGCGATCCCGATCCGCGCCTCCCCGAACGAGGCTATTACCTGTCCCCCGTCGTCTTCGGGCGAGTCACCGAGCAGATGCGCATCGGCCGTGAGGAGATTTTCGGTCCAGTACTCGCGGTGCAGACCCATACCAGGTGACGACGACGCGGTGCGGGTCGCCAACAGCACCGACTACGGCCTCGGGGGTGCGGTGTTCGGAGCGGATTCGGCCCGCGCATACGCCGTTGCCCGGCGAATCCGATCCGGGAGCGTGCACATCAACGGGCTGAACCCCAACCGCCATGCGCCGTTCGGCGGGTTCAAGCAATCGGGAATCGGGCGGGAATTCGGCCGCTGGGGCCTGGAAGAATTCCTCGAAGTGAAATCCATTCAGCCACCCCCGGGTTTCGCCGTTCCGGCAGAGCCGACGCCGGATGATTCGCGAGAACTGGTGAACGCGGCGGATGCCGCGAATGCCGCGAAGGGATGCCAAGGAAACAACCTCGCCACAGCTGCGAGTGAAGCCTCAGCAGCCGGTGGCTGCTCGCAACGTGCGACAAGCCTGGTGAATCCGTGCCGCAGACAAGCGGGTGATCCGGTGTCGGAACGCAGCACGGGGCAGGGCGTGAAGGCGTACCGCGCTCAGGTAGCTCGCAGCCGCGTGAATATCCTGATGCGATGCCCGAAGGCGTTGAGGACGTCACATTCGACCCGGATGCGCTCCGGGCAAAGTACGCCGCGGAGCGCGAGCGAAGGCTGCGCCCGGATGCCATCGACCAGTACGTCGAGATCGCGGGTCAATTCGCGTGGTACGCCGATGACCCGTGGGCCGACCCGCATTATTCACGTGAGCCCAAGGCCGACGAGGTGGACGTCGCGATCGTGGGTGCGGGCTTCGGTGGGCTGCTGACGGGGGCGCGTTTGCGCGAGCTCGGTGTCGAGAGCCTGCGGCTGATCGACAAGGCCGCCGACGTGGGGGGCACGTGGTATTTCAACCGCTACCCGGGCATCGCGTGCGATGTCGAGTCGTACGTGTACATGCCGCTGCTCGAGGAGACCGGCTACATCCCGACCGAGAAGTACGCCAAGGGCCCCGAGATCTTCGCCCACTGCCGCCGTATCGCCGAGCATTACGACCTGTACCGCGACGCGTGCCTGCAGACCGAAGTGGACGAAATCCGTTGGGATCCTGACGACTCCCGCTGGGTCATCACGCACAAATCACGGTGACGCGATCCGGGCCCGATTCGTGTCGATGGCAAACGGCTATTTGAACAAGCCCAAGCTGCCCGGAATCCCCGGGATCGCCGCGTTCCGCGGCAGCACGTTCCACACCAGCCGATGGCACTACGAATACACCGGCAGGGATCTCGAGAAGCTCGCCGACAAGCGGGTCGGAATCATCGGGACCGGGGCAACAGCGATCCAATGCGTCCCACACCTCGCCCGCTCGGCGCAGCAGCTGTTCGTCTTTCAGCGCACGCCCTCGTCGGTGGATGTCCGCGCGAATCGGCCGACCGACCCGCAGTGGGCGGCCGGCCTCGCACCCGGGTGGCAACGTGAGCGCATCGAGAACTTCCAGTTGCTCACCAACGGCGGTGAAGCCGAACACGACCTGGTCGATGACGCATGGACGAGCATCACCAAGAGGCTCCCGGTGATGCGGCACAGCGCGAGCGGCGACCTGACCCGCGCGGAGTTGGCTCGCGCGAGCGAACTCGCGGATTTCGCCAAGATGGAGGAAGTGCGGGCGCGGATCGATGCGATTGTGACCGATCCCGTCACCGCTGAGGCGCTGAAACCGTGGTACGGCTACTACTGCAAGCGGCCGTGCTTTCACGACGAGTATCTGCAGACGTTTAACAGCGACAATGTGACCCTGGTGGATACGCACGGCACCGGGGTGGAACGCATCACCGAGAACGGGGTCGTGGTCGACGGGGTGGAGTACGAACTCGATTGCTTGATCTTCGCGACAGGCTTCGAGGTCGGTACCGACTACACGCGACGCACGGGCTTCGAGGTGGTCGGCCGGGATGGAGTGACCCTCACCGAGAAATGGGCCGACGGTGTCCGGACTTTTCACGGCCTGCACGCGCGCGGCTTCCCGAACTGCTTCGTGGAAAGCATCGCCCAGTCCGGTTTCACGGTGAACTTTCCGTATCTTCTCGATGTCCAGGCGCGCCATGTGGCGTGGGTGATCGCGGCCGCTCTGTCGCGGGGAATCCTCGAGCTCGAAGCGTCGGCCGCTGCCGAAGACAGTTGGGTGGACACCGTGATGGAACGCTCCGCGCTGGTCGCGGAGCGCAGGAAAGCCTGCACACCCGGCTATTACAACCGCGAGGGCCGGGTCGATGACGGGACGCAGAAGGGCAGCTTCTTCATCGGCGGCCCCACTGAATACGCTGACATCTTGGAGGCGTGGCGCGACGAGGGCACGCTTCGCGGACTCGGCCTTCGCAGCGCAGAGGAGATTGCAACCCCATAGTTGGTGGTGTCTACCGTCGAGATCGACGCCTTGCAGGCGGTCACTCGGGCTTTTCCTGCACAGTGTCGATTTCGACGACGTGTTGTCGGTACAACGTCTCCCATGACGAGACCCGTCGTCCAAAGGTGCCAAACGTACATATCGTGTTCATCGACAACAGGGAGTCGGGGCGAGAGGATCTAAGGTCGTAGTCGACATGACCGCGGAGGGGTGAAAGGAGCAGGCGCGATGCGCGTCGTTGTCATCGGAGGCGGCCCGGCCGGTGTCACCGCCGCCCTGCACGCCGCCGAGCTGCGTGCCAAGGTAACGCTCGTCGAGCGGGCACGGGTCGGCGGCACAGCCTTCAACCGCGGGCCGGCGCCGGTCCGCACACTGGCCCGTGCGGCGCGCCTGGTGAGGGACTGGAGCTCGTGGGAGACGTTCGGCCTGCGCGGCCCACGGCCGGAGGTTGACGTCGCCGCTGTCCTGGCCAATGCCCAGCGGGTGGCCGATTACGCCTGCGAACGCAAACGGATCGCCGACCATATCCGATCCGCCGGCGTCGAACTCGTCGAAGACGCAGGCGAAGCCCGGTTCGTCGACGCCAACACGGTTGCGGTCGCCGACGGCCGTCAGTGGACCGCCGATCGGGTGATCATCGCTGTCGGCGGCAAGGCCGGGCGGTTACCTGTCCCGGGGGCCGAACTCGGCCTGACCTACGACGACGTGCGCAACTTGACCACCCTGCCCGGCCGGATCTGCGTCATCGGGGCGGCCGACACCGGCTGCCAACTCGCCTCGATCCTCGCGGATTTCGGCTGCAACGTCACGCTCGTCGAGTACGCCGCCAGGATCGTGCCGCGGGCCGATGCCGATGTTTCGATCGCGCTCGAACGGGCCTACCAGGAGCGGGGCATCGAGATCGTCACCGGCGCGGCAGTACAGAAACTCGAGGCGCTCCAACCGGGTGTTCGCGTCGTCTACCGAACAGGCGACGAAGCCAGAGCGCTCGACGTGGACGCCGCGTTCTTCGCCGTCGGCTGGCCCAGCAATGCCGACCTCGTCGACGCCGGCGCTGCCGGAGTGGCAACCGAGCGTGGCTACGTGACGGTCGACGCCTTCCAGTCCACGAGTGTGCCCCACATCTTCGCCGCGGGGGACGTCGACGGCAACAGCATGCTCGTCAGCAGCGCGCGCCTCGAAGGCCGTGTCGCCGCCGAGAACGCAGTGCTGGGTCCGCGTCGCCGGATTGGTCATGAGATCGTCCCCGCCGGCAGCTTCACCGACCCCGAGTACGGCAGCGTCGGGCTGACCGAGGAACAGGCCCGCGCCCGGTACGACTGCGCCGTCGCCGTGGCCCGCTACGAGGACATGCTGCGCCCTGTCGCCGACGGTCAGCCAGACGGGTTCTGCAAGCTGATC
The DNA here is from genome assembly GCA_963846905.1 of uncultured Actinomycetota bacterium. Classification (GTDB taxonomy): domain Bacteria; phylum Actinomycetota; class Actinomycetes; order Mycobacteriales; family Mycobacteriaceae; genus Mycobacterium. The sequence goes on from CAWJYB010000008.1 coordinate 269,221, forward strand.
GTCGAGACGGGGCGACGGCAGATCGTCGGCGCTCACGTGCTCGGTGAGTACTCGGCCGAAGTGATCCAGATGGTCGCGGCATGCATGGCCGGGGGAATGCGCATCGAGGACGTCGCCGAACTCGAGGTCTCCTTCCCCACCTTCACCGAAGGCGTCAGCCAGGCTGCGCAGATGGTGGTCAACCAACTCGGCGTGCGCCCGATGTCCCCACTTTGGAGCAGTCTGAACTCCACGCCTTCCGTCCTTCGCTAAGCGGTAGCGGCGGAGGTTCGCGAAATCTCTGGTCGTAAGGATGCGGTTGCCCGAGCACCAGCCGGGCGCGATCGGCGAACACCGACACCACATGGACCGCCGCCGCTCCGGCGCGGCGCGATCCTCGCAACGTCTTGCCATCCAGCGCCACCACCAACAGCGCGTCGCCGGCGGCGGCCTGCGCGACAGCCAGCGCGGTGAAGTAGGCGCCGAGGCGGCGGTCCAGGTCGGCGGCATCCAGATGCGACAGTACGGTCCGAAACGTCTTCTCGCTCGGACGTCGATACCGAATACCCAACTGCGCGAGAACATCCTGCGGTGCACTCGCCGCCCACGTGGCGAACCCCGCGTAGGAGCGCATGCCGGCCGCCGTAGCCAGGATCGCCGCCGGCCAACAGCGCCATCAATGAGTACCTCACCCCACGTGCATCACGTGGATCAGGAACCTGCGCCAGCACGTCCAACAGCTCGGTGCGCAGCACACCGACGCGTTCGCCGGATTGCCAGCGAGCCAACGCCTCGGTGATCAGTCCACGGGTGATACTGACAGGGCAGGCACGGGCAACTCCGAGTGATCGATGAGGTCTCAGCAACTCCATCGTCCACGGATCGCCCGTGCCCGCTCACAGCCTCGACGGCGTGTCACCGAATAACCATCAGCCCAGGTCACGGACCCGTAAATCAACAACGCCGGAGCCCTGGTTAGGACATGCCTCCAAAGCGTTCACGATGGCGACATACGTGCATTCGCAGCCTGAGGCACTAACGGCGGCGGCACAGAGCTTCGCGAAGGTTGTCGGAGACAAAGAATAGAGGTCCGGTGCCCTACTGGCGATCTGCCTCGTCAATCCGAGACTTGAAATGCGTTGAACATCACTACCATCGACCGATGAGCGAAGATCCCGGTCCCAATCGGTTGCGTCAGTGAGTCGACTTCTGTGGGTCTCCGTCCGCGAGCATTAGGACTTGAGGCGATGAGCACTTTCACAGACGAAGAACCGAGTCGCACGGCGGAGGTCAACCGAATTGTCGAATCATTAGGTGGCCCAATCCTTTACGGTTTGTCAGGCGGCGGGTATGAGAACGGCTTCCTCACCCTCGAAGCGACTCGTTGCTACCGTCTGGGGGCTGATCTCGCGTGCATACTCTGCTCCCACGCCTGCTGCGAACGAGAACTTGCTGGCATCCTGAAATGGCAGGAACCCGCGACGCCCAACTCCGAGCGCTGGGGCTTAGGCCGGCTTATACGCGTTGGAAGAGAGCGAGGCTGGTTCGATGCTAACGTTGCGGTACGGCTAGTCCTTCAGTAAGCGTGTCGGCGGGGAAGGATAGGGCAAAGGCCTTACCCTGACTGGGTTTGCGACCTCAACGCAGCCCAGCGGGGAAGGCCTTTGTGGTGAAGAAGATAACGCATGAGCAGAGTCGGCGGAACATCGCGCGGCGGCGGGGCAGGGTGGCGGCGCGGCACGCGCGGGCCGGACGCTGGGGCGCGCAGTCGCAGGCCGATGCTGAACTCGGGCGCGGTGCACTACGAGGTCGGCGCCAACATCGACGCCACCGGTTTCGGCGGGATCGCTGCGGTGCACCGGCTGGTCACCCGGCTCGGGCTGGTCGAGCGGATCGACGAGGATCTGCAGTTGTTGAAGGTGCACCTGCCCTATCACGAGTCCGACCACGTGTTGAACCTGGCCTACAACGTGGCCTGCGGCGGCACCCGGCTCGAAGACATCGAACGGCTGCGCCACGACAGCGCCTACATGAACGCCCTGGGTGCGGATCTGATCCCGGACCCGACCACGGCCGGCGATTTCTGCCGCCGGTTCACCGAGGCCGACGTGGCCACGTTGATGGAGGCGATCAACGCGGTGCGCCCGCAACTGTGGGCGGGCCGGGGCCGCGACCTGTTGGGCCCGATCGCCTACCTCGACGTCGACGGCACCATCGCACCCACCTGCTGGCGAGCACAAGGCCGGGATGGACATGTCCTACAAGGGCATCTGGGGCTACGCGCCGCTGATCGTGTCGCTGGCCAACACCAAGGAGGTGCTGTACCTGGTCAACCGGCCCGGCAACGCCCCCAGCCACGCCGGCGCGGCGGCCTGGATCGACAAGGCGATCGACCTGGTCGCCCCGCACGCCGAGCGGGTGTGCCTGCGCGGGGACACCGACTTCTCGCTGACCGCGCACTTCGACCGGTGGGCCCAGCGGGTCGATTTCGTGTTCGGCATGGACTGCAACGCGGCGCTGCGCTCCCGCGCCGAGGCGCTGCGACGAGGCGTCTGGGCACCGCTGGTGCGGCCCGACCCCGCCCCGCCGCGCAGCGGGGCAACGGCGCCAACGCGAACCCAACCACAAGCGGCGCATCGTCGCCGAACGCGGCTATGTCAACCTCGAACTCAACCACGAGGACGTCGCCGAGTTCAACTACCAGCCCGGCAAATGCGCCCGCCCCTACCGAGTGATCGCGCTGCGCAAGAACATCAGCAAGACCCGCGGCGAGCAGGCCCTGCTCGACGAGATCCGCTACTTCTTCTACATCACCACCCGCACCGACCTGACCGCCGCCGAGGTCGTGGCCTGCGCCAACGACCGCTGCGACCAGGAAAACGTCATCGAGCAGCTCAAAAACGGGGTCAACGCGCTGCGGGTGCCGCTCTACGACCTGGTCTCCAACTGGGCCTACATGGTCATCGCCGCCCTGGCCTGGAACCTCAAGTCCTGGTTCGCGATGATGCTGCACCACAAGGCCGACCGGCGCGACTACATCGCCATGGAGTTCCGCCGCTTCACCACCCAGGTCATCCTCATCCCCGCCATGGTCATCCGCCGCGCCCGCAGCATCACCATCCGGATCATCGGCTACCACCCCGGCCTGGACCGATTCTTCAGCGCCTGCAACACCATCGAACGCACCCGCTTCGGCTGACACCCCCATCGGCCAACGCCGCCGCCCGGCCACGCAGCCGCCCGGCCACCACACGCGCACACGACGGTAACCCTCTTCCGCGCCGAAACGGCGCATCCCGCGTGGTTCACGCATGTCCTCACACGCGAACGACCCACGCAGAAGCGGTCATTCAGCCGATCCGCGACCACCGCTGCCTCCGCAGCAACTTCGATACCCCAAAATCGGGCCCGCCGCCGAACTCATCGGACTCCCGAGCCAATCCCGGGACCCACCCGGTGCCGACACGCTCATTTGAGGGCTAGAGCAGGTCAACGAGAACCGGCGCACACTATACCACCTACAGGACTTTGAGGCACCCACCGGCCTTTGGAGGCGTGCGATCAGTAGGGCCGACAATCCCGTAACCAAAGACGATGTCGCGGAAGCAATTCCCGGCACTCTTCGGCAAGACGCGCTGGAAGCGCTTGCCTGCGCTTTCACAGTCAGAACCATCGAGGTCGAGCGCAGGTGGCGCTAAACCGGGTCCCAGTCCGGGCTATCAAATGCAAAAGAGCTACAGTGCCCGTCTAACCGCAGAAGTAGCCGCAGATGGGGATGGGTCTCGGCAGGGTTTGCACGCACAACCGTGAGGTCGTACGCACCGCTGTCCATCACTGAGTGGACGTAGTCGAGCAGAGGGTCAGGCACAAACGCCAGATGCATGCCGTGATCGACGATACGGAGAGCCGCCCGGTTGTATGGGTTCTCACTATCAACTTCGAGCCAAAGGCGATGGCCGCCAGGAAGTTTGGTTATTCGATCGCTCGCTTCGGGGCTGCGATGCCTGACACCGTGAGCCAGGAAGTGTGCGGATGTCTCGCCTGTGGCGCTGTCGAAGCGGGGCAGGGAGATGAGTTCGATCGGGTCACCTTCGCGATGGCCACCGATGCGGTCAAGATCTCCCAGGCATCAGCGTCGGCATCGAGATCTAGGGCGTCAAGGTACTGAGGACGATCCGGACGCTTGGCGCTCATCACTCTGTCGGCAAAGGATGGAAACAGCCTCTCGGAGCGGTAAATCCGCGGATCCTGAAAACCAACAACCGGCACGAAAGCGGGATCAACGACCGCACGTGCCAAGTAAGTGAACTGATAGGTCGGGGTTCAAGTCCTCCAGTGAACCTATCGAGGTACCCAATCGCCCGATACACGCCGTCATCTGCACCACGCCGCGTGACAATCAGTCTCGATCGGTGAAGGTCTGAGCCGGCGTCTGTCGACTCTATTAAGACGTCAACGGACTGCATCACTGATTCGCTTTCGATTGGTGGCTAGCGCTGTCCTTAAAAAAGTACGGGTCGGGTCTGACAGATTTGGTGTCGCTGCAACGATATCGTTGCATATATCCAGGTCAACGTCGCTTATTTCGGCCACCCAATGTTGTCGCGCCGCTTCTCCGCACACGGACAATGCTTCCATGGCCACATCTACCAAAGTGATCGCCTCGCCGCCGTTGAATCGCTTGGTACGACCGTGTTCGCACCAGTGATCAACCTTCTTCTGTCTGACCCGCTGCGCGCGGATCCTATCCTCATCGCCGCTGGCGACGCAGACCCGTGATCGAAACTTGGGCCAAGGCAAACGTCACCGGTCCTGGGGTCTTGCAACACCCCCCAATTGTGGGCGTGCCGATCAGTGTTGGCGATCAACGCATCCAGGACCAGATACCCGGCGAAAACATCGAATGCGGGCCAGTCGGCATATCGTGTGCCCACCGGACCTCGCAGCCCTTCTAGCGCTTCACGAATGGCTGTGATCGTGTGGCCGCGACAAGACTTGGCGTCGAACTCGTCGTCTCGCTCGGCAAGCAACGCTGCGCCCGGTGTCCATGCCCAGTCCCGAGGCCGCATGTCTCGGCTCATGGAGCCGTAAACCCGCTCGTCGGTCCGCAGCTGAATGACCGTGGCCAGCTCAGTCTCCGCCGCCGGCGACGCAATCAGCTTGGCGACCTCGTATGAGAGTTTCTCGGCCCAGTCCTCGCCCCGAATGAGGACATTGGGTTGGTGGCCCAGACGCTGACGTTCCTTCGACAGTTTGAGAGTTTTGATTCGGCGCGGTTTGAACAGCCAGTGCCCGGCG
>CAWJYB010000009.1:0-184940 GCA_963846905.1 uncultured Actinomycetota bacterium
GACCTCATAGGAATTGCCCTGTAGTGCCACGGTGGCGGTCTTGGTCACCCGGCGTTTGCCCCTCCCACAGGAACGCCTCGGTGAGCGCTTCGGGTGCGGGCAGCGCGACCGGCCCAGGGGCGCACCAGCGCTGCAGCGGGGTTTGGCTGGTTTCGGAATGGATCGTGCGGTGGTAGACCGTTCGGTCCAGGCCGAGAACAGGCGGTTCAGTTCGTCGAGGTCGCTGACATGGTGTCGGCCATGATCGGGCTCGCCGGTGATCTCGACCAAAAACTGGTCGCGCACTGTCCTGAAGAACCTCTCTATCTTTCCTCGGCCTTCCGGCCGGTAGGGTGTCCGATGCACGAGGCGTACCCGAGTTTCGCGCATGCTCGCAGCAGCCACGGATCGACGAACGCCGAGCCGCGGTCGACGTAGATCGCCTTGGGCACACCGCGTGAGGCCAGCGCCGGCCGCAACGCGGCGGCCAACCGGACCGTGTCCTCGGCGTAACCCCACCGATAGCCACACAGCAGCCGGGAATGATCGTCTAAAAACGCGAACAAGTACGTTTTGCGGGCTTGAATGCGTATGCCGTGCAACGCATCCCCGGTCCATAAGTCGTCGGGGTGCTCGGCCTCGAACCGCCCGAACACCGGCGCCGACCCCGCGGCCGCGGCACAGATAAGGCCGAGCCGGTGAAAGTTACGTTGCAGAGTACGTTCATCGGGTGCCCAGCCCAGCTGGGTCCGCAGGATCCGGGCGATCGCCGCGGCGGTGCGCTGCGGGTTCTCCCGCCGCAGCGCCACCGCCAACTCCAGCACCTCGGCCGGGGTGCGCGGGGTGCACTGGCGCGGGTTGGGTACCAGCGCGTCGAACCCGCCGGCGCGCCAATCGCGGATCCAGCGATCGATGCTCTGGCGGCTGACCCGCACCCGCCGCCCGAACGGGTCGGTGTGCTCGCGGGATGCCAGCTCACGCACCATCTTGCCGCGTTCCTTGGTGAATGCGCTGCATCGGCGGCCTCCCGGATCAACTGGTACCGGAAAAGCCCGATCGCCCGGGCCCGCTCGGCCCGCACCTTCACCTCATCATCGCCGACCACCGGCGGTCCTCCTTTGCTGTCTTTTCAAACACATGACAGCGCAAAGGTTTACGGCGTGATCGGCCTCAGCGGCAGGGTCAACTCGTGTTGCACTACCTGGGCGGGCCAGCCCGGCGCCAACAACCGCCCACCCGACACCGCCACCGCGGTCTGCACCAGCGACACCTCAGACAGCACGAACCGGCGCCCGATCGCCGCTGCCAGCGCGGCGATCGCCGTCACCGCATCAGCGCACCCGCCCCCGGCAGCCTCGGGCATCACCGGATCAGCATCCACCGCACGCAGCCACACCGTGAACACCGACCGCACCGCCTCGGCCCGCCCAACAAAGCGGCGCAGCCAGCCCCTACCGTCTCCACCGGGCGACCCAGCTGGCGGCGATCCGACCAAACCCCGCCCGGCGCACCGCCTTGGCCACCAACGCCGCCACGATCACCGCCGCCACATCGGCGCGGCGCAACAACACCGTCACCGGCAACAACACGCGCGCGACCCCACAGCCGGTACATCGCGAACGGCGAGGACATAACCGCACCGGCCCGTCCGGGCCGCGCAGCTGACGCGGCCTGGCCCACCCCCAACCCGCCAACACCCCACCGCACACCGGACACCGAGCCCGCCCGCCGCCAACCTGCGCTCGACTCGATCGACATCCGCCTCTACCGTGACCACTGCGCCTCCAAGCGCACAGACGGCCCTCCCGAAGACTCCACCAGAGACATACCGGGAGGGCCGTCGCCTACAACGACGTCATCACCGTGCCGCCCCGGCACCACCAGCACCAACCCAGCGACCCCCACGCCCCCGCCCGGCTCACCGTCAACGCCGGACCGCTACCCCCAGGTGCTCAGCCGGAACGCCCCCGAACACATATAGATCGCCGGCGGCGTTGGGCATCTCCTCTCCCAGATGATCAGCGGCGGCAAGGTAGTCTGGTCCGCCTTGGATATGCGCCCGGCGGTTACCGCGGCGTCGCAGTCGCGCTGTCCCGCCATTAGGATCTCCTCACTGCCGGAGAAATTAACAATCGGGCGCAACTGCGTGCTGGACCAGGCCCGTGTCCCCGCGACGGTCAGGCCCTGCTTGGCCACGTCACGAAGCAGGGGTTCATCGGCGGAGGCGGCGGCGAGATCGTGTCGGGCGGGACCCACGACGCGGGCGTCGTTGCCGGCGGTCGATGCGGTGACCAGTCGGGCGAGTTCGGTCAACTGCTGCTCCCACAGGTCTGGGCTCACGTCGTGACCATCGAGTTCGGGCGCGCGGGCACGCACCAGAAACAGGTCAATGTCGCTGTCCAGGGTCATCCGGCCGGTGGAAGCGTGGAGCCTGAGATCGCGGCGTACTTCAGATCCTTGCCCCAGCCCTCCAAGTGGGCCTCGAGTCGCTCCAAGAAGATGGAGGTCAGCCGTGAGAGCGCCATAATCGGCTCCGCTGCAAGATGTTCGGTGTTGAGCCGATAGGTGTTTGTCCTGCCCACCTGATCGTGTAGCACTACGCCCGGGGCGGTGAGGCGGGTGAGGACCTTGCGGATGCCTTCGCCCGACACGGTGGTGAGGATGCGCTGGATCTGGGAGATCGTGAACGTGACTTCAGCGCTTGCGAGGACGCCCAGGACATCGCCGTCCAATGTTGGGGTCACCGTTGCGAACGGCTTGTTCAGCTGCATATTCAGCACCTCCACACTCGAACTAAAGTTAGAGTAACGCAACTATAGTTGCACAATGCGGTTAGATGCGCAGTGGCCCGCCACCAAACAGCCACGGCCTGCGGAGCCGGTTATTCTCCCCCATTCACCGTTGACGTTCGACGACATCGTCGAAGCCGTCTCGAGGGACCGCGACAATTCCGATTGGAAGCTCTACCGCCGTGTTTGCCGACGGTGCGTGATGAGTCCCGCCAACGCTGCTGCGCCGGATTTACCTCAAAGGGCTACGCAACACCAACGTCAGCCTGACGCTCGCGAGCCGGTTTGCCGGTCCACGTCGTGCCGGCCTGGCACGGCCACGGACCCGGCCGTCTCACTCTCCATCTACTTCGACGCCAAGCCCGGCGAACTGCGCGCCGCCGGCACGCACCCTCTTCACCTGACGCTTGGCCCACTGAAATGCCCTGGGACACTCCTGGCCCACTGGCCGAGACTCCCGCCGAGCCGAGGAAATGACAAACCCGCTCCGATGCTGGTCGGAGCGGGTTTTTGTGTGTCGGGCTGACAGGATTTGAACCTGCGGCCACTTGACCCCCAGTCCACCCAAAAGCGTCCCCCTACTTCCCACGGCGTGTCAGCATCCCCCAGCGAGCTGGGAAAACCGTCCCCCGATGTCCCCTGCTTCCCACGGTGTGTCGCCTGTGTTGTGACAATCCGTGACAACGAACCGCCCGACAGGCCCGAAACCGAACAAGTGACCGGATACCTCTGAAGCGGGCTCGTGCAGGCGTTAGCCAGCAAAGCCGGCGACGCCGCCACAACGCGGCCAGCACTCCGCATAGTCCAGATGTTTGCGTCGCGGTCGTGGAGCACCATCGCCTTGACGGTCGGGCGGGTTTCGGTGCCGTGCGGGCAGCCGAGGGACTGAACGGCCCGGGTGCGGACGGGCGAAGGTACGACCGCATGAGTACCCGGACGCTCGCAGGCTCCGCGGATAATCACGTGCTCGCTCCTTGCCACGGTAAGGAGGACTTCGTCTTGCTCCCGATACTCAATTGTCACGGGCTCGACGTTGGTCATGCCATAGCCCTAGCGATCGACTGGCGCCCACTTGTCGGTCGCAGCCGTCGGCGGCGGGCTGGGATTTCATCGAAGCCGCGACCCAGCGCCTCGGTGCGACGATCTGCCTGATGAGCAGCCGGTGGAACTACCCGGGCAACGCAATGTCGGGTCTGCTGCTCAACACTGTTTTCGCGTAACCGTTTACGGCGCTTCGGTGCTGTGCCGAAGCAGAAATGGATCGGGTTGGCCACGTCGGTGTTGGGCTTCACCCAGGTCGTCGGCCACGGCGTCGTGTTCCCGGACCGCGCTCGCGAATACTCGCCCGGGGCGGCTACCGCGATCTTGTTGCACGGCCCGATCGGCGCAGCGTGGATTCGCCATCAACATCAACTGCGCCATGGCGGTTTGACGCGTGCCGACCTCGCCGGAGCCGCGGTGCTGATCGCTGTGTTCGTCGCGGGTGGCGTCATCTGGCCGCAGTGAAAGTTCCTCGACGAACACCTTCCGTGCAACCTCAGGCTGAGCCGGCTGCGGCCGGCCGGCCGGGCCGAAGCGGCCGCACTCGGCATCACCTGGCGATGAGACCAAGCTGTAACCAGCGGCGATGTGCTAAACGGCCTTGGTGTCATCGAACCGCACTGAATCCATGTTGACGCCAGGGGCCTGGTCAGCGACGAGAAGTTCGACGTTGGCCGCGTCCAGCCATTGGCTGAGCTCGTCGTCGGCGCGGTTGGTGATCACGGTCTGCACTGAGGCCAGCGAGCAGATGGTCACGAAGTCGGCGAGCCCAATCTTGCTGTGGTCCATCGGAACGACCACACGCTCGGTCCGCGTGATGGCCTCTGTCTTGATTTCCGCTTCGGCCAGATCGGCTGCGCAGAAGCCGTTTTCGGTGATCCCAGTGACACCGATGAACGCCAGGTCCAGTCGAAACTGTCGCAGCGTGCCCATGGTGACGGGCCCGACGAAACATCCGCCGGTGGGCCGGTAGCGGCCGCCGAGCACGATGGGGGGCTCGGTCATCCGCTGGCAGATTTCGCTGACTTTGAACGAGTTGGTCAGGATCTTCACCCCTCGGCGGTCTAGGCGGCTGGTGGTGTCTGCCTGTGCGAGGAGCGTGGCGATTTCGTAGCCCGTTGTGCCGCCGTCGAGAAAAACGGAGTCCCCGTCGCGGATCAGCTCGACTGCCACTCCCGCGATGGCCTGTTTTTCCTTCAGGTACTTCGTCTCACGGGTGTGGATGTCGACCTCCGCCATCGAGGCGCGGGCCACCGCGCCGCCGTGAGCACGAACGATGAGTCCTTGAGTTTCCAGATCCGAGATGTCTTTACGGATCGTGGGTTCGGTGACATCGAGGAGTTGAGCAAGTTCGCCGGTGCGTACTCATCCCCGCTCGTTGACAAGGCGGAGCAGCTGTTCGCGGCGCTCGACGGCGAAGGTCTCACGGCCCTTAGATACGCGGTTCGACGATGTCACCAGGAACCCCTCCTTTTGTCCTGGCACGGTGCGCGAGCTCAAGGCGTCACGGGGCACTGCGTCGACCACTCCGGCTTCGTTGACCCGCAACAGCCGGGCACCACCGGCGTCCTGGCAGGCCGGCACCCCGCCACGCAGATCGAAGAACGTCCACCCTGCCACCCCGGCGGTCGTCAGGACCGAATACCAGGCACCGGGTTCGATGTCGGCGATCACCACGGTGTGCGGAACGGCGCCACCGGTTCGCGCACCGCGGCGTGGCGGGCCACGAACGCGCCCGCCCGCCGGACCCCGTCGGTGAACCGCGCCGCCGCGAAATCGTGCACCGACGTGTACACCATCCGGGCCGGGCCGGCCGCATCCTCCCGCCGGCTATCACCGTTGTGCGGCAACCACTTCACCCAATCCCATGGAAAACACGCAAGTCAGAGCATGTTTGGTGTGTCGGGCTGACAGGAATTGAACCTGCGACCACTTGACCCCCAGGAAGTGGCGGTAACGCGTTTCCCCAGGTCACGGGTGCTCTTCGCGGCCTAGGCGCGATGCATGGTGTTCAGTCACGCGCAGGTCGTTCAGCATCGCGCATGACGTGTGGTCCCAGAGTGGTCCCCGGAGAGAAGGCGCAGCGCCGCCGGATTGGGAGACGCTAGGAGCGAGGCGCGGTGGCGCTGTGTCCGCATCCGGGGTAGTATTCGAACGTTCCGAAAGCTATTTCGGATAGTGTGGATAGGAGCTGACATGAATGCCGAAGCTGCCGAGGCAGTCACCTTCATCCCTGAGGACCCTGACGAGCTCGATTACGGTTGTCGGGTTCCTGGCCAGCCATGAACGCGTCCGGGGAAAGGTGGCATCACCCAGTTACGCACTCGTGGGAATCGATGAACATGACCGCATCGAGCTGCCGCGTTCAGTGCACCAAGCCTTGACCAAGGTGGTAGCTGCGTTACATGCCGGCAAGGCGGTCACCATCGCGCCGCAGACGATGAAGATGACCACCCAACAAGCTGCAGATCTATTGGGAGTCAGCCGCCCGACGGTGGTCCGCCTGATCACCGACGGTACGTTGCCGGCTGAGCGGATCGGGAATCGCCATCGACTGCTGCTCGACGACGTTCTCGCCTACCGCGAGCAGCGGCGCAATCGCCAGTACGAGGCGCTGGCGGCCACAGCGGTCGACATCGACGCTGACGACGATCCGGAAGTCGTTCGCCAGCAGCTGCGTGAAGCGCGCCGAGTCGTCGCGGAGCGGCGACGGCCCAAGGCCGCCGCGCTGACCACATCCGAGAATGTTCGCCGCGCTGTTGGACACCTCCGTGCTTTGGCCCAGCCTGCAGCGCGACTTCCTGCTCTCGCTGGCGATCGAGGGGTTGTATCGGCCGCTGTGGTCAACAGCGATTCTCGATGAATTGAGCTATCACGAAGCGCAGAAGCTCATAGGTCGCGGCCACGAGCCAGCGCTTGCGGTGCACCGGGCGCAACGCCTCGTCGATCAAATGAGCGCGGCGTTCGATGACGCCGTCGTGGTGAACTGGGAAAGCCTGGAAGGCACGTTCGGACTGCCCGACGTCGATGACGAACACGTGGTTGCGGCGGCACTGGTTGGTGGAGCGGAGGTGATCGTGACCAGCAACATGAAAGACTTTCCACCGCAACAGATCCCCCAACCGCTTAAGGTGATCTCGCCTGCGCAGTTCGCTGCCGACACCGTCGCGGTGTCCCCCGACAACGCCCGCCAAGCGGTGATTGCCATGGCTTCCAGATTCGTTCGGCCGCCGTCGACCCTCGACGAGATCCTCGACCACCTCGCGGCACGCTACGCCATGATCGAGGCCGTCGAACTTATCCGGGGCGCCACATAACAGATACTCAAGGAGAACCGATCGTTAGCGGCATCGAGAGTTTCCCAGGCGAGCTGGACATGCTGCGTGCCGACAACACGCGTTTGCGTCGTCTCCTTAAGTTGAGTGAGGAACAGGCACGCGCGGCCGCTAATGACCAGGCGACACTGACTGGAGCGCCGGCCTCGCCGGTGACGATGGACTCCGGCTCTGACGAAAAGATCCGGTTCTTCTTCGACCTGTTCCGTTGCCGCACCGATGTTTACGCGGTGCGGTGGGAGAACCGGCGAGATGGCCGCTCGGGTTGGATGCCAGCAATCAAGGGCTATTGGCGCAAGGGGATGAATCGGGCGGACGCCCCCTACCTCCCGATGACCCCGGAGGTCATTGATGCCCATCTGCGGGGCGAGGCACACATCGGCCTGTACCCACTCAGCGACGATGACACCTGCTGGTGGGTCGCGGCAGATTTCGACAAAGAAGCCGCAATGCTCGACGCGCTCGCGTACATGAAAGCAGCTCGCTCAAATGAAATTCCGGCTGCACTGGAGGTATCCCAATCCGGGCGAGGCGCTCACGTGTGGATCTTCTTCGCTCATGCGATCTCGGCGTCGGTTGCCCGCAGCCTCGCAACAAGTCTGCTGGGCGAGGCATTTCGACTGCGTGGCAGCATGCATCTGAGTAGCTATGACCGATTGTTCCCATCCCAGGACGTGCACACCGGGCGTGGGGTGGGCAATCTGATCGCCGCACCGATGAACGGGAAGCGCCGTCAGCACGGCACCACCGTCTTCCTCGATCCCGCCACGCTGGAGCCATACGAGGATCAGTGGGCCTACCTATCAAGCATCGCTCGATTGTCCACGAAAGACGTAACCGCGCTTGGCACGCCAACTCCCCGACCCACAAGTCGGCCACGCCGTCCGGCGTCTGCAGCTACCGACGTCGTCGCGGATCATCCCGCGGCCGGCGGCAATCGTACGCGCAGAGTTCACATCGCGAATCATTATTGACCGCCAGCGATCTTGGCCCAGCGATGATTTCTGCCGTCAAACATGCCGCATCGATACGCAACCCAGAATTCGATGCGCGGCAACGTGCCCGCCGCAGCACCTGGGACACACCGCGGTTCCTCTACAGCTACGACGAAACGGCAGACGGTGATCTCGTTCTGCCCCGCGGCCTCCATCCTCTGCTGACAGAACTCGTCGAATCTGCCGACAGCACGCTACGAATCGACGACAAACGCGTCCCCGGTGAACACCACGAGTTCACTTGCAGCACGCCGTTGCGTACCGCACAGACCACCGCGCTACACCAACTCCTCGAACACGACACCAGCGTCCTCATCGCTCCTCCGGGCACGGGAAAGACTGTCATCGCCTGTGCAGCAATCGAATCGCGAGGTACCGCCACCCTGGTTTTGGTCGACCGCAAAACGCTGGCCGATCAATGGCGCGAACGGATCAGCACCCACCTCGGCTTCAAATGCGGTCAAATCGGCGGCGGCAGATCAAAAACGACAGGCATCCTCGACGTCGCACTACTGCCAACACTTGCCCGTCGCGACAACGTCGAGGACATCACCGCCAACTATGGATTCGTGATAGTGGACGAATGCCACCACGTCGCAGCCAGCGCATTCTTCGGTGTCTTGAGTCGAATAGCGGCGCGGTTCTGGCTCGGCCTGACCGCCACCCCGGAGCGCCGCGATGGGCTCGAAGACCTGATCTATCACCAACTCGGATCCCACCACGTCCTCATCGACCAGCCTCCTATCGGACAACTCCCGATAGACGGTTCCGGAGCTACTGACACCTCATCCAGTTCTGCATGTTCATTCAACCGAGTTCCAGTACAGCGGCGACGCCGATCCCACCGCACCCGGCGGAATCGCGGAGATCTATAGAGCCCTCGTTGCCGACCAGGTACGACTCAACCAGATCGTCACCGACGTGCTGACCACCTCCGAAACCGGAGCCAACATCCTGGTGCTTACTACCTGGGTCGAGCACCTCAACGCCATCGCTGATCGTCTGCGAGCCGCTGGAAAGTCCGTCACCGTCCTCCGCGGCGGCATGAAAGCAGGTGAGCGCCGCCAGATCGCCGACCAACTCGCCAACCACACGACTGAGTCGGATCCACTTCTTATCGTCGGCACCAGTTCATTCATCGGGGAAGGCTTCGACTGCCCCGCTCTCGACACATTGTTTCTCGCTGCGCCGATCACCTTCAAGAACCGCCTTGTCCAATACATCGGCCGCGTCACCCGCCCCTACCCCTCGAAAACCACAGCGACCGTGCACGACTACCACGACGAACTCACCCCCGTCATCGCCTCGTCGCTGAAGAAGCGAGCACCCGGCTACATCAAGATGGGCTTTCCGGACCCACGCAAGATCGACCGAAAGAACCGCTAGCTCCAATGTCACTCAGTTAAGGATGTGACTGTTGGGTCAAGTGTGATGTGTGCGGCGTGTCGAGGAGGTGGGACAGCGGAACTCCCGGTATCGATGGGTGTCCTCTCAAGACAACCCTTCACCTGGGAGTTCCGCTGTCTGTTCAGTCTGTCATTCGTGGTTCGGTGGTGGTTGCTGCGGGTCGGTTCGCGCCCGGTCACCTCGGCGAGTTGACCCAGATCGTCCCGTTCGAGATGGTCGATGCGGTGCTGGAATCGACCCGGACGGTGCAGGCCAGGGTCCGGGCGTTGCCGTCGCGGGTGGTGGTGTACCTGCTGCTGGCGGCGGCGCTGTTCGCTGAGCTCGGCTACGGCCAGGTGTGGGCTCGGATGACCGCGGGCCTGGATGGCATCGATGTCGCCGATCCGGTGTCCTCGGCGTTGGCCCCAGCCCGTCGCCGTATCGGTGTCAAACCGCTGCGGGAGCTGTTCGACCTGGTCCGCGGCCCCGCCGCCGGTGCGGCGCGATGGCGTGGCCTGCTGGTATGCGCGATCGACGGCACGTCGATGTTCACCCCCGACACCCCGGCGAACCTGGCCGCGTTCGGCCGGGCCGGCGGCGGCAACAGCCCGTCGGGGTATCCGATGCTGCGGATGCTGACCGTGGTCGCATGCGGCACCCGCACCGTACTCGACGCCGTCTTCGGCACCCTACGCGTGGGCGAAACCAACTATGCACCAAAGCTTCTGGGCTGCCTCCACCAAGGCATGCTGCTACTCGCCGACCGCAACTTCGCCGCCGCGGACCTGATCGGCCAGGTCGCCGCCACCGGTGCCGACCTGCTGTTCCGCGCCAAGTCCAACCGCAAACTCCCCGTGATCGGCCACTGCGGCGACGGCTCGTGGCTGTCGCGGATCGGCACGACGACCGTCCGCGTGATCGACGCCCAGGTCGTCGTGCGACTCGCCGGCGGCCCCCGTCGCACCGAGCGCTACCTGCTGATCACCACCCTCACCGACCACCGCCGATACCCCGCCACCGACCTGGTCGCCCTCTACCACCAGCGCTGGCAGATCGAAACGTCCTATCTGGAACTGAAATCCACCATCCTCGGCGGCCGGGTGCTGCGCGCCCGCACACCCGACGGGATCGCCCAGGAAATCTATGCCCTGCTGGTCACCTACCAAGCGCTGCGCATCGCGATGTCAGACGCCACCGACACCGCCACCGCTGACCGTGCGGGCTTCAGCATCGCCCTCAACACCGCCCGCGACCAGGTCATCCAGGCCGCCGGCGTCATCGCCGACACCACCATCGACTTCATCGGCAAGATCGGCCACGCCGTGCTTCATCACCTGCTCCCGGGCCGCCGCCACCGAACCAGTCCCCGCGTCGTCAAACGCGCCATCTCCAAACACCGCGCCAAAGGCGACATCGACCGCAACAGCTACAACATCGCCGTCGACGTCACCATCAACGGCCACTTGACAACCGACCCATGAACTTAACTGAGCGGCATTGCCGCTAGCCCCCTTGACCCTCGGACAACCTCGGTACAAGGACAGCTACCCCGGCCGAGCCGGATAACGCGCACGGGCGCACATAGCGTGCACGACGTGCGGTACACCACGCCCACCCCTCCCTACCACTCTCGCGCGCCGGTGGTGACGCCCACAAAAGAACATCGACCTCGCGCCAGGGCAACAGAAAAGGCGGTCCCGGATTTCTCCGAAACCGCCTCTGACCTGCTACTGCGTCTGTCGGGCTGACAGGATTTGAACCTGCGACCACTTGACCCCCAGTCAAGTGCGCTACCAAACTGCGCCACAGCCCGCGGCGCTGCCGGGATCGCCGGCAGCGGTTGGAAAGCCTACCTCAGTCCTCGGGTCCGACCTCAATCGCCATGTCGGACCTCGACGCGACCCTCAGCGCTGTGTGTCCGGCTGCACGTCGTCGGCGGCGGACCGCTCGGAGTCCAGCGCTTCGGGCACATAGGCCGGTGCCCGCGAGGCGCGCCAGGCGTACACCAGCGAAGTCACCCAGGTCACCACGATCACCGTGTATATACCGGTCGACCACGGCCATTGCACGCCGAAGTAGTGCACCAGCTTCTGGCTGTTGGTCAGCACGATCAACCCACCGACGGCGGTGCCCAGCAGCGCCGGGCTGACCCGGCTGACCAACCACGCGGCGAGCGGGGCCACCACAATGCCGCCGGCCGCCAGGCCCAGCACCACCGGCATGTTGGCGATGAACTCATCGCGCAGGCCGACCAGAAAGCCCACCGACGCCGAAGCGGCCACCAGGAACTCCGACCCGCTCACCGAGCCGATCACGGTGCGTGGCGCGGTCTTGCCGCGCGACAGCAGGGTGCTGGTGGTCACCGGACCCCAGCCGCCGCCACCGGACGCGTCGATGAACCCGCCGAAGAAGCCCAGCGGCGACAGGAACTTTGCGGTGTACGGGGTAGCGCCGCGACGCAGCACCGGCGGTGTGCGCAGCGAGAAACGGAGCAGTACGTAGGTGCCGATGGCGATCAGAATCGCCGCCATCAAGGGCGTGGCTTCCTGGGTGGATAGTGACGACAGCACCGTCGCTCCCACAAAGGCGCCGATCGCGCCGGGGACGCCGAGCTTGGCCACCATCGGCCAGTCGATGTTGTTGAACCGCCAGTGCGATAACCCCGAGGCGAAGGTGGTACCCACCTCGGCCAGGTGCACCGCAGCGCTGGCCTGAGCGGCCGCCACCCCGCTGAACACAGCAGCGTCGACGCGGTGACTCCGAACGCCATGCCCAACGCGCCGTCGACGAGTTGGGCGCCGAGGCCGACGAGGGCAAAGATCAGAAGCGAACGCATGGTTCGAAGGACTTTCGTTCAGTGACCGAGACACGGCCGGCGATGATTATGTGGACGCGGAGGTGCTAGCGCGAACAACACATTTCATCGAACACGTGCAGCCGACGCGACGGCCAGAACGGCTCGAGCGCAACGAGATCCGACGGCGCAGTGCCATATCGCTGTTTCGGCCATCGATCGCCTTTCAGCCCGAGCGCAGTCGGAAGTGGCGGAGGCCTACAAGGTGCAACAGCCGATACAAGCCGATCAGACCCACCACAACGATCACCGCCCGCAGCGCATTCGGTGACAGACGCCGCCCGTAGTGAGCGCCGAGGAAGCCACCCACCAGTGATCCCACAGCGATCAGACCTGCCGCCGCCCAACTGATCCGATCGAATGCGACCACGGTGTAGGCGACCGCGGCGACGATGTTCACCAGCAGCGCTAGCAGGTTCTTCGCGGCGTTCATTCGCTGCATGTCCTCGGGCAGCAGGGCGCCCATCACCGCGATCAATAGGATGCCCTGCGCGGCCGTGAAGTATCCGCCGTACACACCAACGGCAAACGTCCCGCCCACCAAGACCGCCATCCGGCCCGGCGTGACCTGGTCGGCAGAGCGTCCCTCCAGTTCAGCGCGCGAGCGTGCCCACGCCTGGATGCGCGGGCCGATCATCACTAGGCACAGGGCAACCACCAATAGCACTGGCACCACCCGGGTGAACACCTTCTCGGGCAGGTGCAGCAACAGCCACGACCCGATGACGGCTCCCAGGACAGAACCGGGGATCTGCCACCGCAGCCGGTTCCATTGTCCCCGCAGTTCGCGTCGGTATCCCCAGGTGCCTGACACTCCGCCAGCCACTAAGCCAACCGCATTCGACATCGTGGAGGTCACCGGCGGATACCCCAGCGCAACCAATGTCGGGAATGTGATTAGCGTTCCAGAGCCGACGAGAGCATTGATCGCACCCGCGCCGATGCCGGCCAGCGATATCAAAATCATGTGGGAAACCGGCACCGGCCGACCCTACTCCGGCATAGCCCGCTTGGCGTCGCTACTTCCTGGGTCCGCGCTTCTCCCGGACCCGGACGTTGATCCGGATCGGACTACCCTCGAACCCGAATGTCTCGCGAAGTCGGCGTTCCAGAAACCGCCGGTATCCGGCTTCCAGGAAGCCGGTGGTGAACAGAACGAAGGTCGGCGGCCGGGCGGCAGCCTGCGTGGCGAACATGACACGCGGCTGCCGGCCTCCGCGCACGGGCGGTGGCGTGGCAGCGACGATCTCCTTGAGGAAGGTATTGAGACGTCCAGTGGGTATCCGCGTATCCCACGACGTCAGCGCAATTTCCAGCGCCGGTACCAGCTTCTGAACCGCTCGGCCGGTCAGTGCCGAGATGTTGACCCGCGGCGCCCATTGCACTTGGGCGAGGTCCTTGTCGATTTCGCGCTCCAGCACATACCGGCGGTCCTCGTCGACAAGATCCCACTTGTTGAACGCCAGTACCAGAGCCCGGCCCGCTTCGACGACCATCGTTAGCACCCGCTGGTCTTGCTCGCTGAGCCGCTGTGACGCGTCGATGAGCACGATCACCACCTCGGCGGTGTCGATGGCGCCGTGAGTGCGCACCGAGGCGTAGAACTCGTGTCCGCTTGCCTGCCCCACTTTTCGACGCAGACCGGCGGTGTCGACGAACCGCCAGGTCTTGCCGCCGAGTTCGATGAGAGAGTCGACCGGATCGACGGTGGTGCCGGCGACGTCGTGCACCACCGACCGCTGATCACCCGCCAATCGGTTCAGCAGCGAGCTTTTGCCGACGTTGGGTTTGCCAACCAGCGCCACCCGCCGTGGGCCACCCTCTCCGGACGCCAGCTCGGACACCTCCGGCAGCACCGCTACGACGACGTCGAGCAGTTCGGCCACACCCCGCCCGTGCATGGCGCTGATCGGATGCGGCTCGCCCAGCCCCAGCGACCATAGTGCGGCGGCCTCGGCTTCCTGTTTCTCACCGTCGATCTTGTTGGCCGCCAAGAAGACCGGCTTGCCTGAACGTCGAAGAATACGCGCTGCGGCTTCGTCACCGGACGTCGCACCGACGGTGGCATCGACGACCAGGATGACGGCGTCGGCTGTTCGCATCGCGACCGCCGCCTGTTCGGCCACCAGTTGTTGCAGGCCTTTGGCGTCGGGTTCCCAGCCTCCGGTGTCCTGGACGACGAAGCGGCGGCCCGTCCACAACGCGTCGTAGGACACGCGATCGCGTGTGACGCCGGGCAGATCCTGCACGACCGCCTCACGGCGCCCGAGGATCCGGTTGACCAGAGTCGACTTCCCCACGTTGGGACGGCCCACGACGGCCACCACCGGTGGTGGGCCGGACAACGTCTCGATATCGTCGGCGAGGCCGGAAGCGGCTATCTCCCAGTCGGTTTCGTCGATCCAGGTGCCTCCGTCACCGGCCTCCGAATTGCTCATCGGTCGGCGCTCGCGTGCCGATGGACGAGATCGATCAGATGCGCGACGACGTCAGGTTCGGTCATGTCGCTGGTGTCGACGACCAACGCGTCCTCGGCCGCGCGCAACGGTGACACCGCCCGGGTCGAATCCAGGTGGTCGCGGCGGATCACATCGGCGAGCACTCCGTCGTAATCGTCGGCGAGTCCCGCCGCGATGTTCTGGTCGTTGCGTCGTCGTGCGCGCGTTTGGGCCGATGCGGTGAGGAAAAACTTCACGTCCGCCTCTGGCAGCACCACGGTGCCGATGTCGCGGCCTTCTACGACGACATTTCCCGGCCCGGCCGCGAGTGCACGCTGTTGCTGAACAAGCTTGTGTCGCACCGAGGGCACCGCAGCCACCGCCGACACCGCAGCAGTAACCGCGTCACCGCGAATCTCAGACGAAACGTCCTCCGAGCCAAGATGTGCACGCTCTTCGTCGGGGTTGTGCCCGATCGACAGCGGCGCGTCGACCGCGCCGATCGCCGCCGGGTCGTCCAACGATACTCCCGCGCGCAGCACAGCCAACGTCACTAGTCGATACATCGCCCCGGTGTCGAGGTAGCTTGCGCCCAGTGCGCGTGCCAGTCCGCGTGACACCGATGACTTTCCGGTGCCGGCCGGGCCGTCCACCGCAACGATCATGCTCGCGTCGCTCCCGTCAGGGCTACTCACAGGCCGACTGCCTTGTATAGCGCGCCGATCTCCTTGCGGGTCAGCGCGCGCAGACTCCCGGGCCGCTGATCGCCAAGCGATACCGCTCCGATATCGGTGCGCACCAGCGCCTCAACGGGAAGACCGATCTGCGCCAGCATCCTGCGGACAATTCGTTTGCGGCCCTCGTGCAGGGTGATTCGAACCAGTGAACGCCCGGGCACCGCATCGACCACCGCAAAATCGTCAACCTTCGCGGGACCGTCGTCCAATTCGACACCTGCCCGCAACGTCTTGCCCAGCCCGCGTGGCACCCGTCCGGTGACCGTCGCCAAGTAGATCTTGGGTACCTCATATGAGGGATGCATCAACCGGTGCGCCAACTCGCCGTCATTGGTGAGCAGGATCAGCCCCTCGGTATCGGCATCGAGTCGGCCTACATGAAAAAGGTTCTTGTTACCCCGCACCCGGTGCTCGACGAGATCGCCGATGCACGGACGCCCTTGGTCATCCGACATGGTCGAGACCATGCCCACGGGCTTGTTCAATGCCAGGTGGATCAGGGATTCGTCGATCATCACCCGTGCACCGTCGACGCGAATGACGGCGGTTGCCGGGTCCACGCGGGTTCCCAACTCTGTGACGATGCTGCCATCGACCTCCACGCGGCCAGCTGTGATCATCCGCTCGGCGACACGCCGGGACGCAACCCCCGCCTGCGACAACACCTTTTGCAGGCGAATACCTTCGGTTTCACGCATATCAGTCGCGGTCCACGTCGAAACTGTGTGACCGGTCTGCCACCACTGTGGAACTGAGTTTGATGAATCGCGGTTCCGAATCCAGCGTTTGACTCAAGTCGTCGATAACGTCGACATCCGGCAGCAGGGGCGCGATGTCGGGCAGATCGGACAACGACGACACGCCGAGCCTTTCCAGGAACAATTCGGTAGTGGCGAAAGTCGCCGCGCCGGTATCGGGGTCTGCGCCGGCTTCGGTGATCAACCCGCGGGCCAGCAGGGTGCGCATGACGGCATCGACGTTGACGCCGCGCACTGCACTGACCCGGGCTCGAGTTACCGGCTGGCGGTAAGCCACCACCGCCAGTGTTTCCAGTGCCGCCCGCGTCAACTTCGTGCGGGTACCGTCCAGCAGCAGTCGTTCCACGTACGGGGCGAACCGCGCGCGAGTGTACATCCGCCAGCCTCCACCGGCTTCGCGCAGATCGATACCGCTTTCCCGGGTGGTGAGGTGCCCGGCAAGCACATGTAACTTGGCGGCA
Organism: uncultured Actinomycetota bacterium; assembly: GCA_963846905.1. GTDB lineage: Bacteria > Actinomycetota > Actinomycetes > Mycobacteriales > Mycobacteriaceae > Mycobacterium. The sequence continues at coordinate 16,774 of CAWJYB010000009.1, forward strand.
ACTCTGTACACCGGCTGCTCGGTGGCTGCCGCCAACGCCTCGGCACTGACCGGTGAGTCCACGACCAGAAGCAACGCCTCAAGGACCCGGCCCAATTCGTCATCGTCGAGCTCGGATTCGGCAGGGTAGTCCAGACCGAGCTCGACGTCGGCGTCAGGATCGGGACCGGGGGCCGTACCGGTGCCGGCAAACTCGTCGGTCATGACTCAATCTTCCGGTTCGTGCAGTTGTTGATCCGTTGGACTTTCACCGGTCCACGAAACCTGGAGTACACCAAGTGGTTCTGGTTGTTCGAATGCTACCGCTCGGGTGCGATATAGCTCGAGCAGCGCCAGGAACCGGCCGACGATCTCGATCGGCACCTGGCAATCGGCGACCAATTCAGAAAACGATGCCCACTGCCCCACTCCGCGCTGCTCCAGGATGAGCAATATCTGGCGGGCTTGCTCGAGCACCGACACCTTGGGATGGTGCAAATGGTCGGTGCTCACTGTCGGTACAGGCCGCGGCCTGAACGCCGCTGCCGCAATCTCGGCGAAAGCCCGGACGTCCACGCCGATCATCACCTCTGGCAGCAACTCGGCGAACTGAGACTCGAGCCCGACGGCCCGGGGATAGCTGCGCAGAGCGGCAGCCTCAAGTTCGGCGAATATCATCGCGACGTGCTTGAAAGCGCGGTATTGCAGGAGCCGGGCGAACAGCAGGTCCCGAACCTCTAACAACGCCAGGTCCTCGCTGTCGTCGACCTGGCCGGACGGCAGCAGCCGCGCGGCCTTCAGATCGAGCAGCGTGGCCGCCACCACCAGGAAGCCGGTGGTCTCGTCGAGTTCCAGCTGCGGCCCGATTTCCTTGGTGTAGGCGATGAACTCATCTGTGACTTGGTGCAGCGCTATCTCGGTGACGTCTAACCGGTGCGCGAAGATCAGTTGCAGCAGCAAGTCAAACGGACCCTCGAAGTTACTCAGCCGGACCCGAAAACCTGACTGTGACGCTTCCTGCACTGCGGTCTTCACGTGCCGAGCCGGTCGATGACCTCTCGGGCCAGCGACCGGTAGGCATGTGCACCATTCGATTTCGGCGCCCAGGTAGTGATCGGCTCGCCCGCGACACTGGTCTCCGGGAACCGGACGGTACGGCTGATCACGGTGTCGAACACCAGGTCACCGAAACGGTCGACCACCCGCGCCATCACCTCGCGCGCGTTTATGGTGCGGTTGTCGTAGCGCGTGATCAGGATCCCGCTGATCGACAGTCTGGGGTTGAGACGGTCATGCACCTTGTCGACGGTGTCGGTCAGCAGCGCAAGACCGCGCAGTGAGAAGAATTCGCACTCGGTGGGGATGATGACACCGTCGGCACAGGCCAATCCGTTTACGGTGAGCAAGCCCAGCGAGGGCTGGCAGTCGATCAGCACGCAGTCGTAGCGATCGAGCACCGGGTGCAGGGCACGTCCCAGGGTCTGCTCCCTGCCGACCTCGTTGACCAGCTGGATCTCGGCCGCCGACAAATCGATGTTGCTGGGCACCAGATCCATGCCGCTGACGCGAGTCTTCATCAGGACTTCGTCGATCGACACCCGCGGCTCCACCAGCAGGTTGTGCACGGTGTTGTCCAGCTCGTAGTGCGGCACGCCGAGTCCGGCCGAGAGCGCGCCTTGCGGGTCAAGGTCGACCAACAGCACGCGGCGGCCGTATTCGGCAAGCGCGGCGCCCAGGTTGATCGTCGACGTGGTCTTGCCGACCCCGCCCTTCTGGTTGCACATCGCAATGACCTTCGCCGGGCCATGCGAGGCCAACGGCTGGGGATCCGGGACACGCCGCAGCGGACGTCCCGTCGGACCGACTTGAGCAGTGTGGCCAGGGTCGTCGGTCACGCCCCGTCTCCCCCGGTCATCGATCTGGTGGCGGACATTGCAGGAGAGTGTAACGGGTCAGAATTCCTGCACAGGGAGACGCGCGGGCGACGCCGGACACCAGAGGAGCAAGCCGGACCTGATTCTGGAGTCCGGATATCTCGGTCGACCACCCTGGATCTGCGGATGCCACGCCGTGAAGCGCTCCGGCCCACAGGGGGTGCCCGCGGTATCGCGGTGGGGCCAAGCAGCGAGGTACCCTGGACGTTCAGACGGCTGCCACACCAACTGAGGGCTGCGATTCTCAGCGTGCGCGCGGATGAGCTTCCGCCCAAACCTCCCGCAACGCATGCACGGTGACCAACGTATAGATCTGAGTCGTGGTCACCGAGGCGTGGCCCAAGAATTCCTGCACCACACGCACGTCGGCACCGCCGTCGAGCAGGTGGGTCGCGAACGAATGACGCAGCGTGTGGGGCGAGACCGTGCTGGTAACACCCGCGCGGTCGGCCGCGTCCTGAAGCACCTGCCATGCGCTCTGACGGGACAATCGGCCACCTCGGGCGTTGAGGAAGATCGCCGGCGTGCCGCGGCCACGAATTGCCAGCTCCGGTCGTCCACGCACCAGGTAGTTGTCCAGTGCCTGAACGGCCGGCCGGCCGATCGGGACAAGGCGCTGCTTGCCGCCTTTGCCGCGCAGGAGCACAGATCGGTCGTGAGTGTCCACATCGTCGATGTCGAGACCCACCGCTTCTGAAATGCGGGCGCCTGTGGAATACAGCATCTCCAGCAATGCGCGGTTACGCAACGTCAGGGGTCCGTCGGAAGGGCTGTCCCCACCTGCGCCCCCCAACAGGGCCAGCACCTCGTCAACCGTGAGGCTTTTTGGAAGGCGCCGGGCCGGGGTGGGCGGCTTTACGGCGCGGGCGACATCGACGGCGGTGACACCCTCCGCGGCGGCGAATCGGTGTAGGCCGCGCACAGCGATCAGTGTCCGGGCCGCGGAAACTGCAGACAGGGGTACGGTTCCCCCGGCCGGGTCCCCGCGTCGAAGCGAGACCAGGAATTCGCTGACGTCGTTCTCGCTGACATCGCCGAGATCCTCGATGCCACGCAGTATCAGATGCTCCTGATAGCGGCGCAGGTCGCGCCGGTAGGAACTCAGCGTGTTGGCGGCCGCCCCGCGCTCGATGGTCAGGTGGTCGAGGTAGCCCTGCAGTTGAGACTCCAGAACGGGCCGAAAAGTCGTCAAGAGAGGACCTGCGCTCCCCGCAACCGCGCGAGGAACCGCGACGACTTGTCCGGCCACGGTGCGTCCACCGGCCGGGGCTCGACCGCCCCCTGCCGTAGGGCGAAGGCCGCGAGGATGCCGGCCACCGCAGTAGAGTTGACGATCTCGCCGCGAAGGACCATCTGTACCGCCTTGTCGAGCGGCCACCACTTCACGGTCAGGTCGGCTTCCTCGTCGTGGGCCGCCGGACGCTGCGTCTGGCTCAGTCCGGTAGCCAGGTAAACACGGATGCTCTCGTCGCTGAACCCCGGCGTGGAGACGACGTCGACCAGCACCTTCCACTCGTCGGCTACCAGCCCGGCCTCTTCTTCGAGTTCACGCACGGCAGTCAGATACGGGCTCTCACCATCGACGTCTATAAGCCCGGCGGGAAGCTCCCACAACCGCCGACCGATCGGGTGACGGTATTGGTAAACCAGGACGATATTGGCATCGGCGTCCATCGCCACAACGGCGACCGCACCGTAGTGCTCGAGCACTTCGCGGAGCGCCACACCGCCGCCGGGCATTATGACTTCGTCAACGCGCAACGCGCAGATCTTCCCGACATACATGGTTTTGGTCGAGGCGGTGTCGAACGCGTGCTCAGCCACGGGCTGCGGGCTCTTGAATCAACTGTCCGGCAACGGAATGCCCGGCGCCGTTCGACCGCTGCTCGTGAATCTCCAAATTCTCCAAGGGAAGCCGCTCCGCGGCTTTGTAGTCTATGGCCGCGGCGACGAACGCCACGAACAACGGGTGTGGCCGCGTCGGCCGGCTCTTGAGTTCGGGGTGGGCCTGTGTTCCCACCAAGAACGGGTGCACCTCACGCGGGTACTCGACGAACTCCACCAAGTGCCCGTCCGGCGATGTGCCCGAGAAACGCAGGCCGCTCTCGGCGATCTTCTCGCGGTAGGCATTGTTGACCTCATAACGGTGCCGGTGACGCTCCGACACCACGGTCGCTCCATAAGCTTGTGCGACGATCGAATTCTCCTCGAGCACAGCAGGATAGGCTCCGAGCCGCATGGTGCCACCCAGGTCTGCCCGGCCAGCGACAATCTGCTCCTGGTCGGCCATGGTAGCGATGACGGGGTCGGGGGTGTCCGGGTCGAACTCAGCCGAACTGGCCATGGGCAGGCCGACCGAGCGCGCGGCTTCGATCACGATGCATTGCAGGCCGAGGCACAAGCCGAGCACGGGGATGCTACGGGTACGGGCGTAGTGGATGGCGCCTATCTTGCCCTCGATTCCACGGATGCCGAACCCTCCTGGAATCAGCACGCCGTGCACATCGCCGAGCGCGGCCGCCGCCCGGCTGTCGGTTTCGCAGTCGTCGGAGGCCACCCAGCGCATCTCCACCCTGGTGCGGTGCCGGAAGCCGCCCGCACGCAGCGCCTCGGCCACCGAAAGATAGGCATCGGAGAGGTCGATGTACTTGCCCACCAAGGCGATTCGCACGGTCTCCTGGGGGTCGTGCACACGGCTCAGCAGATCGTCCCACTCCGTCCAGTCGACGTCGCGGAACGGAAGGCTCAGCCGTCGCACCACGAAGGCGTCGAGTTCTTCACGGTGCAGCACCTTGGGTATGTCGTAAATGGACGGCGCATCCGGGGTGGAGATCACGCCGTCGATGTCGACGTCGCACATCAAGGCGATCTTGTTCTTCAGGGACTCCGGCACGTCACGGTCACACCGCAGAATCAGCGCATCCGGGGTGATGCCGATGCTGCGCAGTGCAGCAACCGAGTGCTGGGTCGGTTTCGTCTTCAGCTCACCCGACGGCTTGAGGTAAGGCACCAGAGAAACATGCAGAAAGAAGCAGTCCTCGCGGCCCACCTCGTGGCGCACTTGACGGGCCGCTTCCAAGAACGGCAGCGACTCGATGTCGCCGACTGTTCCACCGATTTCGGTGATCACCACGTCAGGTCGGTTTCCGTCGGCATCGGGTTGGGCCATCATCAGGATGCGGCTCTTGATCTCGTCAGTGATGTGCGGGATCACTTGGACTGTGTCGCCGAGATACTCGCCGCGGCGTTCCTTGGCGATCACCGTTGAATACACCTGCCCCGTAGTGACATTTGCCGAACCGGTCAGGTCACGATCGAGGAAGCGCTCGTAATGCCCAACGTCGAGATCGGTCTCGGCTCCGTCGTCGGTGACAAACACCTCACCGTGCTGGAACGGGTTCATGGTGCCTGGGTCGACGTTCAGGTAGGGGTCAAGTTTCTGCATCGTGACGTGCAGACCCCTCGCGGTCAGCAACTGGCCCAGACTGCTGGCGGTCAGGCCCTTGCCGAGCGAGGAAACCACACCACCGCTGACGAACAGATGTTTGGTAGCGGTCTGCGGATGCCTTCGTAACGATGGCAAGAGAAACCTCCGTGGCAATGGTGCAGGGCTAGACATGCTGGGCTCGGACCCAACCTGGGTCCTGCCGACCCACGGAAGTTCACCCTAACACCTACCCCGGCGACCCGCGCCCGACGCGCCGGGTGCCCGATCACTGGGCGATTGTGACCGCAGTTGCACCCTGGCCGATGCCGTACTGCCCGCTTGATCCCCCCTTGACCATGTCCTGCAGCGCCAACACCGCTGTGATCCGACCGGACTCCGATCCGACATCGTCGACGGTGCTGACCGCCGACGACATGCCGGCATCCGAGCGGACCACAGACAGCGCGGCGGTGCCTGAGGCTGAACCGTCACGCCCGGCAAGGACCGTGCCCGAACCGCGCGGTGCCATCGCCGCAGCAAAACGGGCGACCGTTGCGCCCTGGTTGCCGGCATCGGCACCGAGCGGCCCTCCCGTGACGATGAGAGCAGTGTTGGCGGCACCGAAGCGATCGTTGTCATAGGTGATGAAACCGGTGTCACGCAGCGCCGCCAACACCGTCTGTCGCTGTATGTCGTCCACCAGCCGGTGTCTCGGGATTGCGATGAGCGAGCAGTACGATGCCCAACAAATCGCCGGCTTGCGAACCTTGGTCGACGAGTGCGGTACTCAGCTGGGCGCCGGCCGGAAGGATCGACGAGTTGACTACCGAACGCAACTTTTCAGCGGAGTTGGCGTCCACGAACTCCTGTGTCAATGACAGACTGCCGGTGATCGACGCACCGGCTTCGCGGAGGAGCCTGGCTGTCGCTTCGAGGTCGTCCCTGTTTGCGTCGGGGGTGCTGACGAGAACGACGGACTTGCCTGCGAGCGCGTCGTGCACCATTCGCGGTGACATTTGGGAATTGAAATCATTTGCTGCACTGAGTTTTTCGTTCAGAGCGTTGGTCTTGTCGGTCAGTTCGCTGATCGTGGCCTGCAGATCCTTCTTCTCATCCCGCAGTCCCGACAGCACGGTATCGGACAGCAGCCCCGATCCCAGCACAACTCCGACGGCAAGCGCCAAGAACACCGCAGCCAACGAGATCGCATGCTGGCGAATGGAAATCACTGTATCGACTCCTTGCCTAAGTCACCAGACTCTGGACCCACAGCGAGAAGTGGTTCCAGTACTCAACGATCCAATGGACGACGACGGCGTCGGCGCTCGACACCCACAGTGCAACGACTGCCGCAATCAGCATTGCCAGCATCAATATGGCAATGGCGCCTACTGAGACACGGTTGCGATACAGAGTGGCAACGGCTTTCGCGTCGACGAGTTTCTCACCGACTTTCAGCCGGGTCAGGAATGTTGACGGATTGCTGCGCTGGCGCGTTCGGTCGAAGAACTCTTCGATGCTGGCAGTGTGCCCGACGGTAACGATCAGCGACGCACCGTGATGGTCGGCCAGCAGCAGCGCGAGATCTGCGGCTGAACCGGCGGCCGGAAAGGTCATGGCCCCCACGCCGAGGTCCTGGATGCGCTCCAGGCCGGGCGCGTGGCCGTCGGCGTCGGCGGGCAGCACCATCTGTGCACCGCATTGCAGAGTCTCGGTGCTGATCTGACCGGGATCGCCGACTATGAGTTCCGGCCGGTACCCGGCCTGCCGCAGTACGTCGGCACCCGTGCCCACACCGATCAATACGGGCTGGTACTCCTTGATGAACGGCTTGAGCGCCTTGAGATCCTCGGCCACTCCCGGTTCCTCGGCGACGACCACGACGTGACGGCGATTCAAGTCCACGTCGATGTTCGGGATGCCGATGCCGTCGATCAACAATGGGCTTTCGCTGCGAATGAATTCGATGGTGTTGCCAGCGAATGCTTCGAGGTGGGACACCAGACCACTCTTGGCCTCGTGCATCAGCTCCACGATTTCCTGGTCGCTGCGTTCGGTGCCCTGGATCAGTCGGCGGTCTCCGGAGTAAATGCCCCCTTCGTGCAGTCGCACCTTGGCGCCGTCTTTGACCTTCTTGAAAATCTCCGGCCCGGTTTCGTCGATAAGTGCGATGCGGTTGCCCACGAGTACCTCGGGCCCGAGGTTCGGGTAGCGGCCGGAGATCGACGCCGACGCGTTGATCACGCCTGCGACGTTGGCCGCGACGAGGGCGTCAGCGGTGACTCGGTCCAGGTCGAGCACATCGAGCACAACGATGTCGCCCGGTTGCACCCTCTTCAGGAGCTTGTCGACATTCCGGTCCACACGGGCTGTGCCGATGACGCCCGGCCGGGGGGCACTGTTACGTGAGAGAAGTGCTGCCATCCTCATGGCGCCGATTCTGTCGGGGTAACCGCGATGTGCGCAGGAGGCGCGCCGTAACACCAGTCACAGAAGTTATGTTTTGTCACAGCTGCCACACTCAGGGAGTTGCGCTGCGGTCTCTGTCGGCGGCTGCCAGCAGCTCCCGGGCGTGTGCCCGGCCGGTGTCGGATTCGCCCAGTCCTGCGAGCATGCGGGCCAGCTCGGCGACACGTTCCTCGGCATCTAGCCGCCGCACAGTGCTTGCCCCCGCACCATCGAGCGCATCGATCATCAGGTGCGTGTCGGCATATGCGGCAACCTGCGGCAGGTGCGTGACCACGATGACCTGATGTGTGTGTGCCAGGCGGGCGAGTCGACGGCCGATCTGTACCGCGGCCCGGCCCCCGACGCCCGCGTCGACCTCATCGAACACCATCGTCATGCCTTCGGCAGACCCCGCAAGCACCACTTCCAGCGCGAGCATCACCCGTGAGAGCTCGCCGCCGGAAGCGCTTTTGTTCAGCGGCAGCACTGCACCACCCCGGTTCGCGGTGAACCCGAACTCCACCTGGTCCACGCCATGCGATCCGGCATGGACCCGGTGGCCGGACGGCAAGGTCAGCACCGCGGAATCGCCCATTTGCGCCGGTAGCTCACTTATCTCGACGAAGAACTCAGCGTCGGCCATCGCCAACCCGGCCAGTTCGGCGGTCACGGCCTTGGCCAGCGCCCCGGCCGCGGCCTGTCGGGTTTTCGTCAGATCCATGGCGGCAGCCACCACCTTGGCGCCCAGATCCACCACAGTGCGGTGCAGGCCGGCCAATGCGTCCTCGGACACATCGAGTCGGGCCAGCCGATCCCGCGACTGGACTGCCCATGCCAACACTCCGTCCACGTCCGCGGCATACTTTCGAGTCAAGGAGCGCAGCTCGGCCTGCCGGGCGAGCTTTGCCTCCAACTCACTGGAATCGGTGGGCAGATCCGACAGAAAACCCCCGATCTCGCGAGACACCTCGCCCACAACGGTCAATGCGTCACCCAGCTGTGCACCAAGGCTCTGGAGGACGTCATCGTCGGTTCCCTGCAGAGCAGCCAGCGCCTGCCCGATCGCGGTGGTCGCCGAACTACCGTCGAAGTCCACAGGTTCCTCGGTGTCGCCCGACAGCGCGGCGCGGGCGCCCCAGGCCGCCTCACGCAATGCGTCCAGCTCCGACAGACGCCGTATCTCGGCGACGAGTGCTTCGTCCTCCCCCGGCTTGGGATTCACGGCGTCGATCTCGGCGAGCGCGAACTTGAGCCGGTCGGCCTCCTGGGCAAGATCACGGCCGTGATCGGTGCGGTCGTCGAGGTCTCGCTGCGCTTTCCTCCACCTGCTCGAAGCGCCCGGTAGCGCTCGACGCGACCGGCGGCGCCCGCGAACCGATCAACTGCGGCACGCTGCTCGTCGGGGCGAATCAATCGGAGTTGGTCGTTCTGACCGTGCAGGGTGAGCAGGTGTGCCGTGAAGGTGGTCAGGGATTTGGCCGGCACGCTGCGTCCGGCAAGGTAGGCGCGCGACGGACCCTCGCGACTGACGGACCGCAACGCGATCACGCTGCCGTCCTCATCGCGGTCGCCTCCCGACGATTCCAGCACCTGGTCGACCGCGCAGACACCGGCCGGGGAGAGCTCAGCGGTGGTGAACCTGCCCTCTACGACGGCGCGGTCGGCTCCCGAGCGGACGCGGTTCGCATCCGCTCGCGCCCCACCCAGCAGATGTAAACCGGTGACCACCATCGTCTTTCCCGCACCCGTCTCACCGGTGAGGACCGTGAGCCCGCGATCGAACTCGGCGCTGGCCACCTTGATGGCGCCAAGCGACTCGATCTTCATCTCGGCCAGCACGCGATTACTGCCCGCGCCACCCGGTGACCGGCAGTCGGAACTTGCGTACCAGCCTGTCGGTGAACGGCGCACTGTCGAGGCGCACCCATTTCACCGGGGTGGCGCAGCGGGTGACCTCCAACCGGCTTCCCGCGGGTACCGCCATCCGGCGCCGTCCGTCGCAGAACACCAGGGCATCGTGGCCGTCGGCTTCGACCTCGATCGCGATGGTCGCCTTCGGAGAGGCGACCATCGGCCGGGAGAACAGGGCATGCGCGTTGTTGGGGACGACCAGAATGGCCTGCAATTCCGGCCACAGCACCGGACCCCCGGCCGAGAACGCATACGCAGTAGACCCGGTGGGTGTGGAGACCAACACCCCATCACAGCCGAACGACGACACCGGGCGGCCGTCGATCTCGATGACGACTCCCAGCACCCCCAGCCGTGGGCCCTTTTCCAGGCTCGCCTCGTTCAACGCCCAGCCGCGGTCCACGGTCAGGCCACCCACGCGCACCAGGATGTCGAGGGTCATCCGGGTCTCGACCACGTAGTCGCGGCTGATCACGTGTTCCAGAACGGTGTCGATGGCCTCGGCCTCCGCTTCGGCCAGAAACCCGATACGGCCCAAGTTGACGCCCAGCACCGGAATGTCGGCGTTGCGTGCCAGTTCGGCGGCACGCAAAAACGTGCCGTCACCGCCGAGTACCAACACCAATTCGCAGCCCTCGGCGGCATTCTCGTTGGCGTCCACCACCTCGATCTGGACGCCCAGCGCACGCATGTCGTCGGGAGCCAGGTGCACAGAACCCCGGTCGACGGCTTCCGCGGAAAGTACGCGAAGACCGATGTCGTTGTCCCCCAAGGCCTTTTCGACGCGCCGCCCAACTTCGGTGGCCTCGTCGCGGCCGGTGTGCACAACGAGTAGTACGACGCGCTCGTGGTTCATTGCGGGCCCTCGTCCACGGCACACCGCACCGCCTCGGCGAGCGCGTCACCGAGTAGCCGCCGGTCGGTGTCACGGCGCAGCCACAGGAAATACTCGACGTTTCCCGACGGTCCCGGCAACGGGCTGGCAGTTACACCGACGGTATGCCACTGCAGGGTTTGAGCGTGATGGGCCACCGACAGCACGGCCTCGGCGCGCAGAGCGGGGTCAGTCACCACACCGCCCTGGCCGACCAGGCCCTTGCCGACCTCGAACTGCGGCTTGACGAGCGGAAGGATGTCGGCGTCGGTGAGGGCGCACGAGGTCAGCGCAGGCAGCACCGTGGTCAGCGAGATGAAAGACAGATCCGCCACGACCAGGTTCACCGGTCCCCCGATACAGCCCGGGCCCACCTGACGGACGTTGGTCCGCTCGATGGGATGCACCCGCGGGTCTGCACGCAGTGACCACGCGAGCTGGCCGTAGCCCACGTCGACCGCCACGACCTCCGCGGCCCCGCGGTCCAGCAGGACCTCGGTGAACCCCCCGGTGGACGCACCGGCATCCAGGCACCGGCGGCCCGCTACGTCTATCCCCAATGCGTCCAGGGCCCCGGTGAGCTTGTGAGCTCCACGCGAGACCCAGCTGCGCTCCCCGTCCTCATTGACGGTCAGCGACGCGGTCACGGCGACCGCAGTGGCGGGTTTCGTCGCCGGCATCCCGTCGATGGAGACCCGGCCCGCCCCGATCAGTTCAGTGGCTTGCTGCCGCGAACGCGCCAAGCCCCGCCGAACGAGTTCGGCGTCAACACGTGCACGCCGTGCCACCGTGACCTCAGTCCTTCCCAACCGATTCCAACGCTTGGACCAGTACGGCGTGCGCCTGCTCCAGACAACGGGCAATCTTATCGATGTCCACCGCGTCGAGGTTCGCCGAACCGGGTTCGATGTCGGGCAGTTCCGCCAGCAGTGCGCCAACCTGGTCGCGGATCTGATCGGTGTCGGTAGTCATGGCAGCCTTCACGCTAGCGGATCGCGCGGTGCAAGCAGCGACCAGCGTTGCAGGGCGGCGCGAGCCGTGTCGTCTGCCGTGACGATCTCCACGTCTGTCATACCGGACGACCAGACCCCATCGGCGCAGGCGCGCACCACCGAGAGCCCGTCGTCGCTGGGATCAGTTCCTGCGAAGCGGACGGTGAGCTGTGATCCGTTCAATTCGGTCTGCCAGGCCGGCTGCGCCGTGACCGCCACCGATGCGGGGTCGGTGTGCAGTGCACGCAGATCATGGGAGAGGTAGGTGGGACGTTGCCGAGGAACTGCGAAAACGACGTCGCGGGCCGAATTGACACCGCTGAGCACCATCAGGCTCGGCAGGCCGGCTGCTCGAGCGCCGGCCATGTCGGTATCGAGCCGATCGCCCACCACCAACGGTGCGCGGAAATCGCCGCGGGACAATGCATCGGCCATCAACGTCGGCGCGGGCTTGCCCGCCACCTGGGGTTCGGTCTCCGTCGCGGTGCGCAAAGCGGCGACCATCGAACCATTACCGGGCAGCAGGCCGCGCTCGGAGGGCAGCGTCTTGTCCACGTTCGTGGCCACCCACAGCGCGCCGGCTCGGATAGCCAGCGCGGCCTCCGCGAGGTCGGCCCAGCCAGTGGCAGGCGAGTGGCCCTGGACGACCGCCGCCGGTCGGTCCTGAAACGACCGCACCGCCCGCAGCCCGACCATTTCGATCTCCCGCGCAAGCGAGTTGGTGCCTACCACAAGGACCGGATCGCCGGCGGTCAATTGCCGGGCCAGCAGGTGCGCAGCGCTCTGCGCGCTGGTGACCACATCGGCTGCACCGGCGGCGAAGCCAAGCTTGCGGAGGTGGGTGGCTACCTCTTCTGCGCTGCGCGATGCGTTGTTGGTTACATAGAGCTTGCGAATCCCGGCATCGGCCAGTGCGGCAACGGCACCCTCGGTAGGTTCGTGACCGCGGAACACCGTGCCGTCGAGATCAAGCAGCAGGCAATCGAATTGCCGGATGAAGGTTGCCACGTCAGGTCAGCTCTCCGACTTCTCCAACGCGGTCCTCGGCGTCTGTCACGCCGTCGACGTCCGCTTCCGCAGCCTTGAGGAACCACTGCAAAGCTTCGTCGTTGCGACCCAGGGCAAGCAGCGCTTCGGCGTACGCATAACACAGCCGCGCTGCAGTGGGCCCGGTCCGGGCCGGGTCCGGCGTGGGTGATGACAACACGGCCAGGGCCTGTTCGAGCTGGCCCATATCGGCGCGCGCTCCGGCAACCACGATGCGCAATTCGTCGGCCTCATCATCCGTGAGGTGGGCGGCTTCGGGGGTCCGCGACAGCTCGATGGCCCGCTCAGGACGCCCGACGCCGCGCTCACAGTCGGCAATCAACGGAAGCAGCGAGGACTTGCTCCCCAGCCTGCGGGCCGCGCGCAATTCGGATAGAGCCTGCGCCCAATCGCCGAAGTGGTATGCCGCAATACCTACGGCCTCTCGGACCGCGGCGATGCGACCGGCTCGGGAACGCGCGGCCCGGGCGTGTTCGAGCGCAGCTTCGGGATCATCGTCGAGAAGTGCGCCGGCAGCGACAAGGTGTTTGGCGACGTAGTCTGCGGTGTTCCGATCGAGTGTGCTCAACTCGCGGCGAATTTCGGCCGCCAGCTGCTTGGCGTCGGTGCCGGGCGGGATCGGTGGTCCCTGTGGACGGGATTGCATGTCGGTGTGCTCGTGCTGTGGCTGAGCACGGCGTGCGCGACCCGGGCCAGAACGTGCCGGTGCCTCGCTGCGCCGCCTGGGCGCTGCGCCGGTGCCACGCGCCGGTCGCGGTGTCCGGCGTGCATGCTCGCCGTCGGTTTGTTTATCGGCCACTACCGTCCTTCGTTCGCGAATCTCCCGCGATCAACGATACGGCCAAGCTGAGATCATTCGACAATTTCTTCATTTCGGATATCGAATTCAGATAGATCATCGACGGGTGTTGAATGTGGAAACACCCCCCGGGGTTGTGGTGGGGGGTGTTTCTGTGTGTGTGTTCGGCGGTGTCCTACTTTTCCGCCCGGGTTGGGCAGTATCATTGGCGCTGGCAGGCTTAGCTTCCGGGTTCGGGATGGGTCCGGGCGTTTCCCTGTCGCTGTGTTCGCCGTAACTTTGTGTTTTCTTTTGTGTGTTTGTGTTGTGGTTTTTGGGTGTGTTGGTGGGGGGTGTGGTGTTTTTTGTGGGTTGTGGTTGCGTGGTGTTGTTTCCCGTGTGGGGTTGTTGTAAGTTTTCGGCCGGTTAGTGCCAGTTCCCTGAGTCCCTTGCGGGGTGTGTAGGTCTGGTCTATCGATCCCGTGTTCTGCGGGGGGCCTTATCCCACTTGATGGGTGAGAAACCTGGTCTTGGAGGGGGTTTCCCGCTTAGATGCTTTCAGCGGTTATCCTGTCCGAACGTGGCTATCCAGCGGTGCCCCTGGTGGGACAACTGGTGTACCAGAGGTTCGTCCGTCCCGGTCCTCTCGTACTAGGGACAGGTTTCCTCAGGTTTCTGACGCGCGCGGCGGATAGAGACCGAACTGTCTCACGACGTTCTAAACCCAGCTCGCGTGCCGCTTTAATGGGCGAACAGCCCAACCCTTGGGACCTGCTCCAGCCCCAGGATGCGACGAGCCGACATCGAGGTGCCAAACCATCCCGTCGATATGGACTCTTGGGGAAGATCAGCCTGTTATCCCCGGGGTACCTTTTATCCGTTGAGCGACACCCCTTCCACTCGGGGGTGCCGGATCACTAGTCCCGACTTTCGTCCCTGCTTGACATGTCCGTCTTGCAGTCAAGCTCCCTTGTGCACTTGCACTCGACACCTGATTGCCGTCCAGGTTGAGGGAACCTTTGGGCGCCTCCGTTACATTTTAGGAGGCAACCGCCCCAGTTAAACTACCCACCAGGCACTGTGCCTGAACCCGGTTCAGGGTTCGAGGTTAGATGTCCAGTACGATCAGAGTGGTATTTCAACAATGACTCCGCACTAACTGGCGTTAATGTTTCACAGTCTCCCACCTATCCTACACAAACCGTATCGAACATCAATACCAAGTTGTAGTGAAGGTCCCGGGGTCTTTTCGTCCTGCCGCGCGTAACGAGCATCTTTACTCGTAGTGCAATTTCGCCGAGTCTATGGTTGAGACAGTTGAGAAGTCGTTACGCCATTCGTGCAGGTCGGAACTTACCCGACAAGGAATTTCGCTACCTTAGGATGGTTATAGTTACCACCGCCGTTTACTGGGGCTTAAATTCTCCGCTTCACCCTGTGGGGGTTGACGGGTCCTCTTAACCTTCCAGCACCGGGCAGGCGTCAGTCCGTATACCTCGTCTTGCGACTTCGCACGGACCTGTGTTTTTAGTAAACAGTCGCTTCTCACTGGTTTGTGCCACCCCCTGCCGCTGCCAGGCCGCGTGGGCCTGTCACGGTGTGGGGGTCCCCCTTCTCCCGAAGTTACGGGGGTATTTTGCCGAGTTCCTTAACCATAGTTCTCTCGTACGCCTTGGTATTCTCTACCTGACCACCTGTGTTGGTTTGGGGTACGGGCCGTGTACGCACTCGCTAGAGGCTTTTCTTGGCAGCATAGGATCACCGAATTCGCCTCATTCGGCTATGCATCACCTCTCGGGATATGTAAGCGACGGATTTGCCTGTCGCTTTCCCTACGGGCTTGCTCCAGTGTTACCACTGACTGGTACGGCTACCTTCCTGCGTCACCCCGTCGCTTGACTACTACCATCGAAGGTCCCACGCAGCCGGCGGCTGCCCTTTCCCGAAGGATCGGATCAGCCACCTTTTGGGCGGTTAGTGCCGATGATTCATCACGGGCGCACATACACGGGTACGGGAATATCGACCCGTTGTCCATCGACTACGCCTGTCGGCCTCGCCTTAGGTCCCGACTCACCCTGGGTGGACTGGCCTGGCCCAGGAACCCTTGGTCTTTCGGCGGGCAAGGTTCTCACTTGCCTTATCGCTACTCATGCCTGCATTCTCACTCCCACACCCTCCACAACGAGCTTACGCTGCTGCTTCGCTGGATGCAGGACGCTCCCCTACCCAACAATCCTCGCGGACCATTGCCGCGGCTTCGGCGGTGTGCTTGAGCCCCGCTACATTATCGGCGCACAATCACTTGACCAGTGAGCTATTACGCACTCTTTCAAGGGTGGCTGCTTCTAAGCCAACCTCCTGGTTGTCTTCGCGACTGCACATCCTTTTCCACTTAGCACACGCTTAGGGGCCTTAGCCGGCGATCTGGGCTGTTTCCCTCTCGACGCACGGAGCTTATCCCCCGCCGTCTCACTGCCACACTCTCACTTACCGGCATTCGGAGTTTGGCTGACGTCAGTAACCTAGTAGGGCCCATCGGCCATCCAGTAGCTCTACCTCCAGCAAGAAACATGTGACGCTGCACCTAAATGCATTTCGGGGAGAACCAGCTATCACGGAGTTTGATTGGCCTTTCACCCCTACCCACAACTCATCCCCTCAGTCTTCAACCTAAGTGGGTTCGGGCCTCCACACGGTCTTACCCGCGCTTCACCCTGGCCATGGGTAGATCACTCCGCTTCGGGTCCAGAACACACCACTACACCCCCTCACGGGGGATACGCCCTATTCAGACTCGCTTTCGCTGCGGCTACCCCACCCGGGTTAACCTCGCGACATGTCCCTGACTCGCAGGCTCATTCTTCAAAAGGCACGCCATCACCCCACGAACAAGTCGAAGGCTCTGACGGATTGTAAGCGCACGGTTTCAGGTACTTTTTCACTCCCCTCCCGGGGTACTTTTCACCATTCCCTCACGGTACTAATCCGCTATCGGTCACTGGGAAGTATTCAGGCTTACCGGGTGGTCCCGGCAGATTCACAGCAGATTCCACGAGCCCGCTGCTACTCGGGGACACGCCACAACAGAGAACATGTTTTCACCTACCGGGCTCTCACCGTCTACGGCAGACCATCCCAGGCCACTTCGGCTAACACACTCTTTTCTCACTGTCGCCCGGACCGGCAGATCCGAGAAGACGAACCCCACAACACCGCACCCACAACCCCTGCCGGGTATCACATGAACACGGTTTAGCCATCCTCCGCTTTCGCTCGCCACTACTCACGGAATCACTTTTGTTTTCTCTTCCTACGGGTACTGAGATGTTTCACTTCCCCGCGTTCCCCCCTGCACCCTATACATTCAGATGCAGGTGACACGACATCACTCGTGCCGGGTTTCCCCATTCGGACATCCTCGGATCCACGCTCGGTTGACAGCTCCCCGAGGCATATCGCAGCCTCCCACGTCCTTCATCGGCTCCCAGTGCCAAGGCATCCACCATGCGCCCTTATACACTTACAACACAAAAAACCATTACAGAGAAAAATTACACCACAACAAACCACACCCACCAGCCCCGGAAAACCCCGGAAAACCAGCACGCGCGGCCTGATGCTCGCAACCACTATCCACAAATCAAACACCACACCCCGCCACCAAGACAGGGCGACAACCAACCCTCACCCCCAACCCCCCTCCCAAACCAGGAGAAGAACCAGAAGCCGGCACCCACCAAACACGGCGAGCCCACGGGCCTGTTGTCTCAGGACCCAACAGTGTGTCCGATGGCCACCCCTTCTCCCTCCGAAAACCCTCGCAGAAAGAAAAGAAGCAGAAAAAACCTTTGTCCGTCGCGCACCCACCAGACACCCACTACAGGCACCCAGCTACCCAATCCCAACCATCAACATCCCACGAACGTGGGGACGGCGGAAACCCCTCACAAAAAGAGGGGCATCGGTGCTCCTTAGAAAGGAGGTGATCCAGCCGCACCTTCCGGTACGGCTACCTTGTTACGACTTCGTCCCAATCGCCGATCCCACCTTCGACGGCTCCCTCCCCGAAAGGTTAGGCCACCGGCTTCGGGTGTTACCGACTTTCATGACGTGACGGGCGGTGTGTACAAGGCCCGGGAACGTATTCACCGCAGCGTTGCTGATCTGCGATTACTAGCGACTCCGACTTCACGGGGTCGAGTTGCAGACCCCGATCCGAACTGAGACCGGCTTTAAAGGATTCGCTAAACCTCACGGTATCGCAGCCCTTTGTACCGGCCATTGTAGCATGTGTGAAGCCCTGGACATAAGGGGCATGATGACTTGACGTCATCCCCACCTTCCTCCGAGTTGACCCCGGCAGTCTCTCACGAGTCCCCGCCATAACGCGCTGGCAACATGAGACAAGGGTTGCGCTCGTTGCGGGACTTAACCCAACATCTCACGACACGAGCTGACGACAGCCATGCACCACCTGCACACAGACCACAAGGGAACTGATATCTCTACCAGCGTCCTGTGCATGTCAAACCCAGGTAAGGTTCTTCGCGTTGCATCGAATTAATCCACATGCTCCGCCGCTTGTGCGGGCCCCCGTCAATTTCTTTGAGTTTTAGCCTTGCGGCCGTACTCCCCAGGCGGGGTACTTAATGCGTTAGCTACGGCACGGATCCCAAGGAAGGAAACCCACACCTAGTACCCACCGTTTACGGCGTGGACTACCAGGGTATCTAATCCTGTTCGCTCCCCACGCTTTCGCTCCTCAGCGTCAGTTACTGCCCAGAGACCCGCCTTCGCCACCGGTGTTCCTCCTGATATCTGCGCATTCCACCGCTACACCAGGAATTCCAGTCTCCCCTGCAGTACTCCAGTCTGCCCGTATCGCCCGCACGCCCACAGTTGAGCTGTGAGTTTTCACGAACAACGCGACAAACCACCTACGAGCTCTTTACGCCCAGTAATTCCGGACAACGCTCGCACCCTACGTATTACCGCGGCTGCTGGCACGTAGTTGGCCGGTGCTTCTTCTCCCATTACCGTCACTTACGCTTCGTCATGAGTGAAAGAGGTTT
The DNA here is from genome assembly GCA_963846905.1 of uncultured Actinomycetota bacterium. Lineage (GTDB taxonomy): Bacteria > Actinomycetota > Actinomycetes > Mycobacteriales > Mycobacteriaceae > Mycobacterium. The sequence continues at coordinate 35,238 of CAWJYB010000009.1, forward strand.
ACAACCCGAAGGCCGTCATCCCCCACGCGGCGTCGCTGCATCAGGCTTGCGCCCATTGTGCAATATTCCCCACTGCTGCCTCCCGTAGGAGTCTGGGCCGTATCTCAGTCCCAGTGTGGCCGGACACCCTCTCAGGCCGGCTACCCGTCGTCGCCTTGGTAGGCCATCACCCCACCAACAAGCTGATAGGCCGCGGGCCCATCCCACACCGCAAAAAGCTTTCCACCACACCACATGCATGGCATGGTCCTATCCGGTATTAGACCCAGTTTCCCAAGCTTATCCCGAAGTGCAGGGCAGATCACCCACGTGTTACTCACCCGTTCGCCACTCGAGTCACCCAGCAAGCTGGGCACTTTCCGTTCGACTTGCATGTGTTAAGCACGCCGCCAGCGTTCGTCCTGAGCCAGAATCAAACTCTCCAAACAAAAACCCCCGGAAAACACCCGGAAATCCTCACATTCAGAAAAATCTGACCAAAACACCAACAAACATTGGCACCAAAAAACACCACACCCCAACACGAGGACACCAGAGCATGGCAAAAACAACAACAAACAAAACCACCAAACACACTATTGAGTTCTCAAACAACAGACCCACCGGTCGCGCAACAAGACGGCGGCCGAACGGCCGCTGAAAAGTTGCGCGGACTCGTGAGAACACCCTGGAGTCCAGGTATATTCCCGGGATATCGCAGCTCACCTCGGCCGAGCCAGGCCACCGCGACGGCCCTAAAGTTACGTGCCTGGAAAGTCTGAGTCAAATCCCCTGTTAGGCGGCACGATCCGGGCTTTACGGTTCAGCGGGTGCGATTAGCGGACCCGGCACACGCCCGCAAGGTTCCGCTTGCCCCGCCGCAGCACCAACCACTGTCCGAACAAGAAGTCCGATGCTTGGGGCACCCAATCGGCACTGCTGATTCGGACGTTGTTGACCGAAACGCCGCCCTCGGCGATCGCACGACGGGCTGCTCCCTTGCTCGCCGAGAGTCCGGTGACGACGAGCAGATCGGTCAGCGCGTCCGGTCCGCCGGGAGCGAGTTCGGCCACCTGGTTGTTGCATGCCTCACGCAAGGCCGAAGCGAGGGTCGACTCGTCGAGGCCGGAGAGGTCGCCGTGGCCGAAAAGCGCTTTACTGGCATGCTCGACAGATATGGTCGCCGCCTCCCCGTGCACGAGCGAGGTGAGTTCCCGGGCGAGCCGGCGCTGGGCGGCACGCTCGTGTGGTCGCTCGACGGTTGCCTGCTCGAGTTCGTCGATGTCGTCGGCCGGCAGGAAAGTGAACCAACGCAGGTAGCCGCCCACGTCGGCATCGGCGGTGTTGACGAAGTGCTGATACCAGGCGTAAGGACTGGTCATCGCCGGATCCAGCCACAGATTTCCGCCGCCGGTGGACTTGCCGAACTTGTTGCCCTCCGAATCGGTTACCAGCGGCGTCGTCAGCGCATGGACCGCAGCGCCGGACTTCTGCCTGACGAGCCGTACACCGGCGATGATGTTGCCCCATTGGTCCGAGCCGCCGATCTGTAACGCGCAGGCATACCGGCGGTTCAGTTCCACATAGTCGTTGGCCTGTAACAGCATGTAGCTGAACTCGGTGTACGAGATGCCCTCCCCGTCGAGGCGACGCCGGACCGTGTCCCGGTCGAGCATCACATTCACCGAAAAGTGCTTACCCACGTCGCGCAGGAATTCGATCGCCGACAGCGGGCCGGTCCAAGTCAGATTGTCCGCCACGATAGCGCCGGCAGGCGAATCATCGAAGGCGACGAATCGTTCCAGCTGTCCGCGGATCCGCTCTGCCCATTCGGCCACCGTGTCAGCGGTGTTCAACCCTCGCTCGCCATTGTCGCGAGGATCACCGATCAGTCCCGTCGCGCCGCCCGCAAGGACGATCGGCCGGTGACCGGCGTGCTGAAAGCGGCGAAGGGTCAGCAGCGGTACGAGGTGCCCGGCGTGCAGGCTGGGGGCGGTCGGGTCGAAACCGGAGTAGACGGTGACCGGGCCGGCGGCCAGGTGTCCTGCGAGTGCATCACGATCTGTCGACTGCGCGATCAGCCCGCGCCACTGCAACTCGTCGAGAATCGTGGTGCCCATGCCTCGATCTTCCCGCACCGATCGGGAATTCAGTCGCTGAGGCCCGGTTCGGGCGCGCGCGGACTGCGACGATACGCCGAGACTTCGAGGTGGTCGGCGAGCCAGAACCGCCACAGCCGGTCGGCCGCCTTGCTGACACCGACGCGTGGACCCCGCGCCGCGGCCCTCTGCGCGCCTAGTTCGAGGCGCACCGGGCTCTCCGCGTCGAGAAGGTCGATTCCGTTGTCTGCCAGGGTGATTCCCAGTGCAGAGCACAGGTTACCGGGCCCACGGCACAACCCCGCGTCGGGCACGGTACCGCCGCGCCGTTGCCGGGCCACGTTGATCCCGGCGACGATGATGCCCGCACGCAACAGCACCGCGGCAGCGGCGCCATCGGGTCCGCACACCGTATTCGCACACACATGGATGCCGTGGCTGCGGTAGGTGTACAACCGGCCGGCAGGCCCGGTCATCACCATGTTGCGCGCATTGACCCCACGGAACGAATGGGACGCCGCATCAGGCCAAGGACCATTTGGCGGCCCGCCGTAAGCCTCCACCTCTACCACGACCGCGGCAGCGCCGCGTCCGAGCAGCGTCGCTCCGAGCAGGCGCCGTGCAGCGGTCGGGGGGTCGACGGTCAGACGGTAAGCGGTCAGGCGGTCGGCGTTCACGGCCCCCGATTCTGCCCCTTGACCTCAGCGGCGTCCGGGCGCAGTATTCATTTCATGATGAGTTCATCACGCGATGAATTACTCGCCGATGATGGCCAGGTTGCCATCGCCGTCGATCGCTTACGTGTCGTACGGGGCAAACGCCCGGCACTCGACGATGTGACGGTCCGGATCGCGCGGGGCACCATCACCGGTCTGCTTGGCCCGTCCGGCTGCGGCAAGACGACCCTCATGCGTTGCATTGTCGGCACCCAGGTCGTCGCGTCCGGCACCGTGACGGTGCTGGGCCATCCCGCGGGCTCCGCACCGTTGCGGCATCGCGTCGGCTATGTGACTCAGACCCCCACGATCTACAACGACCTGCGCGTGATCGACAACGTCCGGTATTTCGCGTCGCTCTACGGCCGGCCGGCTTCGAGCGCGCGCGGAAATCGTCGATCAGGTGGGCCTGACATCGCACCGCGACGCCCGGTGCGGGAATCTGTCGGAGGGCCAGCGCAGCCGCGCGTCGCTGGCATGCGCCCTGGTGTGCGATCCAGATCTGCTGGTGCTCGACGAGCCGACGGTGGGCCTTGACCCCGTACTGCGGGTGGACCTGTGGGAGCTGTTCCAGACCCTTGCCCGGGCCGGCACCACGCTGCTCGTCTCCAGCCACGTGATGGATGAAGCAGACCATTGCGGCGACCTCCTGCTCGTGCGCGACGGCCGCTTGCTGGCTCACACCACACCCACTCGGCTCAGAGAGGACACCCGATGCGACTCGCTGGAGGAAGCGTTTCTGTCCGTGATTCGGCACAGCACCGTGGCCGCCGCCGGCTGACGGCGCGCCCTTACCTCGCGACGACGGCACGCATCCTGGGCCAGCTGGCGGCCGATCACCGCAGCCTGGCAATGATTGTCGTGGTGCCCAGTGCGGTGATCACCCTGATGTATTTCATGTTCCCGAAGTCAACGCACATACCGGCGGCGCTGAGCCCGTTCAACAACGCGTGCCTGATTCTGCTCGGGCTGCTGCCCTTGGTCATCATGTTTCTGATCACCTCGATATCCATGCAGCGCGAGCGCGTCTCCGGCACTTTGGAGCGGATACTGACCACCCCGCTACGGCGGCTGGACCTTCTGGCTGCCTACGGGACCGCATTCTCGATTGCGGCGGCGCTGCAGGCCACCGTCGCGTGCATCGTCGCGTTCTGGCTGCTCGGGTTCGACACTGCGGGTAACCCGGCCTGGGTGTTCTTGATCGCTATCGTCAATGCGGCCCTCGGGGTCGGCCTCGGGCTGCTGTGCAGTGCGTTCGCCCGCACTGAGTTTCAGGCCGTCCAGTTCATGCCCGTGGTGGTGGTGCCGCAGTTACTGCTGTGCGGGATCATCGTGCCGCGCGAGATGATGCCGGACTGGCTGCAATGGATCAGCAACGTCTTGCCTGCCAGTTACGCGCTCGAGGCGCTCCGCGAAGTCGGCGAGCATCCGCACCTCACCGCCACGGCGATGCGCGACATCGCAATCGTCGTCGCGTTCGCGGTCACGGCGCTGTCACTGGCGGCTGCGACGCTGCGCCGGCGAACTCCGTAGCGCGTGAGCGACTCCAGGGTGCGTAAGAGAGGGCGACCGAGCGGCGTCTCCGACACCCGCGACCGCATTCTGGCCAGTGCACGAGAACTCTTCGCGCACAACGCGGCGGGCAAGATCTCAGTTCGTGCTGTCGCCGCTGACGCGGGGGTGGATCCCGCGCTCGTGCACCACTATTTCGGCACCAAGGAGAAACTCTTTGCCGAGGCGGTCAATGTCCCGATCGATCCCAGTGCGGTGCTGGCCGTGCTGCACGCGACGCCCGTCGACGAACTCGGCCGTGCCGTCGCCTCCGTCGTCCTGGGAATTTGGGAATCGGAACTGGGACCCCGGCTCAAGGCAACTCTGCGCTCCGCAATTGCAGGCGACGAGCTCCCGATGTTCGGGAACTTCTTACGCGACGTGGTACTCGCCGAGGTCGCCACGCGAATCGATGACCCGCCGGGTTCGGGAATCATCCGCGTTGAATTCGCGGCCTCGCAGATACTCGGCGCAATCATGGCGCGCCACGTCATGGCGTTGCAGCCGTTGGCCTCCGTGCCGCTCGAACGGGTGGTGGATGTGTTGGCCCCGACTCTGCAACGCTACTTCACCGGGATGCCCTTCCCGGCTTAGCCGGAAGCTCCACCGTCCCCGGCGGCCGCCATCACGCGCGCATGCTCTTCGTCGCCGACGTCGCGCGCCTCATCGACAAGCAGTACGGGAATCCCATCCTCGATACGGTAGGCCCGGCGCAGCCGCGGGATTGTAGAGCAGGTCGCCGGCATACACCAGGGGCCCCTGGTCAGCCGGGCACACGAGGATGGCGAGGAGCTTTGCGTCGAGCATTTAGCTTTTCGGCGTGATGCCGAACGTGCCAATCGCGCTGGGATGCTCCGGGTCGTACTGGTTGATTCCGATCGTCATCGGGCCACCGCCGCCTTCGCCCTGCAAGGCGGCCTTTTGCGCTTTCTGCTTTTGCTGAGTGGCCAGCGTCTCCTTCAGCGCCTGCACAAGCGGCCCCTGGTTGGGCCGGTAGTCCAAGGCCTCGACGATCGCGTCCTTGTTCGATTTGGACGGCATGAAGCCCTGAGAACGCATTTGCATGACGCGATGAATCAGGGTGGAGAGCTGACCGCCGCCCGCGCCGGTGTCGTAATCACGGTAGATGATCGCGAGCACTTCGTCGGCGGTCGTAGGACGGGCTTCGGTTGCGGTGCCCGGTTCGACCGGTGCCGCAGAGTTTGCCGGTACCGCAGAGCTCGCCGGCGGCACAGAGTTCGCCGGTGCCGCCTGGATTGCGGGCGCCGCGGAATCGGGCGGCGCCGCGGAGTTGGCCGGTGCCGCCGGGATTGCCGGGGCCGACTGGGCCGCCTTGGCGGCTTTCGCTGCCTCACCTGTAACGCCATTGGGGACGATGGCAACCGGCGGGACCGCCACCGGCGTCACGGGTGTGGGATTCATATTGTCATCGGCCAGTGCGGTCGGCGCGCTGACACCCGACATCAGGGCGATGGCCAGCGCACTATTCGCCAGGAGGGCCGTGGCACTGCCCCGACCATGCCGGTTGACGGCGGATTGCGGTGTCATGCGTTTCCCTTCGGCTGTTCATCGGCGAGCCTAACAGCGCTGTCGCTCCGCGGCATTGTCGTGTTACCCGCGGCCGGCTAACTCCGGCCGCTCAGATCAGCCCTCGCTTGGCTGGTCAGACGCTTGAACCGGCCGGTGTCACGGTCCAGATACCAGGCCTGCTTGCCTGCCCGGGGAATGCCCGCACCGCGGAGTTCTCCGACGACTGGTCGGTACGAGGCCGACAGCGGGAGGTCGGCAACAACATGAACGACGTCGGGCGGCAGCCCCACCCGCAGCACGGCCAGCGCCTCGGTGAGGTCCGCGGCGGTCACTGTTGCTCCTGGCCGCAGGGTAACCGCGGTCACCGCGACGTCTTGTTCGCCGCTGGGCACCCCGTAAGTGACGGCTAGGTCGACCGCGCCGATCCGCCCGACCGCGTCGGTGACGGGTTCGGCATAGACCGCTCCGCGCGCTGTATGAATCACCGTGCTGCGATTGCCGACATACCAGTAGTCGCCGTCGGCGTCGCGGCGGAAGAGCTGCTCGGTGGAGAGCCACGTATCCGCGGGCGCGAACACACCTCGCTTCATCGGCGCAGACGGGTCAACTTGGCCGAAGGGCCGCGCCAACAGCACGCCGACCTGGTCGGTCTCGGCGACCCGGACGAAACCGCGCGCGTCCTCCAGGATGATGTCCGCGGTCGACGTCATATGCGGCGAGTTCGACATGGCCCCCGGCCGGAAGGGGCCGCCCCTTGCTGCCGATCTTCGCGCCCGACACGTTGGCCAGCACGGCCTGCCCGTCGGCGGTGGCGAAGAACTCCACCACCCGGGCGGGCGCGAACACCTCGGTCACCCGCTTCCACAATCCCGTGGGCATACCCGAACCGATGAACAGCCGCACGGGATGGCTGCCGTGCAGGTCGAAAGCCGGGTCGTCGATCACCTCACTCAGCATGGCCCAGGTGTAGCTGACCACCGTCACGCCGTATTGGCGGACTTCCCGGACGAACTGACCGGGCTGCGGGCCGCGGGAAACAGCGATGCGCGCACCACCCACCACCGCCCCGCCTAGCGCGACCAGCAAGCCCGATTGGTGATGCAGCGGGGTCAGGCAGTAGACGGTGTCGCGGCTGCTCAGCGCAGCCGCCGAAGCCGTACCGAACGCCGACAGCGCCCAGCGATGGTTGGTGATCTGCTTGGGCACCAGTTCACCGCCCACCATCGCGAACGCGACGAACGCCAAGTCGCGCGCCAGTCCCGGATTCGGCCGATACCAGCCGGGCAACTCGACGGTGTCAGGATTGATCTGCTCCAGGTCGATGACGTCGGAGTCCTCGGGCAGGTTCAAATCACGCGCGTCACCGCCGCCCAGCACAAGTACCTGAACCGGCAACTGGCGGGCGACTTCCAGGTTGGTGGGGTCGGTCAGAATCTGCGTGACCCCGCCCAGTCGGGCGACTCCCTCGAGATCGGCGTCGGGGGGCATCAAGACGGCAATCGCGCCGAGCCGCGACAGCGCTGCAATAGCGCCCATGGCGCTGGGGCGGGTCTCCATCAACACGCCCACATGGTCACCCTGGCGCACACCGACCGCGATAAGGCCGCGAACCACGTTGTTGATGCGCCGGTCCACGGCGTCGTAGGTATGTACCCGGCCGTCGAACAACAACAATTCGCCGTTCGGAGAATCCTTGGCCTGTTCGGACAGGATGCGGCCCAACGAAATGCGGGTGTGGTCCCCGATCTGGCCTAGCCGGGTCAGCCGCGGCAGGGTCCGTACCGTCTCGACTGCCAGAGAGCGCACCGAGCGGTTGGTCGAGACAATTGCGTCAACCGCTCCGCGGGCCATCGCCAGCGCGACCCCGGATGCCTCGCCGACGCCGTGTACGACCCGGGAGGCAAGAGGAACACCGCTGTCGTCTCCGTGCTCGACGGGGCTTTCGGCATGCATGGGAACGACGTTCTTCGGCTTGGCGGCCGCGCCGTCCACCCAATGCACCCAGCCGGCGACCGTCGGCCAGGTGATCTGCGCGGCTTTCGTGCCGACCACCAGGCCGAAATGTCCGGCGCGTATCAACGTCTCATATACGTCCGCATGAGGGGCGGCATCGCGGATGCCACGCACCGACGCCGGCTGCCCGATGTCATCTACCTCGCCGACGAAAGCCAGTACCGGACAGGTGATATCGCTCAGCGTCACCGCTTGGCCATTGATCGAGAATCCGCCCGACATCATCCGGTTGTGGGCGATGAACGACTTGAGCAGTTCGGACACTGCCGGGCCGGACCAGGCGATCCATCCCTCGGACTCGAGGAACCGGCGTTGCTGTTCGCGCGGCAGCAGGGCCTCACGGTCGTGAAGCTGGCGGACGAAGTCGACGCGGGCCTTGACGGTCTTGACCGGGTCGAGCATCTGAAAGCCCGTGCGAGCCATCCACCCCGGGATGTCGAGGCGGCTGAACACGTGATCGGCCATGAAGCCCGCTGCCACCGCACCGATGTTGGGTGGAATTCCCATCGGCAGGGCGGCCAGCGTGTCGACCGGCGCGCCGAAAGTGACGATGCTGGCCATATCCTTCGAGCGGCGGTACGCCCCGGTCTGGTACGCGAACATCCCGCCCTGCGAATAGCCCGCCACATGGACGTCATGACCGGTCGTGGTCTTGACGGTGTCAATGGCCGTCGGACAGCGCCACGATGTGGTCGGCAAGGTTGCGCTCCATGCCGCCCTCGACTTCATCGGGTGAGCCGAAGTCGATGACCCACGGATCGATCCCGGCGTTGTGCAGGATTCCAACCGCCCCGGTCTCACGCGGAACGTCCCACATGTCGGCCGACATCATCATCGGGTGCACCATCAACACCGGTGGGCGGACCTGCTTTGCTTTCCGGCTGTCGGGGGGAAAATATCGCCGCAGCCGATACATCGGGACACTCTCGACGATCTGGACCGGCGACGGCACCGATGTCGGTCTCCAGGCCACCGAGCCTCGCCACCTCCAAACCGTTTTGCGCGGTGGCAACCAGGCGCTTAACGGGCCTGGTGATCGCGGAGAAGTTCAGGTCCATTCGACGCTCCCTAGTGACGTCCCGAACGTCAGCCGCGGGACCCCGACATCATGGCACAGTCGCCGGGACCCGGCCCCGGCCTTGCCCAGCATGGCCGACGGCTAAGGTCGGCCGGGTGGCGCACCTGCTCGGGGCGGAAGCCCTTCATCTGGAGTATCCGACGCAGGTGGTGTTCGGCTCGGTTACCGTCGGGATCGACGACGGCGACCGCATTGGGATCGTAGGCCGGAACGGCGACGGTAAATCGAGCCTCCTGGGCCTGTTCAGTGGCACGGTGACACCCGACTCCGGGAGGATGACGCGGCGGACGGGGTTGCGGGTCGGCCTGCTGGATCAGGCGGACACCCTCGACGGAAACCGGACCGTCGGGTGGGAGCTCGTCGGCGAGAAGGTGGAGCACGAATGGGCCGGTGATCCGAAAGTTCGCGAGGTTGTCGCCGGCCTGGTGTCCGACATCGACTGGGGCGCCCCGGTATCGACACTGTCCGGCGGGCAGCGTCGCCGGGTGCAGCTGGCTGCGCTGCTGATGGGCGACTGGGACGTCATCGCGCTCGACGAGCCCACCAACCACCTCGACATCGAGGGCATCACCTGGCTGGCCGCTCATCTGAGGCACCGCTGGGCCCGCAACAGTGGTGGGCTGTTGTTGGTGACACACGATCGCTGGTTCCTCGACGAGGTGGCCACCACCACGTGGGAGGTGCATCACGACGTCCGGGGCGGGGTGGTCGAACCGTTCGACGGCGGGTACGCGGCGTACGTCCTGCAACGGGTCGAGCGCGACCGGCTCGCCGCCGCGACCGAGGCCAAACGGCAGAACCTGATGCGCAAGGAGTTGGCCTGGTTGCGCCGCGGTGCGCCCGCCCGGACGTCGAAGCCCAAGTTCCGCATCGACGCGGCCAATGCCTTGATCGCCGACGTTCCGCCGCTGCGTAACGGTGTGGAACTGGCGAAGCTGGCGACGGCACGACTCGGCAAGGACGTCGTCGATCTGTTGGATGTCTCGGTCTCCTATGACGGACGGCCGGTGCTGCGGGACGTGGAGTGGCGCATCGGCCCCGGTGAGCGCACCGGCATCGTCGGCGCGAACGGAGCCGGGAAGTCGACGCTGCTCGGTTTGATCGCGGGCACGGTGACTCCGGATTCCGGGCGGGTCAAGCGCGGCAAGACGGTGCAGTTGGCGATGCTCGATCAGCAGGCCGGCATCCTGGCCGACATCGAGGGTGACCTGGTCCGTGAAGTGCTGGGCCGGCTGCAGACCACGTTCGTGGTGGAGGGCCGTGACACGACGCCGGCCCAGCTGCTGGAGCGTCTCGGCTTTGGGCGCCAACATCTTTCGGCGCGAGTATCTGACCTGTCGGGCGGTCAGCGGCGTCGCCTGCAGTTGATGCTGACCCTGCTGTCGGAGCCCAACGTATTGGTGCTGGACGAGCCCACCAACGACGTGGATACCGACATGCTCACCGCGACCGAGGATCTGCTGGACTCGTGGCCGGGCACGCTGATCGTGGTCTCACACGATCGGTATCTGCTGGAGCGGGTGACCGATCAGCAGTACGCGATCCTGGATGGGCGGTTGCGGCATCTGCCCGGCGGGGTGGACGAGTATCTGAAACTGGCATCGGCTTCCACAACACCAGCGCCGATGCCGGTCGCCAGGAGCGAACCCGCTTCGGGCGCAGCAGTTTACGCGAACCGCAAGGAGCTCGCGGCGGTCGAACGCAAGCTGGAACGAGTGGCCGGGCAGATTGCGGCGCTGCACATCGAGGTGGTCGAGCACGACCACAGTGACTACACCGGGCTCGGCGAGCTGACCGCACGGCTGCGGGCGCTCGAAGCCGAGAACACCGACCTCGAGGAGCGCTGGCTGGAGCTGTCCGACGACTCGTGACGAGGTCACTGTTGACCGGCGACGCTGACCAGCTGGCGCGGCTGGTGGCTGATCGACAACGGTGGCCTCAGCGCGGAATCCGGTGCCGGTGCTGTTCGCAGGGCGTCTTTCATGCGGCAGGCGTTGTCGACTCAGCGGCGCAACCGGATTCGCAGGTGCTCCTCGGCCCCTCGCACGACGCCGAGCTGCTTGGCCACTTGCACCGGCGCGGTGCCGCCGCGGGCATTGCGGGCATTGACCGAGCCCTCGACGCTGAGCACATCACGCACCTGCGGGGTGAGATCGGAGCTGATCGCGGCGAGTTCGTCGTCGGTGAGTTCGTTAAGTCCCACCCCCCGGCCTTCGGCGGTCTTGACGGCCTCTCCGGCGGTCTCGTGGGCCACGCGGAACGGAACCCCTTGGCGCACCAGCCATTCGGCGATATCGGTGGCCAGCGTGTAGCCGGCCGGGGCCAGCGCGGCCATCCGGGCCTCGTCGAAGGTCAGCGTCGCCACCAGCCCGGCCATCGCCGGCAGCAGGAGCTGCAACTGTGCCACCGAGTCGAACACCGGCTCCTTGTCTTCCTGTAGGTCGCGGTTGTAAGCCAGCGGCTGGGCTTTCAGGGTGGCCAGCAGACCGGTCAGGTTGCCGATCAGTCGGCCTGACTTACCGCGGGCCAGTTCGGCGATGTCCGGGTTCTTCTTCTGCGGCATGATCGAGCTGCCGGTCGACCACGAGTCATGCAACTTGACATACCCGAATTCCGTTGAGCTCCAGAGGATGATGTCCTCGGCCAGCCGGGACAGGTCGACAGCGATAATCGCGAACACGAACGCGGCCTCGGCCGCGAAATCGCGTGCCGCGGTGGCGTCGACGGAGTTGTCGGCGGCCGCGGCGAAGCCCAGTTCCTCGGCGATGGCATCGGGATCCAGGCCGAGCGATGACCCGGCCAGGGCACCCGAGCCGTACGGCGAGACCGAGGTGCGGGCATCGAAATCGGCGATGCGGTCTATGTCGCGGAGCAGTGGATGGGTGTGCGCCAGCAAGTGGTGAGCCAGCAGGATCGGCTGCGCGGACTGCAGGTGCGTCTTGCCCGGCATGATGGCGGCGGGGTGCGCCGCCGCCTGGGTGGCCAGCGCGTCGATCACTTGGAGAACACCATCAGCCACCCGGCGTACCGCGTCGCGCAACCACATACGGAACAGGGTGGCCACCTGGTCGTTCCGCGAACGTCCGGCTCGCAGCCGGCCGCCGAGTTCGGGACCGACGCGGTCGATCAGGCCGCGCTCGAGCGCCCCGTGCACATCTTCGTCGGCGAGGGTGGGTCCGAAGCTGCCGTCGGCGACGTCCGCGCCGAGGCTGTCCAGGCCGGCCAGCAGTGCGTCGCGCTGGTCCTCGGTGAGCAGCCCGGCCCGAAAGAGCACGCGCGCATGGGCTTTCGATGCGGTGATGTCGTACGGCGCCAGCACCCAGTCGAAGTGCGTCGACTTGCTCAGCGCAGCAAGGGCATCCGACGGACCGCCCTCGAAGCGGCCGCCCCACAGTGCGCCCTCGTTGGTGCTCACGCCGTCACCCGCCCGCCAGCGTGCGCATCGCCGCGCGATTCACATTGTGTTCGGGTGCAGGCACGCACCCTCGTGAACATTTGGAAGTCACAGTCCCAGATCCCGCTTGGCCGCGATCTTCGATGACAGGCCGTGCACGTGCACAAAGCCCTTGGCCTTCGACTGGTCGAAACTGTCGCCCTCGTCATAGGTGGCCAGGTTGAAGTCGTATAGCGACTCGGGGCTGCGGCGACCGTTCACCGCGATGTGCCCGCCGTGCAACACCATCCGGATCTCACCGGTCACGTGCTCTTGGGTCTTGGCGACGAATGACTCCAGCGCGGTCTTCAGCGGCGAATACCACAAACCGTCGTATACCAATTCGCCCCAGCGCTGGTCGGTGATCCGTTTGAACCGGCCGAGCTCGCGTTCCAGCGTGACGTGCTCGAGTTCGGTGTGGGCGGTGATCAGCACCATGGCGCCCGGGGCCTCGTAGATCTCCCGGCTCTTGATGCCGACCAGCCGGTCCTCGACCACATCGAGCCGACCGACACCTTGCGCTCCGGCGCGCCGGTTGAGCTCAACGATCGCGTCCAGCACGGTCACCGGCCTGCCGTCCACCGATACCGGCACGCCGCGCTCGAACCCGACGATCACCTCATCCGGAGTCTTCCAGTTGACGGTCGGGTCCTCGGTGTAGTCGTAAACGTCCTTGGTGGGTGCGTTCCACAGGTGTTCGAGGAAGCCGGTCTCCACGGCGCGGCCCCACACGTTCTGGTCGATGGAGAACGGCGAGCGCTTGGTGACGTTGATCGGGATGGCGTTCTCCTCGGCGAACGCGATCGCCTTCTCCCGGGTCCAGGCGTAGTCGCGGACCGGGGCCAGCACTTCGAGATCCGGTGCCAGCGAGGCGAATCCGACCTCGAAGCGGACCTGGTCGTTGCCCTTGCCGGTGCAGCCGTGCGCGACGACGTCACCGCCGTACTCGCGGGCCGCGGCCACCAGGTGCCTGACGATCAGAGGACGGCTGATGGCCGAGACCAACGGGTAACGGTCCATGTAGAGCGCATTGGACTGGATGGTCGGCAGGCAGTACTCGTCGGCGAACTCGGCGCGAGCGTCGATCACGACGGCCTCGACCGCTCCGCAGTCCAGCGCGCGCTGCCGCACCACCTCCATGTCCTCGCCACCCTGACCGAGGTCTATGGCGACAGCGACGACCTCCCGGCCGGTTTCCTTGCCGATCCAGCTGATGGCCACGGAGGTGTCCAGACCGCCGGAATACGCCAGGATGACGCGCTCGGACATGAACCCAATTCTCCTTGTTGTCGGTCGGTGTCTACAGATGGTCGAACGTGTCGGCCAGCTCGGCGCCGGTCATCGGTTCGCGAGCCACCGCAAGGATGGTGTCATCGCCGGCCACCGTTCCGACAACGTACGGTAACGCTGCCCGGTCGATAGCACTGGCCAGGTAGTGCGCTGCGCCGGGAGGTGTTCGAAGGACCGCCAGATTCCCGCTGGCGTCGGTGGAGACCAGCAGTTCGCCCAGCAGCCGGGCCAGCCGTTCGGTGCCGCCCGGCACACCGCGCACCGGGCTGCCGTCCTCGGGGACCATATAGGCGCCGACACCCCCGTCGGCGCCGCGAAGTTTGACCGCCCCGAGCTCCTCCAGATCGCGCGACAGGGTGGCCTGGGTGACATCGATGCCCTGAGCAGACAGCAGGGAGGCCAATTCGCCCTGGCTGTGCACGGCCCGCGACGCCAGCACGGCGACGATGCGGGCCTGCCGGCCGGCCCGCGTGGTCGCGACCTCGGGGGTCGGCTTCGATGTCACCGGGCTTCCCGTGCGGTGTCCAGGATGCCCGGTAACGCCGCCAGGAACGTTTCGATCTGGGCTTCGGTGACGATCAGCGGGGGCGCAAGCCGAATGACGTCGGGGGCGGCGGCATTCACCAGGAATCCGGCGTCGCGTGCCGCGGTCTCGGCGGCCTTGGCGGCGGCCTCGGTCAGCACCACACCCTGGAGCAGGCCGCGGCCCCGCACGTGGTCCACCAGGGGGTGGCGGAGCGCTTCGACACCGCTCTGGAGGAACTTGCCCAGGGTGGCGGCGCCTGCGACGAGATCCTCGGCGGCCAGAGTGCGAAGCACTGCGAGCGCGGCGGAGGTGCATACCGGGTTTCCGCCGAACGTGCTGCCGTGCAGTCCGGGCGTCATCAGTGCGCCGGCGGCGCCGACGCCGATGCAGGCGCCGATCGGCAGGCCACCGCCCAAGCCCTTGGCCAGCGTCACGATATCGGGCGCAATGGCATCGTGCTGGTGCGCGAAGAAGGCGCCCGTACGTCCGACGCCGGTCTGCACCTCGTCGAGCACGAGCAGAGCACCGTGCTGCCTGGTGATCTCGCGGGCCGCGGCCAGGTAGCCGGGCGGCGGCACGACGACGCCGCCCTCCCCCATGATCGGCTCCAGGAACACCGCGGCGGTGTCGTCGGCGACGGCGCACGCGAGGGCCTCGATGTTCCCGTACGGGACATAGGTGACCTCGCCGGGCAGCGGTTCGAACGGGGTGCGTTTAGCGGGCTGGCCGGTCAGCGCCAGCGACCCCATGGTGCGGCCGTGAAAAGCGCCTTCGGCCGCAACGAGTTGGGTTCGGCCGGTGAGCCTGGTGATCTTGAAGGCCAGCTCGTTCGCTTCCGTACCGGAGTTGCAGAAGAACACTCGCGCGGGGGCGTCTGCCGCGAGTTGGGCGACCAATGCCTCTGCCAGGGCGACGCCCGGTTCGGTCGCGTAGAGGTTCGACGTATGACCCAGCGTATTCAGCTGATGGGTGACGGCTTCGGTGACGGCCGGGTGACGATGGCCGAGCAGGTTCACCGCAATCCCGCCGAGCAGGTCGAGATAGCTGTTTCCGTCGGGATCGGTGACCAGCGCGCCGTCGCCGGATGACAGCGCCAGTGGCGGCGTACCGTAGTTGTCCATCATCACGGCAGCCCAGCGCGCTTGCAGCGATTGAACTTTCGTCACTCGGCCACCCTCCCCTGGCTTGGCTTCGGCGCTGCGCACACCTTGGTGCCGGTGCCCTCGTTGGTGAACAGTTCGACCAGCACGCAGTGCTCAACGCGGCCGTCGATGATGTGTGCGCTGGGCACCCCTCCGGCCACGGCCCGCAGGCACGCCTCGACCTTGGGCACCATGCCGGCCTCCAGCCGGGGCAACAATTGGGCCAACGCGCCGGTGTCGATCTCGCTGACCAGTGAGTCGCGGTCGGGCCAGTCGGTGTAGAGCCCTGCGACGTCGGTGAGCATCACCAGCTTCTCGGCGCCGAGTGCCTCGGCCAGGGCCGCGGCCGCCGTGTCGGCATTGATGTTGTGCACCACTCCGTCGGCGTCCGGGGCGATGGTGGAGACGACCGGGATCCGGCCGGCGCCGACGAGGTCGACCAGGGCGTCGGTGTTTACCCGATCGACGTCGCCGACCAGGCCGATGTCAGTGTCGACACCGTCCACGGTGACGCTGCGGCGCACCGCGGTGAACAGATGCGCGTCCTCACCGGTGATTCCGACCGCGTACGGGCCGTGCGCGTTGATCAGATTGACCAGCTCGCGGCCCACCTGGCCGAACAGCACCATACGGGCGACGTCGAGCACCTCCGGAGTGGTCACCCGGAAGCCGCCCTTGAAATCGCCTTCGATGCCAAGACGTTTGAGCATCGCGGAGATCTGCGGCCCGCCGCCGTGCACGACGACGGGGTGGATGCCGCAGTTGCGCAGGAACACCATGTCGGCGGCGAACGCGGCCTTGAGCACCTCGTCGGTCATTGCGTTGCCGCCGTACTTCACGACGACGATGCGGTCGTGGAGTTGCTGGAGCCACGGCAGAGCCGCGGCCAGGACGCTTGCCTCGGTGGGGGTGTGAACGCTCATGAGCTGTAGGCCGAGTTCTCTTCGACGTAGGCGTGCGAGAGGTCGGTGGTGCGCACCGTTGCCGAGGCATCGCCGAATCCAAGGTTCACATCGACCGCGATATCGGGACCCGAGAGGTCGACCTGACGCGCTCCCGGGGCGCCAACGCCGTCGATGCACACCGGAGAACCGTTGAAAGACACCGATATCCGGTTGGGGTCGATCGAGACTGGGGCGATACCCACCGCGGCCAGCACCCGGCCCCAGTTGGGGTCGGAGCCGAACAATGCCGTCTTCACCAGACTGTCGCGGGCGATCGCCCGGGCGACGTCCACCGCATCGTCCTCGTTGCGGGCGCCGGAGACGGTGACGGCCACCCGCTTGGTGACGCCTTCGGCGTCGGCCTGCAGCTGAGCGCACAGGTCGTCACAGACCCGCAGGATCGCCGCGTCGAGTTCGTCCTGGGCGGGTGCGATCTCGCTGGCTCCCGACGCCAGCAGCAGGACGGTGTCGTTGGTCGAGCAGCTGCCGTCGACGTCGAGGCGGTCGAACGTGACGGCGGCCGCCTTGCGCAGCGCCCGGTCGAGGGCGGCCGATCCGGCGACCGCGTCGGTGGTGATGACGACGAGCATGGTCGCCAGCGACGGGGCCAGCATGCCGGCGCCCTTGGCCATCGCACCCACGGTCCAGTTGTCCCGATGATGCAGCGCAACTTGTTTGGGCACCGTGTCGGTGGTCATGATGGCGCATGCCGCTTCGTCGCCCCCGGTCAGGCCGCCGGCCATCTCGTGCACGATGTCGGTGACGCCGGGCAATACTTTGTCCATCGGCAGCCGATCCCCGATCAGGCCCGTCGAGCACACCGCCACCTCGATGGCCCCGGTCTCGGTGCCCCAGTCCGACAGCGCGGTCGCCAACGCCTCGGCCGTCGCATGGGTGTCCTGGAATCCGCTCGGACCTGTGCAGGCATTGGCTCCGCCGGAGTTGAGGATCACGGCACGCAGGCGGCCGGTGGTCAGCACCTGCTGGGTCCACAGCACGGGCGCCGCCTTGACCTGGTTGCGGGTGAACACCCCGGCGGCGGTGTAGTCCGGGCCTTCGTTGAGCACCAGGGCCAGGTCGAGGTTTCCGGAGGCCTTGATGCCGGCGGCGATCCCGGCGGCACGGAATCCCTCGGGGGCGGTCACACCCTGCATGCGCACGAGCCGGTATCCGGCCGTCCGCGCGGAGTTGTTCGTCACGGTGCCAGCCCCACGACCGTCAGGCCCTCGGTCTCCGGCCAGCCCAGCGCCAGGTTCATCGATTGCACGGCCGCACCAGCGGTGCCCTTGACCAGGTTGTCGATGGCGCACACGGCGACGAAAACCCCGGCGTCCTCGTCGACGGCGACAGCCAGTTGCGCGGCGTTGCTGCCGATTACCGCACCGGTGCGCGGTAATTGTCCTTCGGGCAGCAGATGGACGAAAGGCTCGGTGTCGTAAGCTTTTTCATAGGCGGCTCGCAACTGCGACAACGGTCCGCGGGTGCGCGCCGTGCAGGTGGCCAGGATGCCGCGCGATGTCGGAATCAGCACCGGGGTGAAGGAGACGGTGACATCTCGGTCGGTGACGGTGCGCAGGCCCTGCGCGATCTCGGGAGTATGCCGGTGCGCACCGGCGATGTTGTAGGCGCGGGCCGAACCGATGACTTCGGATCCGAGCAGATCGACGTTGGCGGCCTTGCCCGCACCGGATGTGCCACTGACGGCCACCACGGTGACGGCGGGCTCGATGAGATCCTCGGCGAGCGCCGGCAACAATGCCAGCAGTGCGGCCGTCGGATAGCAGCCCGGCACCGCAACCCGCCTGGTTCCGGTCAAGGTGTCCCGGCCGCCGGGCAGCTCGGGCAGGCCGTACGGCCAGCTGCCGGCGTGCGGTGAGCCGTAGAACCGCTCCCATGCCGCGGCGTCGGTGAGCCGGAAGTCGGCACCGCAGTCGATGACGAGGGTTTCGGGTCCGAGTCGGTCGGCCAGCGCCGCGGAGTTGCCATGCGGCAACGCCAGAAAGACGACGTCATGGCCGCGCAGAACGTCGATCTCGGTCTGCTCCAGGACGCGCCGTCCCAGGGGCAGCAGATGGGGGTGGTGTTCGCCCAGCCGGGTGCCGGCGTTACCGGCCGCGGTGAGCGCGCCGATCGACAACCTGCGGTCGGAGTACGCCGGATGGCCGAGCAGTAGCCGGAGGATCTCCCCGCCGGCGTAACCGCTGGCACCGGCCAGCGCCACAGTCGTCATGCGGGCGATTCTGCATGTTTATGCATCAAGTTGCAAATGTATTTTGGGACGGGCCCCGGCTCATGCCTGGCCGACCCAGTACCGAGGAGCATTCGGTTCCGGCGCGACGGTGGGCCATCACCGCCGCTGCTCGGCACCGACCCGTTCGGTCGCGCAGCTCACCGCGGCGTCACGCGCGGCACTGGCCTCGTCCTCGGTCAACGTCCGGTCGGCGGCCCGGAATCGCAGCGCGAAGGTCAGCGACTTGCGCCCGTCGCCGATCTGCGGACCGGTGTAGACGTCGAACAGGCTGACATCCTCGAGAAGGTCCCCCGCTCCGTCGCGCACGGCGTCGATCACCAACTGCGCGGCCACTTCACTGTCGACGATCAGGCTGACGTCCTGGAAGACCGCCGGGAATGGCGACACCCGGGGAGCCGGCAACGACATGGCGATCGGTATGGAGTCGAGGTTGAGTTCCGCTGCGCAGGTGCCCTTGGGTAACCCCGCACGCTCGACAACCGCCGGGTGTAGCTCGCCCGCGTGGCCGACACGGACATCGCCCACCAGCACCTCGGCGCACCGGCCGGGATGCCAGGGCAGGTGCGCCGCTGCCCGCAATGTCACCTCGACCGCACATGCCCGAGCGATCGTGCGCACCGCCTCGAACGCGTCGGCCGCCTCGACTGCCCGGCCGGGGCCCCACGGACCGCGTCGCTCGCGCAACCCGGTCAGTACGACCGCAACGTGCTGCGGCTGACGGGGAAGCGATCCGTTGAGCATCGCGACCTCGCCTTCGGTGGGCCGCCGATGAGTGGGCACCAGGTCGACCGCCCGGGTTTCGGACGTGGGTTGGACCACCTGGGCGACGGCGAAAAGCGCCACATCGACAGTGCCACGAGATATGTTGCGCGCCAATACCTCCAGTAAGCCGGGCAACAACGTGGAGGCCAGCTCCGGGCGGTCGGTCTCCAGGGGGTTGAGCACCTTCGCCGTCGTTCGCCGGGGATCGTCGACGGGTAGGCCCCAGGCATCGAACACCCCGGCAGGCAGGAACGGAGTGGGGAGAATCTCCACGTAGCCGGACATGGCCAGCGACTTGCCGATGGCCCGGCGGCGCTTCTGCGCGGGAGTCAGCCCCCGACCTGCCGGTGCGGCGGGCAGCACCGAGGGGATCAGGTCGAGCCCTTCCAGGCGCATCACCTCCTCGACCAGGTCGGCGGGCTGCACCAGATCGGGCCGCCAACTCGGTGGGATGACCTCGAGGACGGAGGGGTCGGACGCATCGGGCCGTACCCGCGCACCGATCTGACTCAGGCGCGAGATCGTGACGCCCTCGCCGTAGGCCACGCCGGCGGTGCGGTCGGCCAGGTCGGCGGGCATCCGCACCACGGGCCGTGACCAATCGTCGCGCGGGGGTTCGCCGCGCCAGTCGGTCAGGATCGGTTCGGCGACGCCGCCGGCGATATCTGCCAGCAGGCGGGCGCATCGGTCCAGGGCTGCCACCGAGACGGCCGGGTCGACCGAGCGCTCATAGCGCCGTCCCGCCTCACTGACCAGGCGCAGCCGCCGTTGGGTGCGCGAAACCGCCGCAGGGTCCCAGACCGCGGCCTCCAACAGCACGTCGGTGGACGCGTCATTGATCTCGGTGGTGCCCGCGCCCATCACGCCGCCAATCGCGGCCGTCGCCTCGTCGTCGACGATCAGCACATCGGCGGGGTCGAGGCGCCGTCGGACATCGTCGAGCGTCACCACTGTTTCACCGGATTCGGCGAAACGTACCCGGAACCCGCCGTGGATGCGTGCCCGGTCGTGGGCGTGCATCGGATGGCCGAGTTCGAGCATCACGTAGTTGGTGACGTCGACCGCCGGCGAGATCGGCCGGATGCCGCACAGCATCAGCCGCCGGCGCATCCACCACGGCGAGAACGCCTGCTGATCGATCCCGGTGACGGGACGCAACGCAAATCGGCTGACCCCGGTGCCCGGATCGATCGTGAGCGGCCACGCGTCGCCCTCGACGGGCAGCGCGGCCACGTCGGCCGGGTCGACGAAGGCCAGGTCATAGGCGCAGGCGATCTCGCGGGCAATCCCGCGCACCGACAGCCCGTAGCCACGGTCCGGGGTGATCGCAAGGTGGAAGACCGCATCGTCGAGGCCCAGCACGTCGATACCCGCAGCGCCGGGCTCGGCGGTGTCCGGTGGCAGGACCAGGATGCCCGACTGGTCGGCGCCGAGGCCGAGTTCTGCGGTCGAGCAGATCATTCCGTCGGAGCGCCGGCCATAGGTCTTGCGGGCACCGATGGTGAAGCCACCGGGCAGGACTGCGCCGGGCAGTGCCGTCACTACCAAGTCACCAATGCCGAAATTTGTTGCACCGCAAACAATATCGCGTGGATGCGGCTCGCCGACGTCAACCCGGCAGGCGCGTATCGGCTTTTTGAACTCGCTGAGTTCTTCGATATCGGTCACTCGGCCAACGGCGAGCGGTCCCCCGACCCTGCCGAGTGGGATGACATCTTCGACCTCGTGGCCGACCCTGATCAACGCGTCTGCGAGTTCGGCGGGCGCCACGTCGAAGCCCGGCGCGCCGACTGAAACCACCTCACGCAGCCAGCTGTACGGGATGCGCATCAGACCCCGACCCCGAACGGCAAAGAGAACCGCACGTCACCTTCGACCATGTCACGCATGTCGGG
The DNA here is from genome assembly GCA_963846905.1 of uncultured Actinomycetota bacterium. GTDB lineage: Bacteria > Actinomycetota > Actinomycetes > Mycobacteriales > Mycobacteriaceae > Mycobacterium. Next base: position 56,447 of record CAWJYB010000009.1, read on the forward strand.
AATCCCGTTGCGGAACTGAAGCGTTCGTTCCAACCCCATCCCGAACGCAAATCCCGAGTACTCCACCGGATCGATGCCGGCAGCGCGCAGCACGTTCGGATTGACCATGCCGCAGCCACCCCATTCCACCCAGCCGGCACCGCCCTTCTTGTCGGCGAACCAGACATCTACCTCCGCCGAGGGTTCGGTGAACGGGAAGAAGTGCGGACGGACCCGGGTACGCGCCTCAGGACCGAATTCCGAGCGTGCGAATGCGTCGAGAGTGCCCTTCAGATGGGCCATCGTCAGGCCGCGGTCCACCGCCAGTCCTTCGACCTGATGGAAAACCGGGGTATGGGTGGAGTCCAGTTCATCAGTGCGGAACGTCCGGCCGAGGGAGACGATGTAAACCGGCGGATGTCGTTCCAGCATTGTCCGCACCTGTACCGGGGAGGTGTGGGTGCGCAGCAGCTGACGCGACCCTTCGGGTGCGATGTGGAAGGTGTCGGACTCGCTGCGCGCAGGGTGGTCGGGCGGAAAATTCAGCGCGTCGAAGTTGAACTGCTCGGTTTCGACCTCGGGTCCCTCCGCAAGCTCCCAACCCATCGCAACGAAGGTGTCGGCGATGTGCTCGGCCAGAATCGTGATGGGGTGCCGTGCACCCGTCGGCTGACGCGTCGACGGCAAGGTCACATCGATGCGCTGGTCGACCAGGACCGCGGCGTCTCGCTCGGCCTGCAACGCCGCCAGACGATCGTCGAACAGTCGCTGCGCTTCGCTGCGCGCGGCGTTTACCCGCTTACCCGCGTCGGCGCGGTCGTCCTTGGGCAGGGACGCCAGCGCCCGGCGCGCCAGAGCAAGTGGTGCGCGGTCGCCGAGGTGCTCCGCTTTGGCGACCGCGAGGTCGTCGAGGCCGCTGGCCTGCCCGAAGGCCTTCCGGGCCGCGGCGACCGCTCCGGTGAGCTTGTTCTGGGAGAGGTCGGAATGATCCGCCAGATCGTCAGCCACGCAGTAGGAACCCTCCCAACGACACCTGAGGCGGTTGCGGCATTGGCCATGACGCAAGTGCAGATCATAAGTGATCGCCCCGGACACGTCTCCCACGACCGAGCCCGGCGTTCGCGGGCACCGACCCCGGCGGACCGGCGCGGTCAGTCGTCGTCATCTCCATCGTCGCCAAGGGATTCTCGGGGAGGATTCAGCCGGTACATGGTGAGGTCGGGGGGCACGCCCCGGATACGCCCACTGAATAGCGAATTGCGGACGCGCTTGATGGTGATGCCCAGTTCACCGAGTCGTCCGAGCGGCAGGCGGTCGAGTGTCGGTCCCGACACCATGATCCCGCCTTTCTTTGCGCGTTCCATCACCCGGGCCGCGATGTTGACGTCGATCCCGAGCCAGTCCGAGCCGATCTTGAAGGGCTTGCCACTGTGGATGCCGATCCTCATCTTCGGGACGTAACCGTTGACCGAGATGTCTTTGAGCGCCTCATTCGCGGCCAGCACCGCGGTGATCGCGATCTCGGGCGTCTGGAACACCGCCATCACACCGTCACCCATGCGTTTGACGATGTGGCCCCCGCGGTCGAGCATCGGAGGTTCGATGGCTTCGGAGACCCGGCGCAGAAGCTTGAGCGTGTCTTTGTCGCCGGCATCCAGCGACCAGTCCGAGAAGCCCACGAGATCGGTGAAGACGATGGTCGAGTCGGGATGGAAAGGCTCTCGGGAGAAGCGTTCGGACAGCGCCTGCCACACCTGCAGCCCGGCCAACCTGACCTCGCGTGACGCCGCCTCACGATCGGGCAGGATCCTGTCGGCGACTCTTGCGGCGGCGCGCGGGCCGCCCTCACCGTCGGTCGACAGCGGGTCTCCGAAGTGCGGGTCGCCGGGCAGCACGCGCCGGGCTCCCCGGATGAATGTCACCAGGTCCTGATTGCGATTGATGTCGCCAAGCCATCCCAGGGGCCGCCGGTGTTTAGCAGGCACCTCGGCGATCGAGCTGTCATCCCGGTTCTTGGACCCCACCTGCGTCAGGCTAGGGCACAACCTGATGCGAGCAATGACCGCCACGGTGTTGTGTGACACGAGTTGGTCAATACGCAGGTCACCGCTGCACGGCGCACCGGTCGCCGGTCGGTAACGAACGCGCCCGCGCAGCGGACAAACCGTAGACAACGACCGTTGTCAACACTATCCTGGCTGGGATCAGGAGGATTCATGGGCGCAACACCACCCGACGCCGGATCGGCTCGATCACGTCGGCCCGAAGATCCGTCGGACTGGACTCCCCTCGGCCCGGATTCGCTGACCTGGAGGTACTTCGGCGACCTCCGAACCGTGATGCTCGGCGTCTGGATCGGAGCCATCCAGAACATGTACCCACAACTTGGCGCCGGTGTGGAGGACCACTCGATTCTGCTACGGGAGCCGCTACAGCGCGTGGCTCGCTCCGTGTACCCGATCATGGGCGTGGTCTACGACGGCGACCGAGCGGCCCAGACCGGTGAGCAGATCAAAGGGTTCCACACCACCATCAAGGGCACCGACGGCAAGGGCCGCCGCTACCACGCGCTGGATCCGGAGACGTTCTACTGGGCGCATGCCACCTTTTACATGCTGATCGTCAAGGTGGCGGAGTACTTCTGCGGCGGGTTGACCGAGGCCGAGAAGCGACAACTGTTCGACGAGCATGTGCGGTGGTACCGCATGTACGGCATGAGCATGCGCCCCGTTCCGAAGACCTGGGAGGAATTCCAGGAATACTGGGACCACACCTGTCGCGAGGAGCTCGAGATCAACCGGGCGACCCTGGACATCTTCACGATCCAAATTCCCAAGCCGAAGCTCCTGCCCGTCCCCACCGCATTGTGGGACCAGCTCTTCCGCCCGATGGTCGCCGGCCAGCGCTGGATCGCCGCCGGCTTGTTCGATCCCGTCCTACGGGAGAAAGCGGGAATGTGCTGGACGCCCGGCGACGAGGTGATGCTGCGACTGCTCGGCAAGGCTGTCGAAGTCGCCTTCTGGGCAGTGCCCGACGAGATCCGGCTGCATCCACGTGCGCTGGCCGCCTACCGACGCGCATCGGGCCGCATCCCCGCGGACGCGCCGCTGGTCGAGGCGCCGTTCTTCACGGACCCGCCGCGGGACCGCAAGGGCATGCCGATGCACTACGCGCCCAAGCGCAAATCGCCCTTCCCGAAACCGTCCGTGCCGACGCCGCCGAGCCCCAAAGCCCTTGTTGAGCGCGCCGGTTCGCTTGTGCACACGACATTCTCGCTGGCCGGTGTGCGTCCGGCGCGGGGCCGTCGCCGGGTAGCCTGAGGCTCCCCGGCGAATCGAGAATCAATGATCCAGTGGTCCGATGTCGACCTCGCGGTGCGCGACGCCGTTCGCCAGTTCGTGGACAAGGAGGTGCGGCCCCACGTCGATGCGCTCGAAAGCGGCGAGATGGAGCCCTACCCGATTATCCGGAAGCTGTTCGCCACATTCGGAATCGACGCCATGGCCCGCGAATCACTGGAGAATCGGCTGGCCCGGATGCGCGACGCAGCCGATACGAAGAATTCGGCTTCCGGCGGCATGTTCGGCGGGGATTCCTCCCCGGGTATGGGTTTCATGGTGGTCAGCGAGCTGTGCCGGGTGTCCATGGGCATCGTTACCGGGATGGGCGTCAGCCTCGGCCTGACGGTGCCGACGATCGCCGGCCGCGGAACGCTGGCCCAGCAGGAGCGCTGGCTGCCTGGGCTGGTCACCTACGAGAAGATCGGCGCCTGGGCGATCACCGAACCCGATTCGGGCTCGGATGCCTTCGGCGGCATGAAATCGTATGTGACGCGCGACCCAATCGGTTCGGGCGACTACATTCTCAACGGGCAGAAGACGTTCATCACCAACGGCCCCGACGCCGACGTCGTGGTCGTCTACGCGAAGCTTGACGAGGGCGACCCGGCGGTGGACAAGCGCGACCGCAAGGTGCTGACCTTTGTCCTCGACCGTGGCATGGACGGATTCGTCCAGTCGAAGCCGTTCCGCAAGATGGGCATTCACTCGTCGCGCACCGGAGAGCTTTTCTTCAACAACGTCCGGTTGGGCCGGGACCGTTTGCTCGGGGAAACCGAGGACAACAGCGCCGGGGACGGCCGGGCCAGCGCTCGAGCGAACTTCTCCGCCGAGCGGATCGGCGTTGCTGCGATGGCGCTGGGCGTCATCGAGGAATGCTTGCGGCTCTGCCTCGACTACGCCAGGACCAGAACGCTGTGGGGCACCCAGATCGCGCAGTTCCAGTTGATCCAGCTCAAGCTCGCGAACATGGAAGTGGCCCGGATGAACGTGCGCAACATGCTGTTTCGGGTGATCGAGGCACGACAAACCGGTACCGCCATCTCGCTGGCCGAGGCATCGGCGATCAAGTACTACTGCTCGCAGGCCGCCACCGATGTGGCGATGGAAGCGGTGCAGCTATTCGGCGGCAACGGTTACATGACCGAATATCGCGTCGAGCAGCTCGCGCGGGATGCCAAGTCGCTGATGATCTATGCGGGCAGCAACGAAGTGCAGATCACCCACGTGGCGCGCGGATTGCTCGGCGGATAGCCATCGGCGGCGTTCAGCGCCGAGATGCCAGCGCAGACCGGTAGAGGCAGATTGCCGCCGCAGCGGCCACATTGAGACTTTCTGCGCTGCGGGCCATCTCGATCCGCACGCTGTGGTCGGCCAGCTCGGCGATCTCCGGCGGCAGCCCTCGCGCCTCGGGTCCGAAAAGCCACGCAGTTGGCGCGGTCAGCATGGGCTCGGCCTCTTCCAGCGTCAGTTCTGCGTGCAGCGCGGTGGCCAGCACCTGCAGACCGGCGTTACGCAGGGTGTCCACCGCCTTGCCCGCGTCAGGTTCGACGACCACGGGCAGCGCGAAGATGCTCCCAGTGGAGGCCCGCACACATTTCCCGTTGTAAGGGTCGACACTGTGACCGGCGATCACCACCGCGCCGGCCCCCATGGCGTGCGCGATGCGGATCAGCGTGCCGAGGTTACCCGGTTCGGACAACCCGACGGACACCGCGACCAGCTGCGGTGATGTGCCCAGAGCCTGGTCGAGCGAGCTGGCCGGCCGCTCACAGAGCGCGATCAGTCCAGCGGGAGTCACCGTGTCCGACAGCGCCTTCGCCGCACCATCGGTGATCAGGAAAGCCCGTTGGCCGGCCAGCAGGTCCCGATGACGCACCGAGGCTTCCTCGGTGACGAACAACTCGATCACGCTTCCGGCCCGTACCGCCGCCTCGACCAGGTGGGGACCTTCGGCAAGGAAACGCCCGGTACGCTTGCGGCCCACGTGACGCAGCAGCTTGGCCGCTGCGGCCACGCGGGCCGAACGCTCAGTCAGTGGCTTGGGTGCCTGCGGGCTCAGGCGGCCTCACCGGACGGGGCGTTGACGTCGGCGGGAAGCGCGGCCCTTGCGACCTCGACCAGCGCGGTGAACGCGGCAGGATCGCTCACGGCGATCTCGGCGAGGTTCTTACGGTCCACCTCGACGCCTGCGGCCTTGAGTCCCTGGATCAAGCGGTTGTAGGTGATGTCGTTGGCGCGTGCCGCTGCGTTGATCCGCGCGATCCACAGCTTGCGGAACTCACCCTTGCGGGCGCGGCGGTCACGGTAGGCGTAGGTCAGCGAATGAAGTTGCTGTTCTTTGGCTTTGCGATACAACCGCGAACGCTGTCCGCGGTAGCCCTTGGAAGCCTTCAGGACTGTGCGCCGCTTCTTATGTGCGTTGAGTGCGCGCTTCACGCGTGCCATGGCTATTCCTACTCTCGTTCGGTCTCGGGTGATGCGGCCGGCTCAGCCGTTCAGCATCTTTTTCACGCGCTTGGTGTCGTTGGCAGCGACCGCAGTCCGGCCGGCGAGACGACGAGTCCGAGTGCTCGGCTTGTGCTCCAGGAGATGGCGGCGGTTGGCCTTCTGCCGCACGATCTTGCCGGTTCCAGTCCGACGGAACCGCTTTGAAGCTCCGCTGTGGGTTTTGGCTTTGGGCATGGATGTCCTGTCAATCGAGTGATTCATCGCATCTAGCGTCGAATCAGTGGTCAGTTGTGCGGTTTGTCAGTCCCGGTCGACCCGCTCTCGCCGGCACGCACGGCCGGATCGTGCTGGCGGGTCACCGACTGCTCGGCCGCCTTGGCACGAGTCTTTGCGCCGCGGTGAGGTGCCAGCACCATCGTCATGTTGCGGCCGTCCTGCTTGGCGGATGTCTCGACGTAGCCGTAGTCGGCGACATCGGAGCCGAGGCGTTGCAACAGCCGGTAGCCCAACTCGGGCCGGGACTGCTCACGGCCGCGGAACATGATGGTGACCTTGACCTTCGATCCCGCTTCGAGGAAGCGGACGACGTGACCTTTCTTGGTCTCGTAGTCGTGATCGTCGATCTTCGGACGCAACTTCTGCTCCTTGACGACGGTCTGCTGCTGGTTCTTGCGAGACTCGCGCGCTTTCTGTGCCGTCTCGTACTTGTACTTTCCGTAGTCCATGATCTTGCAGACCGGCGGCCTGGCGTTTGGTGCTACTTCGACGAGGTCGAGATCGGCATCCGCTGCAACGCGGAGTGCATCTTCGATGCGCACGACGCCTACCTGCTCCCCGCCGGGCCCGATCAACCGGACTTCAGGTACACGGATGCGCTCGTTGACGCGGGTCTCAGTGCTGATGTGGCCTCCCTGGTTGTTCCGGAGGAGTCTCACGCCATCAGCGAAAAGGCCCTGCACAAAGCAGGGCCCGATGCCGACCGGTCGCGGTTTACACCGCCTGCGTAGGGCCGCAGAACAAGCACCCTCGGATGCCAGTGACCGGACCGCCGTACCTTGGGGTAAGCGGTGGGAGTGGGGACTCCACTTGCTGTCCCGGCTGGGCCGGGACGGGTCGCGCAGAACAGTCTAGCAGGCACGATCGACGATCCGACAATCAGGCGGGCCGCGACCGTGCAGGCGCACCGGACATCACGGACATGTGGCAGCGGGGTGTACACGCAATCATCGGGCAGAGCGAATATCCTTGCGGCCTATGACACTTACGAGTCACGCCCCGCTCCGGCCGGTCTCCCGTCACCCCTGGGTTCCGCCGGCGGCCGGCTGGGTGATCGGCACAATTGCCACGCTGTCGCTGGTCGCCAGCTTCTCGGTGACGGTGCGCGGACTGATCAGGATTCCACGCGAGTTCGTCAACGAGTATATCTTCAACTTCCCTGACACCAGCTTTGCGTGGGCGTTCGTCCTCGCGCTACTGGCCGGTGCCCTGGCCGCCCGCAAGCGCATCGCATGGCAGATTCTGCTGACCTACATGGTCGCCTCGATCGGCTGGAACCTTGCAGACCTGTTGTCCTCTGCGGGCCCGACAACCGGGCACATCGGTGAACTGATCGGCCTGACGTTCCATGCCACAGCGGCGGTGTTCCTGATCCTGGCACGCAACGAGTTCTGGGCCAAAGTTCGGCGCGGTGCGCTCTTCAAGGCCGCCGCAGTGCTGCTCACCGGGATGGCGATCGGGATCGTCTTGGGTTGGGGATTGCTCGAACTGTTCCCCGGGACGCTCGCACCCGAAGACCGCCTCCTCTATGCGGCCAACCGCGTCAGCGCGTTCGCCGGGGCCGGTCCCGAGCAGTTCAGCGGCCATCCCCAGGCGTTCGTCAATGCGCTGCTCGGCCTCTTCGGAGCGCTGGCTCTGATGGCCGCAGCGATTGTGTTGTTCCAGTCGCAACGCTCCGACAATGCGCTCACTTCTGAGGACGAATCGGCGATCCGGCTCCTGTTGAAGGCGTTCGGCAAAAGCGATTCCCTGGGCTACTTCGCGACGCGCCGCGACAAGTCGGTGGTATTCGCCCGCAACGGACGCGCGGCGATCACCTATCGCGTCGAAGTTGGCGTGTGCCTGGCCAGCGGTGACCCGATCGGCGATCCGCGCGCATGGTCGGCGGCCATCAACGCCTGGCTGGAACTCTGCCAGTCCTACGGCTGGGCGCCCGGCGTGATGGGCGCCAGCTCCGCGGGGGCCCAGGCGTTTCGCGAGGCTGGACTGAACGCGCTGGAACTCGGCGACGAAGCCGTCCTCTACCCTGACAGGTTCCGGCTCTCGGGTCCGGACATGAAGCCTGTGCGCCAGGCCGTGACCCGGGCCAGACGCGCTGGACTCACCGTGCGGATCCGCCGGCACGGGGAGCTGTCGGCCGACGAGATGACCCAGGTGATCAAGCGTGCCGACGCTTGGCGCGATACCGAGACCGAACGCGGCTTCTCGATGGCGCTGGGGCGCCTCGGCGACGCGGCCGACGCGGACTGTCTGCTGGTCGAAGCGATCAAGGCGGAGGGTGACCGTGCGGAAACGGTTGCGATGCTGTCGCTTGTGCCGTGGGGCGCCAACGGCGGATCGCTGGACTTGATGCGTCGCTCTCCCGGTTCCCCGAACGGAGCCATCGAGTTCATGGTCAGTGAGCTCTGCTTCCAGTCGGAGGCACTCGGCATTTCACGGATATCCCTGAATTTTGCGATGTTCAGGTCGGCGTTCGAACAGGGCGCCCAACTCGGCGCCGGCCCGATCGCGCGACTATGGCGCAGCCTTCTGGTGTTCTTTTCCAGATGGTGGCAACTGGAGACCCTGTACCGCTCGAATATGAAATACCACCCCGACTGGGTGCCCCGCTACGCCTGCTATGAGGACGCCCGGATGATCCCCCGGGTGGGTGTGGCTTCGGTGATCGCAGAAGGCTTCCTGGTGCTTCCGTTCGGCCGGCGCAACAAGAACCACACCGGGCATCACCCGTCGGTGCCGCAGGCGCTCGCAGGCCCGGACGCGCCGCCGGACGTCGCGCCGGGCATCTACAGCGACGCCTCCGAGGAGGCCGATGGCGGTCCACGTCTGCCCGAGCAGGTCAGGGTCCGGATGGCAAAGCTGCAAACCCTGCGAGACAGGGGAATCGACGCCTATCCGGTTGGCAATGCGCCCAGTCATACCGTTGTGGGGGCGCTGGCCGAGCCCGACGGTGTCCAGGTGGGCGTCGCCGGCCGGATTCTGCGCATCCGCGACTACGGCGGGGTTGTGTTCGCACAGCTGCGGGACTGGTCGGGAGATGTCCAGTTGGTGCTGGACCACGCCGCCCTGGACCCTGACTCCGGAACCCATTCGTTCACCGCCACGATCGACCTGGGAGATCTTGTCGAAGTCACCGGAGCCATCGGGTTCAGCAGTTCCGGCACCCGGTCGGTGCTGGTGCGCCGCTGGCGGTTGATCGGCAAGTGCCTGCACCCGCTGCCCGACAAGTGGAAGGGTCTGACCGACCAGGAAGCGCGCGTCCGGGCGCGCTATGTCGACTTGGCGATAAACCCGGATTCGCGCGACCTCATCAGGGCGCGCAGCCAGATTCTCCGGTCCATCAGGGACACCCTTTTCGCCAGGGGCTTTTTGGAGGTCGAGACGCCCATCTTGCAGCAGATCCACGGCGGCGCGAACGCACGCCCGTTCAGCACCCATATCAACGCCTACGGTCTGGACCTGTACCTGCGGATCGCACCGGAGCTGTACCTGAAAAAGCTGTGTGTCGGCGGTGTCGAGCGGGTGTTCGAACTCGGACGAGCATTCCGCAACGAAGGCGTCGACTTCAGCCACAACCCGGAGTTCACGCTGCTCGAGGCCTATCAGGCGCACGCCGACTATCTGGTCTGGATCGATGGGTGCCGAGAACTCATCCAGAACGCGGCCACGGCCGCCAACGGCGACCAGGTGGTGATGCGGCCAGGACCGGATGGTTCCCTCACGCCGGTGGACATCTCAGGACGGTGGCCTGTGCAAACCGTCCACGACGCCGTATCAGAAGCACTGGGGGAACACCTCGGCAGCGACACCGACCTCGGCACCCTGCGCCGACTGTGTGAGCAGGCCGGCATTCCGTATCACCGTCAGTGGGACGTCGGAGCGCTCGTACTCGAAATGTACGAGCGTCTCGTCGAGGAACGCACCGGTGCGCCGACGTTCTACACCGACTTCCCCGTATCGGTTTCGCCGTTGACACGCCCGCACCGCAGCAAACCGGGTGTGGCCGAGCGTTGGGACCTGGTGGCGTGGGGCGTCGAACTGGGGACGGCCTACAGTGAGCTGACCGATCCCGTCGAGCAGCGTCGCCGCCTGCAGGAGCAGTCCTTGCTGGCCGCCGGCGGTGATCCCGAGGCGATGGAACTCGACGAGGACTTCCTCCAGGCAATGGAGTACGCCATGCCGCCCACCGGCGGGTTGGGCATGGGTGTCGATCGTGTCGTCATGCTCATCACCGGCCACAGCATCCGGGAGACGCTGCCGTTTCCGTTGGCCAAGCCCCGCTGACGGACTACCGAAACACCGCGCGGGGTCCACGCCACGCCCAGCTCGTTCACAGCAAATGCCAAGAATGGCGGGTCACCATTGGCCAGTGACATTGCTCGCCGGCCGGATCGGGCCATTCCATGGGCATATCTCGTTGATGCACGGTTGGGTGCCAATCACCGTGCAGGCAACTGCCGCTGCGCTGTTGATGCTGGCGGTCGGCTGGCGCGGTCGGCGCTGGCGCCTGCTCGCGGTCCCGGCCACCGGACTGGTCGGCGTGGCGACCGCCGCCGCAGTGCACTGTTACATCGCCTCGGAAGGGCTCGCCGGAGACCCGGCACCCCACCGATTGTGGGTCTGGATCGCGCTGACCGGTTTCTCGGCGGGCGTGCTGGTGCTGGGCTGGAAGAGTGCCCGGTGGTGGCGCCGCGGCGTGTCGGCGGCGGCGGTGCCGGTATGCCTGCTCAGCACCGCTCTGGCGCTCAATCTGTGGGTCGGTTACTTCCCCACCGTGCAAAACGCCTGGAACCAGCTCACATCCGGCCCGCTGCCCGATCAGACCAGCCTGGCACACGTCACAGAAGTGGCGACCCAGTCTCGGATTCGGCATGTGCTGCCGCCAAAAGGCAGCGTGATTCCGGTATCCATCCCGGCGACCGCGTCGAAGTTCAAACATCGTGGGGAACTGGTATATCTGCCCCCCGCGTGGTTCGCCACCACACCACCGCCTCAGCTGCCGGCCGTGATGATGATCGGCGGCGAGTTCAACACTCCCGCGGACTGGCTGCGGGCGGGCGACGCGATCACGACGATCGATCGCTTCGCGGCGGCCCACGCAGGCAACGCACCGGTACTCGTGTTCGTGGATTCCGGCGGGTCCTTCAACAACGACACCGAATGTGTGAACGGACCGCGCGGCAATGCCGCCGACCACCTGACCAAGGATGTCGCACCGTTCATGGAAGCGAGATTCGGGGTCAGCCAACGCAGCGCCGAATGGGGTATCGCGGGCTGGTCGATGGGAGGTACCTGCGCGGTCGACCTGACCGCCATGCATCCCGACATGTTCAGCACGTTCGTCGACATCGCCGGTGATATGGCGCCGAACTCGGGCACCAAGGCACAAACGGTCGCCAGGCTCTACGGTGGCGATCTCGCCGCATGGTATGCGTTCGACCCCGCCACCGTGATCACCAGACACGGCCGATACAGCGGCGTGTCCGGCTGGTTCGCGCTCAACGGCAACCCCGACCCGAAACCACAGCACAACACGATGGTCGCCCAGACGGCCGGAGTGGGGCTCGCCAGCCGCGAAACCACGGGCAACCTGGGCGACCAGGCAACCGCGGCCAACGCCTTGTGCGCACTCGGGTCCTCCAATGGCATCCATTGCGCGGTCATCACCCAACCCGGCGAACACGACTGGCCATTCGCTTCGCGGGCGTTCGCCTCGGCTCTGCCATGGCTGGCCGGGGCACTCGGCACGCCCGGCGTCCCGGCCGTGCCCCTGGAAGCACCCGCGCCGACGGTTCCGGTCAGGGGGGTGCCGGTTGATCCCGCCATCGGGTGGTCGCCCGCGCAGGAACAGGGGTCGAGTCCGCACGGCGGTCGGTAAAGATTACGCCTGTCCGCGCAGGGGGCTCCGGGTACTGTTGGTGGATGGCTGAGGATGGCCCGCCGACATCGCCGGAGGACACCGGATACACACCTGAGGGCATTCCGACCTTCGACTCGGTCCGGGAGAAGATCGAAACCCGATTCGCCACCGGGCTGGGTGCGTCTGAACTGGCTTCCGAAGCACCGGAGGGACGCGACGCCGAAAAGCGCTTCGAGGACAGGCAGAAGGCCGCCGCCGAACGTCTCGAACAAATTCGGTCGGCTATGCGTTCGGGTCCAGCGGACGCCTGACAGCACTGCGCCGGCGCCGGCAACGGTCGAGCGCCCTCGTCCGATCAGGCGCTGACTTTACGCCGGCGTGGCGGATGTTTGGTCGCGCCCACGATCTCGGCGAGGAACTTGCCGGTGTAGCTCTCGGGTATGCTCGCGACGTCTTCGGGGGTGCCCCGGGCGATCACGGTGCCGCCCCCTGCGCCGCCCTCGGGTCCCATGTCGATGACCCAGTCCGACGTCTTTATGACGTCAAGGTTGTGCTCGATGACGATCACCGAATTGCCCTTGTCAACGAGCCCGTTGATGACTTTGAGCAGCTTGCGGATGTCCTCGAAATGCAGTCCGGTCGTCGGTTCGTCCAGGATGTAGACGGTGCGCCCGGTAGACCGCTTCTGCAGTTCGGCGGCCAGCTTGACGCGCTGCGCTTCACCCCCGGATAGCGTCGGCGCCGGCTGACCGAGCCGCACGTAGCCCAAGCCGACATCGACCAGCGTCCTCAAGTACCGGTGGATGCCGGTGATCGGCTCGAAGAATCGCTCGGCCTCTTCGATCGACATGTCGAGGACCTCGGTGATCGTCCTGCCCTTGTAATGGACTTCCAGCGTTTCCCGGTTGTAGCGGGCGCCGTGGCAGACCTCGCACGGCACATAGACATCGGGTAGGAAGTTCATCTCGATTTTGATCGTGCCGTCGCCCGAGCATGCCTCACAGCGGCCGCCCTTGACGTTGAACGAGAACCGGCCCGGCTGGTAACCACGAACTTTCGCCTCCGTGGTGGCGGCGAAGAGGGTGCGGATCTTGTCGAATACGCCGGTATACGTGGCCGGATTCGACCTCGGGGTTCGTCCGATCGGTGACTGGTCGACGCGCACCAGTTTGTCGACGTGATCGAGTCCGGTGACCCGGGTGTGCCGGCCCGGCACCTGCCGCGCGCCATTGAGTTTGTTGGCCAGCACCGCAGCAAGAATGTCGTTGACCAATGTCGACTTACCCGAACCCGAGACCCCAGTAACCGCCGTAAGCGTACCCAGCGGGAACGACACGTCGATGTTCTTGAGGTTGTGCTCGCGGGCACCCAGGACCGCCAGCTGGCGACGATGGTCGACAGGCCGGCGGATGGCCGGCACCTCGATACGCTGCCTCCCGGACAAATACGCGCCGGTTATGGAGTTCTTGTTGAGCAGCAGCTCATCGTAGGTGCCACTGTGCACTACGGTGCCACCGTGCTCGCCGGCCGCCGGACCGATGTCGACGACCCAATCGGAGTGCGCAATCGTGTCCTGGTCGTGCTCGACGACGATCAGCGTGTTGCCCAGGTCCCGCAACCGGGTCAGCGTTTCGATCAGACGGCGGTTGTCGCGCTGATGCAGACCGATGGACGGCTCATCGAGCACGTAGAGCACACCCACCAGCCCCGAGCCGATCTGGGTGGCCAGCCGGATGCGCTGAGCCTCGCCTCCGGACAGCGTTCCCGCGGCGCGCTCCAGCGACAAATACTCCAAGCCGACGTCCAGGAGGAAGCCGAGGCGGGACTGCACCTCCTTGAGTACCTGCCCGGCGATGGCCTGTTCCCGCGGGCCCAGTGTGAGCGCGTTGAGAAATTCCGAGCACTCCGAAATCGACAGCGCACACACGTCGGCGATGGATTTCGTGCCGCGCTCCCCCGCCGCAAGCGTCACCGCGAGGATCTCCGGCTTCAGCCGGGTACCGTTGCACACCGGGCACGGCACGTCGCGCATGAAGCCCTCGTAGCGCTCCTTCATCATCTCGGAGTCGGTCTGGTCGATCTTGCGCTGCAGAAACGCCAGCACACCCTCGAAATCGGCGTAGTAAGACCGAACCCGTCCATACCGGTTCTTGTAGCGGACGTGCACCTGCTGGTCAGCGCCATCAAGAATCGCCTTGCGCGCCTTGGCCGGTAGTCGGTGCCACGGGGTGTCCACGTCGAACCCCAGCGCCTCACCCAGCCCCGCCATCATGCGGATGAAGTACTCGGCGGTGTGCCCCATCGCCCAGGGCGCCACGGCACCTTCGGCGAGGGTCAGCTCGGGATCGGGGACAACCAGATCGGGGTCGACCTCCTTGCGGATCCCGAGCCCGGCGCATTCCGGGCACGCGCCGTAGGGCGAGTTGAATGAAAACGACCGGGGCTCGAGGTCGTCGACCGCCAGCGGATGTGCGTTTGGGCACGCCAATTTCTCGGAGAACCGCTGCTCATGGTTACGGTCGGACTCACCGTCTCGATCATCGGGGAACTCCAAGACGACAATCCCGTCGGCCAGGCCCAGCGCGGTTTCCACCGATTCGGTGAGCCGCTGTTTGGCGGACGCCTTGACGCTGAGCCGGTCGACGACCACCTCGATGTCGTGCTTTTCCTGCTTCTTGAGCTTGGGCGGGTCGGTGAGCGAATGGACCACGCCGTCGACGCGCACTCTGCTGTATCCCTGCATGTTGAGCTTGTCGAACAGGTCGACGAACTCGCCCTTACGAGTCCGTACCACCGGCGCCAAAACCTGAAAGCGGGTTCCTTCCTCCATGGCGAGCACCTGGTCGACGATCTGCTGCGGAGTCTGCCTGGCGATTCGCTCACCGCACAGGGGACAGTGCGGTGTCCCGGCCCGGGCGTAAAGCAGTCGCAGGTAGTCGTAGACCTCGGTGATCGTGCCGACAGTCGATCGTGGGTTCCGGTTTGTCGACTTCTGATCGATCGATACGGCCGGCGAGAGCCCTTCGATGAAGTCGACGTCGGGTTTGTCCATCTGGCCGAGAAACTGCCGCGCGTACGCGGACAACGATTCGACATAACGGCGCTGCCCCTCGGCGAAAATGGTGTCGAACGCCAGCGACGACTTGCCGGACCCGGAAAGCCCGGTGAAGACGATCATGGCGTCGCGCGGAAGGTCGAGATCGATGCTGCGCAAGTTGTGTTCGCGCGCACCCTTGACGATCAGGCGATCAGCCACACCGCCCCTTTCAGGGTTACTCGATTACCACATGCTTTCCGACGTCCGGCGGGAGTGGGGACAGACGCCGGCTCCCATGCTATGCGCCCCTACCGACAGCGATCCGGCCACCAGTAACGTGACCGCCATGACAATCATCGACGACATCTACACCGGTCACGTCGAACCCGGCCGCGGCTCCCGGCGCATCCTGCCGGGAGCGGCCATCGTGAAGGTATCGGTGGGGCCGATGGATAACAACGCATATCTGATCACATGTTCCCGGACCGGTGAATCACTGCTTGTCGACGCCGCAAACGATGCCGACACCTTGACGGCGGTGGTCCGCAGCCACGCGCCTGATGTGAAGCTGATCGTGACGACCCATCAGCACTTCGACCATTGGCAGGCACTAAAGGCGCTTGCCCGGGCAACGGGTGCGCCCACGGCCGCCCATCAGCTGGATGCCGAACCGCTACCCGTCAGGCCTGACCGGATTCTGCAAAACGGCGACACCGTGGCAATCGGTGACCTAACCCTTGACGTGATCCACCTGCGCGGCCACACGCCCGGGTCGGTCGCGCTGGCCTTGGCCGGCGAAGCGACAGGAGGCGTCACCCAGCTATTCACCGGCGATTGTCTGTTCCCGGGCGGTCCTGGGCGTACAACACACCCGGCTGACTTCGCATCACTGATGAACGACCTTGAGACGAAGGTCTTCGCGGTGTACGGGGATGACACTGTCATCTATCCCGGCCACGGCGACGACACGACGCTAGGGGTTGAGCGTCCGCATCTAGCGGAGTGGCGCGAACGCGGCTGGTGAGGTTCGCAGGCTGCCCAACGTAGGTAAACCACCACGGAAGGCAGCACCAAATTGACCACCGCCAACCCCGACCAACTACTCACCTATCCGCAGGCCGCTGCGCGCCTGGGCGTCTCCACCCGTGACATT
The DNA here is from genome assembly GCA_963846905.1 of uncultured Actinomycetota bacterium. Classification (GTDB taxonomy): domain Bacteria; phylum Actinomycetota; class Actinomycetes; order Mycobacteriales; family Mycobacteriaceae; genus Mycobacterium. The sequence continues at coordinate 72,541 of CAWJYB010000009.1, forward strand.
CAGCGCATGGTGCGCACCGAGCAGATCGGCTTTATGCTCGACACGGCGGGCCGGCGCCGCATCCCCGCCTCGTTGCTGGCTGACCCGCAAGGGTGGCTCGCGGCGCGCCAACCTCAAACACACCGGCGATTAACGTCCAGGTCTCCGAACCCAAGCGCATCGGGGCGATCAACCGAATCGACCCGTTCAGGTGACACGGCTGACAGTCGCGTTAGCCGATGACAGGGCCCGGATCTGCAGTCAGGACGTAAAACGTCTCGGTGCGAGATACGCGCATACAGCTACCCGCTCAACTGTTGAGGTATTCACGCCTGAGAGCCTGCGCTATTCCCGGGCGGCGTGGGCAAAACGTGGCACCCGGGCGACTTTGAGCGACTCCTTGACGACGTCGTCAGCCGGGTGTTCGACGTCTACCCGGATTCCACGGTCGTCTACCCCGGCCACGGTGACGACACCACGATCGGGGCCGAGCGCCCACACCTAGCGGAATGGCGCGAACGCGGCTGGTAGCGGTAGCGCTACTTCGTGTGACTCGTGTGCACGATCAGAACGTCGCACTTCGTCTTCCGTGCGAGGTTGCCGGCGACCGAGCCGAGGAATCTGCCCGTCATGGTGTTGAGACCGACGTTGCCCACCACCAGCAGGTCCGCATGGATCTCCTCGGCGATCTTGACGAGCGCATCGACGGGAGCACCCTTGACGGCCCGCACCTCGACGTTTCTGGCGCCGGCCTCCTCGGCATGTTCCTTGGCGTCCTGCAGGAGCGCATAGATGGGCGCGTTGCCCGACAGCTTGTAGGACTCCTCCTTGAGGGCTTCCACACCGCTGGACTTCCCCGTAGGCAAGAATGCCGTGGCTATGTACAGGGGGGACTCGATACGCGCGGAGATTTCACCCGCCCGCTTCACGGCGAGAAACGACGAATCCGACCCGTCCGTGCCGACCAGAATGGTCTTATAGCGCTTCTCCCACATACGTACCCTCCAAGTGCTCGGAACATCCCACGTCAACCGAGACATTAACGTGTCTCCGACCGGTGACGGGGGCAAATCGCGACACAAGTCTGGCGGGCAATCTCGGTATCCACCAGCGAAAAGGGCGCCCGGCCTTGGCTGGGCCAAGGAATCGGGGTGCTGATTTGAGCGAAGCTGCCCGGTCAGGGCGCGCGCTTGGTATCACGGGTCGCCTCGTGCCCACCGGGTAACTTCTGTTTGGTGGCGACCTCGAGTTCGGGCAAGACGGTGCGTCGGCGCGCCGCGCGGGTCGGGCGTCCACCGGGGAGCTCGGCCGAGCAGACCGCGCCGCGGCTGCTGGCCGCGGCGCGGGTGCAATTCGGCAACCGGGGCCACGGCGGCGCGCGGATGACCGAGATCGCCGATGCAGCCGGAGTCGTGCACTCCGCGATCTATCAGTACTTTTCCGTCCAAACGCGAGCTTTACCGGGCGGTGTTCGATGCCGCACTGGCCGAGCTGATGGCCGAGTACCTGGCGGCGATCCAGGGCGCCGAGCGCTCGAGACCAGATCGCCGCGGTGTTCCGCGCATCGGTGCAGGTGCACCAGCGCTGTCCGGCCATCACTTCGTTCTGGCGTCGATTCCGCTTGAGGTGCGTCGGCACCCCGAACTGCTCGATACCCCGTCCTCTGACGGTCATGGGCTGGTATCGGCCATGCACGACATGTTCGACCGTGCGCGACGCCGAGGCGAGATCCCGCCCGACACCGACGACTACGAGATGCGGGTCGCCTTCGCGGGTGCGGCGATGGGTGTCGGTCTGCTCAGTTATGGGATTGCGGGCGCAGATGGACCCGGCCGTGGAGATCCTGGTGAACGCGTTCCAGGGCCGCTTCTTCAACGAACCCGAGGCGTGAGCGTGGCCGCCACGACATGCGACACCGGCGTTGTTTCCGTGGCCGGTCCTGGGTTGTTACTGCTATGGCAGCGATGTGTTTGAGCGCAAACGCGCTGAACCATCCGAGGACTTGCTGTCGGGGGTGACCCAAGCGTTGATCGATGGTGGCCGATCACCGAACGGCAAACTCACCCTGACCGGCCCGCTGGAATACGTTCGCAGCAACAAACATTCCGGAGTACGGCACATGCCGGTGAGGATCGAGCCGACATCGATGGCCTGATGGCTAGGCTCCGTCACATACGCCAGAATCGCGGATGACGCTGCCGTACACATTCATCGCCACGATGTTGGCGTTGATCTGTCCGGCCGGCAGTCTCCGCTTGATCTTGTCGCCGATCTGGGTCAGTTGGTACCAGAGGTGATGGATCGAATCGCCGTTATACAGCGGAGAGTATTCGCTTTGGTCCGGATAGTTGATGATGAACAACGTACGAGCACGGGGTTCCAGGAAGGCGGCCGATTGGTCGAGGTTGGCGGCGACCAGATCCCCGGCGACCTGCACGCCGGGCGCCGTCCAGTAGTCGTGTTGATCGGCCAGGAAGTACTGGAATCCGTAGATTTGGTTCCTCAGCGTGTCGTACTGGGCATTGAACCATTGGCACGCGTCACGCTGAGCGGTGACTTGTTCGGGGGTGACGCGGATCTGCCACAGGTTGTAAGGGAACACCGTGTAGTCGGGAGACCAATCCGATGGATGGGGCGTGAATACCGGAAGCGTCGGCGCGGCCTCATTGGCATGGGCGGCGGGGGCGGCCAAGGCTCCGCAAATACCGGCTACCACACACGCCAACGACATGCCCGCCCGCGTGAGACCGCTTCTCCAAATCGACGTCATTGCCCGATTATCCGGAGCGGACACAACCGATGGTCACCGAATCGGAGAAATCCGGGAAATAAACCCCACGCAAACGTCGGTGTGGCAGCAGGTGGGAGCCTTCCGGCGTTCGGAGTGCCTCGATCACGGCGAGACGGTGCGGCCGGCGCGATAAGAGGCAATACAACCCGATGCCGCCAGGAACGCGAACACCGCGAACAACCATCGTGCAGCGCTGGCGTCGTCATGTTCGTTGACGTTGACGACGATTCCCGCCAATCCCGCTCCGAATGCACCGCACATCAACTGCACGGTGTTGATGGCGGCGGCCGCGGTGGCGCTTTCGGCGGCATCGTCGACGCAACTCATGGCCTTGGCCGACAGGTGCGGCCAGGCCATACCCACCCCGCATCCGCTGACGAACATCGCCACCACCCAGACGGCCACCAGCCACAACGATGCGTCGTCGAACTGACTGACCGCGGCGAGCGAAAGTCCCGCGGCCATCACCACCGGCGCGACCGCCACGATGCGGACCACTGAGGCGGTCTTGCTCACAGATGCGCTCACGATCTCGCTCGTGGTCCAGCCGACTGACAGTGCGACACCGACGAATCCCGCGGCGACGGGCACCAGGTGAGCCAGTCGTTGACCGAACAGCGGTACGTACATGTCGGCCATGGTCGCCGCCATCAATACACCGAGCGTGACGTAGACCCACTTCAGCGGCCCGGGACGAAATGCGCTGGGCGGCAGTACCGATGGACTGCGCCGACGGTCTTCCCACAGGAAAGCCCCGACCAGCACGACGCCGGTACCGATCAACGCGACCGTGGCGCCCGGCCGGCGGGGGATGCCCGCGACGCTGACCGCCATGGCCGCAGCACCCAGCAACAGCAACGACCGCCAGGGAATGCTCCACCGGGCCAAGGCGGGTCCGCCGGCCGAGCAGGGCAGCGCCACGGGGACCAGCGCCGCGAGTGCGGCGCACAGGATCACCAGCGCACCAAATGCCCAGCGCCACAGTCCGAACTGGGCGAACAGACCGCCGGCCGCAGGTCCGGCGACGGTACCCACTCCCCACATTGCCGACACCAGGGCGGATGCCCTGGTCCACAGTCGTTGCGGCAGAGCCGAATTGATAACCGCATAGCCAAGGCCCGCCAGGATTCCGCCGGCGCCGCCCTGCACGAATCTTCCGGCCAACAGGATCTCCATGGCCGGAGCGAAAGCGCACACCAGGCTCCCTATACCGAACACGCCGATGCTCAGCAGGTATGCCAATCGGGGACCCAACCGCGTGAGCAGCGCTTCGACGGTGGTGGCAGCGGCCACCGATGCCACCAGATACACCGTCGTCACCCATGCGTAAAGCCGGTGGCCACCGATGTCGGCGACGGCGCTGGGCAGCAGGCTGATGGTGAGGAACTCGTTGGTGGCGTACAGCGCGACACCACCGGCAAGCACGGTGGAGGTGCCCAGGTATCGCGGGCTCGCCAGGTCACGCCAGGTACCCGCCCGGTTGGCCGGCGTCTCGGTCACGGCCACCGCTCGTCAGTCATCAGCGGTCGGATTGGTCGTTCACCTCAAACCGGCGGCATCCATACCGCGAAGCTCTTTTTTCAGGTCGGCGATCTCGTCTCGGATCCGTGCGGCGAGCTCGAACTGCAGGTCGCGCGCCGCGGCCATCATCTGCTCAGTCAAATCTCTGATCAGGTCTGCAAGCTCGGCCCGGGGCATTTTCGTGGTATCACGGCCCGTGAGCACCCCGGCACTGACTGAACGGCCCGGGTCGCCCTGCGCTCTTCGGCCGCGCGAAGAATTGCGCCCGGAGCCGCCGACAGCCACGGCCTCGGTGTCGTCGGCCTCGCGGTACACCTGGTCCAGGATGTCAGCGATCTTCTTGCGCAGCGGCTGCGGGTCGATGCCATGTTCGTCGTTGTAGGCCATCTGCTTGGCCCGGCGCCGGTCCGTCTCGTCAATGGCCTGTTTCATCGAATCGGTCATCGTGTCGGCGTACATGTGCACTTCACCGGACACGTTTCGCGCCGCCCGGCCGATGGTCTGGATCAGGCTGCGCGGTGAACGCAGGAACCCCTCCTTGTCGGCGTCGAGTATCGCAACCAGCGACACCTCCGGCAGGTCGAGACCCTCACGCAACAGATTGATTCCGACCAGTACGTCGTAGTCGCCGAGGCGCAGCTGCCGCAGCAGCTCCACCCGCCGCAGCGTGTCCACCTCGGAGTGCAGGTAGCGCACGCGGATGCCCATTTCGAGCAGGTAGTCGGTGAGGTCCTCGGCCATCTTCTTGGTCAACGTCGTGACAAGCACGCGCTCGTCACGACCGGCGCGTATGCGAATCTCCCCGATCAGGTCGTCGATCTGACCCTTCGTGGGTTTGACGATGACCTTCGGGTCGACCAGGCCGGTCGGCCGGATGACCTGCTCCACGAACTCGCCGCCGGACTGACTGAGCTCGAAGGGGCCCGGCGTCGCTGACAGGTATACGGTCTGGCCGATACGGTCAGCGAACTCCTCCCATGTCAGCGGGCGGTTGTCGACCGCGGAGGGCAACCGGAAGCCGAAATCGACGAGATTGCGTTTGCGGGACATGTCACCCTCGTACATGCCCCCGATCTGCGGCACGGTGACGTGGGACTCATCGATCACCAGCAGGAAGTCCTCGGGGAAGTAGTCCAACAGTGTCGCGGGAGCCGAACCGGCAGGACGGCCGTCGATGTGGCGCGAGTAGTTCTCGATGCCGGAGCAGAAGCCGACCTGGCGCATCATCTCGACGTCGTAGTTGGTGCGCATACGCAGGCGTTGGGCTTCCAGGAGCTTGCCCTGACCCTCCAACTCGGCAAGCCGCTCCTCGAGTTCGCATTCGATGGTGGAGATCGCGTGCGCCATCCGGTCGGGACCGACGACGTAATGCGTGGCCGGGAAGATGCGCAGCGAGTCCACCTTGCGGACGATGTCGCCGGTCAGCGGGTGCAGGTAGTACAACGCCTCGACCTCGTCGCCGAAGTACTCGATGCGAACGGCGAGCTCCTCGTACGACGGGATGATCTCCACGGTGTCACCCCGGACCCGGAACGAACCGCGGGTGAACGCCAGGTCATTGCGGGTGTACTGGACGTCCACCAGCAGCCTGAGCAGGCCGTCGCGGGCGACTTCGTCCCCCACTTTCAGCTCCACCGACCTGTCCAGGTAGGACTGCGGAGTGCCCAAGCCGTAAATGCACGACACCGAGGCGACCACCACCACATCGCGTCGGGACAACAGACTGGAGGTGGCCGAGTGGCGCAGCCGCTCGACATCGTCGTTGATCGAGCTGTCCTTTTCGATGTAGGTATCCGTCTGTGCGATGTAGGCCTCAGGCTGGTAATAGTCGTAGTAAGAGACGAAGTACTCGACGGCGTTGTGCGGCAACATCTCCCGCAGCTCGTTGGCCATCTGCGCGGCCAGCGTCTTGTTTGGTTCCATGACCAGGGCGGGCCGCTGCAGCCGCTCGATGAGCCACGCTGCGGTCGCGGACTTGCCCGTTCCGGTGGCGCCGAGAAGGACGACGTCCTTGTCCCCGTGCCGGAGGCGACGCTCCAGTTCCGCGATGGCCGACGGTTGGTCACCGGCCGGTTCGTAGTCGCTGACCACCTGGAACCGCCCACCTGCCCGCACGACGTCTTCGACCGCGCGGTACTCCGAACGCGCAACCACGGGATGTTCGGTAGCGAAAGCCATGCCGTCAAGAGTATGCGGATCCACCGACAGCTCACGCCGACCGCGTCAGCCCCGCCGAAGGCGACGGCGCCAAGGGGCGGCAACCACCGGAACAACCACGAAGCCGTCCTGCGACCGATTCGTCACGAATTCGTCGCGCAATTCGTTGCGGGCCCGCGCAGGTTTGCTGCGACCGCAGCACTCCGGCCGGCGGCCGCTGTCCACCATCGCAAATCAACCTTGGCTCTGTGAACTTTCGCCCCCAGAAATGAATCAAAGGAGGCGTAAAGTTCGCGGGCATGGGTCGCGAGAAGGTCGAACCTGCTCGTGGCTACGACGCGAGCCAGTGCCACTACCCCGGTTGCCGCCGGCCAAGTCGTCGCGATCCGGCAACCGGCCGCCCGACACGGTATTGTGAACAAAGCGATCCCGAAGGCGGCCCCGTTCACAACCGGGCCAACGCCTGGCGGCGGCGGCGTGAAGGCAGACCAGCGCCCGAGTACGACGAAGTGGTGGCCGCGGCGGCGGATCCGGGCAATTCCATCGGCGAATGGAAGAGCGAGTTGCCTGACAAATTCGCTGCTCTGGGTGACTTCATCGACAAACTGGGAACCGAGGGCCGATGGGCAGACTTTGTGGAACCCGTCATCTTGGAGCCGGCAATCGGGCGCTCGCGAGTCGATCGCCAAAACCTCGGACCCCGGCGGCCGAACCGCGGTCTCGTCGGAGATAGTGCGCCTAACCGAACGATGGTTCACCCGGCGCGGCATGGCCACGATGATCGACGGCTACAGTTTCACCGAGCATGTACTCCCCCGAATGCTGGTGCCGTTGTCGCTGATGGCGTCGCTGGCGAGCCTGGTATGGCTGGTGCCGCTGGGAGGCGAAGGCCAATGGCGGTGGGGATACCTGATGGTGGTCATTGCGGTGATAGTCACCGTCCGGGTCGCGGCCGGGCTGGTCCACCGGAAGCTGCCAAGATTCTCCCGGATGGCAACCATCGCACTGTTGATCATCTACGCGTCATTACCCATCGCAGTGCCGCTCATCCAGTTCGTTTCCAGTGGAACTGTGACGCCCCCCGGCGGTGAGGTGGCCGGTGCGCTCGGATTCGTCATCTTCTTCGTCGTGGCCTTCATCGCCACCCACCTGGCCGCAACCTACAGCCTGGGGGCACTGCTGGGGCGGGCCGTCCGTCGCACCGTCTTCGACATGCGAAACAGCGTGCGCCGGCTGCTGGGCTGGGCGCTGCCACTGCTACTCATCGCCAACGTGTTCTTGTTCTTCACCGGCGAGCTGTGGCAGGCGATGAACTCGCTGCCGTGGTGGCGACTGTCGCTGGTAGCGGGAATGTTCGGGGCGATCACGATCGTTGCGGCCGCCAACCGGTTGCACGAGGAAATCAGCCGCGTCGAGCAGGAGTTCAGCGCGCAGCGACTTTCGGAAAAGGTGGTGGGCACACCGGTGGCCACGGTGTCCATCGACGAGTTGGCCCGCACCGGTCAGCTGGACAACCCACCGCTCAACGGGCGTCAGCAGCGAAACCTCCTGGTGATGCTCGCCTCTCGACAGCTCGCGCAGGCGGGGGTCGTCGCATTCGCATTGCTGGTTTTCTTCATAGTGCTGGGCCTCATCGTCGTGACGCCGCAGACCGCGGCACTCTGGATCGGCTCCCAGCCCGTTCCCTCCCGAATCGTCGGGGTACCGGTAGCACTCCTTCGCAACGCCACGCTCTTCGCCGCGTTCAGTGCGATGCTCTTCGCGGTGACATCCATGAGCGATGACGAGTACAGAAGTCAATTCTTCTCGCCCATCATCGAGGAGATCGAGTCCACACTCGCGGTCCGCACCGTCTATCTTGCCGTCAAGCTGCGACCGACCAGCGTCGTAAGCCGCCGATCCGACTGACCGCGCAGCTGATCGAAGCCCATACGTGACCGGCATCCATCCACCCAAGCGCGAGATATTCGACCTGATCGCCCGCACCAACACCGATCCCAAGGGCATCGTGCGGGCGGTGGACGTCTACACCGTTCGGCCGTGGGGCCTGTACATGGCCCGGCCCACACCGGGGCGCGCACAGTTCCATTACCTGGAATCGTGGCTGCTGCCGACCCTTCGGTTACGAGCCAATGTCTTCCACTGGAACCCCGGCTATGAACGTGACCAGGATTACTACCTCGACGTCGGTGACATCCGCGGCGGCGATGAACTGTGGGCAACCGAGGACCACTATGTCGACCTCGTGGTCTACACCGGGAAGCGCACCGAACTGATCGACCTCGACGAGCTGCTGGAAGCGAACCGCTCAGGCCTGCTGGATGCCAAAACCGCCGAGCGGGCGATCCGCACTGCGGTCGGGGCGGTTGACGGCCTGGCCGCACACTGTCACGACCTGCATGCCTGGCTGCAAAGTAACGATATGGAACTCTCGTGGCGATAATTGCGTGGTGTCCGCGAATATGAATCTCCACCCGCGAGCAGCCGGCACGGCGCTGGCCATGCTCATGTGCATGCTATTCGGCCCGGCAGCTGGGTGGGCCGAGCCGATTCCTGATCCCGAGCCCTCTCCCCAACCGGAGCTACATAACATCACCTACCGTGCGCGTGTCGACGGCGTCTCCCGCGGCGCGCTGATCACCTTCAACATCAGCGACACCCAGATCCAGAGCGCCGTTCCCACAATGCTGCCGGGTCGCACATTTGAAGTGCAAGCGGTTTTGTCAGACCCCGCGCAAGCGGGGATGCAGGTTCGTATCCAGTGGCCCTACTCGGCCAACCTGCATTGCGAAATATTGGTCGATGACGAAACCACCGCACGGGCGGACCAGTGGATAGGGCCGAGGTTGATACCGGCCAACGAGGATCCGGACTACGGAAAGCTGATGTGCGGCGCGCCCCTCAACGACGGGACCGGTGCGGGAACTACCGCCAACACGCCTGTGACGGCGTCTCTGCCTACCGCTTAAGACCGTTCGGTCCGCCAGCCATACGCATCAGCCCATTCCCACGCCCGGCGGTATGCATCGGGAAGCCAAGGTTGCTCGGCTTCGGTGTAGACCCCGGTGCTCGGAGGGCCCTGAGCTTCGGCAGCGCGCTTGACCGCGTGACATTCCGCGTGCACGCCCGGTTTGGCCGCCAGCCAATCGGTTACCAGCAGCGCGAATTGCTGGTTGGGCCAGCCGTCGACCCTGATGTGTACGTTGGTTGGCCGGCCGGGGTCGGCCGATGCGTGAAATCGCTTGTGCCACAGTGTATCGCCTTCGGTGTGATCGAATCCGGCAACGGTACTGCGACCGTCGGGCTCGGCGACGTCGGCGACAATGTGTTCGACATGTGGGTAGCCGGCGCTCAGCAGAGCATCGGCGAGTTCGTCGGCAGTGCGCAGCGAGTCGACGGTCACCTGAACGTCGATGACGTCCTTGCCGTCTAGACCCGGCACCGCCGTAGACCCGATATGGTCGATACGCTTGGCCCGGTGCCCGCAGGCGGTGTTCAGGCGTGCCACAATCCGGCGCGCCTGGTCCGGCCACGCCGGGTCGTAAGGCACCTGCCGCGGAGCGCTTCGCGCCGGTGAGCGGACGTGCAGGTTGTGTGCGAACGGCACGATTCTGTCGGACCAGAGTTCACGGGCACGCCTCACCAGCTCAGCGGGGCTGCCCGAATTATCCAGCCACACGTCGGCCGCGGCACGGCGTTGTTCGTCGGTGGCTTGCGCCGCGATGCGTGCGCGGGCGTCCCCCTCGCTGAAGCCCCGGTACTCGACGAGGCGTTTGACGCGGAGCGCCTGGTCCGCGTGGACGATGACGACGAGCGGGAACATCGGCGCCATCTGGGACTCCACCAACAACGGGATGTCCTCGACGATCACCGGGTTCTCGGCGGAGTCGACCGCAGCCGAAATCAACTCGGAACGCCGCCGTGCCACAAGGGGGTGCACGATGCCGTTCAGCGTCGCACGCTTCTGGTCGTCGCTGAACGCCAGGGCAGCCAAGGCGGGCCGGTTGAGGGCTCCGTCGTCGTGCAGGATTGCCCGGCCGAACGCATCGACCAGCTTGCCCAGTCCCTCAGTGCCCGGTTCCACGACTTCGCGAGCGATCACGTCGCCGTCCACGACGATCCCGCCACACTCTGCAAATGCCGCGGAAACCGTAGACTTCCCCGCTCCGATACCGCCGGTCAGACCGATCCTCAGCATGAGTTGGCCCTTCACATCGTCCAGGAGCTCTTCACATCGTCGGGGAGACAGTGAAGCCACGCAGGCCGCTGTACACGGCGCAACGTGGCTTCACCCTTGTCGTGGTAACCGGCCCTCAAGCGCTGCCGGCGAGTTTCTCCCGCAGTGCTGCCAACTGGGCGTCGCTGGCCAGCGACCCGCCGGTGGGTTCGTCGGACCGCGACGCGCCGTTGGACTTCGAACCGGCCGCGGCGACATCTGCTGCCTCGGCGGCGGCGAATTTCTCCATTTGCGCAGCATGCACCTTGTGCCGGCGTTCGGCCTCGGCGTAGCGGGCTTCCCACTCGTGGCGCTGCTTGTCGAAGCCATCGAGCCATTCGTTCGTCTCCGGGTCGAAACCCTCGGGGAAGATGTAGTTGCCCTGCTCGTCGTAGCTGTCGGCCATGCCGTACTTGCTCGGGTCGAACTCCTCGGTGTAATCCTCGTTGGCTTGCTTGAGACTCAGCGAGATCCGGCGCCGGTCCAGGTCGATGTCGATGACCTTGACCATCGCGTCTTCGCCGACCGACACGACCTGATCTGGCACTTCGACATGCCGCTCGGCCAACTCGGAGATGTGCACCAGACCCTCGATGCCTTCCTCGACCCGGACGAATGCACCGAAGGGCACCAGCTTGGTGACCTTTCCGGGGACGATCTGCCCGATGGCGTGGGTGCGCGCGAAGTGCCGCCACGGATCTTCCTGCGTCGCCTTCAGGGACAACGAAACCCGCTCGCGATCCATGTCGACGTCGAGGACCTCGACGGTCACCTCGTCGCCCACCGCAACGACCTCGGAGGGATGGTCGATGTGCTTCCAGGACAGCTCGGAGACGTGGACCAGCCCGTCAACACCGCCGAGGTCGACGAAAGCGCCGAAGTTGACGATGGACGACACGACACCCTTGCGGATGACGCCTCTGGTGAGCTGGTTGAGGAATTCGCTGCGCACCTCGGACTGGGTCTGCTCGAGCCAGGCGCGGCGGCTGAGTACGACATTGTTTCGGTTCTTGTCCAGTTCGATGATCTTGGCCTCGATCTCCTTGCCGATGTACGGCTGCAGATCTCGGACGCGGCGCATCTCGACCAGCGACGCCGGAAGGAAGCCGCGCAGGCCGATATCCAGGATCAGGCCGCCCTTGACGACCTCGATCACGACACCCTTGACGGCCTCGTCCTTTTCCTTGAGCTCTTCGATGGTGCCCCAGGCGCGCTCGTATTGGGCGCGCTTCTTGGACAGGATCAGGCGGCCTTCCTTGTCCTCCTTGGTGAGGACCAGAGCCTCGACCTCGTCGCCGACGGAGACAACCTCATTGGGGTCGACGTCGTGCTTGATGGACAGCTCACGGGAAGGGATGACACCTTCGGTCTTGTAACCGATGTCGAGCAGGACTTCATCACGGTCGACCTTGACGACGGTCCCTTCGACGATGTCGCCATCGTTGAAGTATTTGATGGTTTTGTCGATGGCGGCGAGAAAGTCCTCGGGGGTGCCAATGTCATTGATGGCAACTTGCGGCGAGGCGACGGAGGGGCTTGGCATGTTGTTGGGTTGCTCCGGACAGGGTCTGGTCGTAGGGACGGGATCGCTATTTGAGTGTGCCCGCGACAGTGCGCACGCGGATACCGGCTCAGCCTACTTGACGCCGCACACGCTGGACAAACCTGCGTTTCGCGTGCATCGGACGGTGCCGCCGGCATCGGTGGGCAGAGCCGTACGAAGAGTAGATCACCCTCCGGCGCGCCGGGTGGCTACCCTGCTCAGATGACACACCCCGGCCCATCTCCGATACCGATTCCGGTCAATGCCGGACGGCCCGGCAGGGTGCGCAACGTCGGAGCGCCGATCGCCGTGCTGATCACGCTCGGCACTCTGGTCGGGCTGATCATGATCCTGATCACCGCGTCCAACCCGGACGGCGCCGCGATCGGGTTGTCCCTCACGACGATCGCGATCGCCGCCGTCCTGTTGGCGTACCTGTGGCTGGATCGCTGGGAGCCCGAGCCCCCACGACTTCTGGTATTCGCCTTTCTATGGGGGGCATCGGTGGCGGTTCTGGTATCGGTGGTCCTAGAAGTCGTCACGGAGTCGCTGATCAATCCGGCCGCGACGGTCGATTCCACCACCAGTCCGATCACGGTCGCGCTGGGAGCGCCGATCATCGAGGAGGCGGCCAAGGGGCTGTTCCTGCTGATCATGATGACCGGCCGGCGCCGCAACGAACTCAACTCGCTGACCGACTGCCTGGTCTACGCCGGCGTCACCGCTGCGGGCTTCGCCTGGGTCGAAGATGTGTTCTACATCGCCAACAGCGAAACGATGGCCGCCTCGCTGGTGACTGCGGCGATGCGCCTGATCATGGCCCCGTTCGCGCACCCGCTGTTCACCACGTTCATCGGAATCGGTGTGTATTTCGCGCTTCGGCGGCGCAGTTTCGTCGCCAAGGCCGTCTGCATCCTGCTCGGCTACGCGGCCGCGGTGATGATGCACGGGTTGTGGAACGGCTCCGCTCTGTTGGGCGTGCAGGCGTACTTCGGCCTGTACGTCGTTTGGATGGTGCCGATCTTCATGCTTGTCGCGATTCTTGCCGTCTACAGCCGCCGCAGGGAACAGCGCATCGTGGCTGACAAGCTGCCCGGGATGGTAGCCGCCGGGCTGGTGACGCCCCAGGAAGCAGTCTGGTTGGGATCGATGCGCGAGCGAAAGCTGGCGGTCGCCGCGGCGCGCCGGTTCGGGGGGAAGCCCGCAGCCCGGGCGGTCTGCAACTTCGCCACCAAGGTCGTGGACCTGGCGTTCGTCCGGGACCGCATCGACCGGGGCTTCGGCGACGCACGGGTCTACGCCTTGTTCAACGACGAGACGCAGGCCGTCTACGCGACGCGCGCGCTCGGGGCTCCGGCCTTGCAGTGGCTTGCGGCATACCACCGCCCGGGTCGGTGACGGCGGACGCCGAACCGGGGCTGTCGACACCAATCCGGCGAGTCCCCCACGGCTGGCGTCGCCCGGTCAGAACGCGATGAGTTCCTCGGCGATGCCCGGTCCCGGCTAGTGTGCGGCTGCGTCCCAGCTGCGGCCGTAGCCCACCGACACCTCCAGGGGCACGTCCAGCGGGTACGCCGACCCCATTTTGTCGCGAACCAGCGCCTCGACCCGGTCACGCTCGCCCTTGGCGATCTCCAGCAGCAGCTCGTCATGAACCTGAAGGAGCATGCGGGACTTTAGTTTCGCAGCGCGCAGCGCCTTGTCCACCTCGATCATCGCGACCTTGATGATGTCGGCGGCGCTGCCCTGGATCGGGGCGTTGAGCGCCGCGCGCTCTGCGGCTTCGCGGACCTGGCGGTTGCTGCTGTCCAGCTCGGGCAGGTACCGACGACGGCCCAGGACGGTCGAGGTGTAGCCGTCCTTGCGGGCCTGCTCGACGACGGAGTGCAGATAGTCGCGCACGCCTCCGAAGCGGGCGAAGTACAGGTCCATCTGCCCCTTGGCGTCCTCGGTGGAGATCTTGAGCTGTGCCGCCAGCCCGTATGCGCTCAGACCGTAGGCCAGCCCATAGGACATCGCTTTCACCCGGCGCCGCAGTTCTGGTGTGACACTGTCGATTTCAACGCCGAACGCGCGAGACGCGACGAACGAATGCAGATCTTCGCCGGTGTTGAAAGCCTCGATGAGGCCATCGTCGCGCGACAGGTGGGCCATGATCCGCATTTCGATCTGGCTGTAGTCGGCGGTCATCAGTTCCGTATAGCCGTCACCGACCACAAACGCGTCGCGAATATGACGGCCCGCATCGGTTCGCACCGGGATGTTCTGCAAATTCGGCTCGGTCGAGGAGAGCCGGCCAGTGGCGGCGATGGTCTGGTTGAACGTGGTGTGGATGCGGCAGTCGGAGGCCACCGCGTTGAGCAGGCCGTCGACGGTGACCTTGAGCCGGGTGACATCGCGGTGGGCCAGCAGGTGCTGCAGGAATGGGTGCCCGGTCTTGTCGAACAATGACTGCAGGGCGTCGGCATCTGTGGTGTAGCCGGTCTTGGTGCGTTTGGTCTTCGGCATCCCCAGCTCGTCGAACAGGACGACCTGAAGCTGTTTGGGTGAACCGAGGTTGATCTGCTTGCCGATCACCGCGTAAGCCGCCTCTGCGGCGTCGCGGATCTCGCCGGCGAATCGGCTTTGCAAGCCGTTCAGCATGTCCAGGTCGACGGCGATGCCCGCCGTCTCCATGCCGGCCAGCACCTGCTGCACGGGTAGCTCCATGTCGGAGAGCAGGGGCGCCGAGTCGATTCGGGCCAGTTCCAGGTCGAGCGCGTCGGCAAGGTCGATGACGGCCCGGCCCCGCAGGATCACTGTCTGCACAGCCTGGTCATCGATGCCCTCTTCGTCATCGAGCAATGAAAGCTGTTGTTGTTCAGCAGTTTCCGCGCGAAGCTCGCGGCGAAGGTAGCGCAACGACAGATCGTCGAGGGAGAAGCTGCGCTGTCCCGGCCGAACGATGTAGGCCGCCAGCGCGGTATCGGAGGTGACACCGTCTAGCGTCCAGCCCCGGCCGGCCAGGTCGTGCATTGCGAGTTTGGCCTCATGCAGCGACTTGGGGCACCCGCAATCGGACAGCCACTCCGCAAGTGCCGTTTCGTCCGCAGGCGTCAGCCTGGCGGTTTCGAGATAACAGCCCTCGCCGTCGGCGGCGGCGATCGCCAGCGCGGTGGCGTCGGCGTCGTACGCCAGGTGCGTGCCGACCACGGCCAGTCCGGCCCGGCGGCCGTCGCGCACATGGTCGGCCAGCCATCGGCCGACGGCGTCCGCCCCCAGCGCACCGCCGCGAACGTCGAACCCCTCGTCGACCTCCGAATCCACCGAGGTCAGCGTGTCGAACAACCGCTCCCGCAACACCCGGAATTCGAGATCGTCGAACAGTCGGTGGATGTGATCCCGGTCCCACGGTTGCATCCGCAGCGTGTCCGGCGTCTGCGCGAGAGGCACCTCCTTGACCAGGTCGGTGAGTTCGCGGTTGAGGACCACGGTGGACAGGTGCGCACGCAGCGCGTCGCCAACTTTGCCCCGCACCGCGTCGGCGCTGTCGACCAGGCTCCGCAGCGAGCCGTACTCGACAATCCACTTGGCGGCGGTCTTCTCCCCCACGCCCGGGATTCCGGGCAGATTGTCGCTCGGATCGCCGCGGAGGGCCGCGAAATCCGGGTACTGCCGCGGCGTCAGCCCGTACTTCTCCACAACGACCTCAGGCGTGAACCGGGTGAGTTCGCTTACTCCCTTGCGCGGATACAGCACGGTGACATCGTCGGAGACCAATTGGAGGGAGTCGCGGTCACCGGTCACCACGAGCACGCGGTAACCCTCCCCCTCGGCTTGCGTGGCCAGGGTCGCGATGATGTCATCGGCCTCGAACCCCTGTTCGGCCAGGACGGTGATGCCCAGTGCGACGAGCACCTCTTTGGTGATGTCGATCTGGCCGCGGAACTCGTCGGGAGTCGTCGACCGGTTGGCCTTGTACTCCGGGTACATGTCCGCGCGGAAAGTCTGCCGCGAGACGTCGAACGCCGCGGCGACGTGCGAGGGGGCCTCGTCCCGCAGCAGGTTGATCAGCATCGCGGTGAATCCATAGACGGCGTTGGTGGTCAGCCCGCCCTTGGTCTTGAAGTTCTCGGCCGGCAGCGCGTAGAACGCCCGGAACGCCAGCGAATTGCCGTCCAACAGCATCAACGTCGGTTTGGCGGTGGTGGCGTCCGAGGTCACATCCTCACTCTAGGCACCAGCGAGGGCACACTCTGGCGGGCGTGCCCGAGTTCGGGCCGCCGGGCCGAATTGGAACGCGTTTCAGTTCCGCGAAAGGGAGTCGGTAAGCTGGCCGCGTGTCAGCGACATCCACGCAACCGGCTATCGACGGCTGGTGGGAAATCGACCCCGACGGCGAGCCGCACCTGCTCGGCAGCAAGTGCCCGCAGTGCGCGACGTATGTATTCCCGCCTCGGCCGAACAATTGCCCGAATCCCGCCTGCGAAGGTGACGAACTGGAATCGGTCCCGCTGTCGCGACGTGGAAAAGTGTGGAGCTACACCGAGAACCATTACGCGCCGCCACCGCCTTACCCCCCTTCCGACCCGTTCGAACCGTTCGCCGTCGCCGCGGTCGAGTTGGCCGAGGAGGGCCTGATCGTTCTCGGAAAGGTCGCCGATGGCTCCCGGGCCGACCAGCTGAAAGTGGGCGTCGAGATGGAGTTGGCCCTGATCCCGCACTTCACCGATGACGACGGGGTGGAGCGGGTCGTCTACGCCTGGAGGCTGGTAGAGGAGCGGCGCACATGAGCCCCGATCCGGTTTACATCCTGGGTGCCGGCATGCACCCGTGGGGCAAGTGGGGCCGGGACTTCACCGAATACGGTGTCGTCGCCGCGCGCGCGGCTCTGCGCGAATCCGGCCTCGACTGGCGGAAGGTCCAGTTCGTCGCCGGCGCCGACACCATCCGCAATGGCTACCCGGGTTTCATCGCGGGGTCCACGTTCGCGCAGAAGCTGGGCTGGAACGGCGTACCGGTCAGTTCGAGCTACGCGGCCTGCGCGAGCGGCTCACAGGCGCTGCAGAGCGCACGCGCACAGATCCTGGCCGGGTTCTGTGACGTGGCGCTGGTGATCGGCGCCGACACAACCCCCAAGGGGTTCTTCGCGCCGGTGGGCGGCGAGCGCAAGAGCGATCCGGACTGGCAACGCTTCCACCTCATCGGTGCCACCAATACCGTGTACTTCGCGTTGCTTGCGCGCCGCCGGATGGACCTCTACGGCGCGACGTTGGAGGACTTCGCCGCGGTCAAGGTGAAGAACTCCCGTCACGGGCTCAACAACCCCAACGCCCGGTACCGCAAGGAGGCGTCGGTTGCCGATGTTCTAGCCAGCCCGGTGGTGTCCGACCCGCTGCGGCTGCTGGACATCTGCGCCACTTCCGACGGCGCCGCCGCGCTGATCGTCGCGAGTGCCGATTTCGCGCGCAAGCACATCGGCACCCTCGAGGGCGTGCCCTCGGTCCGGGCGATCAGCACAGTTACGCCGCGCTATCCGCAGCACCTCCCCGAGCTGCCGGATATCGCGACCGATTCCACCGCCGTGGCCACCGCGCCGGAACGGGTGTTCAAGGACCAGATTCTCGACGCCGCCTACGCCGAAGCGGGCATCGGCCCCGAAGACCTCAGCCTCGCCGAGGTGTACGACCTGTCCACGGCGCTCGAACTCGACTGGTACGAGCACCTCGGACTTTGCCCGAAGGGCGAAGCCGAGACACTGCTGCGCAGCGGAGCGACCACCATCGGCGGCCGGGTCCCGGTCAACCCGTCGGGTGGCCTGGCTTGCTTCGGCGAGGCGATCCCGGCGCAGGCCATCGCTCAGGTCTGCGAGCTGACCTGGCAACTCAGGGGCCAGGCGACAGGCCGGCAGGTCGAGGGCGCCAAGGTTGGCGTCACCGCGAATCAGGGCCTCTTCGGGCACGGTTCGGCAGTCGTCGTCGCGCGGTAAGCGGACAGGTTCTCTGACGGCGTTCAACCCAATCGTCGGGATCAAAGCCGGCCCGGGGTTCGTCAACGGCCCAGATAGGCGGCCCGGACACTGTCGTCGGCGAGCAGGTCACGCGCCGGCCCGCTGCGGGTCAACGTACCGGTCTCCAGAATGTAGGCCCGGTCTGAGCGGCCCAGGGCCTGCTGAGCGTTCTGCTCCACCAGCAGCACCGTGGTGCCTTGCCGGTTGATCTCGGTAATGATCTTGAAAATCTGCGAGATGACCATGGGCGCCAGTCCCATCGACGGCTCGTCCAGCAGCAGCACCTTCGGCCGAGCCATCAGCGCACGCCCGATCGCCAGCATCTGCTGCTCGCCGCCCGACAGCGTGCCTCCCACCTGGGTGCGCCGCTCGGCCAGCCGCGGGAACGTCTCGAACACCCAGCCCAGCCGCTCGGCATGCTCGGCCTTCGAGGTGAACGTTCTTCCGTAGCAACCCATTTCGAGATTCTCGGCGACCGTCATGCCGGGGAACACGCCCCGGCCCTCGGGGGCCTGGATCAGGCCGTCGATCACCCGGCGGTGGGCCTTGACGTTGGATACGTCCCGGCCGTCGAACCAGACCGACCCCGATGACAGCGGCCGCAACCCGGAGATCGCCCGCATCATCGTGGTCTTGCCCGCACCGTTGGCGCCCAGCAAGGTGACGAGTTCGCCTTGGTACACCACGAGCGAAACACCGTGCAGCGCTTCGATTCTGCCGTAGTGCACGACGGCGTCGCGCACCTGCAGCAGGACACGGCGATCCGTTGCGGGTTCGTCAGATGTCATCATCGGGAACCCCTAGATAAGCGGCGATGACCTTCGGATCCTCGCGGATCTGCGCCGGCAGACCGTCGGCGATCTTGCGGCCGAACTCCAGCACCACGATCCGGTCGGTGACCTTCATGACCAGGCCCATGTCGTGTTCGATGAGCAACACGGTGTACCCGTCGTCGCGGATCGCACGGATCAACTCGATCAGGGCGGCCTTTTCGTTCGGATTGAAACCCGCCGCGGGCTCGTCGAGGCACAGTAGTTTGGGTTCGGTTGCCAGTGCCCGGGCGATTTCGAGCCTGCGCTGGTCCCCGTAGGGCAGGTTCTTGGCCTTCTCTTCGCCGCGGTGCGCGATTCCGACGAATTGCAGCAGGGCGGCTGCCTTCTCTATCGCGGTGTGTTCCTCACGGCGGTGCCGGGCGGTGCGGATCACCGCACCGGGCACCGACGTGCGGTGGCGCGCATCGGTGGCCACCATGACGTTCTCCAGCGCGGTCATTTCGCCCCACAGCCGGATGTTCTGGAAGGTGCGCGCGATACCGCGCCGGGTGATCTGATGGCGTTTGATCCGGCCCAGAACTTCACCGTCGAACGTCACCGAACCCGACGTCGGCCGGTACACACCCGTGATCGCATTGAAGCAGGTCGTCTTGCCCGCGCCGTTGGGCCCGATCAGCCCGAGGATCTCGCCGCGTCTGATCTCGAAGCTGACCGAATCCAGTGCGGTCAGGCCGCCGAACTTGACAGTCAGATCCGTGGTCTTCAAAAGGGTTTCGCCCTCGGCTGCGTGTACCTCGCGGTGCAGTGCGGCCATGTCCTCGTCGATGGCCCGCTCCGGCTCGGTCATGCCGCGGCCTTCGATTCGTCGGCGCCGCGCAACAGGTCACGCGCGGTCTTTCCGTAGGCGAGCAACTGCTGGCGGACCGGGAACAGGCCCTGCGGGCGGAAAATCATCAAAAGCACCAGCGCCAGCCCGAAAAACAGATACTTCAGGTCGCCGAGGTTTATGCCGAACAGGTGCACGCCGAGCAGTCGGTTGGGTAGATAGACGATCACGAACGCCCCGAATATCACACCCAGCTTGTTGCCCTGTCCCCCGAGCACCACGGCCGAAAGGAACAGCATCGAGTTGATGATGTTGAAGCTGGTCGGCGCGACGAACTGCACCTGGCCCGCGTAGAGGGCGCCGGACAATCCTCCGATACCGGCGCCGATGACGAAGGCCCACAGCTTGAGCCGGAACGTGTTGACGCCCATGACCTCTGCTGCGTCCTCGTCCTCGCGGATCGCCACCCATGCCCGGCCCACCCGGCTTCTCTCCAGGTTGCCCACGACGAGCAGGATGATCGCGACCAGGATCAGCCCCAGCCAGTACCACCACGTGCCGTAATTCGTCTCCCCCATCGCATTGCCACTCGAGAAGTACCCACCCGGGACCCGGTCTTCGCCGAACCGCGGATAGGCGACCGATCCCAGACCGCGTGAACCGTTGGTCACGTCGTTGAGGTTGTCAGCCAGGAGTCGGATGATCTCGCCGAAGCCGAGGGTCACGATCGCCAGGTAGTCGCCGCGGAGGCGCAACGTCGGAATGCCCAAGATCAGGCCGGCCAAAGCGGTGAACGCCATCGCCAGCGGAACACACGACAGCCAGGCCCAGTCCTTGCTGAACAGGCCGGTAGGGCCCAGCCGATTCCACGGACTCTGCGGACTCGTGAGCAGCGCGACCGTGTAGGCGCCGACGGCGTAGAAACCGACGTAGCCCAGGTCGAGCAGACCGGCTTGTCCGACCACCACATTCAGGCCGATCGCCACCAGCGAGATCATGGCGAACTGGGCCATCACCCCGTCAAAGCTGACACCGGGAGTGTCGACGAAACCCGGGGTGTAGACCGGCAGCAGCGCCATCAGCGCAAAGCCCACGGCACCGAAGCCCCATTTCTGGACCCGGCTGCGTTCCGACCACCAGGAACGCAAAGCGTCACCGGGCGCCGCCCGCCGATTGGCAGTGGCGGGCGCTGCCGGCTCATCTTTCGCGTTCATACGCGTGCCTTCCCGAGGCTTTCGCCGAGTATGCCGGTCGGGCGGATCAACAGCACCAGAACCAGCAGCACGAACGCGACGACATCGCGCCACTGGGTGCCGAACAACATCTGGCCGTAGTTCTCCATGACGCCCAGGATCAGACCGCCCAGCAGCGCGCCGCGCAAGTTCCCGATGCCGCCCAGTACGGCCGCCGAGAATGCCTTGATGCCAAGCAGAAAGCCCCCCGAGTAAATTATGCCCTGCGGCACCTTGAGGGTGTAGAGCAGCGCCGCGGCGCCCGCCAGCACACCCCCGATCAGGAACGTCAACATGATGATGCGCTCACGTGACACACCCATCAGGGTCGCGGTGGTCGGGTCCTGCGCGACCGCACGGATTCCCCGGCCGAACTTGGTGCGGTTGATCAGCACATCGGTCAACAAAGCCAGTACCAATGCCGCGGACACGATGACGATGGCCACGTTGGTGACATTGGCACCGAGGATGGTGAACTGGACTTTCGGCTGCACCAGGATGATCGGCTGCTGTGCATTGTTGCCGCCGTACCCCTTGAGAATGTGCGGCAGGATGAAGTGGACGAATTCCTGCAGGACGAACGACATCCCGATGGCGGTGATCAGGAACGTCAGGCCGCGGGCATTGCGCCTTCGCAGTGGGCGGTACGCAACCGCCTCCAGTCCGAGGGCGGCGGTTCCGGACACCAGCATCCCGAACATCATCGCGATGCCGAGGTAGAGCACCGTCAACGCAACGCCCTTGTTGTACGCATTTCCGCTGGGCGAAAAACCCAGAATCATGTCCAGACAGAAGTAGGCGCCGAACATGCCGAGCATGAAGATCTCGGAGTGCGCGAAGTTGATCAGCCGCAGCACGCCGAACACCAGCGTGTAGCCGACCGCGACGAGCGCATAGATCGCGCCCCAGGACAGCCCGTCCACCGTCAATTGCCAGAAGGTGCGCCGCAGCCCGTCCAGATTGAAGCCGATGTTGGCCGCCAGACACGCGTATTGGTAGAGGCAGTCGGCGCTCATCCCGGGGCGGCCTCCTTCGAGTCTGCTGGCAACGAGAACGCGTCCGAGCCGTTCGGTCCCGGACGCGTCTCGCGGTGGCCGCTACTGGACCTTGTAAATCCAGATTTGTGAGTCGGTGAGCTCGCCCTTGTCGGTCCACTGATACTTCCGGGCGACGCCTTGACCCTGGTAATCCCGCACCCAGCCCAGCAGGCCGGGACGGTCTAGGTGGCCGGCGTCGATGCCCTTGAGCATGATGGTGCCCAGGTCGTAGCCCTCAAGGCTGTAGGTCCCGGGCTCCTGGCCGAAGGCCGTGCTGTACTCCTTGGCGAATTCTCCCGTAGCCGGGCTGCACGGGCAGGACAGGATTGCGCCCTTGGACGATTCGCCCGCCTGCTTGACGAACTCCGGATCCTTGGTGCCGTCCGCACTGACGAACGTGCCGGTGAAGCCGCCGTCACGCAACTGCTGGACGAACGGGGCCGCCTCGGCGTAGTAGCCGCTGTAGAAAACCGCGTCCGGCGACTCACTCTTCACCTGATTGACCGCCGCCGAAAAGTCCTTGTCGCCCTTCTTGACCGAGATGTTGCAGCCGGCACCGGCGACCGGACCCAGCGTGTCGCGGACCACCTTGCCCAGCCCCAGCCCGTAGTCGGTGCTGTCGTCGACGACGCACACCTTCGTGTACTTGAGGTTGTTCTTGAGGTAGTTGGCGACCGACATGCCCTGCACACCGTCATTTGACAGCCCGCGGAAGAAGGTTTTCCAGCCCTGCTCGGAGAGTGTCACGTTGGTGGCGGAAGCGGTTGTGGCGACCAGGCCGGCCTGGTCGAACACCTGGCCGGTGGCCTTGGTCTCACCGGAGAACGCCGGGCCGATCAAACCGACGGTGAATGCGTCGTCGACGATCTGCGGCGCGATCTGGGTGGCCTTTTGCGGATCGCCCTCGGTGTCGAAGGTCTTCAGCGCCACCTGGCAGCCCGGCGTTGGCTTTGTTGTGCTGGTCGAGGGCCAATTGCACGCCGTTTTTGATGTTGATGCCCAGCGCGGCGTCGGGACCGGTGAGCGCGCCCGCCATGGCCAGCGACACCGGCGGGCAGACGGCTTTGCCGTCGCCGGCGGGGTTGGCCGGAACGGTGCCGGCGGGTGGCTTGACCTCCGCGCCGTTCTGGTCGATCGGCACCTGTTCGACGATCTTCAGTTCGGCCTGCGCCTTTTCCTGTTCGGGTTTGGACTGGTTGCAGCCGGCAACGCCCAGCATCAGCAGGGCTGCCGAACTCAGGGCGACTGCCCCACGTACCGCGCGACCGCGCACGTTTCACCTCCGGGTCAATGGTCATTGCGGCCCCGGCGGCCGGGCTTCAACAGGCCATGACCGCCGACGCTTCGCAAAGAAGATAACCAACGGGGGCCAAACGCGGGAGGTTGACGCGCGGACAGGGCCTCCGCGGCCTGCCGAAAACTTGAAAGCGTCCGTTCAGCCCGGATCGACCAGGGTTTCCAGGATGACCTCGGCCACACGCTTCATCGTCGTCCGGCGATCCATCGCAGCGCGCTGGATCCACTTGAACGCCTCCGGCTCGGACATGCCCTGCTTGGACTGGAGCAGCCCCTTGGCGCGCTCGACCAGCTTGCGGGTTTCCAGGCGGTCGCTGAGCGTGGCCACCTCCTTCTCGAGGGCAGCAATCTCACTGAACCGGCTGATGGCCAGCTCGATGGCCGGGATCAGATCGGTGATGGAGAAGGGTTTGACCAGGTACGCCATGGCACCGGCGTCTCGCGCGCGTTCAACGAGATCGCGCTGGGAGAACGCAGTGAGCACGACGATCGGTGCGATCCTCTTGGCGGCGATCTCCTTGGCCGCGTCGATACCATCGCGGCGGGGCATTTTCACGTCCATGATGACCAGGTCGGGAGTTAACTTTTCCGCCAGTTCGACGGCCTCCTGGCCATCGCCGGCCTCGCCCACCACCTCATAGCCCTCGTCGCGCAGCATCTCGGCCAGATCCAGCCGGATCAATGCCTCGTCCTCGGCGATCAGCACACGGTGGGGGTTCGACGTATCGGAGTCGGTGGTCATCGACCCATTGTCACGTGGCCGCACCGGATCGGCGAGGCGGGGCGGTCCGGACGCATTCTCCAGCCGCCCAGCCGATCCTCTATGGTGATGAGTCGCTACACCTTGGTCGCAACCGCCCTCGTATCCCAATTGGCAGAGGAAACGGATTCAAAACCCGTGCAGTGTGAGTTCGAGTCTCACCGAGGGCACATCAGCGATTTGCGGGCGTGCCGTATTTCACGCCTCCTGGCGATCCCTGCTGACGGCCCGTTCGAGGACGGCAGCAGGATGTCCCCCGGGTGATCGGTGTTCGCCGTCACGGGCGAACAGGCTGCTGACGGCGACCACTCGGCACGGCGGGTGACCTGGAGCCCGACGAAATCGGGGAATGGCGGGGTTTCGCAGTTCCGCGCACGCCCACGGCGACGCGCCTTTGCGCTTGACGGAATTCCGGCAGCGGACCCATGGCGAGATGAATCCCGTTGATGAGCGTCCACACCGACGCTTGACGCGCGGCGCGTTCGATGGGGTTGGGTGTGCGGTGCATCACCATGGCCGCCGCCCAGCTCGGCAGCACGTCCCGGATGGCCCAGTCGACGAGCTCGCCGCCGGGCGGCTGCTGCTCCGCTTCAGCAAGGTTGGGCCCGGTGGACATGGCGGCTCCGTAGGTGATCGCCAGCTTCGGGAGGTATGCACGCAGGCATTCGAGGGTCTCGGCTTTCGTCTCGGGCAGACCGGTTCCGCCGAGTGCGCGGCCGACCTTGACAAACTCGCCGTAGTAGCGATCGATCTTATTACCGCGCAATGGATTCGGATGGTAGTACTCGTGTGCCGTCGCGATTCCCCACACCACGGTCGCGTAATTCCACCGGAGCCAGTCCGGATCGTCTGCGTCGTACGCGAGCCCGTCGGGTCGGGTGCCCTTGATCGTGTGATGCATGCTGCGCACAGTCTTGGCCACCCGCTCGGCTGTCGCGGTCGATCCGTAGGCGGTGGCGATGAAGAACGACAGCGAGTGTCCCAGCCGGACCGCGGCACCCTCGGGATCCACCTGCATCGTCGGTTCGCCGTTGGCGTCCCGTGCCACGATCCGGGAGTGGTCGACGCCCATCCAGAAGATGCTGGGATCGAAACGTTCCAGATAGGCCGCGCACTGCAGGCCGAACACCAACGCCGGCATGTGGGAGTGCACGTGCCAGACGGCGCTGCCCGGGCCGAACCACCCGGGGTCGCCACGCGGCCCGGCGAAATCGAGACCCCGGAAGTACCGGCTACGGACTTCGTCGTCATAGAACCCGACGAGTCTGCGCTGGAGAAGTTGGTGGGGCAGGAGCATGACGCCAGCCTACATTTCTGGATACGGGTGTTGCCAGACTTGCTCGTCGTTAGGCTTGAGCAATGCCGAGCCCCACCCGATGGGCGGGCGTGCCGTTGACCGACCGCCGCATCGAGCGCCGCGCACTGCTCGTCAATGCGGCATTCGCCCTGTTCGGCGACGGAGGCGACAGTGCGGTCTCGGTGCGCTCGGTGTGTCGGGAATCCGCATTGAACACCCGGTACTTCTACGAGAGTTTTCGCGACACCGACGAGTTGCTCGGCGCGGTCTACGACATGGTTGCGGGCGGACTCAACACCCAGGTGGAAGCAGCGATCAGGGAATGCGGCCATTCCGACGCGGACCGGCTGCGGGCGGGAATCCGGGCGGTTCTCGGGTTCAGCTCGGCCGATCCCCGCCGGGGCAGGGTGCTGTTCACCGAGGCGCGCGCCAACCCGGTCCTGGCGGCCCGGCGGGCGATTGCGCAGGAGGCGCTGCGGCAGTTGGTCCTCAGCGAGCGGCAGCAGGCGCACCCGGGGGACGACAAGACAGTCACCCACGTCGCGGCCGCGATGTACACCGGAGCAATGGCAGAACTCGCCCAGCAGTGGCTGGCCGGCGACCTGGGCACCGACCTGGACGCGGTCGTCGACCACACGGTCCGGTTTGTGCTGCCCACGGCCTGACGGCCCCACCGACTAGGCTTGTTCAATGGTCGACAGGCGTGGCAGAGCCGCACCGGACTCGGCTCGGCGCCGGTCCCGGCGACAAGCTCCGTTTGCCCCGGCCCGCTCCTATCACTACACCGAGAGCGCGATCCGTAGCCTGCGCGTCCTGAAGGTCACCAGCTGGTCCTCCGCGGTGGTCGGCACCGGTTTTGCGGTGCTACTGGCTTTCAGCAGGAGCTCTCCCTGGTGGTTGATCGCAATCAACGCCGCGGTGCCTGTGGTGCTTCTAATGGCGCCATTGATGCGGGTCTTCGGGGAGCTCGCGCCTCCGCTGACGTTCATCGGCGTGGCCTACTCAACGGTTTTCGTCACGACATGGCATGTGGGAACAGCCGCGGGCCTGCAAAGCTACCTGCTCGTCGCCGCGTCGATGATCGTGTTGATCCTCGGCATCGAGCACCTCGTGCTGGCCGGGACCCTCGCGGCGGTGGGCGCGATCCTGGCCATCGTGCTCGAAAATTTCGTGCCACGCGATACCGGCGTTGAGCCGGCGTGGATACTGCATGCCGGCTTCGCCACGTCGGTGCTGTCGGCATCATTGCTGGCGTTCGCAACCGTCTCGTATGCGCTGCGCTCCATCGGCCGCGCCGAGGCGGCGATGGAGATGGAATACGAACGCTCTGAAAGCCTGCTCGCCAACATCCTCCCGGCCAGTATCGCGGCACGTTTGAAGGATCCGGCCCGTGATCAGATGATCGCCGACCGTTACGACGATGCATCTATCCTGCTCTCCGATATCGCAGGCTTCACCGAACATTCAAGCGGCCTCGAACCCTGCGACCTGGTGGAGTTCCTCAATCGGCTCTACACCCAGTTCGACCTGCTGGTGGACCGCCACGGGTTGGAGAAGGTCAAGACCTCCGGCGACGGGTACATGGTGGTCAGCGGGGTACCTGAGCCGCGCCCCGATCATCTGGACGCCATCGCATCGCTGGCACTGGACATGGTCGATGCGACCTCCAGAATCCGTTACGCCGACGGTCAACCCGTCCCGATCCGCGTTGGACTGGCGGCCGGACCGCTGGTGGCCGGAGTGGTGGGTTCACGCAAGTTTTTCTACGACGTATGGGGCGACGCGGTCAATGTTGCGTCGCGGATGGAGTCCAGCGCTGCGACCGGGCACATCCAGGTGCCGCAGAACGTCTACGAGCGGTTGCGCGGAGACTTCGTCTTCGAAGAACGCGGCGACGTCGAGATCAAGGGCAAAGGCGTCATGCACACCTGGTACCTGGTGGGACACCGGACGCAAACGGTGCAAGCAGCACCCGGATTGCGGGCACGACAGCAGGTCGGGGTAACCGGTTCCCAACGCTGACCGTGGGCGGGCGTCGACCGCTCGCAGTGCCGCTGCAACAGCACCGCCCTGCGGTTTGGCGAGCGGCTAGTCGGCCAACGGCCGCCGGTCCTGCTGAGCCAGACTGCGCGCGTACCCCGAGCCCATCCCCAGCAACACCAAGCCGACAACGATGAAAGCTCCAACCCGGAACATCCCGTCAAGAGTCCCGAGGTCGAAGAGGAACAACTTGGCCGTGGCCGCGGCGGTCAACGCGAGTCCGCCGGCGATCGGCGCCGTTCGCGCATCGCGGTTGTCCACCCGCAGAGCGAACACGAACAACCCGGCCGCCATAGCGATCCAGCAGATCGTCGCCACCATGTGGCCGCCCAGGAACCCGCCTTCGACACCGCCGATCAAGACCCCCGCCGTAACGGTCAGCATCGTGACGCAGTAGGCGGTGATCATTCCCGCACCGGCCCAGATCAGCCGCACAACATCGGCGTCGACGCCGCGCCCCCACGCCCGCGCGATCACCGACGCACATGTCGCTCCGAGCACGCTGCACGCCAAAGCGGAGATCGCCGCGGACGTGGTAAGCACGGTTGCCTGCCGGAGCGTGTCGGGGCCCGCCGTGGCCGCAAACATGACCCCGCCGACACAGAAGATACCTGTCGCATTCCAACGTGCAGCCAGGCTGTGCCGCCCCGCCACGGCGGCCAGAAGGCCCATCGCCAATACCACGGGACCTTCTACGTAACCGTCGAAAGCCGCGGTGACGGCGATCAGCGCCGCCACGGCCGAGAGTGCGGACCAAATGGCGACGACGGGGCCCTCGACGCCGGGAAGTCGACGGGGAGTAGCGACGACGGCCAGCATCACCGCCGACACCAGCGCCGCAATCAGCGCCGCCAACCCGCGGTTCACTGCGATTCCCGCCGACATCGCAGGCAGCATGCCGACGACCGTGCACAGCGCCATCAGCACCCGGCGCGAAGTGCCCGGCAACAGGATGAGCGCACCGAGGATCGCCAGTAAAGCCGCGACCGCACACGCCGCGCCCAGCAGCCACGCATCCCGCCCGTATTCCGGAACGACGGTGAAGGACGCCACCAGCAGCGCCGCCAGCAGAGGCAGTGTCACGGCGACCGTGCGGGCGGCGTGCATCCAGATCCAGTCCTTGCCAAGTTGAACGGGTAGTGCCGCCGCCGACAGCACCGTCATGAAGCCGATGAGCAGCAGCGAAATGCCGTCGGCGACGATCGGGGCCAGCACCAGCAGCGGCACAAGAACCAGCAGTCCGAACTGTTCTGAATTCCAGCGCCTGGCCAGGGCCAGGCCCGGCCCGCCGATCGCGGCGCCGATCAACAGGCCGACGACCGGCGGCGCCCAGTGATAGATGGCCGTCACGGCGACGACGTCCATGTAAGCGGTGGCGACACCGGTGGCCGACAACGCGATGGCCCCCACCCGGCCACCCGGGCGGCGGTTCATTCCGAGCCCGACCGCGACCAGCAGCACCGCAAGCAGGGCGCCGCCCGCGACACGGACCTCCGGGCGCAGCATGCCGGCCTGTGCGGCAAGAACCAAGAGCAGCACCACGCCGACGAGGGTCACAGCTACTCCCGCGACCGCCAGCGCCTTGCCGATCCATCCCTGCCCGGAATCGGTTCTGAGGCGTGCCGCGAGTGTGCGCCGCGAGTCCAAGGGGGGCGACAGCGGTCGCTGGTGCGTTGCCGGCGCCATGGGTACGGGTACGGGTACGGGTTCGCTGAGGCTGCGCTCAAGTTCAGCGAGCTGCCCTGCAACGCGGCCCATCTGCTCAGACATCGCCGCGAACTCTTCGGACAACCTCGTGAGTGCAATCTGATGCGGTGCGGTCACATAAGCCATCGTGGAGGCGCGACAGCGGGACCGAATGAGTAGAATTACTCGATCGGAGGCTCCTTGTCCAAGCCGTGCTCTATCGCGTACCGCGCAAGCTCCACCCGATTCGCCAGTTGCAGCTTGCGGAAGGTCGCCTGTACATGGTTTTCGACGGTGCGGTGACTCACTGACAACCTCTCGGCTATCTGTTTGGCGGTCAAGCCCTTTGCCACGTGGCGCAGCACCTCGGTCTCGCGTTCGGTCAATATGGGGACCGGATCGCCAGGTCGTGGCTCTTGCGCGATACGCCGGTATTCGCCGAGCACCAGTCCGGCCAGCCCGGGGGTGAACACCGCACGGCCCTCCGCGGTCGCGCGAACGGCGGAGGCGAGTTCGGGGCGTGACGCGCTTTTGACCAGATAGCCTGTCGCTCCGGCCTTCACAGCCTGCAAGACGTCGTCGCGTTCCCCGGATGCCGAAAGCACCAGCACCCTGCTCCTCGGCGACACGTCCAACACCTGGGCGGTGGCCAGCGCACCGTCGCCATCGGCAAGCTGCATGTCCATCAGCACCACGTCCGGATGCACCAGCGCGGCCCGGCGCCGTGCGGTCGCCACCCCGTCCGCGGTCGCCACCACCTCGAAACCATCCTCAGCCAGGTCGCGGGCTACCGCGTCGCGCCAGATCGGATGGTCGTCGACAACCATGACCCTCGGCCCCCGCTGCGCCTCAGCCACGGGGAACCGTCAACTCCCACTCCGTGCCCGCACCGGCATCGGTTGTCAGCGTCGCGGATCCGCCCAGTGCACCGAGCCTGCCGACTATCGACTGCGAGATGCCCAAGCGCCCTTCGGACACCGCCTGCTGCAACCGGCCCGGGGCGATGCCCACCCCGTCGTCGCGAATGCTCACCGTCACCGAATCCCCCATATCCTCGAGCAGGATGAAGGCGCGGGCGCCTGTACCCGCATGCGTACCCACGTTGTCCAGGACATTGACCACAGCTGCAGTCAGCTCCGTGGCCACCGCGGGGTCCATGGGCACCGGTGTCGCGGGAACGCTCACCACCACCTGGTCACTGCAGCACCGGTTCAGCTCGCCCCTGAAATCGACCGCATCCGGACCAGGTGGCCGGTTTATCTCGTGGACGCTTACCAACCGTCGCAGCGCGCGCTCCTGCGCGGCCGCCAGTTCGGCGAGTTCTGTTGTGGCACCGCCGATTTCTCGTCCACGTTTGGCGACCAAAGCCAGAACCTGAATGACCCCGTCATGAACCTGGCGTGCCAGCCGTTCCCGTTCGGCGACCACCGCCGACAACCGGGCGGCCCGATCCAAATCTTCGTGCGCCCGGCGCGCGGTGGATGCGGCCATGCCGACCGCGAGCCCGACGGCCAGTTCGATGACCAACGTGGCGTTGCGTGCCAGGTCGAGATTGACGTAGCCCTTGAGTGCTGCGTAGACGGCGATCACGACCGTACCGGCAAGCATCCCGGCGACCGGCCCGAGCAGGATCGCAGCCGAGATCGTCGAATTGGTGGCCCACAGCGTCGTCGGAAGGGACTGATTGGCGGCAATCCAGTCGTTCGACGCCGCCAACCGCGTGGCCTGGATCAGCAGGCAGACCACCGCGAGTTCGCAGAGCACCCAAGCCGGCCGGCGCCCGAACCCGTGCAGATAGGCCACCCCGCAGGTCAGCGTCCAAGCGGAGAGCACCCCGAACAACACCCAGCCCAGGGCGGGTTTGTCGAGTTCGTCACTGGTGGCGACCTGAAAGCCCGTGGCGTACAGGTAACTGAGCAAACGAAATACCTGGCCGGCCCGCCACAGCGGCGCGGCTGGATCCGGGCCCGATTGGGTCATCACCTGACGGCGCCGTTGATCACCGGCTTGTCGATCGTGCCCAACTCGACGCCCCACAATGTGGCAATCGTGCGGTACTCGCCCGTTTCGATGAGATGCTCCAGGGCTTGCCGGAGCGATTCGGCCAGCGGCGAGCCCTTGGCCACCGGCCAGCCGTATGGCCCGGCGTCGAAGACCTGCCCGGCGGCTTCCAGCGCCCCGCCGCTGTTCTTGATGGCGAAACCCGTCACCGGTGAATCCGCGGACATGGCGTCGACGTCGCCGGCGATCAACGCGCTGGTCAGGTCGTCCTGGCGGGCGTAGATGATCTTGTCGATGGGCGGCTTTCCCGCCTGCACGCACGACTCGCTCCTCGCCGGGATCTCCTCGGTCTCCTGAAGCGCGCCGTAGGCCACGCCGACGCGCAGGCCGCAGGCGTTCGCCGGGTCGATCGGGGCGCCCGGGCGCTGGGCCCACAACGTTCCGGCCTCGAAGTAGGTGACGAAGTCGGCGGCCTGTTCACGCGCCCGGGTGTCGGTGAACGAGGACATCCCCAGATCGAATTCACCCGATCCGACCAGCGGAATGATCTTGTCGAACGCAGTTTCCCGAAACTCCGGCGTGAGGTCCAGCACTCGCGCAACCGCTTTCATGAGGTCGACGTCGAAGCCGACGAGGTCACCTTTGGCGTCCCGGAATTCGTTCGGTGCGTAGGGCAGATTGAACCCGACCACCAATCGTCCGGACTCCCTGACCGCAGCCGGCACCGTCGCGGCGATCGACGGCACCGCGGCCAGAGTCGCGGGCGTTCCGCCGGCCCCCGGCAGACTTGCGGCCGCGGGCCCCGAATTTCCCGGCCGGGCTGCGTCGTCGCGACGGGCGCGCAACTGCCACACACCGAGCGCACCGGCGGCCGCCAGAAGCAGCGCGGCTCCCGATGCCATGAGCGCCCTGCGTGAGATGCCGGTCGGGGGAGAAGACGATCTCCGGTGTGCCGAATGCCGGCCCGAACCACGGCGCGGACCAACCTGCCGCCCGTCGACGGCCATTCGCACCGCCGCCGCGAGCGCCGCCCCGGTCTGATATCGATACTCGGGGTCCTTCGCCATGCCTTTGGCGATCACGTCGTCGAAGGCGGCCAGCGAC
The DNA here is from genome assembly GCA_963846905.1 of uncultured Actinomycetota bacterium. GTDB lineage: Bacteria > Actinomycetota > Actinomycetes > Mycobacteriales > Mycobacteriaceae > Mycobacterium. Next base: position 104,789 of record CAWJYB010000009.1, read on the forward strand.
GAATCGGCATCGGACGGCCGCGGCGGAGGCGACACCATGTGTCCGGCGATCTGTTGTTCCAGGCTGTCGTTGGGATAGGGCCGCTTACCCGTGAGGCACTCGTAGAACACACACGTCAGGGCATAGATATCGGATCGCGGGTCGCTCTGGCCGCCGTGAAAACGCTCCGGGGCCATGTAGGCCAGCGTGCCCAGCGTATTTCCGGCGGTGGTCTGCCCTTCCTCGCTCGTGGTTCGGGCGAGGCCGAAGTCGATCAGGTATACGAACTCGCGGTGGGAGATCAGGATGTTCGACGGCTTGACGTCGCGGTGAACCAGCCCCTGCTCATGGGCCGCGTCCAGTGCCGACGCGACCTGTTCGACCACGACGGCCGCCAACTCGGGGCCGAGCGGGCGATCCCGTTCGGCCAGGATGGCGCCCAGGTTGAGGCCGTCTATGAGCCGCATGTCCAGGTACAGTCGGCCGTCGATCTCGCCGAAGCCGTGGATGGGGACCACGTGCGGGTCGTTTACTCCGGCGGCGGCCTGGGATTCCCGGCGGAACCGCTTCTGAAACGCCTCGTCCTGGGCGAGGTGCGGCGGCAATAGCTTGAGCGCGACGATGCGGTTGGTCTTGGTGTCCCGGGCCCGATAGACCTCGCCCATTCCCCCGCGGCCGAGCAACTCGAGCAATTGGTAGTGCCCGAAGGGCGTCCCGTCCACCTTCTACTCCTGGGCAGCAGCCGACCCCACTGAGGTCTGGTTCGTCGGAGGTTATAACACCTTCGACAGGAACGCCCGCGTGCGTTCGTGCTGAGGATTGGCCAGCACCTCCCGCGGAGGGCCGCTCTCCACCACCACTCCGCCGTCCATGAACACCAGCTGGTTTGCCACCTCGCGGGCGAAACCCATCTCGTGGGTCACCACCACCATGGTCATGCCCTCGGCGGCGAGATTCTTCATCACCCCGAGCACCTCACCCACCAATTCCGGGTCCAGCGCCGAGGTGGGCTCGTCGAAGAGCATCAGCTTCGGGCTCATTGCCAGCGCCCGGGCTATCGCCACCCGCTGCTGCTGGCCACCCGACAGCTGGGCCGGATAGGCATCGGCCTTGGCCGCCAGACCGACCTGGTCGAGCAGGTCTTTGGCGCGCGCCACGGCGGCATCCTTCTTGACGCCTTTGACGTGCATGGGCGACTCGATGATGTTCCCGAGCGCCGTGCGGTGTGGGAACAGGTTGAAATGCTGGAATACCATGCCGATGTCGCGGCGCTGTTTGGCCGCGTCACGCGGCGCCATCTCGTAGATCTTGTCACCGCGCTGCCGGTAGCCGATCAGCTCACCGTCGACATAGAGCCGGCCCGCGCTGACCACCTCAAGATGATTGATGCACCGCAAGAATGTCGACTTTCCCGAACCGGACGGTCCGATCAGCACCAGCACCTGACCCCGGCCGATTTCCAGCGTCACGCCCCGCAGCACCTTGAGCGCGCCGAAGTTCTTACAGACGCCTTCGGCTTTGACCATCAGCTTCTCCGCCTCGCCACTGGTCATACGTGGCCCACCTCACCTAGTTGCTGCGCCTTGTCCAACGCTTCGAGTTGCTTGCTCGTGAGCTTGCGCGACGCGCCGCGGGAGAAGTACCGCTCCAGATAGAACTGCCCCACCATCAAGATGCTCGTGACGAACAGGTACCAGACCGCTGCGACCAGCAGCAGCGGTATCGGTTCGAAGATGACCGCGGCGATGTCGCGCTGACGGCCGAACAGATCGAGCGTGAAGGGCACCGCGACGGCCAGCGACGTGGTCTTGAGTTGGCCGATGAACTCGTTGCCGGTCGGCGGGATGATCACCCGCATCGCCTGGGGCAAGACCGTGCGCCGCATCGTCATCAACCAGGACATGCCGAGCGCCACCGATGCTTCCGTCTGGCCTTCGGGCACCGAGGTGATGCCGGCGCGGATGATCTCCGCCAAGTAGGCGGCCTCGTTGAGGCCCAGTCCGACGATCGCCAACAGGAAGTAGATCGACAGGTCCTGGATGTTCAGGTGAAAGAACGTCGGTCCGAACGGAACGCCGATCTGGATGTTCCGGTAGATCGTCGGCATCAATCCCCAGAACACCAACTGGACGTAGACGGGTGTGCCGCGGAAGATCCAGAGGTAGGCCCACGCGACCGATCTCAAGACGGGATTGGGCGAGAGCCTCATGACGGCGAGGATCACCGCGACCGCGATTGCCAGGAGCATCGACCAGACGGTCAGCTGGAGGGTGATCGAGACGCCTTTGATGATCCGCTCGTCGAACAGGTACTTCGCGAAGACCGGCCAGCGATAGGCATCGTTGGTGGCGGCACCGTAGATGAACAACCCGACCAGGGTGAGGATGACGGCCGCCGTCGCCCAGCGCCAGGGATGCCGCAGCGGGACCGCGTCGATGAGGGCTGGGGACGGCGCCGTGTCGGTGCTCATGGCCGGCTGCGATTCAGCCGACTGCGCCGTTGATGACCGGTTTGTCGATCATGCCCTGCTCGACGCCCCAGTTGGTCGCAATGGTCTTGTAGTCGCCGGTTTCGATGAGGTGCTCGAGCGCCTTCTGCAGCGCGGCCGCCAAGGCCGAGCCCTTCTTGACCGGCCAGCCGTAGGGAGCGGAGGCGAATACCTCGCCGGCCTGTTCGAGTTTGCCGTTGCTCATCTTGATCGCGTAGAGGGTGACCGGCGAATCGGCCGACATCGCGTCGGCCTGCCCGAGTACGACGGCGTTGGTGGCCGCGTCCTGGCCGTCGAACTTCAGGATCTGGATAGGTGGCTTGCCCGCGTCGGTACATTCCTTGCTCCTGGCCGGCAGCTCTTTGACCTCCTGGGTGGTGGTGGTCTGAACAGCCACTTTCTTGCCGCAGGCGTTTCCGGGATCGATTCCGCTCCCGACCCGCTGCGCCCACAGTGAGCCCGCGGAGAAGTAGGTGACGAAGTCCACCGCCGCCTCGCGCTCCTTGGTGTCGGTGAACGACGACATGCCGACGTTGAAGGTGCCGCCCTGGATCGAGGGAATGATCTTGTCGAAGCCTGCCTCCCGGTAGTCGGGCCTCAGCCCGAGGGTGGCCGCGATCGCGTCCATCAGGTCGACGTCGAAGCCGACGATCTTGCCGCTGGGATCCTTGAATTCGTTGGGCGTGTACGGGACGTTGACCCCGACGACCAGCTTGCCGGAGGCCTTGATGTCCTCCGGGACCATGTTGGCGATGTCGGCGACCTTCGTCGCCACGGCCGCGGTGGTGGTGGTCGCCTCCGACCCGGTCGTATCGGTATTCTTCACGCACCCGGTCAACGCAAGCGCACCCGAGACGATGAGTGCCGCTGCGCCGGAGCACCAGCGCAAACTTCCACGGTGTACCCGATTTCCAGCTTCCACGTTCGTCTTCCTTCTGCTCTTTTTCTGATGTGTCTGGATGCCTTGTTGTCGTCCCCGCCGCTTCATGACCACTCAGCCGCTGACGTCGTCGACGATGAACTCGTCGCATTACCGCCGACGCGGACCAGTAATAGTGATAAAGGTATGCATTCCGGGGGGTAAACGCAGGAGAACGCCGAAGCTCGTTCGGGGACGTGCATCCCGGCAACACACCGAGAGCGGCTGATGCAATCAAGATCACCGATCGGTCGGGTCGTGTGTCAGACTCATCCCATGCAAACCACTTCGCACCGGGCCGTCGGCAGTTTGTTTCCCCACCTGTGGAAATCGACATTGCTGTCCGGCATATTCGCGGTGATTCTGGGCGTGCTCATGCTCGCCTGGCCAGGCAAGACGCTGCTGGTTGGCGCCATCATGTTCGGCGTCTACCTGGTGGTCAGTGGCATCTACCAGGTGTTTTTTGCGCTGACTCTGCATGTCTCCTCCGGCGGCCGCTTCCTGCTCTTCATCAGCGGCACGGCAGCGCTCGTCCTTGCGGTGCTGGCCTTCCGGCACTTCGGCGAGGGGTACGCGATTCTGCTGCTTGCGATCTGGATCGCGGTCGGTTTCGTTTTCCGCGGCGTGTCCACCCTGTCGCTGGCGATCAGCGATCCGACGCTGCCGGCCCGCGGCTGGGAGATCTTCTTCGGTGCGGCGAGCCTTATCGCCGGCCTGGTCATGCTGGCATGGCCCGGACCGTCGCTGCTGAGTCTGCTCACGGTGGTCGGAGTCTGGCTGATCGTCATCGGTGGATTCGAAATCGGCACCGCGTTCGCGATCCGGAAAGAAACCAGAGCCCTGACCTCCTGAGCGCGGTTCGGCGGCGTGGGGGTCGACCAATGGGCGCCGCACCCGCTCGAGTCGCCCGTCCGCGCCTGCGGATGACCGCGGCCGGGTAACCTGGCGGGCGATTGTGTACGCGAGGCTGACGGGAGCGTGGCTCATGACAGAACCGCCGGGACCACCGCAATCCCCCGTACCGGACAATCCAACTCCGTCGGCGGGGACGCCGCCCCCGCAGCCCTTTCCCGGCGGTTACGCGCCCTATCCCCCTTCGGCCTATCCCCCTTCGGCCTATCCCCCTTCGCCGTATCCGCCTTCGGCCTATCCGCCGCATGAATACCTGCCGCCCGGAACGTATTCGCCGCCGGGTATCTACCCGCCGCCCCCGTATCCCGGCTACGCGGCGCCGTTGCCCGCGGCGCCACGTAACGGTTTGGCCACCGGCGCCATAATCGCCAGCGTCTTATCGCTACCGGCCGCCTTCACGGTGTTCGGCGGCTTCATCTTGGCCATCGCCGGGATCATCCTGGGCGTCATGGGTTACAACCGCGCACGCCGGGGCGAAGCGACCAATCCGGGTGTGGCGATCGCGAGCATCGTGCTGGGCGTTCTGGGGATCATCCTGAGCGCGGCTCTGATCGCCCTCGGCGTCTGGGGCTTTCTGAAGGTTGGCGGTGGCGACTACGTCGACTGCATACGCCAGGCCGGGTCCGATACCGCCGCAAAGATCCAGTGCGAAGAGCAGTTCAAGGACAGTCTGAACGAACGGCTGAGCGTCACCCCCACACCGCCCCGCTGAGCCACACGCGAATCGTGGAATGATCTGTGGGATAGCGAATTTCGGGAGCCGGGCGAGATTCCCCCAACGGATCAGCGCGGGAAGTGCTTGACGATGCCCTCCTGGACCACGGTGGCAAGTAGCCGGCCGGCGCTGTCGAAGAAATGTCCGGTGCCCAAGCCCCGGGAGTCGGCGGCCACCGGCGACGTAGTGGCGTAGAGCACCCAGTCGTCGAATTTGACCGGCCGGTGGAACCACACCGAATGGTTGACGGTGACGGCGAAGATGCGGTCGTGGCCCCAGGACAAGCCGTGGGTGGTGATAATCGAGTCGAGCACGGTCGTGTCCGACGAATACACCATGGCAGCGTTGTGCAGAACCGGATCCCCGGGCATGCGACCCTCGGTGGTCATCCACACCCGGTTGTGGTCGAGCCGCCCGCCCTTGTCCCGCATCACCCAGGCCGGGTCGTTGGTGTAGCGCCATTCGATGGGGCGCAGCGCCTCGACGAACAGCGGCACCGTCTTCTCATACCCCACTAGCAGATCGTCGATCCGGGGCAATCCCGCCGGCGGCGGCACCGCCGGCGCGGCGACGGCGTGTTCCAGGCCCGCGCCTCCGGCCAGATAGGAGATGAGCGCCGTGGCCAGCAGGGTGTCACCCTGCATGACATCCACGCGGCGGTTTGCAAACCGGCGCTCGTCGCGCAGTCGTGCCACGCGAAACTGGAGATCCCGCGAGGGGTCGCCCCCGGCGATGAAATGCACCGACAGCGCGCTGGGTGGAAGCGCGTTGCCGACGGTGCGACTGCCCGCCACGAACGCCTGGGCCATCATCTGGCCGCCGAACGTACGGATCGGGTTCTTGCTGGGATGGGAGCCGACGAACGCATCGGCGCAACCATCCATGGTGCGGAGATCGAGCACCGCCAGCAGTTCCTCGAAATCTGCGCCGGCGGCCCTCGGCATCTGGCGGCCTCCCTGAGAGCTAGTGGTCGTCCTCCCCGATCCGGTGTACGTGGATCAGGTTCGTCGAGCCTACTGTGCCTGGCGGCGCGCCCGCGACGATGATCACCAAGTCGCCGCGCTTGTAGCGGCCCATCTCCAGCAGCTCCCGGTCGGCACAGCGGATCATTTCGTCGGTCGACTTCATGTGATCGACGAGGAACGTCTCGGTGCCCCAGGTCAGCGCCAGCTGATTGCGCACCGCCGGCAGTGCGGTGAACGCCAGCAACGGCAGTCGCGTGTGCAGCCGCGCCAACCGGTGCATGGTGTCTCCGGACTCGGTGAACGCGACGAGCGCCTTGGCGTCCAGCTGCTCACCGATGGCCCGGGCCGCGTAGGAGATGACGCCACGCTTGGTGCGCGGAGTATGGGTCAGCGGCGGCGCATCGATGGAGTTCTCCTCGACCGCGGTGATGATGCGCGCCATCGTGCGGACCGCGTCCAGCGGATATTTGCCGACCGACGTCTCGCCGGACAGCATCACCGCATCCGAACCGTCCAATACCGCGTTGGCGACGTCGGACGCCTCCGCCCGGGTGGGCCGCGAGTTCTCGATCATCGAATCAAGCATCTGGGTGGCCACGATCACCGGTTTGGCGTTCTCCCGCGCGATCTGGATCGCACGTTTCTGCACCAACGGGACCTGTTCAAGGGGCAGCTCCACACCGAGGTCACCGCGCGCCACCATGATTCCGTCGAAGGCCAGCACGATCGCCTCGAGATTGTCGATGGCCTCGGGCTTTTCCAGCTTGGCGATCACCGGGACCCGGCGCCCGGCGCGGTCCATCACCGCGTGCACCAACTCGATGTCGGCCGGGGAGCGCACGAACGAGAGCGCGATCAGGTCCACTCCGAGGCCCAGCGCGAACTCCAGGTCCTCGATGTCCTTTTCCGACAGCGCCGGTATCGAGACGTTCATCCCCGGCATGGAAAGGCCCTTGTTGTTGCTGACCGGCCCACCCTCGGTCACCGTGCATACCACGTCGTTTCCGTCGATGTGTTCGACGACCAACGCGACTTTGCCGTCGTCCACCAGCAGGCGATCGCCGGGCTGCGCATCCTGGGCGAGTTCTTTGTAGGTGGTGGAAACCCGGTCGTGGTCGCCGGTGTAGTCGTCGACGGTGATCCGAACCGTCTCGCCGGTCTTCCACTGCACAGGTCCGCCCGCGAACCGGCCGAGGCGGATCTTGGGGCCCTGCAGATCGGCCAGAATGCCGACCGCGCGGCCGGTGCCGTCGGACGCGGCGCGAATGCGGTCATAGGTGGCCTTGTGGTCGGAGCGATCTCCGTGGCTGAAGTTCAGCCGGGCCACGTCCATGCCCGCCTCGACGAGTGCACGCACCATGTGGTCGCTGTCGGTAGCCGGTCCGAGGGTGCAAACAATTTTCGCGCGTCTGGTCACGGCGCCCCAGCATAGTCGCGGTACGCGGGGTTCTCGACCGATACAGATCCGGGCGCTGCCGTTGTTCGCGTGCGGGACACCTACCGGACCGCCAGCGGTAACGCGTTGGGGTGCACGGGCTCCGGAAGATCGGATTCGCCCATCAGATGGACGTCGACGGCGTGGGCGACACTGCGGCCCTCGGCGATCGCCCACACCACCAGGGACGCGCCGCGGTGCGCGTCACCGCAGACGAACACGCCGGGCGCGGTTGTCTGCCAACCCGAGCCGCAACCGAGCGCACCGCGCCGGTTGAGTTCCAGGCCCAGCTTCTTCAGCAGCGGCATGTGTTCGACCCCCTCGAAGCCGATGGCCAACAGCGCCAGGTCACACGGCAGCTCAAGCGAGTCGCCCACCGGGGTGATGGTGCGCCGGCCGTCGTCGGACCGCATCACCCGCACCTCGGCGATCTCAATGCCGCGAAGGTTGCCGTCCTCATCGCCGAGGAACCGCTGCACCGCCACCTCGTACCGGCGCAGACCGCCCTCGGCGTGGGCGGGAGACGTGCGAAGCACCAACGGCCAGGCCGGCCACGGGGTCGCCGAGTCGTCGCGGAACTCGGGCGGCTCGGGGTTGTAGTCCAGCTGGGTCACCGACGCGGCGCCCTGCCGGTGAGCCGTGCCCAGGCAGTCCGCGCCGGTATCCCCGCCGCCGATGATCACCACGTGCTTGCCCGCGGCGCTGATCGGCGAGGGGCCGTCGCCCTCACACTCCTTGTTCGCGGGCACGAGATGCTCCATCGCCAGGTGCACGCCGTTGAGGTCACGACCTTCGACCTGGTGGTCGCGGGCCCGCAGGGCGCCGACGGCCAACACCACGGCGTCGAACCGGTTGCGTAATTGGTCCACCGACAAGTCGACCCCGACTTCACAGTCGGTGACGAAACGCGTTCCTTCCGCGCGCATCTGGGTCAAGCGCTGGTTGAGCGTCGATTTCTCCAGCTTGTACTCGGGGATCCCGTAGCGCAGCAGGCCGCCCAGCCGGTCGTCGCGCTCGTAGACCGTCACATCGTGGCCCGCTCGCGTGAGTTGTTGTGCCGCTGCAAGACCCGCCGGGCCGGATCCGACGACGGCCACCTGGCGGCCGGTCGAAATGGCCGCAGGCTGCGGTTCGATGATGCCGTCCATCCAGGCCTGATCGGCGATGGTCTGCTCGATGCGCTTGATCGTGACGCTGCCGCCGGTCTTGTCCTCGGCGATGGACAACACACACCCCGCCTCGCACGGTGCCGGGCACAGCCGCCCGGTGAATTCGGGGAAGTTGTTGGTGGCGTGCAGGCGGTCGCTTGCCGGGCGCCACCGGCCGCGCCGTACCAGGTCGTTCCACTCGGGAATGAGGTTGCCCAGCGGGCAGCCCGCAGCCCCGGAGTGGCAGAAGGGAATTCCGCAGTCCATGCATCGGCGGGCCTGCTCGCTGACCTCCCCGGCCCGCTCGTGCGGATTCTGCAGCTCGTATACCTCGCGCCAGTCGCCGATGCGCTCATCGACCGGCCGCTTGGCCGCCTCGACCTTGGCCACCTGCAGGAATCCGTGTGCGTCAGCCACGACTCGCCTCCATGATGGCCGTGTCGACGTCACGCCCCTCCGCCTTGGCCATCCGGGTGGCCTGCAGCACCCGCTGATAGTCGGTCGGCATGATCTTGGTGAATTGCGCACTGCGCCTAGGCCAGTCAGCCAGCGCCGAGGCCGCGACCGCGCTTCCGGTGTACTGGGCGTGGCGGGCAATCACCATTCGCAACCAGGTCAGATCCTCGGGTTCGAGGCGCTGCAGTTCGACCATCTCGGTATTCACCCGGGTCGGGTCCAGGCCCAGCACGTAGGCGATTCCGCCCGACATGCCAGCGGCCATGTTGCGCCCGGTGGGACCGAGGACCACGACCCGCCCACCGGTCATGTACTCGCAGGCATGGTCGCCAACCCCCTCGGCGACGGCGAGCGCGCCGGAGTTGCGGGCGCAGAACCGTTCACCGACCCTGCCGCGCAGGTAGACCTCGCCGGAGGTGGCGCCGTACAGCAGCGTATTGCCCGCGATGACATTGTCTTCCGGCAGGAAGAGCACGTCGTCGGGCGGGCGAACCACCACCCGTCCTCCGGACAGTCCCTTTCCGACATAGTCGTTGGCATCGCCGACAAGGTCGATTGTGATGCCCGGAGGCAGAAAAGCACCCAGCGACTGTCCCGCCGAACCCGTCAATTTCACCGTGATGGTGTCGGCCGGCAGCCCGGCCGCCCCGTACCGGCGAGTGACCTCAGACCCCAGCAGCGTGCCGACCGTCCGGTTCACATTGCGCACCGGCAATTCCAGAACCACCGAATGGGCGTCTTCGAGCGCGCCTTCGGCCAGCGCGACAAGCGTCTGGTCCAGGGCGTGTTCCAGCTCGTGATCCTGATCGCGGAGCCGGCGGCGCTGAACCGGGCCGGAACCCCGCGCGGGTGTGGCAAAGATCGGGCTAAGGTCCAGGCCCTTGCTCTTCCAGTGCGCCACGCCGGTCGACGTGTCGAGCATCTCGGCATGGCCTATCGCCTCATCGAGACTGCGGAAGCCCAACTCCGCCAGATACCCGCGGATGTCTTCGGCAATGAACCGGAAGAAGTTCTCCACGAACTCGGGCTTTCCGTTGAAGCGCGCCCGCAGTTCCGGGTTCTGGGTCGCCACGCCGACGGGACAGGTGTCGAGGTGGCAGACCCGCATCATGATGCAGCCGGACACGATCAGCGGCACAGTCGCGAAACCGTACTCCTCGGCGCCCAGCAGCGCCGCCACCACCACATCGCGCGCCGTGCGAAGTCCGCCGTCGCACTGAACCGTGATGCGGTCGCGCAACCCGTTGAGCACCAACGTCTGCTGGGTGTCGGCCAAACCGATCTCCCACGGGGTGCCCGCGTGCTTGAGCGAGGTCAGCGGTGCCGCGCCGGTCCCGCCGTCGTACCCGCTGATCAAGACGACGTCGGCGTGCGCTTTGGAGACACCGGTTGCCACCGTTCCGACGCCGACGGCACTGACCAGTTTGACGTGGATGCGCGCCCGGGAGTTGGCATTTTTGAGGTCGTGGATCAGCTGGGCGAGATCCTCGATCGAGTAGATGTCGTGGTGCGGCGGCGGGGAGATCAGGCCGACGCCCGGGGTCGAGTGCCGCGTCTTGGCGATGCTCGGGTATACCTTGTATCCTGGAAGTTGGCCGCCCTCACCGGGTTTGGCGCCCTGGGCCATCTTGATCTGAATGTCTGAGGCGTTCACCAGATAGTCGCTGGTCACTCCGAAACGACCGGAGGCCACCTGCTTGACCGCGCTGCGGCGGCGCGGGTCGTACAGACGGTCGGCGTCTTCGCCACCCTCGCCGGAGTTGGAACGACCGCCCAGGTTGTTCATCGCGATCGCCATCGTCTCGTGCGCCTCGGCTGAGATCGACCCGTAACTCATCGCACCGGTGTTGAAGCGGGTGCAGATGGAGTCCGCCGATTCGACCTCGGAGAGCGGCACCGGCGACCGCACGCCGGTGCGGAAGGCGAACAGCCCCCGCAGCGTCCCGCCCTCGCGAGACAGCCGATCCACCTCCGCGGAGTACTTGGCGAAGATGTCGTGACGCCCTGTTCGAGTCGAATGTTGCAGCAGGAAAACGATTTCCGGGGTAAACAGATGCAATTCGCCATCACGCCGAAACTGGTATTCGCCGCCGACCGAGAGACGCCGGTGTGCCCGCTCCGTCGGGTTCTCCGGATATGCCCGGCGATGGCGGAACCTGACTTCGTCAGCGATGACGTCGAGGCCGACGCCGCCCAGCTGACTGACCGTTCCGGCGAGGTACTCGTCGACGACCGCCTTGTCGAGGCCGATCGCTTCAAAGGCCTGCGCGCCGGTGTACGAGGCGACGGTGGAGATCCCCATCTTGCTCATCACCTTCATGACACCTTTGCCGAGCGCCTTGAGGTAATTGCGGACGGCGGTGGCCGGTTCGATGCCGGTCAGCTCCCCTTCCCGGATGAGGTCCTCGATGGACTCGAATGCAAGATACGGGTTGACGGCGGCGGCACCGTAGCCGATGAGCAGTGCGATGTGGTGAACCTCGCGGGCGTCCCCGGACTCGACCACCAATGCGACCTTCGTGCGCTCCTTGGTCCGGACCAGGTGGTGATGGACCGCGGCCACGGCCAGCAGCGACGGAATGGGCGCGCGGGTGTGGTCGGAGTCGCGATCCGAGATCACCAGGGTGCGGGCGCCTCTGCCGATCGCCTCGCCGGCCCGGATGCGCAGGTCCTCGAGCGCGTCGGCGAGCCCTTCGCCGCCGCGCTCGACGTCGTACAGCGCTCGCAGCACGGAGGTGCGCAGACCCGGATGCTCGCGGTCGTCGTTGATGTGAACGATCTTGTTCAGTTCGTCGTTGTCCAGCACCGGCCAGGACAACAGGATCTGGCGGCACGATGCGGCGGTGGGGCCCAACAGGTTCTGCTCGGGCCCCATCACGCGCGCCATGGACGTGACGATTTCTTCCCGGATGGCGTCCAGGGGCGGGTTCGTCACCTGGGCGAACAATTCGACGAAGTAGTCGTAGAACAGCCGGGAACGCCGGGAGAGCACGGCGGTGGGTGTGTCGGTGCCCATCGAGCCCAACGGTTCGACGCCGGATGCGGCCATCGGGGTGAGCATGATCCGCAGATCCTCTTCGGTGTACCCGAAGGCGATCTGCCGTCGCACCACCGACTCGTGGTTGGGTTGCACCCGCGTGCGGTCCGGCAGCGTCTTGAGGTCGAGAAGTCCGGCGTGCAGCCACTCCGCGTAGGGTTCGGCGGCCGCGAGCTCCTCCTTGATCTCGTCGTCGGAGACGATGCGACCGGCCGCGGTATCGATCAGGAACATCCGGCCCGGCTCCAGGCGGCCTTTGGCCACCACCTCGGCCGACGGCACCTCCAGGACGCCGGCCTCGCTGGCGAGGATGATGCGGTCGTCGATGGTGCGCCACCAGCGGCCGGGCCGCAATCCGTTGCGGTCAAGCACCGCACCTACGACGGTTCCGTCGGTGAATGTCACGCAGGCCGGCCCGTCCCACGGCTCCATGATCGACGCGTGGAACTGGCAGAACGCGCGCCGTTGGGGGCTCATGGTCGCGTTGTTCTCCCACGCCTCCGGAATCATCATCATCACCGCGTGAGCAAGACCGCGACCACTCAGGTGCAACAGTTCGAGCGTCTGATCGAACGACGCCGAGTCCGACGCCTCCGGTGTGCAGATCGGCGCGAGCCTCGACAGGTCGCCGCGGATGTTCGGGCTGGAGAGCATCGCTTCGCGGGCATGCATCCGGTTGCGGTTGCCGCGCACGGTGTTGATCTCGCCGTTGTGTGCGACGAAGCGGAACGGGTGCGCCAGCGGCCAGGACGGAAAGGTGTTGGTGGAGAACCGGCTGTGCACGATGGCGATGGCGCTCTTACATCGCTCGTCGCGCAGGTCTGGAAAGAAGTGCGACATCTGCGGTGCGGTGAGCATGCCCTTGTAGGTCATGGTGCGGCTGGACAGCGACGCGAAGTACACCCCGGTGCCGGCGGCCCCGACCTCGGGTGTGACGTGACCGGCTCGTTTGCGTAACGGATAAACCAGGCGGTCGAGGGCGAGTCCGGAGGGACGAACGCCATCGCGTTCAGGGGCGGCGACGAAGAACTGCGCCATGAACGGCATACAACCCAGTGCGGTCGGGCCGATCTGCGCTCCGTCCGGGTCGATGGGTACCGCACGCCAGCCGAGAACGTCGATGCCTTCGTCGGCGGCGATCGCCTCGACCCGGTCCCGGGCCGCGGCCCGCTTGACCGGATCCTGGGTCAGAAAGCAGATCCCGGCGGCGAACGTGTTTGCGCCGTCGGCAGTGGGCATCGGTAGGTCGAAGTCGACCACGTCGCGGAGCAATTCCGCGGGCAGCTGCAGCAGGATGCCCGCGCCGTCACCGCTGTTGGGCTCGGCTCCGGCCGCTCCGCGGTGCTCGAGGTGCTCCAGGGCCACCAGCCCGTCCTTGACGATTCCGTGGGAGGGCCGGCCCTGGATGTCGGTGACCATCGCCACACCGCACGAGTCGTGCTCAAGCTCCGGGTTGTACAGTCCCTGGGCCTTCGGAACCGCTGAGAACAGCATCTGCAAAGCACCTCCGCAGTCGGGGCTGCGGAGGCGAGAGTCGCTGTGCTAGTTGGCGATTGGGGTTCTCTGGCGGGCCGCAGTCTGAAATCTGACATCCGGGACTGCGCCGGCCCGAGCGTGGCGGGCACGGCACCGTGTGCAAGGCACCACCGCAGACGAGTGTATCAGCGGAGCCGCACAGCTACCCGCCGAGAACGGTGGGGACAAGGGGAAAGCCGTGAAGATTACGGACCACGGTCCATGTGATCAGCAAAACTGCGGCGACACCGACAGCTCTCGCAGGCAACGGCGCACGGTCGCGGCGACACAAGACCCAGGCCGCGAGCGCCGGCAACGCGAACAGCAGGAACACATTGTCGACGACGGCGGCGGCGAAGTCGGCGTGCAACAGATCGTGCACCATTCGCAGCCCCCCGCACGCCGGGCAATACCAACCCGTGAGCAGTTTGAACGGGCATGGCGGAAAGGGGGAGCCTCGACGGTGCGGGTCGATCAGGCCAACATAGGCGGTCACGCCGACCAGCACAGCGCCGGTGGCCGGTCCGGCCCAACGCGGGGTGCGCACTTGCGGCGACGCGGTGTCAGGTCCCGGTGTGGTGTCAGGTTCCATTGCGTAGTGGGCGACCGACCTTGTCGGTCACGCTGCCGGAGAAGATCAGGACGGCGTCGATGATTCCCCAGATGACCGCCCCGATCCCACACGTGAGGATGCCGACGACCAACTGGATGATGCCGTAGCCGGTTTGGCCCAGGTAGATCCGTCCGAAGCCGACCAATCCGAACACACCGATCAGCTGAAGCAGTCCGGCGATAACCTTCGACTTGTCGGAAAGCGGCTGCCCCGTCAACTGATCGCGGCCATACGGTGCAGTCGGGTCACGGTATGCGGTCGGGTCGTGGTAGAAGCCCGGCGGAGGCGGATATCCCAGCTGCGGCGAGTAGGCGCCCGGCGGCGGATAATCCCAGCTCGGCGGCGGCGGCGGCGGATAATCCCAGCTCGGCGGCGGTGGCGGCACGGCGCCGACAGGGTTGCCGGCTTGCTCGGGGTGACTCATGTCTTTCAGCATGCCAGAAGTGCTCACCACCAGCCGCCGCCGCACAGACCGCCGGACCGTCAACCGCGGCGAAAGATCCGCCGCAGACGCGAGCCACGCACGTGATCGTCGGCGGTGGTCTCAAACTGTTCGGCGTCCGGCAAATCCTCTTGTTCGGACACCGGACCGTGCGTGCCCTCGAGCGTCGGGGAGCCTTCGATGTCGTCGCCAACCGGGTCGCGATCCACGTCGATCAATTCGTTCTCGGCCGCATCCTCGTCCTCTGCCTCGTTCTCCGCCGCGTCCTCGTCTTCTGCCTCGTTCTCGGCCTCGTCCTCGTCCGTCGTGCCCACCTCGACACCGGGTGACGATGCCTCCGCCTCCACGACGGAGCGATCCCCGGCCTCCGGTTCGATGTCGGCGTCCCCGGAAGGGAGGCCGGCCCCGGACTCGGCCAGCCAGTCCGGCTCGGGCTCATCCTCTCCTCGCGGGTCGGCAGCCTCCAAAAATGCCGGCTCCTCCAGGAACAATTCCGGCTCGTCGTCGAGGGAATGTCCGGAGTACCCACCGTCGGCCCCGGAATCGGCGTCCTCGCGGCCCGCCACGGCCGCGAAGGCTCCGGAGCCTGACGCCACATCGGCCAACTCCCGCGCCCCCTCAGGCAGCGACTCGTCGGCATCGGCCGCTTTCCCGCGCAGGGTGCTCGGATCCTCGCGGCCTTTCGGCGCCAGGACGATGTACACGATCGCACCGAGGAAGACCAGCGTGGCGGTGTAGGAATTGAGCCGGATGCCTTCGATGTGAATCGCTTTGTCGTCGCGCAGCAGTTCCACGCCGAAACGGCCCACGCAGTACAGCGCGACGTAGGACGCGAACAGCCGGCCGTGCCCGATGGCGAACCGGCGGTCGATCAGGATGAGGATGACGAAAACCAGAACGTTCCAGAGCAATTCGTAAAGGAACGTCGGGTGCACGGTCGCGAACACCTGCCCCGTCGACACACCGTTGACCGCATTCACGTCGATCAGTCCCGACGAATCGCGCCGCAAGAAGATCTCCATCCCCCACGGCAGATCAGTCGGCCGCCCGTACAGCTCCTGGTTGAAGTAATTGCCCACCCGGCCGATCGCTTGGGCCAGCACGATGCCGGGCGCAATGGCATCACCGAACGCCGGCAGTGGGATTCCGCGCTGCCGGCACCCGATCCAGGCGCCGACGCCGCCCAACGCGACGGCACCCCAGATGCCCAGACCGCCCTGCCAGATCTCCATTGCCGCAACCGGTCCCAGGCCACCAGGGCCGAAGTAGGTTTTCCAGTCGGTGGCCACGTGGTACAGCCGGCCGCCGATCAGACCGAACGGCACTGCCCACAGCGCGATGTCGTAAATGACACCCCGCTCGCCGCCTCGTGCCATCCAGCGGCGATCGCCGATGACCAGGGCAACGACGATTCCGATGAGGATGCAAATCGCGTAGGCCCGGATCGGAATGGGACCGAGGTACCACACGCCACGCGCGGGGCTGGGAAAGGATGCCAAAATCGTGGTGGTCACGCGCTCACTCTCTGCCGAACCCCCCGGGCCAGTTCCTCCCCCAATGCCTTTACCGCCGGAAGACCGGCGTCCAGCGCCGAGACCAGTGCCGACCCGACGATCACGCCGTCAGCATAAGACCCGATCTCGGCGGCCTGCTCACGTGACCGCACACCCAGACCCACACCGACCGGGATGTCGGATATTTCCCGTACCCGGGCGACCAGTTCGGGCGCGGCGTTGGACACCGCGTCGCGCGCACCCGTGACGCCCATGACGGATGCGGCATAAAGGAAACCTCGCGAAGCCTCCACGGTGGCGGCCAGTCGCTGCGGGGTCGACGACGGAGCGACCAGAAAAATCCGGTCCAGACCGTAGCGGTCCGAGGCATTCAGCCAGTCCCCGGCTTCGTCGGGAATGAGGTCGGGAGTGATGATGCCAAGACCGCCCGCCGCGGCCAGATCACGGGAGAAAGCGTCGACGCCGTAACGCAACACCGGATTCCAATACGTCATCACGACGGCACGACCTCCCGCACCGGTGACCGCCTCCACCGCGGTCAGTGCATCGCGCACACGCACACCCGCACGCAGGGCCGCCTCGGTGGCCCGGGCGATGGTGGGACCGTCCAGGCCCGGATCGGAGTACGCGATACCGACTTCGATGATGTCGCAACCCGACTCGACAAGACCGACCATCGCCGCAATGGACGTGGCCACGTCGGGGTAGCCGGTCGGCAAGTAGCCGATCAGAGCTGCGCGATTGTCGCGGCGACACTGTCGGAAAATGGTTGCCAAACCACCGGTTTCAGCCATGACTGCCGCCCCGGTCGTCGATCAGGCCGAACCACCTCGCGGCTGTCTCGACGTCCTTGTCGCCCCGGCCGGACAGATTCACGACGATCACTGCCCCCGGGCCCAGTTCGGCGCCCAGTTTGAGCGCGCCCGCGACCGCGTGCGCGGACTCGATCGCCGGAATGATGCCCTCGGTCAGCGACAGCAACCGGAAGGCGTCCATCGCGTCGGTATCGGTTATCGGACGGTACTGTGCACGCCCGGTGTCCTTGAGGTACGCGTGCTCAGGCCCGACACCCGGATAGTCCAACCCGGCCGAAATCGAATGGGATTCGATGGTCTGGCCGTCCTCGTCCTGCAGCAGGTAGGAGTAAGAGCCCTGGAATGCGCCCGGCGACCCCCCGGTGAAGGTCGCCGCGTGCCGGCCGGTTTCGACGCCGTCGCCGGCCGCCTCGAATCCGACCAGTCGTACCCCCGGATCGTCGATGAACGCATGGAAGATCCCGATTGCATTCGAACCGCCGCCGACACAAGCGGTGACCGCATCCGGCAGGCGGCCGGCCTGGTCGCGGATCTGCGCCCGGGCCTCCATGCCGATGATCCGCTGAAAATCGCGCACCATCGCGGGAAACGGGTGCGGCCCCGCAGCGGTTCCGAAGCAGTAGTACGTGGTGTCGGCGTTGGTGACCCAATCTCGGAACGCCTCGGTTATGGCGTCCTTCAGCGTCCTCGAACCGGTCAGCACGGAAACCACCTCTGCGCCGAGCAACCGCATGCGCGCGACGTTGAGCGCCTGGCGGTCGGTGTCCACCTCGCCCATGTAGATGACGCATTCGAGACCGAGCAGCGCGCATGCCGTCGCGGTGGCTACCCCGTGCTGGCCCGCGCCGGTCTCCGCGATCACCCGCTTCTTGCCCATCTGGCGGGCCAGAAGTGTCTGTCCGAGCACGTTGTTGATCTTATGAGAACCGGTGTGGTTGAGGTCTTCCCGTTTGAGGAACAGCCGCGCGCCGCCCGCGTGTGCCGAAAGCCGGGCGGCCTCGTACAACGGCGACGGGCGCCCGGCGTAGTGCGACTGCAACCGGTCGAGCGTGTCGAGGAACTCCTGATCGGAGCGAGCTTTGTCGTAGGCGGCGGTCACCTCCTCGATGACCGCCATCAGCGCCTCTGCGACGAACCGGCCACCGTACACACCGAAATGGCCGCGGCTGTCCGGATCGTGACCACTGGGTTCAGCGATCGCCGCACTGGTGCGCGGAAGGCCGGGAGCTGTATCGGACACCGCGCTAGCGGGCCGGCTTCGGGCAGGACGGATGGGTACCCGCAGTCACCAGGTCCGCCACCGCGCTGCGGGGATCTCTACTTGTGACCAGACCCTCGCCGACGAGCACCGCGTCGGCGCCCGCGCCCGCGTACGCCAGCAGGTCGGCCGTCCCTCGGACACCCGACTCGGCCACCCGTATCACCTCGCTGGGAAGTCCGGGGGCGATGCGGGCGAAAGAATCGCGGTCCACGTGAAGGGTTTTCAGGTCGCGCGCATTCACGCCGATCACCGTGGCTCCGGCCTGCAGCGCACGGTCGGCCTCTTCTTCCGTGTGCACCTCGACGAGCGCGGTCATGCCGAGCGATTCGGTGCGATCCAGCATCGACACCAGCGCAGGCTGGTCCAGCGCGGCCACGATCAGCAGGAGCATGTCGGCACCGTGCGCTCGGGCCTCGTGTATCTGATAGGGCCGGATCACAAAGTCCTTGCGCAGCACCGGGATCGATACCGCAGCACGCACCGCGTCGAGGTCGGCCAGGGAGCCGTGGAACCGGCGCTCCTCGGTGAGCACACTGACGATGCGCGCACCGCCGCTCTCATAGGCACGCGCCAGATCGGCAGAATCCGGGATGTGCGCCAGTCGGCCACGTGATGGGCTCGCCCGCTTGACTTCTGCGATCACCCCGATACCGGGTGCGCGCAGCGCCGCCATCACATCCAGCGGAGGCGGTGCGGCGTTGGCAGCAGCCTTGATCTCGGTGAGGCTGACAACCGATTCGCGGGCAGCGACGTCCGCGCGAACTCCCTCGATGATGGAGTCGAGCACCGTCGCCGAACTCATCGATGCGGTTCCTCTCGGTCGCTTTTCCCGGTTCACGAATTTCATGAAGGGTAGCGCCTCTGCAGTCCCACTCGTCACCGACCCTCTGTGTCCGACGGGGGGGTGCCCTCGGTCGGGTCCTGACCTTCGTCGAGCGCGTCCCAGATGGTCCGCTCCGATACGGCGCTGTCCGCAGTACCGAGGTCAGCATCGGATTCGGCGACAGATCGCCG
Organism: uncultured Actinomycetota bacterium; assembly: GCA_963846905.1. Classification (GTDB taxonomy): domain Bacteria; phylum Actinomycetota; class Actinomycetes; order Mycobacteriales; family Mycobacteriaceae; genus Mycobacterium. The sequence continues at coordinate 124,017 of CAWJYB010000009.1, forward strand.
CGCAGAGGGCGGCAGGTACTTCGTCGCCGCACGCTGTGTTGCGGCCGTGCGCATCAACAACACCGCGGCGAGCAAAGCGCAGATGGCGGCCGATAACGCCAGGGCGGCACCTTCGAACCTCCGCTCACTGCCTACCAGGAACATCACCGGCAAACCCGACAGGTCGGCGGCGCGCACCGCCACGTCGGGGACCACCCACTGGCTGATGGCCAGGTATGCCGCCCCGGCACTGGCCACCGCGACCAGCACCGCGAGCACGCGCAGCGGCCATCCCCGCACCGCCAGCGCAGCGAGCGCCGCGACCAGCAGCGTGACGGCGAGCGGAATCAGCGCCGTCGACCACATGCCGCCATCCAGGGTCGTCGTTTTCGGTTGGCCCAGGCCATCGAAGGTGCGGATGATCACCCAAGGCATCTGCGAGGCGACCCAGAGGCCCACAGCTCCCAGTGCCAGCAGCACCTGGGCCATCCGGATATCCCGGCGGCCCAGGTCGGTGGGATGCATCATTCATCGGACCCCGACTTAGCGATGCCGGCGTTAGATCGCGGAACCGCGGAGGTCAGCGTCGCAGCCGCGGCAATCGCGTTGAGCACCGCTTTGGCCTTGTTGGCGGCCTCGTTGTACTCGTAGGCCCCGTTGGAGTCGGCCACCACGCCGCCGCCGGCCTGGACATAGGCCGTGCCGTCGCGCAGGAGTGCGGTGCGGATCGCGATGGCGAAGTCGGCGTTGCCCGCGAAGTCCAGATAGCCCACCACGCCGCCGTACAGCCCACGCCGGGTCATTTCGACTTCCTCGATGAGTTCCATTGCGCGCACTTTCGGCGCGCCGGTCAGTGTCCCCGCGGGAAAGCACGCCGTCACCGCATCCAGGGCGGTATTGCCGTCGGCCAGCAATCCGGTAACCGAGGACACCAGGTGCATCACATGGCTGTAGCGCTCGATATGGCTGTAGTCCTCCACCCGCACGGTCCCGGGGACACAGACCCTGCCCAGATCGTTGCGGCCGAGGTCGACGAGCATCAGGTGCTCCGCGCGTTCCTTGTCGTCGCTCAGTAGATCCTTTTCCAGCAGCAGGTCCTCTTCCTCGGTGACTCCGCGCCAGCGAGTGCCGGCGATCGGGTGCGTGGTGGCCCTGCCCTCCTGCACCGTGACCAGAGCTTCCGGACTGGACCCGACGATCGAGAAGGCAGTGCCCCCAAGGTCATCAGGGACATTGAGCAGGTACATGTACGGACTGGGGTTGGACACCCGCAACATGCGGTACACGTCGATCGGCTCGACGTCGGTGTCCATCTCGAACCGTTGCGACGGCACCACTTGGAACGCCTCGCCGGCATGGATGTCGGCCACCAGTTTGTCGACGATCGCGGTGTACTGCTCGACCGTGCGCTGGCTTCGATGCTCAGGGGCGGAGCGTTCGAACAGCGCAACGGTCGACGGCAGTGGCTGCCCGAGTGCCTCGGTCATCACGTCCAGCCGGTTCACCGCGTCGTCATAGGCCTCGTCGACATGCTCGTCGGTGCCGTTCCAGTTCACGGCGTTGGCGATCAGCGTGATGGTGCCCTCGTGGTGGTCGACGGCCGCGATGTCGGTGGCCAGCAGCATCACCATGTCCGGTAACCGCAGATCGTCGACCGCGACGTCCGGCAACCGCTCCAGGCGACGCACCAGGTCATACGCAAAGTAGCCGACCATCCCGCCCGATAGCGGCGGCACATCGGGCGGCCCCGCAGTGGCCAGCAGTGTCAGCGAGTCGTGGAGTACTTGCAGCGGATCGCCGCCACCGGGTGCGCCCTGGGGGGTGGCACCAAGCCAGGCTGCCTGCCCGCCGCGCACCGTCAGCGCCGACGGCGCCCCGGCGCCGATGAACGACCAGCGGGACCACGACCTCCCGTTCTCGGCCGACTCCAGCAGGAACGTGCCGGGACGGTTGGCAGCCAGTTTGCGGTACGCCGATAGCGGAGTCTCGCTGTCGGCCAGCACCTTGCGGGTCACCGGAACCACGCGGTGCTCGGCTGCCAGCGTGTGGAAATTCTCGCGCGTGGTGGTGTGAGCATGCACGGCGCCCATCCTCGCAGACGGGCCGGACCGCGGCGGGTAGCGTGACCGGCATGCAGCGTGGTGACCGCGTCGAGGACTTCGTCCTGCCGGACCAGGACGGCGCCGAGCGCCGGCTCAGCGACTTGCTGGCCAACGGCCCTGTGGTGTTGTTCTTCTATCCCGCCGCGATGACGCCCGGTTGCACGAAGGAAGCCTGTCACTTCCGCGACCTGTCAGCAGAATTTGCCGCCGCAGGTGGGCAGCGAGTCGGGGTCAGCACCGACAACGTGGACAAACAGGCGCAGTTCGCCCAGAGGCACACATTCGACTACCCGCTGCTTTCCGACCACGACGGCACGATCGCCGCACGGTTCGGCGTCAAGCGCGGCCTGTTGGGCAAGTTCATGCCGGTCAAGCGCACCACGTTCGTCATCGACACCGACCGCACCGTGCTGGCCGTGATCGCCAGCGAAATCAGCATGGACACGCACGCCGACAAGGCACTGGAGATACTGCGGGCGCGCCGTCGGTAGTCAGGAGCGCTAATGCCACCGGGCCCAGACGTAGGGCACGAGCGACCGGAGAAACTCCAGGTCGGACCCGTGGTTCGGCGGCGGCGAAGGGCCTCGGCTGAAGTCATTCCTCGGCCACCAGCAGATATGCCTTCGGCGTGGCTACTACATGCCCTGACGGGGTTCAAGCGGATCGAGGGCCGCCGCTCACTCGCCCGCCAGCAGCACGTCTGTGTCGAAGCAGCTGTGGTCGCCGGTATGGCACGCGCCGCCGACCTGGTCGACCTCCACCAGCACGGCGTCGCCGTCACAGTCCAGCCGCACCGAATGCACACGCTGGGTGTGCCCGGATGTCTCCCCCTTGATCCACTGCCGGCCCCGGGAACGTGAAAAATACGTCGCCTCGCGGGTTTCCAGGGTTCGCGCCAGCGCGTCGTCGTCCATCCAGGCGACCATGAGGACGTCACCGCTGCCGCGCTCCTGTACGACGGCGGTGAACAAGCCGTCGGCGTTGCGCTTGAGTCGCGCGGCGATCGCGGGGTCCAGGCTCATCGGATCCAGCCCGACTGGTCACTTCGCTCCCCGCACCCCGCGCCGCTCGCTCATCTGACCGTGACCCCTTCCTTGGCCATGGCCGCCTTGACCTGCCCGATGGTCAGTTCGCGGAAATGGAACACGCTGGCGGCCAGCACGGCGTCGGCGCCGGCGGCGACCGCGGGGGCGAAGTGCTCCACCGCGCCCGCCCCGCCGCTGGCGATGACGGGGACCCTCACCGCGGCCCGCACCGCGCGCAGCATCGGCAGGTCGAAGCCGGCCTTGGTGCCATCCGCGTCCATCGAATTCAGCAGGATCTCGCCCACGCCGAGTTCGGCTCCGCGCCTTGCCCATTCGACCGCGTCGATACCCGTGCCGCGACGGCCGCCGTGGGTGGTGACCTCCCAGCCCGACGGTGTTGGGTGCTCGCCGGCGGGCACCGTCCGGGCGTCCACCGACAACACGATGCACTGCGAACCGAACTGCCGGGCCATGTCGGCCAGCAGATCGGGCCGGGCGATCGCCGCGGTGTTCACCGACACCTTGTCGGCGCCGGCGCGCAACAGCACGTCGATGTCCTCCACCGAACGAACACCGCCGCCGACGGTCAGCGGGATGAAAACCTGCTCCGCAGTGCGGCGGACGACCTCGAGCATGGTGGCACGTCCGGACGACGACGCCGTGACGTCGAGGAAGGTCAGCTCGTCGGCTCCCTCGGAGTCGTAGGCCGCGGCCAGTTCGACCGGATCGCCGGCATCCCGCAGGTTTTCGAAGTTGACGCCCTTGACCACCCGGCCGGCGTCGACGTCCAGACACGGAATCACCCGCGTCGCGACATCGCCGCGCGTGTTGGCCGGCCCGCTGGACTCTGAGTTCACCATCAGTACTCCTCCGGCCGGCCGACGTCGCTCAGGATGTCCAGGAGGTCCGCGTGCACCGACGGGGCGGCGGCCAGCGTGGAGCGCGACGAGTTGGTCCACGGCTCTCCGGCCAGGTCGGTGACGATGCCGCCCGCCGATCGCACCAGCGCCACACCTGCGGCGTGATCCCAGATGTGGTGACCGAAACTGATTGCCCCGCCCAGTATCCCGGCCGCCACATAGGCCAGGTCGATACCGGTCGAGCCGTGCATGCGCATCCGGGAACATCTTCGGCTGACGTGCTCGATCACTCCGAGGCGGTACCTACCGGGGAACCGGCCCCGCGAATCCGCATTGAACGTGCCGATGCCGACGATCGAATCGGCCAGCGCCGGCGAATCCAGCCTCGGCTGCGCAACGCCGTTTCGGTACACGGGTTCCCCGAGGACCGCGGTGTACCGCTGATCCATGAACGGCAACCACGTCAGGCCCGCGACGGGTTCGCCGTCGCGCAGCAGACCCAGCAGGATGGCCGCCATCGGCGAACCGGCCGCATAATTGAACGTGCCGTCGATCGGGTCGAGCACCCACACCAACGCCGAATCCAGCGGCTCGCCGCCGAACTCCTCGCCGTGCACGCCGATACCCGTCGCCGAGGTCAGGGCGTGAACCACCCGGCGTTCGATCGCCAGATCGACCTCGGTCGCGAAATCATTGCCCTTCTTGGCGACCGCGGACTCGGCGCGGTGGCCGGCAATGAATTCCGCCGACGCCGCGTCGAGGATCGTCCCCGCCGTGGCGACGAGCGCGGCCAGGTCCGAGTCGTATCGGGCGTCATCGCGGCCATCCGACCTTACCCGCGGACCGCGGCCAGGGCCTGTGGCAAGGTGAATCTGCCCGCATAGAGCGCCTTTCCGACAATCGCGCCCTCCACGCCGCGGCCGGTTAGCGTCGCGATGGCGCGCAGGTCTTCCAGGCTGGACACTCCGCCGGACGCGATCACCGGGGCTTCGGTGCGGGCGGCGACGGTGCCCAGCAGGTCCAGGTTCGGCCCGGCAAGCGTGCCGTCCTTGCTGACGTCGGTGACGACATACCGCGAACACCCTTGCGCGTCAAGGCGTTCCAGCACCTCCCACAGGTCGCCGCCGTCGGTCTCCCATCCGCGGCCGCGCAACCGGTGCCGGCCGTCGACGATCTGGACATCCAGGCCGACCGCGACCTTGTCGCCGTACTCGGCGATGGCCCTGGCGCACCATTGCGGGTTCTCCAGAGCCGCGGTGCCGATGTTCACCCGGGTGCAGCCGGTGGCCAGCGCGGCTTTCAGCGATTCGTCGTCGCGGATCCCACCGGACAGTTCGACATCGACGTCGAGCTTGCCCACCACCTCCGCCAGCAGTTCGCGGTTGGCGCCCCGGCCGAACGCCGCGTCGAGATCGACCAGGTGAATCCACGCCGCGCCGTCACGCTGCCAGCCTTGTGCCGCTTCCAGCGCCGAGCCGTAGTCGGTCTCGCTGCCGGCTTTGCCCTGCACCAAACGCACCGCCTTGCCGTCGATGACGTCCACGGCGGGCAGCAGAATCAGTGACACGTTGGAACTCACAGCCCCTCAACCCAATTCGCGAGCAGAGCCGCGCCGGCATCCCCGCTCTTCTCCGGATGAAACTGTGTCGCCGCCAACGGGCCGTCCTCGACGGCCGCAAGAAACGGCACATGATGCGTGGCCCAGGTCAGCAGTGCCCCGGGGTCGCCCTCCCAGCGCTGGGCGGCATAGGAATGCACGAAGTAGAACCGGGTGGCCGGCTCGAGGCCCTTGAACAGCCTGCTGCCCGCTGCAGCGTCGACCAGGTTCCAGCCCATATGCGGGATGACCGGCGCGTCAAGTCTGGTGACCGCCCCGGGCCACTGGCCGCAGCCCTCTGATTCCACACCGAACTCCACCCCCCGGGTGAACAGGATCTGCATACCGACGCACACACCCAGTACCGGCCGCCCAGCGTGCACGCGGTCGGCGATCATCCGGTCGCCGCCGATTCCGCGCAGGCCCGTCATGCAGGCGTCGAATGCCCCCACACCGGGCACCACCAGCCCGTCAGCGTTGCTGGCCGCGGACGCATCGGCGGTGACCTCGACACGGGCGCCGACACGTTCCAGCGCTCGCTGCGCCGAACGCAGGTTTCCCGACCCGTAGTCGAGCACCACCACCGATTTTGCTGTCACAGAGTGCCTTTGGTGGACGGCACGCCCACAACCCGCGGATCGGGTTCGACGGCCTGCCGCAGCGCCCGGGCGACAGCCTTGTACTGCGCCTCGGTGATGTGGTGCGGATCGCGCCCGTAGAGAGTCCGCACGTGCAACGCGATGCGTGCGTTCAACGCCAGCGATTCGAAGACGTGCCGGTTGAGCACCGTGTGGTACGGGGCACTCGATCCCGCGATGGTGAACCCCACCAGGTACTCCGGCTCACCGGTGTGCACGAAGTACGGCCGGCCCGACACGTCGACAGCGGCATGGGCAAGCGTTTCGTCCATCGGAATGAACGCGTCGCCGAACCGCCGGATGCCCTTCTTGTCGCCCAGCGCCTGGCCCAGCGCCTGCCCGAGCACGATGGCGGTGTCCTCGACGGTGTGATGCGCCTCGATCTCGATGTCACCGACCGCCCGAACCGTCAGGTCGAAACTGGCATGCGTGCCCAGCGAGGTGAGCATGTGGTCGAAGAACGGCACGCCCGTATCGATTCGAACCTGTCCGGTGCCGTCCAGGTCGAGCTCGACGACGATGTCGGATTCTTTCGTCCGGCGTTCGACACGGGCGGACCGCGTACTGGAGAAGGTGGCGGTCACGGCGCTCCTTGCAGGCTGTTGGCGGGTAGGAGTTCGGTGGCGGCGAGCCGGGCGCTGGCCTCAAGCAGTGCGTCGTTCTCGGCGGCAAGTCCGGTGGTGGCGCGCAGGAAGCCGGGGATGCCGACGTCGCGGATCAGGATCCCGGCGTCGAGGTAGCGCTGCCAGGTGGCGGGCGCATCGGCGAAATCGCCGAACAGCAGGAAGTTGGCATCACTGGGAATGACGCGGAAACCCATGGCCGCCAACGCGCCCGACACCCGCTGCCGCTCGGCGATCAGCGTCTCCACACTGCCCAGAGTGTCGTCGGAATGCCGCAGCGCGGCCCGGGCCGCGGCCTGGGTGATCGCCGACAGGTGGTAGGGCAGGCGCACCAGCAGCATGGCGTCGATCACCGCGGGCGCGGCGACCAGGTAGCCGAACCGGCCGCCGGCGAAGGCGAACGCCTTGCTCATGGTGCGGGTGACGACGAGTTTGGTGGGGTAGCTCGTCGATCAGCGCGACCGCACTGGGTTGCGACGAAAACTCTCCGTATGCTTCGTCGACGATCATGATCCCGTTTGTCATCGCGTCGAGCAGCCGCCGCAGATCAGGCTGCGAAACGCTCTGACCGGACGGGTTGTTCGGGCTGGCCACGAAGACGATGTCGGGGCGTTGCGCACTGATCGCGGCGACCGCCGCGCCGACGTCCAGGCCGAAATCCTCGGCCCGCGCGGCGACGACCCACCTCGTGTGGGTGCCGTCGGAGATGATCGGGTGCATCGAGTAGGACGGCACGAAGCCGATGGCGCTGCGGCCCGGGCCGCCGAACGCCTGCAGCAACTGCTGCAGAATCTCATTGGAACCGTTTGCCGCCCAGAGGTTTTCGACTCCCAGCGATACACCCGTCCTGGCGGCCAGATACGTCGCCAGGTCGGTGCGCAGCGCCACGGCGTCGCGATCGGGATAGCGGTGCAGCTCGCCGGCCACGTCGCGCACCGAACGCGCCACATCGTCGACGAGCGCCGGGGTCGGCGGGTGCGGGTTCTCGTTGGTGTTCAGCCGCACCGGCACGTCGAGTTGCGGTGCGCCGTAAGGGGACTTACCGCGCAGATCCTCCCGCAGCGGCAGGTCGGCCAGCGTCATCCGCTCTCCCGCCGTCATGATCGTCCGTTCTTCGCGCAAGCGCTCATCACCGCTCGAACCTCCGGCGGACCGCTTCGCCGTGCGCGGGTAGGTTCTCGGCCTGCGCCAGGGTGATCACATAGCCGGACACGTCTTTCAGCGCCGCCTCGGTGTAGTCCACGATGTGGATGCCCTTGAGGAACGTCTGCACCGACAGCCCACTGGAATGCCGCGCGCATCCGGCGGTGGGCAGCACGTGGTTGGACCCGGCGCAATAGTCACCCAGACTCACCGGGGCGAACGCGCCGACGAAAATCGCTCCCGCCGAGCGGATCCGGTTGGCCACGGCGGGCGCGCCGGCGGTCTGGATCTCCAGATGCTCGGCGGCGTAGGCGTTGACCACCCGCACACCCTGGTCCAGATCGTCGACGAGCACCGTGGCCGACTGCCTACCGGACAGTGCCGCGGTGACCCGCCGCCGGTGCACCGTGGTATCCAACTGCCGGGTGAGTTCGGCGTCGGTCGTATCGGCCAGTCGGGGGCTGTCGGTGACCAGCACACTGGCAGCCATCTCGTCGTGCTCGGCCTGGCTGATCAGATCGGCGGCGACGTGGACCGGGTCGGCGGTGTGATCGGCAAGGATCGCGATCTCGGTGGGCCCGGCCTCGGCGTCGATGCCGACCCGCGAGCGGCAGAGGCGCTTGGCCGCAGTGACGTAGATATTGCCGGGGCCGGTGATCATGTCGACGGGCACGAGTTCGGCGTCGTCCGGCGACGATGCGGACCGGGTGCCCTCCGAGGGGGAGCCGGGCCAGTCGGCTCCGGTGTCGGTGCCCCCGTAGGTCAGCAGCGCTATGGCGTGTGCTCCGCCGACGGCCCACACCTCGTCGACGCCGAGCAGGTACGCCGCGGCCAGGATCGTGGGATGCGGCCGGCCCCCGAAGTCCGGCTGGGGCGGGCTGGCGATCACCAGCGAGTCCACCCCGGCGGTCTGGGCGGGCACCACGTTCATCACCACGCTCGACGGGTAGACCGCGTTGCCGCCGGGCACGTACAAGCCCACCCGCTCGACGGGCACCCAGCGTTCCGTGACGGTGGCACCGGGGGCGAGCTCGGTGGTCGTGTCGGTGCGGCGCTGGTCAGCGTGTACCGCGCGGGTGCGCTCGATGGCAACTTCCAGCGCCGCGCGAACGTTAGGGTCGAGCTCGGCCAGGGCCCGCTGCAGCATCTCCGGGGGCACGCGAACGGCGGGAGGGCGAACACCGTCGAACAACTCGCCGTATTCCAGCGCCGCGGCAGCACCCCGCTCGGCCACCGCTTCGACGATCGGACGCACCTTCGGCAGCACTGTGTCGACGTCGGCACCGCCGCGCGGTAGGGCGGCCCGCAGCTGGGCCGCCGACATGGCGCGCCCACGCAGGTCGATCCGGGACATCTGAAAGCCAGTCATCGGGTCAATTGTCCCTGATCGGTCCAGCCGAACGAAAATCGTTCAGCAGTGCCGTGCATATCGGAGGACGCTCGGTGATCACAAGGCGGCACAAAGTGGCCGGCCGTGGTCGGCCCAGTTACGGCCGCTAGAACTGGGCGGCTCCGGCGGCTCACATCTGCGACCGTTGCGGAATGAGCGAACCCGCCTTCGACATCAACAAGCTCTTCCCTGGAAAGTTCTTCATCAGCACCACGCTCGAGGTGCTCGAGTTGAAGAAGAAAATGACCGGACACCTGCGCCGCCGGTACATCCAACGCGCCGCGATGGCCGGCATCATCATCGCGATCTTCTACGTCATCAACTATTCGATCGTCGCCGCCTTCGACGGGATCGGCAGCCCGCCCGGACAGCTGCACGCGGTCGGCAAACTCCTGGGTGCGGTGGTCTTCGGCTGGGCGCTGGTGTTCATCTACTACTCGAAATCCGAGCTGCTGACGTCGAACATGATGATCGTCTCGATCGGCACCTACTATCGGCGCGTCACGCCTGTCCCATACATGCGGATCCTGGGCTACTGCTACCTCGGAAACATCCTGGGCGGACTCCTGATTGCGGCGTTGCTCCGCGGCAGCACACTGCTCAACGGCCCGGTACTGACGGCGATGCAACATTCGGTCGACGCGAAGATCGGTTACCTCGACCACGGGTTCACGGGCTGGCTCGATCTGTTCGTCCGGGCGATTCTGTGCAACTTCATGATCAACCTCGCGATGCTGCTGGTGTACAACGGCTACCTCCAGGAGGACATCGCCAAGTGCTTCTCGATGATCACCGCGGTGTTCGTGTTCGCCTACCTCGATTTCGAGCATTCGGTGGCCAATACCGTGCTGTTCATGGTCGTCGGCCTGCAGCACGGCATCGACGTGGTTTCAGCGCTGGCCAACCTCGGAATCGTGTTGCTGGGCAATCTTATTGGCGGCGGCGTGCTGATCGGGTTGTATTACGCGTGGGTTAACGATCAGCGCGACCGCCACCTGCCGAGGCTATGGAACCGAAACGACTGACGCTCACATGTCCAACCCGATGTCCAGCACCCGCACCGAGTGGGTGAGCGCGCCGACCGCCAGGTAGTCCACCCCGGTCCCGGCGTAGGCCGCCGCGTTGTCCAGCGACAAGCCGCCGGAGGACTCCAATTGCATGCCGGGCGCGCGGGTATCACGGCGCTGTACGGCGATCTGGGTCTCCCAGACCGCGAAATTGTCCAGCAGCACCAGGGCCACGTCCTCGCCCAGCACCTCGTCGAACTGCTCCAGCGAGTCGACCTCGACCTCACACGGCACGCCGGGCGCCGCAGCGCGGACGGCCCGCAGCGCGGCCACCACCGAACCGGCCGCGGCGACGTGGTTGTCCTTGACCAGCGCCGCGTCCCCCAAGCCCATCCGATGGTTGACGCCGCCGCCGACCCGCACCGCGTACTTCTGCAATGCGCGCAGCCCGGGCAGCGTCTTGCGGGTATCCCGGATACGCGCCTTCGTCCCCGTGACCTCGGCCACCCAGGCGGCGGTCGTGGTAGCGATACCCGACAGGTGACAGACCAGGTTGAGCATGGTGCGCTCGGCGGTGAGCAGCCCGCGGGTCCGCGCTTCCAGCGTGAGCAACGGATCCCCGTCCCGCACCCGGTCGCCGTCCTCGGCCCGGCCGATCACCCGGTATTCGCCCACCCCGAGGACGTCGTCGAGCACCAGCAGCGCGACGTCGACACCGGCGATCACCCCGTCGGACCTGGTGACCATCGCGGCGGTGGTCAGCGCACCGGCGGGAACAGTGGCCACGGTGGTGACGTCGGGTCCGTAGCGAAGATCCTCGTCGAGAGCTTTGCCGATCGTCGCGTGCGCCTCGGCCAGCTCTGCGGCGCTCAGGTGCATCAGCAGACCGCCGCCGGGCTGTCCACCGCGATACGGTCGCCGATACGACGGATCACGGTGCTGTGCGCGAGGGCCCCGTCGGCGCGCGGGAAGTCCGAGCGGTGGTGGCAACCGCGGCTCTCGGTGCGCGCCGCCGCGGCGGCGGCGACGGCCTGCGCGGTGACGGTCAAGGCGGCGTCTTCCAACTTCGTGCGGGTGCCGGGTTCGAGATGTTTCCCGGCGGACAGCAGATCGGCGAGGCGTTGCAGGCCAGGTGCGTTCCGCATCACCGCCGCATGCAAGGACATCGCGTTCTGCAGCACCTCGCGCTGAAGCGCCGGATGCTCGAGCCGCTCGGGGGTGCGGGCTCTGACGGTACCGTTGTCGGCGGCGTGCGATGCTGCCAGACGGCCGGCACGGCCGCCCACCACGAGTCCCTCCAAAAGGCTGTTGGACGCCAGCCGATTCGCCCCGTGCATACCGGTGCGGGCCACCTCCCCGGCCGCGAACAAACCGGGCAGTTCGGTACGCCCGTACACGTCGGTCAGCACGCCGCCACAGCTGTAGTGCGCCCCGGGAACGACCGGAATGGGCTGCCGGGTGGGGTCGATGCCCGCGGCCCGGCACACCGCCGTGACCGTCGGGAACCGCGCCGCGAACCGTTCGACGCCCCGGGCGTCGAGGTACACGCACGGATCGCCGGTCGCTGCAAGCCGGGCTTCGACGGCCGCTGCGACGACATCGCGAGGCGCCAGATCACCCATCGGGTGAATACCGGCGGTCACCGAGGCACCTCGGGCGTCGACGAGTCTCGCTCCTTCACCGCGGACGGCCTCGGTGACCAGCGGGCGTCGCCCGGCGCTGTGACCGTCGAACAGCATGGTCGGGTGGAACTGGACGAACTCGATGTCGCTGACCGGCACTCCCGCCCACAGCGCCAGCGCGATCCCGTCGCCGGTGGCGCCCTGCGGGTTGGTGGTCGCGCGGTAGAGATGACCCAGTCCGCCGGTGGCCAGGATCACCGACGGGGCGTGGAGAATGCCGGGGCCGTCGGAGTTCAGTACCTGAACACCCGTGACGGCGAACCCGTCGTGCAACACCCGCACCGCGACGTGGTCGTGCCGGATGTCGAGGGCGGACACGGCGCGGTTCAGCGCCCGTTGCACCTCTGCCCCGGTCGCGTCACCCCCGGCGTGGATGATGCGACGCCGGGAATGCCCGCCCTCGCGGGTCAATGCCCACCGACCGGGCGCCGATTCGTCGAAACGGGCTCCGCCATCGACCAATTCGGCCACCGCCGAGTACCCGTCGGCGACGATCGAGCGGACCGCGTCGGCGTCGCACAGGCCGCCGCCCGCCGCCAGGGTGTCCCGGACGTGCGCCTCGACCGAGTCGTCGGAATCGGGAAGCACCACGGCGATGCCGCCCTGGGCGTAGAACGTGGCGTTGGCGCCTTCGCTCTGCGACGCCTTGCTCAGCACCACCACTTTGCGTCCCCGCCGGTGCGCCGCCAGCGCCGCAGCCAATCCCGCGACGCCCGTGCCGATGACGACGACATCGGCACGCCGCTGCCAGAGACCCGCGCCCCCGCAGGCCGGCCCGGTGCTCACTCCCCGCCGCCCGGCTGCCCGATCTCGACCATGCGCTGCACACTGGCCCGGGCCAGCTTCGCGGTCTGCGGGTCGACGTGAACCTCGTCGGCGCCCTCGATGAGGCAGCGCAGCAGCGCAGCCGGGGTGATCATCTTCATGTACTTGCAGGATGCGCGATCATTGACGGCCTGAAAGTCGATACCCGGTGCGGCACGGCGCAATTGGTGCAGCATGCCGACCTCGGTGGCCACCAGGACCTGCGTGGCGCGGCTTTGCCTGGCCGCCTCGAGCATGCCGCCGGTGGACAGAATCTTGACCCGGTCCTCGGGGAACACACCCTCGCCGGCCAGGTAGAGCGCCGAGGTCGCACAGCCGCATTCCGGGTGCACGAATAGCTCCGCGGCCGGGTGCGCGCGGGCCTGCTCGGCTAGCTCGTCGCCGTTGATGCCGGCGTGCACATGGCATTCGCCCGCCCATACGTGCAGGTTCTTCCGCCCCGTCGTCCGGCGCACGTGCGCGCCGAGGAACTGGTCCGGGCAGAACAGCACTTCGCGGTCGGCGGGTATCGACGCCACGACTTCGACGGCGTTCGATGACGTGCAGCAGATGTCGGTGAGCGCCTTCACGGCCGCGGTGGTGTTGACGTAGGACACCACCACCGCCTCCGGATGCTCGCCCTTCCACGCCCGCAATTCGTCTGCGGTGATCGAATCGGCCAGCGAGCAACCCGCCCGCTGATCCGGGATGAGCACCGTCTTGTCCGGCGAGAGGATCTTGGCGGTCTCGGCCATGAAGTGCACCCCGCAGAACACGATGGTGTCCTCGGGCGCATCGGCCGCGATCCGCGACAGCGCCAGCGAGTCCCCGACATGGTCGGCCACGTCCTGGATGGCGGGCAGCTGGTAGTTGTGCGCCAGCAGAGTGGCGCCGCGCAGCTCGGCGAGCCGCCGCACCTGGTCGGCCCACTCCCCGTCGGCGACGACCCCCGAATATCCGCCAGGCCCGTCGGTGATGCCGGCCGCAGTCCCGGCCGGCCACGCGAACGACCCCTCTAGACGGTCCAGCACGGTCATGACCGTGGTCCTCTCCATTCCGGTTTTCGACTTATAATCGAAAACATGCTCCATATTAGCACTGCTCATGAGGTCCTCGCCGCCGTCTTTCAAGTTCGGCATCCGGCCACAAGGAAGCCGCAGCTCAGCGTCTTGTTGTGGGAACGCGCGATGGAACCGCAGCGCGGCGCTTGGGCGCTGCCCGGAGGCAGCCTTCGCCATGACGAGGACATGCGCAGTTCGGTGCGGCGTCAGCTCGCCGAAAAGGTCGACTTGCGTGAGATTGCCCACCTCGAACAGCTCGCGGTGTTCTCCGAACCCGACCGGGTGCCCGGCACTCGCACCATCGCGAGCACCTTTCTCGGCCTGGTGCCCTCCCCTGCCCAACCCGCGCTGCCCCCGGACACCCGCTGGCACCCAGTCAATGCGCTGCCCGAGATGGCGTTCGACCACGGACTGATGGTTACCCACGCGCACGCTCGGCTGGTCGCCAAGCTCTCTTACACCAACCTTGGGTTCGCGCTCGCCCCAAAGGAATTCGCGTTGTCGACATTGCGCGATATCTATGGGGCGGCGCTCGGCTATCAGGTGGACGCGACCAATCTGCAGCGGGTGTTGGCGCGCCGTGGCGTGATCACCCCCACCGGCACCACCGCTCAGTCGGGCCGCACCGGAGGCCGGCCGGCCGCCCTGTACCGGTTTGCCGACGCCCAACTTCGTGTCACCGACGAGTTCGCGGCGTTTCGCCCCCCAAGCTGACGGGGGCATTGTTTTTTAAGGGATCCGTAAGAGACAATGCTCAGGCAGGACAGCAACCCGAGCGCGAGGAGTCCACGTGAATGTCGGTAACGAGGCCACGGCATCGGTAGCACCCCGTTGGCTCGCGCGCGCTCCGCATGAACCGCTCACCCCCAACCAGCGGCCGCTGGTGCCCGACAGCGACCCTTTCTATCTGCCGCCGCCCGGCTACGAACATGCGAACCCGGGCACGGTGCTGCGTTCACGGGACGTCGAACTGGCCTTCCTCGGAATGATCCGTCAACCGGTGGCGGCCACTCAACTGCTGTTCCGCACCACGGGACGTCTCGGCGATCCCGAGTGTGCCGTCACCACGGTGATCTCTCCGGCCGAACGCTCTCCGCATCGTCCATGCCCGGTGATCTCCTACCAGTGCGCCATCGACGCGATCAGCCCACGATGCTTCCCGTCGTATGCGATGCGTCGCCGCGCACACGCTTTGGGCGCCCTCCCACAGCTGGAATATCTGCTGGTGGCGGCGGCCCTTGCCGAGGGATGGACCGTCTGCGTGCCGGACCACGAAGGGCTCCACGGAATCTGGGGTACACCGCACGAACCCGGTTACCGCGTGCTGGACGGCATCCGCGCGGCGTTGGGCTGCGAACGGCTCGGGCTGTCCCCGGTCGCCCCGGTGGGCCTGTGGGGATATTCCGGTGGGGGCCTGGCGACCGCGTGGGCCGCCGAGGAATGCGGCAACTACGCGCCTGAACTCAATGTCGTCGGTGCGGTCCTGGGATCTCCGGTCGGCGACCTCGGCAACACCTTCCGCCGCCTCAACGGGAGCATCTACGCCGGCTTGCCCGCCACCGTGGTCGCCGCCCTCTCCCACGTCTACCCGGAACTGGACCGGATGATCCAAGCGCACGCCACCGACGCGGGCAAGGCCACGCTGGCGCGGCTGTCGCAGATGACCACCGTGCACGCCGTGCTCCGCCTGGTTCGCACCGACATGGGCGACCTGGTGGACTGCCCGCTCGGGGAGCTGATCGACAGCCCCGAGGTGCAGCACGTCTTCGACGACATCAAGCTCGGCGTCACGGCGCCCACGCCGCCGGTGCTCATCGTGCAAGCGGTACACGACCGGATCGTGTCTGTCGACGACATCGACGTGCTGGCCGACACCTATATCGCCGGGGGCGCTCACGTGACCTACCACCGCGATCGGTTCAGCGAGCATCTGCTGCTGCACCCGATGTCAACCCCGATGGCGCTGCGCTGGCTGATCGACAGATTAGAAGGCCGACCGCTCGACGAGCACCTGGTGCGCACCACCTGGCCCACGCTGCTCAATCCCATGACCTACCGTGGCATGTGGAGGCTGGGCGCGGTTGCGGCCCGGGTGCTGACCGGACGCCCGGTCAGCCGCCGTCCGCTGTGATCGGCGCCGGATCGAGCACCGGGGCCGGCTCCCGCGGAGGGAAGGCCCCGAGGTCATCGCGCGCAGTTGACATCGCCAGCAGCGCGTACACGAAAGCCGCGGCCGCGGCGGGCACCACCAACCCGGCCGCTGCCTGAAGGGGCGTGTGCCCGAAGAACACCGACGGCGCCTGGGTGAAGTAATGCAGACGGTGCTCCGGAGTGACGGGCGCGGCGTCGAAGTCGACCACCCCGTAGCGCAACCGCCCCAAGCCGGTGCCCACACCGGCCGCGGTGACCGATGCGAGCAACGAACCGGCGGACAACGCCGCGACCAGAGCCGGCCCCCGGTGCGCTCGCCACTGCCACACCGAGACGGCCGACACCACCGCCAGCACGGTGAGCATTCCCAGCATCAT
Organism: uncultured Actinomycetota bacterium; assembly: GCA_963846905.1. Lineage (GTDB taxonomy): Bacteria > Actinomycetota > Actinomycetes > Mycobacteriales > Mycobacteriaceae > Mycobacterium. The sequence goes on from CAWJYB010000009.1 coordinate 140,456, forward strand.
GGCGGCCGACACAAAGAAATGGTCGGCCTCGCTGCCCAGGTACGCGTGGACGCGGTGGCCCTTCTTGGACAAGGCCACGACGCCGTGCACGGGCGGCGCGAGCCATGCCCACAACGCCCCGACGGGCGCGCCGGCGGCCGCGAGGCCGCACACCACCGTCGCGGCAGCCCGCACGCGTGACGTAGGCGGTTGTGGCACACCGATATCCGTGATATCCGTCATCTCCGTCGTGATATCCGTCACCGGAACAGTTTCATCGCAGCGAATCCAGATCCCTCGAATCGACCAGGCCATGCCGGGAGCACTTTGCCCACCAGCCGTTCGGACGCACTTGTACCATCATCCGGCGTCCGCAGGCTGCACAATAGCGCGGCGGCTCCAGTCCGAGCCGCGCGGCGGCCGGGGTGCCGGCGCCCGACTCGTCGCCGGTGCGGCCGCCCGTGTAGACGTTGAACACGCCGGCTCCGACGGGCGCAGGAAGTGTCGGGCGGTCGGGGTCCATTGCGGGCGCTACAGGCTTGCGTTGAGGGCCTTGATCGGCATCTGCAGCTCATCCAGCAGATCCAGATCGGCCTCGGCGGGACGGCCCAGCGTGGTGAGGTAGTTGCCGACGATGACCGCATTGATGCCGCCGAGAATGCCCTGCTTGGCGCCGAGGTCGCCGAGGGTGATCTCCCGGCCGCCGGCGAACCGCAGCATGGTTTTGGGCAGCGCCAGCCGGAACGCGGCCACGGCCTTGAGCGCCTGGGCCGCGGGCAGCACGTCGAGATTGCTGAACGGGGTGCCCGGGCGCGGGTTGAGAAAGTTCAGCGGCACCTCGTGCGGGTCGAGGTCGGCGAGGTTGGCGGCGAACTCGGCGCGCTGCTCCACGGTCTCGCCCATGCCGAGGATGCCGCCGCAGCACACCTCCATGCCGGCCTCCCGAACCATCCTCAGGGTTTCCCAGCGCTCCTCCCAGGTGTGGGTGGTCACGACATTGGGGAAAAACGAGCGGGCGGTCTCGAGGTTGTGGTTGTAGCGGTGCACGCCCATCGCGGCGAGCCGGTCGACCTGATCCTGGTTCAGCATGCCCAGCGAGCACGCGATGTGGATCTCCACCTCGTTGCGGATGGCCTCGATACCCGCCGCGACCTGGGTCAGCAGTCGCTCATCGGGACCCCGCACCGCGGCAACGATGCAGAACTCGGTCGCACCGGACTTGGCGGTCTGCTTGGCGGCCTCGACCAGGCTCGGGATGTCGAGCCACGCGCTGCGCACTGGTGAGGCGAACAGTCCCGACTGCGAACAGAAGTGGCAGTCCTCGGGGCAGCCGCCGGTTTTCAGGCTGATGATGCCCTCAACCTCGACCTCCGGACCGCACCAGCGCATCCGCACCTCGTGGGCCAGCGCGAGCAGTTCCTCGAGCCGATCGTCGGGCAGCCGCAGGACGTCGAGAACCTGACCTTCCCCGAGTCCGTTGCCGTCCTCGAGCACCTGCTCCCGGGCCAGGCCCAGTACATCGGTTGCCGCCTGCGTCACGGGCGCCCTCCTCATCAACACTGGACTTGAACGGTGTTCAGGTTAGGTTAGCGGGGTGCAGCTGCACAAACGCGACGTGGTCGCCAAGGCGCTCGAAATCCTGGACGGCTACGGGCTCGCCGACCTGACCATGCGCCGGCTCGCCCGGGAGCTCGACGTCACCCCCGGTGCCCTGTACTGGCACTTCGCCAACAAGCAACAGCTGTTGGGCGCGGTCGCCGACAGCGTGCTGGCGCCGGCAGGCACCCCGCCGGACACCCACTGCTGGCGCGATCGCCTCGCGACCGTTGCCACCCGGCTGCGCGACGCCCTGCTTTCCCACACCGACGGTGCCGAACTGGTGTCGGCCAGTCTGGCCGCCGGGCAGTCGCCGGCACTCGACCGCATTCTGTGGCTGCTGGCCGAGACCGCTTTGGACGCGGGCGTGCGACCCGCACAGGCCGAGCCGGCGGCGCGAACCATCGTGTACTACGTGCTCGGCTTCACCGCGGATGAGCAGTCACGACTCCAGTGGGACGCAGCGGGTGTGCTGCCGCCCGAGCGTTCGGTGCTCGACCCGGCCGCTGGTGCGCGATCCGACGGCGAAGGTTGCCGGCCGGGTGCCGAGTTCGAATTCGGGCTGGCCGTGTTGACCGACGGGCTGTCGGTGCGGGCGAGCGCGCCTTCGTCTCCCGCTCGCTGATCGCGGTCGTTCGGCGAGCAGACGCGAAATCGCATCGCCGCGGCCGATTCCGTGCGAGTTTGTGTCTGCTCGCTGTGGAGGCGGGGGGCGGGCGTGGAGGCAGGCGGGTCAGCCCAGGAGGTGCTCGACGCGGCGCTCGCCGTCCCAATGCCGCATCGCGACGAAACGGCCCGGCAGATCGCGCCCGAGTCCACGCACGGCCGCCAGCGCCCGACCGGCGTCGGCGGCACTGAGCCGCCGGCACAGCGTCGTGTGCGGTGTCAATTGATCCGGGGCGGTGTGCGGCTCGGGATGCGGGACCATGTGCGGTCGAACCGTTTCGTAAACCGCCGCGTGCAGGTCCAGCAGCTCCCGCGACGCGACGATGACCCGGGCGAGGACGTGGCGCCCGCTGCCGAACAACACCGGCGCGCCGACCGTGCACGACAGCGGCAACCGATCCGCCAACCGTGCCAGATCGCGGTCGGCCGCGTGGTCGATCCACCTCGCTACCGCCAGGGTGACATGCGGACGATGGGCGGCTGCGCGAACACCGGCTGGGGCGGGCAGGCCAGCCTCGGCCAGTGCCGCCCCCTGGGCACGCAGCACAACCTCGGTGTGGTCGTCGAAGAGCAGCTCGATCGAGTGGACCATGCGGTTAATGCAGCGCCGCTACCCAGCCGCGGTCGAACGCCGACGCCGAGAGGGCGGCGAAGTCCGATGCCGGCAGCGACCCAGATCCGGCGGGCAGGGCCGCACGCAGCGGCGCCAGCTTCTGCAGGGCGTCACGGTTGGAGAGCTCGGCCGGCCCCGGCTGTGCCGGCCACGTGCCGATGATCAAACCGGCGCACGAAATCCCCTTGGCTTCGAGGGCCTCCATGGTCAGTGCGGTGTGGTTCAGGGTGCCCAATGCGGGGGAAACCACGACGGCCACGGGCGCACCCAGGTCGGCCGCCAGGTCCCGCAATGTCACCCCGCCGGCACCCAGTTCGACCAGCAGCCCCCCGGCGCCCTCCACCAGGGTGAGCCTTCCGGGCCGGTCGGCGGTGCGGATCACCTCCAGCAGCCGGGCGCCCGTCCACATCGGCCTGCCGGCCGCCTCGGCCGCTGCCGCCGGCGCCAGCGGCTGTGGGTAGCGAGCCCCGCCGTAGAGGTCGGCGACCCCGGAGAGCCTGCCGACCGTCGCGAGGTCGTCGTCACCCCCGGCGGTCCCGGTCTGAACCGGTTTGCAGACTGCCACGTCGAAACCCAGCAGGCGAGCGTGACAGGCCAGCGCGGCGGTGGCCACCGTCTTGCCGACCGCAGTTCCGGTCCCGGTGACGAAGACGACGCTCACGACCGCGCCGCGCCCAGGACCTCCGTGAGCACCCGGCGAGCCAACGCGAGATCGTCGGCGGTCAGCGACGCGCGCGCGGTCAGCCGCAGCCGTGAGGTGCCGGGCGGCACCGCCGGTGGGCGGAAGCACCCCACCCGCACCCCGCGGTGCTGACACGCATTCGCGGCGGACACCGCTGATTCGGGATCCCCGAGGATCACCGACACCACCGCCGATTGCGGTTCCTCGGCGACTCCGCATGCCTGCGCGAGCACGCGCGCGTGGGACAGGACGGCCTGCGCGCGCCAGGGCTCTGCCCGCAGGACCCGCAACGCCGCGGCCGCCGCCCCGACGCAGGCCGGCGCCAGTCCGGTATCGAAGATGAACGTGCGCGCGGCGTCGATCAGGTGATCCCGTACCGCTTCGGTGCCGAGCACCGCTCCGCCCTGGCTGCCCAGCGCCTTGGACAACGTCATGGTCACCGCGACGTCAGGCGCGCCGGCCAGGCCGACCTCGTGCACCAGGCCGCGACCACCCGCGCCGCGGACGCCGAGACCGTGCGCCTCGTCGACCAGCAGCACCGCGCCGTGGCGGCGGCAGGCCTCGTGCAGCGGTACCAGTGGGGCAAGCGCACCGTCGGCGGAGAACACCGAGTCGGTGACGACGACGGCCCGCTCCTCGGCGCGGGATGCCAACGCCGCCTCGACGGCCCCGACGTCCCGGTGCGGCGTGACGACCACCCGGGCCCGGGACAGCCGGCAGGCATCGACCAGGGACGCATGCGAATGCGCGTCGGAGACCACCAGCGAGCCGGGCCCGGACAGGGCCACCACCGCGCCGATGTTGGCGGTGTAGCCCGACGAGAACACCAACGCCGCCGGCACCCCGGCGAACTCCGCAAGCTCGGCCTCGAACCGCTCGTGCAATTCGGTATCGCCGGTGACGAGGCGGGAGCCGGTGGAACCCGCTCCCCAGGTGAGCAGCGCCTGCACGCCGGCGTCGATCACGGCCGGATGCCTCGACAGCCCCAGGTAGTCGTTGGACGCCAAGTCCAGCTCGGCGGCCACCGGCGGCCGGGGCCGCAACGAGCGGCGCAACCCGGCGGAACGGCGCTGCCGCGCAACAGCATCCAGCCAGGCCAGCGGGGTCACGGCTGTGCGTGTCACATGCCACTCCTCCCGGAACTTGAACAGCGTTCAGGTTAGCGCACGTGCGACAGCGACCATCGCCGACGTGATCTGCGCAATCTCGGCGGGCGAACACACGTACGGCGGCATCGCATAGATCAGGTTGCGGAACGGCCGCAGCCAGACGCCGTGATCGAGCGCCACCGGCGTGGCGACGGCCAGATCGACGGGTCGGTCCGTCTCGATCACCCCGATGCCGCCGAGAACTCGGACATCGGCGACACCGGGCAGGCTCCGCGCCGCCTGCAGACCGGCGCAGAGGCCGGCGGCAATCTCGGCGACGCGGCCACGCCAATCCTGTTCGAGCAGAAGTTCGACACTGGCCACCGACACGGCGCAGGCCAGCGCGTTGGCCATGAACGTCGGGCCATGCATCAAGGCGCCGGGCGCCGAGGTGCTGATCACACGGGCGATCTCCGCAGTGCACAGCGTGGCCGCCAGGGAGACATAGCCGCCGGTCAGCGCCTTGCCCACGCACATGATGTCCGGGCTGACCCCGGCGTGGTCGGCGGCGAACATCTCGCCGGTGCGCCCGAACCCGGTGGCGATCTCGTCGAAAATCAGCAGCACGTCGTGCCGATCGCACATGGCACGCAGGTCGGCGAGGTAGCGGGCATCGTGGAAGCGCATGCCGCCGGCGCCCTGCACCACGGGTTCGACGACGACCGCTGCCAGTTCGACGGCGTGGCGGGCCAGTATTTCCTCGAACGCCGCGCTGTACTCGGGGCGGTGGTCGGCGGGCACCCGGGGCGCGAAAACCTGCCTTGCCAGCACGTCGGACCACAGGCTGTGCATGCCCCCGTCGGGGTCGCAGATGCTCATCGGCGTGAAGGTGTCGCCGTGATACCCGCCGCGCCAGGTCATCAGCCGGTGTTTGCCGGGCAATCCGCGGCTGCGCTGATATTGCAGCGCCATCTTCACCGCCACCTCAACCGACACCGAGCCCGAGTCGGAGAAGAACACGGTGTCCAGTCCGTCCGGTGTGATCTGGACCAGAAGGTCGGCCAGGCGCGCGGCCGGCTCGTGGGTCAGGCCGCCGAACATGACGTGGTTCATCACCGAAAGCTGACGGGTCAGCGCCGCATCCAGGCGCGGGTGCCCGTGCCCGTGCACCGCGGTCCACCACGAACTCATGGCGTCGAGCACGTCGACCTCACGCCCATTCCGGGCAACCGTCAGCCACGCGCCCTTCGCCCGCAGCGCGACCACGGGTGAGGGTGCGCCCGGCACGCCGATCGTGCTGTACGGGTGCCAGATGTGCGCGGCGTCCACCGCGGCGATCTTGTCAGGAGTGAACCTGAGCTGCTCCGCCACGGCTGACGAGCCTAGTGCAGGACAGGGGCCCCGACCGCTGACGGCAATACGTCGAGCAGCGGTCACCAGCCGTATTGGGTAGATTGTCTGCCGATCATGGCGCTCCTTACCCCCACCGAACCGGTGTCAGCAACCGTTACCCCAACCCCGGCGGTCCCGGCGGTGGCGGGAGGCAGGACAGCCGGTTCCCACCGACGCGACCTGGACGGACTCCGGGGTGTGGCCATCCTGCTTGTGGCCGGTTTCCACATCTGGTTGGGCAGGGTGTCGGGCGGCGTCGACGTGTTCTTGGTGCTCTCCGGCTTCTTCTTCGGCGGCAAACTGCTCCGCAACGCACTCGACCCCGGACAGACGCTGTCGCCGCGCCGCGAGGTGGTGCGATTGCTGCGGCGCCTGCTGCCGGCGCTGGTCGTCGTGCTGGCGGCGTCGGCGGTGTTGACGATCCTGATCCAGCCGCAGACCCGGTGGGAGACCTTCGCCGACCAGAGCCTGGCCAGCCTGGGCTACTACCAGAACTGGGAGTTGACGCGTAGGGCGTCGGACTATCTGCGCGCCGGTGAGGCTGTCAGTCCGCTGCAGCACATGTGGTCGATGTCGGTCCAGGGGCAGTTCTACATCGCGTTCCTGGCGATGGTTTTCGTGTCCGCCACGCTGTATCGCCGCCCGCTCGGCACGCGGCTGCGGAGCTTCTTCGTGGTGTTGCTGGCACTGCTGACGGTGACGTCCTTCGGCTACGCGATCGTTGCGCACCAGGCCGACCAGTCCACGGCCTACTACGACAGTTTCGCGCGGGCCTGGGAGCTGCTGGCGGGCGCACTCGCCGGGGCGCTGGTTCCGTTGGTGGGGTGGCCGATGTGGGTGCGCAGCCTGCTCGCGACCGTCGCCCTGGCCGCGATCCTCTCTTGCGGGGTACTCATCGACGGCGTCGAGCAGTTCCCCGGGCCGTGGGCACTGGTTCCGGTGGGCGCGACGGTGCTGATGATCCTGGCCGCCGCCAATTCACCGGGGTCGGGCGACCACATGCCGCTCCCCAACCGAATCCTCGCGTCGGCCCCCCTGGTGACGCTCGGCGGGATCGCCTACTCCCTCTACTTATGGCATTGGCCGTTGCTGATCTTCTGGCTGTCGCTGACCGGGCAGACCCATGCCGGTGTCTTCGAGGGCTCGGCGATCCTGGCCGTGTCGGTCGTCCTGGCCTACCTGACCCTGCGGTTCGTCGAGGAGCCGCTGCGCGTCCGGGCGATGGCCGACGGCGTGCAGCAATACGGTCATGTCCCCGGCAGAACCGCTGCCGTTGCCTCGCGGTGGCGCACCCCGCTACGGCGGCAGACGATGGCGCTCGGCTCGACCGTGGTGCTGCTGGGCGTCGCGCTGACAGCCACGTCGTTCACCTGGCGCGAGCACCTCACGGTGCAACGGGCCGCAGGCAACGAACTGGCGAAACTCGACACCCGCGACTACCCGGGTGCGCGCTCACTGCTGAGTGGCGCCCGGGTGCCCGAGCTGCCGACCCGGCCCACCGCCCTGGAGGCCAGCACGGACCTGCCCGTGACCACGGCCCAGGGCTGTATCAGCGACTTCAAGAACGGCGACGTCATCAACTGCACGTTCGGCGATCCACAGGCGACCCGCACGATCGCCCTGGCCGGCGGCTCCCACGCCGAACACTGGATCAGCACGCTGGACCTGCTGGGTCATCTGCACAACTTCAAGGTCGTCACATACCTGAAGATGGGCTGCGCCCTGTCGACCGAGAAGGTGCCACTGATCATGGGCAACAACGCCCCCTACCCCCAGTGCTACCGATGGGTGCAGAAAACCATGGCGAGGCTGGTCGCCGACCATCCCGACTATGTCTTCACCACCTCGACTCGCCCATGGAACATCAAGCCCGGCGACGTCATGCCCGGAACCTACATCGGAATCTGGAAGACCTTCTCCGACAACAACATCCCCGTTTTGGCAATGCGGGACACGCCGTGGCTGATCCGGCAGGGCAGGCCCTTCATCCCGGTGGACTGCCTGGCCCGTGGCGGCGACGCGACCTCGTGCGGGCAGAGGCGGTCCGACCTCCTTGCCGATCACAACCCGACTCTGGACTTCGTCGGCCAGTTTCCCCTTCTCAAGCCGCTGGATATGAGCGACGCGGTGTGCGGCCGCGACGTCTGCCGGGCGGTCGAGGGAAATGTACTGGTGTATCGCGATTCTCATCACTTCACATCGACGTACATGCTCTCGATGACCACCGAGCTGGGACGTCAGATGGCTGCCGCCACGGGCTGGTGGTGACATTCGGCCTACGGGCGCGCGACGGGCCGGGCGCCGATACAGTCGAGAAATGCCGTCAACCGAGCCGGTCGTCCCGACTCCACCCCACGGGGATGCGCCCACCGTGGCGACGGTGTGGCCGGGTGCCGCCTACCCGCTCGGCACCACCTATGACGGTGCCGGAACGAACTTCTCACTGTTCTCGGAGGTCGCCGAACGTGTCGAGTTGTGCCTGATCGCCTCCGACGGCACCGAGACGCGCATCGAACTCGACGAAGTCGACGGGCACGTATGGCACGCCTACCTGCCGGCCGTCACACCCGGCCAGCACTACGGATTCCGGGTCCATGGCCCCTGGAATCCCGCGGCCGGGCTGCGCTGTGACCCGTCCAAACTGCTGCTCGACCCCTACGGCAAGTCGTTCCATGGCGATTTCGACTTCACCCAGGCGCTGTACTCGTACGATCTGGCGGCCCAGGCCCCGGGAGTGGACCCGTCGCTGGCGAGTGCGCCGCCCATGGTGGACTCGCTGGGCCACACGATGACCAGTGTTGTCATCAATCCGTTCTTCAACTGGGGCCATGACCGCGCGCCCTGCACCCCGTATCACGAGACGATCATCTACGAGGCGCACGTCAAAGGTTTGACGCAAAGGCATCCCGGGGTTCCGCTGGAACTGCGCGGCACGTATGCGGGGCTGTCCCATCCCGCGGTGATCGACCACCTGACTTCGCTGAACGTGACCGCGATCGAGCTGATGCCGGTACACCAGTTCATGCATGACAAACGGCTGCTGGAACTGGGGCTGCGCAACTACTGGGGCTACAACACCGTGGGCTTCTTCGCCCCGCACCACCAGTACGCAGCGAACAGGACCGCCGGCGGCGCGGTCGCCGAATTCAAATCCATGGTGCGCACCTTCCACGAGGCGGACATCGAGGTGATCCTCGATGTCGTCTACAACCACACCGCCGAGAGCGACCACCTGGGCCCCACGATCAACCTCCGCGGGATCGACAACGCCGGTTACTATCGGCTGCTCGACGGCGATCCGAGCAGGTACAAGGACTTCACCGGGACGGGCAACAGCCTCAACGCCCGCCATCCGCACACCCTGCAGCTCATCATGGATTCGCTGCGCTACTGGGTGCTGGAGATGCACGTCGACGGGTTCCGCTTCGACCTGGCCTCGACCCTGGCCCGGGAGTTGCACGACGTCGACCGGCTCTCGGCGTTCTTCGACCTGGTGCAGCAGGACCCGGTGGTCAGCCAGGTCAAGCTCATCGCCGAGCCGTGGGATGTCGGCGAGGGCGGCTACCAGGTCGGCAATTTCCCCGGTTTATGGACCGAATGGAACGGGAAATACCGCGACACCGTGCGTGACTACTGGCGGGGCGAGCCCGCAACACTGGGCGAATTTGCATCGCGGCTCACCGGGTCGTCGGATCTCTACGCCCCCAATGGCCGGCGCCCCATCGCCAGCATCAATTTCGTGACCGCCCACGACGGGTTCACGCTGGCCGATCTGGTGTCCTACAACGAGAAACACAACGAGGGCAACGGCGAGGGCAACCGCGACGGCGAAAGCCACAACAGATCATGGAACTGCGGGGTCGAAGGCCCGACCGACGATCCACAGATCGTGGCATTGCGCGCCCAGCAGATGCGCAACATCATGGTGACCCTGATGCTGTCGCAGGGCACCCCGATGATCAGCCATGGCGACGAGATGGGCCGCAGCCAGTTCGGCAACAACAACGCCTACTGCCAGGACTCGGAACTGTCGTGGATGGACTGGTCGCTGTGCCAGAGCAATGCCGAGTTGTTGGCGTTCGCGCGAACCGTCACCGCTTTCCGCCGCAAACACCCGGTGTTCCGCCGGCGCCGGTTCTTCAACGGCGGGCCGATCCGTACCGGTCACCAGATTCATGACATCGCCTGGCTGACCAAGGCGGGCACCGAGATGACACCCGAGGACTGGAACTCCGGCTTCAAGTCGGTGGCCGTGTTCCTCAACGGCGAAGCGATCCCGTCGCCCGACGCGCGCGGCCAGCGTGTCGTCGACGACTCTTTTCTGCTGTGCTTCAACGCGCACCGCCGGCCGATCGACATGGTCACCCCCGACGGCGACTATGCACTGGAATGGACCGGCGTCCTCGACACCGCCGTGGCGACCGGAGTCACGGATGTCGTGGTGAGAGCGGGTGAGCAGGCTTCGCTCCGGCCGCGCTCGGTGCTGGTATTGCGCAAGACGGCCTGACCTGATGCCGCGTCCAGTGCTGTCCACGTACCGGGTCCAGTTGCGCGGTGACCAGTTCACCTTCGCGGACGCCGAAGGCCTGCTGGATTACTTTGCCGAGCTGGGGATTTCACACCTTTACCTGTCGCCTCTGCTGACCGCGGCGCCCGGGTCCGTGCACGGTTACGACGTCACCGATCCGATCACCGTGTCGCCCGATCTGGGCGGCGCCGAAGGACTCGCGCGGCTGTCGACGGCCGCACGGGAACGCGGCCTGGGGCTGATCGTCGACATCGTGCCCAATCACGTCGGCGTGGAACGGCCCCAGTACAACCCGTGGTGGTGGGATGTGCTTCGCAACGGCCGCGACTCGGCGTTTGCATCGTTCTTCGATATCGACTGGACCGCCGATCCGGACGGCCGGATTGTGTTGCCGGTGCTGGGGTCTGACGACGACGTCAACGCGCTCGAGGTCGACGGCGAGATGCTTCGGCTGGGTGACAAGATGTTGCCGATCGCGCCCGGAACGGGCTCGGGTTCGGCAGCACAGGTGCATGACCGCCAGCACTACCGGCTCACCGGTTGGCGCAAAGGGGTTTGCGGCTATCGCCGGTTCTTCGCCGTCACGTCGCTGGCCGGGCTGCGCCAGGAAGACCCGGCCGTCTTCGAAGCCAGCCACGCCCAGGTGCGGCGCTTGTTCGCCGAAGGCCTCGTCGACGGCCTGCGAGTCGATCACCCTGACGGTTTGACGGATCCGGCTGAATATCTCGCGCGGCTCCGCGAACTCGCCGGTGTGGATGCCTACATCGTCGCCGAGAAGATCCTCGCCGCCGACGAAGCCCTGGACCCGACGCTGCCGGTCGCGGGAACCACCGGTTACGACGTGTTGCGAGAAGTGGGCGGAGTGTTCGTCGACCCCACCGGACGGCAGATCCTCGAGGCGCTCGCCGGCTCCTCCGGGTTCGACCGCCGAGCGGTGGACCGGCTCACCGCGCAGTTGAAGACCGCCGTCGCGACCGGGCTGCTGGCGAGCGAACTCGCCAGAGTGCGCCGCGCCGTGGTGGCCGCCGCGGGCGCAGACCACGGGCTGCTCGCGGATTCGATCGCCGCACTGCTCACCCATATCGGTGTCTACCGTTGCGACTATCCGGGTCTGTCGGCGACGATGCCGGTCGCAATCGCCGAAACGATAGCCGCCCGGCCCGAACTGGCGGCGCCCCTGGAACTGGTCGCGACCGCGCTCGGGAGCCCGGAGCCCGCGGCCAGGTTGCAGCAGCTGTGCGGGGCCGTGACCGCCAAGGCGGTCGAGGACTGTTTGTTCTACCGCGATCCGAGGCTGGTTTCCCTCAACGAGGTCGGCGGCGATCCCGACCGCTTCGGTGTCAGCGTCGCGGAGTTCCACCACCGCGCGTGGCTGCGGTGGCAGCGGTGGCCGTCGGCCATGACCGCGCTGAGCACCCACGACACCAAGCGCGGCGAAGATGTCCGCGCGCGCATCGGCGTGCTGTCGCAGGTCGCGGCGCTGTGGACCGAAAGCGTTTCGGGCTGGGAGATGCTCGCCCCCTCCCCCGACGCCGCGACGGCGTTGTTCCTGTGGCAGAACATCTTCGGGGTGTGGCCCGCCGACGGGCGGGTGGACGACACACTGCGGGCCCGGCTGCACGCGTACGCGGAGAAGGCGATCCGCGAGGCACACACGCATACCTCGTGGAATGACCCCGACAGCGCGTTTGAGACTGCTGTGCACACTCTGGCTTCGCACCGTGTTCGACGGACCGGTGGCCGCGCAGCTGTCGGCCCTGGTCTCGCGGCTGGATCGGCACGCCCGCAGCGACGCCCTCGGCCAAAAGCTGCTGGCCCTGACGGTTCCCGGGATACCCGACGTTTATCAGGGCACCGAACTGTGGGAGGACAGCCTGGTCGACCCCGACAACCGCCGCCCCGTCGACTACTCGGTCCGGCGTGCCGCACTGGAGAAGCTCGATCACCCGAAGATCGCGGTGGTCCACGCAGCGCTGCGGCTGCGCCGGGAACGCCCGCAGACATTCCTGACCGGCGGCTATCGTCCCTTGCCGGCGTCGGGCCAGGCGGCCGATCACATGGTCGCCTTCCTGCGGGGCGATGACGTGGCGGTTGCGGTTTCGCGCTGGACGGTGCGCCTGGAGGAGACCGGTTGGGGGCAAACGACTCTGCCGCTGCCGGAGGGCACCTGGCGGGACCGCCTGGCGGGTACCGCGTTCAGCGGGACGGTCGAGGTGTCCGGGCTGTTCTCGGCGTCGCCGGTCGCGTTGCTGGTGCGCGACGGTGCCTGAGCACGAGTTCGCCGTTTGGGCGCCCATACCCGAGCGGGTCCGGCTCGACGTCGGCGGATCGGTTCACCCGATGACCCATGACGCCGGGGGCTGGTGGCGGGTCGCCGTCGATGCCTCCCCCGCAGCGCGCTACGGATTCATCCTCGGCGAAGACCCTCAAGTGCTCCCTGATCCACGCTCGCCGCGTCAACCCGACGGCGTGCACGGCCGATCGCAGCTGTGGGACGCCGCGGCGCCGGTCTGGACCGATGCCGAGTGGACGGGTCGCCCGTTGCAGGGCTCGGTGGTCTACGAACTGCACCTCGGGACGTTCACCCCGGGCGGCACGTTCGACTCGGCCATCGAAAAGCTGGACCACCTGGTGGATCTCGGTGTCGACTTCGTCGAGCTGATGCCGGTCAACGCTTTTTCCGGAACACACGGCTGGGGCTACGACGGTGTGCTCTGGTATGCGGTGCACGAACCCTACGGCGGTCCTGACGGCCTGGTTCGCTTCGTCGACGCCTGCCATCGACACGGCCTCGGCGTTCTCATCGACGCGGTGTTCAACCATCTCGGCCCGTCGGGCAACTACCTGCCCAGATTCGGCCCGTACCTGTCGTCGGGCAAGAACCCGTGGGGCCAGGGCATCAACATCTCCGATGCCGGCTCCGATGAGGTGCGCCGGTTCGTCGTCGACTGTGCCCTGCGGTGGATGCGCGATTTCCACGCCGACGGGCTGCGGCTCGACGCCGTCCACACCATGGTGGACACCACCGCGTTCCACATCCTCGAGGAGCTTTCGGCCGAAACCGATTCGCTCGCAGACCAATTGGGCCGCCCCCTGTCGCTGATCGCCGAAAGCGACCGCAACGACCCGCGGTTCGTCACCCCGCGCGCGTCGGGAGGGTACGGGATGACCGCCCAGTGGGACGACGACATCCACCATGCGCTGCACACCGCGGTGTCCGGTGAACGGCACGGTTACTACTGCGACTTCGGTTCGATGGAGTCGCTGGCGGTGACCCTGCAAAGCGGCTACTTCCATGCCGGGACGTACTCGTCGTTCCGCGATCGCCGGCACGGCAGGCGCCTGGACACCTCGGCGATTCCGGGTTACCGCCTCATGGCGTACACCAGCACCCACGACCAGGTGGGCAACCGTGCGGCCGGCGACCGGCCGAGCGCCTATCTGAGCGCGGGACAACTGGCGGTCAGCGCCGCGCTCGCCTTGCTCACTCCTTTCACCGCATTGCTTTTCATGGGTGAGGAGTGGGCCGCGTCCACGCCGTTCCAATTCTTCACGTCGCACCCCGAACCGGACATCGCCGAGGCGACCCGCCAGGGCCGGCAGGCGGAGTTCGCCGACCACGGCTGGGCCGGCGAGGTACCCGATCCGCAAGATCCACGGACCTTCAGACGATCGAAGCTGAATTGGGACGAACTCACCGGCAGCGGGCACGTGCGGATGCACCGGTTGTACCGCGAGCTGATCGCGTTGCGCCGCGCTGAACCCGACCTCGCCGACTTCTGGCTCGACCACATGGCGGTCGAGTTCGACGAGGCCCGGAAGTGGATCGTGCTGCACCGGGGCGGCCTGGCGATCGCGTGCAACCTGGGCGCTGATGCCGTCGTCGTGCCCGTGACTGGTCAGGTCGTATTGGCTTGGGGCACGACACAACCCGATGCGACGACAACCACGCTGGCGGGGTATTCCTTCGCGGTGCTGCGCATATAGCCAGACGCTTCGCCTAGCGTCGATCTGTATCGGTCAGTCCCCTCGCGGTTCACCTCCGGAGATCGGGCATCGGGGATCGGGCAGTGGCTTCCAATCACGTGAGACCGATGCCGTCCACAGGGGCGGTCGGCGGCCGAGGAATGCCGCCACACCTTCAGCGGCGTCTGCGCTGCCCATCACGCGATGGTGCAGCACCGTCTCCAGGGTGGCGATCTCGCGGGCGGTATAGCCCTTGTCGACACCGGCCCACAACAACCGCTTGCACAGCGCTGCCGACATCGGCGCGACGTTCACGGCGATGTCCCGCGCGATCGCCATGGCATGGTCGAGTACCTCAGCGCCGGGCAGCACCCGCGTAGCGATGCCCAGCGCCAGGGCCTCCGCACCCTCGAAAGTCCGGCCGGTGATCAGCAGATCGGCCGCAACCGCCACACCGGCCAGCCTGGTCAACGTCCAATGCGCCATACAGTCCGGGATCACCCCACGCCGCACCTGCACGATGCCGTACTTCGCCTGCTCGGCCATGATCCTGATGTCGGCTTGCAACGCAATCGTCATGCCGATACCGATCGCGTGACCGTTCACAGCGGCAATTACGGGTTTACGCAGTTCGAAGGCCGGCGGGTCGATGGGGGACGCGGTGAAGGCCGCTGGCTCCGCCGGAGCGTCGAATGGTGCCGATTCGCCCGAGAAATCTGCGCCGGCGCAGAACGCGTCCCCGGCGCCAGTGAGCACGATGACGCGCACCGAGTCGTCGACGTCGCAGTCGCGGTACGCCTGGCTGAGGAGCCGCCCCACCTCGGCACTGTAGGCATTGCGCCGCTCTGGCCGGTTGAAGGTGAGGACGGCGACGCCGTGAGCGACGTGGATGGTAAGCGGATCGCTCATAGCCGCTCCGGAATCAGGTGCAAAGCCTGTACGTGGTCGGCGATGTCAGCCGGCACGGCCGCATATCGAGGGAAGTAACAGCACACATCGTGGGCGCGCTCCCCGAACAGGCTACTGATCACTTCAGTCTCATCCGAAACGTACCCGTGATTGTGGACAACACGCCGATACGGCCCGATCGATGGCAATGGCGGCGGCGGTCGCATCGACGAAAACGTCTCTCCAAAACCGGCTGTCGGCAAGCACCCACCAGCGATGGCCGCAACTGGCGGGCCTGGCCCTACGCTTCCGCGGCGCATTCGCCTACGTCAGCGCCGGCAGCCTCTATCTGGTCGACCCGACCGCCTGGACCTGACCCCCGACGAACTTCCAGGCGAGACCTCTAAGTCAGGTACCGGTAGGTGGGCGAGCCCGGTTCGAGCAGCTCGACATGGCACTCCGAATCCCGCATCCGGGACAGCAGCCCGTCGCGGTCGGCGGCCGAGCACAATTCGATGCCGACGAGAGCCTCACCGGTTTCGCGGTTGTTGCGCTTGACGTATTCGAACAACGTGATGTCGTCGTTGGGTCCCAGCACCTCGTCGAGGAATCGCCGCAACGCGCCCGGTTCTTGCGGGAAGTCCACCAGGAAGTAGTGCTTGAGGCCCAGATGGACCAGGGAGCGCTCGAGCACCTCTCCGTAACGCGACACGTCGTTGTTGCCACCGGAGATCAGGCACACCACCGATGACCCGGGTTCGATGTCGGCTTCGAGCAACCCCGCCACCGCCAGCGCGCCGGCCGGTTCGGCGATGATGCCTTCGTTCTGGTACAGGTCGAGCATCGCTGTGCACACCGCTCCTTCGTCGACGGTGGTGATCGAGACCATGTCCCCGGCCGCCGAGAGCGCCGCGAACGGCAACACACCCGCCCTGGCGACCGCTGCGCCATCCACGAACTGGTCGACGTGATCGAGCGTGACGGGCTCCCCTTCGGCCAGCGCGGCCACCATCGCGGCGGCGCCCGCCGGTTCCACCCCGAGGACCGACGTGGCCGTCGTGCGTTCGGCCAGGTAGCTGGTGATGCCGCTGATGCAGCCGCCGCCGCCCACCGGGACGATCACCAAGTCAGGCTCGGTGTCGAGTTGATCGAGTATTTCGACCGCGATCGTGCCCTGCCCCGCCATGGTGCGCAGATCGTCGTAAGGGGGCACCAGGGTCGCGCCGGTGCGGGCGACATCGTCAAGCGCGGCCTCGGCGGCCAGATCGTAGGTCTTTCCACCCACGATGAGATCGATGAAGTCGCCGCCGTGATAGCGGATGCGGTCCCGTTTCTGCTTGGGGGTCTTGGCCGGTACGTAGACCCGGCCGTGAATCCCCATCGACCGGCAGGCCAGCGCGAAGCCCTGCGCGTGATTTCCTGCCGAGGAGCAGACCACACCGGCAGCGATCTCGTCCGGACTCAGCTGCATCAACAGGTTGTAGGCACCGCGCACTTTGTAGGAGCGCACGGTCTGCAGGTCCTCACGCTTGAGGTAGACCAGGGCGCCGGTGACGTGCGACAGGCGGTCGCTGAACTGCAGCGGTGTGGGTGCCACGACGCCGGAAATCCGCTTTGCCGCCGCCTCGACATCGGCCGCGGGCAGCGGGGAAACCTCAGGATTCCGGCTCGGCTCGGCGGACACCGCTCAATGGTGCCATGAGGGGTTTTCGGAGGAGAAATCAGTTCAACGGCGTCAGCACGAACACCGGGATCTGCCGGTCCGTCTGCTTCTGGTACTCGGCATAGTCCGGCCAGGTTTCCAGCGCACGAGTCCACCACGCTGCCTTCTCCTCACCGAACACCTCGCGGGCGCTGTAGTCGCCCGACACCGTGCCGTCCTGGAGTTCGACGTGCGGGTTCGCCTTGATGTTGAAGTACCAGACCGGGTTCTTGGGTGCACCCCCCAACGACGCCACGATCGCGTACTCACCGCCGTGCTCGACGCGCATCAGGGGCGTCTTGCGGATCTTTCCGGTCTTGGCACCGACCGTGGTCAACAAGACCACCGGCTTTCCCTTGAGTTCGGCGCCCTCTGTCCCGCCCGATGCCATGTATTGCTCGGCGTTCTCCCGGGACCAGTCCGAGGTGCTGGGTTCGTAGTCTCCTGTCAGCGGCATGAAACCACCCTAACGAGATCGAACGACCACATTGAGTGTTTCGGCTGGCCGAAAATTAATCTGCAAGCTATCCTCAACCCATGACCACCGCGGAGCATTTCCACTCTGCCGCCGCCCATGACACTGCGCGGGAAGTGTCGATTGCCGGCGTGCCGTGGCCGGCATACAAGGTGGTTGCGCTGGCGGTCGGACTGCTGGTGCTGGTTGTGGTGGGCCTGATCGCGGCCAGCGCGGCCCCCGCAGTTCTCGGCGGGGCCGGTGCGGCCGCCGTCGTGTGGCTGACAGCGGGCCGTATCCCCCAGCTACGCTGACCGAACTGCGACTCGGCGATTACCCGCAGGAAACTGCCAGTGCACTCGCCTGACAGTGCTGCGCCGATTCGTCAGACTGAACAGAATGACGGACGCACCGCATCACCCCAACGTCGAGCAGTTCCTGCAACGCGCCGAACATATCGCCGGCCGTGTCGGCGGGGAAGTCGAGCGCCACATCCCGTCCTGGCTCAGGCCGGGAACACCGGAGAACCGCCTGCCGGTGGCGCTGGCGATCGTCGTTGCGATCACCTTGGAGCGGCTGATCCCCACCACCTACACTGTGGTCCCCCGATGGCCGTTGGTCGGGTTGGAGTTGCTGCTGCTGGCCGTGCTGGTGGGCATCAACCCAGTCCGGCTCTCCCGCCGCACGACGGCCGGGAGATGGGCCAGTCTCGGCTTGACGGCAGCGATCACCGTCGACAACACCGCGTCTGCGGTCATACTCGACCACCGCATCCTGACCGGGCAGGTGAGCAACAACGCGGCGATGCTGCTGGGCAGCGGAGCGGCCATCTTCGTGACGAACGTCATCGCGTTCGGCATCTGGTATTGGGAGCTTGACCGCGGAGGACCATTCGCACGCAACGACGGCGATCATCCCTATCCCGATTTCCTGTTCCCACAGATGTCCGACCCCACAAACTCCAATCCGGCGTGGCGACCCATCTTCGTCGATTACCTGTACGTCAGCTACACGAACGTCGTCGCTTTCTCTCCCACCGACACCATGCCGCTATCGCGCTGGGCCAAGCTGATGATGGCGGTGCAGTCCCTGGTAGCTCTGTCGACGCTGGCGCTGGTGTTCGCCCGCGCCGTCAACGTACTCGAATAGCTCCGAAACTCCTCCTAGCCGCCAAGGCAGCCCGGACCCAGCAGCGCCTTGAGGTCGCCCATCAGAGCGGACGACGGCGTCACCCGCAGGGACTGATCCAACTCCAATGTGGTGATGCGGTCTCCGCTGATCAGCCGCAGATGCACCTGCGCGGTACCTGGATGACGGGCCAGCACCTGCTTGAGCGCGTTGACCTTGTCGATGGTGCATTGCCGGGTCGGCAGGCTTACGGCGACGGGCCGGTTCACCGCCGCGTTGGAGAAGTCCGGTACCACCAACTCGTGGGCGATCAGCGAGATACGGTCGTCTTGAATGCGCACTTTGGCGCTGATGAGCACAACGGCGTCGTCGGCGATCTCGGCGCCGTACATCGAATAGGTCCGCGGGAAGAACAGCACCGAAACTCCACCGGTGAGGTCCTCCAATTGCGCTGAAGCCCAAGGCAATCCACTCTTGTTCACCCGTCTCTCCACGCCGGCGAGGATCCCGCCGACCCTCACCTGCGCATCGTTGGCGACATCGCCGTCGAGGATCGCCGGGATCTGGGTGTCGACCTGCGTGGTCAGCAGATGCGCGACGCCGTCGAGTGGGTGACCGGAGACGTATAGGCCCAGCATCTCGCGTTCGAGGCCCAGCTTGTGCTTGTCCTCCCATTCGTCGTCGGGCACCTTGATGGTGAATACCGGATCCCCGCCATCCGTCCCGGCTCCGTCGGCGCCGCCGAACAGGTCGAACTGGCCCATGGCCTCGGCCTTCTTGGTGCCCAGCACCGAATCCACGGCATCGGAGTGCACCAGAAACAGCCCCTTGCGGGTGTGCTTGAGGGAGTCGAACGCACCCGCCTTGATCAGCGATTCGGTGACTTTCTTGTTGCAGGCCGCCATATCGATCTTGTTGAGGTAGTCCGAGAAGTCGGTGAATCTCCCCTTGCCGGTCCGGGTTTCGATAACTCCTGCAACGACGTTGGCGCCGACGTTGCGCACCGCGCCGAGCCCGAACCTGATGTCGGCGCCCACCGACGCGAAGTGCAGCCCCGATTCGTTGACGTCGGGCGGCAGCACCGTGATGCCAAGTTTGCGGCAGTCGGCCAGGTAGACCGCGGCCTTGTCCTTGTCGTCGCCGACCGAGGTCAGCAACCCGGCCATGTATTCGGCGGGATAGTTGGCTTTGAGGTATGCGGTCCAGTACGACACCAACCCATAGCCGGCGGCATGGGACTTGTTGAACGCATAGTCGGCGAACGGCAGCACGGTGTCCCACAGCTTTTGGATCGCGCCGGCGGAGAAGCCATTGGCCTTCATACCCTCGGCGAAGCCCTCGTACTCCTTGTCGAGCACCTCACGCTTCTTCTTGCCCATGGCTTTGCGCAGGATGTCGGCTCGGGCCAGACTGTAGCCGGCCACCTTCTGCGCGATTCGCATGATCTGCTCTTGGTAGACGATCAGGCCGTAGGTCTCGCCCAGGATGTCGCACAGCGGTTCCGCGAACTCGGGGTGGATCGGCGTGATCGCCTGACGGCCGTTCTTGCGGTCGGCGTAGTCGTTGTGGGCATTCACACCCATCGGTCCGGGCCGGTACAGCGCAAGCACTGCGACGATGTCCTCGAAGCCGGTGGGCCGCATGCGGCGCAACAGGTCGCGCATCGGCCCCCCGTCCAGTTGGAACACGCCCAATGTGTCACCGTGGGAGAGCAGCTCGAAGGTGGCCGGGTCGTCCAGCGACAGCGACTCCAGTTCGAGGTCGATGCCCTTGTTGGCCTTGATGTTGTCGAGCGCGTCGCCGATGATCGTCAGGTTGCGCAGGCCCAGGAAGTCCATCTTCAGCAGGCCGATTGCCTCACAGGAGGGGTAGTCCCAGCCGGTGATGACCGCACCGTCCTGCGGCCGCTTCCACAGCGGGATCGCGTCGATCAGCGGCTCGGAGCTCATGATGACCGCGCAGGCGTGCACACCGGCGTTGCGGACCAGACCCTCCAGCCCGCGCGCGGTCTCGTAGATGGTGCGCACGTCGGGGTCGGTGTCGATCAGGCCGCGAACCTCGGCGGCCTCCTTGTACCGCTCATGGGCGGGGTCGGTGATTCCCGACAGCGGGATGTCCTTGGCCATGATGGCCGGCGGCAGCGCTTTGGTGATCCGGTCGGCGATCGCGAACCCGGGCTGGCCGTAGTGCACCCGAGCCGAATCCTTCAGGGCTGCTTTCGTTTTGATCGTGCCGAAGGTGATGACCTGGGCGACCCGGTCGCTTCCCCACTTGTCGGCGGCATAGCGGACCACCTCGCCGCGGCGGCGGTCGTCGAAATCGATGTCGATGTCGGGCATCGAGGTGCGCTCGGGATTGAGGAAGCGCTCGAACAGCAGCCCGTGCGGAATGGGGTCGATGTCGGTGATCCGCAGCGCGTATGCCACCAGCGATCCCGCTGCCGAACCGCGGCCCGGCCCGACCCGGATGTCGACTGACCGGGCGTAGTTGATGAGGTCCGCGACGATCAGGAAGTAGGACGGAAAGCCCTTGGCGCAGACGACCTCGATTTCGTAGTCGGCGCGATCGGTGTACTCGTCGGGTACGCCGCCGGGGAACCTTCGCGCGAGGCCGGCCCGCACCTCCCGGCGAAGCCACGACGAAGGGTCGTGCCCGTCGGGCACCGGGAAGACCGGCATGCGATCGCGCGGCTGCCAGACATCGGCGTAAGGCTGCACCCGCTCGGCAATCAGCAGCGTGGAGTCACACGCGCCGGGCACCTCACCGTCCCAGATGGCGCGCATCTCCGCGGCAGACTTGAGGTAGTACCCGTCACCATCGAACTTGAACCGGTTGGGATCCGACAGCGTCTTACCGGTCTGCACGCACAGCAATGCCTCGTGGCTGTGCGCGGCATCGCGGGTGACGTAGTGACAGTCGTTGGTGGCCAGAACCGGCATCCCGAGCTTGCGGCCGATCTGCAGCAGCCCGTCGCGCACGCGCCGTTCGATGGCAAGGCCATGGTCCATGACTTCGAGGAAGAAATTGTCCGGGCCGAAGATTTCACGCCATCGGGCCGCCGCCGCCAGTGCCTCCTTCTCGTGGCCGAGACGCAGTCTGGTCTGCACCTCACCGGAGGGGCAACCGGTGGTCGCGATGATGCCCCGGGAATGCTCCGCGATGATTTCGGCGTCCATCCGGGGCCATTTGCCGAGCTGGCCCTCGAACGAGGCCAGCGAGGAGAGCGTGAACAGATTGCGCAGCCCGGTCGCGTCCTGGGCGAGCAGGGTCATGTGCAGATAGGCGCCGCCTGCCGACACATCGTCGGCCTTCTGACCGGGGTCGCCCCAGGTGATGCGGCGGGTGTCGAACCGGGAACCGGGTGCGATGTAGGCCTCCACCCCGATGATCGGCTTGATTCCAGCCGCGGTGGCCTTGGTGTAGAACTCGCTGGCGCCGAACATGTTGCCGTGGTCGGTCATCCCCACGGCGGGCATCCCGAGGCGCTGTGCTTCGGCCAGCATGGGCTCGATCTTGGCGGCACCGTCCAGCATCGAATACTCGGTGTGGTTGTGCAGATGCACAAACGAGCCCGCCGACGAACCGCTGTTCCCCATAGGCCAGTCAGTTTAGAGCGATCACCCGACAGTCCTGAGCACACCGGGGGCGGAGCGCGCGTGTTACGGCGTGGCGCTCCTGGCGTGTCCCAGGTGTGCTGCTGCTTCCCGAGGGAAGCCGTCGCCTGCTGTTGCTGATGATGCCCTCCGCACTCCGGTTCGGCCTCAGGAAAGGTTCGCGACTCAACGAGTTCACCCGCTGGGCTTCCGTGAGCGAGCTCTGCGCGAAGACCGAGGTCATGCTGGGCGATCCAGCCCGAATCGTCAATTCAGGTGCAGCGTATGGACTCTCACCGTGACGTTGTCCTCGACGTCCACATGCCCCGCATCCCGGTAGTGCTGCTCGAGCGGGCCCGCGAAATCGGCGACTCGGGCGAGCACCCGACCGCGTGCCCCACCCTGAATGGTCGTGACATCGACCTCGAGACTGATGTCGTCGAGGCAGCGCGGGCACTGCATGCTGATGTGGTCGGGAATCGCTAACAAGGCGTCGCTCCTCGGGTTCGATTGGATTCGATTGGAGTCGTCAATCCTTGATAGCCGGTCTTGCGCCTTGCTGTTCGCCGCAGAGGGTGTGATGCTGTCGTCGACACCTGTGATCTTTGGTCGTGCCGGCTTCGGCTGTGACATGTCTCACGCCACAGCGGTGTCAGGGGCAGCAGCAGCCGCACGGTCACCAACAGTAACGAATCCGGAATCTACCGGACCCGAAGCAGTCCTACCGCTGGCGGTCCGCCTTGACGGTTTCGGCGATCGCAGCGTCGAGACCTCCCGGCCCGTACCCGAGAGGTCGTGGTAGCGGTGCACCGGGCCCGGCCCAGACCGATCCGAATGACCGCGTCCGGTACCGCGCGCGCCGGAATTCACCATTGCGCGGACGCGGATTCGTGCTCGGCGGACTCGCATCGACCGACCTCGCCCCCGCGGCAGCCACGACCGGGATGTTGCCCGTCAATTGGCTGCGCAAACAATTGCGGCGGGTGGGGATTGCGAGCGCCGCCCGTGACAACTCGAACGGGGAAGGTCGGTCAAAGATGGGTTTCTTTGAACGACAACGATTTTAATGGACATAATGAGTCCATTCGCATACCGGCGGACAGGATCAGGCGATGGCTGACATAGCGCTGTTCATATTTTGGGGCAAGATCGTCCCCGGACGCGAACGGCGGGCCGTCAAGGTCTACGACGACCTGCGGAAGTACCTCGAGAAGGCCCACCGGAGCGGAGACATCCGGGGTTTCGAAACGGGTGTGTTCGGCCCGGCATCAGGTCTCGGCGGATTCCTCGCAGTGCGGGGCAGCGACGATCAGCTCTCTTCGCTGCGAAGCAGCAGGAGGTTCCGGCTCTTGATGTTGCGGACGAAATTGGTCGTCGACAACCTCAAAGTCGCCAAGGCCCTGCTAGGAGCGAACATCTTCGAGCAAATGCGTCAAAACCCGCAGGAAATCGGTGACCTCGACAAGTGGTGACGGGCGAGCAGGAACCTGTCCGGGCACCCGGCGACCGGGGACGCCGCGTCCCGCCCGCCTGGCGAGCGGCCCCCGCGTCGAGCGGTCAGTGGTGGCGAAGGATGTCGAGCGCATTCTGAAGCTCTGCCGGGTACGGACTCGTGATCTCGATGCGACGGCCATCTGCGGGATGGGCGAACGCCAGGGATCGCGCATGCAGCCACTGCCGCTGCAGACCGAGCTTGATCGCCAGCTTGGGGTCGGCGCCATAGGTGAGGTCACCGCAACAGGGATGATGAACAGCGGCGAAGTGAACGCGGATCTGGTGCGTTCGCCCCGTTTCGAGGTGCACGTCGAGCAGGCTAGCCGCGACAAACGCCTCGATCGTGTCGTAGTGCGTGACACTGTGCCGGCCATGCTCGGTCACCGCGAATTTCCAGTCATGCCCGCGGTGGCGCCCGATGGGGGCGTCGATGGTGCCGCTGCATGGATCGGGATGACCCTGTACCAGCGCGTGATACCGCTTCTCTACCGTGCGGTTGCGGAAGGCCCGCTTGAGCACGGTGTACGCACGTTCCGACAGCGCCACCACCATGACCCCCGATGTGCCGACGTCGAGTCGCTGGACGATGCCCTGCCGCTCATGGATCCCGGAGGTGCTGATCCGAAAGCCCGCACCGGCCAAACCGCCCAGCACGGTCGGCCCATGCCAGCCGACTGTCGCGTGCGCCGCCACCCCGGGCGGCTTGTCGACGGCCACAATGTCATCGTCGCAGTACAAGATCGCCATGTCCTCAATGGCTTCGGGAGTGTTCTCGACCGGTGCCGGCGGTTCGGGAAGCCGTACCTCCAGCCACGCACCCGCTGTCAGCTTGTCCGACTTACCCGCCCGCGCGCCGTCGAGGTCGACCTCGCCGTTCTCGGCGAGGTCGGCAGCAGCGGTACGCGACAGTCCCAGCAGTCTGGCCAGGCCGGCGTCTACGCGCATGCCCGCCAGGCCCTCGGGAACCGCCATCGAGCGCGTCGCCATCAGCCGTTCCCGCCGGCGTCTCCGCCATTTCCGCCGGTTCCCCGTCCGACCAATCGCCGCCGGTACTGCGGCGGGTTTGGGTATCGAAGTCGAACCCGAACAGCGACAACGCGACCAGCAGGATGGCCCCCCCGACGACGGCCGGGTCGGCCACGTTGAACACCGGCCACCAGCCGATCGACAGGAAGTCGACGACATGGCCGCGCAGGGGCCCCGGCGACCGGAAGAAACGGTCGATGAGGTTGCCCAGCGCCCCCCCGAGAATCATGCCCAGACCCACCGCCCACCATGGGGACACCAAACGACGCCCCATCCAGACGATGCCGATCACCACGCCGGTCGCGATAAGCGTCAGCACCCATGTGTACCCGGTGGCCATCGAGAACGCGGCGCCGGAATTGCGTACCAGCGTCCAGGTGACGACGTCGCCGATGATCGAGACCGGCTCTCCCGGGGTGAGCAGACGGACTGCCAGCACCTTGGTTACGACGTCGACGGCCAGCACAACCGCAGCCACCGCCAGGAGCAGCTTCAGCCGGCGCCGGGGCCCTGAAACTTCGGTGACGACACCGTCACCGTCACCGGATTCGGCGGACGCCTGCGGCCGTTCCGTGGTTTCGCCGGTACTCGGAGGGTGAGCGGCGTCAGCGGCTTCGGCCACCGACTCTGCCGAGCCAGGTGTTGGGTCAGTCACTCCCCCATCATCCCCCAGACCGTGGGCGGCCCATCTGTCAGGCATGATCGGCTGATGACCCGGGTCGTCGTCCTCTCCACCGGTGGAACGATCTCCACCGGCACCGGCGGCGACGGCGTACTTCGACCGGCCTACAGCGGAGCCGAACTGCTCAAGCGCTCGCGTTACGACTGCGATGTGTCCACGGTCGAGTTGATGGCGACCGACAGTTCCCAACTGGGTCCGGCCGACTGGGACACCCTGCTGTCCGCGGTCCGGGAGGCCGTGGCCGGCGACGCCGACGGTGTCGTAATCACCCACGGCACCGACACTCTGGAGGAGACGGCGATGTGGCTGGAGCTCGGCTACAGCGGTGCACCGCCAGTCGTGTTGACCGCAGCGATACGCAGCGCCGACGACCCGGCGGCTGACGGTCCGGCCAATCTGCGCGATGCGCTGGCCGTGGCCGCGAGCCCGGACGCGAAGGGCCGCGGTGTACTGGTCTGCCTTGCCGGCCGGGTGCTGGCATCCCGCGGGCTGCAGAAGGCGGCAGCTCGCACCGGCTTCAGCGGCACCGTCGTCGGATCGGTATCGGAAGGGCGTTTCATCGCTGAGCAGACGGTGCCGCGACCATTCTTGGGCACGCTCCCCGCGACCCCCGCACCGCGGGTGGACATCGTCGCGGTCTACGCCGGCAGCGACTCCGTGGCGATTGACGCGTGCGTGGCCGCCGGGGCGCGCGGCATCGTCCTGGAGGCCCTCGGTTCGGGCAATGCCGGCGCCCACGTCATCGACGGAGTTCGCCGCCACTGCCGCGACGGTATCGCGGTCGTGGTATCCACCCGGGTGCCGGGCGGAACCGTGTCCGCGGACTACGGCCCCGGCCGCGAACTGGTGGACGCCGGCGCCGTGATGGTGTCGCGACTGCAGCCGCCACAGGCTCGCGTGCTCCTGATGGCGGCGTTGGCCGCGGGGTCAACAGCCGCCGATGCCTTCGCCCGGTTCGGCTGAAGCCCTGCCGAGATACGCGGGCCAGTCCAGGCTGTCGACAGGGTCGGCGCCGCACACCTCGGCGGAGTCGATCGGGAACGTCCGCACCGGACCGGGCCCGGTGCTCCGTGATTCGAACCGCACGGTCATCACACCGTGGCCGGCGCCCTGGACCCAGCCGTGCCCGAGTTCGGGATGGCTGACATCGTCGCCGACACGCCGACCGCGGGCTTCACGCTGCGGCGTCGACACCGGTGTCCGCGTTTCCCCGAATTCGGCCTCCGACTGCTCCAACTCGGGGAACAGTGACTCCTGGCGCACCTCGGAGAGTCCTGAAAATCCAACGCCCACAAGACGAATAGGACCCACATGGACAGGATCGAGCAGCAGCCGGCGGGCCGTTGAAATCAGGGTCGCCGGCTCCAAAGTCGTGTACGGCAGGGTAGCCGAGCGGGTCAGCGTCGACATGTCGGCCTTCCTGAGTTTAACCGTCACGGTCCGCGCCCCCCGCCCATCACGTACGAGCCGCCGATGGGCGTGCTCGGCGATGGGACCGACTACGTCCTGCAACTGCTCGAGTGTGGTGAGGTCGGCGGCAAACGTGGACTCTGCGCTGAGCTGTTTGGCCTCGGCACGTTCGGCCACCGGGCGGTCGTCGATGCCCTGCGCGAGCCGGTGCATCGCGGGACCGACAGCGCCGCCGAGGATGCCGGCGACTTCACTGCCCGACAATGCGGCGAGTTGGCCCACGGTGCCGACGCCGAGACGATGCAGCCTGTCCTCGGCCACCGGCCCGATACCCCACAGCCGGCGCACCGGAAGCACGTCGAGCAGCGCCCGTTCCTCGTCGCGGCGGACCACGCGAATGCCGTCGGGTTTTGCCAGTCCCGACGCGATCTTGGCCATCTGCTTACCCGACCCGGCACCCACCGAGGCGGTCAAACCAGTGGCGGCACGAACCCGTGCACGCAGCGCGGCACAGTACGCTTTGACGTCGCGCGTGTCGGCGCCCGCCAATTCGGGTGGCTCCGCGAACGCCTCGTCCAGCGAAATCTGTTCCAACACCGGAAGCACCGACCGCACGGTCTCGAACACGCGCCGACTCGCCACGGCGTACACCACACCCCGCGGCGGGAGCACCACCGCACCCGATCCGACGAGGCGCCGCGCCTGATGCACGGGCATCGCCGATCGGGCTCCGAACGCGCGAGCCTCATAGCTGGCACCGGCAACCACTCCCCGTCCGCCGATACCGCCGACCAGCACCGGCCGACCTCGCAGAGTCGGTCGCGTCAATTGCTCAACCGAAGCGAAGAACGCGTCCATGTCCAGATGCAGGACCCAGCGATCCACAAGTGCCGATGGTAAGCCGCTTGGAAGGCGGCCTGTGCGGGACGGCCGGCCGTCACAGATTCTGGAAAAGCTCAAGCCATGATGCGTTTGCAAACGATACAAGCCCGTCAGCGGGATCCAGACCTGCAGCCGCGTCGACATTCTGGTAGAGCCAGGATACGTCGATGTCCATCCCCCACGGCGTCGTGACGGTAACCGTGATCAGGTTCTTTCCGTTGGCTCCTACCCCGACGAGATCGGCGTAAGTAGTCACGAAGCCGTTGCCGTCGGTCGCAATGTCGAACACCGAGCCGACCGGCACAGCCGGGCTTGATGATTCAGTGACGAGCAGCGCTTGGCCGTCGTTGATCAACCACATAGTCGGAATGGTGGTCACAGCGGCATGGACAGTCCCGGCGGGTACGCCGCTGGCGTCCACAACGTCGAATACCTGAGTTCCCTGAATGGATGCATTCCCAGGCGGAAGCCCATTTACGCCGTTGAATACAACCGGGGAATCCTGGGGGGTGACGTGATAGCCGTCGCCGAAATCGAATGCCCGGACGTTCGTACCGTCGGTGAGGCCCGCGGAGGCGTTGGCGTCGTCCTGGAACAGCCAGGAGAGGTCGATACTCCGACCCGGTAGAGGTGTTCGTCAGGATATTCGTGATCTTCGTGGTGCCGTCGGCTTGGGGAATAGACGAGTAGACGTTCGACAAGTCGAACAAATTAACAGTATTGAACACCGTACCGATGGCTGGAGCATCCCCTCGGCCGGCGTCAGGATAACCGGTGACGAGGAACGCCTCGGTGTGGAAATTGATGGCGTCCGTCGTGGTCGTCACCACGGCATTGAACTGACCCACCGGATTGCCGTCCGCATCGAGATATTCGAATGTCTGATATCCCTGAGCGGCTATGGTCAGCGGCGGAAGCCCATTTATTGAGGTAATCGTCGGGTCCCCGACGCCTCTGATGTAGTCGGGCAAAGCGGGCGTCACGCGGGCTGCGTTGAAGCCTAGCGCCTTGACGAGCCAGGAAAGGTCGATACTCCGGCCAATAATCGTGAACGTGTCTGTGACCGTGTCGGCACCGCCGGGTGTCGTCGACGGGATCGCGGAGTAGACGTTCACAAACGTGCCGCCGAAACTCGATGTCCTGCTGATCACTGTCCCGTCCGGCAGAGCACCCGTACTGGGCGAATGCCCTAGCAAATCGGCAATACCTGAATCGACGTACAGTACCTGGCTGGAGGAGAATTCACTGTCTGCATTGGGGAGGCGCGGACCGAGATAGGGCGCAGTAGAGACATATGCGTAAAGGGTCCCGGGGTTTCCATTGGCGTCGACAGTGTCGAACTGTTGATATCCCTGGACGGTTTCGTTCACACCGGGCGGGGCAGTCTTCATGTTGTATATTCCGGTTAACGTCACCGGAGCATCGGGCGTGATGGTGTAGCCGTTCACCGTGAGCGTCGGGCTCGCCGGGTTCGAAGCGACGGCGGCATCGGAAATTTCTCGGCGCTCGCGTGCCGCCGCGAACAACAACATCGGAATGGGGTCCACCGCTGGCGCGGCGGGCGTGTTCCCAGCGACTGGGTGCAACATCTCGCTCACCGCTGTGGCAAGGGCGGTCAGGAAGCGAGGAGCCGGCTTCGCCTCGTTTGGCGTTGCGCGCTGTACCGGGACCATCGGGCTCGGCGATACCTGGGAAACTTGCAGAGTTGGCACCCACGGCCGCGTCGATGCAGCCCTGACCTTTTCTCCCACCATGAAGCCGGTGATCGGCGGTGCGGTGGCGGGCGACAGCGTCATCACCACCACATCATTCGGCGCGCCTGTGTCGCCGCTTGTCCCCGCCGGCGAAGAGGCTGGTGAGCTTGGGATTGCACGGGTCGGCTTCCACGAAGACCGGTCCCTTTTGCGTACCGGCGTCCTGCGCTCAGGAGAGGTTTGTGACGCCGCTGCAGCGCCGGTTTCCAATGCTGATTGCGCCACGGGACCAGAGGATGACTCGTGGGCGCCAAGTACACCCCTCAATGGCTTGAGGGAGCGTTTTTTGCCGGGCGCCTTCGGCGCCTGTGCATCTTCGGCATTCGCGGTCGTCGAGGTCTGCTCGGTGGCGGAGCTGTCCTTCGGCTTCTTGGGCTTCTTCAGCGGACCTGGCTTCTTCGGCGAGTCCGACGTGCCGCTGGTCTCGGAACCGTCGGTGGACGTACTGGACGAGTTCGGCGAATCCGCGCAGGCGGTCCCGTTACCAACGAAGACCGCCGCGCCTACCCCCAAGGCGACCGCCAGGCCGCCGACATGGCCGATGAATGATGAAGCGTTCATTGCTCTCCCCCTGCGATGTTCACCGATACGTCGTATGTAATTTGTCGTCAAAGCCCAAGCCATCTAGTCCAGGTCGTCGATGACACAATCCGCCGCAGGCAGAGCGGCTTCCAATCGACTGACGAACTGTAGGGCCTCATTTCGTACCGAGTGAGAGCCCGAACGTGTCATATACGAACGCGAGATCGCGCCGGATCCGTTCGGGATCGAGGTCGAACTTCTCCGGCGAATGCTGGTGCCGGCTCGTGTAGTTGCGCTGCCGCTCCGCCTGCAAGCGCACCTCTTCCACAAACGCCTCGGTGGGCTCCACCTCGATGAAGTCGAGAATCCGTTTCATCGTCGGCTCAAGATCGTCGAGAAGGTCGCTGTAGCGCACCACGCAGAGGTTGTGTTCCGGAATACGACCGGCCACATATGCCTCGTGGAACGAGCGAAGCAGGTCGCAGGAGGCTTGGTAGAGGTTCTCGATCCACCGCCGCTGGTCTTCCACCCGTGTGCGGTTCCAGACGTCATACCCATTCTCGAGCACGCTTGCCAAAAGCGACATCCCGGATGGTATGACTTCGACCGGGTCGCGAATGACGTACACGAGCCGGCAGTCGGGGTAGCGCCGGAGAAGCTCATCGAGGCGGAATGTGAACATGCTCGTTTTGGCAAGTATGCGGTTGCAGCGCTTGACCGTCAGGTTCCGTCGCCAGCAGGCCTCGTGATAGCGGAAGAAGCGTTCTTCGTCGCGCGCCGTGACGCCCTCGAGACCGAATTCGCGCCGTGACAATCTACTTCCCCAGGTGTCCTGCCAGGCGAGGAAGTACGCCCAAGCGAACGGACCGTCGAGCGTACGGAAGAACCACATCACGTCGTCGGTCTCGATGCCGCGCAAGCTCGTGTCGTGCACGTCGGAAGGGTGGTAACGCGCCGGCGAGAGCCGGTCAAGGCGCGGGACGATGCGCCCGAGCAGCTTGCGCGCCGTGATGGCCGGGAAGAGCATCTCCCACAGCTCGAAGGCGGCCATCCCACCGGCTCCGAGGAGCAATCGGTGCAGGAACGTGGTGCCGCTGCGCGGGTTGCCGATGATGAAAATCGGCCGATCGATCGCCTGCTTGCGGTGGCGGGGTAGACGAGGTGGTCGAGGCCCAGGGTGGTCGCCGAGATCGCCTGCCGCACCTGCAGTATCAGAAACGTGCCGAGCGGCCGCAGCCAGAACCCGAAGGTCTTGTTGATTGTCCGGTAGAGCCGCAGGTAGTGGCCCATTCAACACTCCCACACCGCGGCGGCGGTCACCAAGGTGAAGCCAGCCGCGGCGCTCCCGAGGACAATCTTGTCGCCAGCACGAACGGTGCCATCCCTGAGCCGGCAGTCGAGCGCCAGGGCCCACGCCGTACTCGCCGTGTTGCCGAACATCGAATGGGTGTGCACGCAGGCCTGAGGCCGTGCGCCGAGTTCGCTGAAGATTCGCTCCAGCACCGCCTCGCTCGGCTGGTGGAAAGCGTAATGGTCGACGTTCTCCGGCGACCATCCGGCGTCGTCGAGGAGTCGGCAGACCTCGGGCGCCGCGTGTACCGCGAGCCCGAACAACTCTTTCGAGTGCGACATGAAGTGCCCGTCGACGGGCGCCCTGCAGAGGGCGTAGTGCTCACTGAGTGTCTTGTGCTGAATCCCCACCAGCCGTGCGCCACCCTGCGGTAGCTGCTCTCTGGTCACCAACAGCGCGGCGGCGGCGTTCCCTAGCGTCAGGCCAGCGACGCCGACCGCTACGTCCTCAAGCGTCTGCATGTCGTAGCTGATCCGGTCGCGCGACAGCTCGCCCGCGCAGATGAGCGCCGTCCGAAGTTCGTCGTGGATGGCGAAGTAGCCGGCTACGACGTGCAGCGCCTCGAGCAGCCCGGCACATGCGCAGGTCACGTCCATTGCATGGAGCGGCTTCGCGCCGAGGCGTCCAGCGACCTCGGCCGCGGTGGCCGGCTCGAACGCATCCCGGGCGATTCCGCCGTAGACGAGGAGGTCGATATCGGTCGCCGCAACGTCGTTCTGCCGCAGGCAGGCCGACGCCGCTCTCGACGCGAACTCGCCTGGAGACAGCGTCGGATCCTGTTCGAAATACCGCATCTTCGTATTACATCGGTCGAAGACATAGCGGATGGTCTGCTCGATGAACTCCCATTCAGGCACCGAGCCGCGAAAGGATTCGCGTACCCGTGACAGCACCGCTTCGTTGTCCACAGCCGCATCGGGCATGACGGTCGCGGGCCGCGAAAGGTACAGGCGTGGAAGGCTCATCGAGGCGGGACCCCCTGATACATTCGAGCTGGCCGAACGATTATTGCATCACAATCGCAACCTGCCAGCCATGTGCGAAACAGCGTGTTCGTTCTCGGGAAGCTAGCATAAAAGGGAGTCGGGTAAGCAAGCGCGACGGGGGTGTCCGACGTCCGGGCCTTGGCTCGTGACACCGCGTGGTGATCTCAAATTCAATCCGGCTGGGCGATGTCCGCGTTTGACGATCGACGCCAATACACCGGATGCGGCAACGGTCGACAGCAACGTCTCCACCAGATAGCACACTGTGTTGTGCAGATTTCGTCTGATCTGGCAAGTTCTAGAAAGGTTCCAGATACCAGCTCACATGGGCAATTTTCACAAGTTGCAGATTCTGAGCAAACAAATGGTATTGGCCACCATGGATCGTCAGGAAACATCGGCACCAGCCCTCCAAACTTCCAAAGGAGTTGCGTACGACGGCGCCGGTCGGCCGGCAGTACTGCGCCGGAGCTCTGGCGCTGGCAGTACCCCGTCAGG
Source organism: uncultured Actinomycetota bacterium (assembly GCA_963846905.1). GTDB lineage: Bacteria > Actinomycetota > Actinomycetes > Mycobacteriales > Mycobacteriaceae > Mycobacterium. The sequence continues at coordinate 173,336 of CAWJYB010000009.1, forward strand.
ACCGCAGACCTTGCAACTGTCCGGTGAGCGCAGGGCTCGTCGCCAGAGCCGGCGTGGTGAAGTCCACGATCGTCTGCAGCGGCCGTTGAGTTCATCGGTGAGGGCGCCTGTCCTGTCCCGGTGCAGTACAAAGGTTCTCGGTGGGCACGAGCAGTAACGGGGTGTTGCCGCGTCGGGGAACCAGGTTGCTGAGGATGTACAGGGCGATTGCGCCGACCGTCGCGACACCGTCCGCCGGCTGTGGGCAAGCGGCGCCTATGTCAGCGACTCACCGCAACTGGTGCTCAACCGGATGGGTTCCGGACGATGGACACCCGCACGCCGTCACCGATCTCCGCACCGTCAACGAGCATCTGGGGGTCGACGATGTCGAAGCTCGTCGCCAGGATCTCGCCTGCGATCAGGTCGCGATGCCTGCGCGCCCAATGCTCTTTCCCGGGCGGAACGGCCAGCACGACCGAGATACGGTCCGACACATCCAGCCCCGCCGACTTGCGCAGGTCCTGCAGTTCGCGAATCCGGTCCTTGGCCCAGCCTTCGGCCTCCAGCTCGGGCGTGACGGAGGCGTCGAGCACGACGAGCCCGTCCCCCCCGGGCAACGCGGCGGTGTAGTCGGGCTCGGCCGCAACCAGTTTCGACGTGTACTCGCCGGGCAACAGCGTGGCCGGACCGGCGGTCAACGTTCCGTCGTGATTGACCACACCCTGGCCGGCCTTGACCGCTCCGATCGCGGCCTGCACGTCCTTGCCGATCCGCGGTCCGGCCGCACGCGCGTTGACCGCCAGCTCGAAACGGCCGTACGCCGCGATGTCGTCGGTGAGCTCGACCGTTTTGACGTTGAGTTCCTCGGCAATGAGGTCCGCGAACGGCCGCAGCTCATCGGGATTCCCGACGGCGACAGTCAGTTTCGGCAGCGGCAGGCGGACGCGCAACTTCTTGGCCTTGCGAAGGGACGAACCGACCGAGCACACTTCGCGCACCCGGTCCATCGCGGTGACCAGCGCAGGGTCGCACGGCAGGTCGGCCGCCGGCCAGTCCGTCAGGTGCACCGACCGCTCTCCGGTGAGTCCGCGCCAGATCATCTCGGTCGCCAGCGGCAGCAGTGGTGCGGCGAGCCGCGCCGTGACCTCCAGCACGGTGTGCAGCGTGTCGATGGCGTCCGGGTCTTCCTGCCAAAACCGGCTGCGCGAGCGGCGTACGTACCAGTTCGTCAGCGCTTCGGTGAATTGCCGCAACTGCTCACAGGCCCCGGAGATGTCGCAGACGTCCATCGCGGCGGTCAGGTCGTCACGCAACCGCGCCAGCTTGGCCAGGATGTAGCGGTCGAGCACATGCGGCGAATCCGTCCGCCACGTACCCGCTTTCGGCGCATACAGCGCCAGGAAGCTGTAGGCGTTGGACAACGGCAGCAGCACCTGCCGCACTCCCTCCCGGATTCCCTGCTCGGTGACGATCAGGTTGCCGCCGCGCAGGATCGGCGAGGCCATCAAGAACCAGCGCATGGCGTCGGATCCGTCGCGGTCGAACACCTCCGTGACATCGGGATAGTTGCGCAGCGACTTGCTCATCTTCTGGCCGTCGTTGCCGAGCACGATGCCGTGCGCCACGCATGTCTTGAACGCAGGCTTGTCGAACAGGGCGGTCGCCAGCACATGCAGGGTGTAGAACCAGCCGCGGGTCTGCCCGATGTACTCGACGATGAAGTCACCCGGGAAGTGCGCGTCGACGCCGTAGACGCCGTCGGGACCGCTGACGCCGTCGAACCACTTCTGGTTCTCGAACGGGTAGTGCACCTGGGCGTAGGGCATGGACCCCGAATCGAACCAGACGTCGAAGACGTCCTCGATGCGCCGCATCGTCGACCGGCCGGTCGGGTCGTCAGGGTTGGGCCGGGTCAGCTCGTCGATGTAGGGCCGGTGCATGTTGGCCGGCCGCACGCCGAAGTCCCGCTCGAGGTCGTCGAGGCTGCCGTATACGTCGATCCGGGGATAGGCGGGATCGTCGGACTTCCACACCGGAATGGGCGTGCCCCAATACCGGTTCCGCGAAATCGACCAGTCCCGTGCGCCGGACAGCCACTTGCCGAACTGCCCGTCCTTGACGTGTTCGGGGTACCAGGTGATGTCCTGGTTGAGTTCCACCATGCGATCGCGGAACGCTGTGACCTTGACGAACCACGACGACACCGCACGGTAGATCAACGGATTGCGGCATCGCCAGCAGTGCGGATAGGAGTGCTCGTAGGTCTCGTGCCGAAGCAGCACTGCGCCGTTGGATTTCGCCGAGCCGGTGCCCTGCTTGAGGTCGCGGATGATCCGCGGGTTGGCGTCGAACACATGCTGGTCCCGGTAGTCGGGCACGGTGGCGTCGAAGCGGCCTCTGGAGTCCACGGGTGTGACCGGCACGACACCGACGGTGTCGGTGGTGGCCTTGTCGTCCTCGCCGTAGGCAGGGGCCATGTGCACGATGCCGGTGCCGTCCTCGGTGGTCACGAAGTCGCCGCACAGCACCTGGAACGCGTTGTGCGCACCCGCTCCGGCCATGAAGTACGGGAAGGGCGGCAGATATCGCACACCGATCACGTCGGCGCCGGTGAAGCGGCCCCGCACCACCGGTTCCTCCCCGAACTCGCGGGTGTAGGCGGGCAGGCGGGCCTCGGCGAGCACATAGCGGCGGCCATCGGGGCCCGCCACCTCGACGTAGGTGACTTCGGGGTTGACCGCGACAGCCTGGTTGGACGGCAGCGTCCACGGCGTGGTCGTCCACACCAGCAGGTGTGCGCCCGCCAACGGACCACCGGAATCGCCCGGGACGGCGAAGCCGACCGTGATGGCCGGGTCCTGGCGGCTCTGGTACACGTCGTCGTCCATGCGCAGCTCGTGGCTGGAGAGCGGGGTTTCGTCGTTCCAGCAGTACGGCAGCACCCGCACACCTTCGTAGGCAAGGCCCTTGTCCCACAGTTGCTTGAAGGCCCAGATCACCGACTCCATGAAGCCGGGGTCCAGCGTCTTGTAGTCGTTGTCGAAGTCGACCCAGCGTGCCTGGCGGGTGACGTAGGCACGCCATTCGTCGGTGTACTTCAGCACCGAGGCGCGGCAGGCGTCGTTGAACTTCCCGATGCCCATCTCCTCGATCTGGGCCTTGTCGGTGATCCCGAGTTGTCGTTGCACCTCCAGTTCGGCGGGCAGCCCGTGGGTGTCCCAGCCGAACCGGCGTTCCACCTTGTAACCGCGCATGGTGCGGTAGCGCGGGACGAGGTCCTTGACGTAGCCGGTCAGCAGGTGGCCGTAGTGCGGCAGTCCGTTGGCGAACGGCGGCCCGTCGTAGAAGACGTACTCGGGCGCACCGTCGCGGCGTGCGATGCTCGCGCGGAAGGTGTCGTCGGCGTCCCAGTACTCGAGCACCCCGAGTTCGAGTGCCGGAAAGTTCGGTGCGCCCTGGCTCAACTTGGGATAGCCGGTGTCGGCCACGCGTCGTCTCCTGTGCCGGTGTGATCTGGCACGGGGACGACGAACGCGCCGGTGCGCGAGCGCCGCGGTACCACCCCGCTTGCGTGCGTGCGGCACGCCACTCGATTGCGGGCTGTGACGGACCCACCCGTTCGGTTCTACTGAGCTGGGAAATCCCTGCGCCGTTCTTCCGAAGGCTCCCCGGTGATGGCCGGATCGGTGCCGATGACGATCATTATATATGCCGGCGCAAATCCGGCGACGGTCCCCGTTTGTGACCCGCATCGCCGTGTCCACACCAGCGGCGATCGGGCCAAATCTGCGCCGCCCCGGTGTGGTCAGTGCCAACACCGGCTGGCTCACCAGACTCAGCGCCATCGTGCCGTGTCGGTGACGACCACTGACAGGGCGTCAAAACCGATAGCGCAGGACCATCGTGCGCATCACCCGCGACGCGCGCACGCTACGTCCGGCGACACATGAGGCCCACCGGTTGATCGGCGGCAGATCGGCGACCTCGGGCGTGCGGGTGAGGAATATCTCCTCGACCAGTCGCAGTCGATCGACCCAACCTTCGAGTCGACGGGGTTCATTGAAGCCGGGGTTGATCATGCCGCGAACAATGGGTGCCATGGCGCGGGTGTGCCGGAAAATCCACGTGGCGTACGTGCTGTAGCCGTTGAGCGCCAGTTCGCCATGCGGGAAGTGTGCGGTCAGCCGGTTCAGCAGTGTGACAAAGTCGCCCTGTGCGAGGAACGGGAGCAGGCCGTCGGCGACGAGCATCGCGGGCCGCTCGGCCGGGATGTCGCTCAGCCAGCCCGGGTCGGTGAGGTCCGCGCCCACGCCGTGCGCGTTGGCCCGCGCCGGCATCACTTCCCGGCGGAGTTCGACGACATCGGGGTAGTCGATGTCATACCAATCGGCAGTGTCGGGGGGGTCGACCCGGAACACCCTTCCATCCAGGCCAGCGCCCAGGTCCAGCACGACGGCGTTCGGGTGGCGATATAGGAACTGGCGCACCATCTCGTCGAGTCTCGTGGTCCGGACCGCGACGTCGAAGACTTTGGTTCTCGGGTCCACACCTCTGGCGCTCAGCGTGGGGAACTTACCGAGGTCATAACCGACCGCGCTGAGGACCACGTCGGACATGGCGTCGCCCAGGAACGGACGCGGTAGGCGACTGTCGAGCGCTCTGCTACCCAGCGTGAGGAACAGGCTCTCCTGTGCCGGCGTGAACTCGGGAAGCTCAGCGAGTCTACGGACCACTACCGAACCGGTATCGCCGCCCTTCGCGCCGTTACGGGCCCGCTTTTCGACGCCACCGCCGCCGACACGCTTAACCACGCCACCGCCGCCGACACGCTTTACCACGCCACCGCCGCCGACCGCTTTACCACGCCACCGCCGCCGACACGCTTAACGACGCCACCGCCGCCGACACGCTTAACGACACCACCCGCCCCACACGCTTAACGACACCACCGCCACCGCCACGCTTAACGACACCACCGCCACCGCCACGCTTAACGACGCCACCGCCGCCAAGATGGCCCGCTTGCCGCCGCTGTCGGGATCGTTGGCGTTCTGAACGCCCCGCTCAAGCGATGCGTTAACCGACTGCAACTTCAGCAGCGACGCCACCCCCCCAACCAGCGAGGTTTTATCTATCTTCACCTCCGACCGACCGCCGATACCAGGTGCACCCTGCCTCGAAGCCTCCGGGCTTGTGGTCCCCAGCGGATCCTTCCCAAGGCGTTCCGAAGCGTTGCCCAATCCCGTTTGCATAGCTGCGGAAATCTTGTGAATCGGATCAACTGGGCCGCGCAGGAATGCGAATGGGGTGCGCTGGATGCCCTTCACTGGTCAGCGCCACCCTGCACCCCGCGGCGCTTACGGCGGTTTCGTCCTCCACCGAGGTTTCGTCGCCAGTGTAGAGAGCGGGAGGATCAAAGCCGCCGGACGTCCAGAGTTCGTGAAAGAACGGCGCCAGATCGCTGGGGTTGTAACCAATGTTGCTGAACTTGGGGTCTAACGGCGCGTTGCCGAAGTCCCAGAACTCATCTCCGCGTTGGAAAAGTTCAATGTTACGGTCGACGTACTTCCCCGTGGGGGTGTTCGCCTTGCCCTGGTCGTAGGCTTCAGCCATGCGTCAATGTATGTATTTCCCGGCCAAAGGTCTCCGATATTTTTCACGCTCGTCGGATAGTCTTCTTCGGCGGTCAACTCAACGCAGTAATCCCCGCAGAAAGGGCTCCCCGGGGTGAACGGATCGAAGCCAATCTCGATCCCCGCAAAAAGGGTCTGTACGGCTCTGCCGAATTCTTCAAGGCTGACAGAGCGGACCGGGTTCTCCGATGGATCTGCCATCAGATGGGTCAACCAATTTTCGAAGGGCTGGGCCAAATCCAGCTTAAAAGTCGTATTCGCCCACGGCATCAAATTCTCGCCGTTGGGACCCTCGACGGTACCGGGAATGCCAAATCCTGGTATGTCATAGACCGCTCCGCTGGGATCTTCGACCTCGCCAAAGGCGTACCCGTTGAGGAGTTCCGACAACGACACCTGGAAAAGGCCGGGGGTCACCGGTGATCTATCATGCCGGTGATCATCATCGCGTTCCACAGCAGCCGGTCGACCCCCGTTATGCCGGTGATGGGGCTCATCGGCAGCGTCGGCACGCAGCCCTCAGCGTCGCAATTTCCATCCACCGGCAGCTCAGCTGCCATCAACTTCCAAAATTGCTGGGCGAGGCCATTGCCATCCCCGGCCGTAAGCGCGTCGCCCGAGGGATCGAGATTGAGTCCAGACAGTGCGGGAAATGGCACCAGGATGGCACCTACGCCATAAAACGCGCCGCATCCCCAGGGTCCGTTCCCCACATGTTCGATGGGCCTGCGACCAGCCATTGCCCGGCAAAAACCTGAGCGCGCGCAAGCAGATTTAAGGCCTGCAGCTCGGAGTCAGGGATGTTGACGATGTCAACAAGCAGGTTGAGCGGAAATTGAGAGTCGAGGAGGCTGCGGCCAGACGCAGATCCGCGCTGGCGAGGCGGACTTCGGCAGGCGTAGGCGGCGGCGCGACCTCGGTGACGGTCAGCGCGGTGGCCGCAGCGAGTGTCACACCGGCCGTGACCTTATGGAGCACCGATGCGCTGGCGTTTCAAACCGGCGAGACTGCTTCGTGACGCGCCTAGGCCACGACCTTGTCATGACGCATGCTGCCTGCGTCTGCTCGCGACTCCTGCCCAGCAGCGATGATTTCCCTTGGCGATCACGGCCTCGATCGCGCGCACGCCCATTGGCGCCCCATGTCCACATAGACTTCATATCGATTCCATATCGATGTTGCTACGGGGCCTGAGCGTACCTCAGCTAACCCGATTGCAAAACCGACACAATGGTCGATGAGCTGCACCACAATGCCCCCCGAGCCCCGACCGCCGGTCGGCGTTCACCCACCGCCCAGCGTGCCCTTCCCGGCCGGGCTCCAAACGAATGCGACATCGCCTTCGCCCGAACTCTGATTCCGAGGCGAAAGTCGCCTCGATTGTCATCGACCACTTCCTTTGATCGCGGCGTCTCCAAACGCCAAGGGAATGCCCTTTCGACGTCGGCGCTGAGGATCGGCCCATTCTGATTCCTCAGCCGAGGCACACCTGAGCGGACCGCTGTCTCACACGGGATGCCAGGTACGGACCTTCATGGGCCACCAGAACCAACGCCCCAGCATCGCGGCTACGGACGGCATGAGAAATGCCCGCACCACCAGCGTGTCGAACAGTAGACCGAGGCGATGGTCGTGCCAGCCTGGCCGACCACCAGCAGGTCGCTGACCATCATAGAGGCCATAGTGAATGCGAACACCAAACCCGCGAGGGTCACGATTTTACCGGTCCCACCCATTGCACGGATCATGCCCGTCTTCAGCCCTGCACTGTTTCTTCCTTCATCCGTGAGACAAGAAGCAAATTATAGTCGGCCCCTACGGCCAACAGAATAATGACCGACATCAGCAGCACCATCCAGTGGAGGTCGATACCGATTATATATTGCCAGACAAGCACGGACAGCCCAAACGCGGACCCCAAAGAGATCACCACAGTGCCTACGATCATCAACGCGGCAACAAGACTTCGAATAATGATCAACATGACGATGAGGACAACGCAAAGTGATGCGATCCCGGCGATCAACAAGTCGTAATTCCAAGCGTCCTGCAAGTCGTGCAGAATCGAAGCAAGGCCCGTCACGTAGATCGACGCATTCGCCAGCGATGTCCCCTTGAGGGACTCCTCTGCGGCCGTTTCTATCCGGTCGATCCGCGCGATGCCCTCTTCTGAGGCCGGATTCCCTCTGTGGGTGATGATGAACCGTGCGGCACTGCCGTCCGGCGACATGAACAGCTGGACCACCCGTTGGAAATCAGGGTTGCTGAAAGCCCCCGAGGGATATAGAAGGAGTCGTCGGCTTTCGCAGCGTCGAAATCCTGCCCCATGGCAGCCGCATCAGCACCCAGTTCCTCCGTCTGCGCGACGATCCCGGACATGGTGCTGTAGGTGGTCAACATCATTCTCTGCACGCTTCTCAGGGCATCGATCTGCCGTGGCAACAACGCCATCAGTTGCGGAACCACGGTGTTCAAGTTGTTCAGGTCCGGCGCGAGTTCGTCCAGTTTCGCGGTGAGTGTGTTCACACCACCCGAGGCCTGCAGCCCGGCATCCCGCCCCGACCTGAGAGCCGAGCAGTGGCGATGTCACTGCACCATTCGGAGTGCAGCTGCTCGTCGTAGCGGCCGAACGATTCGTTGAGACGAGAAAGATCGTCACGGATTTCTTTGCTTATACTAGCTATATCCTGCGTGACTCCGACCACATGGTTCGTGTTGTTGGCGAGTCTCTGCATCAGGCCGTCCCGCGCTCCATTGCGGCGATGGTCCCGGATAGCTCGTCGGTCTGTGTGCGCAGATCGTCCAGTCGGTCTTTCACGAACTGTATATTCTGCTGCTGACCTGCGCCTTGCATACTAAGCAGGGACGGTATGGACGTGTGTTTCAGTGGCGAGCCTTCAGGACGAGTCACGCCCTGCACCAGGGCTATTCCTTCGATGTTGAAGACGTCCTTGGCCACCTTGTTCAAAACCAGAAGATCCGCCGAATTACGCATGTCGTCATCGGACTCGATCATCAAGAGTTCTGGCATCATCTGGGCCTGCAGAAATGACGGTCGGCGGCCGCCCATCCGATATTTGCCGGGGTATTTTTCGGCACATATGGCCGGTCCTCGTAACTAACCCGGTATCCAGGCAGTGCCAGCAGTCCGACCAAGCTGACGGCACATGTCGCCACGAAGACAGGTACGGGCCAGCGTACGATCACCGTTGCCGCCCGTCGCCAACCGCGGGCCGACGTGATGCGCTTGGGTCCGAGGGACCGAACCGGTTGGCCACGGTGAGGACTGCGGGGACCAGCGTGAGTCCGACTGCAACGGCAACCAGCATTCCTACTGCGCAAGGCACGCCCATAGTCTGGAAGACCGGCAACCGGGTCAAATCCAGGCAGAACGTCGCCCCAGCGATAGTCAAACCGGAGGCCAGGATGACATGAGCACCCCCCGGTTAGCGGTGAAATATGCTGTCTCCTGATCTTCGCCAGCTTGGCGCGCCTCGTGATAACGCCCGATGAAGAATATTGCATAGTCGGTTTCCGCAGCGATCGCGAGAGCCACCAGGATACTGGTAGCAAAGGTCGAAAGACCGAAAAGACCGAAGTGGGCCAGGGATGCGACGACTCCTCGAACCGCCGTCAAGCCAATCCCCATCATGACCATGACAAGGATGACGGTCGAAACCGACCGGTACACCAGAAGCAACATGATGGAGATCACGACGACTGTTGCCAACAGTGATCTTCAGGGCGGCATGTTCCCCGCGTAAACCAAGTCTGCCGACAGCGGTGTCGGGCCGGTGACATAGGCCTTGACACCGACTGGCGCGGGTGTGCGCTGCACAATCTCTCGAACAGCATCGACGGATTCATTCGCCAAGGACTCGCCCTGAATTCCGGCCAGATTCAGCTGGACATACGCGGCTTCGCCGTCGGCGCTCTGCACGGCATGGCGGTCATCGGATCCCCCCAGAAATCCTGGACGCGCTGACGTACATGTTTTCATCTGGAACTGACGGATCAGGTCCCGGTAGTACTGGCGGGCAGCGTCATCGAGCGGTTGTTCACCCTCGAGGACCACCGTCGCGACGCTGGCATAATCGGAGTCCTTGAAAACTTCACTGATGTGGTTTCTCGCCTCGACGGAAGGCGCGTCTTCGACGCTCATCGACAGGGCACGTCTTTTGCGACCTGCTCAAGCGATGGTACACGGAGACTCACCAGGAGTGACGAGCCCCAACCACCAAGAATGACCGGCACCGCAAATCTACGGACCATCCTCGCAAGGAACGGTCCGTCGCGGAATCCGGTTGGGTGCTCACTGCACCATCCTTAACGTCAGCAGTCGTGGCTGGAATACCGATGCACCCGAGATGCTCGACCGACTCGGATCATCCCCGACGGCTCCTCGAAGCCGTCACGACATCGAGGGTTGACATCGGGGCAACTCACGCGCCTTTCACCAGACAATGCGTGAACGCGTTCACTTGGTTTGAGAATCTTTCAGCCTTCACCTCACCGTCGACCAGGATGCGGCAACCAAGAGTGTCCTATTGCCCTGCGCGACAATGCTGCCGATAACCGCTGACTGAATCTGACGTCAATGTCAACGACCACGGCAAGGTACGCTTTGTCCATCGCTGTGGCGAGCATCGACATGAAATAGTTGATATCTGCCACGGTGCCGCCGGGCCGAAGACCTCGTATACCAGCTGCTTCGCCCTGACCGCCGCAGTGTCGGCAACCCAGAACCTCAGCATCTGGCGGTCCCTTCTCGGACCGAAGACGCCATGGAGCCTCCACACAACGTGTCCTCCAACCCGACTACCAGCACAACGACAAGCGGCACCCATATCCGAGCCAGAAGCTCCAGAAGAGGCTTCCGTGACCCGCTTCAACTCACCCATGAAAACAGCGTCCCGACCAGCGCACGCGGCCGACGCCACGGTAAGCACACCCGTCAGTGTAGGAGATCGCATAGTCCGACAGCGGGAAGCGGTCTTGTGCCTTCACCGCGTTGCGCACCGAAGTGGCCGAAACAGCGGAGCCTCACCGGAGGACTAAACCAATACGACCGCGATGTCGCACAGTTACCCAAGCGGAACACCGAGTTTTCGAGCCGTTCGGTCACATTCTTCAAGAAGCGGGCGTTGGCTGCTTCAGTGACTTCGAAGGTGGTCGCATTACGACTCTGCAACTCGCCGAACAGACGCCGCATATGTCGCATCTGGTATTCGACGGTATTGAACCACGACATACCCACCCATGCGTATGGGCTGGCCATGGTCAAGAAGTTGGGGAAGTAGGGCGCCGAAATGCCCTCATACGCCTGGAACCTGGTCTCGCGCCACCATTTGCCGAGGTTGCGGCCTTCCCGTCCGATGATTTCGATAGCCGGATGTTGGTTTCCCACACGTCGTATCCTGTGGCCAGAACCAAGGCGTCGATTGTCCGCTTGGTCCCATCGCAGGCGACGATGCTGTCGGGTTCGATGCGGTCGATGCCACTGGTTTCCAAGTGCACGTTCGAACCTGGTGAAGGCCTATAATATGTGTTCGAGATCCACGGCCGCTTGCATCCGAAGTCGTAACCCGGACCCAGCTTGCGGGCCAGTTCCTTCTCACGGACGGACAGCCGCCGATGAATGCTGGAGCCAGCCCTCATGACCTTGTTGGCCAGCTTGAAGTACCCGTAGTACCACATCGTGATGACGTTTGCGACGTCCAAGAGGGTGTCGGTACCGAATCCAACGCCCGATGGATCAACGTCATCCTGGCGAAAAGCCGTTGCACGCCGGTGGAAAATCGATGTCGAACTTTGGCATCACCCAGATCGGCGTGCGCTGATAGACGGTCAGCTCGGACACCTCATTGGCGAGTTCCGGGACGACCTGAATGCCGGTGGATCCGGTGCCGATCACCGCGGCCCGGCGTCCCTCGAAAGAGTAGCTGTCGTCCCATTTGGCGGTGTGAATGATGCGTCCGGCAAAGCTGTCG
>CAWJYB010000010.1:0-28934 GCA_963846905.1 uncultured Actinomycetota bacterium
CAGCCGCAGCAGGCGCCGGATGCCGCGGCGCATGGCGGTGTCCTGCTCGAGTTGTGTTGCAAATACCCGCAAGTCCACCGTGTCACCGGAGTCGGCCAATGCGGGAAAGCCGCGGACAGTGTGGCCGTTGATCGTGCGGTCGACGGTACGCGGGATCTGCCCGACGTCGTCGGGCCAAGATCGCAGTCCGGTGCGCTGTATGTCAGCGGCAACCGCCTGCGCGACGGCCGCCCGTGCGGGGGCAGCCAAACTGCGCTGTAGCTCGCCAAGGTTCTTGCTTCGGGCCAGCTCGACACCGTCGGAGTCCTCGACGGAGAAGGTGACCCGCAAGTACGGGGGCTGCTTCTCCAGGTCGAATGCATCGACAGGCACCAGCACCCCGGTGCGCAGGTGAAGTTCGCGCTGCAGCGCTTCCAGCAGCGTACCGTTTCCCGGCTCGATCGCGGCGAGCGCCGCGCGGGCGGTGTCTGGAACAGGAACGAAGTTGCGGCGCAAAGCTTTTGGCAGAGCTCTGATCAACGCCGTCACCAGTTCCTCCCGCAGCGCGGGCACCTGCCAGGTGAACGTCCGGTCGTCGAGCCTGGCAAGCACTCCGACCGGCACGTGCACCGTCACGCCGTCGTCCTGCTCTCCCGGGGAGAACCGGTACGACAGCTCCAGATCCACGTCATCCGATCGCCAGGATTGCGCGTGTTCGCCGGCATCGTCCCGACGGAGCAGATCCTCGCGCGTGAAGGTCAACAGATCGGGTGTGCGGTCGCGTTGCTCCTTCCACCAGGCATCGAAGTGCCGGGCGGAAACGACGTCGGCGGGAATGCGGGCGTCGTAGAGGGCATAGATCTCCTCGTCGCCGACCAATAGATCCCGGCGCCGGGCACGTTCCTCGAGTTCAGCTACCTCGTCGCACAGCCTGGCGTTCTCATGCAGAAAGCGGTGGCGGCTGTGCCAGTCGCGGTCGACAAGGGCGTGCCGGATGAACAGCTCGCGGGAAAGCTGCGGGTCCACGGTCGCCAATCCGACCCGGCGGCGCGCCACCAGCGGCAGTCCGTACAGCGTGACCCGCTCGTAGGCCATCGCGGAACCGCGACGGGAGTCCCAGTGCGGCTCGCTGTAGGTGCGCTGCACCTGTTCGCCGGCAATGCGTTCAACGAACTCAGGTTCGATGCGAGCACCGATCCGGCCATACAGCCGCCTCGTCTCGACCAGTTCGGCGACGACGACCCAGCGCGGCGGCCGCCGGGTGAGCACGGAGCCCGGCGCCAGCACGAACTTCGAGTTCCGCGCGCCGGCGTATTCGCGTGAGTCTGCGTCCCGCAGACCGATGTGCGACAACAGGCCCGCGGTCAGCGCGGCGTGAATCCGGGCGGCGTCGGCGGGTTCGTCGTGTCGGCCTTCCTCGTGCAGCCCGAGGGCGTCGGCCGCGTCGCGCAGTTGGCCGACCAGGTCCTGCCATTCGCGGATTCGCAGGTAGTGCAGGAACTCTTCCCGGCACATCCGCCGAAATGCGTTTCCCGACTTTGCATTTCGCTGCTCATCCAGGTAACGCCACAGGTTGAGGTAGCTGATGAAATCGGATACGTCATCGGCGAAGCGGGCATGCTTTTGCCGCGCGGCCTCCTCGCGGTCCGCCGGCCGCTCGCGCGGGTCGGGAATCGACAATGCGGCGGCGATCACCAGAATCTCGCGCAGGCATCCTTCGGCCCTGCCCGCCAGGATCATTCGGCCCAGCCGCGGGTCGACGGGCAGTTGCGCCAACCGGTGCCCGACGCCGGTGATCGCTCCGTCGCCGTCGAAGGCACCGAGTTCACGCAGCAGCTGTACACCGTCGCGAACCGCGCGACGATCCGGTGGGTCCAGGAATGGGAAGTCGGCCACGTCACCGAGTTGCATGGCGGCCATCTGCAAAATGACCGCTGCGAGGTTGGTCCGCAGGATCTCCGGATCGGTGTAGCGCGGCCGTGCCTCGAAATCCTCCTGAGAGTACAACCGGATGCACACCCCGGGTGCGGTTCGTCCGGACCGCCCGGCACGCTGGGCGGCCGAGGCCTGCGAGATCGGCTCGATGGGCAGCCGCTGGACTTTGGTGCGGCGGCTGAAGCGCGAGATTCGTGCCGTGCCGGGGTCGACCACGTAGCGAACGCCCGGCACCGTCAGCGAAGTCTCGGCGACGTTGGTGGCCAACACGATTCGCCGGCCGGTAGCTGTGCTGCACCGCCAGCGGCAATGGGAACTTCCAAAGGGCGGTATCGGATTTCGACGGGATGGGTCCGCCCCGACACTTCGACTACCGGCGCACCGCCGAAGTGCGCGGCGAATCGCTGGTGTTCGATGGTCGCCGATGTCACGATCACTTTGAGGTCGGGACGCCGGGGCAGTAGTTGGCGTAGGTAACCCAGCAGGAAGTCGATGTTCATACTGCGCTCATGCGCCTCGTCGAGGATGACGGTGTCGTATCGGCGCAGTCGGCGGTCGCGCTGTATCTCGGCGAGCAGGATGCCGTCGGTCATCAGTTTGACCAGGGTGCGGTCGCTCGCCCGATCGGTGAACCGGACGGTGTAGCCGACGACCTCGCCGAGCGGGGAGTTCAGCTCATCTGCGATCCGCTGGGCGACGGTGCGTGCCGCCAGCCGCCGCGGTTGGGTGTGGCCGATCATGCCGCGAACCCCCTGCCCAGTTCCATACAGATCTTGGGCAGCTGGGTCGTCTTTCCCGAACCCGTCTCGCCGGCGACCACGACGACTTGGTTCTCGCTGATCACCCTGGCGATCTCGTCGCGGCGCTCGCTGACCGGCAGTTCAGGGTAGGTGATCGTCGGCAGCGCCGCGGAACGCGCCGCGATCAGTGCTTCCGCGGCGGCGAACGACGCGGCCAGCCTACGCGGGTCGGCCCCTCGCTCGTCGAGGCGTCGGCGCAGTCGTGCGGCGTCGCGGATGGTCAGCCCGTCCAGCCGCGCGCGCAGCTCCGCCCGGGATGGTTCGGCCACGTCGCCGAGGATAGGCGCAGCCCGCACCACGTTCAGGCTGAAGCCACCCGGCCGTCAAGAAGCTGTCTCCGGGCAGCCAGGCGGTTCGGTGCTTCGCCGGTGACGGTCAGGGCCGGTCGGGTGACCAGTAGGCGAGCATCTCGGCAAAGGTGTCGAATGCCGCCTTGTTGATGCCGTAGGCGGCTTCCAAGTGCAGGCTCAGCGGGAACCCCAGATCGCCGACACCGTCGATGACCCGCTTGTACAGGTCGAGCATGCGCACGCGGCGCTGGGCCGGCTCCAACGCCGCCAGGGATCGGACGAATTCCTGCTCAGCAGCGACCGCGGCATTACCGGGGTCCTTGATCAGCCAATCGACGAGGCCGATCCGGGTCTCCACCGCCGGGACGAACCCGAAGGACAGCAGGATCTCGGGCCGGTGGTCGGTCGTGTCGGCGAACTCGGTCAGAAAGTCGACGATCGCATCGGAATACAGCAACTGCGTCATCCCGTACGTCGCGCCGCGCGAACACTTGAATTCGAACCTGCCCTGTTCCCCGTCCCGGGTGGGGATGAGAATCGCGCCACGATTGGGCACCGTGTCGAAGATCGACAGCGCGTCGGTCGGCGCGACTCCCGAGCCCTCACCGTCCTTCATGGTGCGCGGCACACCGACGAACGCCACACCCTCGATCCCGGAGTCGCTGAGATCGCCCAGACGCCGGCGAAGGGCGGGCTCGTCCATGAACGCGGTGACCTGCGTGCACAGACCGCTGACTCCGGGCAGCTCCGGTTTGATGATTGACCAGAATTCCAGGACGTCCAGCCTCGGCTTCATCTCGACGGGACGGTCTGTGTCCTCCTCGATCATGCCCGGCATCATGACGTGCCTGATCCGGCCTTCGAGGCCGGCACCCAGCGAGTGCGCAAGCACGTCGTGGGCATCTTCGAGCGCTTGCTTTCGTCCGCGGTCGACGTTCGGCGGCACGAGTTCGAGTGCGATGGTGTTGAGCGTCACAACATCTCCCTGAGGTTTCCCCTGAGTATGGCGGTATCGTCACAGCCGCCTTGACCGTCGTGGGCTGGGATATCCGGGGACGCGGCGGACGCCTTCACCGACACAATAACGATGCGCGGAGTTCTAGCAAACATCGGCCCTCGTCGGCGGCGATGGCCGCCACCCGCCGATCCGTCAAGTCAGGCGGGTTGCAGCCGCACTTCGAGCCGGGCGCGGAGGTCGATATCCAGAGGCGCGTTGGCTCCGCGCCGGGCCGGGGTCGTAGCACCAGATGCGGGCGCCGCGTAGTTCTGGGCGATGAATTGGCACTGGGAGCGAAGATTCAGTCGAATCCGCGCTCCCAGTGCCAATTCAATGCGTGTGCCGGCCCTGGATCAGAATCCGACCGATCTTCCATTCGTCGGGCACCCGGGCCGTGGCGAGCGCGCGCAGGCTTCCCACCTCCTCGCCGCACCCTCGAACCGGCCCTGTCAGCAAAACTTCGGCACCCCTAGGGTGATGGTCGCCTTCTCTATGACCGCTCCGAACCGCAGCCCAGAGCGCAGCCACGTCGCCAACGGGCCCGCGGAGGAGACGCTGACGGTCACGATCGCGGGACGGGCCCGGCCGGCAAGGGTCAGCAGCGACTCGCCAACCCGGCCGTCGCTGAACTGCTGGCGTGCAGTGCCTTTGGCCCGCACCGGAACCCCGAGGCCGATGACGCGCGGGGTGGCGCTGACCGTCCACGGCAGTTGGTCGTCACCGGCGCCGGTCATGGACCGGCCGTGGGCGGGCTCACCGTCGAAGCGTGCCAACGTTTTGGGCATCGCCCAGTTGGTGCGTCCCCCGACCAGACTGGGCATTGAATCCACCGACATCAACGCGACGTTTCCCCATGGGCGCAGACCGGTTCGGGAACCCACCACGCCAAGCACCTCGTCGTATGGCCCCACCGGTGTGTCGGTGTAGCGCACGAACCCGCCCGCCACCGCCAGGGCTGGGCTACCCGCCAAGGCCGGCGGCAGTGCCGCGGCGGCGGCGCGACCGCCCCGATCAACCCAAACCACCGCCGTACAGTGGCACTCCCAGGGCGCCGCCGACTGGTTGTCGGGCAGGGACGCCACCAACGCCTCGCTCAGCGCGGTCTCGGGAACGCCTTTCAGACCGGTCAATTCGATACGTATGTTGGTGTCACTCATCCTCATCCCTGCCTTCGGCCCGCGCCTGGTAACCGGCTCGTTTCTGCCGTTCGATCTCAGTAGTCACCCGGTTGCCACCCAACAGCCGAAAACACATGTCGAGGATCGGCGTGGGCACCGGAGCCGAGCCACGCGCGACCAATCCGACCAGCTCAGGGACGAAAACCGTACCCGACTTACCCCCGGACACCTCCTTGACGACCGCTTGGGCGACGTCCTCTGGTTCGACGAGCAGGAAGCGTTCGAGCCAGGCGGGCGGGGACATCCCGGCGATCAGATTGGTGCGCACGAACCCCGGACACACGGCCGAGATGTTCACCCCGGTTCCCCGCCATTCTTGGCGCAGAGCCGCGCTGAACCCGACTACGCCGTGCTTGACGGCGCAATAAGTGGCAGCGTTCGGAGAAGCGAGCGTTCCCATTACCGAGGCGATGTTGACGATGTGGCCCGAACCGCGCTCGACGAATCGGGCACCCGCCAACCGGGTACCGGTAAGGACGCCCATGAGATTGATCTCGACGGTGCGGCGGGTGAGAGCAGTCGGCTCTTCGAGGAATGGCCCGATCGGCATGATGCCGGCGTTGTTCACCAACACGTCGATGTCACCGAGGTCGGCGGTGGCCTGATCCAGGAACGACTCGACGCTGGCAGCATCCATCACGTCGAGGTGATAACCAGCGGCGGCTCGCCCTAGTTCGGTCGCGGTCTGCTTGACCTCGGCTTCGCGCACGTCGCCGAGCGCCACCTCGCACCCCGCACCGATCAGCGCCTGCCCGATCGCCCGGCCGATCCCCTGAGCCCCACCCGTGATCGCGACGCGCTGACCTGCCAACGAAACCATGACAGCAGGATGTCACAAGCAGCGGTAAGAAGAACGACTGCGAGGTCAGCCAAGTGGTGGACAAACCAGTGTCCGCGGTCGGGAGCGAGCCGCCAGCGGCCACTCTGCCCGGTGCTCCCACTGATCCAGTGCTGCGTAATCCCTCATGCCGAAAGAGTGTGCTACACCGCGTCGACGCCGAGTTGTCAGCCCACGAAGATCGGCCGCTTCGACAGCAGTCGTGGCGTGTTGGCCCCCCTCGAGGGCTTACCCGCCGTTTCGGAGGCCAGGCGGCCGAGGAACGTATCGGGCGTCATCGTCTCCTGCCCGCCGATACGGGGGCGGACAGTCAGTTCTCCGCCTGACAATTCCTTGTCACCGATCACCAGAACGTACGGGATCCACTCGCGTTCGGCGTCCCGCACCTTGCGGCCGAGCTTTTCGTCGCGGTCGTCGACGTCGACCCGGTAGGGGATCTGGTCGGCGAGTTTGAGGGCACCCTCGACCTGCGCCGACGACACGGGCAAAAGCCGCACCTGGATCGGGGCCAGCCATACCGGCCAATGCGCCTTCGTGCCGTCCGCCACCCGCATCGCCTGCGTCTCGAGGATCGCGTAGAGATTGCGGTCGAGCGATCCCGACACAGACGTATGCATCAGGAGCGGATGATGCTTTGCACCGTCTTCGGCGACGAAGTCGATATCGAACCTTTCGGTGTTCTCGACGTCGATCTGGACGGTGGACAGGCATGCGGCCTTCTTCGCGGTGTCGACGAAGTTCATCTCGAACTTCGCGACGAAGTAGAAGAAGCGGCTGTCCCACACCTCGACCAATGCAGGCCGGCCTATCGCCTCCATCAGATCCCGGACGAACTCCGGGTGCTCGTCGATGAACGATCGGACGAATCGGACCGCGGGCACGCAGTCCAGACCGAGATCGTCGAGCCATTGCAGGCACAACGAAACCTGCTTGAGGAACTCGCCTTTGGCCATCGGCATGTCACGGACCAGGCTGTGCATGTCCGGCATCGTGAACGTCCGTAGCCGTCGCAGGCCCGCAACCTCGCCGCCCTGCTCCCGGCGGAATGAGTAGTGAGTCAGTTCGTAGAGCCGCACCGGCAAGTCGCGGTACGAGGTCACCATGTCGTGCTGGATCAGGTACTGGCCGAAGCACGCGGCGAACCGCAGGAAGAATTCCTTGTCCTCGCTCTTGACCACGTACTGCCGCGCGGGAAACCGGTGCAGGTACTTCGACAGCCCCGGGTGGGCGTAGTCGTACATGATCGGCGTCTCGACCTCCATGGCCCCGTAATCGGTCACCATGGCGCTGACGTGTTGTTCGAGAAGGCGTTTGACGACAAGGCCTTTCGGATACCAGCGCAGGTTTCCCGCGTCCGAGGCCGGCTCGTAATCCACGAGTTCCTGCTCCCGCATCAGCTTGATGTGGGGAGGCGCTTCCTCGGCGACGCGACTGCCCGAGCGTTCGTATGTATAGAGGTCTCGCAGACCCTGGTCGGTGGAGAAGTCGAATTCGTCAGCGGGAGTGTAGGAGCCATCCGGCTGGTAGATACGCCATTCCGATTGCAGCGTCTTCTCGGCGGCCAGGGCCTCGGATTCGGCGACGGCGGATAGGCCGGCTTCCGGCGCGCGATCTCCCGGAACCAAAGTCATGGCGAGTTCGGACAGCGGATGACCCTTGCAGGAGATCTCATATGACTTGTAGAAGCCGAACGGTGCTTGACTGACGTCGAGCGCGTCGTCGCCGCGAAGCAGGCCGGCCACCTCGTCGATCACGGCGGCGGCGACACGGGGCTTGGCCAGGTTGCTCGACAGATGAGCGTAGGGGTAAACCATGACCCGCACGGCACCGACCTTGTTGGAGGTCTCGCGAATACGCACGTTGGCCTGTCGAGCCACATCGTGCGGATCGGCCTCGTCGGTGGCCTCGACCGCCATGAAGCACACGAGCACGTCGTCGAGGCGGAGGTTGTCGGTCAGCGACGTGAGGTCGTCACCGAATGCGGCAACCGACGTTTTGTCCGTCACGCGAAACGAGAACTGGTCGGCATGGATCAGCAGGACGCGCACGGGCACTCCAAAAACGGTAAGTCAGCGGAATTGAAACTCGTCAATATCTTAACACAGCTATATAATTCGGCTAGTTTTGGTTTGGTTCTTTTTCAATTCAATTCCCGTCGTCGGTGTAATTGATTGAAATGATTCGTCCTCGAACCGGCCGAACCGCTAAGTGATTCACACCGAAACCGGACTGGATTACAGAGCCGTCCATTTCGGCGCCGTACCCGTTCTGCTCGATTCTTCCCGACTAGAGACATCGACGCGCCGCGCTCAACCCCCCGACTCCGCCGCCCAGCACCGCCACGGTGACCACCGCTTGACGATACTGCGATTGCCGCGGCGCCCGTGCCGATACTGCGGGCGGGGTACGTCGAAGCAGCGACCATTCGCCTCGGCAATCGTTCGACGATGCGGCCGCCGGGAAGCCCCACGTCGCGCGGTGGGTGACACGCCCACTGGCCACAAACTCGCCGCCGCCTAATAGGATTCGGATGGCCGTCCTGTTGACTGCGCAGCTCAGAGCCGACTGCGCAGTGGCACGCGACGCCGTGTACCACGCGATACTGGGAGCCGCCGCTTCAAGGCGGAGCCCGTCAACACCTGACCGACAGCGATTCCGGGAGAATAATGAGCGCCGAGCAGCCGACCATCATCTACACGCTGACCGACGAGGCCCCGCTGCTTGCGACCTACGCCTTTCTGCCGATCATCCGGACATTTACCGAGCCGGCCGGCGTCCACGTCAAAGCCCGTGACATCTCGGTGGCAGCGCGTATCCTTGCCGAGTTTCCCGACTTCCTGACCGAAGCGCAGCGTGTCCCGGACAACCTCGCCGAGCTCGGCGGGCTGACCCAGCGGCCCGAAACAAACATCATCAAGCTGCCCAATATCAGCGCCTCGGTGCCGCAGCTCACGGCCGCCATCAAGGAACTGCAGGAAAAGGGCTACGCCATTCCGGACTATCCGGCCGATCCGAAGACCGACGAGGAGAAGTCCGTCAAAGCAGCGCTACTCCAAGTGCCTGGGCAGCGCGGTGAACCCGGTGCTGCGCGAAGGCAACTCCGACCGCCGCGCCCCCAGAGCGGTGAAAGAGTACGCGCGCAAGCACCCGCACAGCATGAGCGAGTGGTCGATGGCGTCGCGTACCCACGTGGCCCACATGCGGCACGGCGACTTCTACGCCGGGGAGAAGTCGATCACCCTCGACCACGACCGCGACGTCAGGCTGGAACTGGTGACCGAGAGCGGCAGGGCAATCGTGCTCAAGCCCGACGGTGTCGCTCGAACGACGGTGACGTGATCGACAGCATGTTCATGAGCATGAAGGCGCTCTGCGAGTTTTACGAGGAGCAGATGCAGGACGCATACAAGACCGGCGTGATGTTCTCCCTGCACGTCAAGGCCACGATGATGAAGGTGAGCCACCCCATCGTCTTCGGCCACGCGGTGAGGATCTTCTACAAGGACGCTTTCGCCAAGCACCAGAAGCTGTTCGACGAACTCGGCGTCAACGTCAACAACGGATTGTCCGATCTCTACAGCAAGATAGAGTCGCTGCCGGCATCGCTACGCGACGAGATCATCGACGACCTGCACCGCTGCCACGAACACCGCCCCGAATTGGCCATGGTTGATTCGGCCCGCGGTATTTCCAACTTCCATTCCCCCAGCGACGTGATCGTTGACGCCTCGATGCCGGCGATGATCCGCGCGGGCGGCAAGATGTACGGCGCCGACGGCAAGCTCAAGGACACCAAGGCCGTGAACCCGGAGTCGACCTTCTCCCGCATCTACCAGGAGATCATCAACTTCTGCAAGACCAATGGCCAGTTCGATCCGACGACGATGGGCACCGTTCCGAATGTCGGCCTCATGGCACAGAAGGCAGAGGAATACGGATCGCACGACAAAACCTTCGAGATTCCCGAGGACGGCGCCGTCAACATCGTCGACGTGGCCACGGGCGAAGTGTTGCTGTCGCAGAACGTCGAAGCAGGCGACATCTGGCGCATGTGCGTCGTGAAGGACGCACCCATCCGCGATTGGGTGAAGCTGGCCGTCACCCGGGCACGCAATTCCGGTATGACCGTGGTGTTCTGGCTCGACCCGTACCGACCCCACGAAAACGAGCTGATCAAGAAGGTGCAGACCTACCTGAAGGATCACGACACCGAGGGCCTCGACATCCAGATCATGTCGCAAGTGCGTGCCATGCGGTACACGCTGGAGCGCGTGGTGCGCGGTCTGGACACCATCGCCGCCACCGGCAACATCCTGCGCGACTACCTCACCGATCTCTTCCCGATCCTGGAGTTGGGTACCAGCGCCAAGATGCTGTCCATTGTGCCGTTGATGGCCGGCGGCGGCATGTACGAAACGGGCGCGGGCGGTTCAGCTCCCAAGCACGTCAAGCAGCTGGTGGAGGAAAACCACCTGCGCTGGGATTCTCTCGGTGAGTTCCTCGCCCTGGCCGTCAGCCTGGAAGATCTGGGCATCAAAACCGGTAACAAGCAGGCCACCGTGCTTGCGAATGCGCTCGATGCCGCGACGGGCAAGCTGCTTGACAACAACAAGAGCCCGTCGCGCCGGACCGGTGAAATCGACAACCGCGGCAGCCAGTTCTACCTCGCCCTGTACTGGGCGCAGGAGCTCGCCGCTCAGACCGACGACCCTCGTCTGGCCGAACATTTCGCGCCCCTGGCCAAGGCCTTGGCCGAGGACGAGGACGCCATCGTGGCAGAACTGGCTGAAGTCCAAGGCAATCCGGTGGACATCGGCGGCTATTACGCACCGGACAAGGAAAAGGCGGTCGCGGTGATGCGGCCGAGCAAGACGTTCAATGCGGTATTGGCGGCTGCCCAAGCCTGACGGCGGGCGGCATGGACAACAGCGCAGCCAGTCCCTTCCGACCTCCGACGGGCTCACGCCCTGCGGCGCGCTATTCGGTGCCGGGTTCGGCACGTTCGTGACGCTGTGCGCACGTGCGATCGCCGAGGTCCCGGACTCGGTGATTCCCCCGATTGTAGGCTTGCGACCATGCCGCTCAACAACGGTGATGTATTCGCCGGATACGCCATTGAGCGGCTGCTCGGCGCCGGCGGCATGGGAGAGGTCTACCTGGCCCGGCATCCCCGCCTGCCCCGTCTGGACGCGCTGAAGATCCTGTCCATCGACGCTACCGACGATGAGGAGTTTCGGGCCAGATTCATCCGCGAGGCCGAGCTGGCGGCGACTCTGTGGCATCCGCACATCGTTGGTGTTCACGATCGTGGCGAGTTCGACGGCCGGCTGTGGATCTCGATGGACTACGTGGACGGCACCGACGCCGGCCACCTGGTCGAGGAGCACCACCCGTCGGGAATGCCCCACCAGGATGTGGTGGACATCGTGACGGCAGTCGCCGAAGCGCTGGACTTCGCCCACGAACGGCGCCTGCTGCATCGAGATGTCAAGCCGGCGAACATCCTCGTGACCACCCCGTCCGAGGGCGCGCGGCGGCGTGTGCTTCTGACCGACTTCGGCATCGCCCGTGAGACCGACGACATCCGCGGTCTCACGGAGGCCAACATGGCAATCGGCACCGTCACCTACGCCGCGCCCGAGCAGCTCACCAGCAGGTCACTGGACGGCCGGGTGGATCAATATGCCCTGGCCGCTTCGGCCTTTTACCTGTTGACCGGTGCCCCGCTGTTCGACCACGCCAATCGTGCAGTCGTCATCGGCAACCACCTCACTGCTGCGCCTCCCCGTCTTTCACAGCGCCGGGCCGACCTCGCCCACCTGGACACCCCGATGGCCAAGGCCCTGGCGAAGGACCCTGAAGACCGGTACCCGCGCTGCGGCGACTTTGCCCGGGCCCTTGCCGGGCGACCGGGCCCAACGGCCGCCGCCCAGCACACAACCGGCGGCTCGGCACGGTCAGCGGCACCTGATTCCGGTGTGCACACCGCCGAATTCGACTCTGTCGATGATCGCGGGCCCAGTACGGCGCCGCACACCAAGCGGCTGGACCGGTTGACGGTGCTGGGCACCGCACGCGCGGTGCACAAGCGACCGGCGGGACCCGGCACCGATGACGAGATCTGGTCATTCCGTGTGCAGCGATCCGACTCGACGGGGCAACCACACGCCGTTGTTCCGGTGGACCTGCGTGGCAACTGCATCACGGGCCACCTCTCCGAAGGAGACATCGTCGAGGTCACCGGTGTCTGGGATGACCACACCCTGTTCGCCGATGCGCTCGTCAACCACTCCGCCGGGACTGCCGGCCAACGCCGGTCGGCCTCGGTCGAACTGCAACCGGGCAGGGCCGCCGGGTGGCGGTCCCGCAAGGCCCGCATGTTCGCTCTGTTCGCGGCGATAGCGATGATCGCGGCGGCGATCTTCCTCACCCACGGATTCGGGCTGTGGTCGCACAGCGCACCAGGGCCGATCGTCAAGCCACAGCGAGCGTCGGTGTTCTCCCCCGGCGGCGCGGCCGACCATCCGGGGCAGGCGGGTCTGGCCATCGACGGTCACCCGGACACGTCATGGCCCACCGACACCTATCATGACGCCGCGCCGTTTCCCACGTTCAAGGACGGCGTCGGCCTGCTCCTTGAGTTGTCCGAGCCCACTGGGCTGAGCGAGGTGACCATCGACGTGTCCAGCACGGGAACCGAGGTGCAGATTCGTGCCGCCGACAGTGCTACCGCGACCCGCCTGTCCGACACCACCGCGCTGACCCCCAGCGTGGCGCTGCAACCGGGGCACAACCGCATTCCCGTTGGCAACCGCTCCAAGACATCCAATGTGTTGGTGTGGATCACCAAGTTGGGTACGACCGACGGGCAGAGCCGCACGGATATCTCCGAAATCACGCTGCACGCCGCGCGCTGAGCGTGATGCGGTGGCAAACCAAGACTCAGCGCGAGATCTGCACCCCCATCCGCGAAGTCACAACAAACAAAGAGGCGGTGGGAAAGGCTGAGCCTTCCCCACCGCCTCGTCCCCCCCGGCTCTATTATCACGCGGACAAACCTACGACCAAGCAAGAACTCTCCCGCCAACCGGAGGAGTTCGCTGCCATCAACGCTAAGGCTGCAATGGTCGGCGCGATACAGGGTTTTCCCTCTCATTTCCCGCCCTGGGCGGCCCCGGGCGGCGGCTCCCCGTCGGGGTTGAGGCTAGCGAACAGTTGCGCGCGGGAACGAATGCCGAGTTTGCGGTAGACCCGGCTGAGATTCATCTCCACGGTCTTTTCCGCCAGGAACATTGCCGCAGCGATTTGCCTGTTCGACATCCCCATGGCCGCGTGCTCAGCCACGCGTTGCTCGGTGGGTGTCAAACCGTTTGCACTCATCGATCGGCGGCGACCCCCCAGGTGGCTCAGCTCGTCTCGGGCGCGCAGATGCCACCGATACGTTCCCAGCTTCGCGAACGTCGCGGCTGCTTCACCAAGGGTCTCCGCTGCAGCCCGCTGCTGCCGACGTCGTCTCTGCAATTGGCCCAATACCAGAAGAGTGCGCGCCCGCTCGAACGGCATCGCGAGGTCCTCGTGGTAAACCAGCGCGGCACGCGCCGCGGCGTCGGCGCGGCCGAGTTCACCTTGCGCCGCCCACCACAAGCTGCGTGTACGCGCACCAACCGCGAGCATCCACGTACGGTCCAGCCGAGCGCCGTTCTGTTCCATCGCGGTGATCAGCCGCTCGGCGCTATCAAGCTGACCGACCGCGCACAGCGCCTCCACTGCGTCGGGGAGATGGCCACCCATCGCTATCTCGGTGTCATGGCGCGGATCGAACGCCGCCAGTAGTGGATCAAGCACCGTCAACGCGGCCGAATAGTTACCCAATGACACCTCCAGAAACGCCAAGCTGCGCATCGAACCGGCAGCCAGGAAACTGGCACCCATGCCCTCTGCGGCCGTAATAGCTGCATCGGCGTGCCGGCGTGCGTCGTCCTCGCCGCCCACATACGCCGCAACAGCGGTCTGCAACGTCTCAGCAAGGATCCTTACGTGTGGGCCGCCGATCTGGTCGGCGCGTGCAACAACCTCTCGGGCTTTCTCTGCAGCGTCGTGGTACCGACCCGACCAGATGTCGATCATCGCGCCCTGCTCGGCGACCCACATCAACTCCACCTCAGCGCCGCGTTCCTCGCAACGCTGCTTCACCTGCGCCATCCGCGTCCGCGCGTCTTCGAGCTGACCCGTCCAACCCGCAATCATGCCGGCGACTGCGCTGGCCTGGTAACACACATGGGCGTGACTGGGCTGCGTCTCCAGATCCAGAGCTCGCTGCAAAGCCGCCATGTCGACGCCCAGCCCATACAGAAAGCCCACCGTGACCCATATCGCCAACGCCTCGCTGAGAAGGTCATCGATGCCGAGCTCTTCGGCCCCGACGACCGCGGCGCGTGCGTGATCGGTTGCCTCCTTCATGTAACCGTGCATGCCGGTCACCGGCGTCAGCAACAGCAACGCATACAGCCGGACAGCCGCGGCGTCCCCAGCCTCCTCAACCGCCTGAGTCAGAACTCGAACCGCCTGGTCAAAACTCTGCGCATAGGTAAACACCGCACCCAGCAAGGTCAGCGCGGCCGCCCGCGTGGTGCCCGGCCGCAGAGTGGGCAACAGCGATTCCACCCGGCTGCGGGCCTGCTCAACCGCCCCTGCACGGAAAAGCAGCTCAGCGGCCCGCAGCTTGCGCACCAAGGTGTCACCCCCCAACCCGACCGCGAGGTCGAGCAGTTCGGCGGCCGCGGTCGGAGCGCCGCGGGCAATTGCCGCCTCAACTCCCCGATCCAAAGCCGCCAACGTATCGGGGTCGGCGTGCGCTGCGGCCAAAGCCAAATGGCGGGCCTGTAACTCAGGCTCGGTGACCAAACCGGCCAAGCGTTGATGCATCCGTCGTTGCTGAGCCCGACCGGCCACCCCGTAGACACCGTGGGATAACAACGGATGCGTAAACCGCACACGGTTACCCTCAACAAGCACCAGACCCTCGGTTTGAGCAGAATCCAAAACCTCGACAATCTCGGCCATCGACAAGTGCATCGCCGCAGCAAGCAATTCGGTCGTCGGTGCCGATACACAGGCCGCCGCCAAGAGCACGTCCCGCGACCGGCCGGGAAGATGCTCGATCCGGGCACGCACCACTTCTGCGAGCGTCGGCGGCAATACTGTCGCCGTCATTGACCCGTCGGGCCAGCTCCGCGCCAGCTCCAACGCATAAAACGGATTGCCACCCGACACCTCTGCGATGCGCACCAGCGCCGGACGTGGCAACGTGCGGTCCAGCCGCTGCGCAATCAGCGCGTGCACACCACTTAAACTCAATGGACACAACGCAATTCGCGCCGCCTGTTCGGGGCGCGGCAATGTTATCCACGACGGCACGACTCCGCCCTCGCGTTCGCTGGCACGCACCGTGGCGAGCACACCGACACGCCCCCGCAAGCGTCGAAGGGCAAATCCGAGTACCGCCCGACTCGACCCGTCCACCCACTGCGCATCATCGATCGCGATCAGCACCGGCATGTCACGTGCCCACCCCTCGATGACCGCGAGGAGTGCTGCAGCGACGAGGTGTTCGTCGCTGTCGGGGCCGGCATTTCCCCGCAACAACACCCGATCCAACGCAGCGCGTTGCAACTCGGATAACCCCGAGGTCGACCCGGCGCCCAATCCCGACAACAGGTCGGCTACCGCAGATAGCGCGAATCGCACCTCAGTCGGGGCAGCTCGGGATGACAGCACCCGATAGCCCAGCTCGGTTGCGTGCTCGATCGCACCCAACCACAACGTGGTCTTCCCGATACCTGCCTCGCCCGTGATCACCAGGCCCGCCGGGCCGACAGTTGCACGTTCTAGCATCTGGGCTATCTCACGGGACTCCATTTCCCTGGCCACGACCTGCCCAACGGCAACATCTAGGCGGTCAGCAACAAATCCCCTCCCACGGTCATCCAAATCCAACCTCCCCTTAGATCACACCCCTGCGCCAATCCAACCCCTCGCTCGCGCCGTGCACAACTGGTTACCTTATGAAATGACCGCTTGGCCGGGTGCACCCGGACCGTGTGTCATCGACATCACCGACTCGGCTCGGACGGCGCGAGAACGCGGCTGGACGCGCTGAGGGCCGAGCCGACATCGGCCAAGCCGAAGTATTCCAATTGGCGACTGCGTGCTCCATGACTTCATTGCTCGCCGATATTGATCCCAACGCAAGCCTTGAGGCTGCTCTGATCAGGTGGTTGGATGGTTGACACGGGTGGTACGAGCAACACAAAAGACGACCGGGTCACGAGGAGCGCGCTCGGCGTGGAGTGGTTTGTCTCACAAGATTACTGGCTGGCGCGCGAAGTGCTCCAGCGAGGAGTTGCTGCCATATACGTCATCGGATTCCTGGTCGCCGCGCGCCAGTTTCGACCCCTCATCGGTCACACCGGTCTCTTGCCTGTCCCCCTGTTCGTCGCGCGCCGGTCATTCACTTCCTCGCCCAGCATTTTTCACATCCACTATTCGGACCGCTTCTTCGCCGTCGTCTGCTGGTTCGGGTTCGCCGTAGCAGGGGCGTTGGTGGTGGGAGTCGACGACGTGCTCCCGCTATGGGCGGCAATGCTGGTGTGGCTCCTGGTCTGGGCGTTATATCTGTCGATCGTCAACGTAGGTCAGCTCTGGTACTCGTTCGGTTGGGAGTCGCTGCTGCTCGAGGCCGGATTCCTGACGGTCTTCCTCGGCAATGACGAAGTCGGAGTGCCTGTTCTGGTCCTGTTCTCGGCGCGCTGGCTGGTCTTCCGGGTCGAATTCGGGGCCGGCCTGATCAAACTGCGCGGCGACAGCTGCTGGCGTGATTTGACATGTTTGCGGTATCACCACGAAACACAGCCAATGCCAGGCCCGCTGAGCTGGTTCTTCCACCATCTGCCCCGGCCGCTGCATCGGGTCGAAGCGGCCGGCAACCACGTTGCGCAACTGATCGTGCCATTCGGGTTGTTCGCACCACAGCCGGTGGCCGGCGTTGCTGCCGCGATCATCGTCGTGACGCAGCTGTGGCTCGTGCTCTCCGGCAATTTCGCCTGGCTGAACTGGCTCACGATCGTGCTGGCCTGCAGCGGGATCAGTGACAGCATCCTTTCGATCGAGACGGCGTGGTCAGCTCCGGCCGACAGAACCGCCAACGTGGTTCGTCGTGACCGTTCTGATGTTCACGGCGTTGATCGTCGCCCTCAGTTACTGGCCGGTACGTAACATGTTGTCGCGACGACAGCGGATGAACGCGTCGTTCAATTCACTGCGATTGGTCAACACCTATGGCGCCTTCGGCACGGTCACCCGAACCCGCGACGAATTGGTGATCGAGGGAACCGATGAGGCCGTCGATCTCCGATCACACCGTCTGGCGGGAGTACGAATTCAAGGGCAAACCCGGCGTGGTGACGCGGTTGCCCCGCCAGTGGGCTCCTTACCATCTGCGACTGGACTGGTTGATGTGGTTTGCCGCGTTGTCTCCGCAATACGCCTACGAGTGGCTGCGCCCGTTGATCGGCAAACTGCTCGCCAACGACCAAGGGACGCTTCGGCTGCTGCGCCGCAATCCCTTCCCCGACACCGCGCCGGAGTTCGTTCGCGTCCAGCTCTACCGCTATCGATTCAGCACCTGGCAAGAACTGCGGAACCACCGAGTGTGGTGGCATCGTGAACTGCTTGGGGAATACGTGCCGCCGATCGCCGCGGCATTTGCAAGTGAGCGCAACGAACGTCCGAAAGGCATCACGAAATGAGAATCACGGTCATGGGAGCCACCGGTCAGATTGGGTCACAGGTCATCCCGCTGCTCACCGCAGCCGGCCACGAGGTGGTGGGCGCCTCCCTGAGCATGGGCGCCAATGTGCTCACCGGCGAGGGGCTGGCCGAAACACTGACCGGATCGTCAGTACTCGTCGACCTCACCAACTCGCCGTCGTTCGAGGATGGCGCCGGTGATGGCGTTCTTCACCGCGTCGTCGGCAAACCTGGTGTCGGCGGCGAAGGACGCGAGGGTGAGTCACTACGTCGTGTTGTCGATCGTCGGTGTCGATGGTCTGCCCGACAGCGGCTACATGCGCGCGAAAGTTGTCCAGGAACAGACCATCACCGGATCCGGGCTGCCGTACACGATCCTGCGTGCCACCCAGTTCCACGAGTTCGCAGACATGATCGTCGGAACGCTGGCTGTCGGGGACGAGGTCCACGCTCCCGACGCGCGGATCCAACCGATCGCCTCGGCCGAGGTGGCCGCCGAGGTCGCCCGCGCCGCCCAGGCCGAGCCGGTCAACGCGGTCATCAACATCGGGGGTCCCGAGAAGATGTCGTTTGCCGACCTTGCCCGCGCCGTGGTCTCACACCGCGGGAAGGAAACCCCCGTCATCGTGGACCCCGCGGCGACCTACTTCGGCACACCTGTGGACGACAACAGCCTGGTCACCGGCGACGGAGCGACCATCGCGACTACCCGCTTCACCGATTGGCTTGCCACTCGATGATGTCAGCCTTCGTCATGCTTGGCCGCCGGGAGTCCCGAACGCGGCCTCGAACGGGATCCTTGCGGCCCACTCGGGGTGATCGATGAGCGGGTTGCGGTTACCCTGCAGCTCGGCGATGGCCGCGTTGCGGTGGCGCTCCCACTCGCCCACTGGTTCGGCCTCATGCCAGTCGAGCAGGATCGGCACCCGATCGGCCTGCAGCTCGCCGGCGACGTCACCGATCACTGCCGGGTAGCGCAGCAGAAAGTAGAGGGTGGCGCGTGCGACCGCTCCCTTTCCGACGCTCGGCTCGAAACGGCCCGGTTCGGATCTGCCGCAATCGGCCATCACCGCCCTCTCGTCTTGGAAGTCGAAATAGGGTGTGTTGCCCCGGAAGCTGTTGCAGCGCATCTCGCATGTGAACAGGTGGTGCAGGTCTCCGCGCATCGGTTCGGCATCGCGGAACGCCGATTGCGGCACAACGTGTTCGCAGTTGTACGGCAGCTGCGCGTCCAGCCGCGCCAGTTCATCGGCGAACGTTTCAGGGCCGAGTGCGGCTTCTCGGGCCACCACCTCCTGCAGCCTGCGCGTCCTGAGGGTTTCGATGCGGGCATCCTCGCGGATGACGTCCTCGGGATCAAACGTCTTGCCGGAATACACCGAACGCAGCTTGCGGTCAGGATGCAGGTCGACCCACGGATAGACCATGCGGGTCGGGGCGTAGCGCGGCTGGGATGTGTGAGTATCAGTCAGCAGCACATGCAACCGGGTGAGCAACGCTGTGCCGCCGCTGCTCTCCTCGATGCCGTGGTAGTACGCGGCGATGGCCTCGGCATCGGCCGATGCGTCGTAGTAGGTGCGGTCGCGGTGGGCCGCCAGAATGGCGAGTCCCTCGCCGAGCACGGCCTGGTCCGCTTCGCCTGCCGCCGTGAGGGTTGCGGCGTCCGGTGCGTGAGTGACTGCGGCCGACGCGAGCACGGGCATCGCCGCGATGTCGCCGCCGACTCCGAGGGTAACGGCGGCGGGGGTTTCGGCGGCGATCAGCCGGTCCAGGCCGATGCGGTAGGCGGGCAGGCTGTGCCGGTAGGACCGATCGATGGAACCGTGGGAGTCGACGGCGATCGGCACGCCGACATGTCCGTAGGGCAGTCGCGGAAAGGGCAACGGCAGGTGCGGGACAATGTCGAACTGGTTTACCACCCGATAGCAGCTGTCGATTGTCGTGTTGAACGCGACAACAAAGTCCTGTAGCCCGGCGCGCGGGCCGCCGAAAGTCGTCAGCTTCGGCTCCAGGTTCGGCGGCATATTCGTCACGATGTCCGGCGCCGCCAGCACCGCCAGCGCGGCGCCGAGGCTGTGACCGCCGACCACCAGCTGGCTACATCCCGCGCAGGCGGTCGCGAGGTTGGCGACCAAGCTGGCACGCAACGTCTCGTAGAGGGCCATCCAGCCCATGTGGGCATCGCCGAAATTCGGTACAGGCCGGTATGCCGTGGTGGCGATGTTGATGTTGCGCAACCACTCCGCATCTGTTCGGGTGCCACGGAACGCCACGAACGCCGTCTGGACGCCGGGGTCGGGATTGTTGCCCAGCAGACCGAACACCGTGCTCGCAGCGGTGACCGTCGCCACGAACGACCGCGCACTCTCGGTCAGATCAGCCATCGCACTCACCGCGCCGAGGTCGGCTTCGACAAGCGCCGTCTGGCGGTAACCCGGCGGCAGGTCCGCGATGACATCGGACTTCTCGAAGACCTGGTAGGTCGCCTCGACCAACGGCAGCATGGTGTCGCGGGCGAACCGCGCGTCAAAGCTCATAGGGAGGGGTTTACTCCCCGCGGCCCGGAGCCGCACCGCTACCGGGGATCCGGTTGGTGCAGCTCTCCGTCACAACGTGACTGAATCGCTCACAACCCGGCTCCTCGTCGCGTTCGAACAGCAGGCCACCATCGTCTCTCATGCCGCACTCGGGCTGGTCCGGCGAACGATCAAGGAGGGTCATCAGCTGCTCCTGAACGGGGTGCACATCGTGCCCGGACTGGTCGACGTGCCGGGACGGGACTGGCCGTACTTCCAGTACGTACTCACCGTGCCCGATCGCGATGACCACCGACGCCGGTTCGAGGCGCGGTTCGCGACCAGCGACCGGCCGGCCTACAACTACCAGTCCAGGCTGGCGGCCATTCGCAAACTCGACGACTACCTGGTGGGCTACAGCCGGCGTGCCGGCGTGCCGGCGATCGAGTCCGTGGAGTTCGAGCAGACGGTCGCGGACCTGATCGACATCATCGCTATGGACCTGGAGATGGCCCTTTGCGACACCGTGAGCCAGCCGCATTGCCCGCCGGGTTGAACCGCTACGGCCAAGAGCCGTTCCAGGTTCCCGGCGGTACGGGACCATTCGCCGCTGAGCACCAAGTCCACGCCGAGCCAGAACACACAGCGAACAGCCCGCGGCACATCGCCACGGGTCAGCCACGCATGGTGGGCCGGTTCACAGACCCTGCCACACCTGACGCGTAGGCTCAGCTCGGTGAGCGACGTCGTCGTACTCGGCTCAGGATTCGCCGGTCTGTGGGCCGCGCTGGGCGCCGCCCGCCGAATCGAGGAACTCGGCGTTGAGCCCCATGAAGTGAACGTGACGGTCATCAGTTCGCCGCCCTACCACGATATTCGGGTCCGCAACTACGAAGCAGACTTGAAATCGTGTCGCATTTCGCTGCGCGATGTGCTCAATCCGGTGGGAGTAGAGCACCTCGCCGCTGAGATAACAGCGATCGACCCGAGGTCTCGCACGGTGCGCACCTCCCTCGGTGACCGCACCTACGACCGTGTCGTGGTTGCGCTGGGCAGCCAGTTGGTCAGGCCGCCCATTCCCGGTCTGGCGGAGTTCGGTTTCGATGTCGATACCTACGACGGCGCGGTGCGGTTGCAGCGGCACCTGGAGCACTTGGCCGGCGCAGCGCACTCACAAGCTGCGACAACCGTGATCGTGGTCGGCGCCGGGCTGACCGGAATCGAGACGGCATGCGAATTGCCGGCACGGCTGGCAGCGCTGTTTCCCGACACGACCCCGCAGGTGATGCTCGTCGACCACAACCGCAACGTCGGATCCGATATGGGGACGTCGGCGCGGCCGGTGATCGAAAGCGCCCTGACACAGCTCGGGGTGCACACCCGGCTCGGGGTCAGGGTCGCAGCGGTCGGCGAAGACAGGGTGACACTGTCTACAGGGGAAATGCTGGCCGCATCGACGGTGGTGTGGTGTGCCGGCATGCGTGCCAATCCATTGACCGCCGATCTCGGCGTCGAGCGCGACCGTCTCGGCCGCGTGGCAGTCGACGACTACCTTCGTGTGCCCGGTCTGGCTGGGGTCTTTGCCGCCGGGGATGTGGCGGCCGCTCAGATGGATGACACACACATTTCGGTGCTGTCGTGTCAACATGCGCGCCCGATGGGCCGTTATGCCGGCTACAACGTGGTCGGCGATTTGTTCGGCGAGCCCATGCTGCCCCTTCGAATCCCTTGGTATGTCACAGTTTTGGACCTTGGAACCGCGGGTGCGGTCTACACCGAAGGCTGGGATCGGCAGGTCATCGCAATCGGGGCCGAAGCCAAAGCAACCAAACGAACCATCAATTGCGCGCGGATCTATCCGCCCCTCGATGGCAACCGAGACGCACTCCTTGCCGCCGCCGCTCCGACGTTGCAGGCCCGACCCAGCACCGACGGTTAAACGCCGGACTGACCCAAGCTGGCCAGCATGATCTCGCGGGCCTTCGGATAGTTCGCCTTCCCGGTGATGTGACGCGGGATGGTGTTGACGAACGCGTACGACCGGGGAAGTTTGTAACCCGCGATGAGACTGCGCAGATGGGCCCCTATTGATTCGAGCGACGGCACCGCCGCCGCGGACCGCGCCTGTACCACCGCGGCGACACGCTGGCCCCAACGTTCATCGGGTACCGCAACGACGATCGCGTCGTAGATGCCGGGGTGCGACTTCAGCGCCTGCTCCACCTCCTCGGCGAACACTTTCTCGCCGCCGGTGTTGATGCAGTTGGAGCCGCGGCCGAGCAGACGCAACCGCCGCCCCTCCTCGATACGGACATAGTCTCCCGGCACCGAGAACCGGGTTCCGTCGCGTTCGAAGAACGTTTCGCGAGTCTTCTTTTCGTCCTTGTAATAGCCCAGCGGAATGTGGCCGACACGTGCGGTGCGTGCGATGCGTCCGACGTTGGCCGCGGGGTCGAGAATGTTCAGGTCGTCGTCGACCACGATGGTTTCGGCAGCCATCTCGATCAGCGGCCCGTCGCCGGAAATCTTGCCCTGCTCCAACACGTTCATGCCCGAGAACCCGACTTCGGAAGCGCCTACCGAGTCGGTGAACATCACGTTGGGGAACGCCTTGATCCAACGATCCTTCACCGCCGGGCTGAACAACGCCGCACTGCTGGCGACCGCGATCAGCGAAGTACCCCGGTATGCGCCCGCGTCATAGGTCTCGACGAGCGGCCGCGCCATCGCATCACCGGTGATGAACAACGTCTGCACACCGTGGGTGTCGATCAGCCGCCAGACCTCGTCGGCCTCGAACTTGGCGACCAAAACCGCGGTGTGGCCGGCAAACAGGTGCATCATGGTGCCCCACACGGCGGCACCGTGCATGAGGGGGCTCACGGCGAAGGTCACCAGGGGATTGCCGGCAGCTGCCTGGCGGGATTGGTCGAACTCGTCGAGCAGTTCACCGGTCAAGAAGTTCGTACCGCCGCCCAGCGTGCGCCAGATGTCCTCGTGGCGCCACATCACCCCTTTGGGGTACCCCGTGGTTCCGCCCGTGTAGAGGATATAGATGTCGTCGGCAGACCGCGGTTCGAAGTCACGATCACCGTGGTGTGTGGCCAGCACGTCGGCATACGTGGTGGCACCCGGCACCTGTGGGGTTCCCGACCGCTGTTCGCCCATCGACAGGAGCAGGCGCTGAACCGGGCAGTGCGGCAGTGCATCGACGACCAGCGCCGCCAGCGACGGATCAAAGCACATTCCGACGAGGTCGGCGTTGTTGACGAGATAAACCAGTTCGGCGGCCGTGTAGCGATAGTTTAGGTTGATCGGCACCGCGCGAATCTTGAACAGCGCCAAAATTATCAGCAAATGTTCGGCGGTGTTGGGAGCCAGGATGCCGACGTGGTCCCCCTTCCCGACGCCGCAGGATCGGAAGTGGTGCGCAACCTGATTGGCCTCGCGCTCCAACTCGGCATAGGTCAACTTGCGCTCACCGGCGATGAGCGCGGTCCGGTCGGAAACCGCATCCACCGCGTGCTCGAATAGATCTGCGATGTTCAAAGCCACGGCACCAAACGCTAGCAGCTAGCCGCCCCACGCCCGTCAGGCCTTGGTACCCATCGACATCGTGTAGAGGATGTATTTGTGCTTGGTCGGATTCGACCAGGTGAAGTTTACCCGCTTCCCGATCCCGTCCAGATTCCATTCCATGTGATCGGGTCGTTCCAGCGAGCCATGGAACGGATTCTTGACGCCGTTGACTTCGGTGTAGCCTCGATTGATCGGGAACAGCGAGAGACCAAACCCGACACCGTTCAACTCGACAAGCCGCCGCCGAGCGTCTGGTCTTGATGCCACAGAAGTGGCCGTGTGCCCCAAAATTGGTGGTGGAATGCTCGACTTTCGTGAACGGGTCGAACCCAAGATCGGTGTTGGCCGGATCGCCCGCTACGCACAAGCCGATCCCGAACGGCCGCGGCGTGCGACCGAGCAAAAAGTCAACCGCCTGCGGCGGTATCGGACTGCTGATCTGGCCTTCGTTGGCTGAAAATGCCTTTCCAGCAGCATGATTCATTAGCAGTTTGAGCGCCCACCGTTCCAGGTCGTCGCCCGAGATTGTGATTTCTTCGCGCTTACCCCATGCTCCAGCGCCGCCGAGAAAGTTGAGTGGGATACCCCGCACGAATGACGCGAAGTCACACGCGGCTTTGTCGGCCTTACCCAGCAAATGTGTTGTGGTTGCGGCACAGAGCGTTTACTACGAAATTCTTCGGCTGCACTTCGTGCTGGACGCCGAAGCCATGATCGTGCTTGACCCTGACGGAGGAATCGTTGAACGTGTAGAGCTTGATCAGCGAGTGCGAAATGTAGTGCTCGCCGGAAATCTTCGTGGAACATCCGCCGTGCAGATTGGCGTAACACTTTGGATGCTGATAGTTGGGATCGTCGCCTGTCACGATGGCCTGCGAATGCACCAAATCTGCGCCCCTTCGCGCTCTCGGACGGAATCGCCGTCCGATCTGAATAGTTCGTAGACCGCACCAAAATCTTGGTGTCCGCACTCGGCGCGCTGACCTGCGGTGACGCCCGGCGCCTCAAGTGGTGTCCACATCGACTTGTCTCACGTCCGTTTCCAATGTTCGGGTTGACCTCGTCACCGACTTCAGCGAGCAGGCAAACCTGA
Source organism: uncultured Actinomycetota bacterium (assembly GCA_963846905.1). GTDB lineage: Bacteria > Actinomycetota > Actinomycetes > Mycobacteriales > Mycobacteriaceae > Mycobacterium. The sequence goes on from CAWJYB010000010.1 coordinate 25,014, forward strand.
CCGGGCTCGACGACGGCATCGTCGACTGGTTCTTCAGCTTCCAGATCAACGACTTCACACGTATGCCGTTGCGCTGCAGGGCAAGCCGACCTCCGCGCCCGCTCAGCGGGACTGGGCGCTCGCAGCGATCCCCAAGCCGGTGCCCGGCGACGCGCGGTTCGACGGGTGTGGGAACGAGTCAAGGTCTACGACGGCGCCTACGAAATGGCGCCCTGTCGACGCACCCCGCAGACCGCATAGGCGGCGTAGCCGTACCCGACGGTTCCAAGGGATGATCGGTCGAAGGCTCGCTGTTCGGTTCCCATTAGCCAGCAGGGCGAACAACGCGAATGTGCGTGACCGGCGAAACGCGGGCCGGAACATATCCGAGGTGCCTCACGTAAAAGTGAGGCACCTCGCGTGGCGGAATCTCACGGGAGCACGATGACAGTGCATTGCAGAGGAACAGTATCGCGCCTGCTACCCCGATGCACCCAGGACCTCGACGGTGCAGCGCAGTCTCGATGCGCCCGCGAGTCGCGCATCCGCGGTGACCAGGACGCTGTCGAGCGCCTCGGCCAAGGCAACGTATGCGGCATCGTAGGTTGTGAAAACGTGCCGCAATTCCCAAATCCGTTCCAGCAGTGGTTGATGCGATGCCCGATGCAGTGGCATCTGGGCGAGATCGGTGAGCGCGCTGGCCGCACGCTGCGCCGGCATCAGCCTGGCGGCGACATGACGCCGCCACACCGACGCCACTTCCAGATCGATCAGTTCGGGACCTGCGAGCTCTTCGCCCACCAAGCGTCGACGCGCGTACAACCCCGCCTCGCCGTCGTCCCCGAGCGCGACCGCCAGGACGCTTGCGTCAAGGACGATCACGGTCGAGTCGAACATCACGCACGGCAGACTCGAACGACACTCGCCCCCCACGGCGCCCGTCGATGCGGTCGAGCACTTCCGCCACTGTGGGTCGGGCAGCCTCCGCGATCAACCTGCTCCGCAGGTACTCCTGCAGTGACTGGTGCGCGCGTGCCGCCCGTTCCCGTAGGACGCGATGAGTATCGTCCGGGACGTCTTTGATCTGCACACTGGGCATGGCGCTATTTTGGCGCCAGGGAGCGCCAAAATGCAAGTCACCTTCGGGCGGTGGTGTGGCTTAGAGACGCAACGCTCCGGCTGCCACCGTGGCCACGTCGCCGCTCAGCCCCGCAATCGGTGGACCGCCGCGCTGGTGGATCACGTTCGCCAGGATGATCACGTAGTGTCCGGCCCCTGGGGTCCATCCGTGGGGTCTCCTGCGCAGAGGAACTCAGCCGGCCTGCCGACACCGATCAGGACGGCGTGGCCGCAGTCCGGCTGGCAATCGGCAGGCTGAGGCGGAGGCGGCCAATCTCGCACCGCACGCTGCGAGCGGGCAATTTGCCACCTGAGCTAGTGATCACGCAGGCGATGTTGCCACTCGTAAAGCTGATGAGCATCGGATGGCGAACAACGTCATTGGCGGCACTGTCAATTTGGTGAGTTGGCTGGTCGCTGCCAAGATCGGTGGTCGTCCCCAACTCCTTGCCGATCACCTGCATCGCACGGAAGCGGGACCGATGATCATCGATCCAGGGCCCACTGACCGAAATCCGCCGCGAGTACGTCGTCGACATCGACATGGACACCGTCGATGACGACACCTGGGTCGGACGGGGTGACGACCACGGACTGAAAGAGCACGGCCGCCGGCTCACGCTGACCGCGCGACCACGCCTTTGTCTGCCATGCCCACCGATGGCCCGGCGTCGTCGACGTACCGATTACGCCGTCTCCAATCGCCCACCCGCACGCTCGGTTATGGCCATAGATACCGGTGCGGTCGACGCCCAGGACGGAATTGATTCCACGAAACCACTGGACTGCCAGGTCTTTCCACGCGCCGTGGTCGATGTCTTCGTCGACACTGAAGAATATCGGCGCCGAATCCGGCCCGCCGGCCGCGGCGTGCAGTCGCAGGGCTGTCTGGGCGTCTGCCACGCCGCCGTCATATCCGCGGGTGAAGTCCGACGGCGTAGGCCAGCCGGGCTTGCCGAACTGATAACAGCTGACGACATGGAGACCCGCGGCGCCCAGCGCCGCGGCGTATTCACGGGTCACGGGCTTGAAATCGAAAGTGGCGCCGGGCCGTAACTCGGACACGTAGACCAGCGCCCCGTCAAAGCCCGCCGACTTTATCTGCTCTGGCGCAACCAGCCGCTCAGCGAAGTCGATGAGCCTCATGTTGTCGTCAGCGGCGGCCGTCTGCTGGCCGAACGATGTGACCAGGGCGGCGGAACCGACGAATGCCGGGGCGAGGGCCGGCAAGGCGTACTTGAGGACTTCACGTCGTGAAACATCTCGCGTCACGACCGACAAGGGTATCCCTACCTTCGTAGCGTGGGTGAGCGCACCGCCGGTGTCGTGTCAGCGTCCGGCTTCGATGTCCTCTACCAGTGCCGCCGCCTCCGATCCACAGACCGGTCGCAAATCCACAGTCCCAGCTGCCAGAAAGTCCCCGATACGGCGATTGAGGTCGCCCGAAGAAACATGCGCATAGAGGTTGGCTCCCGGGCACGACGTTGCAGCGAAGTCCCGGTGCCCTGCGATCGTGTCGCTCGCGATGTGAAACGTCTGGGCGGCCCAGGCGAACACCAGCGCAGCGCTGTTCAGTTGGGCCTCGGTAATGGGTTCCTTGTCGAAGTCGCCCTCACACAGCACGAGGAAGTGGCCGGCCGGGTCGTAATTTGTCGCGGTATCGCCTACGAGTTCGGGTGTGCGCAACTCGTAGATGTTGCCGTTGCGATCGACACCGACGTGGTAGGCGATGTCGATCCAGCCGCGGTCGACCTGGTGGTAGTGCTGGTGCTGGCGAAGTCGAGCCGGGGCGTTGTGGTTATCGCCGAGCACCACAGCCGAGTGGTGAACAGTCATCCGAGTGATGGTGTGCCGTCGGCCGCCGGGACGCGCGGGACTGGCACCCCACGCGTCCCTGCACAACAGCGCCGCCGAGCCGGTGACCGACGCCGGTACAACCACGGCGGTGGGGTTGCGCGATGTGCTTGCGGCGGTACTGGAGCCCGCCTGATCATGTGCGGCCAGATCGGGAATAGCAGGTCGGCTCGGGCTCGTCGCGGCCTCTGGCGGCGGCGTCGCGGTTACGGGCGGCTTGGTTGAGCATGCTCCCAGAGCGAGTCCCAGACCCATGCTCGACGTCCATTGCAGCCACCGGCGGCGGTTGACGCCATCCGGGTGGCCGGTCGGGTGATCTGACTGACTTCCCTTCACGGCCATCACGATACGGAGACGTCTCCCGTTGCCGAAGCTTGTTCACACCGACTGGCGTCAAACGGCTGACATCGTTCACCGAAGAGGCGAGTTAGAGGCGAGTTCGTGCGCTGGATTGCCGCGACCTGGTTTCCGCGGGCGCGTGCTGGGTAATCCGACACACCAATGCCGCAGAAGTGGGAATCATCTTGCTGCTGGTAGGGGTCGCGCTGTATGTCCTCGGGGCGGTTGGTCGGCCGATGGCCGGCCGAAGAGTTTGGTATTGACTGACACCCCGGATTCTCGGCGCGGCTGCTGCTGCCCAGTCAGGCAAGGGCGGCCCGGCCCGCCTCGAGGCGGGCGACCGGAAGCCGGAAAGGGGAACAGGACACGTAGTCAAGGCCGGTCTTGTGGAAGAAGTGGATGGATTCGGGGTCACCGCCATGTTCTCCGCAGACCCCCAACTTCAATCCCGGTTTGGTCCTGCGCCCTTCCGCGGCCGCGATCTCCACAAGCCGCCCGACACCGTCACCGTCTATGGTCTCAAACGGGGAAATCGTGAAGACGCCCTTGTCCAGATAGGTGGCGAACAGCGAGGATTCGACGTCGTCGCGAGAGAACCCCCACGTCGTCTGGGTCAGGTCATTGGTTCCG
>CAWJYB010000011.1:0-144561 GCA_963846905.1 uncultured Actinomycetota bacterium
GGTGCTGGTTGCTACCGATGCAGCGTCGGCGAACCAGCCGGCGACGCCGGCGTAGGGCCCATGCTCGGCCATCACCATTGCCGGGTCGTAATGGTTCCACTGCCGGGCGTCACCGGCATACAGACGCTCGACGGTCTGCTGTTTGGTGCCTGCGGTGGGGCCGTGGTCGCCGGCAATGTCGACGAAGGCATGGAATAGATCCGGGTGCATCACGGTGAGGTCTACCGCGCAGGTGCCACCCATCGACCATCCGACGACTCCCCAAGCAGCGGAATCGGCGGATGCGCCGAACTGTGCGACGACGAATGGGCGGACGTCGCGGGTGAGATGGTCGGCGGCTTGGCCGCGTGGGCCGTTGACGCATTCAGTGTCATTGTTGAAGCTGCCCCCGGAATCCACGAAGACGAAGATGGGCGTTTTGCCGCCATGGCTGCGCGAATAGTCGTCGATGACGGGGATGGCGTTGCCGCTGCGCATCCAGTCGGCCGGCGTGTTGAATTCACCGGCGATCATCATCACTGTCGGCAGGATCGGTGGTGCGGAGCCTGCGAACCAGGCTGGCGGGAGGTAGACGTACTCGCTTCGGTGCTTGAACCCGCTTGCGGTGTCGGGGATGTCGACTTTCACCAACTTGCCCGTCTCTGGCGTGGTGTTGCGCAGAGACGCAATGCTGTCCGGTTCGATCTCGTCGGGCAGTGGCGCGGCGATCAGCGCGTTCCACGCTGCTGGGACGGTGGGGTAGTAGCCGACCCACCGGTTCACGCTGAGCAACGCGGCAAGCAGAGTCAACGGAATGGCCAGCAGGGAAAGCGCACGCAGCCACCACCGGGCGCCACGCCAGCCGAACGCGGCGACGGCGACGGTCGCGAGGAAAACGCCTGTCCACAACCACAATTGGATTGGTGCGGGATCAGATGCCAGTGCCTCGGAGTTCACGTAGGTCCGCGTCGCCAGCGCTCCGATGACGCCCAGGGCAACGCTTGGCGGCAGCCAAAGCAGCCGCCAACGCTTCGTTCGCCAGCCGACCACCGCCACCACGACGGATAGGGCGACCAGTTCCACCGTTCTCGGCAGCCAGCCGCCGAGCAAGGAGACGCCGTGGTTGAGCTGGGTCCAGTCGGCGCCGGCCAAGTTGGGCGCCGGGTGGGGTGCGTCCGGGGAGAGAATCAGGAAAGTCATGGTGCGGTAACCATTTTTGCGCTGAGGTCGTAGACCGTGACGCCGTCCAACGCGTGGGGCTTGAACATGCTTTCGACCCAATCGGTGATGTGGTCGGCCTGGCTGGGCGTCGGGGACGGGGGTTTGGGCTCATTGGCCCCGGTGCCACGGGGCGAGTCGATGAAGTAGTGGATGCGATGCTCGGCGACGTAACGCTGGAACTGCTCCAGGGTCGGCGCGGGGTCACGTCCGGCGAAGCCGCCGATAGGCATCACGGGATCGCCGGTGGCCAACTGGTAGGCGGCGGCCCGGTTAGCGCCCTGGGTGGCGGCGATCCAGGTGTAGGAGCCGGAGTCGTCAGTCAGCATCTTTTTGGTGTCAGGGTCGACTTCAGCGGATTGCATTCCCGCCCAGATCCCCCCGGAACCTCGCACACCTGCTGGCGGGCCCGGACGGTCGGTGCCGGTTAGCCGCGGACCGGCGTTGACGAGCCCGCCCTGATGCGCGCTTGCCACGGTCTGGACGCAGTATGCCCCAGGCCCTGCCAGCGTGGCCGCAGCCAACACCGTGGCCGCGACGTTTGACCAAGACATCATGAGCGCCACCGCGGCGCCGAGGCCGCCGATGAGGACAATCCATCGTAGTGCGGGCACGAAATCGGTTGTCCTGCCCAGAAGTACCGATGACCACACCGCTGTGACCGCACCGGCGGTTATTACAACGAGCCGCGCCGAGAGTTGCTCACGACGCCGCCAGCCCTCTGTGATGCCCACGGCGACGAGCGCGGCAACGGCGGGAGCCAGCGCGACGGTGTAGTAGTCGTGGTAGGTCCCGGACATGGCGCTGAGCACCGCGCCGCCCACCAGCAGCCAGCCGCCCCACAACAGGTACTGGGCGCGGGCGGGGTCGGTGCGCAGCGCACGCCCGTGCCACAGCAATCCGGCAACGAGCAGGATCAGCGCCGACGGCAGCAGCCAAGAGATTTGGCCGCCGGTCTCGCCGGTGAACAATCGCAAGAACCCGGCATGTGACCTCGACCATGGGTGCGGCGGACCTGCCATGCCGGTGCTGCCAGGGAGGCCGGCCGGGTGGTTCCCGGTGAGCCGAGACAGTCCGTTGTAACCGAAGGTCAGGTTCAGGAAGCTGTTGTCCGTCGACCCCCCGATGTAGGGCCGGTCCGCCGCGGGCGTGAGTTCTACGAGTGCAACCCACCAGCCTGCGGCGATGACCATCGCGGCCAGACCGGCCAACAGTTGGCTGACGCGGGCGGCCAACCGTGGTGGCCCGGCGACCAGATAGGTGCCCGCCAGCCCTGGGGCGACCAGCATCACCTGTAGCTGCTTGGTCAGAAAACCCAGACCGAGCAGGATTCCACAACCGACCAGCCACCGAGTGCGGCCGTCCTCGACCGCACGCAGCACCGCCCATGCGCCCGCCACCGTCAGGAACACCAGCAAGGCGTCGGGGTTGTTGTAGCGGAACATCAAGGTGACCACCGGTGTTACGGCCAGCAGGCCGCCCGCCAGCAGCCCCGCGGCCGGGCCGAACGTCCTTCTTACCGCGATGCACAGCAGCGCCACGGTGGCTACCCCGAGCAGCACCTGCGGCACGAGCAGCGACCAGCTGTTGAGCCCGAACAATCGGACGCTGATCTCCATCGGCCACAGCGCTGCCGGCGGCTTATCCACTGTTATCGAGTTGGCGGCGTCGGAGGATCCGAACAAGGCCGCCTTCCAGCTCTTGCTGCCGGCCTGCACCGCGGCCGAATAGAAGGCGTTCGCCCACCCGTTGCGGCTCAGCCCGATCAGCCAGCACACCGCCGTCGTCACGAGCAGTGCGGCGAACGCGGTGGTAAACATGTTCCGTTGGCGCCCGGTCGACGTGGTGACGGTTGTCGGTGCGGCCCTGGTGGTCGCGATCATCTGCCGGCCTCCAGGGTGTTGCGGCCGGGATGGAACACCCAGCCGCGCAGCAGCATAAACCTCACCACGGTCGCCGCCAGGTTGGCTGTCATCAGCGTGGTTAACACCACCCAGTGATGTGTCACTGCGGCGGCGTGCAATGCGGCAAGCGCGCCACTGGTGATGCCGAGGGACAGGGCGAACACCAGAAAACCCTCCCAATGGTTGCGGGCCAAGCCGCTACCGCGAAGCCCGAAGGTGAACCGGCGGTTTACGGCTGTGTTGGCAAGTGCGGTGAGCAGAAGCGCAATCAAGTTGGCCGCCTGAACCCCGGTCCGGTCGCAGAGCGCGGTGAACAGGACGACGTAGGCCAGGGTGCTGGCGATCCCCACGGTCGCAAACCGGACCGTTTGGCGCAGCAATGATCCCGGCGGCTCGGCCGTTCTGGCGCCGAGTTGTGCGGCGATGGCGTTGACCGGGATGGTGCCGGATGCGAATCCGGCGAGCAGTCGCGCGATTCCGTGCAGATCGCCGAGAGCGGTTGCCATGATGCTTACCCGGCTGTCGGGATCGTCGACCCAGTCGACGGGAACTTCGTGGATGCGCAACCCGATGCGTTGGGCCAGCACGAGCAGTTCGGTGTCGAAGAACCAGCCGGTGTCGGCGACGTGAGGCAGTAGTTGGTGGGCGATATCGGCGCGGATGGCTTTGAACCCGCACTGCGCATCGCTGAATTTCGCCGCCAGAGTTGACGCTAGCAGCAGGTTGTAGCACCGGGAGATGACTTCCCGCTTCGTGCCGCGCACGACCCTGGAGCCGCGACCCAGGCGCGTACCGATCGCCAGGTCGGAGTGTCCCGAGACGAGTGGGGCCACCAGCGGTGCGATCGCGGCGAGGTCGGTGGACAGGTCGACGTCCATATAGGCCAGGACCGGGGCGTCGGAAGCCATCCAGGCCTGGTGAAGCGCACCGCCGCGGCCCTTGCTCTCCAGCCGGATTGCTTTCACACCGTCGAGTTCTGCTGCCAGTTGTGCTGCGATAGAGGGAGTCTCGTCGGTGCTCGCATTGTCGGCGATGGTGATGCGGGCCGGGAACGGGAAGTGTTCGTCGAGGTAGGTGCGCAGCCTGCGTACCGACTGGTTCAGGGACGATTGCTCGTTGTAAACCGGAAACACGACGTCGAGGACGGGCGCGCCGAGCGCATCGGCCACGACGATAGCGTTGGGGCGAGAGACAACCCCGAGGACTTTGTGACGCACACAAGCCATTGTTCGGCCCGACTATGGGTCCGTCGTAAGCGCCGCCTGTGGGAATACTGGTAAACCGGGTTTCGGCTCCTGGCATCCCAAGGAGCGTCCTCGCTCACGGCGAACGGGCGGCCCTCAGGGCGGCGGCGCCTGCGGGCCAAAGGCGTCCTGGGTCACCAGGCCGGGCGTCGCGCATCGTCGCCAGATGCCCGTCGGCCCGACCCACAACTGCGCCGAACAGTCACCGCAGAACGAGGCTCCGTGCATGATCGCTATCGCTGTCGGATTCAACTCGGCGAGACTGTCCAGGGTTGGCGCGATATTTGGTGTCAGACCGATGGTGCTAGCGCGACTGCCGACGTCGTACGCCTGTGCGGTCGACTTTGTGCCCGGTCACGCCGCTGACGACCTTGGTGGCGCGGTCGGCGGCTTTTTTGATGGTCTTGTCCCCACGCCGGTTACCGGCTTGCTGCGGCGAGTCGCCGATGGTGGCCCCGACCTTCGCCAATGGCGCGGCGCTCCGGTGACCCCCTTGAGAGGAATGCGGCTCACGGGGAGTGAACGTCAAACCGTCGATCCCGGTCGCGGCGGTCAGTTTCCTCCAGCGCCGACTCGGAGAGGTCTTCAGCCCGAAGTTCGTCCCGTCCATTGCGACCTGCTGGTCGGCCTGATCGGTGCCGAACAGATTGCGGGCGCTAAACGAATGGACGATGCCATGCCCAACAGCGTTGCGGTCGGCCACCGTGTCCGGCGAGCCGACAACGCTGCCGTCATCAGTGTCCGCGCCGCTGCCAGCACCGGGAATCTTCAGCAGCGGTGCCAACCCGGTGAGGGCCAGCGCATTGTTGAACCCCTCACCGAGGGCGTTGACCAGATCGGTGGCTACCGTCACCGGGTTGAGCGGCGGGATCAGCCGCGCCGGGGTGGGATCCCCAGGCGGGATGCTGCGGTCATAGCCCAGTTCCACAATCACCTTGACGCCCGGCTCGACCACGTCGATGTACTTCTCGGGCACCCCCAGGGTGCGCAGCGGACCGAACAACGGCAGATCCTGGGTCGGGAAAAAGTAGTAGGTGGTATCGCCGTGCTGACTCTTGATGGGCGGCGATGTCGACGGATCGGCAGCCAGGCTGACGTCGAGGTCGTTCAAGTGCACGTAGGCCATGCCCAGAACCGCGTTTACGTCGGCGACCAGATTGAGCGGATACAACGGGAAATCGGCCAAGCCGTCGTACTGCCGGGTGATGACGTTGGTGTTGAACGGGGTGTTGGTCGGCTCGGGGCCGTTGAACGACCAATCGAGGACCGGGATGTAGAGGCCGGGGAACCGGGCCTCAAGGCCGCCGTTGGGCAGATTCAGGTCACCGCTGAGCACGAAGTCGATATCGGGGGCAGTGGTTCCTGGCGGGAACTGCTCGGCCAGCTTGCGCTTCTCCAGGTTCGCGACGACCGCGCCCTGCGAGTAGCCGTAGATCACCAGATCGTCGTTGCCGTGCGCGGCCATCGCCGCCTCCAGATCGGTGACCCCGGCCTGGACCGACTGGTCGATGGTGAGGTCGAATAGCCCCGAGAGTTTCCACCACGGCTCGTCCGGCCAGGCTGCGCCGCCAGGCCCCCAGATGCTCGGGGATGCGATCGCGGGCGCGATGACGCGCAGCCCGGTGATGGGCCAGAACTCCTCGGGCGTCGTCACCGCCACATAGTTGATGTCCTGGCCCGGATGGGTCGGCGCGATGTACCGGTTCTTGATGAGTTCGACGAGGTAGTCGTCCGGCGTTGGGATGGCTGTCCCGCCCATGATCAAGGCGGTTTTGTCAGGCGGCGATACGTCCGAGGCCGACGTCGACGCCGTCGACACCGGCACAACCGTGGCCATCACGACCAGCACGGCGACACCGATCGACATGCTCATCCGCGTGGCGGTGCGACGAAGATTCCTGACTCGCCGCGCGATCGGACTCAAACCGGACAATTGTGGTTCCCCCCAACCCCGCTCGGTGCACCGACGGCGCGCAGAATTCGTTGTTTGCTCGCCGTCATGAATCAGCGTCCCACGTGGACCGGAATCGGCGGACGGTATCGCATCACCGCACAGGAAATCTCCAGACCGGCGCCAGCAAGTATCCAGGTGTTTGCAGTGGAAACATTCCGGAGTAGGTCATGGGGTCGCGGCAAATGCGGCGTTGCCGGGACAACCAGGTCCACCAGTGGTCGCACGCTGCACTCGATCGCGTTGGGTGGCCTCGTATTGCTGCGGTGTCGAAGACATGCCGGGGGTCTGCGGTTTCCTGGCCGACTACAGCCGCACCGCTGGGTGCCAATGCCTTCTGGCGGTTGGCCAGCACCTGGGTGGGCGACTTGCCCGTCCATGCCCGTGAAGCTGATTCGCCTCGACTTGGCCTCGATGCCCGAATTGGACAAGTCAGCGCTGAACGCAGCCCCTTAGCCTGAGCGCGCACTGAGAAAGGCGGCGGCCGGTCCGGCACGTGATGGTCGACACTGAAACGATGACGTCCGCGCTTTTGAGCCCGACGCTGCTCGTCGTCTGCGGGGTGATGGCTGCGCTCGCAGCTTTCGTCTACCGGGTGGCGGCGCTGGGATCGTGGTGGGTGGTGCCCGCCGCCGCTGGGCGCGCCGCCGCACAGCTGGCCGCGATCGCCACGGTTCTGGCGGCGGCCATGACGCGGTTGTGGACCTCGCTTCTGGTGCTGGTCGCAATGTTCGTGGTGGCCACGGTTACGGCCGCACGGCGCAGCGAAGCCCGCAGCGGCTCGTTGTGGCTGGCCCTACCCCTGGCTGTGGGGTTGGCGTCGGTTCTTCCGGCTCTTCCGGGAAGTCTGTGGGTAGACATCGGGGTTCCGAACCTATCCGTGGGTGGATTATGGACATGCATGGTTTGTTTTGTCTGGGCCGCGGCGTTGCCGCGGGCAGGTCTCTGACCTGCGCTTTCGCCTGCCCAGAGGGTGCATAGAGGCTCGCGGGTCAAGGGTGGTCGAAGGCCATCGCGAAGCGCCCTTGACGCGTGAGGGATGCACCCGTAGGCGGCGCGGCCCAGACCCCGTCCACCCCAACGGAAGCCCAGGTCAGACGTACCGATATCCACCCACGGAAAACCCGGAAGCGCCGTTCTTCCGTTGCTGCTGGCCTCCCGAGTGGTCCCGCTGACGGGCGTGGCGCTGGTACCGATCACGGGAATCCTGTTGGGCGGCACTATGACTGCGGTCGCTGTGGCCGCTCGACGCGCACAGGACGCCCTGAACGCACGTATCGGTGAGGTCGAGGCTGCTCTGAGTTTGGGTTTGGTTGACCGCGACGCGCGGATGATGGTGATCACTCAGTCGACCCCTGATGCGTTGCTGCCCAACGTCGATCAGGCACGCACCGCCGGTCTGGTGACCCTTCCAGGCGCATTCGTGGGTGTCCTGCTGGCCACCGGATCGGCGGCCCACGCCGGCGCGGTGCAGGTTCTGGTGCTGGTCGGGTTGCTGCTGTCGCAAGCGTGCGCCGTCGCACTGACCGCCGAGTTGGTGGCCCGCGGTCGGATCACCCGAATCGAGCGCGTTCAGCTCCCCTGACACCGGTACCGAACCACGATGTGGCGGCTCGTGTCTCGGCGGGTCGAAGGTTTCCATCAAGAAATTACAGGAAAATCGTGGCGCGTACGTGGGCGCGTTCGTGCGATGTGGAAGCCGGTGAGCACTGATGGACACCACGCACTATCCGCTCCTGCTCTTCGCGCTGTCCGCGATCGTGCTTGGATTTCCGCGTGGGCCGGGGCATCGATTGTGAGGTGGCGGCCGGTCGCTCGACGAATGTCCGTCCAGACTTTTCCGCCATTCTGACGGCGACCTTGACTTTGCTCGGACTCATGATCGGATTCAGCTTTTCGATGGCTGTCAGCCGCTACGACCAGCGGAAGGACTACGAAGAGGCGGAGGCGAACGCGATCGCGACCGGCACGGCGTACCCTGCGGGCAGATCTTCTGCCGACCGATGTCGCAGCCGCAATGCGCACACTGTTGGCGGGCTATCTTGATGAACGGATGCTGGCGTACCCCACTCCCGACGAATCACGATTGCGTGAGATCAACGCACAAGCCGCCCACCTGCAGGCCGAACTGTGGTCTACGGTCCAAGCTCCCGCGACCGCCAATCCGACACCCGTCATCGCTCCGGCCGTTTCAAGGGATCATCGATGTGTTGAATTCGCAGGGACACACACCGGCGGCGAACCGCAATCGAATACCCACAGCGCATGGGTTTTTGGTTAGTGGCCATCGCGACTGCTGCAATGTCATGCTCGGTTGGGGTTTCCACCGCCCAGGGGGCAGGCAAAAATTGCTCATGATCCTGCCGCTGGTGTCCGCGGTCGCCTTCCTCTCCGATGGTCCGGCCCAGGCTAGCTAGCTGAGAACCAGCAGGCCCAGGCCGAACACTCCTAGGGCGATCTGCGTGAGTGCGATGCCGATCGAGTCGGTGTAGAAGTGACCGACGCCCGACCACCCGAAGAAGAATTGCCAGAGCCGGGCAGCGCCTGCGGACTTCGGTGCCTCGCTCGCCACAGGGCCGTATTGGTGGGCCCGGTCGACGCCGTTGAAGTGGTGCTGACTGAGCATTCCCGAGGGGCGGAATACCAGCGGCGACGATGGAGGCCGTGGGTTCACGCCGAGCAGGTGTTGTGGGTGAATGGGGTTGGTGGTCATATTGTCCCCGGCCTGGTGGGTTTTGGGCGGGATGCCCGCGGGACGCACGAAGTCCCCTCCTCTTCGTGCGTCCTGCGCACATTCGCTCAGCGGACCTGCCTGTGTGCAGATTCTGCGACCCTCTGGACAGGAACTGCGGGCAGAAGGCGCCCTCGGGTGGCGATTTGCCTGCTTGATGGTGATCATCGGTTTCATTCACGTGTGGTGGTGGTCGCCATTGGGCGAGTTGCTCGGCGGGTCAGGTGTGTGAGGGGCGGACTTGGCCCGTAGGTGCTGATGCGCCCTTGGGTGGACATCGGCGCCGGCAGAGCGATGTCGGGGTGTGGCTAACCTGTTCGGCGTAGGCGGGCTGTCTTTGCTTCGCCTGCAACTATAGGAAATAGACTGCAATCTGCGCAACTTGTGAGGAAATTGTTTCTCCACCTTGGCTTCCAAGGTGGAGGAGTCTGACGGCGAATCGGATGGCAGGATCGATCTCCCGCCCGGGTTGTGATCGGGATGTCGCCGGTTTGTCGGACCGGCCGATGGCGGGCTGCCAGACTGAGACGCCACGAACTGGCCGGGTCCCCAAGGTGGAGGTGGTCGGCCCTCTCACAGGAGAAAGTGGTGGAACTGTTCTGGGACACGATCACTCAGGTCAGGACGGACCTGGCGGGAATACCACGGAAATAGTTTCCATCCATTCGTGTATCGGATGGAAATGTGATGAACAAGCGGGCATTGCGGCTCGACATTGCCGCCCGTGCTGCGTCATCATCGGTCCATGGACTCCCATGCTCTCGGACGGCTCGGCCACTACGTCGTGAGCCGCCGGATCGCCCTGGGCTACCGTAACCGCACCGACTTCGCCAACAGCCTCCAGTTCACCGTCCGCACCCTGTCCGACATCGAGCACGGGGTACGTAAGGCCAGCCCGGGCACCTACGCGATGCTGGAAAACAAGCTGGCCTGGGCACCAGGAAGCATCGACACCGTCCTGGCGGGCGGGGAGCCCAAAGAACAGGTTGTCAAGCTGCGCCGCCTCACCTCCGCCCCGCAATCACACCCCGCCCACGACGCACTGTCCCGCACCTCCACCGAGGAGTTGCTGCTGGAGTTGCGCCGGCGCATCATCGCCCCCCGCCGACGCCACGAGAGGTGGGACGACTGGGATGAGGGTCTTGACCCGCAAGGCTCCTGGCCCGAGCAGGGTTAGCAGCGCCAGCACAATCTTCTCCAGTTCATCGGGTGCTGGCCTGGGTAGCGGCGGCGACATCATCCGTCGAGCGTAGGAGTCGGCGTCACGCACAGTCGTGCAAATGTCGCCTGGTATGGACTGGGCGGCATCCCGGCGAGCTCGCCGAACTCGTGGGTGAGGTGCGACTGGTCGGCGTAACCGCACTCGACCGCAATGGCCGCCGGCGAGGTGGTGCTGAGCGGGTTGATCGCAGACCCAATGCGGGCTATTCGCGCGAACCGCTTGGGCGACAGCCCAACCTCGCGCCGCAAGCGCTCAACCAGATGGCCACGGCTCGGCCCGAAGCTCAGGATCAGCGAGACCCCGCCGGTCGGCCCCTCGACGGGACTCATCGGCGCGCCTTGCTCGTGGTAGGTGACCAAACGCCGGATCATCTCAACAGCACATCACAACAATGCGGTGAGGGGCTTCTGGTGAGCGGCGGCCGCTTCACCGATCGCACCGGCGCCCATGCCGGCGATCAGGGCGGCGGCCTGAATGTAATTGAACGCCATGCTGCACGACCGGTTAAGGAGGCGAAGCTATGCGGATAGCCGGCATCGTGGAGCAGCCGGTGCGGCTGCACGGCGGGATCGCCAACGCATTGGTGGACTTCTCCGCCCACACCGTCTCCCTGGTGGCCGTCATCTCGGATGTGATGCGGGGCGGCAAACCCGTCACGGGCATTGCCTTTGACTCGATCGGCCGGTTCGCGCAGAGCGGCATCCTGCGGGATCGGATGATCCCGCGGGTCCTGGCCGCTGCACCGCAAACGTTGCTTGCCGAGTCGGGACGACTCGACCCGGCCCGCGTACTGGCCTGTGCGCTCACCGACGAGAAACCGGGCGGTCACGGAGATCGCGCTGCTGCCGCGGCGGCGCTGGAGTTGGCCTGCTGGGATCTGAACGCCAAACTCGATGACGAACCCGCCCATGTCAACATCGCACGCCAGCTCGGTCGGGATCCCAGCGCCGCCGGGATCCCGGTGTATGCCGCCGGCGGCTACTACCACGCCGGTCAGCCTGCCGGGAGCCTCGACGCGCTGCGCGCCGAGATGCGCCAATACCTCGACATGGGTTACACCGCGGTGAAGATGAAGGTCGGTGGGGTGAGCCTGGGTGAGGATCTCGCTCGGGTCGAGGCGGTGATTGATGTCGTGGGTGCCGGTGAGCGGGTCGCCGTGGACGCCAACGGCCGATTCGACCAGCAGACTGCCGTGCGCTGGGCGCAAGCGCTGAATCCTTACGGACTGCGTTGGTTCGAAGAACCTGGCGATCCACTGGATTTCGAGTTGAACCGACAGTTGATCGACCATTACGACGGCGTGGTGGCCGGCGGGGAAAATCTGTTCTCGATACCGGATGTGACCAATCTGATCCGTTACGGCGGGATGCGACCAGGACGGGACATCTTGCAGATGGACGCCGGCCTGTCCTATGGGTTGACCGAGTACGCCGGGATGCTCGCGGTGTTGGAGGCTCACGGTTTCGATCGACACCAGGCGTTCCCGCACGGCGGGCATCTGGTGAACCTGCATATCGCGGTGGGCCTGGGGCTTGGCGGCTGTGAGTCTTATCCGGGGGTGTTCCAGCCGTTCGGCGGGTACCCGCCCGGATGCGTGCTGTCGGCGGGCCGCATCACTCCGGCCGACGCACCGGGATTCGGACTTGAGCAAAAGCCCGGCCTGGCCGAGTTGATCACCACCTTGACGAGATGAGTGCAGGCACATGAAGATCGCGGTAATCGGCTGCGGGGCAATGGGTTCGATATACGCCGCTAAGCTCGCAGCGGCCGGAAACGACATCGTCGCCATCGAACGCAACCAGGCTACCGTCGATGCGATCAACAGAGCCGGCCTGCGGATCACCGGGCCGCAGTCCGATCAGGTGGTGACGCTGCGGGCCCTCACATCCGCGCCCGACGAGGCGGTGGACGTGATCGTGCTGGCAGTGAAGGCCGCCGACGTGGCCACCGGTGCACGGGAAGCCTTGCCGATGCTGGGCCCGCAGACGGTGGTGCTGACCATTCAGAACGGTCTGGGATCGGCCGATACCGTCGCCGATATTGTTGGGGCAGAACGTGTTGCGGTGGGTATAGCGAGTGGATTCGGCGCATCCCGACGAGGGCCGGGGCATGTACACCACAACGCGATGCGGGCCGTTCGGTTTGGCGCCTACGCGCAATTGCGATATTCGGCTGTGGAGTCGATCGCGCGGTCCTGGATGCGCGCAGGATTCGATGCCGCAGCGGTTAGCGACATCGCTGCGATGCAGTGGGAGAAGCTGATCTGCAATGCCGCCTACAGCGGGCCCTGCGCGCTGACCGGCATGACGGTCGGCGAGATTCGTGACGATCCGGATATGGGCCAGGTCAGTCAAGCCGCTGCCACCGAGGCATGGCAGGTCGCCAAGGCCTGCGGTATCGCCATCACGGTCGAAGACCCTGTCGCCCACGCCCGGGCATTTGGCGCCGCGATACCCGATGCCAAACCGTCCGCACTGCTTGATCACGAGGCGCACCGGCTCAGTGAGATCGACGTGATCAACGGCGCAGTGAAACGAAATGGACATCGGGTCGGGGTGCCGGTGCCGGTCAACGCCACCCTGACGGCACTGATCAAAGCCGCGGAGCGCACCTGGACCGACCCGATATCGGCGAAAGACCTTTCCTGGCCCGGCTGACCTACGCAGACTGCCCCGCGGGTAGAGCCGCTAAGCTAATCGCGGTGTGACCGCCAGCAGACCGCCCAACGGCCCGGAACGGTCACAGCGATCCGCCAGAAAATATCGTCATCTGTCTCATCACCAACCCGAGATTTTGCTTGAATCACCACGTAGCTGACCTGGATCGAAGGGATTGACATGGCCAAGAAGAACGGCTCACGCAAGAAGAACGGCGCCCGGAAGGCCCCAACCATCGACGATCTCAAGGATCCGTTGCTGGCCGCCGTGGGTGTCCTCGATCTTGCCCTTGAGCAGCTCGACGAGGCTGTCAGCGCCATGCGGCAGCGCGCCGAGGAAGCTCGCAGCGATGCCACCACTCGGGCCGAGGAGACCCGTGACCGCCTGACCAAACGCCGCCAGGAACTCCGCGAGCGGTTGAGCGGCGAGGAACTGCGTGACACCTACCAGAACCTGACCGAGCGCGGGGAGTCCGTTCTGGCGCGATTGCGGGCTCGGACCAGCGAGGAGACGAACAGCCCCGAGGCTTGAGTCTCAGCGGTCGTAGCGGTGGAGGTGCCGCGGCGGCTGTGCCGTCACGGCATGCTGCGCGCCCCTTACCGCGAACGCGCCGTGAAACCATGCCGCACCCGAGGCGCAGCCGAACGGTTGCTCGGCAGTAGGGCCGAATCTCGGCGCATTTCCGGCCACGCCGTCCCGGGTCACCTCCGACGGCTATCGAAGCGAGGTCCCCGACCGCTCCGACACCAGCGTCAGTAGTTGTTGCAGGTGTGGGCGATTTGGAAGATCAAGTCGGAGTAGGGCTGCAACATTGGCAGACCTTGTACCTGGGCGACCATGTCCCGGCGCTGGTCGGGCGGGGAGACGATCAATTGCTGCAGCCACCCGGTGACCACAGGGTCGGCGGCGGAGGCGGGCGCCTGGTCGTTCAGCGCCGACATCACCTGCGGGTAGGTACAGGTTGAGTTGACCACGACGTCGACGTCGGGCTCTGCCGCGGCGGTGCCGGTCGCCGCAGTCATCGCCGCCGCGAGGCTGCCACAGGCCACGATCAGTCGGGTCGTCCACATCATCCCGCTACCCCTTCCGTCGCGCCGCTCGGGTGATGCCGACCGCTTTCGTGCCGTCGGCGCCACGTTGCCAACGCTAGCAGCCGGCCGGGGCCGCATAGGTCCAAATCGGCCTTGAACACCGGGGCGGCCTTCTCGACGGGCCACGTGATCATCTTGACGATGTCCTTGTCGTCACCCGTCCCCTTTCGGGTGTCTCGGTGCGACGTGCTACGCGCCGCCACGTGTGCTATCAGGCGCGTTGACGGTGATCGGTTGGGCTATCAAACACGGTGTACTTACCTGGTCGATTCAGTCAAAGGCGCGCGGCTGCCGCGAGTTCGCGCAGCGCGGGTTCGAAAGCGTTGCCGAGTTCGTCGAGATCGTCGGCAATCTGCGGTGTGGAGAGCAGCCCGAACTCGATCGAGTTGTCATAGCTGAAGCAGGTGATATTCAGTCCCTGGTCGGCCATCAGCAGGGAGACGGGAATGATCCGTTCGACCCGTGCGCCGACTATGTAATAGGGATAGTCAGGACCGGGGACGTTTGAAACGCACACGTTGAGCGGCGCGATTCTGCTGCCCAACTGGCTGGCGGTGTAGGCACGTGCGGCCAGCCCGAGAAACCCGGGCGGTGTCGTCTCGGTCAAGCCCATGATCTGATGCGCAGCGAGTGCCTGCTCCATCCCCTTCGCGGCCTGCGAGCTGCGGAAAATCTCCATCAGCCGCTCGGAGGGGTCGTCGATGTCGCTGGCGAGGCTGATAGTCAGCGAAGTGACGTGATTGCCCAGTTCGCGCTTCTCGCGTTTGTTCCTCGCGCGGGTTGAAATAGGGACCTGCGCTATCAATGGTCGCTCGGGCAGGCCTTCCCGATCTTGCAGATACCGGCGCAGTGCGCCCGACACGATCGCCAGCACCACATCGTTGAGTTTGACGCCGAAGGCCGATTTGACCGCCTTGATCTGCTCCAGCGGCAGCCTGACGCTGGTAACGCGCCGCTGAGCCGAGACAGGAGCGTTGAACCGGGTGAGCGGCGCATCGAACATTTTGGGCGGCTTGTTCTTGATTCGGCGCACCGCCACCCGCTGAACAACGGTCTGGCCGGCAAGCTCTACCACCCGGATGGGCGTCATCACAGCGAGTTCGAAAAGCCCACTGACCACACGGCGCTCCCACCGGGGCACTCCGTTACCGCCGCCGGATGCGGCGGTCTGCGCAACCGCGGGGCGCGGTAGGGGAGTGGTGTCGATGACGATGTCGAGCAGACTGGCACCCGAGACCCCGTCGATGAGCGCGTGGTGCATCTTGCCCAGGATGCCCACGAGCCCGCCCTGAACCCCCTCGATGAACCACAGCTCCCACAACGGCCGGTCTTTCGCGAGTGGATAGGACACCAAGCGCCCAACGAGTTCCTCGAGTTCTTCACGTCCGCCCGGGGACAGCACCGCGATGCGGCGCAGGTGAAAGTCGAGGTCGACGTCGGGGTCCTCGACCACCCAAGGTCTGTTGAGGCCGAGTGGGGCACCGGTCACGCGCCAGCGCAACACCGGCATTTCCGGCATCCGTGCGGCAACGAGTTCCTTGACCGCACCGAAGGAGAACCCCGGCGCCTGGGACGGGTCGCAGAGCATCATTGCGCTGATGTGGGTCGGGCACTCTTTCGTTTCGGTGAACCACAATGCCGAGTCAACGCTCGAAAGGCGCTCCATCGGTTCAGATTAATCACCGGCGCCGAAATCGGCAGATCCTATTGCGATCCGATGTGCAGGGAAGCGTGGCATCCGGCGAGGCCGATCCGTCGGGAGAGCTTAATGCCCGGGTAACGAACGGTTTGCCCGGATTTTCATTCTGTTCGATTACATCTACGTGTGGCCGGCTGCTCCCCACTGCCGTGTTCGCCGCCTGGGTCACCCCGCTGCGATTGCGGCGTTGGCGGGGAGCGCCTGCGGCCACCGCCGTCCCTCAAACCCCTACCGCCCCCCTACCACCGCTTGTCGATTTCGCAGTCGGCGCGCGAATTCGCTGCCACAATTGTGGCAGCGCGCCCACTGCGGAAGGGAGCATGTGGCTGTGTCCGAATCGGCTATAGCCAATGGGCGTGATATCCGCGAAATAGTTGTGGGTGTGGACGGCTCGGCGCCGTCGGACGCCGCGGTGCGGTGGGCCGCCCGAGAAGCACTGCTGCGGGCGTTGCCCTTGAAGCTGGTACACGTCGTCGCGGCACCGGTGGTCACCCAGACGTTGACACCGGTCACGATGACCGTCGAAGGCTCTGACGAGCTGGCCCGTCGGATCATCGGCGACGCCGCCGACCTCGCGCGCCACGTTGTCCGGCACTCCGGTGCTCCAGCAACCGCAATCGCGAGCGAGATCTACTATTCCGCAGCCGTTCCCACGCTCATCGAGCTATCCGGGCACGCCGAGATGGTGGTGGTGGGCACCCAGGGGCATCGTACGTTCCACCGAGGCCTGGCCGCATCGGTAAGCAACGCGCTTGTCCACCATGCGCACTGCCCGGTGGCGGTCATCCACGACATCGGTGCGGAGGCCGCCGACGCACCGGTGGTCGTAGGTATCAATTGCTCACCGCAGTCTGCCGCCCCGCTTGCAACGCATCTCGCCTATCGGGAAGCCGCCCAACGCCGGGTCGGTCTGATCGCAGTGCACGCGTGGAGCGATTCCAACCTGTTCGTGGTGCCGGGCGTGGACTGGTCCGCGCTGCGCGAAGACTACCCAGATGTCAGGGTGCGCCGCGTGATCGTGCCTGAGCAGTCCGCCCGCTGTCTGACTCAAGTTGCCGAGAGTGCCCAGTTACTCGTGGTGGGCAGCGACGGCCGAGGTGGTGTCACCGCGAGGCTGGGTGGTTCGCTCACTACTACGCTGGCCCATTCAGTGCGCATCCCTATCATCTTCGCCCGTCAGACATCACCGGGCCCGAACTCTCACCACAGAAGTGACAAGCCGCCGCGAAGTCAGTGGCTTTCGCCACTCCTGCCGTGAAGCTATCGGCGGCGGCCGCTGCCGCCCACCTCGGCGGCCAGTGGCGGCTGCCACGTCGTCGTTGTCGGAACGGTTGTCGGCGTCGCTCGGGCGGTTGCGGACGAAGGTGGCGCGGTGGTTGTCGAGGTCGGTGTGGTCGTGGCCGAACCGCTGGTCGGTGATGAGCCACTCGGCCCGTGGAAGTCAACCATCGGCTCTACGCGGATCGTCTCGGCGCCGCTGGAGACGACCAGCGACTTCGCGGACACCGTGTAACTGATGCCGTCGTTCTCGGCCACGAACGCCCCGGTGCCGGACTGCGACGCGGGAAGGATGAGTTTGGCACCATCGCGCACGCGCACACCCCGGTACTGGTACCGGCCGTTGGGTGTTTTGCAGATCGCCACCCGCGAGGTCTCGGTGCTCCCGAACGCCACTGCCACATTCGGGGACGAGCACCGCGCCGTGGAATCGAGGTATCCCTGATCGTCAGCGGTGGGTGCCCCAACGGCCAGTGGTATCCCGACGGCGAGCAGCGCCGAGCATCCCGCGGCGGCAAGGGACAGGCGGGTAGTGAGGCGTCGGGGACGATTCATCGAGTTCCACGACAGCACGGCCGCCGCGGGTGTGCGAGCGCCGAGGCCGAGCTGTCACGAGATCGTGAAGCGCCCGTGATCAGTGGAATCTCAGCCGGGGTGCGGGCCCGTCGCCACCGGTCTGTCGGTTTGGTTCGACCATTCCGACCACGAACCTGGAAACAACGCGGCGTCATAGCCGGCGATGGCCAGTGCGGCGATCTGATGTGTCGCTGTGACGCCTGACCCGCAATACACGGTGACGGGCGCGGCTCCGGCGCCCAGCGTGGCGAAGCGTTCGCGCAGGCGCTCAGCCGGCAGGAAGGTACCGTCATCGCCGAGATTGTCAGTGGTGGGGGCCGACACCGCACCCGGGATATGCCCGGCCCTCGGGTCGAACGGCTCTTCTTCGCCGCGGTATCGGGGTCCCGACCGGGCATCCAAAACGATGTGATGCGCGGAATCGGCTTGAGACCCCGACGGCATCGGCGTCGACCATCGGGAGTCCGTCAATCGTGTCGATGGTGACGGTTCCGGGTGCGGGGTGCACATCTCCGGTCTGGACGGGCTGCCCGGCTCGCTTCCATGCCGACCACCCGCCGTCGAGAATCCGGACGTCGGCAACGCCCGCCGCCCGCAGCAACCACCAGGCCCGCGCGGCCGCCTGCCCGCTCCAGTCGTCATAAACCACCACGGACTCGTCTCGGTGCAGACCCCAACGCCGGGCATTGCGCTGTAGATCGGAGGCCGACGGCAGCGGGTGGCGGCCCCGCCCCTTAACGGTGTGATCGGAAAGCTCGCTGTCGAGGTCGACGAAAACCGCGTAAGGGATGTGACCCTCACGGTAGCCCGCGAGCCCATCGGGTTCGGCGACTGTCCATCGCACATCGATAATGCGGGTACCGCCGCCGTCCGCCGATAGTCGTTGCGCCAGTTCCTCGACAGAGATCAACACGGCCATCGATGTCATATCGGCCGGGAACGTCCACGATTTCGCGGGCGGTGTTTTCACCCGGGCCACGATAGGGGCAAACGCGATAGGGGTAAATGGTGATCACGATAGGGTAAATGGTTATCGGTGGTCCATACGCTCGATCTGGGAGCGGGCACAGACATCGGAGCGGGCATCGGAGCCGACGAAGGCCTGGACGCGTGCCAGCGCTCCGGCGGGAATCACCCCTTGGTTGCGGCTGTCCCACAACTGTTCGACGCTCATGCCCAGCATCGCCGCCAGCACCGGCTCCGGTAGCGGTGAATGAGCGCAGGCGTGGTCCAGCCGTGAGCTGAGGCTTTCGGGGAGCAGCCCCAGCAGGTGCAGCCGCGTGGCCTCCAGTGCCTTGAGGTGACCCGTTAACGGTCCGTCGCCAGGGGCCCCCGCGTTCACGGCGACCCGCCAGGAGTTTGCCGCCAGCAGTTCGGCTTTGACGCATTGAGCGATCACGCTGCGAATATACGTTTGGTACTCGTTCGATGAGGGGCGTGGCAGCCGCTCGATCACCGCTCGCAGAGCCTCCAGCTGGGCCTCCGCGAAGCCTTCGAATACGGAGGTGTCGGCGCTCCGGTCGACCACGATCGGCGATACCGGCGCGCGTGTCGTGGTGGCCTGGTGGGCTCCCAGCAACTCTGCGACCTCCGCGTCAGCGTCATCGGCAAGGACCAGCCGGGCATAGCTGCCCGGCGGTAGACCCAGGCCGTTCTCTACCTTCTGAACAGTGCTTTTGTGCGGCTTACGAGCTCCACGCTCAAGGTAGCTCAAACCCATGACACTCACGCCGGTTGCGGCCGCGAAGTCGGCCAGCGACCAGTCGCGTGCCTCCCGCAGGGTCCGTATGGCGGCCCCGGCCGCCATACGGCTCACCGCCGCGCTTCCGGCATGGACGGATGGTACAGCGCGCAAGCGTCCATCGAGCGTATATACGTTTCTACATACGATTAGTTGCACTTTGAGGTTCGGACGTATACGCTTCCGTCATCGCTTTCACGAGGGAGACGACATGTATCAACCGTGTGCCGCTAACCCTGACCTGTGGTTCGGTTACAACGACGATGACGGCGCCGACGGTGCCGCCAAGGCCCGCGCATACGAGACGGCGTCGATTGAGGCGCGCACTATATGCCTGCGGCGCTGCCCACTGGCCGCGCAACGGGTCTGTGCGGCGCTGGCCGTCGAGCAGGGGGAGGAATACGGCGTGTGGGCGGGCGTGAAGCTACCCGGCGGTCAGTACCGCAAGCGGGCGGAGCTAGCGAAAGCACACGAGACGTTGCGTCGAATCGCGGCCGGTGTCATCAGCCCACGTGAGGTGCCCGAAAACGCCGCGTTGCTCGAACGGCGGGAGTCCGAGATGCTGCCCGCTGTGGCCGCCGTCTTTCATCTTTCCGCCATTCAGCCAGGCACGTCCACGGCCGCATAGCTCACGTGCTCGTCGGGGAGCTGGATCCGTTGGAGCGGGGGCACCGGCTGTTCACACAGCACAGCACCGCGATACGAATCGCCGGAGATGCCGAGTATTTCGACCGTGGGCTGCAACCCTGGGCCGAATTGAGCGCCGGCAGTGGTTACGACGGGTACCGAAGTGCAGTCGAGGGCCGTCGGTCGGACCTGAAGCGGGCAGCCGAGACCGACGCCGAAGTCGCACATCTGATCGCGCAGGCGCAGCGTGATCACCGTGCCGCACGTGAACTCACCGGCCGTGTACTGGAGGAGGCCCGCACTGATGTGTCCAGACCGGCGATTTCACCGCTTGCCCGGCGAGAGGCGTTGCGGCGCCGTGCTGCCCGATTGCGGCGAACGCATGAGGCGGTTTCCGCTGTGCGCCGGCGGGCGTTGCGCAGGGCAGCCTTGCTGCGGTTGCTGCGGTATCGGGACCGCCGGCGACAGCGCTTCGCCGGAACGGCAGCAGCGACCAAACCTGCGGTGGCAGTCCGGGCGGCGCTCACCCGGCTGGGAAGACCTTACGTGTGGGGGGCGACCGGGCCTGATGAGTTCGACTGTTCAGGTTTGGTGCAGTGGGCTTATCGGCAGGCAGGCATTCCGCTGCATCGGACCACCTACGACCAGATCTACGACGGCATCGCGGTTGCGCGCTCACAGGTGCGACCGGGCGACCTGGTCTTCCCGCACACCGGGCACGTCCAGATGGCAATCGGCAACGGCCTGGTCATCGAGGCACCCCATGCCGGAGCGACGGTCCGGATCACCCGACTCGGTGATGCCATCGCGATCCGACGCCCCGGGTAGCAGCGTCTGGTACGGAAACGGTGAATTGTTCGGCCCGCGCAGCGGATGTACGTTCGGTTGATGGCGGAGCAGTCGGGGCGGTCGGCCGCGGATCTTCGGGCTCGCCTGTCAGCCTTGTCGGAACGACAGGGCGCGGTCGCCGAGGCCGATCGCCGACTGGCTGCGGCGTTGGCTGCGGCGTATGCATCCACCCTGGGCGCGCTCGAGCGATTGGACCGCATCGAGGCCGAGATCGAATCCGCGGTCGCCGCACCACGGGCGTTCGCCTCGGACACCACGGCCGGGGCACGCGAGCTGCAGCGCTTTCTGATCGCCAAACAACGTGAGATCGTCGAGGTCATTGCCGAGGCCGCCGAGCAGTCGGAGCTGAAAGCCGCCTCGGTCCAACAACTCACGCAGATGTATCGGTAGCCCGGCTACCGGATGTATGTGTAGCCTGCCAGGGTCCGGTGGATCAGAAGACGATCGTTTGGTTGCCGTGCCTGATGATCCGGTCCTCGCAATGCCACAGCACCGCGCGGGCCAGCACCACCCGCTCGACGTCTGCGCCCAGCCGTTTGAGGTCGTCGACGGCGTGGCGGTGATCCACCCGTACGACGTCCTGCTCGATGATCGGCCCTTCGTCGAGGGTCTCGGTGACGTAATGCGCCGTCGCGCCTACCAGTTTCACGCCGCGTTCCTTGGCCTTTCGGTACGGGGCCTCGCCGATGAATGCGGGCAGGAACGAGTGGTGGATGTTGATCAGCGGGCAGCCGACCTGGTCGAGGAAACTCGCGGTCAGCACCTGCATGTAGCGGGCGAGCACCACCAGGTCGACATTGCCGCGCAGCAGATCCAGCTGCCGGGCCTCGGCGTCGGCGCGGATGTGCTGGGTGGCGGGTACATGCAGGAAGGGCACTCCGAATGGCCGTACCTGGTCGGCGAGGTCGGGGTGGTTCGAGATCACCATCACCACCGACATGTCCAGTTCGCCACGCCGGTTGCGCCACAACAAGTCCAGCAGGCAGTGGTCCTCCTTGGACGCCATGATGGCCACCCGTTTGGGTTTGGCCGCCTCGGCCAGGCGAAAGTCGATCCCGAACTTCTCGGCGACCTGGGCGGCGAAGTCGCGATCCAACCTGTCCCGCGCGGCGGCCAACCCGACGAGGTGGAAGATGGTGCGCTGCATGAACATCCCGCCCGTCTGTGCCGTGGAATGCTGGTCCAGCGAGATGATGTTGGCGCCGGCGCCGGACAGGAAGGTGCTGACCGCGGCAACCAGTCCCGGGCGGTCGGCGCAGCGCAACAACAACCGGCCGATGTCGCGATCGGATTCGGCGGACACGGCAGCACCCCCTTGGCGCGGAGCGGCAGCGGCGGGAAGAAGTGCTTGCCGGGTAACCGCCCGCGCATCCGGCCACCATCCACACGCTTACCACACCGGCATCGGTACGGTGGCGCCAGGTGAATTGTCCCCGGCCGTGACCGGCGATACTGTGCGCGGCATGCAGGGCAGCGGCAGCGGACCGTCAGCGAGTGGACCGCGACTGACCGAACCGTGGATGCGGTGGACTGCCAACCGGATGTCGCCGCCCCTGGATCCGCCGCCCGTGCCACCGGGGCAGCAGGGTGACGCGGCGACGGCCATGAAAAAGGCCGAAGACGCCCTGGCGCGGCAAAGCTCGGTGACCGCGCAATTGGATCTGCATGTGGTCGGCGCCATCCTGAGCGCACACGCGATGGCGGTCGAAGGAAGTGAGCGGCTGCGAGCGCTGCAGGACGAGGTCGAGGCCGCCGTGCAGTCCCGTACCGATCTGGACACCCCCTCCGGAGCAAGGGATTTCCAGCGGTATTTGATCGGAAAGCTACGTCAGATCGCGGCGGTGGTGGAGTCGGGAAACCTCGACGACACCTCCAGGGCCGCACTGGCCAGTGCCTGGACCGCTCTCTATGAGAACGCCCGCGGTCAACGACCACCGGAGTCGGACACGCTTCAGACGAGCGGCACCGCGCCGGAATCGGCCGGTGTTGCCCCGGTTGCAGCCGACGATCCGCCGCAGCCGGACGGCGTCGGGATCGCCGACGACCCATTGCTCGATTCGCTGCTGGCTGCAGAGCAGATCACGCCGGGAGGCTTGATGAGTGGGCCGCCGGTTTCGGGCCCCGCCCCAGCCGTCCCGCCACTTGCACCGGCGAATGCGCCGATGTTTCCTATGCCCGGCATCACCCCCGGCATGTCGGCGGCGCCGCTGACCGGTGGCACAGCCGAGTGGCCGAAACCGGATCTGTCGGGCGGTCCTTTCCGTCCGGGCCGATCGGCCGACGCCGGCAATGCCGAGCTGGAATCCCTGTTCGATGACGGGTACCTGCCATCCGAATCCGATGGTCTACCGGTCGCCGACATTCTGTTCGGCGACGAGCAAGCAGACAACCTGTCCGGGGACTATGCCGGTGCGGATTCGGTGACCGTGCGCATCCCCGGTGGCGACGTGGTGAGCGCACCGACGCCGGCGATCGCCGAAGTCCTTAGATCGGCGCTGGCCGGCACACCGATCGGTGAGGCGTACAGGCAGCAGGGCATCGTCGTTCCGCCACCCGGCACCGCGGTTTCCCATCCGGTCGACCCGGCCCGGATCGTCGCGGGTGACATCGGCATGTTCACCGACCGGCAGGCGCTGGCCGTCGACACTCACCGGGCATGGATGGACGGCCGGATTCAGCCGACCACGAGCATTGGCGGGCCGAGCTTTCTAGGCTGGCTTCATCCGCCTGCCCAGGGAACCGCGCCGTCGGCACCCCCGCCGCCGACTCCATCGCCGGGCGGTCCGTCGCCGACCAGGCCGGCGATAGCGGATGCACATTAGGAGCAACGGATGGCTGACATGATCCGGGTGGACCCGGCAAACCTGCGGGATGCCGCCACGCGGCACACTGAGGTGGCCGACTATCTGCGCGCCGTTCCGGACGGGCACGCTGCGATCCAGGAAAGCCTGGACTCGCTGGGCCCGATCTTCGGCGAACTCCGTGAAGCGGGTCGCGAACTGCTGGAGCAGCGCCGGCTGTGCTATCAGCAGCAGGCCGATGATCATGCCGAGATAGCCGATCAACTCGGCAAGTCGGCCGCTTACTGGGACGCGCACGAGGCGGAACGTGCCGGCGCGTTCCGTTCCGTCGCCGACGACCTGCCATGACCGAGATCGATCCGAACTTCGACGCCGCACACCCCAGTGGCCACGTGTTGGTCCGCAGTTGTCGCGGGGGTTATCTCCACAGTGTGGCGCTCTCGGAAGTGGCGATGGAATGCGACGCGGTGACTCTGGCCGAAGCCATCCGGCTGACTGCGGAGGTCTCGCACCTGCTTTCGTTGATGGACGTGCGTGCGGAGATCCTGGCGGCGGGTCATACACCGTCCAGCGAGGTGCCCACCGCTTCGGATCTCGACATAGCTATGTCAAGACTGCGAGAGCACACACTGCATGGCCCGGAATTCGAAGATTGAGCGGGTCAGCGAACCCAACGCTTTGCAGCATCGCCGTCCGGCGCAATGTCTGAAGGGGGCTCTATCGGATGTGCGCCGAAAAGTTCGCGGGCACGTGCCAACAGCGCCCGTACCTCATCGAGCTGGTGCTGCAGCAGCGAGTCAGCCATGCCGGTGACCGTATCTCGGGTACGGGGGACGGCACAATTCACCGTGCAATTGGCATGAAATGACATATCAGAGTCGGTCGGTACGCTTGCCGGGTGGCGTCGTTCGGCGGGAAGACACTTCGGCAGCGGTTGCTCACAGCTATGCAGTGGGCACGGTCCGGGTCGACCTCCGATACCTCGACCGACTGTAAGCGCCGGGTGCTCGGAGGTTTATGGCCAGCCGAACTCGACCAGCTGAATTCTGAAACAGCTCTGCTGGCGGACTATTTGAAGAACGATTTGCAGCGAATTGTGGAGTCGGCCAATGTCCGCCTGCGCGCGATTGCCGAGGCCGGCCTCGACGACCGGGTTCGGCAGGCAGAGGAAACCCGGGTGGTCAACGTGGCGAGGGCCTTCGCGGTGCTGCGGGTCGAATCGACAGTTCGTCAACTTCGAAGGGAGCCGCTGGGCTTTCGGCCCGAACTACTCCAGCTCACCGGCCCGCAAGGTCGATCGTCCGGCGAGGGTGTTTCAGCCGGTAGCGATGTGGAACCGCTGGAGCCGCCGGTAGGCGGACCCCTCATGGCCCAGCCCGTGCCGGTCGGGCCCGTCGGTCCTGAAGGCTCCTCAGGCCAGGCCGCGGTCGAAGGCGTCGACCATGATCGGCCTACCCGCGAATTCGTGGAAGCGCCGGCGAATTCGACGGTCACCGAAGGTGGCGGTCTGCTCGGCTCGGCTGAACAGCGGCTCAACCGGCTGGTCGAATTCGTCGCACGGCAAGAGCCGCGTCTGCGGTGGGCGGCCGGCATCCGCGATGACGGCACCACGCTGCTCACCACCGATCTCGCGGACGGTTGGATCCCGCCCGGCATCAACCTGCCGGAGGCGGCCGTCCTGCTCACTCCCCGGCGGCGCACGGGTAGCGCCGCAGCCATGCTTGGAGGTACCGCGCCGACAGCCTCCTACTCGCCCGGCGATCGCTTCGGTTCCTGCGTCACGCGCGGGCAACCGGCGGTGTCGACCGCTGCGCGCAAGCTCGGCGACATCGACGACCTACCTGGTCGGCTTGTCGAGAGAACACATTCGCGCGACGGATTGCCCCGGCTCACGCACACCCTGGTCAGTACGGTTGCGTCGGGCGGCAGGGTCATTGACGCCGAAGTCGACGTGTTGCGGGTTCACCTCGATACCGCCCGCTATCGGCTGTTGGCGGACTACCCCGGAGTTGATCACGGGCTACTGCTGAACTGTCTGCTGCTGGCGGCGGCGGAAGCGTGGGTGACAGACGACACGGTCAGCGCCAATTATCACTTCGCGTGGTTCATGGCCCTGTCCGGTTCGCCCACCGAAGCCAGGCCCGCACCCGGCTGACGTCAGGTTGCCGGGAGGGCCGGCGGAGGTCGCCGGAAATCCACACCGGCCGGTTGCCCGATGAATTGACGCTCCTTCTGACGCATGGACATACTTGGCAACGTGTCGGGGTCGCGCGAGGCGCAAAGTGACAAAGCCCTCGTCGACGTGGTCCTCAGGGAACTGCGTGAGGCGGCCGACAAATGGGAGTTGCTGGTCGCCGAGGCGGAGAAAATCACCTATAGCGTCGATCTGGGGGATATCTACGTGGTGGTGAATTCCGACGGCAAGCTCGTGGAGTTGATCCTCGATCCGCGGGCGATGACCGACTATTCACACGGCGAGCTCGCCGACCGGCTCAACAGTGCCTTCGCCGCACTGCGTGACGAAGCCGAAGCCGACAACCAAACCCGTTATGGGGGAGGGCTGCGGTAATGGTGGGCAGATATGAGCATCACCGGGAATACGGCATTGACGAGTTCGGCTTGGGAGATGATGTCGCAGGAGGTTCATCCGATTCGTTCCGGAGGGAGAATGCGGCGTGCCCCTGAATCTTTCCAATCGTGACCAGAATTCGGGCCACCTGTTCTACAATCGCCGACTGCGGGCCGCGATCACGCGTTTCTCGGTGCGTATGAAGCACGACGACCGCAAACAGCAGGCCGCAGTCGCCTTGTCTATGGTCTTCGTCCTGATCGGCGTGGGCTGGATGGCCCTGCTCCATTTCGTGAAACCAGCCGGAATCGTCGGCGATTCCGCAGTCGTCGGAAACCGTCAGACCGGTGCGGTGTACGCAAGGATCGATGGCAGGTTGTATCCGGCCTTGAACCTGAGTTCGGCCCGGCTGGCGGCCGGGACTGCTTCTGCGCCCACCTGGGTGACGGCCGCGGAGATCGCCAAGTTTCCGACGGGTCCGATCATCGGCATTCCAGGCCTTCCGGACGACCTGCCAGCAACCGGAGGTGTGTCCGGCATGGTCGGTCTGCGACACCGCCGCAGCCCGGGGCACGGCGGGCAAGCCGGTTGTCACCGCCATCGCCGGTCGGCTCTCCGGCGGCCGGACCGCACAGCTCGCGCCAACCCAGGCCATATTGACCACCCACGCGGACGGCACCTATGTGATCTGGGGTGGTCATCGGAGCCGGATCGACCCCACCGATCGTTCGGTGACGTTCACCCTGGGTCTCGATCCGGGTAAGACCTACCCGGTGGAGATGTCCAACGCGCTCTTCGACGCGATGCCCGCCACGGAGCCGATCGCTGCCCCGGCGATCCAGGACGCCGGCGTGCCGTCGCAGTGGGTTCCTGGTGTCGCGGTGGGCAGCGTCTTGGAGACCCGCGATTCCAACGGTGCGGTGAGCGGCTTCTACGCACTGTTGCCCGGCGGTGTCCAGAAAATCAGCAGCTTCGTGGCCGATCTGCTGAGAACGGCCAATGCGCAGGGTTCGATTGCTCCTCAGCTGGTCTCGCCGGACAAGCTCGTCAATATCCCTGTGGTCAATGTTCTCGACGTCGGGTTCTACCCGGACAGCAAACTGGAATTCGTGGACGCCGACGCGAATCCGGTGACCTGTGTCGGGTGGGAGAAGTTGTCGAGCGATCGACAGGCGTCGATCACGGTCTTGAACGGCAGAGGGCTGCCGATACCGACGGCGATGGACACGCACCTCGTCAAATTGGTGCGTGACGACCGCAATCCCGAGTCGGTCGAGGCCGACCAGGCGCTGGTGCTACCCGGCGCGGCCAACTTCGTCGCAACGACCAGCGGGGTAGCCACATCCAATACGAAAGAAAGCCTGTACTGGGTATCACCACAGGGCGCTCGCTTCGGGATCGAATGGGAGTCGGCGACACTCAACGCGCTGGGTCTGGACCCGAATCGCGCTGTGCAAGCACCCTGGCCGATCGTGCGGACGTTCGCACCCGGTCCCGCCATCAGTCGGAGCGCGGCGCTGGTGGCCCGCGACACCATCGCGGGCCAGGGCGCCACGGAGCGGATCACAGGACCAGAGCAGAACCCGGGAGGCTAGCGGTGTCCAAGAAGGGCTTTGTCCGGGGATTACGTAAGCCGGCGCCGGCGGTCCCGCCGGCCCGGGTGATCATCAATCCCCCACTGGCGCTGCCGGAACGCGAGCCCCGAAACATCGTGTTGATGATCGCGGTACCCGCATTGCTGGTCGGCATCATCGGGATGTTGGTCGTGATGTACGCGTCCGGCGCACGGTCGCTGCAGTCGGGCTTCTTCCCGATGATCGGTCTGGTTGGTTTTGCCGCCCTGATGTTCAGCGGCCGATTCAGCAGGTCGCGCCGGATGAGCTGGGGTGAGCAAGAAAAGGAGCGCAGGGTCTATCTGCGGCAGCTCGACGAGGACCGCGACGAGATCCAACGCGCGGCCCAGGACCAGCGCCGCAGCCAGCTGTTCGTCCACGGTGACCCACAACGGCTGGACACCGTGATCGGCGGGCCACGCATGTGGGAACGCCGGCCGGGCGACTCGGACTTCCTGGACGTACGACTCGGCATCGGGATTCAGCAGGCCAGTGAGGTGCGGTCTCACTGCAGTGGCCGGAGGTGCCGATCGGCGAGGAACTCGAACCGGTGACGGGGGGAGCGCTGCGGGATTTCATCCTCGAACAGAGCAAGATTCGCGGAATCGGCAAGGTGTTGAGTCTGCGTTCGAAGCCCGGGTTCAGTGTCGCCGGCGACGATCCTGCCGAACTGCGCGCCTTCATGCGGTCCGTGTTGTGCTCGTTGGCGGTTTACCACAGCCCCGGTGACTTGAAGTTGATGGTCGTCACCCGACACCCCGAAGCGTGGTCGTGGCTGGTGTGGCTGCCGCACAACCAGCACGACGAGATGTTCGATGCGTGCGGTCTGCGGCGCTTGGTGTTCACCTCACCGACAGAGCTCGAGGACGCACTCGACGCAGAGTTGCATCGCAAAGGCCGGGGGCCGTGGTCGCCTCCCACCGGTTCCAGCCCGACCACCATGCTCTCGCCGATCGAAGCGATGAGCGGAACGGCCTTGGGACCGCACTGGGTGATCGTGGACGACAATGTCGGAACCCCCGAGCAATGGGAAGGCGTGACCGGCCAAAAGGGAATGGCCGGAATCACGGTGCTGAGACTTGCCGACCACACCGCAACCGGTGTCGGATTCAATGACGAGGACGAAAGATTCACCCTGCGTGAGGGAAGGCTTCGCCATCGCGGTGCCTTCTACGCCGTCGCCGACATGCTGGCCGAAAGCACCGCTGACCGGTACGCCCGCGCCATCGCGCGTTGGTCGCCCACGACAGCCAGCGAGCTGTCGGAAGGCGACGGCCAGGGCGCGGAGCTGTTGCGCGCGCTGGGAATCGGCGATCCGCGCCGCCTTGACGTCGACCGGTTGTGGGCCGAGAGCAGGGGCCGCGGCGACGCCAAGTGGGCGGTCGTGCCGGTCGGGGTGAAACCCAGCGGCGAGCTTCAGTACATCGTGCTGCGCGCGAAGGACTTCGGCGGCTTCGGCTTCCACTCTGTGGTGATCGGTACGTCGGGCTCCGGCAAATCCGAATACTTTCTGTCGCTGTGCAACGGCATTGCGTTGACGCACTCGCCGGAGACGTTCATCGTCATCTTCGTCGACATGAAGTTCGAGTCGGCCGCCCAGGATCTGGAGGGGTTTCCACACGTCGCGGGCTCCCTCTCCAACCTCGGCAAGGACGACCGGCATCTGGCCGAACGGATGCGGAAGGCGGTCGACGGCGAGATCGCCAGGCGCTACCGGCTGTTCAAAGATGCTGGCGCGCGTGACGCCAACGAGTACGAGGAGATGCGCCTGGCCGGCCGCGACCTGGAGCCCGTGCCGATCCTGCTGGTGATCATCGACGAGTACCTGGAGCTGTTCCACCATCATCCGGAATGGATCGACCTGGTCATCCACATCGGTCAGGAGGGCCGCGGCTGCAATGTGTTCTTCACCCTGGGCGGTCAGCGCCTGGACCTATCGTCTTTGAGTAAAGCCAAGAGCAACATCGCCTTCCGGGTGGCGTTGCGTGCCGAGACCGCAGAGGATTCTCGAGACGTGATCGGCAGCGATGCCGCCCTGCACCTGCCGTCGAAGGAAGCCGGCTATGCGCTGCTGAAGGTCGGCCCCCGTGAGCTCGAACATTTCCGCTGCTTCTACGTATCGGCACCGTTCGTGGTCCCGAAAAGGGTCGTCGAAGTCGATCGGACGGTCAATCTGAGCTTCTCCCAGCCCCGTTCGCTGACCTGGGAGTACCAGCCGCTGAGCGCGGTGGATACCGCCGCACTCGCCGTGGCTGACGATGTCGTCGACGAGCCTGACGAATTCCTCTACCACGCAGACGGTTTCAAGAAGAAAAAGCTCGTGGACGTGATCCGTGAGTCGCTGGCCTCCCATCCCACCCGGCCGCCGCACCAGATCTGGCTTCCACCGCTGGAAGTCAGCCAGGGCATCGACGCGTTGGTTCAGCGCTGGCGGGGCAAGCCGTGGCATGTCGACTACGGCGACAATCCCGGCCTCACCTTCCCGATCGGGATCGAGGACATCCCGGAAGACCACGCGCAAGAGGTGTACGTCCTGGATGCGCAGATGGACAACGTCATGGTGGTAGGCACGGCGCAACGGGGTAAGTCCACGGCGATGATGACGTTGATCACTTCGGCTGCGCTGATGTACCGGCCGGAGCGGGTGACCTTCTTCTGCGTCGGGGCATCGCTGTACCCGATCGAGGGACTGCCCCATGTCGCCGCCGTGGTGAGCCTGACCGACGGCGAAGGCGTGTCGCGCACCATTGCGACCATCGAAGGGTTGCTGCGTGCCCGTGAGGCCGCCTTCAAGCAATACCAAATCGACATCGCCGAGTTTCGCCAACGTCGGTTCGGGGCCGCCGGCGGGGCTACCGACCCCTCGGACAAGTTCGGCGACGTCTTTTTGGTCATCGACAATTTCGGCGATTTGTATGAGAAGGACTACGCGACGGGCGACCGGGCAATCGCAATCGCACGTCAAGGGTTGTCATACGGCATTCACATCGCCACCAGTTCCAGCGGATGGCTGATCGGCCAGAAACAAGCATTGCTGAACGTATCGAATGCCAGGGTCGAGTTGCGGCTGAGCAACCCGGACGAATCCCAGATGGGCGTCCGGTATCGAGCATCGCCGGGCGGAGCGCCGGGTGCTGGACCGTCCCGGGTTCGGGCTGACGCGGACCAGCCACGAGATGCTGATGGGCATGCCGGAGATCGTCGGTCCGGGTGGCGACCGCATCGGCACGCGCCAGGTTGGGGCCGTTATCGCCGGGGTCACCGGCGCCGACAAGGTCGACACGCTGGCACGCCTGCCCGAGCGCGTGCCGCTGGAGCGGATCCTGTCGGCGTTCGAGTCCACGCCGTCTGGGGCCGATCCGATGAATGTGCCGTTTGCGATGGGAGAGACCGCACTGCATCCGGTCGCCTTGCCGTTGCGCACTCTGCCGAGTCTGCTGGTGATGGGGCGCCAAGGCTGCGGCAAGACTACGACCCTGGCGGCCCTGGGCCAGGCGATCATGAGCAGGTTCGCTCCGGAACAGGCACAGATCACCATCGTCGATCCGAAGACGTCGCTGATCGGGAAGATGCGCGGACCGCACGTGCGTGCTTACGCCTACACTGCTGACGACATCGACCAGGTTCTGGCCAGTTTGACGGCGGAGTTGCGCGACCGCCTGCCACCGTCGGGCCTGACTCAGGAGGAGCTGCTGAGCCGGTCGACATGGGAGGGCCCGCAGCACTTCGTCCTGATCGACGACGAGCAGGAACTGCGGCCCAATGGCGTCCTGGGCAAGCAGGCGGCGACCGCCCCGTTGTGGGCGCTGATCGAGCGATGCCGCGAAGTCGGCCTGCATGTGGTCGTGTCGCGTCTGCCCGGGAACTGGGCAGGGGTATCGGCGATGAATCCGCTCCTGCAAAAATTGACGGCTTCGCGGGCTCCGACCTTGTTCATGGATAACGACCCTCAGGCCGTGAAGGTGTTCGGCCGCATCAGCGCCCAGCAACTCCCTCCGGGCCGAGGTCTGTTGGTCACTACCGATGGCGCTATTGAAGGGATCCTGGTCGGCGCGCCCGAATAGCCTGCCTTAGTGGTTTGCTGTCAGTGTGATGCAATCGTCTTCGACAAGGTACGTCAGCACATCTAGACTGATGCCAATGCGTAGCTGTGGCTACGCCTTCGTATAGGAGCAGTGAATGACACTCAACGTCAATCCGGAGGCGGTCGACTTCTCGTCTGTGACTGAAGCCGCAATCGGAGCCCAGATGGCGGGGGTCTCCGCCGGGAACTCGGCGATACTCATGAACCCGACTCCGATGGCCCAGGATCCTGACTCGGCAGTGTTTGCCGCCGCCCTTGCCGGCGCAGGAGCCGTTTACCTCGGTGTGGCGATGGAGCATGTCGGCGAGCGCCTGAGCTACTCGGTCAATCAAGCCGCGGCGTCCGCCGCCAATGTGGCGAGCGAGGGATTCCGCGCCCTCGCCAATCAGCTGGCGTAGCGGTCATGGGCTATCCGTGGCCCGCAACAGATCCATCGACAATCGCCAAAATGTTCGAGCTCGGCCTCGGTCCGGAGGCTACTCTCGCAGCCGCGGCCGCATGGGCGGTCGAGGCCGGGATGAATGATCTGTCGATGGGCCTGTCGGCCGTGAACATCGCAA
This sequence comes from uncultured Actinomycetota bacterium, assembly GCA_963846905.1. Lineage (GTDB taxonomy): Bacteria > Actinomycetota > Actinomycetes > Mycobacteriales > Mycobacteriaceae > Mycobacterium. The sequence goes on from CAWJYB010000011.1 coordinate 32,395, forward strand.
GTTTGATGCCGAATTTCCTCGGCGTCGGCGGGACCGCTTCGGCCGGGAGCGGCTCCATGCTCAACGCATTGGCCGGCGTGATGGGTGGCCACTGCCTCAAGCAGCAGCTCATTGCCCTGGCGGCAGCGGAGTTGTACGGCGCGACCCGGGCGGCGTCATGCGGTCGGCAATCATCGACGCCAACCGGGTGGAGTGCGCGGCGGACATCACCGCCAACCCGTGGGTGCTCGGTGCCCTCACGGGCCGGATCGCCGAGCTGCAGGGCGAATACGGCGCATTCTGGGCTCAGAACGCCGGCCTGGGAACGACATACGGAACCACTCTGAACACGCTGACGTCGGCCTTGTTGGCAACGCCGCCGCCGCCCGCTGTCGGGTCCAACCCTCCGGGTTCGGCACTGATGGCCGGATCGGTGGTACAAGACGCGGGCACCAGCTCCGTGACCGCTGGTGCCCGGGCCGGAACCGAACTGGCGACAACGTCCATGCAGGGCGTTGGCTCGGCCGGCGGTATGGACCAGATTGTCAGCAGTGTGACTCGGGGATGGCCGGCGCCGTTCAGCCGATCACCGGCATGTTCGGGTCGATCCCGCAGAGCCTGCAGGGGCTGGCGAGTATGCCGCAGTCCCTGATGGGCATCTTCGGAGGCATGGTCGGTGGTATGAACACCCAGAATGCGCTGGGTATCTCCGGTGTGTCCGGAGGGCGGAGGCACTGCGAGCGGCATCCCTGGCCGGCAACGCGGTGAACATGGGCGGCGGTGGGGGCGGTATCGGTGGTGCCGGCGGCGGCGTTCCCGGTTCCGGTCTCACGAGCTATACCCGCCCGGTGAGCAGCTTCGAGCCTGAAGGCGGCCGGGCCTCCGGACTGCGTCCCGGTTTGCTGAACCCTGCCGATCTTCGAGCCCCGGTCACGACCGGCGCCGCGGGCGGAACGGGGATGCCGGTGTCCCCGGCCGGAATGCTCGGACGTGGACAAGGCGAGGGCGAGAAACGCGACGTCCAGCACGCCCGTGTCGTACTCGCGGGGCGATGAGCGGAGGCGCTGTAAACGGGGAATGCCGCTGGACCGGCTGTCCGGCTAATAATTGGATCGTGGGGTAGCAAGGCTTGCGAAACTTTGCTGGCTGGTGAAGTGACACCTACCGCGCGATGCCTACACTGGTAAAAAGCCCCGGCTCGGGGAAATGGAAAGCAAGGAGAAGCAAATGGGAAAGATGAACGTCACGCCCGAGGCGCTGCGTTCGATGAAGGCCGACATGGAGAACTACATCGGTGAGGCGAATTCACTGGTCCAGGGATATGTCAACACCCATCAGGACGCTATGGGGGCGATTTGGAACGGTCCCGCCGGAACGGCGTCGATGACGACGTCGGTACACCTGGAGCACGAACTGCGCCAGACCACTGATGGACTGCAGGGCATGGCTCACGGCCTCGGCAACGCCGCCGACCTGGTCGAGCACCACGAAGAAGAGCGGGCCCGTGCCATGACGTCCTTCGCCCAGAGCTGACCCTACTTCCCCGACAATTTCAAGGAGATCGACATGCCTTCCGGTGACATCACATACGTACACGGCGGAGTCGCCGACCTGGCTTCGCAGGTGGGTAACACCGCTGCCCGCCTGATGGAAATCCACGATGATGTGCTGACCAAGACGACGCAGCTGCAGCCTTTTTTCGAAGGCGAGGCGGGAACGGCGTTCCAGGCCAGGCAGGCGCAGATCCTGAAGGGCCTCGACGGCCTGATTCAGATCGTCATGACGCATGGGTCGAAAATCATGGAGTCCTCCGAGTTGGCCCACGCTCTGGATGTCAACATCGGTGCCGGCTTCTAAATAGCCCGGCCCGAGGGGCGTACGCGAGTCGCGTGCGCCCCGCGGTTCGTATTGTGGGAATCGTGCTGACCACCACGCTCGACGGCCTGTGGATTCTGCAAATCCTTTCCGGCATCGAGACACTCGCGCCCGAGCTGGGTCTGCGGCCGATACTGCCCCGTGTCGAGACGAAGGAATTGGCGCTGGCCCAGCCGATTGCTGCCGAGCTCTGTGCCGCCGGTGCTATCACCGAAGAGGGCGAAGTCGACACGGCCATCGTGGAATGGATGACCGTGCTCGCGCGGCGGGACGTATCACTGCAGATGTATGTCTCCACGCCGTCTGACGAGGGTTTGGTCGGCGTTCTCCTCGCGCGCTTCGCCCAGTGGTGGGTGGTGATGGAACGTGCCCGGGACATCATCCGGATCGGACCGGCCGGAACCGCGGCCTCCGAGGATGCGGCCAACACCGTGATCAGGTCGCAGATCGAGCGGTTGTGCGGAAACCTGGAACCCGCACAGTTCAGGCCCGCCACGATCGATGTCGACAACATCGTCGGCAATGTCAAGAGTCACGAGGATCTGCGCAAGTTCCTCAACAACCAGCGATTGGAACCCGAACAGATCCGGGCGTTGATGATCGCCACCGACACCTCGAAATCTGCCTCAGCATCTATCGTCGCCGTGCAGGCCGGGGCCGAAGGCGCGCCGGGCCGAATTCACGTCGATCACGGGTCGGTCACCATCTACGACACACCCGGCGGCCGGATCGTTGCCGAACACGCGCCCAGGGGGGGCAAGAAATGGATGATCGTGTCTCCGGGCACCCCCGCCAACATCACCAGTGCAATTAATGCGATGCTGCGCCGGCTGCCGGCAAACAATGAATGGTTTTCCCACCGCAGGATTGTTTGAGCCGAGGCGTGATACTAACATGTTAGGATTGAATTCGTGACAAATCCGTGGGGCGATCCGTTGAATAGGTTGGACAGGAATGCGCCGATCCGAGGTGAGCACGGCGGCACGAATTCCCAAATGCCCGACTCGATATCGGGCACACTGCGTGCCTCCGATATGGTTGCGCCGCGCAAAATTCCACCGGGCTCCGGATGGCGGAATTTTGCCTACCGCGCTTCGTTTCGGTCAATTAATCTCGGTGAATCGCCGGCCGAGCGTCACTACCGCGAACTGCGGGAGCGTATCCGCCGCCATGTGCGCAAGCAGTACGTGATCGGTGTGGTTTCGGGTAAGGGCGGCGTCGGGAAGACCACCATGACGGCGTGCATCGGCGCGGTATTGCGCGAGTGCCGTCCGGAGAACGTCGTTGCCATCGATGCGGTTCCGGGTTTCGGCACGCTCGCCGGCCGTATCGACGACACTCCGCCGGGCGACTACGCCGCGATACTCAACGACACCGACGTCCAGGGTTATGCCGATATCCGAGAACATCTCGGCCAGAACAGCGTCGGCCTGGATGTACTCGCGGGCAATCGCGTTTCCGATCAGCCACGCCCGCTGGTCCCGTCGATGTTCACCGGCGTTCTCGCCCGCCTCCGGCGTACTCACAATGTCATCCTCGTCGACACCGCCGACGATCTCGAGCATCCGGTGATGAAGGCGGTGTTCGATGCCTGCGACACCCTGGTCCTGGTTTCCGGGCTGACCGCGGATACGTCGCTACCGGTATCCCGATCGGTCGACATGCTCAGATCGATGGGCTATCACGAGCTGGTGTCGCGAAGCACGGTCATCCTCAACGACAGCCGGGACAACTACGACAAGGACGCGGTAGCTTACCTGACCGAGCGATTCCATCAGTCCGGCGCGACCGTCGAATTCATGCCGTATGATTTGCACCTCGCCAAGGGCGGTGTTATCGACACCCAGCACGAACTGAACAAGAAGACCAGATTGCGGTTGTTCGAAATAACCGCGGGAATTATGGATAAATACACGCCAGACGCCGATAGGCTGAATTGATGGCCAAGGTTTCTTTTCCGGCACGGTGCGCGGTCGCGGTCGTGTGCGGGGGGCATCTGTTATCGCAGGTATATCCCGCATCGGTGCCGGTGGAGATGTTCATCGACGACATCGTCGAGTTGCTCAACGTCGAACTTCGACGCCGCGGGTTGCCCGGCCTCGACGCCGGATTGGGATATGAGCTGAATCGCGCGAACGGCACCCGGCTCGATGTTACGAAAACACTCGACGAACTCGGAGTCGAAGACGGTACGACGCTGGTGCTGGTTCCTGCATCCGACGGAGAGAGCTTTGTGCCGCAGTACGAATCGTTGTCCACCGGCTTGGCCCGGGTGGGGAAGAAGTTGTTCCAGCCGGTGACCCTGGAGACCGCAGCGCACACCGCAATCGCGATTGTGGCGATGATCGGGCTGACCATTTTGGGCCTCGCGGTGCGAGACCGGCTGCACAACGAGTCGCTGGTTCCCGCCATCGTCACGGCGGCCGCTGGTCTGCTGGCCGCCGGCGGAGCGTTCGCCGTGTGGCGTTGGTGGCGCGGGCGCACCGATCTGCTCAGCGGCTTCGGATGGGTCGCAGTGCCGTTACTGGCGACGGCCTGCGGTACCGCGCCGCCGGGCAGCGTCGGGGCGGCGCATGTCTTCATCGCCGTGATTGGCTTCGGGGTTCTCACGTCCGGGCTGGTCACGCTGACCGGGCGTCACTTCACGATCGCAGCGGCCTTCATGACGTTGTGCGCATTGGGCGGCATCGTGGCTGGAGCACGGATGTGGCGACCGGTGCATGGGCAGTGGCTTGGCATGGGCACCCTGATCACATTGCTGCTGCTGCTGAGCATGGCGGCGACCTTCGCGCTCTGGACCGCACGCATCAGGCCGCCACACTTCGGCTCCATCACCGGCCGGGATCTGTTCCGGCGCAGCGACGGAGCACCGGTGGACACGGTGTCGCCCGTTGAAGAGGGCGTCGACGAGGATGAGCCCAACCCCGACACCACGCCGCGGGGTGGTGAGATCGCTGCCGCAGCACGTCGCGCCAACCAGGTTCTCACCGGGATCTGCATGGCCGCGGCTGCGGCTCTTCCGGTTGCGGTCTGGGCCACCTTGATGCCGGGCCGGCCGCGCAGCATCGCCGCAGCGGTGCTGGCCGGGCTGTTCGTGCTCATATTCATCAGCAGGGGACGCGCATTCGCCGACAAGTGGCAATCGGTCGCGCTGGTCATCGGAGCGGGCGCGGCAACCTGTGCCGGCGTGGCAAAGTACGTGTTGGACGCACCCGCAGGTTCCTCACCTCTGCTGTGGGGAGCGTCGGCCCTGATGGCGTTCGCCGCATTCGGTCTGCTCGCCGCGCTTCTGGTGCCGGTCACCAAGTTCACCCCGATGGTGCGAATGGTGACCGAATGGCTCGAACTGACCGCGATCGTGGCATCGATGCCGCTGGCGGCCTGGATCAGCGGACTGTTCAACTGGGTGCGGATGCGATGACCTGGCCAGGCCACATGCAGCGGATCGGCGCGCTGGTGGCCACCCTGTTCGTCGCAATGAGCTGCAGTCTTCCTGTGTCGCAGGCAACGCCGCCCCCGTCCGTCGACCCCTCGGCGGTACCGGCCGACGGCCGGCCAGGACCCGACGACCCGATGCGCCAAAGCAACATTTGCGCCCAGGCGATTACCGTGGCCAACCCCAATGTCGCGGTCACTTCGCCCGGGTTCGCGATGCTCAACATCGGCAAGGCCTGGCAGTACTCGACCGGAAACGGCGTACTGGTGGCGGTGATCGACACCGGCGTGAATCCCAGTCCACGGATGCCGGTCGTCCCGGGCGGGGACTACATCATGGGTGGGGATGGTCTGCTGGACTGCGACGCCCACGGAACGATCGTCGCCTCCCTCATCGGCGCGGCTCCGCAGGGCACGCCGATGCCACCGCCGATGCCTCCGACGCCGGCGTTTCCCCCGCCGGCAGGTCCGCCCCCGGCGCTAGGTGCGCCGCCGCCTCCGGGTGGGCCTCCTCCACCACCGGCGCCCCCGCCGCCGCCACCACCGGTGACGATCACCGAGGTCCGGCCCGCGCCGCCTCCGCCGCCACCCGAACCCCCTCCACCTCCTCCACCAGATGAACCCGCAAACGCGCCGGGCGACCCGAATCCGGGGGGACCCGACAATCCCGCGGTGCCACCGCCCGCTCCCGGCGCTCCCGACGGCGTGGCCGGCGTCGCTCCGCACGCGACGCTGATATCCATCAGGCAGTCGTCGCGAGCGTACGAGTTCGTCAGCCCACACCCCGGGGTGAACCACGAGGTGCGGCAGAAGGCAGGAACGATAGCTTCGCTCGCACAGGCGATCGTGCATGCGGCGAACATGGGTGCCAAGGTGATCAACATCAGCGTCACGGCCTGCCTGCCGGCGGCCGATCCTATGGACCAGCGCTCACTGGGTGCCGCCGTCTGGTACGCCGCCACCGTCAAAGACGCCGTCGTCGTCTCCGCCGCCGGCAACGAGGGCGAGGACAACTGCGCGCAGAACCCGCTGTTCGATCCGCTGAACGCCTCCGATCCCAGGGGCTGGGATCAGGTCAAGACGGTGTCCACGCCCTCGTGGTTCTCCGACTACGTGCTGTCCGTCGGCGCCGTCGACAATTCGGGCGCTCCGCTGGCCAAGAGTCTCGCCGGGCCATGGGTGGGGGTCGCCGCGCCGGGTGTCGGAATCATGGGCCTGTCGCCACAAACGGGCGGCCCGGTGAACGCGTACCCGCCGTCACGGCCGGGTGAGCCGAACACCCCGTTCTGGGGGAGCAGCTTCTCCGCGGCCTACGTCAGTGGCGTGGCGGCGCTCGTGCGCGCGAAATACAAGGAAATCTCCGCGCACCAGGTCATCAACCGGATTCTGCAGACCGCGCACAACCCGCCGCGGGGCGTCGACAACCAGGTGGGCTATGGAGTCATCGACCCGGTCGCGGCGCTGACCTTCGATGTTCCCCCTGGCCCGCCGGTAGCCGCGGAGGCCCAGACCCGCGTCATCGCACCCGCTCCACCCGCGCCGGCCCCGGACCACCGGGCGCGCAACATCGCGTTGGTCTTCGCCGGCTTTGTGGCGGCGGCCGTCGTTATCGCTTCACTGGTCGCACGCGCGCGGAGGTCGTTATGAGCCCGACGGTTCAGTTCGCGGTGGTCGCGGGCGTGATGCTGCTGGGACTGATCGGTTGGGGCGTGGGCGGCTACATCGGCGCGGCAGTGGGTTTGGTGCTCGGCCTGCTGGTGGCCGCGGTGCCGTGGCACGGCCAGCCGCTGTGGTCGTGGGCGGGCCATTGGCTGCGGCGGAATCGGCCCATCGCGTTCACCGAACCCATCACGGTGGTGAACGATCGCTCCGGCGGCGGTGTGCGCTATCAGGACGGGGTCTCCGTGGTGGCTGTCCAGATTCTCGGCAAGCCCTACACCCCGACGGTCTTGACCGGATCGGCGTCGGCCCATGACCGGAACGCGATCGACGTCACCGACCTCTTCGCGATGATGGACCAGAGCCTCGGTCTGTCCATCGACTCGATGAGCGTCGTGAGCGCGGGCGCTCGCCGGCGCAGTACCGGTGACTATCCGCCGGTCTACGACACGATGATCGGTTCCCCGCCATACGCGGGGCAACGCGAGACGTGGCTGATCGCCCGCATCGCATCGTTCGAGAACGCCGACGCGTTGGACTTGAGGCCGACAGCCGGCACCGCGGCCATTGCAGTGGCGCAACGCATGTCCGCCGCTCTGCGGGTACGGGGGATCCGGGCGAGGGTGGCCACCACGACCGACATCGTCGAGTTGGAGCGCAGGCTTGGCCTGCCGGCCCTGAGCGCGGGCCGCCGGCATTGGGGTTCGGTTCGCGGGGAGGGAGGCTGGCTGACGACGTACGGGTACCGGACAGCTGATGTCCGATCGGAGGTTCTCGCTCAAGCCTGGTCGATTCCCGCCGACTTCGTCATCCAGAACATCACCCTCTTCCCCGACGAGACCGTGACCGCGAGTCTCACAGTGCGCACGGCCCAGTCGCCGCCCGCGCCTCCAGCCGTGGTCCTGCAAACGCTGCCAGGGGAGCAGGCGACCGCTCTGGCCGCCAATCTGTGCGTGCCTACGCGGCAGCTGCGCGGAATCCAGTGCGGCACGGCACCTTCGACCCTCACCATTCCGGTTGGCCCGTCGGGTGTGCTCCTCGGCAAGGTGGGTAGCGGCGATCGGTTGCTGCTGCCGCTGAGCGACCCCGGAGAGTTCACCCGGGTGCACATCGCGGCAGAGGAGCACATAGCCAAACGCATCGTGATCCGCACGGCCGCCGCCGGTGACCGGATTACGGTCCACACCCGCAGCATTGCGCGGTGGGCCAGCGTCCGCATGCCGGACATCGCCGTCACCGATCAGCCCCGGCCGGCGGCGGGGACGACTGTCAGCGTGGTGGACGGTCCGCTTGTGCCCTCACCGCGGCCCCACACCGTCATTTCGGTGGGCCGACCGGGCGAGCCGCACCGCGGGCACGCCGACATCGTGATAACCCAGATCGAGCCGGCCATGGTCGAGGTATCGGTGGCAGGGCGGGCCGTCAACGTCGAAGTGGAGCTCTTCCGAGCCGAAAACCGTTATGTGTCTTCCGAGCCGATGACCTTGATGTCCCAATCCCGATTTGCAGACGAGAGACGATAAATTCCGCCGATGTCCACGACAAACACCGCGGCCGCGCGCAGGCAGTTCGATCAGGGTATGGCGCTGCTGGACAGCGATCCGTCGGCTGCCCGGTCGCGGTTCTGTCAAGCGACTGAAATCGACCCGGCAATGGCCGATGCGTGGCTTGGGCGGGTGGCAGCTGGCGATGCCGCATTGTCCACGCTCAAGGAACTCCATGCGTGCGGAGCGCGTATGCACCGGGAGACCAATCGGATCGGCGCGCGGCTGGCCGCACATATCAAGGCCGGGCCGTATCTCGCGATCACCGTCACCGAAGCATCGCATGCCGGCCTCGCATTGGCCAGCGCCCTTGTAGACGACAAGCAATACGAAAAAGCCGAAGGGCTGCTGAAGGATCCTGCGCTGCTGGATACCTGGGAGAACCACCAGTGGCAGCAGTACATCAGAGCGTACCTGATGTTCGCCACTCAGCGCTGGCCGGATGTGATATCGGATGCAGCGAAAATACTGCCGCCACAAGCCATCATCATGTCCGCGGTCACCGCGGCAACGAACACCTTGGCCGCGCACGCCGCCGCACACCTCGGTCAGGGCCGAGTGGCCTTGGACTGGACGGATCGGGTCGAGCCGCGTACGGCGCACCTTCAACCCAATCAACGGCGCAGTCTTGGCGACTCGATGGTCGCGGCGATTGATCCCAACGAATTTCCGCTTATTGCAGCGGATCTCGCCTACATCCGGGGCATGGCGTACCGCCAGTTGGGGGAGGAGGACAAGGCGCAGGTCGCGTTGTCGAAGGCGACAATCAACGGTGCCCTGATCCCGGCCGCACAGCAGGCTCTCGCGGACCCCACCCTGCAACTGGTGGTCACCGACGAGGAGACCATCAACAGCCGCACCAATCGCTGGGATGTGTCGACCGAACAGTCATCGGCGGAGCGCGAGGAACTCGAGAACGACGACCTGCGTTCCGAACTGCTCGCCGAAGGGCGCCAACTGCTGAACAATCAGGTCGGTTTGGCAGAGGTCAAGCGGGCCGTCGCCGAACTGGAAGACCAGATCGAAGTCCGCGCGCTGCGCCTGGCTCACGGACTGCCGGTCACCAACCAGACCAATCACATGCTCCTGGTCGGACCTCCCGGCACCGGCAAGACGACGACGGCCGAAGCCCTCGGCAAGATATACGCCGGCCTGGGTATCGTCCGCCATCCCGAGATCATCGAGGTCAAGCGTGCGGACTTCTGCGGGGAGCACATCGGGTCGTCAGGCCCGAAAACCAACGAGCTCATCAACCGTTCGCTCGGCCGCATCCTCTTCATGGACGAGTTCTACAGCCTGGTCGAGCGTCACCACGACGGGCGACCGGACATGATCGGCATGGAGGCGGTCAACCAGTTGTTGGTGGCGCTGGAAGTCCACCGATTCGACTTCTGCTTCATCGGGGCCGGCTACGAGAAGGAAGTCGACGAATTCCTCACCGTGAACCCGGGATTGGCCGGCCGGTTCAATCGGAAGCTGCGTTTTGAGTCGTACGCCCCGGCGGAGCTGGTGGAGATAGCGGTGCGTTACGGCAAACCGCGGGCCACTGTTATCGAGCCCGCGGCCAGGGAGGCGCTCAATGCGGCCTGCCAGATATTGCGCGCATACCGGGCTCCCGACGGCTCACACGGTATCGACGTGATGCAGAACGGGCGCTTCGCCCGCAACGTGGTCGAGCGGGCCGAACGGTTGCGGGATTCACGGGTCGCGGCGCAGCATCGGCGCGATCGTGCTTCGGTGACGGTGGCCGACTTGGAGACGATCCGCACCCATGACATGGTCACCGCCGTCGCCGATGCGTGCGCCGAGAAACACGTCAACATTCAGCTTTAAGCTCTAAGTCCTTTGTCCTGCAACATGTTTCGGGTGCAAACGCTATGGCCGGCGCGCTCCGGCCGCGAAGTTCGCTGCGACGGTGGCGGCGACCTCCAGGAACCGATCGCGGGTGGCCGCGGACATCGGTCCCGTCACGTCGATCACCCCGCCCGTGCGCAGGTGCGGGTCGAAAGGCACCTCGACCACGGGTTGGCCCCGATCGGCGAAATACTGCGCCAGCGCCGATCGCCTTTTCTTCTCCGCGTGACCGTCGGAGTCATTGAGCACCACGACGGTCCGCTGCAACAAACCCGCTCTGCCGTTGGCGGCCAGCCACTCCATGGTTTGCGCCGCGGTCGATGCTCCGTCTGCCCACGGCGACGACACGACGATGAGTGCGTCGAGATCGCGCATCGCCTCTCGCGTGACCGGGGCATCCATGGCCGAGCCGCAGTCGATGACCGCGATGGCGAAGTGACGTTGCAGACGCGCCATCGCTTCCCGGTAGATGGCGGGGTCCAGCAGCCGGCGGGAGGACATGCCCGAATCTCCGGCGAGAACGAGCAGCCCCGCCCTGTTGGCGCCCAGCCGCGGACGGATCGCTTCGAACGAGCCGGGATCCTGTGCAGCGGTCACGTCGAAAAAGGTGCCGCGGGCGGTCGGGTCGACCCGGCTGCCCAACCGCCCGAACGCGGTGTCGGCGTCCACGGCCACCACCCGATCCCGTTGGCGCAGTACTGCGAACACCGAGCCGACGCTGGCGGCGACCGACGTCTTCCCGACGCCCCCTTTGCCGAGCACACCGACCTTGTAGTGGCCGAGCAGCCGCGATCTGATCATCGCCTCGTATTCCGCCACGCGGCGGTCCTGCTCCGAGGGTCCCAGATTGAGCAGTCCGAAAGTCGCGGTGTAGGCCAGCCGGCGCCATCCCCGGCCCGGCACCGGCCTTCGGGCACTGGTCGTTGCGGGAATGACCAGCACCTCGGTGTCCGCCGCCGCCGAGTCCGGGCGAACCTGCGGGTGGTCGGCGCGGTGTCGTGGTCCCCCCGGCGTGGGCGGCGGCGGGGGCCCGGGTGGGCCCGGCCACCTCTCGGGATCCACCGGCGGCCCGGATGCCGACCGCCGTTCCCGCCAGGAGTCCGGTCGATTGCTCACCAAAGATCTCCTTCGGACGTCGAACGGGATGCGCCCAGTATCGGGCAATGCCCGTCATCTGCCCGCATATACCCATTGCCCTGAGGGCAAAGTTTGAGAATCCCCAGAAAATCCCGCCGAAAACGCCTTTGCCGGAATTCGGGTTGTGACGTTGTGCGTCGGGCACTCAGCGACCGCGACCGCGGGGCTGTTCATCACCAAGTTGGCATGTCAGGGCGGGTTTGACATATCGTTTTACGAACTGGTCGTGACCCGCCCACAGGGTTGCCGTTCACTGCTGCACGGCGACCGGGCCGCGACACTCCCGAGGCACCAGACCGGATAGGCCAGCCCGCCTACTTCGGATCGCAGTCGGGGTTACCGAGCGGAGTTTTCATGGAGGGTCAGGTGGGACCAGTCGGGAAAATGCCCAGGAAGGCCGGGCTGTACAACCCCGCCTACGAGCACGACTCGTGTGGTGTGGCCATGGTCGTGGACATGTACGGTCGCCGAAGCCGCGACATCGTCGACAAGGCCATCACCGCACTACTCAACCTCGAACACCGCGGCGCCCAGGGTGCCGAACCGAACACCGGCGACGGCGCGGGCGTCCTGCTGCAGGTGCCGGACCGCTTCTTGCGTGCGGTTGTGGACTTCGAACTGCCCGAACCCGGCAGTTACGCGACCGGTATCGCATTTCTTCCGCAGTCGTCCAAAGATGCCGCCGCGGCGTGCGCGGCCGTCGAGAAAATCGTCGAAGCAGAAGGCCTGGAACTACTCGGTTGGCGGGATGTGCCCACCGACGACTCCGCCCTGGGCGCGCTGGCACGCGATGCGATGCCGACGTTTCGCCAGCTCTTCGTCGGCGGTGCGGCCGGCATGGATCTGGAGCGCCGCGCCTATGTGATCCGCAAGCGTGCCGAGCATGAGCTCGGCACGAAGGGGCCCGGTCAGGACGGTCCCGGCCGCGAAACGGTCTATTTTCCGAGCCTTTCGGGTGCGACCTTCGTCTACAAGGGAATGTTGACCACCCCGCAGCTCAGAGCGTTCTACCTCGACCTGCAGGACGACCGGCTGGAGAGTGCCCTGGGCATCGTGCATTCCCGGTTTTCCACCAACACCTTCCCGTCCTGGCCGCTGGCCCATCCGTTCCGCCGGGTCGCGCACAACGGCGAGATCAACACCGTGACCGGCAACGAGAACTGGATGCGTGCCCGCGAGGCCCTGATCCATACCGACGTCTTCGGCTATCACAACGACTTGAACAAGATCTTCCCGGTCTGCACGCCGGGAGCCTCCGACACCGCCCGATTCGACGAGGTGCTCGAACTGTTGCACCTGGGCGGCCGCAGCATTGCCCACGCGGTGCTGATGATGATCCCCGAGGCCTGGGAGCGCAACGAGTCGATGGACGGGCGTCGACGCGCTTTTTATCAGTACCACGGCTCGCTGATGGAACCCTGGGACGGCCCGGCGTCGGTGTGTTTCACCGACGGTTCGGTCGTCGGGGCGGTGCTCGACCGTAACGGTTTGCGCCCCTCGCGCATCTGGGTCACCGACGACGGACTGGTGGTGATGGCGTCGGAGGCCGGCGTGCTCGAGCTGGACCCGGCCACGGTGGTACGCCGCATGCGCTTGCAGCCCGGCCGGATGTTCCTCGTCGATACCGCGCAAGGCCGCATCGTCTCCGATGAGGAGGTCAAGGCCCAACTGGCCGCCGAGCGGCCGTATCAAGAATGGCTCGACGACGGCCTCTTCCATCTCGACGAGCTGCCGCAGGGCGACTACGTCAGGATGCCGCACCACCGGGTGGTGCTGCGGCAGCAGGCCTTCGGCTACACCTACGAAGAACTCAATTTGCTGGTGGCCCCGATGGCGCGTACCGGCGCCGAGGCGCTGGGTTCGATGGGCACCGACACCCCGATCGCGGTGCTGTCGGCACGGCCGCGGATGCTGTTCGACTACTTCCAGCAGTTGTTCGCCCAGGTGACCAACCCGCCGCTGGACGCCATCCGCGAAGAAGTCGTCACCAGCCTGCAGGGCGTCATCGGCCCGGAAGGCGACCTGCTGAACCCGAACGAGAACTCGTGCCGCCAGATCGTGCTGCCCCAGCCGATCCTGCGCAATCATGAGCTGGCCAAGCTGGTCAATGTCGACCCGGATCACGAGATCCGGGGCCGCAAGCACGGAATGCGCGCCGCGGTCATCAACTGCCTGTACCCGGTGGCCGAGGGCGGTCGCGGGCTGCGCCGCGCGCTGGAGGACGTGCGCACCAAGGTCTCTCAGGCGATCCGCAACGGTGCTCTGATCATCGTGCTCTCCGACCGGGAGTCCAACGAGTGGATGGCGCCGATCCCGTCGCTGCTGTCGGTGGCCGCGGTGCATCACCACCTGGTCCGGGAACGCACCCGCACCCAGGTCGGCCTGGCGGTCGAGGCCGGCGACGCGCGCGAAGTGCATCACATGGCGATGCTGGTCGGGTTCGGCGTGGCGGCCATCAACCCCTACATGGCCTTCGAGTCGATCGAGGACATGATCGACCGCGGCGTGATCGAGCTCGATCGCGAAAAAGCGCTGTCCAACTACGTCAAGGCCGCTGGCAAGGGTGTGCTCAAGGTGATGTCCAAGATGGGCATCTCGACGCTGGCGTCCTACACCGGCGCACAGTTGTTCCAGGCGGTCGGCATCTCCCAGCGGGTACTCGACGAGTACTTCACCGGCCTGCACTGCGCCACCGGGGGGATCGACCTCGACGACATCGCCGCCGATGTCGAGGCCCGGCATGAGTTGGCATACCTGGAGCGGCCCGACGAACGTGCGCACCGCGAACTCGAGGTGGGCGGCGAGTACCAATGGCGTCGCGATGGCGAATATCACCTGTTCAACCCCGAGACCGTTTTCAAGTTGCAGCATTCCACCCGAACCGGCCGCTACGAGGTGTTCAAGGAGTACACCCGCCTCGTCGACGACCAGAGCGAGCGGATGGCATCGCTGCGCGGTCTGCTGAAGTTCAAGGAGCGGCGTCCGCCCGCCGGTTCCGCTCGAGGAGGTCGAGCCGCGCCGGCGAGATCGTCAAGCGGTTCTCCACCGGGGCGATGAGCTACGGCTCGATCTCTGCGGAGGCCCATGAGACGTTGGCCATCGCCATGAATCGTCTTGGCGCACGGTCGAACTCGGGTGAGGGCGGTGAGTCCGTCGACCGCTTCGACCCAGATCCCGACGGGGACTGGCGGCGCAGCGCCATCAAGCAGGTCGCTTCGGCCCGGTTCGGGGTCACCAGTCACTACCTCACCAATTGCACCGACATCCAGATCAAGATGGCTCAGGGCGCCAAACCCGGTGAGGGCGGACAGCTTCCGGGTCACAAGGTGTACCCGTGGGTGGCTGAAGTGCGGCACTCGACCCCGGGCGTCGGCCTGATTTCGCCACCTCCGCATCACGACATCTACTCGATCGAGGATCTCGCCCAGTTGATCCACGATCTGAAGAACGCCAATCCATCGGCGCGCATCCACGTGAAGCTGGTCAGCGAGAACGGGGTTGGGACGGTGGCGGCCGGAGTGTCCAAAGCCCATGCCGACGTGGTGCTGATCTCCGGGCATGACGGTGGTACCGGTGCCACACCGCTGACATCGCAGAAGCACGCCGGTGCGCCATGGGAACTCGGGCTGGCCGAAACGCAGCAGACGTTGCTGCTCAACGGGCTTCGCGACCGCATTGTTGTTCAGGTCGACGGCCAGCTGAAAACCGGCCGCGACGTCGTCGTCGCAGCGCTGCTCGGCGCCGAGGAGTTCGGCTTCGCGACGGCCCCGCTGGTGGTGTCGGGCTGCATCATGATGCGGGTGTGCCACCTCGACACCTGCCCGGTGGGCGTCGCCACCCAGAACCCGGTTCTGCGGGCGCGGTTCGACGGCGAGCCGGAGTTCGTCGAGAACTTCTTCATGTTCCTCGCCGAGGAAGTTCGGGAACTGATGGCGCAGTTGGGCTTCCGGACCGTCAACGAGATGGTCGGGCAGGTCGGCTCGCTCGATACCACGCAGGCCGCCCAGCATTGGAAAGCCCACAAGCTCGACTTGAGCCCGGTGCTGTACGAGCCGGAATCGGCATTCATGAACCAGGACCTCTACTGCAGCTCGCGCCAGGATCACGGGCTGGACAAGGCGCTGGATCAGCAGCTGATCGCGCAGTGCCGCGAAGCGATAGACGACGGTTCTCCCGTTCGGTTCACCACGACCATCGCCAACGTCAACCGTACCGTCGGCACGATGCTGGGCCATGAGGTGACCAAAGCCCATGGCGGGAAGGGCCTTCCGAACGGCACGATCGACATCACTTTCGACGGGTCCGCAGGCAACAGCTTCGGTGCGTTCCTGCCGTCTGGTATCACCTTGCGGGTCTACGGCGACGCCAACGACTACGTCGGAAAGGGCCTGTCCGGAGGGTGCATCGTGGTGCGGCCGTCGGACAGTGCCCCGGTCGGCTACGTCGCCGAGGACAACATCATCGGCGGCAACGTGATCCTGTTCGGCGCCACCAGCGGCCGGGTGTTCCTACGGGGAGTGGTCGGCGAAAGATTCGCGGTCCGCAACTCGGGCGCCGAAGCGGTGGTCGAGGGCGTGGGCGACCACGCGTGCGAATACATGACCGGCGGCAAAGTGGTGATCCTTGGCGCCACCGGACGTAACTTCGCGGCAGGCATGTCGGGCGGGGTGGCCTATGTGTACGACCCGAATGGCGTCCTGCCGGACAACGTCAACGGGGAGATGGTCGATCTTGATGCTATGGATGAGGCCGACAAGGAATGGTTGTGCGAGATGATCGCTGCGCACGTCGATGCAACGGACTCAGCAGTGGGACAGCGGGTGATCGCAGATTGGCCGCGTGAGCAGCAGAACTTTGTAAAGGTGATGCCCCGCGACTACAAGCGAGTCCTGGATGCGATCGGTCGGGCGAATGCCGCCGGCGAGGATGTCAACGAGGCGATCATGGCGGCCGCTCGTGGGTGATCCAAGCGGCTTCCTGAAGCACACCCATCGCGAAACGCCGGTGCGCCGGCCGGTGTCCCTGCGCCTGAAGGACTGGAAAGAAGTCTACGAAGAGTTCTCCCACGACTCCTTGCAGGTTCAGGCGTCGCGGTGCATGGACTGCGGTATCCCGTTCTGCCACAACGGTTGCCCACTGGGGAATCTGATTCCGGAGTGGAACGATCTGGTGTTCCGCGGACGGTGGCGGGACGCGATCGAACGCCTGCACGCGACCAACAACTTCCCCGAATTCACCGGGCGCCTGTGTCCGGCGCCGTGCGAGGCATCGTGTGTGCTCGGTATCAACCAGGATCCGGTGACGATCAAGCAGGTTGAGGTCGAAATCGTCGACAACGCGTTCGCTGAGGGGTGGGTGAAGCCGCTGCCGCCGGATTCCCTGACCGGAAAGAATGTCGCGGTGGTCGGCTCCGGACCGGCCGGATTGGCCGCCGCCCAGCAGCTCACCCGCGCTGGGCACCTGGTCACGGTATTCGAACGCGCCGATCGGATCGGCGGGTTGCTGCGCTATGGCATCCCGGAATTCAAGATGGAGAAACGTCACATCGACCGACGGCTGGAACAAATGGAAGCCGAAGGAACGCAGTTCCGCGCCGGGGTCAACGTCGGGGTGGACATCACCGCGGAGCAGCTCCGGGAAGAGTTCGACGCGGTGGTGCTCGCGGGCGGGGCCACGGCCTGGCGGGACCTCCCGGTGCCGGGGCGCGAGCTGGACGGCATCCATCAGGCGATGGAGTACCTCCCGTGGGGAAACCGTGTGCAGAACGGCGATCCGGTGCTCGGTGACGACGGCGAGCCGCCCATCACGGCCAAGGGCAAGAAAGTCGTCATCATCGGCGGTGGCGACACCGGCGCCGACTGCCTGGGCACCGCCCATCGGCAGGGCGCGGCAAGCGTCCACCAGTTCGAGATCATGCCCCGGCCGCCGGCCTTGCGTGCCGAATCGACGCCGTGGCCGACCTACCCGCTGATGTTCCGTGTGTCATCGGCACATGACGAGGGTGGCGAGCGGGTGTTCTCGGTGAATACCGAACAGTTTGTGGGCGAGGACGGACACGTCACCGGCCTGAAGGTGCACGAGGTCACCATGGAGGGCGGCCGATTCGAGAAAGTCGGCGGCAGCGACTTCGAACTCGATGCGGATCTGGTACTGCTGGCAATGGGTTTTGTCGGACCCGAGAAGAACGGGCTTTTGACCGACTTGGGCGTCGAGTTCACCGATCGCGGCAACGTGGCCCGAGACTGCGAGTTCCAGACCGCCGTGCCGGGCGTTTTCGCGGCGGGCGACCTTGGTCGCGGCCAATCGCTGATCGTGTGGGCGATAGCCGAGGGCCGGGCCGCGGCCGCGGCGGTCGACCGCTTCCTGATGGGAACCACCGCGCTGCCCGCGCCGATCGTGCCTACCGCGGCGCCGCAGCGGTAAGGCATCGCGCATCGCGCGGGGTGTGGCACAGAGGTGACCTTGGTCACCCGTGGAAGTGTGCTCGGCTACTTTGCCGCGTCGGTTTGCGCTGGGATGCAACTGCCGGCTTCCCTCGGCCGCGACCGCTCGGATAGGGCTGGTCACGGTGGCTACCGAGCCGATCCAGGCCACTAAACAGCAAATCTCAGGGATCACTTTGGAAACACTGAAAACATCAGATGTTTTTTCGGCGCGCCTTCCGGAGTTTGCCGATGCTACGATATCTAATGTTTGTCGGCGGCTGTTGAGGTAGGGTAATCCCCGGTCCGGCAACCGAAGACCGCAGGAGTGATCGCAGTGCACATGAACCCGATATCTCGGACGCGGATGGGAAGAATCGCCTGGTCATTGTTCCGGCATCCCGTGCGGAGCCGAGAATTTCCGGCCAAGCACGAGCGGCTCGTCACCGCAGACGAACTGGTTCGGTTCGGCTTCTAGCAATAATCCGGCGCGGGCGAACGAACACGTTCGCTGATGTGACACCGTCTTTGCCGGAACGTTATCGGACTGTGATCATGAGTCTGCTGATCACGAGTCAGCCGTGAGCAGACCCGATTCCCGGATGGCCTCGGCGAGGGGCTCCAGGACGGCGGGGTCGTAGGGCGGCGGCAGGTAGACGATGCCAAGGTCGAGGCCCTCGGCGCCCAAAGCGCCGGCTTCATCGATCACCTGTTGGTAAGCGCGGTCGGAGCTCAGTCGCAGATGCGATGACAATCGGATCTCGGAGGGATCGCGCCCGATGTCGGCGCAGTGGGCGGCCAGCACGTCGCGCTTGCGGGCGAACTCTTCGGGCGGCCCACCGACGAAGTTCCAATGGTCGGCGTAGCGCGCCGTGATTTTCAGGGTGCGCTTCTCGCCGCTGCCGCCGATGCAGATCGGCGGGTGCGGCCGTTGCGGGCCCTTGGGCTCGTTGCGGGCGTCCTTGAGTTGGTAGTAGGCGCCGTCGAAGTCGGTGCTCTCCTGGCTGAGCAGGCTGGTCAACACTTGGCATGCCTCTTCGAACCGGTCGAACCGTTCTTTCATGCTGCCTAGCTCGATTCCGTACGCCCCTGATTCCTCCTCGTTCCAGCCCGCACCGACACCCAGTTCCAGCCGTCCACCCGAGACGATGTCGAGGGCCGAAGCCATATTGGCCAGCACCGCAGGGTGTCGATAGTGGATGCCCGTGACGAGCACGCCGAGCCGAAGGCGCTGGGTGGCCTGTGCCAGTGCCGTGAGCGTCACCCAGCCCTCCAGGCAGGGTCCCTTTGGGATCGGAGAAGATCGGGTAGAAGTGGTCGAACGTCCATCCGGATTCGAATACGCCGATGTCGTCGGCGGCACGCCAAACCGCCAGCATGTCGCTCCATGCGGTGTTCTGTGGCGAGGTCTTGAACGCGAATTGCATTCGATCCAACGTAGTCCGCGCTTGGGCGCGGCGTCTCGATGACGAGGTCACTGTGCTGCGGGCCGGTGCACACTTGGGACATGGCTGCAATGGATCCGGTGGCGGCGCTGCGCAGGATCGCCTACTACAAGGACCGTGCCGGCGAAGATCCCCGCCGCGTGATGGCCTATCGGAACGCGGCCGATGTCGTCGAAGCGCTCGACGAAGGGCAGCGCGAGCGGTATGGCCGGACCGATGCCTGGCAGTCGTTGCCAGGCATCGGTCCGAAGACCGCATCCGTGATCGCTCAGGCGTGGGCGGGCCGTGAGCCCGACGTCCTGACCGAACTGCGCACGGCGGCCTCGGACTTCGGTGGCGGCGCGATGCGGGCAGCGTTGCGTGGCGACCTGCATGTGCATTCGAACTGGTCCGACGGGTCGGCGCCAGTTGACCAGATGATGGCCGCCGCGCAGGAACTGGGGCACGAATACTGCGCGGTCACCGATCATTCGCCGCGATTGAGGGTCGCCAACGGGCTCTCCGTCGAACGCTTGCGCCGCCAACTCGACCTCATCGAGCAATTACGCGAGCCGTTTCGCGCCCATGCGGATCCTTCCCGGCATCGAGGTGGACATTCTCGACGACGGATCGCTGGACCAGGAACCGGAATTCCTCGACCGCCTCGACATCGTGGTCGCCAGCGTGCACTCCAAATTGTCCATGGACAGCGCGGCGATGACCCGCCGGATGGTACGTGCGGTTTCGCATCCGCGCGTGTCGGTGCTCGGCCACTGCACCGGCCGGCTCGTGGAAGGGAGTCGTGGATTGCGCCCCGAGTCGACGTTCGATGCCGAGGCGGTGTTCGCGGCATGCCGCGAACACGGCACTGCGGTGGAGATCAACTCGCGCCTGGAGCGTCGTGATCCGCCCTCCCGGCTGATCCGGCTGGCCCTTGAGATCGGCTGTCACTTCGCAATCGACACCGACGCGCATGCGCCGGGTCAGCTGGACTTTCTCGGATACGGGGCCCAACGCGCGCTCGACAACGAGGTGCCGGCCGAACGCGTGATCAACACCTGGCCCGTGCAGCGGTTGATGGAATGGGCTCCGTAGGGTCACGGGCCGATCGGCTTGGCACATGTGCGACCTCACGGGTACTCCGGCAGGAGCGGTACCTCGATTCCCGGGTCCGCGCCGACCAGGATGCCGCGGGTCAGCGCGGCATTGCCGAAGCGGCGGCGCACCCGATCCACCGCGGCGTCGAGGGGAGCCGAGTCGGGTCGCCCCGGTGAACGGCAACTCCAACTGCTGCCCGCCCGCAGGGTCGATGTTCACGGCGAACCCCATCAGCGTCAGCCCGCGTTCGGCGATCAGGGGGGCGGACGCGTCCACCAACCCCCGCGCAGCCGCCAGAATCGCTGCCGTAGACGCGGTGGCCGCAGGCAGAGTGTGGGAACGGGTGATGCGGCCGAAGTCATCGGTTCTCAGCCGCAGAATCACGGTGCGCCCCGTTCGATGGGCGGCGCGCATGCGCCGCGTTATCCGGTCGACGAGGGCGACCACCACCGCGTCGATGTCGGCGGCGGAAAGCGTGTTACCCCGGTTGCCGAGCGCGCGCTGCGCGCCCACCGAGCGCCTCCGCACGCCGGCGACCACCCGCCGGCGGTCGATGTTGCGAGACAGGCAGTACAACTGACGTCCCATCGCGGCGCCCACCATCGACGCAAGGGCGGATTCGGGAAGTTCGGCGATCTGTGCGACGGTCTCGATTCCGTGGTTGCGCAACTTTTCGTCGGTCTTGACGCCGACGCCCCACAGCCTCCGCGCTGGCAGTGGGTGCAGGAACTGCAGTTCCTGGCCAGGAGGGACGAGCAGCAGACCGTCAGGTTTACCCTCCTGGCTGGCCAGTTTCGCCAGAAACTTGGTGCGGGCGACACCGACGGTGTCGGAGACAGACCGCCTCGCTCGCCCGGGAGTAAGCCGGCATCCGGGGCGGGACCACGACGGCCTGCGGGCAGAGTCGGCGGGCCTGTCGGCTGCTCATCGCGGTGCGTACCCCATAGGCCTTCGCCTCGTAGCTGGCGGCAAGGACGACGCCGCCGCCGACGATGACGGGGCGCCCGCGCAGCGCGGGGTCGTCGCGCTGCTCGACGGAGGCGTAGAACGAATCCAGGTCGGCGTGCAGGATCGAAGCACCGGACACGAACAAAATGTTCACACCCGGGGGTGACAAGCTCAGGGCGCTTGACCGTAGATTGCTGTGATCCAGACGTGGGCCAGGGTGTCCAGGGCGACGTCCTCGGACAGCGGTGGAATCTCGCCGGTGAACGAGGCCACCATGACGCGCTCGTTCATCAGGTTCAGCGTCGCCGAGAGATGTTCGGCCGGGACGGTGAACGGAGCCGCACCCCGGCTGCGCTCCGCTTCGATCAGCTGCGCGACGTCGGCAACCCATTTCGCGGAGAAAGTCGACCACACGCCACGCAGGTCGGGATTGGTGGCCCGGCCTGCCAGGCCGGCCAGCGCTACGGCGCGATGTGCGCGGAACGAAGCGAAGAATGCGTAGATGCCCTCGTGCCAGGACCGGGCGGGCTCGGCGGGCGGCTCGCCGCCAGGGCGGCGCATGGTGGCATCGGCCTCGGTGAGCACACGCTCGAAGAGCGTGAGGAGGATTGCATCCTTAGACGGAAAGTAGAAGTAGAACGTGGGACGCGAAAGTCCGGCACCCCTGGCCAGGTCGTCAACGGAGATGTCCGCGAAGCTCCGCTCCTGCAACAATCGCTCCGCCGTCGCCAGGATTGCCTGTTCCCGGTCGTCGCCCGACGGCCGGGTAGAACGTCTGCCATGTGCTCCGCGGGCCGGGTGGAGGGTCGACACCGGAGCCAGCTTACACCGTGTCGATTTGTTCAACACTTCGTTGACGCACTCGACAGCGTGTTGATACGTTTGACATATGAGCGAATTTGTCGATGTCGTCATCGTGGGGGCCGGCATCTCCGGCATCAGCGCTGCCTGGCATGTGCAGAACCGCCGTCCGGGGACGAGGTACTTGATCCTGGAGAATCGTGACAACCTCGGCGGCACCTGGGATCTATTCAGATACCCCGGCGTCCGCTCCGACTCCGACATGTACACGCTGGGCTTCCGGTTCAAGCCGTGGTCATCCGATCAGGCGATCGTCGACGGTCCCGCGATCCTCAACTACCTCAGGGAAGCGGCCGCGGAGAACGGCATCGACAAGCACATCCGGTTCGGCCACAAGGTGGTCGCGGCTGACTGGTCCGACACCGAGAACCGGTGGGAGCTGACCGTCCAGCACGGTGGCGAGGAGCTCGTGATCACCTGTGGGTTCCTTATCGCGTGCAGCGGCTATTACGACTACGACGAGGGCTACACCCCCGAGTTCGCCGGTCGCGAGGACTTCCGGGGCGAAATAGTGCATCCGCAGCACTGGCCAGAGGAGCTCGATTACCGAGGCAAGAAGATCGTGGTGATCGGCAGCGGGGCGACCGCGGTCACCTTGATTCCGGCGCTGATTGATTCCGGTGCCGGGCACGTGACGATGCTGCAGCGCTCACCCACCTACATCGCGGCGCTACCCGACAAAGACCCGTTCGCCGCGGCGGCCAACCAGCGTCTGCCGGCCAAGGCGGCCTACGCCGTCACGCGATGGAAAGCCATCGCATTCAGCACTTTCGAGTATCAGCTCGCCCGGCGCTTCCCCGATTTCTTCAAGAGGGGGCTGCGCCAGATGGCCCAACGTCGGCTGCCTGACGGCTATGACGTCGACAAGCACTTCGCACCGCGCTACCAGCCGTGGGATCAGCGCGTCTGCGTCGCGCCGAACGGGGACCTCTTCAAGGCGATTCGCCGGGGTGACGCCGACGTCGCCACCGATACGATCGAGCGATTCACCGAAAGCGGCATACTACTGAGCTCGGGTGAAGAACTGCGGGCCGACATCATCGTCACCGCCACGGGACTCAAGATGCGCCTTTTCGGCGGCGCCGCAATACGGCGCAACGGTGACCAGGTGAGGCTCAACGAGTTGATGGCCTACAAAGGCATGATGCTGACCGGGCTACCCAATATGGTCTTCACGATCGGTTACACGAACGCGTCCTGGACCCTCAAGGCCGACCTGGTGTCCGAGTTCGCCTGTCGGGTACTGGCCTTCATGGATACCCACGGCTACGACACCGTCGTCCCACAGCATCCCGGCGATTCGGTTCAGGAGCGCCCGATCATGGCTTTCACGCCGGGGTACCTGCTGCGCGTGCTCGACAGCCTGCCGAAAGCCGGCGATCGCGCACCGTGGCGGCTGCGGCAGAACTATTTCTGGGATGTTCGGACCATCCGGCGAGGCAAGGTCGACGACGCGGCACTACTTTTCAGCAAGCAAGACGTGAGGGTTCCGGTGTCAGCCTGATCAGCGATCCGTGACGACGATGCCGTCGTCGTCGCTGTAGGCGATCTCACCCGGTACGGCACGAACGTCACACCGCCGAACCTCACTCCGACGTCGCGTTCGCCGGCGCCGATTTTGGTGCTCTTGCGCGGATTCGTGCCCAGTGCCTTGATGCCGATGTCGAGGGTGCGCAGTGTAGACACGTCGCGCACCGCGCCGTTGATGATCAGGCCGGACCATCTAGCTGGAGCGGGCCAACTAGATGATGACGTCACCGACGAGGGCAGTGTAGCAATGAGGCATTGCCGTCTACCACCAGAATCCCACCCTGACCCGGTTCGGTCTGCGGTGCAACGTGGGGGGACGGTCACGGTAGATCGAAGCCCATCCGGTCAGTTGTCGCCCCCGTCACGGCGCAACTGGCGTATCAGCACGATGGCCAGCAAGCTGATTGCGATCGCGACGACGAGCGGCTGCGAGCGGCGTCCGGCAAGGGGACCGCTCTGGAGCCCCAAGGGTGTGACGGTGTCTTTGGCCTGGTCGATCGTGGACTTCGCCCGTTCCGCGGCCTCCTTGGCGCCATCGGCGGTCGGCGCAGTCCCATCGCCGGCAGGGGATGGCGCATTGTCGGCAGGGGCGATCCTCGCCGAGGCGTTCTCGGCCGGCGCCGGTGCTTTCCTGGCGGGTGTCTTCTTGGCGGCGGAATGCTTTGCGGGTGCCTGAGCCTTCTTGTTGGCGGACGCCTTGCTGGCGGGTGCCCCTTTCGCCGCCGTTTTCTTGGCAGGTGCCTTCTTGGCGGCCGGTTTGACCGGCGGGGTTACCGGGGGATGTTCGTCATGGCGATCCTGCTCGTCGGCCATACGCAGTGCTCCTCTTGGAGTGAATTCTGGGACGATCGAGCGCTACCGATCGTCTCGGCGGGTCTGTGTCGTGCCTGCGCAGATGCTAGCCCTTCGCACGGTTAGGGCGGACGGATTGTCGCCGCAATACCCTGAAACGTGGGTTGTCACCGGCGACGGGCCGCAAACAGAGCTCCACCCGCGACGAGCACCGTGGCACCGGCGACGAACGGCCACACCGGCAAAGTGTCCGCACCCCGTGCTGCCGACGGCGATGCGGCTGCGCGTCCCGGACTACCCGTGCCGGGTTGGGTCAATGTGAACGCCCACGAACCCGATACGGCGTGCCCGTCCGCCGAGGTGACCCGGTAGTTCACGGTGTAGGCACCGACGGGCCCCAACGTCGACACACCGACGCTGAGGACAGCACCCTGCACAGTCGGCTGGCCCGTCGACCAGAGACGGCCATCGGGTCCTACCACCGTCATCGCTGCGAACGAGCTCCGCAACTCTTCGTTGAACGTTGCGCTTACGCGGACAGGACCCGACGTCAGGGAAGCGTTTTCGGCGGGGTCGGCCGCAATTCGGACTGCGTGCGCTGAGGCGGTGCCAGCGCCTGCAAGCGAGCTGAGGCTCACCAGCAGTACCGCCGCACCGAGCCGGCACGCTGATCTCAAGTCCGCTCCCGGCGCGCTACCGCGACGGCGACGCCCAACGCCGCCATCAATAGCGCGACCCCGCCGAGTCCACGCGCGACATTGTCAGACCCCGAGCCGAGATCGCGGCTTGTCTTCGCAACGTGTTCGGGCTCGTCCGAGACGGCCGCAGCTGACGCGGAAGCTGCGGTGTCGGATTCCGGCGAGCCGGTGGATGGCGGATGGCCGTCCGCGTGGTGCCCTCCGCCACGCACACTGAGGGCCAACGAAGGCGCGGGGTGGTCAGGCTCACCACCGGGCAGGGGCGCCTGGTCCCAGTGCACGACGGTTCCGTCTGCGTACGTCTGCGTAGCGGGCAAGGTGACGGTGGAGCTGTCGGGAAGTTTGACGCGCATGACGAACAACCCGAACTGGTCCGCTCCGATCCCGTTGCCCGGTTCGGCCGACCAGGTGATCGATCGAACTGTTCCGGTGGGCTTGTCCTGGTCGAGTTGCACTGTCCAGCCGGGCATGACGGCCGTTGACACCGCCGTGAGATTTGGCAGCGCAACGCTGAGTCCGATGGTCGGCGAGCCGGACCCGGACTCATTGGGCACCCGGAACGTCACAGTCGCGGATTCGCCCTGTACCGGCTCGTCGATGTCGGCATGAACATGGGCTGACGCCTGCGCAACGCCGAGGCTCGCTCCGATAGAGAGGGAGGCGGCGGCGATCAGGGCTCGTGAAAATGGCCCGATGGCAGGGGGCCCAGGGGGCATGGACGTGGCCTTCTTCCTTCTGGCAGGACTCCGGGCGGCATGGCGGCAACTGCCGCGGACGCCCTCTCGGCGAACCAGCGGGCTGGACGCGCTGCCGGAACTAGTGCACGCCGAGGCGAGCCATCACGTCGGCGTCGATGCCGTCGAGCTGCTCGGCGATTGCCGACTGTGCGGCGCGACGTCTGCTGGCGGGCATGTGCTCAGCGGCGGTGACCGCCGTCGCCAAGTCCTTGAGCCGATCGGTCATTGCCTTGACGAATTGTCCGGCTTCGGAGTCTCTCGGGTTTTTATCAGCCAGTGCGTGAAGCGAGCGTTCGGCGCCCGCGATCCTCGCGGTCAACTCGCCTGCCTGGCCGCTGAACTGCCCGATCTGGTTGAGGGGGACGCCGAGGCGGTCGGCTCGGCGTTCGTCGAGGAAACCCCGCGCCGTGGTAGACGCGCGGTAGGTCAGCGGCACAAGGATCGGTGCAAGGATGCGCCCGACGGCCAGCAACCGGCGTACGCGCGTTGGTGATAGCAACTTGCCCTCCCGGGCGGTTTTGAGTTGCGCCTGGGCCACCTTGGTGGCGGCACGATCCGAATTGCGCTGGGATTTGATCTGTGCCCGCAATGCCTTCGCGTGCGAGCGTTTCTCGAAGGCGATTCGCTTCAGGTCGGTTTTGGCTTGGAGTTTGGCCTCCAATTTTGCCTTCGTTTTGAGGGCTTTCGCTTCGGCGCGCCGCATCGCGCGACTCTTACGTTTGAACAGGCCCATCCGGCTGCCTCCAGTGACCGTGAACTTCGAGTGTCGCCGCGGTCTGCCGCGAACACTGGGGCAACCCTATCGCCTGATGTAACGATGCAGCTGATGATCTCGGCGTATGCGAGAATAGGTGGTGAACACGCTGTGCGGCCCGCTGTCTGCTGGGCCCCGGCGTACGACGGATAGGGAAATCGGTGTACAGGGCACGCGCCAGGATAGCGACGACCGTAGGTGTGGTTGCGTGCGGTTTGCTGTCCGGCGGAGTTGGTGGTGCTGGCGTCGCGCTGGCCGCCGATGGTGTCGTAGCGGGCGGTGTCGCGCAAAAGGTTGACACGGTTGCTGGCCCGGGTTCCGGCGGTTCGTCAGCCAATCCTCCGTCAAGGCGGCGCACCGCGGGAAATGCTACCGAAAACAGGGGCCGTCGCTCAAACGGCGATGGTCCTGGGCGCAATGGCGATTCAGCGGATAACCGCGGCTTGAAAGCCGGCGATGCCCGGGGCGAGAAGCGCTCAAGAGAGTCCAATATGTACGGCCGACCCCGTGGCGCCGGGGGTTCTGACGGTTACGAATCACCGGCGGATCAGCGTGGCGGAGTTCCTCGCGCCCAGCTGGGCAGGGGCGCTGAGTCCGAGGCGTTTGTCGGTGATGGTGGTCAGACTGAGGCGCTGGTTGCTGGCGGTGATGTGAGGAGCGCTCGGTTGGCTGGCGCTGAGTCCGAGGCGTTTGTCGGTGATGGTGGTCAGACTGAGGCGCTGGTTGCTGGCGGTGATGTGAGGAGCGCTCGGTTGGCTGGCGCTGAGTCCGAGGCGTTTGTCGGTGATGGTGGTCAGACTGAGGCGCTGGTTGCTGGCGGTGATGTGAGGAGCGCTCGGTTGGCTGGCGCTGAGTCCGAGGCGTTTGTCGGTGATGGTGGT
The DNA here is from genome assembly GCA_963846905.1 of uncultured Actinomycetota bacterium. Lineage (GTDB taxonomy): Bacteria > Actinomycetota > Actinomycetes > Mycobacteriales > Mycobacteriaceae > Mycobacterium. Next base: position 60,023 of record CAWJYB010000011.1, read on the forward strand.
CAGACTGAGGCGCTGGTTGCTGGCGGTGGCGTGAGTCGTGCCCGGTCCGCTGGTGGCCGCACTCGTGCGAAATCCGCCGACGGATCGGAAGCCTTGGTGCTCCTTACGGACAGCGCTGCGATCAGACGTGGACCCTACTCCCTGTCTTTGTCCACCCCCTGGCCGAATGAGGCCTACTCCTTGATCATCCCGGAGGCTGTCGCCGACACGGTTCCGCTGGTACCGCCTGCTCTGGGACCGCTGCCGGCGGCACCTAGGTCGCCGGGCCATGCGGAACCGCCGATCCGCCAGGAGCCAGGCCTGGCGCCCGACTATCGGATGAACTACCTGCGTTCGGCGAGCGTGAACGAAGTCGAGGGTTTCGCCTTGGCCGGATTGATCGGACTGGCCGGGATGATCCTCGTGGGCGGTGTGGTCGGCCATCGCCAAGCGACGGCCGGTTTGGTGGTACGGGCTGTAGGCACTGCGCGATTCTTGAAGTGACGAGCCATCGGAGGAGCGTTATATGTCTGCCAACCGCCGGGTGACGAAGGCTGTCGGTGAGGTTCTGGATCTGGCTCCGCGCAAGGGCGAGGTCAGTGTGGTCCGGCTTATTACAGCTGTCGGCGAGCACCGGAATCGGCCGATCACGATCCGGATGTTCGAACTGCCGCCCGGGGTGTCCGGCCAGTGGCGGCAATACGCAGATCACGACGTGTTCCTGGTGCAGGAGGGCCTGCCGACCTGGGAGCGAACATTGGCCCACGAATTGGGCCACCTCGTTCTGGGGCACGGCGGGATCTCGGTGGTGGAGGCGGCGCGCGAAACCGCCGAACTGGCCAGCGATGACCTCATTCGGTACATGCTCAACCAACGAACTGGCTGCATGGGGCCGAGCGGGTTGAAAGCTGAGCAGGAGGCTGAGGACTTTGCGGCACTGCTGATCTATCGGCTCGGCCGTATGCCCTCTGATCGGTCCTCCATGGTGCAGGTCAGACTCGGGGAGGCGTTTGGTTGACCGTTTGGGTGATAGCCGGGCTGCTCGGTCTGGCCACCGGGGTGCGCATCGGATGGGCCCTCGTCAACAAGCAATCTCTGGTCAGTTCGGCGATGGTCGTCGCCCTCGGTAGCTTGGCGCTGGTCGCTATCTTGAACTGGGCACCTTTTACCCTGCTGCTCGACACCCTCCTGCGTTGGCCCAACATCTCGGCTGGGCTGAGCCAGATCGCGCTCATCGCAAGTGCCGCAGGCAGTTTCGTCATGATAACCGGGGTGGCATCTGAACGCACCCCAGCGGTGGTCCGCCGCATCGCGTTCGCGCAGTACGCCACCGCTGCCGTTATTGCGGTGGTGACTGCCGCGATCTTCTTCGCCGGCGGCCGACAACCGGAGATGTCGCCTCAGGAGTACCTCGACCGCAATATGGCGACGTCAACCATGTCACTTCCGTGGCTGGTTCCGCTGTTGTATGTGCTGCTCGCCCTGACCCTGGTCGCCTGGGTCGGTTTGCGAAATTCCAGCCCGAGTCGTCGGGGCAGAGCGCTCTTCCTGTTTACCGTCGGGACAGTTCTGATCCTGCTCGCGAGCGCATTCTTCCTCCTTCGCGCCGTTGGTAGGGCCCACATGCTGGGCGTAGGTACTGCGGCGACCTTGTTGGGCTGCGCGATGGCGATTGTTGCAGCGGGATCACTCCTGCCCTCCATCGAGGACTGGTTCGGCGGGCGCCACGAACTCATCGTCGTTGAACCGCTGCTGGAGGAGTTGCTCAGGCGCCAATCTGACATCGGTATTGGCGTGCGACCGCGCGGACCCGTGACGTTTCGCGTCGCCGAGAAGCTCTCGCTGATTTCTGATGCCCTATTCCTCGAAGCTGCCAGGGCGAATAACGCGCAAGCGTCCGCCAGATTGCATGGATCACCCGACAAACGCGGCGACGACGGACTCACCGATGCCGAGCCCAACCCCGAGACACCCATCGCACCGCACAGGCTCGGGCCATCGCGGAGTGGATACACGCGGGAAGCGATGGCCAACCTGAAGCCGGGGACCGGCTGTTCCCAGGCGTGGAATGGTTGCGGCAGCCCGACAGCTACTCCGATCGGGAATGGATCATCGAGATCGCCCGACAATATCGGGCGATCTCGCGCTAGCTAGCGTCGGGCGCCGACCTCAGTCGTCGAGGTGCTCGACGCGCCGTAACTGCTCGGCCTTGATGACGAGGTCTTGCTGTGCCTCTGGGGACAAGCCGACAGTGCGGGCAGCGATCCGCCTGACGCCTTCATCCCGCATGCTGGAAAGCCAGGTCAGTTCCTTGTCCAACTTCTCGTAGTATTCGTCGTCGGTGAAATACGCCGGCTTGATTCGGAAAAAGTTGGCAAGGGCGGCCATGGTCGTCGAGGACGGGTTGGTTCGGTTGCCCGAGCGCAGCTGCGACAGGTAGGGCGCCGACATGGTGACGCCTTCGGCCTTGAGCGCACCGATGACCTCCGCGGATGTGTGCGGGCCGCGGCCCGGCGGGTAGACCGTATCGAACAGACGGTTCAGCCGCGCGGCAAACGTTGTACTCATTCCTTCATAACCTCCACAGGCCAACATACTCTTCGCTTACGCAATTTGCTGATCATCGTAGCGATTGTTCGCGCAAGAACCAAGTGCAAACGCGTGGGGAGTCGAGACAGGGCTCCAGGTTCGAACGGTTCGACCGTGAGGTGCCCGTTTCGGCGCGGATTCCGCACGATATTGCGGAGCCAGACATCGTGGAAAAGCGGGACGGTGCTGTCGTGTCCCGCCGCGCGGGGATACCGGGGCCATCCCCATGGACTGCGCACCGTCGTTCCCGGGCAACCCCTTCACCATGGTTAGGGGCCGCGGGAACGCATTTGCTACTAAGTTACGCGCCAGTACACTGACAACGAGTCGAGGCGTGTCACCTTCCGATGGGTGACGGGTTCAGGCTACATCTGAGGACGGCGCGGAACGGGCCACCCGCCATTTCACTATGGCGACGACGATTGAAACGACGCCGAGGGCCGCCGTAACAGCGAAAGCGAGTCCAGGGCGGCCCAGCGCGCCATCGAAGAGCATCCAAAGCCCGAAGAGAAGAAAGAGCAAGCTCGCCGTCATGTGCAGGAAACGCTCGGGCAGGCGACGATGCAAAAAGCGGCCGGCCACGATGGCAACCGCGTCTGCGACAATCATCCCCGCCGTCGCGCCGATCCACACGCCGGCCCAGTCGTGATCGCTGGCGAGTGCAACTGTGGCCAGCATCGTCTTATCGCCCAATTCTGCGAGCAGGAAAGACGACATGACCGCAAAGAGGACGAACCGCGGTTCATCGACAGTCTTGACCCTGTCGCCCGGCGCGCCTTCGCGCCACGTCCATATTGCGAACCCCAGGAACGCGATCGCCGCCGCGAAAGCGATCGGCCGTTCGGGCAGGCTCAGGCCCAGGAAGTGGCCGATCGTGACAGATAGTCCGTGCACGATGAACGCCGCCAGCCCCACTCCGGTGAGCACGACCCACCAGCGGTGACGCAGTGCGTACGTCATGGTGATCAACTGGGATTTGTCTCCCAGTTCGGCGACGAGCACCACCCCGAAGCTGAGCAGAGCCGCTGCGAGCATCGTGACCTTTCGACGCGTTGGCTACGCCCGAGAATGGACGCCGCTCACCGGCCGAAGGTCTCGCCCACCGAAATCACTCGGTTCGCCGGCCGGGCTTCGCCAGTATGTCGACGCGACGATTGGGGGCTACTCCCCTTCGCTTCCGCTGAATAGTACCGCGACAGCGGCGGAGCCGCCATCAGCCAACCGGGGTCATGCCGCAAGCAGCATCGCCAGTATGGCGGTATCGGGATGGCTGATCGGATCGACACCAACACGGCTGACCATCGACGTGATGGTGCCGTCGGACTCCGCCTCCACCCATGCCGCACGGTGTTCCAGACCCAAGTGCGGCAGGCCCGGCAACAGAACGCAGCCCGACGCCGCCCCGACACACTCGGGCAATGAGGGCATGGTCTCGGATGGCGGGTGCAGCATGATCAGAGCCGTGGGCTGGCGACCGGCGAAACGTCCTGGAGGGACTGCGAACTCGCCTACAACGGTACCTTCAGCCAGTACAAGGCCGACCGTCCCGGGTTCGGGGGCCTCCGGGAGCTCCTCCCGGACGCCGAATATCGTTGTCGTCGAGAGCAATCCGGGCAGGGACGCCACCCGCACCGCGGCCATGAGTAACTGCGCCCATTCCTTGGTGGTGTCAGGCCAGCGGCCCGACACGACAAATCCCTTGAGCGCACCACGGGAGTGGAAAGGGGCGAGCCCGATAGCTCGCCCAGCGCCAGTGCCCATATGCCCTCCGCGATTTTGTTGCCAGGTCGACACGGCTGCGGGTCGGTATGTGGGATCAGGATGAAGTACAACTGCGCTGGCACGCAAGAGGACCCGACTGCTAAGCGGAGAGCTGTCACTTGACGCGAATGGGCGTCGCGCTGTCGCGCGACGCCCATTCGGAACCGTCAGCCGAGTCAGCCGAAGATCAGCCCCTGCGTCTTGGACACTGCTGCGGCGTAGCGAGTCTGCACGTCCGCCCAGTTGACCACGTTCCAGAACGCCTTTACGTAGTCGGCCTTCACGTTCTTGTACTGCAAGTAGAAGGCGTGCTCCCACATGTCGACCTGTAGGAGTGGGATGATCCCGAGCGGTACGTTGGCCTGCTGGTCGTAGAGCTGGAATGTCAGCAACTTGTCGCCCAGGCTGTCGTAGCCGAAGACCGCCCATCCTGAGCCTTGCAGCCCATTGGCGGCGGCGCTGAATTGTGCGCGGAACTTGTCGAACGATCCGAATGCCTCGTCCATGGCCGCGGCCAGGTCACCGGTCGGCTGGTCGCCGCCGTCTGGGGAAAGGTTCTTCCACCAGATGCTGTGATTGACGTGCCCCCCCAGATGAAACGCCAGGTTCTTTTCATTCAGGAAGATGCCCGCGTGGTCATCGTTGGCCCGGGCTTCCTCCAGCTTCGCCAAGGCATCGTTGGCACCCTTGACGTATGCCGCGTGGTGCTTGCTGTGGTGCAGCTCGTTGATCTGACCGGAGATGTGGGGCTCGAGCGCTCCGTAGTCCCAATCCAATGCGGGCAAGGTGTATTCAGCCACGAGGTTCCTTTCTGGCTCTGCTGTTCAGTTGTTCAGTCCGCGTGATATCGGGCCGCCCGAGTGGGGTTGCCTTCTGTCGGCCACGGTAAACCTTGCTCCATCTCCACCCGCGAAGCAAGGGACGTCAACCGGAGGCAAGGGACGTCACCCGCGAAGCAAGGGACGTCAACCGGAAGCAAGGAGGTCAACGGCGACACACAAAGTTGGGTGCCCGAGGCGCCGCGCATTGAAGAACGTCAGAACAGCACAATCGCGACCAGGCACCCAAGGAGCACCAATGCGATCGCGCCAACACGAAGGAGGGCCAGCACGTAAGACCGACTGCACGGCGAGGGGGCGGTCACCCAAAGCATCGACGCGCCCGGACCGCTGTCTTTCGTTGCGCCCATCACCACTCCTGACCTGCACCATCGATGACCCGGTGCCGGTGCAATGTCTCCTGCAATGTCTTGCCGGCGCGCACTCAAGTCGCAGTCTAACTGCATTTGTACCACCAGGTGAACCGAAGTAAATGCGATCGTGGCTGTGCCGGCCAACTTGGTGCCGAAGGATTTCGCTGAAGGTGGAAGAGATTGTTGATCGGGCGGCGATGGGACCCTCGGTTGTCCACAATATGGTCGAGTGAGTCGAGCGAAACGGCCGCATCTACCCATCGACAGCTCAGTTGCCCTGTGGATAGAGCTGTGGAAACTGTGGATAGGCGAACTTTGCTACACCGCCGGCGCGGCTCTGTACGTGATCTGTCATGCCGGTGGCCGTTCGCAGCGTGTCGCACTGCATCTCAGCGCAACGGTTACGAGGCAACCCATGTCGACGGTGGAATGCTGGCATGGGAGCGCGTCTATCGCCCGGTGGTGACAGACGATGGCACCCCGGGCGTCCTATGGGTCAGCCTGGCTAGGCTTGTGCGGTGATCCAGGTCTGTTCGGCTTGCGGCACCCGGTGGAACGTACGCGAAAAGCAGCGTATGTGGTGCCCGAGGTGCCGATCGGCGCTGCTGCCGCCTTCTGGGGACTCGGTCCCGTCTGAACGTGGCTGGGGTCACACGAACGCACCGAACTCTGCCCCGCGCACCGGCCCGCACTTGCCCCCGGGGTACCGCTGGATCGCTTTGCGGCCCGGCGTTGCACCACATCAACGGCGTCGGCGTGGCCCGATCTCCCCAACGCCGCGCTATCCGGCCAATCCCGGTTGGAGCCTCGGTGACCGGCGCCCACTTGCCCTCCCCGAAGCTCAGGCAGTTGGCGTGGAAGGTGTTTCGGCCGCCCCGGCCCGGTTGGCATTGAGGGTTTCGACCGCGGCGTTGGCAGTTGCTGCATTTGCGCATGCACTCCGTTACCTCCTGCTGGTGGTGAACCGAGACGTCCTGCTTCATCCAGCCGTCGCCGGCGGTGCCGTTTGGCTCGGGGTAGCAGCCAGCGCGGCGGCCCTCGCAGCGGTGATCGGTTGCGCGATCGTGCTCACCCGTTGGCTCGTCGCACGCCGTGCCGCCGAGTACCGCCACCATCGGGGTCAGGATCCCCGCTCGACGGGTGCGCTGTGGGCGGGCTGCCTCGTTCCGGTGGTGAACCTCGCGTGGGCGCCCATCTTCGTGATCGAAGCAGCGAGCCTGGAAGGTATCTACACCCGGTTGCGTAAGTCGATCCTGGTGTGGTGGGTGCTTTGGGTGCTCAGTACCGCAATGGCCATGTTTGCGATCGCGACCAGTTTCACGACAAATGCCCAGGGTATCGCCGACAACACCGTGACGACGACGCTCGCCTATCTGGTGGCTTTGGCCGTTGTCGTGGTGTTGACGAGGGTGTATGAGGGATTCGTGTGTAAGCCCGTGGACCGGCCCGCGCACAGGTGGGTGGTGGTCGGATCGGGGGGCGACGATTCGCTCCTCGGGGAACCAGCCATGGCTGCCGGGACGGCGGACCGGCAAGCCGGTGGTCTAGCGCGATGAATTCACCGGGCGGTATCCGCGGCGGGCACCCATTCGTCGTAGCTCACCGAGGGGCTTCGTCCGCCCTGCCGGAGCACACCCTCGCTGCCTATGAGTTGGCGCTGAACGAGGGTGCCGACGGCGTCGAGTGTGACGTCCGATTGACGAGTGACGGGCACTTGGTGTGCATGCATGACCGTCGGATCGATCGCACGTCGACCGGGACCGGACTGGTGAGTGAGCTGACCCTGGCGGAACTTCGGCAGTTCGACTATGGCATGTGGCACACCAGCCACGCTGTCATCGGCGGCAAAGTCCACGCGGGCTTACTGACACTCGAAGATCTCGTCAGGTTGGTTCTCGACTGGAACCGGCCCGTCAAGATGTTCATCGAGACCAAGCATCCGGTCCGATACGGCGCACTGGTGGAGAGCAGAGTGCTGGCGTTGCTGCACAAGTACGGCATCGCCGCGCCCGCATCCGCCGATCGTGCGCGGGCCGTCGTCATGTCGTTCTCGGCTGCCGCCATGTGGCGAATTCGGCGGGCTGCACCCTTGTTGCCCACCGTTCTGCTCGGCGAGACGTCCCGATACCTCGGGGGCAGTGCGGCCACGACGGTCGGTGCCACCGCGGTGGGACCGTCGATCCAGACGCTTCGCGAATATCCTGACCTCGTGGACCGATCCGCGGCACAGGGCCGGGCCCTGTACTGCTGGACGGTCGACCGTTTCGAAGACGTCGGGTATTGCCGCGATCTGGGTGTGGCGTGGATCGCGACCAATCACCCGGGCCGAACCAGGGCATGGCTGCACGGCGGACCGGGCCACGAGCCCTCGCCGTAATGGGGTTTTCGCCCGCCCAAGGTCGGTCCGTCGAGAGTGATCCGGGAGTTTGATCCGGCCAACCTCGATTGTCGACGGACTTACGGCTGCGCGTCGAGTGCCGACTGCGGCACAGGTTCGTCATTGGCAAGCGCGGTGAACAGCTCCCCGGCTGCCTCGTGATCCCAGACCACGACATCACCCGAGTCGTTGGAAGCGAATTCTCCGATCGGAACTGTCAGGGTTGTGGGTGGCGTCTTCAGCGCCCAGCCCAACCGGGCTATGTCCCACAGGTGGTCACCGTCGTCGACGACCGTCGCGCCGACCGCCGCCTTCGGCACCGAGTACCACCGCCATGGATTGGCCCATACCGCCGGGCTTGTCAGCCGGCTCAGCAACGCCGACATGAATGTCCGTTGATTGACCATCCGGTCCAGGTCGGCCCGAGGCGTAGCCCGGCTGCGGACATAGCCGAGGGCGTTTCTGCCGTTCAGGGACTGGCAGCCGGCGGGCAGGTCGATGCCCGCCAAGAGGTCGTCGATCGGGTCTGTTGTGCACAAGGTGATGCCGCCGAGCGCATCGACCAGTGACGCGAATCCGCCGAAACCGATCTCGGCGTAATGGTCGAGCCGCAGTCCCGTGGCCTGTTCGACCGCCTGGGCGAGCAGGGGTGCACCGCCCACTGTGAAAGCTGTGTTGATCTTGTCGGTGCCGTAGCCCGGAATCGGGACATACGAGTCGCGCGGAATGGACACCATGGTTGCCGGGGTATCGGACCCGAGGGCCGGAAGGTGTACCAAAAGAATGGTGTCCGTGCGCCCACTGCCCAGATCGCCCCCGGTGGCAAGGTCGGCCTGCTGGATCTCGGTGAGGTCTGCGCGACTGTCCGAGCCGACCAACAGCCACGTGACACCACGCCCGGTTCCTGGCCGGTCGGGATAGTCGGGCAGTGCGTCGATATGGCGCAACGAACGTTCCGACCAGACGGCGGTGGCGATGCTCACCCCGAGGGCCAGCGTGAGCAGGGCCACCACGAACTTCGCGACGGGTGGGCGGCGGCGCCCGCGGGGAGCCGTTGCGGCCGTCGCCGGATTGACCGGCTTCGGTTCGGGCGGTTTCGCGGATCGCCGGACAGTGGGGCGTTCCGGCGGAGGCTGTCGGCGCCCGGAGTCAGGTGCACGGTGCGGAGTCGGCGGGCGCGGAAGCGGAGAAGGCCGGGGATTCGGCGGGCGCGGCCGCGGCGGCGCCGCTGGGGGAACAGGCGGCGGAGGTGGAGGTTGCCGGCGAATGGGCACGGTGGGGGCAGAGGACGGTGGTGGACGGTGGGTGGGATAGCGGCTGATGAACTGCGGTGGCTCGGGGGGTGGCATCGGCCGCCGAGCGCGCGGGTCACGCCCGCGCGGGCCATGGGGAGGGACCCGCCGCTCGTCGTTCACCAGGTCAATTTACGTGGGTTGGGTCGTGTTGAGGGTGATCGACGTATTCAGCTGAACCAGTCCGCGTGTCCGGCCAGCAGCGCATATCCCGCGAACGCGACGGCATCGATGGTGCTATGGGCGACGATGAGCGGCCAGAGCCGCCCGGTGCGCTGCCATGAATAGCCGAACACCGCACCCATGACCATATTGCCCAGCCCGGCGCTGAATCCCTGGTAGAGGTGGTAGGCGCCGCGCAGCACACTCGAACACGCGAGGGATGCGGTTCGGCTGACGCCCAACTGGTCCAGCCGTGTCAGAAGGTAGCCGACCACAACGATCTCCTCGGCCCACCCGTTGGCGAAGGCGATCAGCACGAGAATCGGAACCCGCCACCAGGTTTCTGATAGCTCGCTGGGCACCACCGACGCACTCAAACCCAGTGTTCTGGCGACGACGTACAGCCCGAGTCCCGGAATGCCAATCAGGGCCGCTAGACCGATCCCGCCCAGTAGGTCCGGTCCGACGCGGAACCTGCCCAGCCCGATGCGGGACGGTTCGACCCCGGAACGCCACAAGAGGTAGATGCCCAGTGCCCCCCACCCCAGCAGTTGCGCCACGAACGCCAGGTTGAGCCCGAGATCGATGAGTTCGAAATAGGACCGGCGGGGATTGAGGTCCACGCGTTGCCCCGCCAGGCCGCGCAACACGAAGTCGATCAGCTGGAGGGTCGCGGTGACCGCGCTCAAGCCGAAGGTGACCGCCATGACGATCACGACCTCGAACGTGACCGCACGACGCGCGGCCGCACCGAGCGGTTCCGGGGTGGCGGTCACTCCGTCACGGTAACCGGGTGAGCGCGTCAGTACCGGCGGGCGCGCAAGCCGTTCACGAACGGGCACCCCATCAGCAGCCGGATGGCCTGACTCAGTCCGTAGACGTCATCGACGGGGCGGGTGAAGGGAAATCGGACGTCGTGGTCACCGTCGTCGCCTTCTATCCGTAACCGGAAGCCATATCGGTCCAGCCCGAGCGGTCGAACGCGGCCGCGGCGTATCGAGCGCGGAAGTTTGGCGGCCAGTCGGACGACGACATCGTGGTGGTCCGCATCGATATGACGAAGCCAGCATGTCTCGATGGCACAGAACGGGTCGGGCTTCGCCTCCAGAAGCGCGGTGACGCTGACCGATTCGGCTCCGCCGGCATCTGCAACCACCACCGATTCAACCTCCAAGCGCAGCAAGCGCCGTTCCGAACCGACCTCCAGGAGAGCTGGATCGGGGTCCTCTGCGGCGATCAGGTCGACGACGGCGCGCCATTCGGAGCGGGGTAGATCGTGTAGTTGCCCGCTGAACCAGACCAGCGAGCGGACCGGTTCGCGCAGTGGCAGCGGCGCAAAATCGGTGACTTCCAGCATGGCCCGCACACCTCGGGGTCCGGCCACGGCGAGGCCCGGTGCCGGAACGGTCACCGCGAACGACCCGTCGGAGAGCAGATGATGCACGGCGGTCGTTTCGGGGTCGGTACCTTCCACCGCCAGAATGGCGTTGTCGGCACGCACGCACGCGCTGCGGATGCGCTCCGCCGTTGTCGGCCCGGGGATTGTCACCACTGGCATGAACACAACCGTTCGTCGAGAGTATGTCGATAGTAAACTTAGCCTAACCTAATTAAACCTGGGCGGCTTCGCAAGGCCTTGCCGGATAGGGTTTGGGGGTGGCCCGCATCGCCTACCTCGGCCCAGAAGGCACGTTCTCCGAATCGGCGCTGCTCGAGATGACCGCCTCCGGGCTGGTACCCGGCGGTGGGGACGGGTGCGCACTGCCCACCGACGGCACACCTGCGGCGCTTGAGGCCGTCCGGCGCGGCGAGGCCGACTACGCTTGCGTGCCCATCGAGAACTCGATCGACGGTTCCGTTCTGCCCACTCTGGACAGCCTGGCCAGAGGCAGCGCACTACAGGTGTTCGCCGAGCTGACGTTCGACGTGGCCTTCGCCATTGTGACCGCACCGGGTGCAGAGGCCGGAAGCATCCGGACGGTGGCCGCCTTTCCCGTGGCCGCGGCCCAGGTGCGCCAGTGGCTCGCCACCCATTTGCCCGGCGCCGGCGTGGTGCCGGCAATCTCCAACGCTGCAGCCGCAGAGGATGTGCGAGCCGGCCGCGCGGACGCGGGTGTCAGCACGCCGCTCGCAGCGCAGCGCTGTGGGCTGGTCACGCTCGCCGACGGTGTCGTCGACGAACCGAATGCGAAGACCCGTTTCGTCCTGGTGGGCCGGCCCGCGCCCCCGCCCGCCCGCACCGGTGCCGATCGCACGTCGGTGGTGCTCAGATTGGACAATGTGCCGGGGGCGCTCGTCGCCGCACTCTCGGAGTTCGGTATGCGTGACATCGACCTGACTCGGATCGAATCCCGGCCCACCCGCGTCGAACTGGGTACCTACCTGTTTTTCCTGGACTGTGTGGGACATATCGACGACAGCGCAGTGGCCGAGGCACTCAAGGCCGTGCATCGTCGGTGTGCCGATGTGCGCTTTCTTGGATCGTGGCCCACCGGATCGGTGGGCGGTGCGTTGCCGCCGGAGCCCGACGAGGCAACGAAGTGGCTGAAGAACCTTCGGGAGGGTCGCGGATGAGCGGGCGGCTGGTGCTCGTTCGCCATGGACAGTCCCACGGAAATGTCGAAAGACGTCTCGACACCCGCCCGCCCGGCGCGGAGCTGACTCCCCTCGGAAGGGAGCAGTCACGGGTCTTCGCGCTCGGCAGTGCTCAGGCCCCGGGACTGTTGGCACACTCCATCGCGACGCGAGCTCGCCAGACCGCCGCCGAGATCGCGGCCACTCGCGCCGTCGTTTCCCACGAGTTGGAAGATCTGCACGAAGTGCAGGTTGGTGATCTCGAGAACCGCAACGACGACGAGGCGGTTGACGAGTTCAACCGGATCTACCGTCGCTGGCACGAGGGCGAACTCGATATCGCGCTGCCGGGCGGTGAGACGGGAAACGATGTGCTCGACCGCTTCCTGCCGGTGCTGAGCCTGCTGCGCATGCAATACCTCGACAACCACGACTGGGTCGGCGATATCGTCGTCGTCAGCCACGGCGCCGCTATCCGGCTGGTGGCCAAGACGCTGGCGGGAGTGGAATCGGCGTTCGCGCTCGAGCACCATCTCGCCAACACCGAGTCAGTGGTCCTCGCTCCGGTCACCGACGGCCGCTGGAGCTGCGTGCACTGGGGTTCGGTGGCGCCGCCGTTCTACCCTCCTCAGCCCGACCTCAACGAGGCCGAACTGACGGCCGACCCGATGGGGTGAGCCGTGGGCTGAGCGCACGGGCAGCCGGTCGCGTCGCAGTCGACGACGAATTCATGGGAGGCCAGCTCGGGGCCGGCACAGGCACCGTCTGTGCACTCGGCGTGCCGTAGCGGGTGGCGGATGACGGTGCCGTGACAGTGCTCCAGGCCCGCGGCGCATCTGCGGCAGTCGGAGTGCATGGTCCGTTCCTATCACCGGCGGCCGACATCTCGGGTACGACGCGCCAGGCAGCGCCGGGGGTGATCGGCGAGCCTTCAGCCCCAACCAAGTTCATGCAGTCTGGCGTCGTCGATTCCGAAGTGGTGGGCGATCTCGTGGATGACGGTGATCGCCACCTCGTCGACAACCTGCTTTTCGGAGTCGCAGATGTCCAGCAATGCGGCACGGTAGACCGTGATGACGTCCGGCAGAGTCGCCGAGTACGTGGTGTCGCGCTCTGTGAGAGCCACGCCTTCGTAGAGCCCCAGCAGGTCGGGTTCATCGGGATGTCGGTCCTCGACCAATACGACGACGTTGTCGATCGCGCCGGCCAGCTCAGGGGGAATCAGATCGAGTGCGTCGGACACCAGCTCATCGAACCGGTGCGGGCTCATCGGCACGGCCACTGCCGTCAGGCCGGTGGTTGTCCCGGCCCTGGCGGCGTGCCGAAAGCAGGCACGTCAGGCGGCGGGGGTCCATCCATCGGCGGCGCGAAAATGGGCGGCGGCGCATCCGGCGGCGGCGCATCCGGCGGAGCCGGATTGACGTTGCCCGGCGCGGGCTGTGCCGGCGGGGCCTGGGGACCGTGGGCTCCCGGTTGGGCAGGGCCGGGACGCCCGGGCATGTGGTCGCTCTGTTGAGCCGGATCGCTCTGGCGTGCGGACGACGAACCGGAGGAACCTGACGACGAAGAGGAACTACCTGGCGAAGACGACCGGACATTCGGTGACTGCGCCGACGGGTAGGGAATAGTCCTCGGAGGCATGTTGAGCCGGTCGAGCGGAATGTCGGGCGGAGGCACCGGCGGCTGGCCGTTGATCAGCAGCGGGCCTTTTGCGCTGTTCAGAACGGTCGCCCAACCGCCGTTGCCCAGTGTCGCGCCGACCATGCAACTCACCTGGCGGCTGCCCGCCGCCCAGCTCGGAAGTGAAACAGTGCTGTAGGTCAGCGTCAGCGTCGTCGTGCGCAGCATCACCGGCGCGAGGTAAGCGTCGGTCATGCGGGTGCAGGTGTCCTTGACGAATGCATCCTGGTCAGCCTCGGCCGGCAACCCCCCGGGGAACTTCTCCGCGAGGTTGACCGTGCCCGTCACTTCCATCGCGTGCGGCGCGGCGCAGTCGACGGGGATATCGGTCTGCTGGTTGGTCGTCGGTTCGATGCCGAGGCAGGTTCCCGTCGGCCACGCCTTGGACTGGTCGATATCGGCGACCTTGCCCGTGAACTGCACCTGCTGGTTGTCCGGACCCGGCAACTGCACGCCGCACAGCACGCGTCGTTCGCCGAAGTCCGACCAGGCCCGATCGCCCGACCACAGCATGCTGACGGCGAATCGGCTGTCGGGGTCGAATTTCGGGCCGAGGTAACGCTCCACCGCGGTTTGGCACTGTTCCTGGGTGATCTGCTGGACGCGTGCCGGCGTCGGCGGCGCCGCGTCGGGTCCGTATTCCGAACCCGGGAAGGTGCTCATGTCCACGGACTCGGCAACCTCGAACCGGTGGTCGTCTTTGCAGTCGACAACCGAAGCCTGGTCCAGCGACTTGTCCGGCCAGGTGAGGCAATCACCGGCCTTCGCCTGCTTGAAGGTCGGGTTGATATGCGTGGTGAGCGACGGGATTTCGGCCGCCGGCAGTTGGGCCGTCAGGCCGGCATTGTGCTGGCCGACCGGGAGGGCGGTGGTCAAACCCCCGATCAGCAATCCGCCGAGCGCCGCGAGCAGTAGCGCGCGGCGCGTTGAATTCGCCTTCAGGCGCCGCAGCCACCGTGGTTGCGGGGAAGTGCTTACGGGCAGGTCAGGAGACGTATCGTCGGGCAGAAGTTCTGACATCCGTTCCATTGTGACAGGCGTACCGCGTGCTGTGAAAGTTGATGCGAATGCCGGCTCCAAAGCTGTCGGCGTCGAACGGGGGCGAAGTGCTCGGCGGACCTGGGCTGGGCGGGCTCAACCAGACGAAAGTAGGGTTCTGGCCGTGATCGACCTGAAGTCGTTGCGGGCGGACCCGGAGGCGGTGCGCCGCTCGCAGAGAAGCCGCGGTGAGGATCCTGCACTGGTGGACGAGCTGCTCGCGGCCGATACCGCCCGGCGAGCCGCGATTTCGGCGGCCGACACGTTACGGGCCGAACAGAAGGCCGTCAGCAAGCGGGTGGGGGTGTGCACTGCCGGCGAACGGGAGGCGGTGCTGGCCCACGCCAGGGAACTGGCCGCCCAGGTCAAAGCCGCCGAAG
Source organism: uncultured Actinomycetota bacterium (assembly GCA_963846905.1). Taxonomy (GTDB): domain Bacteria; phylum Actinomycetota; class Actinomycetes; order Mycobacteriales; family Mycobacteriaceae; genus Mycobacterium. The sequence continues at coordinate 75,047 of CAWJYB010000011.1, forward strand.
CGGAGCAGGCCCGGGCCGGGCAGGCGTTGGCGGCGGCGCACCTGACCATCTCCAACGTGATCGTCGATGGTGTGCCGGCGGGCGCCGAGGACGACTACGTCGTACTGAACACGGTTGGCGAACCGCCCGGCCTGGACAACCCGCGCGACCACCTGGAGCTCTGCGAATCCCTCGGTCTGATCGATATGGAACGCGGTGCGAAGGTGTCCGGCTCCAGGTTCTACTTCCTCACCGGGCGGGGGGCACTGCTCCAGCTCGGTCTGCTGCAGATGGCGACCCGGCTGGCCCTGGACAACGATTTCACCCTGATGATCCCGCCGGTGCTGGTGCGGCCCGAGATCATGAGCGGCACCGGATTCCTGGGTGCGCACGCGGACGAGGTGTACCGCCTCGAGGCCGACGACCTCTACCTGGTCGGGACCTCGGAAGTGCCGATGGCCGGCTACCACGCCGAAGAGATCGTCGATTTGTCCGCGGGCCCGCGTCGCTATGCCGCCTGGTCGTCGTGTTTCCGGCGCGAGGCCGGCAGTTATGGCAAGGACACCCACGGCATCATCAGGGTCCACCAGTTCGACAAGGTCGAGGGATTCGTCTACTGCAAGCCGGAGGAGGCCGCGGCCGAACACCAACGGCTGCTCGCCTGGCAGCGGCAGATGCTGGGCCTCATCGACGTGCCGTACCGGGTGATCGATGTCGCCGCGGGTGATCTCGGTTCGTCCGCCGCCCGCAAATTCGACTGCGAGGCCTGGATACCGAGCCAGCAGACGTATCGAGAGCTCACCTCGACGTCGAACTGCACAACGTTCCAGGCCCGGCGGCTGGGAACCCGTTACAGGGACGCCAACGGCAAACCGCAGACGGCCGCCACACTCAACGGCACGCTGGCCACTACCCGTTGGTTGGTGGCCATCGTCGAGAATCACCAGCGGCCCGACGGCAGCGTCCGGGTCCCCGATGCGTTGGTCCCGTACGTCGGCACGGAGGTGCTCACACCATGATCGATCTAGATATCGCCGAATTGCGCACCTGGTTCGGTTTCGGCGTTGCCGGCAACTTCGCCGGCCATCTCGAACAGGCCGGTGAGGCATCCGATTTCGTCAACGTCGTCTCCGAAGGCGTTGCCCCGAAGGGAATCTTCCCGTGGTATGTCCCCGGGCACGACAGCTTCCTCGGCGAATTCCCGTTGTCCAACGACGCAATCCTGCTGCCCGCCGACGGGCCGGAGGTTTCCGGGCCGCTCAACTTGCAGATCGAGCCCGAAGTCGGGCTGGCCTGCCGCGCGGTGTGGGAGGGCAACACCGTTGTGACCCTGCAACCGTTTGCGCTGGGCGCGTTCAACGACTGCTCGATCCGACGTCCCGGAGCGCCCAAGATCAGCTACAAGAAGAACTGGGGACCGGCGTCGAAGGGGGTTGCGCCGCAGTTCTTCGACGTCAGCGACCTGACGCCGGACGGGCCGACCGCCACGTTGAGGCTGGTGTGCTTCCTGACCGGATCCGATGGCGTGCAACACACCTACGGGGTGGACAGTCCACTGCTCGGCTACTCGTATTACGGCGAGGTGCTGCTGGACTGGGTCGTGGAACGGTTGGCCAACCAGAAAGAGTCGCCGCAAACCCCGCTCGAGGACGTCGGCGCGCTGATGGTCGCCGCGGGCCGGCCCCGCAACGTGCTGATCGGGATCGGAGCCACGCGCTACACGGCACTCGGCGAATCGACGTTCCTGCAACCCGGTGACGAAGCGGTCGTGCACGTCTACGACACCGAATCGAGCGCGGTATCGGAGCTACGGCAGCGCGTCGCCGGTGTTCCGGTGCGGTGACGAGGTCCGTTCGGCGAGCAACCGGTCGAACGTGGACAGGAATTCCGCGGGTCGTTCGGGCGTGAAGGCCGGGCTGTGCCGCGTACCGGCGAGGTCCAGGGTCACCAGTGTCGACTTCATCGGGCGCCGGACATCGAGCGGCAGCCAGCGCCGGAAGTCCGAGGTGCCCCAGATTCGGAACCGATGGTTGAACAATCCCAGCGGGGTCGCCTTGTATCCGTTGATCGAGGGCAGCGGGATGACTTTCGACGTTCCCGACGGAAAGTGGTAGCGCCGCAGCGTGATCGCCCAGCGGTCCAGCTGGATCAGGCCATCGTCGTAGTGCTGTTCGGGTAGGGCGCTCACGGCCGCGAACACCTCAACTCGTGACCGCGCGAGGTGAGGCAGCGGCCGTTCTCCAGGTTCCACTGCCACCCGTGCAGATTGCACGTCAGCGTCGAACCCTCGATCACGCCGAATTTCGACAGGTCCGCCTTGAGATGCGGACAGCGGCGCTGGATCTCCCAGCCGCCCAACGTGATCGACGCCGAGTCATCGTGCGCTTCGGCGAACCAACCGTCGGCGTAGGCGATCCGCTCATCGGTCAGGCATTTGAAGAAGGTGTACAGGTACTCGTTGTACCCGCCGACTCGCCACGCGGTGAACCGCGCAGACAGAAAGATGGTGTTCACCCAGTCGGGTTCATGGTCCCGCAACACGGTGCGCACCAACTCGGGTGCGATTTCGAAGCCGTAACGGAACTTCTCGTGTGGAACAGCTTCGCGCACAGCGCGTTTCGGGAAGTCGAGTACCACGGTCTCTACTCCCAGGCGTAGCTCCACCGGGTAGCCTATGCCGTCGCAGATCTGGTCGGTCTGCAACATGATCGGCTCGAACAGTTCCCGCAGCGGCTCTCTGAGCGGCTCGCCCTGTGCGGGTTCCCAGCGGGACCGCTCCGCGGCGATCACCGGCGCCATCCGCTGTGCGTAGGACTCGATGTAGTCGGCCTTCCCGGTGGTGAAAATCGCCTCCACCTGCTCGAGCGGAAGGGGATGATCGAGCGACTCCAGAACCGGGCCGTTGAACTCCGCGGTCGAGCCCGGGATCATCAGCAGCCCGCGATCGTGGCCGTGCATCCGCATCTGCTCGAGGAACACCATCTGGTCCGGGAAGATGTTCGCCTCCTCGCCGCGGTCGTCGTTGAGCGTCCGCAAGACCGGGTCCAGAAAGCATGGCGGTCCGGCCGACGGGATGACCCAGGTGGCACCCACCTGGGCGATGTACTGGCGGCAGCGGTCCATCTGCCGTTGGCGCTTCTGCGTGCCGAATGCCTCCTTGGCCCGGGCCGGCATGTCGTAAACCATCGGGTACCAGATGGCCCCGGAGTACTGCAGCATGTGCACGTCGACCCGCCCGAACTCGGCCGACAGCACGTCGAGGTCGATGGGTCGTGCGTCGTTCATGTTGAAGGCAGTGGTGTCGCGGTCGGAGACCACCAGACCCGAGTCTCCGATCGGGCCGTCCGCCGGCGCCCGCAACGCGATGATCATCACGTCCAGATCGCCCTTCGGCCCGCTCACGGTGTGTTTGACGGAATTCGTCGTCTCGAAGAACCTGTGGAACCCTAGTTTGCCGAGTTCTCGCTGCAAATCGGGCACCGGATAGTCCGGAAGGAGCACCACGGCGTCCTTGTTGACGTGTGCGCGAAGATTCTCCGGGTCGAAGTGGTCCTTGTGGAGGTGTGAGACGTAGAGGTAGTCGCAGTCGCCGAGGGCGTCCCAGTCCAGCGCCGAATTATCCGGAAACGGAAACCACGACGCAAAGTATGCCGCGTTCACCCACGGGTCGCACAAAATGCTTCCCGCCCTGGTTTCGATCCGGAAGCCGGCGTGCCCGATGCTCGTGACCTGCACAGATATCCCTTCTTTCGGAGGAGATCCCGCAGTGAGCTTAGCCGCCGCCGGTCCGCGCAGCCTTCCCCGGCGGTTGTGGAGCGCTGACGAGGGGTGATCCTCGATCCGCCCGCGGCCGTACCGCACGACTCGTCCTTCGGCGGTGGCGCTGCGCCGCTACGCTGATCCGTTGTGGAACCGGCATATGCCACAGTCGTCCAGCTGGCACGGCTGATGTGGAAGGTGCAAGGGCTGAAATTCACCGTGACAGGCGTGGAGAACCTGCCCGTGTCCGGTGGTGCCGTTCTGGCCATCAACCACACCGGCTACTTCGACTTCCTGTTCGCCGCGCTGCCCACCTACCGGCAGGGCCTGGGCCGCATGGTGCGGTTCATGGCCAAGCAAGAAGTTTTCGACCATTCAGTGACGGGACCGATCATGCGCAGTCTGCGGCACATTCCCGTGGACCGCGCGAATGGGGCCGCGTCGTTCGAGGAGGCGTGTCGGCGGCTCCAACAGGGCGAACTCGTCGGCGTGTATCCGGAGGCGACAATAAGCCGGAGCTTTGAGATCAAGGAATTCAAGTCGGGTGCGGCGCGCATGGCCATCGCCGCGGGCGTGCCGATCATTCCGCACATCGTGTGGGGCGCCCAGCGCATCTGGACCAAGGACCACCCCAGGCACATCGGGCGGACCAAGATTCCGGTCCACGTAGCGGTGGGCACGCCCATACAACCGACCCTGCCCGCGGCGGACCTCACCGCGCTGCTGCACTCTCGGATGCAGCACCTGCTCGAATCCGTCCAGGAGTCATACGGACCCCACCCACATGGCGAATACTGGATGCCCAAGAGGCTGGGCGGGGGAGCCCCGTCGTTGGCCGAGGCAGCCCGCCTCGATGCCGCTGAAGCCGTGCGGCGGGCGCAGGCCAAGGCGGCGCGGCAGGCCGACGGGCCGGTACCGGAGTAGGCGAATGGAACCCGTCTTCCGCAGCCTTGAGATAGCGAGTTCGTTGGCGGTGCGTGTCACCGGCACCGCGCTGACGTTCCGCGGGCTGGAGAACATCCCCGACAGCGGCGGTGCGGTGGTGGCGATCAACCACACCAGCTACATCGATTTCCTGCCGGCCGCCCTGGCGGCCACCCGCCGCAAGCGCCGGATCCGGTTCATGATCAAAGCCGAAATGCACGAGGTGAAGGTCGTCAGCGTCCTGATCACGCACTCCAAGACCATTCCCGTCGATCGCAGCGCGGGCGCCAACGCCTATGCCGTCGCGGTAGAGCGGCTGCGGGATGGGGAACTCGTCGGCGTCTATCCGGAAGCCACCATCAGCCGCAGCTTCGAACTGAAGGATTTCAAGTCCGGAGCCGCGAGGATGGCGATGGAGGCGCAGGTGCCCGTGATTCCACTGATCGTCTGGGGTGCTCAGCGGTTCTGGACCAAGGATCACCCGAAGTTCTTGGGCCGTAACAAGATCCCGATCATGGTGGCTGTTGGTGCGCCGCTTGCCCCGGGGGCGGTCCCCGGTGTGCTCATGGACCGGCTCCGTGCCTCGATGACTGAGCTGCTGCACGAAATCCAGGAAGACTACGACCACCCGGCGGGCGCCTACTGGGTGCCGAAGCGACTGGGCGGCGGTGCGCCCACCGTCGCTGAAGCGCAACGGCTCGATGAGGCGCAATTGGCCGGGCGCAGCCAGGCGGGCCGACCCCGAATGACGCTGCCCGCGCTGATCGCGACCGACATCGACGGCACCCTGCTCAACGACGACGAACGTATCTCGCCCCGCACCCGCGCGGCCGTCCTTGCCGCGGTGGCCGCGGGGGCGCGTTTGGTGTTGGCCACCGGCAGACCGCCGCGGTGGGTGCGGCCGGTCGTCGACGCCCTAGGGTTCGCCCCGATGGCGGTGTGCGCCAACGGCGCCGTGATCTACGACTCGTCCACCGACCGCATCGTTTCGGTACGCACCTTGTCTGCCCAAGCCCTCGGCTTACTCGCCGACATCGCCGAACACGCGATCCCCGGGGTGGGACTGGCGGTGGAACGGGTGGGCGCCAGCGCCCACGATGCTGTCACGCCCCAGTTCGTCAGCTCCCCCGGCTACGAGCATGCCTGGCTGAACCCCGACAACACCGAAGTATCGCGGACGGATCTGCTGTCGGTGCCCGCGGTAAAGCTGCTGATCCGCCAGGCGGGTGCGCGCAGCTCGGAGATGGCCGCCGTGCTCGCAAAGCACGTCGGCCACGAGGGCGACATCACCTACAGCACCGACAACGGTCTGGTGGAGGTCATGCCCCGGGGTATCAGCAAGGCCACCGGCGTCGAGGAGGTCGTTCGGCCGCTCGGGATCGTCGCCGCCGACGTCGTCTCGTTCGGCGACATGCCCAATGACATTCCGATGCTGCAGTGGGCCGGTCACGGCGTCGCGATGGGCAATGCACATCCGGACACGGTTGCCGCCGCCGACGAGGTGACCGCACCCAACACCGACGACGGACTGGCGCTGGTGCTCGAACGCTGGTGGCTCTGACCGGTCCGCCCCGACCGGTTGGCACCCGACGACGCCGTCCGAACCCGATCGCCGTCAGTCGGCGCCGATCGGCGTGAAGCGCTCCAATTGAACGGGTGGACCGTCCGGCGGCGGAGGGGGAACCCGCTGTGCGACCCCCTCGGCCACCCGGATCACAGCGCCCGTTTCTCTGTCGAAGTTCAGGGTGCCGTGCTGGAAATTCTGTACCACCCACAGCGGTTCGGAGATCTCACCGCTGGTGGGCAGGCCGAGCAGGCCACGCTCGTAGCCCAGAGATGCCCACGCGTCATAAATCGCGCCCGTGACCGGTTCGGCGCCGCTCGCCGGGGACCAGTAGATCGCGCCCTTGTCGAATCTCGCGTAGCGGGTCATGCCCGCTGCCGACGCTTCAGGCGATCTGGGCTCACCGAGCGGTCCGCCGGCACCTCCGATGGACTCCCATTTGGCGAAGATCGCGCCGCCGCGCAAGGTGTCCTCGAGGTCCTGCGGCCCCAGGGGGGCGTTGAAATGGGCGGCGATGTCGCGGATTTCGTCCATCGCGGAGTAGACGGCGTCGCCGGGACAATCGGTGTTGCCCACGTCGCGATGGGTGAATATGGTGGGCAGCGTCACCGACTGGCCGCCCGCGAATTTGGTAAAGGAACCGCCGGCAGAGGTCAGGGTGACCGTGCCTTTCGGGTCGATGTGGTCGAGGCCGAGCCGCCACCCCAGCAGCCTGCCGACCGTACGCAGCTGGATGTCTTCGGGGCGAGCCCGGTCGAAGTCGCCGAGCATGGCCACACCCCAGGTGTTGCGGTTGAAGCCGCCGGTGTGTGACCCGTCGACGGGTCTGTCGATACCACCTGCCCGGCCCTCGAATACCTGGCCGTATTTGTCCACCAGGGCGTTGTAGGCGATGTCGCACCAGCCCAGCGTCCGGGTGTGGTAAGCGTAAATGGCGCGCACGATCGGCGCGGAGTCCTCGGGGGAGTAGTCGTTGCTTCCGGCGGTGTGGTGCACCACGGCCGCCCGAACGCGGTCGTCATAGCGGGGTGGCCCACATTTCATGCCCTCGTCTGCGCCCCACTGGGCACGGGAGATGACACTGGGTGGCTGACCTGGCGCCATAACGCCGACCGGCGGTGTCCACTGGGTATCGACCGGGGCCTGCGGTGGGCTGATCAACACTGCGGACAAATGGCGCGCCAGGGACTGTTCGGCGTTGGCCGGCACGTAACCCAGACCGTCCTTGGGCGTGGGACTCCCGGTTTGCACGGGTATGACCGCTGCGTTCGGCGGCCGTGTCACGGCGATCTGAACCGATGTCGTCGACCCGACGAACACCGGGTCGGTGGCCCGGGGCCCGCCGGCAGGGCCGCCACCGTCAATTCCGGTGGTTTCCAGCGTTTCGGCGTGGTACCAGGGGCCCCAACTGCCATCGGCGTGTCTGGCCCGGACCCGTGCCGACGTGCCGGTGAGGTCGTCGCCGGTGAGAGCGACCATCGAGAACGGGGTGGACTGTGTGATCTCGCGAACCGTCTCGCCGCCGCCGATGCCCACCAGGGGCTGTTCGGCGAGGCGGGTCTCCGCGGCGCGGGTGCGATGTTCCGTCTGGTGAACCGCACCGACGGCCCACGGCACAATGGTGACGGTCGCCGCGAGTGCGGTGACCAGGTTCGCCGGTGCACGACGGCCGGGGCGACGGGGTGGCACGAGGCGATGTTACGCATGTGCCACATGTTGCTATTGGTACGACACGAAGCAATTGATGCGTATGTGAAAACCGCTGCGAAAACTGCGGTGAAGGCCGCTGCGAACGGCCGCCGTAAATGCAACGGCACCGCAGGGTCTTGGGCTCGACGGGGTCGAGGTTACGAGCCCACCCTGCGGTGCCGTTCGGTAACTGGTCTGCTGCGGGTCAGGCTCCCGGTGCGGCGGCCGCCGGCACGGCGGCTTGCGCGGATTGGACCGCGCTCGTTATCGACGGCATCACCATGCCTTTGAGCAAATCGATGACCTGGCCGACGCCCAGTTGCTGAGCTGCGCTGCTCAGGTCGCTGATCAGGCCACCGCCGGCGGTACTTACGGCCGACGGCGCCAGTGGGTCCGGCCCCAGTAGCGGGTAGGTGCCGTCGACTCCGGCGGGGGCGGTGATGGGCTGTTCGTTGGGAAGGCCCAGGCCGGGTGTCAGCGATGGAACACTGGGCGAGGTCAGCAACGGGCTGGGCGTGCCCGCCGGCGGAATCGTCAGCGCGGAGGACGACGGGGTCAGCGGGGTCAGCGCCGGGTTGGTCAGCGCGGAATCCGTCAGGGCAGAGCCGGGCAGCGGAGTGCTGGCCGTGGGTACCAGACCTGGTAGCAGCCCCGGGCTCGTGGTCGCGGGAGCCAGGCCCGTCGTCGTGAGCGTACCGATGCCGGTGGCCGGGGCGGACCCTCCGAGGCTGGGCAGCGGCGGCAGGTTGATGCCGAACTGGGCAAGCCCCTGGGCCAGGGCGGACATCAGCTCGTTGGGCAGATCGGTGATCAACGAGGCCTGGACGAATTCGTGCTGCTGGGGCTCGGGACGGGTGTTGGCCATCACTTCGGAAGCGGCGAATACCGCAATCGGGCTTGCGACGGCCAGCGCGGCGACTGCGCTCATGGCCCTTGAGAGCTTGCGGCGACGTCGATTTGGCACTGAAGTCTCCTCAATCTGAAAAATTCTGCCTTCTGATTCGGGCAGTGATTCGGGCAATGTCTCCGATGGTACGTGTGTGCTTGGAGGGTCTAGAGTGACGATGCGCAATCGTGAGCGAATCGCGACCTTCTGGGCGCGACGTTGGGGGTGACGCGTCACGAACCGGTTCGGGTTTCGGTGTGCGGAAAGCCGGTATTTGAGGCGCGCGGCGCGCGCGGCCCAAGCGGTCTCGGCCTCCGAGTCGGATACCCTTGCCAGCGATGACCGATCGTTTTGACCTCTTCGTCGTCGGATCCGGGTTCTTCGGTCTCACGATCGCAGAACGCGTCGCGACGCAGCTCGGCAGGCGGGTCCTCGTGCTCGAAAGGCGACCGCACATCGGAGGTAATGCCTACTCCGAGGTGGAGCCGCGGACCGGCATCGAGATCCACAGGTACGGTGCCCACCTGTTCCACACCTCGAACACACGTGTTTGGGACTACGTCCGGCAGTTCACCGATTTCACCGGCTACCAGCATCGGGTATTCGCCCTGCACAACGGCCAGGCGTATCAGTTCCCGATGGGGCTTGGCCTGGTGTCGCAGTTCTTCGGTCGCTACTTCACTCCCGAAGAGGCGCGGGCGCTGATCGCCGAGCAGGCCGCCGAGATCGCCACCGCAGACGCGCAGAACCTCGAGGAGAAGGCGATCTCGCTGATCGGCCGCCCGCTGTATGAAGCATTCGTCAAGGGCTATACGGCCAAGCAGTGGCAGACCGATCCCAAGGAGCTGCCCGCGGCCAACATCACCCGGCTGCCGGTCCGATACACGTTCGACAACCGCTATTTCAACGACACTTACGAAGGCCTGCCGGTCGACGGGTACACCGCGTGGCTGAAGAAAATGGCCGCAGACGACCGCATCGAGGTGCGCTTGGACACCGACTGGTTCGGCGTCCGGGACGCGCTGCGTGCCGCAAATCCCGACGCGCCCGTGGTGTACACGGGCCCGCTGGACCGCTATTTCGCCTACCGCCAAGGACGGCTCGGCTGGCGCACGCTCGACTTCGAACTCGAGGTGTTGCCGGTCGAAGACTTTCAGGGCACCCCGGTGATGAACTACAACGACCCCGACGTGCCCTATACCCGCGTGCACGAGTTCAGGCATTTTCATCCCGAGCGGGCCTATCGCACCGACAAGACGGTGATCATGCGCGAGTACTCACGGTTTGCCGGTGCCGACGACGAGCCGTACTACCCGATCAACAGCGACGCCGATCGTGGATTGCTCGCCACCTACCGATCAGCTGCACGCGCGGAAACCGCATCGGCGAAGGTGCTGTTCGGTGGACGGCTGGGCACCTACCAGTACCTTGACATGCACATGGCGATCGCCAGCGCGTTGAATATGTACGACAACACGCTGGCGCCGCACCTCGTCGACGGTGCGCCGCTGATCGAGCGCAGCCCCGACGAGACGAGCACAGCATGAGTGACATTCCCTCCGGCCCGCTGGCCACCGACGAATCCCGGGCCGTCAGCCTGCTGTCCCGCGTCATCCTGCCGCGGCCCGGTGAACCGCTCGACGTGCGCAAGCTCTACACCGTGGAGTCCGACACCAACTCCCGGCGGGCGCATGCGCCCACCCGCACCAGCTTGGAAATCGGTCTGGAGTCCGAGGTGTCTTTCGCGACCTATTTCAACGCATTCCCGGCCAGTTACTGGCGACGCTGGTCGGTCCTGGAGTCGGTGATCCTGCGCGTCGAACTGACGGGCTCGGCCCGCGTCGATGTCTACCGGTCCAAGGCCACCGGGGCCCGCATCACGGTCGGCGGCACGCCGGTCACCAGCCCGGACCCCGATACGCCGGCGTGGACCGAATTCGAGATCGGCCTCGGCCCGTTCGAGGACGGCGGCTGGATTTGGTTCGACATCACAACCGATACCGCGGTGACCGTCCACCGCGCCGGCTGGTATTCGCCCGTGCCCGCCCCCGGGCGTGCCAGCATCGCCGTCGGCATCCCAACCTTCAACCGGCCCGACGACTGCGTGAGCGCATTGCGGACGCTGACGTCGGATCCGCTGGTCGACGCCGTCATCGGTGCGGTCATCGTGTCCGACCAGGGCACAGCGAAGGTGGTCGAGCACACCGACTACGCGGACGCGGCCGCCCCGCTGGGCAGTCGGCTGTCGGTCCACAACCAGCCCAACCTCGGCGGTTCGGGCGGTTACAGCCGGGTCATGTACGAGGCGTTGAAGAACACCGACTGTGAGCAGATCCTGTTCATGGACGACGACATTCGCATCGAGCCGGATTCGATCCTGCGGGCGCTGGCGCTAAACCGGTTCGCCAAGACGCCGACGCTGATCGGCGGACAGATGCTCAACCTGCAGGAGCCCTCCCACCTGCACGTCATGGGCGAGGTGGTGAACCGGGCCGACTTCATGTGGACCAACGCGCCGTTCACCGAGTACGACCACGACTTCGCGAAATATCCGTTGGCCGATGAGGAAGACAAGAGCAAGCTGCTGCACCGGCGCATCGACGTCGACTACAACGGCTGGTGGATGTGCATGATCCCGCGGCAGGTCGCCGAGGAACTCGGCCAGCCGCTCCCGCTGTTCATCAAGTGGGACGACGCCGATTACGGGCTGCGGGCCGCCGAGCACGGGTATCCCACTGTCACCATGCCGGGCACCGCGATCTGGCACATGGCCTGGAGCGACAAGGACGACGCGATCGACTGGCAGGCGTACTTCCACCTGCGCAACCGCCTGGTGGTGGCCGCGATGCATTGGGACGGCCACGTCAAGGGTCTGATCGCCAGCCACTTCAAGGCCACTGTGAAGCACCTCCTGTGCCTTGAGTATTCGACCGTCGCCATCCAGAACAAGGCGATGGACGACTTCCTCGCCGGACCCGAGCACATCTTCTCCATCCTCGAGTCCGCGCTGCCGGACGTGCACGCCCTACGCAAGCAGTACCCGGATGCGGTGGTGCTGCCCGGCGCCACGTCGCTTCCGTCGCCGTCGGCCCGCAAGAAGGTGCACAAACCGCCGGTGGTGTTCCCCTCGATCGGAATCCGGCTGGCCCGCGGCCTCGTGCACCAGTTGCGCAAGGAGGATCCGTCCCATCACGCCCGGCCGGAACTCAACGTGGCCACCCAGGACGCCCGCTGGTTCCTACTGTGCAACGTCGACGGTGTAACGGTGACCACGGCAGACGGTCGCGGCGTGGTGTACCGCCAGCGTGATCGCGCCAAGATGTTCGAGCTGCTACGCGAATCATTGCGCCGCCAGGCGAAACTGGCCCGGAAGTTCAACCGCATGCGCCGGGTGTACCGGGCGGCGTTGCCCGTGCTGGCCAGCATGCAGAAATGGGAAACCGTTCTGCTGGAACAGGATTCGGCCTGCTGAAATGTCTGGTCCGACAGTGCCGCCACGCGGCGAGGATGCGGTGCTGGTAGCCGTGCAGTCAGGATTTGCCGGCGCGCCACAGGCAGTGACGGTGGCCCGCGCCATGTCGTACTTCGGAGAGCATTCGCTGGGTTGGCTCGCCCTCGCGGCACTCGGCGCGGCGCTGCGACCGGGCAGGCGCCGGCAGTGGATCACCTCCGGCGCGGGCGCATTCGCGGCCCACGCGGTCGCGGTGCTGATCAAGCGGGTGGTCCGCAGGACGCGGCCGGATCATCCCGACATCGAGGTCAATGTCGGCACACCGAGCCGGCTGAGTTTCCCCTCAGCGCACACCGCTTCGACGACCGCCGCGGCGATCCTGATGGGAAGTGCCACCGGTTTACCGTTACCGGCGGTGCTGATCCCCGCGATGGCGTTGTCGCGCCTCCTGCTCGGTGTGCACTACCCGACGGACGTGGTCACCGGTGTCGTGGTGGGAGCCCTGACCGCGAAGGGGACCGAGGTTGCCGCCACACGATTGCGTCACCGAAGATGAAGGGGCCCACGATGAGTGAGCATCCGTCGGCGGTAACCGCGCCGCCCAGTAACGTCGTGACCGGTGTGATCAAAGCGATCCGGCCGCGGCAGTGGGTGAAAAACCTACTGGTGCTGGTCGCTCCTCTGGCCGCACTCGGTGCTTACGGTCACTACGACTACGAGGACATGTTCCTCCATGTCGGCGTGGCCTTCGTGGTGTTCTGCATGGCCGCGTCTTCCATCTATCTGATCAACGATGCGCGCGACGTCGAGGCCGATCGTGCGCATCCCGTCAAGCGATTCCGCCCGATCGCGGCCGGTGTCGTGCCGGTGCGGCTGGCGTACTCGTTGGCGGCCGTGCTGAGCGCCGCGTCGTTGGCGATCGCGTGGCTGACGTCGCCCGACCTGGCCATCGTGATGGGCGTCTACATCGTGATCCAGTTGGCGTACTGCTTCGGCCTGAAACACCAGGCGGTGCTCGACATCTGCATTGTGTCGTCGGGATTCTTGATCCGGGCGATCGCAGGCGGCGTGGCCGCGTCCGTGCCGCTGTCGCAGTGGTTCTTGCTCGTAATGGCGTTCGGCTCGTTGTTCATGGTCGCCGGCAAGCGGTTTGCCGAGTTGCAGTTGGCCGATCGCACCGGCGCAAAGATCCGCAAGTCGCTGGAGAGCTACACCAGCAGCTATCTTCGGTTCGTCTGGACGCTCTCGGCCACCGCCGTGGTGGTGTTTTACGGGCTGTGGGCGTTCGAACGCGGCGGAGCCTGGTTCGCGGTATCCATGGTTCCGTTCACCGTTGCGATCCTGCGTTACGCCGTCGACATCGACGGTGGCGAGGCCGGCGAACCCGAGGAGATCGCGCTTCACGACCGGGTGCTGCAGACGCTCGCCCTGGCCTGGATCGGAACCGTCTGTGCCGCCGTCCTCCTTGGCTGACCGAACCACCGTCAGGTCGGGGGCGCCGGCGGCGGGTGACGGTGAACCGGCCGGCCGTCCGGCTCCGCTGCGGCGGCCCGCTTACCCGTATCCGGCGGCTGCTCGGCTGAGCCTGTGGATCGGTGTGGCGGTGGTGTCCGGGGCGTTCGGCTGGGGCGCTTGGCAGCGCCGCTGGATCGCCGACGACGGCCTGATCGTGTTGCGCACCGTCCGTAACCTGATGGCCGGCAACGGCCCGGTGTTCAACGCGGGCGAGCGCGTCGAATCCAACACCTCCACCGCATGGACGTTTCTGATGTACCTCGGCGGGTGGGTGGGCGGCCCAGTTCGTCTGGAGTATGTGGCCCTGACCTTGTCGCTGGTGTTGTCGGTAATCGGTGTGGTGTTTCTCATGCTGGGCGCCGGGCGACTGTATGCGCCGAGCCTTCAGGGCCGGCGGGGGCTCCTGCTCCCGGCCGGCGTGCTGGTCTACATCGCGATCCCGCCCGCCCGGGACTTCGCGACATCGGGGCTCGAGAACGGCCTGGTCCTGGCCTACCTCGGAGCATTGTGGTGGATGATGGTCTGCTGGTCGCAGGCTCTGCGGACGGCACAGTCGCGCGGCGTCAGCGGCCGTGACCCGGTGGGCGGCGGGTTCACGGGAGCATTGGCGTTCGTTGCCGGACTCAGCGTGTTGATACGGCCCGAGTTGGCGCTGATCGGGGGCTTGGCGCTGGTGATTCTGCTCACCGCGGCCCACGGCCGACGCCGGCGCCTGTTGATCGTGGTGGCCGGGGGTTTGCTTCCGGTCGCCTATCAAATCTTCCGGATGGGCTATTACGGCTTGGTGGTGCCGGCGACGGCCATCGCCAAAGACGCGGCGGGCGCGAAGTGGGCGCAGGGATTCGAATACCTGGCGAACTTCAACAAGCCCTATGCGCTGTGGGTTCCGGCCCTGCTGTTGACGGGTCTTGCCGTGGTGTTGTTGATGACCCGGGCCTTGCCGTGGTGGGTGAGGAATGACATTCCCGAGGAGGATGGGTGGCTGACCCGCACCGTACAAAGCCCTGCCGCGGTAGTGGCGTTTTTCCTGGTGAGCGGACTGCTGCAGGCGGTGTACTGGATCCGCCAGGGCGGCGACTTCATGCACGGCCGGGTGTTGTTGGTGCCCGTCTTCTGTCTGGTGGCCCCTGTCGCCGTGATTCCGGTGGTGCTGCCGGACGGTGCCAAGCTGTCCCGCGAAACCGGACGCCTGCTCGCCGGCGCCGCCACCGTCCTGTGGGGCTCGGTCCTCGCCTGGTCGATATGGGCGGCGAACTCCAACGGACTGGGGTACGAGGCCACCCGGGTGACCTACTCCGGAATCGTCGACGAGCGCCGGTTCTACTCGCAGGCCACCGGACATGCGCATCCCCTGACCGCCGCCGACTATCTCGACTATCCCCGGATGCGGGCAATACTGGTGGCGATCAACAACACACCGGACGGAGCGCTGCTGCTGCCGTCGGGCAACTACGACGTGTGGGATGTCGTGCCCGCCATGCCGCCGCCGATACCTCCGGCCGAACCGGCTGACCCGCCCCGGCGCGACGTCGGGCCGGTCACCGTGTTCTTCACCAACCTGGGCATGGTTGGCATGAACGTGGGTCTCGACGTTCGCGTCATCGATCAGATCGGCTTGGCCAACCCGTTGGCCGGGCACACCGCGCGACTCGAAGACGGCCGCATCGGGCACGACAAGAACCTGTTCCCGGACTGGGCGGTCGCCGAGGGGCCGTTCTTGAAAGAGGACTCCTACATTCCTCGTTACCTCGATGAAGGGTGGATCGCCGAGGCGGAAGCCGCGCTGAAATGCCCCGCCACCGAGTTCACGTTGAAGGCGATCCGGGAGCCGATGAACGCTCGCCGGTTCATGTCGAACCTGATGCACGCATACGGTATGACGAAGTACCGGATCGATCGGGTGCCGCAATACGAGCTCGTCCGGTGCGGGCTCGACGAGCCGGAATCAGACACGGTTCCCTACACCGGACTTCCGGCAACGGGACCATAGGTGCAGGTTCGAACCCGTCCGCGGGCAATCACTCCTGGGCTTGTCGAGGCGCCCAGCTGCAGGCGGTCCAACCGGATCTGATAGCTACGTGCGGGTTAGCCGCGGGTTAGCCGACCTGGACGTGCGAGGCGGTGGGCCGGCCCTGACCACCACGAAAAGGGCTAACAGCGTGGAATGTGGTTCACTGATGACTGCGTACGAGGCCGGTGTGTACCCGGCGTCCCGTGTGCGGCATAGGAAAAGATTGGATGGGTACTTCCATGGGTGTGTTCGGAAAATGGGGCGGCGCTTTGTCGCGACGGCTCGCGACGTCGGCCGCGATTGCGGCTCTGCTGCCCGGTCTGGTCGGCCTGGTCGGCCAGACAGCGACCGCCGGGGCTTTCTCTCGGCCCGGTCTGCCGGTGGAGTATCTGGACGTCCCGTCAGCCGGCATGGGCCGCCAGATCCGCATCCAGTTCCAAAGCGGCGGACCCAACTCCCCGGCCGTCTACCTGCTGGACGGCCTGCGCGCCCAAGAGGACTACAGCGGCTGGGACATCAACACCCCGGCCTTCGAGTGGTACGAGGGTTCGGGATTGTCGGTGGTCATGCCCGTAGGCGGCCCATCCAGCTTCTACAGCGACTGGTACAAGCCCGCCAAGGGCAAGTCCGGCACGTACACCTATAAATGGGAGACGTTCCTCACCCAGGAGCTGCCCGCCTACCTGGCCGCCAACAAGGCTGTCAAACCCACCGGCAGTGCGGCGGTGGGGCTGTCGATGGCCGGTTCGGCCTCGCTGACGCTGGCGATCTGGCACCCTGAGCAATTTCCCTATGCGGCGTCGCTGTCGGGGTTCTTGAACCTGTCCGAGGGCTGGTGGCCGATGCTGGTCGGCATGGCCATGGGAGACGCAGGTGGTTTCTCACCGGACGACATGTGGGGGAAGACCGAAGACCCGAACAGCGCCTGGAAGCGCAACGACCCGATGATCAACATCGGCAAGTTGGTCGCCAACGACACCCGGATCTGGATCTACTGCGGTGACGGCACGCCGTCCGACCTCGACGCCGGCGTCAGCGCGGGCAACCTGTTCAACGCCAAGTTCCTCGAAGGGTTCACGCTGCGGACCAACAAGAGCTTCAAGGACAACTACCTGGCCGCCGGTGGCACCAACGGCGTGTTCAACTTCCCCGCGAACGGCACGCACAGCTGGACTTACTGGGGCCAGCAGGTGCAGCAGATGAAGCCCGACATTCAGCGCGTTCTGGGTGCCGTGCCCTACAGCCCCGCTGCGGCCGGTGCCGCGGAGGCTCCGGCGTCGGCTGCTGCGGAGGCGCCCACCGCGGCCCAGGTCGGGGGCTGAGCGACTGCAAGCCGTCGGGACCGCCGTACGCCGGGTTCGATTCGGCACGGGTCTGGGGGTAGCCCCAGGGTTCCATTTCGCGCGGTTTCGGGACCATGCCGCGCAAGCCGGTACGTTGGAAGAGTGCCTCAGCCGGTGTCGCCTCATCGGTGCGCAGCCTCCAAGACCACAGTCCCGGTGCTGGTCCCGATGCTGGTTCCCTCGCTGCTCGTGATGATGGCCGCACCTGCGATCACGTCCTGCAGCACCGACGACTACACCACCACCGAGGTGGTCATCGGAGCCCAGCCCGGTTCCCCGACGCAATCCGAGGGGTTCGGGTTGGGGCTGGCCGCCCCCGAGGAGCCCGATTCGGGCCACGTGGACGCCACTCCCGGCCAGCGGGCCTACCTCGACGCTTTGGCGGCAGCCGGCGTTCGCAGTTCGACTAGCCTGATGGCTTTGTCGATCGGCTCCTATGTGTGCCAGGCACGTGCGGCCGGCCAGGACGCCGACGCGGTGTGGGACTTCGTGTTTCCAGTGGTTCGCGGTGACATCGAGCACGTGGTGGAGACCGATCCGGCGCTGCAGTCGGTGACCTCGGCGCACGACTCCACCGTCCAGTACATTCGCATCGCCACCGAACGACTTTGCCAGTAGGAGAAGATGGTCCGAACTTCGCGCAACAACCGTCAGCGCAGACGCCACCGCATCCTCGGTTTGATCGCCGCGGGCGCGGTCGCTGTCGTCGTCGCGCTGATCGTGGCGGTCATTGTGATAGTCCTGCGGCGCCCGGAGATCACGCCCTCAGCGGTGCCGCCGACCGTGGCGCCTCCGGCGACCACCGCACCGAGCCCGGGCAGGCCGCCGGAGTTTCAGGACGCCGGCTGTCCCGACGTACAGCTGGTCGCCATTCCGGGTACCTGGGAGTCTTCGCTCACGGACGATCCGGCGAATCCGATGCAGTTCCCGCTCGCCCTGTTACTGCAGGTCACCCGGCCGCTCCAGCAGGAGTTCGGCGCGGATCGGCTGCAGATCTACACCGTTCCCTATACCGCGCAGTTCCACAACCCGTTCTCAGCCGACAAGCAGATGTCCTACAACGACAGCCGGGCCGAGGGTGCTCGCGCCGGGATAACCGCGATCACCGACATGAACGCCCGTTGCCCGTTGACGAGCTTCGTGCTGGTGGGCTTTTCGCAGGGCGCGGTGATCGCCGGCGACATCGCCAGTGACATCGGCAACGGCCGTGGGCCCGTCGATCAGGATCTGGTGCTCGGTGCCACCTTGATCGCCGACGGCCGCCGTCAGACTGGGGTCGGGCAGGACGTGGGACCCAATCCACCGGGTCAGGGCGCCGAGATCACGCTGCACGAAGTCCCGATGCTCTCGACGTTGGGGCTGGCGATGACCGGGCCGCGGCCGGGCGGCTTCGGTGCGCTCAATGACAGAACGATTCAGATCTGTGCGGCAGGGGACCTGATCTGCGCTGCCCCGGAAGGCGCCTTCAACATGGCCAACCTGCCCGGCACGCTCGACGTGCTTGCCGGCGGGGCCGGCCAACCCGTCCATGCGTTGTACGGCACTCCCCAGTTCTGGAGCCTCAACGGTGCGTCCGCAACCGGGTGGACACTCAATTGGGCCCGCGGCGTGATCGACAATGCGCCGCACCCGAAGCACGGTTGAAGCCACCCCGTTGACATGCTCCGCAGGATTTGGTCTGCGCCCCGCCGGACCTTAACATTAAGAACAAATTAAGAGCCCAGTTTGACGACCTTGGGAGGGCCGGTCATCGTCGGCATGCGTTCTGATCTCTGTACGATCTGTGAAGTTTGGGATTTGCGACATGCGACCGGGTGTCGAAGGCGTTCGCGACTGACCCGAGCTGGTTGACAGGAGATACGGAATGTCGTTCCACAACCCATTCATCAAGGACGGGCTCATCACCTTCCCTGAGGGCAGCAATATCGTCAAGCATGTCGAGCGCTGGGCGAGGGTGCGCGGCGACAAGCTGGCCTACCGATTCCTGGACTTCTCCACCGAGCGCGACGGCGTTGGCCGTGACTTGAACTGGGCGGACTTCGGTGCCCGCAACCGGGCGGTGGGAGCGCGCCTGCAGCAGGTCACCGAACCCGGCGACCGGGTGGCGATCCTGTGCCCGCAGAACCTCGACTACCTCGTCTCTTTCTTCGGCTCGCTGTACGCCGGGCGTATCGCCGTCCCGCTGTTCGACCCGTCGGAGCCCGGTCATGTGGGGCGGCTGCACGCCGTTTTGGACGACTGCCGGCCATCGGCGATCCTGACCACCACCGACTCCGCCGAGGGGGTCCGCAAGTTCTTCCGCAACCGGCCCGCCAAGGACCGCCCGCGCGTCATCGCCGTCGACGCCGTGCCCGAAGAGGTGGGCGCCACCTGGGCGCCGCCCGTGGATGTCGACGAAACAACGATCGCCTACCTGCAGTACACCTCGGGGTCCACGCGCATCCCGACCGGCGTGCAGATCACCCACCTGAACCTGGGCACCAACGTCGTGCAGGTCATCGAGGCGCTGGAGGGCGAGGAAGGCGACCGGGGTGTCACCTGGCTGCCGTTCTTCCACGATATGGGTCTCATCACCGCGCTGCTTTCGCCGATGTTCGGGCACTACGTCACCTTCATGACGCCGGCCGCCTTCGTTCGCCGGCCCGGCCGCTGGATCCGGGAACTCGCGCGCAGGCCCGGCGACGCCGGCGGGACCATCTCGGTGTCGCCCAACTTCGCGTTCGACCACGCCGCGGCGCGCGGGTTGCCGCGCGACGGCGAGGAGCCGTTGGACCTGTCCAACGTCAAGTCCATCCTCAACGGCAGCGAGCCGATCTCGGCCGCCACGGTCCGCCGGTTCAACGAAGCATTCGGGCCGTACGGATTTCGGCCGGAAGCGATCAAACCCTCCTATGGCCTGGCCGAAGCCACGCTGTTCGTCTCGACGACACCGCTGAACTCGCCACCGAAGATCATCTCGGTCGACCGCGATGCGCTCAACGAGCATCGGTTCGTCGAGGTGCCCGACGATTCTCCGCAGGCGGTGGCCCAGGCCGGCGCCGGCAAGGTCGGCGTCGCCGAATGGGCGGTCATCGTCGACGCCGACTCGGCGACCGAACTGCCCGACGGACAGATCGGCGAGATCTGGATCAGCGGCCAGAACATGGGCACCGGGTATTGGGGCAAGCCGGACCAGACCCGTGAGGTGTTCCAGAACATCCTCAAGTCGCGGACGACGCCGTCCCACGCCGAAGGTGCCGTTGACGACGCCACCTGGGTGAGCACAGGTGACTACGGTGCCTATCACGACGGTGAGCTCTACATCACCGGCAGAGTCAAGGACCTCGTCATCATCGACGGCCGCAACCACTACCCACAGGATCTCGAGTACTCGGCGGAGGAGGCCAGCAAGGCGGTGCGCACCGGCTACGTCGCGGCTTTCTCGGTGCCGGCCAATCAGCTACCGGACGAAGTGTTCGACAACGCGCACTCGGGGCTCAGACGCGATCGCGACGACACATCCGAGCAGTTGGTCATCGTCGCCGAGCGGGCGCCCGGGGCGCACAAACTCGACATGGCCCCGATCGCTGACGGTATCCGTGCGGCGATCGCCGTGCGCCACGGGGTGACCGTCCGCGACGTACTGCTCACCGCAGCCGGTGCGATCCCGCGCACCTCCAGCGGGAAGATCGGCCGCCGGGCCTGCCGCTCGGCCTACCTCGACGGCACGCTGCGCGCCGGCAAGGTGGCCAACGCGTTCCCCGACCAGGCGGACTGACCCCAAAAGACAACCGACGAGCAAGCAACGCGGGCTCGACGAGTGAGGCCTCACCAATGTCCGAAGACAACGCGTCCACCGACAACAGTCCCGAAGGTCATATGCCCGACCACGAGGCCACGCTGCCGGCCGCAGCGATCATCCCGGTCCGCGCCGACATCACGGTTCCGGAGATGCGGCAATGGCTGCGGCAGTGGGTGGCCAACGCCACCGGCCAGGCGCCGGAGTCGGTCAACGAGTCCGTGCCGATGGTAGAGCTCGGCCTGTCCTCGCGTGACGCGGTGGCGATGGCCTCTGACATCGAGGACCTCACGGGCACCGCGCTGACCGCGATCGTGGCGTTCCGCCACCCCACCATCGAGGCACTGGCCCAGGTGATCGTCGAGGGCGAGCCGGAGTCGGAGGCGGACGCCTCCAACGGCGCGGCCGAGGACTGGTCGCGACCGGCCGACATCGACCCGGCGGTCGCCGATATCGCCATCGTCGGTCTGGCCACCCGCTTCCCGGGTGACATGAACACCCCCGAAGAGACCTGGGCAGCTCTTTTGGAAGGCCGTGACGGCATCACCGATCTGCCGCAGGGGCGCTGGTCGGAGTTCCTCGCTGAGCCGCGGATCGCCGAGCGGGTGGCCAAGGCCCGCACCCGCGGCGGCTACCTGTCCGACATCAAGGGTTTCGATGCCGAATTCTTTGCGCTGTCGAAGATGGAGGCCGACAATATCGATCCGCAGCAGAGGATGGCGTTGGAGCTGACCTGGGAGGGGCTCGAACACGCCCGCATCCCGGCGTCGAGCCTGCGCGGCACCGCCGTCGGCGTATTCGTCGGATCGTCGACCAATGACTACAGCTTCCTGTCGGTCGCGGACCCGGCCACCGCGCATCCGTACGCGATCACCGGCACCGCGAGTTCGATCATCGCCAACCGGGTGTCCTACTTCTACGACTTCCGTGGCCCGTCCATGGCCATCGACACCGCCTGCTCGTCGTCGCTGGTGGCGATCCACGAGGGTGTGAAGGCGCTGCGTGCCAAGGAAGCGGATCTGGTGCTGGCCGGGGGTGTCAACGCACTCGTCACGCCGGTGGTGAGCATTGGTTTCGATGAGGTCGGCGGGGTGCTGGCCCCGGATGGCCGGATCAAGTCGTTCTCCTCCGATGCCGACGGCTATGCCCGTTCCGAGGGTGGCGGCATGGTAGTGCTCAAGCGGGTGGCCGACGCACGCCGAGACGGGGACGAGATCCTGGCGGTGATCGCCGGTTCCGCGGTCAACCACGACGGCCGCTCCAACGGCCTGCTGGCGCCGAATCCCGACGCGCAGGCCGAGGTGCTCCGCAAGGCGTACAAGGACGCCGGCATCGACCCGCGCACCGTCGACTACATCGAGGCGCACGGCACTGGAACCATCCTGGGCGACCCCATCGAGGCCGACGCCCTGGGCCGGGTGGTCGGCAAGGGCCGCGTCGCCGACCGCCCCGCGCTGTTGGGTGCGGTGAAATCCAACGTGGGACATCTCGAGTCGGCCGCGGGCGCTGCGAGCATCGCCAAGATGGCACTGGCGATCTACCACGACAAGATCCCACCCTCGATCAACTACGCGGGCCCCAACCCGTACATCGACTTCGGCAAGGAACGACTGAAAGTCGTCGACACGGTGACCGACTGGCCGCGCTACAGCGGGCACAAGATCGCCGGCGTGTCCGGATTCGGTTTCGGTGGCGCAAACGCCCATCTCGTGCTGCGCGAGGTGTTGCCGTCGGATCTCGTCGATCCGGAGCCGGAACCCGTTGCGGTACAAGAGGAGAAGCCCGATGCTGCAAGCCGTCTACGTCGGCGGGGTCCGGATGGACGAATACGGGGAGTTCATCCACGACGGCGAGGACGGACACGGGTCTTTCGACGGCGCCTCCGAAGACGCGCACGAACTTCCCGGGCTGACCGAGGAGGCGCTGCGCCTGCTGGAGGTCGCCCGGGTGGAGCTGGCTGCCGAACAGGCCGAGCACCCTGTCAAACCCGTTGTTCCGTTGGCTGTTTCGGCGTTCCTGACGTCGCGAAAGCGGGCTGCGGCCGGTGAACTCGCCGACTGGATCGACAGTCCTGCCGGCCGCGCGTCGTCGCTGGAGTCGATCGGGCGCGCACTGTCCAAGCGCAGCCACGGCCGTTCCCGCGCGGTGATCCTTGCGCACGACCACGACGAGGCGGTCAAGGGTGCTCGCGCTCTGGCCGACGGAAAGCAGAGTCCGCTGGTGATCGTCGCGGACGGTCCGGTGACCAACGGCCCGGTGTGGGTACTGGCCGGATTCGGTGCCCAGCACCGCAAGATGGGCAAGAGCCTGTACCTGCGCGACCAGACTTTCGCCGAGTGGATCAACAAGGTCGACGCGGTGGTGCAGGACGAACTCGGTTACTCGATCGTCGAACTGATCCTCGACGACTCTCAGGACTACGGCATCGAGACCACCCAGGTGGTGATATTCGCGATCCAGGTCGCCCTCGGGGAGTTGCTCAAGGCGCACGGGGCGGTGCCGGCCGCGGTGGTGGGCCAGTCGCTGGGCGAGGCTGCCGCGGCATACTTCGCGGGCGGGCTGTCGCTGGCCGACGCCACCCGAACGATCTGCTCGCGGAGCCACCTGATGGGTGAGGGCGAGGCAATGCTGTTCGGCGAGTACATCCGTCTGATGGCGCTCGTCGAGTACTCCGCCGACGAGATCAAGACGGTGTTCTCCGACTACCCCGACCTGGAGGTGTGCGTTTACGCCGCTCCGACGCAGACCGTGATCGGAGGGCCGCCGGCGCAGGTGGACGCGATCATCGCGCGCGCGGAAGCGGAGGGCAAGTTCGCCCGCAAATTCCAGACCAAGGGCGCCAGCCACACCCAGCAGATGGACCCCCTGCTCGGCGAGCTGGCGGCAGAGTTGCAGGGCATCGAGGCGCGCCCGCTCACCACCGGGTACTTCTCCACGGTGCACGAAGGCTCCTACATCCGCCCGCGCGGCGAGCCGATCCACGACGTCGACTACTGGAAGAAGGGTCTGCGGCACAGCGTCTACTTCACCCACGGCGTCCGCAATGCGGTCGAGTCCGGGCACACCACATTCCTGGAACTGGCGCCCAACCCCGTCGCACTCATGCAAGTCGGCCTGACAACTGCCGCGGCGGGATTGCACGACGCCCAGCTGATCCCGACACTGGCGCGCAAGGCCGACGAGGTCGACTCCATGACCGCCGCGATGGCGCAGCTGTACGTCAATGGCCACGACCTGGATTTCCGCACACTGTTTTCGCCGGCATCCGGGCCGCACGCCCATGCCAACGTGCCGCCCACCCGGTTCCGCCGAAAGCCGCACTGGCTCCAGGCGCAGTTCACCGGCGACGGCTCGGTGATGATGCCCGGCAGCCATGTCGCCACACCCGACGGCCGGCACCTGTGGGAATATGCGCCCAAGGCGGGTGCGGACTTTGCCAATGAGCTGCCAACGTTGGTGAAATCGGCCGCAGCGCAGGTACTTCCGGGTGCCGCGCTGACCTCGTTCGAGCAGCGGGCGATGCCCGGCGACGGCTCGCGGCTGGTGACCACGCTGACTCGCCACCCCGGAGGCGCCGCCGTGCAGGTGCACGCCCGGATCGGGGAGTCCTTCACCCTGGTCTACGACGCGGTCGTCACACGGCCCGGGCAGGCTTCGGTGCTGCCCACCGCAACTGCGGCCGGTGCGGCTATCGAAACACCCTCACCGGTCGCGGATCTGGCACCGGTCCAGGTGCTCGAACCCGAAATCGTCGACGATGCGGAGATTCTCAGCGACCACTTGGCGCAGGGTGCCAATCTGGGCGCCGGCTTCGCCAAGTGGTCGCCGGACTCCGGCGAAACCGTCGGCGACCGCCTGGGAACCATCGTCGGAAGCGCCATGGGATACGAGCCCGAGGACCTGCCCTGGGAGGTGCCGCTCATCGAACTGGGGCTGGACTCCCTGATGGCGGTGCGGATCAAGAACCGCGTCGAGTACGACTTCGACCTGCCGCCGATCCAGCTCCAGGCGGTACGCGACGCCAACCTCTACAACGTCGAGCAGCTCATAACGTACGCCATCGAACACCGCGACGAGGTGGCGCAGCTACATCAGTTCCAGCAGACGCACACCGCCGAAGAGGTCGCCGCCGCCCAAACCGAGTTGCTGGGCGGGGCCACCACAGCGTCCGAGGTCGAGCAGCGTCTCGCGGAGGTACGGGGGTCGGAGGTGCGGCCCGCGGACGAGGCCGACGGTCCGTCCGCCGAGCCCGACGTCGCCGCCGCGGCCGCCGGTCTCAATGCCGGAGCCGCGACGCCCGCGGAAGCCATCCCCGGCCCCGCCGCCCCCATAATTTCGATTCCGCCGCCCCCGACCGACCCGTCGGGTCCCGCCGGCGGCGCGGTGACACCGCCGCCGCCCACCGATCCCCTGGGTCCGGCGCGGGTGGCCGCCCCGGTACAGCCCGAGAACGATGAGAAGCCCGATCCCGACCTGGCCGCCGCCGCGGCCGCGCTCAACCAGCAGGCCGTGGCCTACGCCCTGAACTCGGATGTCCCACCCCGGGACGCCGCCGAGCGTCTGGCGTTCGCGACCTGGGCAATTGTCACCGGCAAGTCGCCGGGCGGCATCTTCAACACTCTGCCCGGACTCGACGACGAGACCGCAGCCAAGATGGCGCAGCGGCTTTCGGAGCGCTCCGAGGGCACCATCACCGTCGAGGACGTCACGTCGGCACCCAGCATCGAGGCCCTGGCCACCACGGTGCGTGGATTCTTGGAGTCCGGCGAGATCGACGGGTTCGTCCGCACCATCAGGGCGGCTACCTCCGATGACCAGGTCGCTGTGTTCGTGTTCCACGCCGCCGGTGGTTCGACGGTCGTCTATGAACCCCTGCTGAGCCGGTTGCCCGCGAGTACACCGATGTACGGCCTAGAGCGCGTCGAGGGGACGATCGAACAGCGCGCGGCCCAATACGTGCCGAAACTGCTGGAGATGAACCACGGCAAGCCGTTCATCCTGGCCGGCTGGTCGCTGGGCGGGGTGCTGGCCTACGCCTGCGCGATCGGCCTCACGCGGGCCGGCGCCGACGTGAAGTTCGTCGGGTTGATCGACACCGTGCGTGCCGGCGAGGAGGTCCCGCAGACCAGAGAGGAGACCCGGGCGCGCTGGGACCGCTACGCCAGATTCGCCCAGAAGACCTTCAATGTGCAGATTCCGGCCATTCCCTACGAACAGCTCGAGGAACTCGACGACACCGGGCAGGTGCAGTTCGTGCTGGACGCCGTCCAGCAGAGCGGCGTGCAGATCCCCGGCGGCATCGTCGAGCACCAGCGCACGTCGTACCTGGACAACCGCGCCATCGACACCGCCAAGATCGAACACTACGACGGGCATGTCACGCTGTACATGGCCGACCGCTACCACGACGACGCGATCACCTTCGAGCCGCGCTACGCCACCCGCAAACCGGACGGCGGCTGGGGGCAGTATGTGTCCGAACTCGAGGTCGTACCCATCGGCGGCGAGCACATCCAGGCTATCGACGAGCCCTACATCGCAAAGGTCGGTGCACACATGAGTCAGGCGATCAACGAGATCCAGGCGGAGTCGCAGAAGTGACCATCGACGTGCCTGCGTCCACTCACCCCGCAACGACCGCGGAAAAGCTTGCCGAGCTTCGCAGACGGCTGGAACTCGCCAAAGAACCCGCCGGCGAGAAGGCCGCGGCCAAGCGTGACAAGAAGGGCTTACCCAGCGCCCGAAGCCGCATCCTGAGCCTGGTCGATCCGGGCAGCTTCCTGGAGATCGGTGCCCTCGCCAAAACCCCGGGTGATCCGAACGCGCTCTACGGTGACGGGGTCGTCACCGGGCACGGCACCATCAACGGCCGCCCGGTCGGGGTGTTCAGCCACGACCAGACCGTCCACGGCGGTTCGGTCGGGGAGATGTTCGGGCGCAAGGTGTCCCGGCTCATGGAGTGGGTGGCCATGGTCGGCTGCCCGATCATCGGTATCAACGACTCTGGCGGGGCGCGCATCCAGGACGCGGTCACCTCGCTCGCCTGGTACGCCGAACTCGGCCGGCGACACGAGCTGCTGTCCGGCCTGGTGCCGCAGATCTCGATCATCCTCGGCAAATGCGCGGGCGGCGCGGTGTATTCGCCCATCCAGACTGATTTGGTGGTGGCCGTCCGCGATCAGGGCTACATGTTCGTCACCGGCCCGGACGTCATCAAGGACGTCACCGGTGAGGACGTCTCGCTCGACGAACTCGGCGGGGCCGACAACCAGGCGAAGTACGGCAACATCCATCAAGTGGTGGAATCCGAAGCCGCGGCATTCCAGTACGTGCGGGACTGTCTGGAGTTCCTGCCCGCCAACATGTTTGACGACGCGCCGATCATCAATCCGGGACTGGAACCCGAGATCACCCCGCACGACCTGGAGCTGGATTCGATCGTGCCGGACGCAGACAACATGGTCTACGACATGCACGAGATCCTGCTGCGCATCTTCGACGACGGTGACCTCCTCGAGGTGGCATCCCAGGCGGGACAGGCCATCATCACCGGCTACGCGCGGGTGGACGGCCGGCCCGTCGGCGTGATCGCCAACCAGCCGATGTACATGTCCGGATCGATCGACAACGAGGCGTCCGACAAGGCCGCTCGGTTCATCCGGTTCTGCGACGCTTTCAACGTTCCCCTCGTGTTCGTCGTCGACACCCCTGGCTTCTTGCCCGGTGTACAACAGGAGAAGAACGGAATCATCAAGCGCGGCGGCCGATTCCTCTACGCCGTCGTCGAAGCAGACGTGCCGAAGGTCACCATCACCATCCGCAAGTCCTACGGCGGCGCGTACGCGGTGATGGGGTCTAAGCAGCTGACCGCGGATCTGAACTTCGCCTGGCCGACGGCGCGAATCGCGGTTATCGGCGCCGAGGGCGCCGCACAACTGCTGGTGAAGAGGTTCCCCGACCCCAAAGCGCCGGAGGTGCAGAAGATCCGTGCCGACTTCGTCGAGGGTTACAACCTCAACATGGCGATTCCCTATATCGCCGCCGAGCGGGGCTTCATCGACGCGGTGATCGAGCCGCACCAGACCCGACTCATGTTGCGCGGTGCGCTGAACCTGTTGCAGGGCAAGCAGATCCAGCGGGTGCAACGCAAGCACGGACTGATCCCGATCTAGCCGGGTTGTCTGCACATCTTCACCTGCACTCCTCAACGTAGCGGTGCGGGGTTTAATTGTGTGGTGTCCAACCATTTCACCGGGCTGAGCCTGGGCCCCCCGCTGGGCGATCAGCGACTGGATCTCTGCGACCTGTACGCATTTCAGTCACCGGCCGATTCCACCCGGACGGTGCTCATCCTCAACGCCAACCCCAACGCCGACGCCCTGCATCCCGACGCCGTCTACCGACTGGCCATCGACAACAACGGCGACCTGCGCAACGACATCGCTTTCAGTTTCGTGTTCTCGGAGCCCGAGGACGGTCGCCAGACGGTCGACGTGTACCTGTCCCATGACGAAGATGCCCAAGCCGAAGAGGCGAACGGATCGAGGATCTTCGACGATGTCGAGGTGTCGTTCGGCAAGACGGCCAATGTGGTGTCGGCGGGCATCTTTACCTTATTCGCCGGGGCCCGCAGCGACGCGTTCTTCTTCGACTTCGATGGCATCAAGAACCTGTTCGACACCTCAGGCGGACGCAACTTCACCGCACCGCGCCTCGGCGGCGGATCTCCTTGGACTGGTGTGGACTCCAACGCGGCGGCCAATGTGTTCTCCATCGCGCTAGAGCTCCCGACGTCTGCGTTGGGAGCCAAGCCCGATATCCGGATCTGGGGACGGTGCAGCCTGCGCCGCGACGGCGGGCTGATCCACGTCGACCGGGCCGGCCACCCGTCGGTGAGCAGTTTTTTCAACACCGACGAAACAAAAGAGGAATACAACGCCGGCGAGCCGATGCTCGACCGGCAACGCTGGATCGGCATGTTCATCCATCTGATGGGTCACACCGGCGGCTACACCCGCGAGGAGGCCATCGCCGCGATCGACGCCGAGGGCACCCTGCCCGACATGCTGACCTTCAACCCGTCCAGACCCGCGAAATACCCCAACGGCCGAACGTTCGCTGACGACGTGATCGACTACCGGCTGGCATTCCTCACCAAAGGTGAGTGTCCGCCAACGGGCCTGAGCCCGCACACCGACACGCTCAGCGAATTTCCCTACCTCGGGCCGCCGCACTAGAGAGGCGCCATTTGGGCCGGGCACGGGGATTGCCCGGACTACGCTATCGCGATGAAACGGATGTCGCGCTTGGATGCGGGCTTCTGGTTTGCCGAGACCCGCGAATGCCCGATGCACGGAATCGGTCTGAGGATCTGCGATCCGTCCGGAGTGCCGGATTTCAGCTTCGAGACGGTCAGGGATCTCGTCGCAGCGTGCGTCGCAGAGCTGCCGGCGCTGAGGTACCGGGTGGTCGGGGCGAGGCTCGGTCTGGACAGGCCGTGGCTCGTCGAGGACCCCGCGTTCGATATCAACATGCATGTCCGGCGTATTGCGGTGCCGCCGCCGGGCGGACGCCGTGAGCTCGACGACGCTGTGGGCCGCCTGATGTCCCGGCGGCTCAATCGGACAAAACCGCTGTGGGAGATGTGGTTCATCGAGGGTCTCGAGCGCGGCCGCGTCGCGACCTTGATCAAGATCCACCACGCGCTCGTCGACGGAGCGTCGGGCGCCGCGCTGATCGAGCTCATGTACGACGCGGGCCCGCTGGCGAGAACAGCGGTGCCCGCAGGCCCCCAACCCGAGGAGCGGGGCATTCCGGGCTTGCAGCGGCGTGCGCTCGGCGCGCTCGTCAACGTCGGCGCCGTGACGCCGTACCGCACGCTGCGTGCCATCCGGCAAACGGTTTCCCTGAGATTGGCAGCGCGTGGGGTGGCGAACAAACCGCCCCGCCTGTTTCAGGCACCTCACACCCGCTTCAATGCCCCGATCTCGGCGCGGCGGCAGGTCAGTAGCTGCAAGGTGTCCGTCGATCGCGTCAACGGTGTCCGGCGAGCCTACGGGGTGACGTTCAACGACGTGATGCTTGCCCTGGTCTGCGGTGCGTTGCGGCGCTACCTGAAAGACCGCGGCGAACTGCCCGAACAGTCGCTCGTCGCCCAAATGCCGATCTCCACTCGTGGCGGCAGCGCCGAGATGGGCAACATGATCACCACGGTGACGGTCAGGCTGCCCACCGATGTCCTCGACCCCGTCGAGCGGATGAAGATCACCGCCGTCAATGCCCAGATGGCGAAGAACATGGCCGGAGTGCTGAGCCCACACCGGGTCGTGGGACGAACCGAAGTGGTGCCGCCCGGCCTGCTGCAGCTCGGCGTCCGCGCGTACGACGCGGTTCATCTGGGCAGCCGCCTGCCGCCGATCAACCTGGTGGTGTCCAACGGTCGTGGTGCCGACACGCCGCACCGGCTGTCCGGTGCCGTCGTCGACGAGGTGGTCGTCATGGGGCCGATCATGCTGGAGGTGGCATTGAACATCACCTGCTACACCTACAACGGATGGGCGAATCTCGGTTTCGTCACCACTCCCGAGATCGCCGTCGACATCGACCAACTCGCGGACGCCATCGAGTCCGCCCTGCAGGAGTCAGAAGAAGCCGCCGCTCGGCTCGTGAAGTCGACCTGATGGACGACGCACCCGAAGCCACGAATCCCATCCTTCGATTCGAAGGGGTGGGACGCACTTACGGTTCCGGGTCCACGGCTGTCGATGCCCTCCGGGACGTGGATCTTGAAATTTGTGCCGGTGAGTTCGTCGTGTTGCTGGGACCCTCCGGTTCCGGAAAGACCACGTTGCTCAACTTGGCCGGCGGTATCGAAGAGCCGACAGTTGGACGGATCTTGGTGGCAGGTGAAGACATTGCCGCGATGAGCGCGGCGCAACGCACCCGGTACCGACGGGATCATGTCGGTTTCGTGTTCCAGTTCTTCAACCTGGTGCCCACCCTGACCGCGCTCGAGAATGTGGAGATCATCGCCGAACTCGCCGGCCGGGATGCCACCGGACGAAGCCGTGAGGCACTTGACATGGTCGGCTTGGCCGATCTCGCCGATCGATTCCCCGGCCAGATGTCCGGCGGGCAGCAGCAGCGGGTGGCGATCGCGCGTGCGATCGTCAAGCGGCCGCCGTTGTTGCTGTGCGACGAGCCGACCGGCAGCCTCGATCTGTCCACGGGTCGTGAAGTGCTGGCGGTGTTGCGGGAACTCGCTCGGCAGGGCAACCACACCGTGCTGTTGGTCACCCACAACTCAGCCGTGGCAGCGATGGCTGATCGCGTGGTATGGCTCCATTCGGGCACCGTGAGCCGTCAGCAGCAGGTGGCCGATCCCCTGGAAGCCTGGGCACTCGAGTGGTGACTGCGGTCCTTGTTCGCAAGCTTCGCCGGGACTTGTGGCTGCGACGCTGGCAGTTTCTGGCCGCGGCCGTTGTGACCGCGATCGGTATCGCGGTGTTCGTCGCCGGCACGAGCGCTTACGTCAACTTGAAGCGGTCGGTGGACCGGGCGTACATCGGGCAACTGTTGCCCGATGCCATCATTACCGGCGTCGGCGTCACCGGCCTGCGCGATGCCGCGAAAGGGTTCCCCGGTGACCCCGTGATCGAGCTGCGCCGGCAGGGGGATGTGGGAATCCGCATCAACGGTCACACCCTTTACGGTCGTGCCGTGAGCGTGCCCGTCGGGGCGCAGCCGGCTGTGTCGTTGTTGGGCATTCGTTCCGGGGACCTGCCGGAAAGCGGTGCGGTCGCGGTGGAGGAGCACTTCGCCGAGCACTACGGGTTGGAGCCGGGCGCCACCGTCGAACTGCTGGGGCCCGGAGGCTGGCAGCCGAAGCCGGTTTCGGGTGATGTCTTGTCGACCGAATACCTTTGGCCGGCGCGCTCCCAACGCGAGATCGTGTCCACACCGGAACACTTCGGCGTGTTGTTCATGACCGACCCGGATTTCTCGCAGGTGATCGCCCATCCCGAGAGCCAGTTGTTGCTGTACGCCCGGGATCGCGGGAGCGCCCCGGCCCTGGTCAGCGCCGCAGCCGAGTCGGCCGCCGCGCGGGGACTCGCAATCACGTCGCGCGACCAGATGCCCTCGTATCTGCGAATCCGCGCCGACGTCGACTCGTTGGGTGCATTCGGCGCCGCGCTGCCCTGGTTGTTCCTGATCGCCGCGATGGGCGGAACGTTTGTGCTGTTGTCCCGCCTGGTCGCGGCCCAACGAGCCGTGATCGGAACTCTTTCGGCCAACGGTCTGTCCGGCCGAAGGGTGCGTAGCCACTATCTGGGTTACGGCATCGCCGTCGGTGTGGGTGGTGCCACCGTGGGCCTGGTGGGTGGCTCGCTGTTGGCCGCCTGGTTTACCGGCCGGTATACCCAGGCAGTCGGGCTGCCTGCATTGGTGACGGCCGCGCATCCGGCCAGCATGGTCATCGGGGCGGTGTCGGGTATCGCGGCCGCGGCCCTCGCGGCATGGGTTCCGGCCCGGTCGGCTTCGGTGATGAGCCCGGCGGAGGCGATGCGTTCATCGCCGCCGGGCGCCCGCGGCGGCATCAGTCTGCTTGAGCGAGTCTTGCCTCCGCTGCGGCGGATGCCTGCCCGATGGCGAATGGTGGTCCGGGGTGTGACCCGTAACCGCCGGCGTTCACTCCTGACCATCTTCGGCGTGGCCATCGCGGTGTGCATGGTGATGGTTTTCGCCGGCTTGCGCGACACGGTCAACAGATTCATCGACGGGCAGTACGGCGGCGTCGAACTCCAAGACGCGCAGGTGATGACCACCGCCGGAGCGGCCGGCCAGATCGTGGCGAAACTGAATGCCGACCCCCGTATCGCCGCGGCCGAACCCTTCAGTCGCCGTGAGGTCACGATCCAGGCCGGCGAAAACCGCCATGACACGGTGTTGATCGCGCAACCCCGCGACACCGTAATGCATCGATTCGCCGACGAAGGCACCGTGCGGGAGCTTCCGGCCGACGGTGTCCTGCTGGGCCGGGGACTTGCCGCGACGCTCGGTATCGCGCCCGGCGAGCTGATCACGATCGCCGACTCGCAGAAAGAATTCCGAATCGAGGAACGGGTGGCCGGGTTCGTCGACGAGCCGACGAACCCGGTGGTGTACATCGACATCGACAAGGTGGCCACAGTGACCCCGCCTTCGGGGGTGATGCTGAAGCTGCATCCGGGCGCCCCAGGGGATCAGGTGAACCTGGATGTGGCCGCGTTGCCCGGTGTGGCTGCCTATCTGTCCACCGACTCGATCGCCAGCACAATGCGGCGAAACTTCGCCCTCCTCGGCGCGCTGATCGGACTGATGCAGATCTCCGCGGCCGTGATGGGCGCGGCCCTGCTCTACAACACCATGGCGGCGAACGTGGGTGAGCGCAGCGGCGAACTCGCAACATTGCAAGCTGCCGGGGTCGGCGCCGGCCGACTCGGACTGCTTGTCGCCGCAGAGAATCTGTTGCTCGTCGTCGCCGGCCTGCCGGTCGGTCTGCCTGCCGGTGTGCTGGTGGGGCAGCTGATCATGTCCTCATATGTGACCGAGGGCTACCGATGGCACCTCGACATCGGAGCTGCGACACCGCTGGTCGTTGCTGTTGGAGTCCTGTTGGGCGCGCTCGTCGCCCAGATCCCGGCGTTCCTTGCCATCAGACGGTTGGACATCGCACAGGTCGTCCGCGAACACGCCGTTTGACGCCCGGGGGCCGCTGAGTGCGGTGCGTGGGCCACGGATTTCCGCACATCTACCACGACCTGCTCACCCACACTTTCGACACCGAGCCAGACCCGTCATCGATCCGGTCGACGCGGCATCGGCTGCCTGGCGTGACTGCCGGCCGACAGCCGCCAGGTTCGCCGACCGGCAGCCGTCAGCTTGCTTGGGCGTCCAGGAAGTCGTCGATGTAGGTCCACGTCGTCCCGGCGGCCCTGGCCCCGGTGAGCACGCCCAGATGGCCGCCGGGAGCGGTCTCCAGCCGCACCACGGGGGCGTTCGGCAGCAACTCGCCGACGTGGTGGGCGGTCGCGACGGGCACCAGCACATCGGTCAGGCCGGCGATGTTCATCACCGGCACCCGCACATCGGCCAGATCGACAAGCCGCTTCGGGCCTTGAATCTTGCCCCCAGCGAGTTCGTTTCGCTGGAAGAGGCGCTGATACACCTGCAGGGTCGCGCGGCCGGGATAGGCCAGCATGTCGTTCATGATGCCGTCGACTGCCTCGATCTGGGCGAGGAATTCGCGGTCGTCGCGGTGCTTGAAGAGCGTGACCGGCTTTTTGATGTAGGTCATCAGCGAGGTCGCCTTGAAGGCGGGCCCCACTATCTGCGGCGGGACGCCGCCGAGAATTCTGAACGTGGTGCCCAGGATCCGCCCGCCGGTCACCTTGCCGACCGCCATCGCCTGGGCGGCCATCGGATTCTTGCTGTTGTCGAACGGGCTGGCGACCATCGCCACCGATTTGATCGGCAACTCCGGGAATGCGGCCGCAGTCAGGATCGACAGCAGTCCGCCCATGCACCAGCCGATCAGATGCACCGGGTGCCCGCCGCCGTCTTCGGACACCTTCTTCACCGCCGTCGGGATCACCTCGGTCACCCAATGCTCGAGCCCGAGGTCCTTGTCGGCGAATTTGATGTCGCCGTAGTCGACGAGATAGGCCGGCCGGCCGGTCGTCACGAGGTGTTCGGCCAGCGAGTTCCCCCGCCGCAGGTCGAAGCAGGCGGCTTGCGAGCCCAGCGGCGGCACGAGCAGCACGGGTGTGTCGTGTGCGGTACCGGGTGAATCTCCTCGCGCACGGGTTGCGCCCTCTGCCGGCTCGTAGCGATGCAAAGTCAGCGTGCGGCCGGTGGCAATCACCGCCGATGGCATCCGCCGGGTATCGGCGACGCCGCCCTTGACGACGAAGTCGTAGAGGTTGGCGACAGCTCGGCGCCGCTGTTCGAGTGTTCGCTTTCGGTCGAATACGGATGTCATCGCATCACCCACTCCCGCTCGATGCTTCCGTCTGACGACAATATCTCGCGTGAGACAGGCGAAGGTCGTTATGCGTCGGATCGGAGGTCGGTGCGCGCTGCAGCACGGCGGGCCTAGGGTGTGGCCTCAGGGCTTGATGCGCAGATGGCCCGGACTCCACAGCCCCGACCGGGTCGCAGTACCGAGGTCGATCTGCGCGGGGGACGCGTCGACCACGGTCTCGAATCGTCGCAGCGACCCCCAGTCCCGGCCCCAGTCCCGCGAGAGGTAGGTGGCCATCACGTGCGCTCGCAGCAGCAGGTCGCTGATGCCCAGCAGGCCGCCGTTCGAGCCGTCCTCCCAGGTGTCGGTGTCCTGCCTCTTGGCCGTGTAGTCGGGCGTGATTCGGAAGCGGGGAATCTCGGTGACGCCGTGGGCGTGCAGCATGGGTTGCTGACAGGGGAAGGCCAGGCCGACGGCCCAGTCCATCAAGACGGGCTTCTCGGAGCCGACGTATTCCTGCACCGAGCGCAGTTCGGGTACCCGGGGCGGGGTCACCGCCACCCAATCGCCCTGACTCAGTGACTTGTCCTCGGCGATCACCCGCACGAACGTCGCATCGTCGGGAATGCGCGACCGCGGGAACCTCAGGTTGCGCCAGGACGGGATTGGTCCGAGGTCGTACGGAGTGAGCCGGCCGGCCGGCACCGGGGTTCCGTCCGGTCCGCGGTGCCCATATTCCAGTTCGACGGCCTGGCCGGGGGTGTGTGCATTGGTCACGCTGTCGCCGGCGATGGTGCCGGCCGCGGTGATGACCACCAGCGGGCGGGCGTCGTCCGGGGGCGGCAATTCGTACCACCCCGAGGTGAGTTTGCTCTCCTGCTGTGAGCCCTCGACGTAACTCCCCGCCACCGGAACCCGGCGCGGGTCGAGGCCGTAGGGCAGTGGCACCGTGGAGCCGTTGATGCCCGGAGTAACCAGTTCGACCGGCCCATCCCAGTCGTAGTCGGTACCCGGTGCCGGGTTGGGCAGCCGAACCGACTCGGCGACGATGTGCTCCGGCACTTTATTGGGGTCGAATCCGACCGGCGCGGTACCGCCGAGCGGGCCCAACGACCCGAAGTCACCCGGAATCGGGGTCAGGAAACCGTCATTGGGGTCGGGTTCGACGAGCACGTCGTCGGCCAGGCCGCAGCCACCGGCGAATGCCCGCAGATTGGACCAGGCGTTGGAGTAGGTGGGGTACTGGCGCACCGCGGCGACCAGCATCGACGCCACGAACACCAGCACCATGAATCCCGCCGCGATCGGTATCGGGGCGGCGGTGAGCAGTCGGGCCAGCCGGCCCTCGCCCCGGTCCCGCGATGCGAAGTGGAGCCACGACGTGTACCCGGCGACCACCACAAAAAGCGCGAAAAATATTGTGCTGATGGTGATTCCGCCGATTTGCGGCATAGTGTTGTTGAACGGTATGCCGTAACTGGACACATACCACCAACCATTGGTGGTCGCCCAGCACAGCGCCAGGACGAACAGCAGGGCGGTCAGGAAGACCATCCTGTTGCGCGACCAGCGCAGCACTTCCTTCGAAACCAGCACCGTCGCCAGCGCGGCCATCGCCGCGCCAACCGCGGCGAACAGCCCGAAGTGGTGCACCCACTTGGTTGGGGTGAACATCAAGCAGAACATGGTGCCCAGGATCACGCCGAGCAGGCGCCACGCCGGCCCCCGCGCGACACCGGGAATCCGCTTGCGGCGCAGCATGATGAACATCACGGTGAACAGCGACAGCGCTGTGATCAGGAATCCGAACCGGCGCGGCATCGAGCCGTCGACAGTCGGCAGGATCAGGTAGTAGTAGCGCAGATTCTCGGTGTACCACTCCTGGCTCGGGCCGATCGTGGTGCGAATCCTGGTCGCTTCCAACACCGTTGCCAGCGTCTGGTCTGCGAATACCACCGTCAGTATCACCGTCGCGGCCGCTAGGAGCGGCGCCACCAGCGGCCACGTGCCGACCAGGCGGCGCCGGCGCACCAGGATGCGCAGCAGCGGCCGGCCACCGGCCAGCAGGGCCGCCACCGCGATCAGGCCGGTGGGCTGGATGCCCAGTGTGAATGCGGCGGCGATGATCGCCAGCGCCGCCGGGGTGAGCCGTCCGGAGATGATCGCCCGCTCGATCAGCACATAGGTGACGAGGGCACCCATGGCGATCTGGCCCTCGGGCCGCAACCCGTTGTTGAACGGCATCCACGCAGCCAGCAGAACCAGGCCCGCCGCCCACAGTGCGGCCCTGCTGGCCATGACGGCAGGCCCGAGGCGGGGCAGCACCTCACGCGACAGCAGCAGCCAGCAGACGAGGGCGGCCACCAGATCGGGCAGTCTGATCCAGATGCTGGCATCGCTGACGTGTGTCATCAGCGCAAGCAGGTTGTAGTACCAGCCGAAGGGGTCCTCCGGGCTGCCGAACCAGCGGAAGTAGTTCGACATGTATCCGGCGTGGTCGGCGACGCGGGCCATCCCCAGGATGTAGCCGTCGTCGGAGGAGTTCGCGCCGATCACATGCCATAGCAGGAACGCGCCGACCACCGTGACGTCGACGGCGGTGAAAATTCGCCAGCGCTCGGGTATGAGCTTTTGCATGCGCCGGCCGTCGAGGCGGTCGAGTCGCCACAGTGCGAGCACCGCGACCACCGTCGAGGCGATCGACACCAGCATCGCCGCAAGTTTCAGGGGCGTCGGCGCGGTGGTGAACCTGGTGTCGATGGTGGCCGACAGAGACAAACCGGGCGGCGCGGGTCCGGTCAAGCTGGTGAACACGCCGACGATCGCCGGCCGCAGATTGGGGTCCTGGAAACCGGTGCGCTGCGGAGATCCGTCGTCCTTGGTCAGGCCGACGAACGTGGCATACGTTCCGGACTCCGACGAGTTGATCTCGATGCTCGAGCAACCCGCGGAGGTCCCGCCGCCAACCACCTTCGCACGGGGCAGGCTGGCGATCACCACGTTGCGGTCGGTGATGTCGACCCGTGCCGAGGTCACGTTGACGAACAGCGCGTTGAGCGAGGCTTCTTTGCCCTTGGCAGGCGCTGTCCCGAGGACGACGCCTCCGCTTGGCGGCATGGACCGGATGACATCGCAGGGGATGCTCGCGGTCAGTGACACCGGCGCCTGCGAGATCAGGGGCGCCGTGACGTTGGACAGTTGGCCCTGCTGCGGCCAGTTGAGGGCTGCGGTCGTCTGCACGACGGGCAGCAGCGGCGTGAGCACCGCCAAGACGAAGCCGATCAATCCGGCGACCGTCGCAATCCGTCGTGCGCTGCGGACATCGCCGGCGGCAGATCGGACAGTGACCGGCAGGTTCGGTGTCCGGCTCATCGGAGCGCTCGGATCGGTCCGCTGCGGTGCCACCCCAACACCCGTCTCACGCCCTCATCGATCACGGCGTTGGGTGCCTGCGACGCCGGTACCACGCGGTGATAGCGCTCGATCGAACCCCAGTCGCGGTACCAGTCATCGCGCAGGTAGGTCGGGACCGTGGAGGTGGTCAGCAGGGACTGAATGAACAGGAACGGGCCGCCGTCCTCGGCGGACTGCCATTGGTTTGACGACACCACCACCTGCTTGAGGTTCGGAAGAATCCGGTATTGCGGCAACTCGGCGACGCCGAGGCGCTCGGAGAACGGACGCTGGCACGGAAAATGGGCGGCTGTGGCGATATCCATCAGCACCGGTGTGCGCGCGCCGAGGAATTTCTGCGCGGTCTCCAGCACCGGCACACGGGGCGGCGTGAAGCCGAACCACTGCTCGCTCGACAGGTTCGGATCGTCGGCGACGATGCGGGCGACGTTGGCCTCGGGCGGAGCCGAGGCCAGGGGGAACCGCAGATTGCGCCAGGCGAACTGGGCGTAGACGTCGATGGGCTGTGTCTCGCTGAGCGCCCGGTAGCTGCCGTCCGGCCGGTGCTCACCCCACTGAAGCTTCAGCGATTGTCCGTAGTGGAACTCGTGCTCTTCGTCGTAGAACCAGATCGCACCGACTGCGGCGACCGTCACCAGCGGACGGTCCGCGGGGCGCTCACCGGCATTGAAGGGCAACTGGTACCACGCCGAAGTTGCTTTGGCGGCCACCGTGTTCTCTTTGTAGCTGCCCATCACCGGCGTGCGGGCCGGGTCCAGACCGAACGGCAGGAACACCCGCGATCCGTTGACGCCGACGGGACCGTATCCGCCGCCCGTGCCCCCCGCGAAGGCGACCCCGACGTTGGGCTTGTCGGGCGGACCGTCGGAGTTGGCGGTGCCGGGGTTGGCGACGACGGGAAAAGGCGGTGCCAGAGCATCGCTGACTGCGTTGGGCGTGAAACCGATCGGGTCCGCACCGCCCAGCGGGCCGTACCGGCCGTAGGTCTGGCCGGAGACCGGCTGCAGCGTCCCGGCGTTGGTGTCCGGCTCGACCAGGACGTCGTCGGCCATCGCACAGCTGGTTTGCGACAGGCCACCTGCCAGGGCGGTCAGGTTGGCCTTTCCGATGGTGTAGGCCGGATAGCGCTGGACAAAGCCCTTGGTCATGGAACCAACTTCGAGCACCACCATGATCGCGGCGACGATCAGCAGCGGCGTGGACGCCAAGACCCGGTTGCGGCGGGTGTTTTCGACCTGGGTGTGGCCGGCGTAGTCGATCCGGAAGTGCAGCCAGCCGGCGAGCAATCCCGTCAGGATGGCCAGCGTCAGGAAAATCGAAGTGACGGGCTGGTGCAGGAGCACCGGCTGACGGTCATACCACGGCACGCCGTAGTTGCCCACGTAGAACCAGCCATTGATGCCCGAGGTCGCCCACGCAAGCACGAACAGCAGCGCTGTCACGTAGATCGCCAGGTTGCGGCGGCTGTGCAGTCCGACGCGGGAGAACGCGAACGCGGCGACGCCGCCGAGCGCACCGGCCAGCCCGGCGAACGCGCCGAATTGGACCGCCCACTTGGTCGGTGTAAAGGTCAGCAGCAGCAGCCCTACCGCGGTGCTGCCGATCAGCCGCCACACCGGGCCGTTGGCCGCACCGGGGATCCGCCCGCGCCGCAGCAGGACCGTCAGCAGGGCGAACATGCAGAACAACAGCACCAGCACCGAGAAGCGACGGGTCATTGAGCCCTCGACGCTGTCCTCCACGGTGAGGAAGTAATACCGCAGGAAGTCCTGGTACCAGGGGAGGGTCGGGCCGACCTTGTACTTGATGCGGGCCGATTCGGCCACTGTGGCCAGCGTCTGATCCCGGAACACCACCACGAAGACAAGTGCGGCCGCCGCGGCGAGTGGGGCGAGCGACGCCGGCAGGTAGTCGGTCCGGCGGCGGGCAGCGACTATCCGTGCGACCGACCGGGCGCCGACGAGCAAGGGGGCGAGTGCCACCAGACCCTGCGGAGCCAGTGTCACGCTGAAAACGGCGACGACGATCGCCGCCGCGGCCGGCGCCAGCCTGCGGGTGGCAATGGCGTTTTCGACGAGTGCCCAGACGACGACCGTGCCCAGCGCGATCAGCGGTTCGGGCCGCAACCCGTTGTTGAAGGGCAGCCAGGCCGCCAGGAATACCGCGGCCGCGGTCCACACGGCCACTCGGTGGGTCACAATGGCGCGGCCCAGTCGGGGGAGCGCCCATCGGCTCAGGATCAGCCAGGTGAGGATTCCGGCCGCGGTGGCGGGGATGCGCATCCACACACTGGCTGTGCTGACGGCGGCGAATTGGGCGAGCAAAGCCTGGTACCAGTCGAAGGGCGCCTCACTGGCGCCGAAGTAACGGAAGTAGTTTGCGGCGTATCCGGTCTCGCTCGATACCCGAGCGATGGTCAGGTTGTAGCCGTCATCGGAAGACAGCGGACCGATGAGGTGCCACAGCGCCAGCGTTCCGACGACTCCCGCGTCGGCGAGCCACGTCGAGACGGCCGAACTTCTGGGCGCCCGCAGGAGTCGCCGCCAGGCGTGCGGTGTTCGCCGCCCGCTGCGGCGGTCCAGCATTGCCAGCGCGACGATCGAGGCGACCACACACGTAACCCCAAGCAGCATGGCGGCCAGCTTGAGGGCCGTGGGTGCGGTGATGAACCGGGTGTCGACGTCCACCCGCGCGGACAGGCCCGGTATGGCGGGCACTTTCAGATCGGTGAAGAGACCGGCGACCTGGGGCCGCTTCTCGGGCGGCAGTGTGCCTGCGGCACCGGGGATACCGATGAAGTCCGCTCCGGCACCGCTGACGTTCGCCCACAGGTGTAACGAGTCGCAGGCGCCGGAGTCCACGGCGGCCCGTGGCGCCACGGCGGCGACCGAGTCGCGGAATGCCACGACGACGACATCGGCGTTGGCCCGGACGAACACGCCGCTGCGGCTGGCGTCGATGCCGGCGGGCGGTACGCTCGAAAAGACCAGCCCGCCCGACGCCGGCAGGGTGGCCACCGCCCGGCACGGGATGGTGGCGTCGAGCGCCTGCGGAGTGCCCGACACCAGCGGTGCGGTGACGTCGCTGACGAATCCGTCAGAGCCGAGCCCCTGGGGCCAGGCGATGATGGCGGTGGTCTGCTTGACGGGAAGCAGCGGCACCAGGGCGCACAGCACGACGCCGGCGATACCGCCCAAGACGGCGACCAGACGGGCGATGCGGTGGGCGGGCACGAAGGTCGATGGTAGGCGACGGCGCTGGGCGATCGGCAACCCCGCGCCGAGCGCGCTTTCGAGACGGACTGGCGTCGGTATGAAATCTCCCGTACGCACGGGTGATTTCGAGTGGCTCAAGAGCGACGCAGGGGCGCCGGGCTCCACCAACCGCTGCGGACCGCGGTGCTCAAGTCGAGTCGGGCGGGTTGCGCCGAGGGGTAGTACTGCACCAGTCGCTGCAAGGCACCCCAGTCACGGGACCAGTCGTCGTTGAGGTAACTCGGTACTGTTTCGGCCCGGAACAGCAGCTCGGTGATGCCCAGCGGCCCCCCGCCGAGATAGTCCATCACCGGGGAGTTGGCGTCTGCGCCAAATCGGTCGGGCAGTATCCGCCATTTGGGCACCTCGATCACCCCATCGCGATGCCCGAACGGTCGCTGGCACGGGAACGCCAGTCCCACCAGCCAGTCCAGCAGCACGGGATCGGTCGAGCCGACGACGTCTTGCAGCGTGCGCAATCGGGGGATGCGCGGCGGAGTGACCGCAATCCAGTGCTGGGGCGCGAGGTCATCGTCGGTCGCGACAAGCCGGATCTGGGTGGCGTCTCTGGGGATCGTGTCCAACGCTGCCCGCAGATTTCGCCAGGCCGGTGCCCCGCCGACGTCGATGAAGGTCACTGCGCCGCCGGCCCGGTTCTCGGCAGCCTGCTGTTCGGTGGCCCACTGCACCTGGACATCGCTCTGGTCGAAGCGTCCCGCCGCGGAAACCACGAGCAACGGTCGGGCCGTATCCCGCGCCGGCAGCCGGTACCAGGCCGAGCGCAGCACCGCGGGCTGCTGCACGCCCGATCGCCAACTACCCAGCACCGGCACCCGGGAACGGTCGAGTCCGTAAGGCAGGCGGGCTCGCGATCCGTTGATTCCGGTCGTTTGGGTGGTTTCGCCCTCCGTGCCGATCTCGCCACCGGCCACGATATCGCCGTCCGACGAGCTGCTGTCGGCGACCTTGCTTCCATCGGGCGGCTCCATCATCGGCTCCGCCGAGATGTCAGGGGGGATCCCGTTGGGGGCGAAGCCCGTCGCCGTCACAGC
Source organism: uncultured Actinomycetota bacterium (assembly GCA_963846905.1). Classification (GTDB taxonomy): domain Bacteria; phylum Actinomycetota; class Actinomycetes; order Mycobacteriales; family Mycobacteriaceae; genus Mycobacterium. The sequence continues at coordinate 117,668 of CAWJYB010000011.1, forward strand.
GCCGAGTGCTCGGTCGACTGGGATCGAGACCGGCTCCAGCGTCGAAGCGGTGGGATCCTGCTCCACCAGTACGTCGCTGGCCAGGCCGCAGGTCTGGCCCGTCAGCGCAAGCAGATTCGAGCGCCCCACCGACCACGCCGGGAACTGGTCGGTCATGCCCAGCGTGAGTGAGAACACCTCGAAGAAGACCGCCAGCCATGCGGCGATCGCCAACGGCGAGTGCAGGAGCTGACCGGCGCGGGCGGGCAGCCGGCCCCGTCCGGGAGGAGCGGATGTGGAGAAATGGAAATACGTGGCCAGCAGCAGCGTCAGCACCGAAAGGCCGAACAACACGGTGGTCAGGCCAAGATGCCACTCAGGGAATCGATTCGACCACGGCACACCGTAAGTCGAGACGTACCACCACCCGTTGACGCTCGCGCACGACAGGGCCATCACGAACAGGACGGCTGCGGCGAAGACCGCGCGGTTGCGGCGGGAGCGCATGACCTGTGGGGCCACCGCCACCGCGGCCAGGGCACCCAGCGAACCGGCCAGGCCGGCGAATACCCCGAAGTGATGGGTCCACTTGGTGGGTGTGAACATCATCGCGAAGAAAGAGATGACCGTGATACCGATGATGCGCATGCTCGGTCCGGGGGCAGTGCCCGGGATGCGGCCCCTGCGCAACGACATCGCAACCGAAACCGCCAGCGCCACCAGCAGGGTCAGCACCGCGAAGCGGCGCGCGATCGACCCGTCTGGGCTGGCCATGAAGAGCCGCTCGTAGCGGATGTGCTCGTCGAACCAAGCCAGACTTGGCCCGACCGCGGACTTGAAGATGCTGGCCTGTAGCTCGCCGGCGAAAGTCTGGTCCCGGAAGATCGGGATGGCGATGACGCTGACCGCGGCGGCCAGCGGCGCCAGCAGCGGCAACACGCCGAACTCCTTGGAACGCCGGTGCAGGATCGTGCGCAACGGGCCGATCGTGACCAGGAGCGCACCGATGGACGCGATCCCTGTCGGCCCGGAGAACAGGGTCGACGCGCCGATGAGGCAGGCGATCGCAACCGGCAGCAATCTGCTCGTGGCCACCGCGCGTTCCACCGAGCACCAGGTCAACAAGATGCCCAGCGCGATGATCGGCTCGGGCCGCAGCCCGTTGTTGAGCGGCAGCCAGAACGCCAGGAACATCCCGGCCGCCGTCCACGCCGCCGCCGTGCTGTGTTTGACGGCGTCGCCGAGCCGGGGTATCACCTCGCGGCTGATCACCCACCAACAGGTGAGCGCCATCAGCAGAGTCGGCAGCCGCATCCAGACACTGGCGGTGGACACGTTCGCCCACAGCGCCAGCAGGTCGTAGTACCAGCCGAACGGCGCCTCGGGGGTGCCGAACCAGCGGTAGTAGTTGGCCATGTAACCCGCGTGCTCGGAGACGCGCACCATCGTCAAGATGTAGCCGTCGTCGGATGTGTTGGCCCCGACGAAGTGCCACCACAGCAGCAGGGCGGCGACCAGGCCGTCGAGCCAGGTCATCGACCACCAGCGGGCCGGCAGGAAACGACGGTGCCGCATCCCGTCGGCGGTGTCGAGCACGTACAGGGCAATCAACGCGGCGATGGTCAGAATGACGCCGAGGATCATCGTGGTGAGCTTGAGGGGGGTCGGCGAGCTGCTGTAGCGGGTGTCGATGGTCGCCGAGAAATGCAGGCCCGGCGGTGCGGGCCCGGAGAGGTCGGTGAACACGCCGACGATCTGTGGGCGGAAGTCGTAGCCATCGCGCTCGCCGCGCAGTGGCGCGGCGGGATCCTCGACGGTGGGGTCGGCCGAGTCGGCCTGTGTTAGGCCGACGAACTCAGCGGTGACCTTGTCGGCGTGCGCGGTGAAGGTGAGCTTTTGGCACGCGGGGCCGAGCACGGCACTCATGGGCGCCACGACCACCGGAGTGTTGCGGACGATCACGGCGAGGTTGTCGGCGGCGCGGGTGATGAGCAGTCCGCGGTCCACCGCCTTGGATGCCTGCCGGGGGACGGTCGAAAGCAGGACGGTACGACTGGCGTCCTGTGGTCCGGCGAGTCCGGCGGCGGCCCGGCATGGCACCGACACCTCCAGGTCGGTGGCGACGTAGCCGATCAGTGGCGCGGTGACGCTGTCGAGCACGCCGTTCTGGGGCCAATTGAGTTTCGCGGTGGTCTGTTCGACGGGAAGGAACGGCGTGGCCAGCGCCATCAGCGTGCCGAGCAGGCCGCCGACGACGGCGATGACTCTCGCGGTCCGATAGCGCGCTAGCGCCGTCGTCGATGCAGAGTCCACGGAGCTAGATGGTAATTGCCCGGTTGGTTTGACTCCGGGTTCACCTCCGCACTGCCAAGACGAACGGCCCGATGCTCTTGACGGTGAAATGCGGGGCCGCGAAAAGCGCGGCGTCCAACTCGACGGTGTACCGGCGGACGTTTGGCTGGTTGGGATACACGTCCTCGGCCAGCCGCAGCGTGTAGGTGTCGTTTGCGCCGCGGCGCATCAAGAACACCGTCGGCGGCGCAAATGGCAGTGCGTCGAGCTTCTTGACGAACGACTCAGGGGATTTGACATCCTCCCAGCTCTCGATGGCGGCGGCGCGCCGGTCGAACTGCGCCAACGGGTTGGCGTAGTGGGACGTGAGTCCCTGGAATCCGAGGTAGGGGTAGTAGGCCAGAAAGCTGTAGTCGGCGGTGAGCACCACGGTCTGATTTCGCGGCGCACCGGTGGCGGACTGGATCGCCCGGTCGATCTCGGGGTAGAACTTCTCCGCACCCGGCGGTCGGCGGTCCCCGCGTTGCCCGTGGCCGTCGGTGTCGGTGTAGGCGATTGTCAGGTCCGGCCGCAGCACGTCGGGAATGTCCTGGCTGAACGCCATAGCGCCGGCCAGGCCCACCGTGGCCGCGACGGGCAGTAGGTTCCGACTCCACCGGCCCGCGGCCGCCAGCGACAGTTCGACGAATCCGAACGCCCCAGCAGCGGCCAGCAGGGTGGTCAGCGTCGGCTGCAGACGAAACGACAACAGGGTGGTACCCGCCAACGTCGTCAGCATCGACAACAGCGACCACGCGTAGATGGTGAGCACTCCAACGGCCAGTGCCCCGGCCCGCACCGAGGAGCGTGCGCGGACGATCAGCCAGATAGCGCCAAGCATGCACAGCGCGCCGAGCAGCGAGAACTGGAACATGGGGAAGGTGAGCACCGCGCCGTCGGCGGGGAGATAGTGCTGGGCACTTCCGGTGTCGGACAACGGGTAACGCAGGGCACGCAACAGAAAGGGTGACCAGGTGATCAGTGCGATAGCCGCCGCGACGACGGCGATGACAGCCAGGCGCCGCAGCGGGTCGAGGCTACGCCTGGTCGCCGCGGTGAGCACCGCCATCACCGTGACGGTCAGTGCCGACAAGCCGAACAACAGGGTGTAGAACGTCGCGGTGACGCCGAGGAACAGGCCGACACCCATTACCGCCGCCCAGCCGCCCGGACGGTTCCCTGCGCTCGCTGCGCTCACTCGGCTCGCGGCTCGCAGGCCGGACCAGGCCAGGACCAGCACCGGCGGAAGCAGAACGGTGATCATCGCGCTGTAGGGCTCTGGAGAGGCGTAGGCCAGCATCACCGCCGTCGTCGCGACGGTGACGATCAGGGCGCGCTCGAACCGGATCATCGCCGACCACAGCACGAACGCCAGCGCCACGGCGATCGCGATCGATGTGACTGCCCACGGCTTGAACATCTCCCAGCCGGGCGTCCCGGTCAGAGCTGCCGCGCGACCGCCGATCCAGAACCAGCCGGGCGGGTAGAAAGGCGGCAGCCCCGCGTATGTCATATCCCGCAGCGCCGGACTGTCGGTCAGCCTGGTCACGTATTCAGTGCGAAACTGCTGGTCGACGGAGATGCCGAACAGATAGAGCTTTGTGGCGCCCAGCGGCATACCCAGGGTGGTGACGACGAATGCCGTCAGGAACACCACAGCGATCATCCGCGCCGTCAGCAGGTGACCCCGTCGCCACAACCACCCGACCAAAAGAAGCGCCGCCAGGCAGCCGAACTGGCCGACGGTGGTCAGTGCGTGCAGCTGATTCGAAGACGGAAACGCCGGCCAGTCAACGCGGCTGATCGCGATCAGCGAGATGACGCTGACGCCAACGGCTATCGCCGTCGCGACGAACATCCGCCCGGCCACATTCAAGGGCCGGGCCAATGGGAACTGCATCTCAGATGGGCAGCTTGCGGAAGATCGGACGGGGTATGTGCCGGAGCACCATCATGACGTAGCGGAAGGCTCCCGGCGCCCAGACCAACTCCTTGCCCTTGGACGCCGACGTCACGGCCAGGTCGGCCACGTACTCCTTGTCGACCGTCAGCGGCGCCTCTTTGATGTGCGCGCTCATCCTCGTCCGTACCTGGCCCGGGCGGATCACCAGTACCCGCACCCCGTACTCGCGCAGCGCTTCGCCGAGACCCAGGTAGAAACCGTCCAGGCCCGCCTTAGTCGAGCCGTAGACGAAGTTGGATCGCCTGACCCGCTCCCCCGGCGGCCGAGCTCATCGCGATGATCTGACCGTAACCCTGTGCGCGCATCCTCTCGCCGAGCAGGACCCCCACGGAAACCGCTGCGGTGTAGTTGATCTCAGCGATCTGGACGGCTTTGCGCTGATCCTGCCACAGATCCTCCGCTTCGCCGAGCAGGCCGAATGCGACGATGGCGACATCGATGTCGCCGCCGCGAAACGCGGAGTCGACAACTGCCGGATGGCTTTTCGTGTCGACGGCGTCGAAGTCGATCAGCTCCACGGACTTGGCGCCCGCGGCCTGCATCTGCGCTACCGCATCTGCGCTGCCCGGGTCGTCGGGCAGCGTGGCCAGCACCACCCGGGCCGACGAATCCTTCAGGTAGCGTTCGCAGATCGCCAGCCCGATCTCCGACGTGCCGCCCAAAAGAAGGATGGACTGAGGGTTACCAACAGCGTCGAGGACCATCTACTGCAACTCCAAGCGTCGGGCCATGTCGGACATGAAAAGCCCATTGGGATCGACCTGGCGGCGGATGGCAATCCACTCGTCGATACGTGGGTACATGGCGTGGAAAGTTTGCGCGGTGGCACGGGAGTCTTTGGCGGTGTAGACCCGGCCACCGAACTCCAGCACTCGACGGTCCAAGGAGGTGAGGAATTGATTGAGCCCGGCCTTGATCGGGAAGTCGACACACACGTTCCAGCCCGAGATGGGAAAGCTCAGCGGAGCCTGGTTGCCGGGACCGAACAGCTTGAACACGTTGAGGAACGAATAGTGGCCGGACTGCTGAATGTCGACGATGATGCTCTTGAATTCGTCGAGCGCTTCGGCTGGGACAACGAACTGGTACTGCCCGAACCCTGCTGGTCCGTAGGCGCGGTTCCACTCCCCGAACAGGTCCAGGGGGTGATAGAACTGCGTCAGGTTCTGCACTTTGCCGCGGTAGGTGCCTGACTTGCGGTACCACAGTTCGCCGATCGGCATGAAAGTGAACTTGTTGGCCAACCCGTTGGGAAAGATGTCGGGCAGCGTGAGCAGTTGTGGCGCATCGAATTTCAGGGGCTTATTCGCAAGCTTCGGGGGTAGCTGATCGAGTGTGGCCAGCGATCCGCGAGATATCGCGGCGCGGCCGAGCTTCGGCGGCTTGCTGATCGCGTCGAACCATGCGCTGGAATAGGTGAACTTCGCCTCGCTACCGTCGCTGTGCAATGCAATGGTTTCGTCGAGGGTGTGGGTGACGTCTCCGTCAGCGACGAAATACGCCGTCTCGGTGGGTGTCATCTCGATGATGGCCCGCAGGATGATGCCGGTCAGTCCGTTGCCTCCGACCGTCGCCCAGAACAGATCGGCTTCGGGTCCATCGGGTGTGATGTGGCGGACCTGTCCGTCGGCGGTGAGCAGTTCCATCGAGCGCACGTGGTTGCCGAAGCTACCCGCGCTGTGGTGGTTCTTACCGTGGATGTCGCAGGCGATCGCGCCGCCGATGGTGACCTGGCGAGTGCCCGGCAGTACCGGAACCCACAGCCCGAAGGGAAGCGCCGCCTTCATCAGCTGGTCCAGCGAAACCCCGCCGTCGACGTCGACCAGCGTCGAATCGGGTCCGCAGGAATGGATCTTGTTGAGCACGGTCATGTCGATGACGAGACCGCCGCCGTTCTGGGCATTGTCACCGTAGGAGCGGCCGAGCCCGCGGGCGAGTACGCCGCGGTCGGGATCGTGGGCGGCACGTGTGACCGTGTCGATGACTTCTTGGGCATCCGCCGGGGTCAGGACATCGGCGACCGTCGGTGCCGTCCGCCCCCACCCGGTCAGGCGTGTCTTCGTCGTCGTGGACATCGAAGTGAGCGTACCCCGACGTTTTCGCCGTTCAGCGAACCCGGAAGATGACCGCGCGCTGCACGATGAAATTGATCACGGTGGCGGTGCCCTGCGCGATCACGAAAGCCACGGGTACTCGCCACGGCCTGCCCTCGAACTCCATGTAGAAGATGTAGTTGATGCCGATCTGGACGGCGTAGGTCAGCGCGTAGAGCGCCATGACGGCGACAAACCGGGTTCTACTCGGGGCAGCGCGGAACGTCCACCGCCTATTGATCAGGTACGCGGTCGTCGTGCCTGCGACGAAGCTAAGTGTTTTCGCCACGTTGACGTGCAGACCGAGTCGCAGGAAGGCGACGTAGAGACTGAAATCGACGACGGCCGCCAACCCGCCGGCGACGACGAACCGCGTCGCCTGGGCCCTGAAGGTCAGCGTGGAATCTCGCACTGCGGGTTCGGCCATAGCGGAGAAAGCTTATCGGTGGTTGCGGATGGCCCGGACTCACGCCATCGGGTTGTTCGACATTTCGTGTGCATTCGGTCGGGCGCCGGCATCGCCCGCCGGTACCCCTGGACATTCGGCCCTGCGGTCGATGCCCCTCGTCTCTATCCCGAAGCGTGCAGATCGGTGTTGGATGGGTGCATGACGCCAAACAGCGAAGCGGCCGAACCCGTGACCGTGCTCGGTGACGACGAGAGCTGGAACCTGATTTCCGCAGTACATCTCGGGCGCTTGGTCACCGTCGTCCAGGGGCGCCCGGAAGTGTTCCCGGTGAACTTCGTGGTTCAACGCCGCACCGTGTTGTTCCGCACGGCCGAGGGGACGAAACTGTTTGCCACGGTGATGAATGACCAGGTGCTCTTCGAAGCCGATGACCACGATGCGGTGGCGGGCTGGAGCGTGGTCGTGCGAGGCACCGCGGAAGTTCTGTTCGCTGCCGACGACATTCAAGAAGCTGAGCAGGCGGGGCTGTATCCGTGGATCGCGACCCGGAAGCTGCGGTTCGTGCGCGTCACCCCGGCCCAGATCACGGGCCGGCGATTCGTGTTCGGACCCGAGCCCGACGACGGGTCGGTGGCCGGGTAGGGACTCCGCGGCGGTTTCGACGGTGGATTTGAACGCGGACAGTTGATTTCGGCTTAACGCCGCGATCTGCAATCGACGGACGAGATCGCAAGGCCATGTGGCGGACACCCTCGATCCGCTGCCGCCACCGCCGCGCTGTGCGCCATGCCGCCTTGACGCGCCCGTCACACCCAGTAGGGCACCCGCGCCCGGTACTGGCGCATGGCGAGCATTGCGACGGTCCAGCCGACCACGGTCAGCACGATGACAACCGCCCAATGCCGCAGGTGCTGCGGATCGCCCAGCAGCGGTGCGCGCACGATTTCGAGGTAGTGCAGCAGTGGGTTGAGTTCCACGATCGTGGCCCAGCGATCCGCGCCCTGATTATGAAGGGTGTTGTTGTTCCAGATGATCGGCGTCATGAAGAACAGCAACTGCACAAGTGAGACCAGCAGCGGGCTGATGTCGCGGTACCGGGTGGCCAGGATGCCGAAGCACAGCGCCACCCAGACGCAATTGAGCATGAGCAGCAATAGAGCGGGGATGACCGAAAGATCAGCCCATGACCAGGGCTTTGGGAAGATCACCGCAATGACCACGAAGATGACGATGTTATGCGCGAAGAAGAGAATCTGCCGCCACACGAGCCGGTAGACGTGCACGCTCAACGGCGTGGGGAGTTGCTTGATCAGGCCCTCGTTGGCGACGAACACGTCGGCGCCTTCCAGGATCGCCGCGTTGATGAGGTTCCAGATGATCAGGCCAAGCGTCACGTAGGGCAGGTGCTCGGACAATTGCAGGTGGAAGAGCGTGGAGTACAGCGCGCCCATGGCCACCGCGGTGGTGCCCGTCGCGATGGTGATCCAGAACGGCCCCAGCACGCTGCGCCGGTAGCGCTGCTTGATGTCCTGCCAGCCCAGGTGGAACCACAACTCGCGCCGCGCGAATCCTTCGATCAGGTCGCGACGGGCCCGATGGAACGTCTTGGACTCCACCGCGGCATCGACGAACGTCATCGGCCGAATCTCTCCCGTCTACCCATGCGCCGCAACCGAATCCATTCGGCCAGGCCGGCCGGGTCGTGCCGCACCATCAGGAAGAACCAGCCGAATCGCAACCATTCCTGCGGCAGGAGTTTGCGCATGCCCGGCTGCGACAGCACGTACCCGCGGTTGCGGTAGGTGAAGAATCGCTTCTGCGGGTCGTCGGGGTACTGGGTGTGCATCCGGCCGCCCAATATCGGCTTGAATTCATGGGTGCCGCAGGGATGCAGGTACGCCGCGTCGAGGCAGGTACCGAACGGCAACCCTGATCGCACGAGCCGGCGGTGCAACTCGACTTCGTCGCCGCGCACGAAAAGTCGAACGTCGGGTACTCCGACGGCCTCGACGGTGGAGGACCGCAACAAGGCGCCGTTGAATAATGAGGCGATGCCGGGCAGGAGATCCTGGCCGGGCCCTTCGGTACGCAACTCGGAAACCAGTCGGCGCCACACCACGCCTCGGCGCAGTGGAAACGCCAACCGGTCCGGGTCGGCGAGGTCGCACACCATTGGGGAAACCTCCGCCAGACCATGTCGCTCAGCGCAGTCCAGCAAGGTGGCCAGCACCGCCGAATCCGCCGGTCGACCGTCGTCGTCGGCCAGCCAAATCCAGTCGGCGCCCAGAGCCAATGCGTGCAGCATGCCCAGCGCGAAGCCACCGGCGCCGCCGAGGTTGCGCCGCGATCCGAGGTAGGTCGAAGGGATCGGCTGCGCCGCCACCAGGTCACGGACCGCGGCGTCGCCATCGTTGTCCACGACGATCAGGTGGTCGGGCGGGCGACTCTGCGTTGCCACCGCAGTCAGCGATTCGGCCAGCTTGCCGGGGCGCCGATGGGTGACGACGACCGCGTAGACGGTGCAGGCAGCGTCGCCGCTCATGCCGGACGCGTCCCGCGCCCGGCGTCCCGCTCGGTCTCCTCGAGCACTTCACGCACGTGGCGGGCAGCGTCGTCGCCCTCGTAGGCACGCACGATGTCCTCGATCCCGCCGGTCATCCGGACTGCGCCATGGTCGATCCACATCGCGGTGGTGCAAAGCCGAGCCAGGAACTCGTTGGAATGGCTGGCGAACACCAGGATGCCCGAGCGTGCGACGAGGTTCTGCAGCCGGGTCTGCGCCTTCTTCAAGAACTCGGCGTCCACGGCGCCGATCCCCTCGTCGAGCAAGAGGATCTCGGGGTCGATGCTGGTCACCACGCCCATCGCCAGCCGAACCCGCATTCCGGTGGAGTAGGTGCGCAGCGGCATCGACAGATACTCGCCGAGTTCGGTGAACTCGGCGATCTCGTCCACCTTGGCCAGCATCTGTTTGCGGGTCTGGCCCAGGAACAGGCCGCGGATGATGATGTTTTCGAAGCCCGAGATCTCGGGGTCCATTCCTACACCGAGGTCGAACACGGGAGCCACCCTGCCGCGTACTGTCGCCACCCCGCGAGTGGGTTCGTAGATTCCCGACAGCAGCCGCAACAGCGTCGACTTGCCGGCGCCGTTGTGGCCGACCAGGCCCACCCGGTCACCCATCTTCAGTGACATCGTGATGTCGCGCAGGGCTTCGACGACGACCACATTGGCACTGTTACGCCCGATGGTGCCCCCGGCCTTGCCGAGGAACGCCTTCTTCAACGAGCGCGATTTCGCGTCGAAGATCGGGAACTCCACCCACGCGTTGCGGGTCGAGATGAACGGCCCAGAATGTCCGGTCACGCGTTGTGTCCTAGAGGTATTGCCCGGTCCCCGCGGACGGTGCGTGACCGCGTTGGGCGCCCGCACCGGGGGGCAGGGCGCCCTGCCGCATCTGCTCCAGCTGGGCGCGCGCCGCCATCTGCTGGGCGAACAGCGCTGTCTGGATGCCATGGAACAAACCTTCCAGCCAGCCGACCAGCTGCGCCTGGGCGATGCGGAGCTCGGCGTCGGAGGGTGTGGCGTCGTCGCTGAACGGCAGCGTCAGCCGCTCGAGTTCGTCGTGCAGCTCGGGGGCCAGTCCGTCTTCGAGTTCCCGGATCGATGTCTTGTGGATATCGCGCAGCCGGTTGCGGCTGGCGTCGTCGAGCGGTGCCGCTCTCACCTCTTCGAGCAACTGCTTGATCATCGTGCCGATCCGCATCACCTTGGCTGGTTGCTGCACCAGGTCGGTCACCGACGTGTCATCTTCGTCGCCGGTGATTTCGGTTTCCGGACTTCCGATGATCTCGATGTTGTCCTCGTCCGTGCTCACGGTGTGTGTGCTCCTCCGCGCCACTCGTAGATTCGGGCCTCGCCATTGTCGTAGATCTTGGCCCACGACTTGGATTCACCCAACGACACTAGACCTTCGGGCATCTTGAACACGAGCACCACCGGCGAGCTGGTCAGCACGTAGCGGATGCCCAGTGCTTCGACGGCCTCGGCCACCCGGGGGTCGTGGTCGGCGTCGTCGGCGTAGGCCCAGAAGATGAAACGGTGATAGCCGGGGCCCTGCTGCATCGGGTAGTCGTAGTGCGTCCACAGCGGGCGCAGACCCGCGACGGCATACATCCAGGCCGTGCCGTCGGTATTGGCGTTTCCGATCAGCGTGTCCTTGGCGCCGGGCAGGGCGGCGAGGTAGGCGAACGCCTCCAGGTCGCGGTCGTCGATCATCACCCGGTCGTACTTCTGGCCGATCAGGATGCGGTGGCGTGGGAAGTAGTGCCACGCCAACCCGACGGTAGAGAGGACCACCAGCGCGACCGTTGCGCCGATCCAGAAACGGCGGTCGGGATCGGGCCCCCCGCGCCGCCGGGTGAGCCACCGGGTTCCGGCAACCACGAGTACGACAGCGGTGAAAAGGGCGATTCCGGCCATCGGAGTGATCAGCATCGTCACGACGGCAGAGAGGCGACGCGGATCGCTGTAGAACAGGTCGCTGTACAAGCCGGTGATCGTTCCGAGCGGGCCGCCGAACGGGGCGGCCGAATGCACGATGGACACGATCAGCAACAGCCAGACGACCGCCGGCCACCAGATCCGTTTGACCAGCAGCCACAGACCGCCCGCGGCCCCGAGCGCGATGAGGATGTTCTGGATCGGCCAGTCGTTGAGATGCCGGGTGTGCTGAACGGCCGCGCTGAACAGCACCCGGAGCCGGGTCTGGTGGCTGACGAACTGATGCCCCGCGATGATCTCGGCCTGCTGCAGGACGGCCAGGAACTGGGGCACCACTGCCAGCAGCGTCGGCACGGCGATCGCGGCCAGGCATCCGACGTCGGCCAGTCGGCCGCGCACCGGATGACGGAGCGCATCACACAACCACCATGCGGTCACGAACGTCACCACCACGACCGCGCCGGTGATGTGGGTGGAGAAAACCCCGAACAGCGCCAGGATCGCCAGCGGAATCCGGTCGCGGTGCCGCGGACAGGACATGATCAACACCGCCGTCGGCACCGCCAGGCCGTACGCCACCAGATTGGGCATGGCGGCCACGCCGAACTCGACGTAGGGAACGGCGGTGAACGACGCCGATAGCGCCGCCGCGGTGGCCGCCGCACCCGCGGTGCGCCACTGCGTGCTGCGCGGCCGAAGCAGATTCCAGGTCAGGACCGCGGCGCTGACCGGAAACAGCCAGACCGCGGCGGCCAGCGAGCTGAGGGTGTACGCCGTGGTGGGTGCGGCTCCGGTCAGCTGACATAGCACCGCTGCCAGGGCGTGGAACGTCGACGGGTAGTAAAGCTCCATCTTGGTCTCGACGTTGCGCAGCTCGCCCATGTGGGTTGACGAGGCCTGGCCCGTGTCGAGAATCCAGCGGACCTCGTTGGCATGCCACACCGCGTCCCACGTGCTGGGGATCGACTGCCAGTGAGGCATACCTCGGTAGGCGGCGAACGCTATCAGCAGCGCTCCCAGACCGACGCCTGCGGCAACGACAAAAGCCGGACCCCGCGACACTGCCCGGGCTTCGCCGGCTGGGCAGCGGTAACGGGCGCTTAGCCTGTGCAAACCGGCCGCGACGACAATGACCACCCCAAATGCTGCCGGCGCAGTCCATGCGTTCCAAGGGATCCCGACCGCGCCGAAAGGGAGGATGGCCAAGCCGACGATGCCGTAGGTCAGCGCGGGCCCCACGGCAACGGCGATCGGCCAGGTTAGCCGTGCTACGCGGGCCACGATGGTGCCCGGCAATACCAGCAACACCGTCGCCGCCAGCAGCCCGAACCCCAAGCTCACCGCACCAGTATGGCTGCCCCGGTCACGGCCGTTCATGGCCGGTTGGCGAGTTGGCGTTGCGACGCGAACCGACGACCCACTCGCCGCTGTTATGGAACCCTCTAAGGTGGCTGGCATGGCTTTCGATGTCGCCCGGGTGCGTGGATTGCACCCGACGTTGGGCGACGGCTGGGTACACCTGGACCCGCAGGCCGGCATGCTCACCCCGGATTCGGTCGCTACCACTGTTTCGACTGCGTTCCGGACCGCTGGGCCGGGCTCCGGGGGCCCGCATCCGTCATCCCTGCGCAGCGCGGCGCTGCTCGATGCGGCGCGCTGGGCGGTGGCTGATCTGGTGAACGGTGATCCTGCCGGCGTGGTCTTGGGCGCCGACCGTGCGGTGCTTCTGACGCTTCTGGCCGATGCGTCGTCGTCGCGATCGGGCCGCGGCTACGAGATCGTCGTCACCCGGCTCGACACCGAGGCCAACATTTCGCCGTGGCTGCGCGCCGCGGACCGTTACGGGGCCAAAGTCAGGTGGGCCGAGGTCGACGTCGAGACGGGCGACCTGCCGGGCTGGCAGTGGGAGAGCCTCGTCACCAAGACCACCCGGCTGGTGGCCATCGCATCAGCGTCCTCCACGCTGGGGACCGCGGTCGATCTGCGTCCGGTGATCAAGCTGACACACGATGTCGGAGGTTTGGTGATCGTGGATCACACGGCCGCCGCGCCCTACGAGTTATTCGACATCGAGGAGTCCGGAGCCGATGTGGTTGCACTCAACGCGACCGGATGGGGAGGTCCGCCGATCGGAGCGCTGGTGTTTCGTGAGCCGGCTCAGATCGCCACCTTCGCATCGATGGCTACGGACCCCTATGCGGTCGGACCCGGCAGGCTCGAATTGGGTGTGCATCAGTACGGGTTACTCGGCGGGGTCGTCGCAAGCGTCGAGTATCTCGCCGGTCTCGACGAGTCGGCTATCGGAACGCGACGCGAAAGACTGGCGACCTCGATGCGATCGGCCGCCGCTTACATGCACGGGTTGTTCGACTACCTGTTGCAGTCGTTGAGCCATCTGCCGCTGGTGATAGTGCTCGGTCAGCCCGACTCGGGTATCCCGGTGGTGAGTTTCGTAGTGTCGAATGTCCCGGCGGAGCGGGTGGTGCAGCGGTTGGCCGACAACGGCGTGTTGGCGATCGCCAACTCGGATTCGCGAGTTCTCGACCTGATCGGTGTCAACGAGATCGGCGGAGCGGTCACGGTCGGTCTGGCCCACTATTCGACGATGTACGAGGTAGATCAGTTGGTGCGTGCGCTGGCATCGTTGGGTTGAACCGTCAGCACGATCTTTCCGGCCATCTCGCCCGAGGCCAGCAGGGAGTGCGCCTCGGTGGCGCGCTCGACGGGGAAGGTCGCGCCGATGACGGGCCGCACCCGACCGTCGGCGACCATGGGCCAGACCGACTCGATGACTGACGCGACGATCGCACCCTTGCCGTCGGGGCCGTCCAAGGGGCGCCCGCGCAGTGCCGTGCCCAGCACGCTTGCGCGCTTGCCGATCAGCTTGCCGATGTTGAGCTCGCCCTTGACGCCCCCCTGCATGCCGATCACCACCAGCACGCCGCCGGACGCCAGAGCATCGAGGTTGCGGTCCAGGTAGGCGGCTCCCATGATGTCGAGGATGACGTCCGCGCCACCGGTTTCGTCGGTGATGCGGGCGACGAAGTCCTCGTCTTGATGGCTGATGGTGATGTCGGCTCCGAGTTGGCGGCACAAAGCCAGCTTTGCCGACGACCCCGCCGTCACCGCGACGGTCGCCCCGAGCGCGTGGGCCACCTGGATTGCATGAGTCCCCACGCCGCTGGCGCCGCCGTGGATGAGTACGACCTGACCGGCGCCCAGATGTGCTGTCATGACGAGGTTGGACCAGACGGTGCATGCGACCTCCGGAAGGCCGGCAGCCTCGGACAGGCTGACTCCCGACGGTATCGCCATCACCTGGCCCGCCGGCGCGGCGACGTACTCGGCGTAACCTCCCCCTGCCAGCAATGCGCAGACCTGCTGACCCGCTGTCCATCGACCGCAGCCCGTGCCCACCGCGGCCACTGTTCCGGATACCTCCATGCCGAGGATGTCGCTGGCACCCGGCGGAGGCGGGTAGCGACCTGCAGCCTGAAGTAGATCGGCGCGATTGACGCCCGCCGCCGCAACATGGATCAGGACTTCCCCCGGTTCCGGTGCGACGTCGGCGACGTCACGCCACACCAGCCGGTCCGGACCGTCGGCCACGATCGCGTGCATGGCCAGTCACGCTACTGGCAATGGGCTGAACATGAGGTGTGCGCGCACACGTCCTCGGGCCGTTGTCCCGGTCGCGGCTGGCGTCAGTGGGGGAGAACCGCGGCCGGACCGGCACTCGCGTGAAGGCAATCGGCGGCCCGGGCAAGCTGTCGGGCGCCTGACATCGCTACTCTTGTCGGCGGTGGCGTGGCAGAGCGGCCTAATGCACTCGCCTTGAAAGCGAGAGACGGCTAACACCGTCCGGGGGTTCAAATCCCTCCGCCACCGCCAAGCCTCTGCTTTGCATCGGACGCGGGTGAAGTGACCGGTTGGCGGATGCGTCGTACGCTGCCGCCCGTGGGTTTGCTGGAGGTTGACTCTGTTGGTTTGCGGATACTTGCGGCGCGGTGCAGCTCGTGGGGTGCTGAGCTTGGATCCGGCTCGGCGCCGGGACAGGTCGTGATCAGTGGGCAGGCCACCGCCGCCGCCGTCGCTGCCGGCCACGCCGGTGTTGCGATAGCCGGCAAGGCCATGGCGGCTCGGATGAAGGAGACCGCTGCCAAGCTCTCGACGGCCGGGGGTGCCTACGTCGTGACGGACATGCAATCGGCAAATACCCTGCGTGGTCTGGGGGTGTAGATGCCAGCCCCTTCGTTGTCGCAGGTTCGGGTGTGGGATGTCGCGCACCTGACTGACGCGGCAGCCCACTGGACGAAGACGGCGACGGTGTGGGAGGAGGCCTTCGGCCATGTGTCGTCGCACATCGCTAGACCCGGTGGAACCCCGTGGGAAGGTGTAGCGGCGCAGGGCGCGCAGCATCGTGCATACGCGGATCGTCTCGTGGTCACGGGACTGGCTGATCAGCTTTTTGAGGCGGCCGCTGTCGCCCGTCGCGGTGCTGATCAAATTGAGTATGCCCAGCGCCGGGTTCTCGACGCGGTGAACTTAGCCGGACAGTGGGGTTTCACTGTCGGTGAGGATTTTTCGATCACCGGCAACGCAACCGGCACGCCCGTACAGCTCGCGGCCCGTCAATCCCAGGCGCAAGCATTTGCCACCGATATCCGCACTCGGGTGGGCGAACTGGTCGCCGTGGATCAACACGTTGCGGCGAAGATCGCCAGCGCCGTGCCCGGTGTGGGCGATGCCACCTTCGACGACTCCGCTAGCCGTCAGGACGGGACCGTGCAAGCCGTCGACAACCACACAGAAGAACAAGACGACGGCGATGCAGCCTCGAATGATCCAGCGCCGTCCCCTGCGGTCAGGGGTTTGCCACCCGAAGGTGTCGTTCCTCCGGTACCTGGCCCGTTGACAGAAGGACCAGCCGGCCGGCCGAGTGAGCGACGGGTGGGCGGTCGTAGCCTCTGGGACGAACATGGGGGCGAATGGCGCTATTTCCCCGGCGACGAGTGGCATAACCCGCACTGGGACTACAACCCGCACTCGACGCCAAGCGGTCGAGGCTCCGAATGGGACAATATTCCGATCAATGGTCTACCACCGCGTATCGGCGACCCACCGCCGATAATTTCGGCATTGCCGCCGTGGTTGCAGGCAGCCCCGAGTGTGGGTGGGCCGCTGCAGAATCCGTTGCTGACACCGTTCCCTGGTATCTCCATGCCGACGGCGCCCAACACTGAATACACTGGACCGCACTTCAGCATGCCGCACGTCGATATGCCCACTCTTAATGCCGGTGATCTGCAAAATGCCGGTGGACCGACCGCTGTGGCCGGCGGTGCGGCGTTGCTCCTGCTGGTTCTGGGGGCGATGGCTCTTGCCTGAGTCGAGCCGATTCTTTGATCCCGGCCCGCCGTCGTTGGCCGAAAGATCGCCGAGCACACGGGCGCATTGACTTTGACGGAACCGAGTTATCTGCATATGTGGTTGCCAGATCTCGTTTTTCCACCGGGCTGGGCTGACAGTGCTGTCGACGGCGCGGCAGTGACACGGATGTTGGTGCGCCGCCTCGGCGGCAGCAGCCACTGGGATGGCTGCGAAGTCCTCAACCTTTACCGCGTGCCCGCGACGGTGCCGAGGCGTTAGTACTCGACAATGCCGACCGCACCTTGCGCAACTGTGGCGCTGTCAATGTTCAGATGCACCGGATTGACATTCCGCCGTACCGCGGTGTGATCGCGGTACGGACTGCGGGAAGACTCGATGCCGCTGGGCGGCCAATATGTGGCCGGTACAGCCATTACGTGGTGAATACCGCGGTTGGTGGCGCATTGATCGAACAAGTGATCGTCGTTGGGAGCGACGCGCTCGCCACTCTGGCTCACGAGTTGGAAGGACTGACCGAGGACGTGTACCGATCATTACTCGCCAGCATCGAGACCGGGTACGCGGTACCTGGATCCCCTGGAAATCGGAAGGTGGCGACTGGGTCGGCGGCCGTCACCGACCACCATGCGCAGGTGGTATCACCGCCGACGCGCGTTGGTTTGTGTAACGAGAAGTTGGCCGCAAGGCGAGACTCATGAGCGTGATTCGCGTTAACTTCCTGCCGGGTTTCTATTATGGCGACGACGCTGTGTTACTAAATCTCGACGGAGCGGGAGTTGACGAGTTCAACTCCGTCCTGACCAGCGTGGGACATCGCGGATTGTCACGTCTGGAGCATGGCGGCGTGACGCACGAATTTCGAATCGAGACGAATGCTGCTGATATCGAACTCACTCCCACCTTCGTGATATGGCGACTTGATCGCGAAAAGGTGGCTGAAATTTCTGGGTACTTGTCAGTTTTGGGTGACAAAGGGGGTGCGGGTCATTGCTATGCAGACCTTTCCACGCCTGCCGAGACTCTAGTGGTGTCCCGGGATGAATACGTCGGTGTTGTCTATCCGTGGATATCGCCGCCAGGATCGAACTCTGCTTGACGGGCACCGATTAGCGATGGTTCACGCCAAATACAATGATGCCCGGTCATTGATCGACATCGAAATCTGGCGAAAAGGGCAGCTCGTGAGTCATCAGGGCCGCCGTCGCCAACAGACGCCAACAGACCAACGGTATGGTTCCAACGGTGTAGCGATGGGGCCGATGCCACGCCTTGGAATCTCCGCGGCGATGCCATCCAGCAGATCGGTGTAGCGGTGCGCTTCGCGATGCCTGCCAGGCTTGCCGCTGCTGACCACGGCGGCGGCCAGGCCCCGCGCCGGATCGGCCCACACCGCGATGTTGGTCAGTCCGGTGTGGCCGAACGCGCGCGGCGCGTTGCGCCCGAACGGGCCGAATCGGGTCGAGCCCAGCTGGTAACCGACGCCCCAGCGCAGCGGCATGAGCCCGGTCGCGACGTCGGGCCGCAGACGTCGGCACGGCGCCACCGCGGCCCGTAGGGTTTCCGAACGCATCACCCGCACCCCGTCGATCTCTCCTCCGCGGCGCAGTAGCTCGGCGAACCGGGACAACTCGTATGCGCTGGAGATCGTGCTGCTGGATGGCACCACACTGGTCAAAAACAGCGGCGTATTCGTAAACGGGATGATCCGCTGCATGGTCCCGCCGACCGCCAGCCGGAACACCCGGGAGATCGGCGCCGGTAACGGTCTGCCGGTCACGTGGCTGGGCGCCACCAATGGAACATCCTGTTCTGCGACGCCGTAATTGGTCCACCGGAAGCCGAGCGGATCGAGGATCTCGGTGGCCAGGATTTCCCGGATGCCGCGGCCGGTCGCGGCGGAGACGATCTCGCGCACCAACGGCCCCCAGGTCAGCCCGTGGTAGACGTGCAGCAGGCCGGGAGGGTAGATAGGCCTCAGCAGTGCGAGTTGCTCGCGGGCGTACTCGCTGTCGTTGATCCGGCGCACGTCTGGCCTCGGCCCGGTGGGGATCGGAACCCCCGCGCTGTGGGTCATGACGTGGCGGATCGTGATGCGGTCCTTGCCGTGGCTGGTGAAGCCGGGCAGATAGTCGCAGACCCGGTCGTCGAGCGAGAAATGTCCACGCTCGGCGAGCATGTGCACGACGGTCGTGGTGATCGCCTTGGCCGCGGAGTAAACACAGAACGGCGTCTCGGTGGTAACCGGGACCCGTCCCGCATCGGGAGGGTCACTGGGCCCGTTTCCCCAGCCGTGACCGATGGCGCGGTTGAGAACCACTTTTCCGTTGTGCCGCAGGCAAACCTGGATCGCAGGGTGCATCCCGGCGCGATACCAGTGCCGGGCGAGCGCCCAAATGCGCTCGACGGCCACGGCACCGGTGTCCGAATGGTCTTCGGCGCCGACCGTGGTCACCGAATCCAGATCGGCGGGCACCCGGATCCGGCCTTCGTCATCGGGCACCGCGCTCACTGCTGCCGCCTGTGCAGTTTCACGGAGAGGTGCAGTGCGCTCACTCCCCGTTGAACTCCGGAGCGCGCTTGGCGAAGATCGCGGAGATACCTTCCTTGAGATCCTTCGACGGCAGGAAGGCCGAATTCCACGCCGCGACATAGCGCAGGCTCGCCGACACCTGGGCGGTGCGCTGCTCGTCGAGCACGTCCTTGACTCCTTGAACCACCAGCGGCGGGTTGGCGGCGATCTCGGCGGCGGTGGCCTGGGTGGCGGCCAGGCAGGCTGCGGCGTCCTCGAAAACATCGTTGACAAGGCCGATCTTTTCGGCCCGGGCAGCGTCGATGTCCTTGCCCGTCAATGCGAGTTCACGCAGGTGGCCGTCGGAGAGGATCAGCGGCAGCCGGGCCAGCGAACCCACGTCGGCGACAATCGCCAGTTTGACTTCGCGGACCGAGAACTTCGCGTCCGCACTCGCGTAGCGGACGTCGACGGCACTGATGAGGTCGACGCCACCGCCGATGCACCAGCCATGCACGGAGGCCAGAGTCGGCGTTCGGCAGTCGGCGACCGCGGTGATGGAGCGCTGCATCCGCTTGAGCCGGGCGTGGAACTCGGCCCTGGGCCGGGCCAGTGCGCCGTCGGCCATCATCGGCGTGAGCGTGTCACCCATCGCGGGCAGGTCAAGGCCGTAGCTGAAGTTCCTTCCCGAGCCAGTGAGCACGATTGCCCGGACCTCAGGATCGGCGTCGAGTTTGCCGAACACCTCGGGCAGTTCCGCCCAGAACGCCGGCCCCATGGCGTTGCCCTTGCCCGGACCGATCAACGTCACGGTGGCGACGCGGTCCGTGGTTTCGACGGAAACGGATTCGTAAGTATCAGCCATGCAGGCGACATTACCGATTGGGACTCATTGGGCAGTTGGGCAGCGTGCGTCCCGTCAGCGCATCTTCATGCGGGCGATGATGGTCTTGACGGGCACTTGCGGCGCTCCCTTGCATAGGATGCCGGCCAGCGCCGACAACAGAAACGCCTGGTTGGTCGATTTCCCCCCGCCCTGCGTGGACAGGATCTCGCCGACCACCTCCACCCGGTCACGGTCTCCCAGCAGGACGAACTCGTCGCACGTCATGTCGGGTGACAGCGGAGTCGTCGTCATCGCGACCTGACCGGGCACGGTTCGCGCGCAACCGGTCAGCAGGCACAGCGCGGCCATGGTGGCTGCCGCTGCGCGCCTCACACCCGCTCCAGGTAGAAGTAGAGGTGACGCCCGTTGTCGAGCGCGGCTTTGCCGTTCATGATCCCCATCATGGTGGATTGGTCGATCTGCTTGAAGTGGTCGTGGATGGGCGCGCCGTCGTAGACCATCGTGGCCACGAGTTCACCGCGGAACTCCTCGATCCACAGGCTGGCTTCGCCCTTCATCCATTCGGTGTTGGAGAACTTCGTTCCGTTCTCGTCGAGGCAGATCAGCGGCTTGACATCGGTCGCGGACACGAACGTCTTGCCGAACCACCGGCCCTTTGCCAGCCTGCCATTGGCCCGGTGACCGGTGACGAACTCGCCGCCCTTCCACTCGCCGAGCAGGTCATCGATGCCGGCGGGACGTAGCGTTTCCCAGAACGCGTCCAATTCGGCATCGGAAATGCGCTCGGTTCGGCCTTTGAATTCGGCGAACTGTTCGCGCGCAGACTCGGTCATGTTCCGTTCCATCCATGTCGTGGCAAAGGCCAGGAAGGCGTCGTTCTCATCCGGCGCGCCGATGGTCACCCGCACCCCGTCGGTACCATACGGCCGCAGGAGAATGCGCGCATCGGCCGCCGCCTCGACAAAGGCCGCCGTACGGTCGGGACCGAGCGGCAGCCAGACGAAGTTGGCCTGGGAGTTCGGCAGTTCGTAACCCGCAGCGCGTAGTGCAGCGCTGACCCGCGTACGTTCGGCCACCACCGCTTCAGTGCGGGCCAGCAGTTCGTCGGCGGCGCCGATGGACGCGATCGCCGCCGCCTGAGCCAGGCTGCTCGTGGTGAACGGCACGTATACCTTGCCCAGTGCCGTCACGACCTGCGGGTCGGCCACCGCGTAGCCCACCCGCGCGCCGGCCAGTCCGTAGGCCTTCGAAAATGTGCGCAGAACAACGACATTCGGGTACTCACGGGCCAGCCCGAGGCTGTCGGGCAGCAGTCCGTCGCGGATGTATTCGACGTAGGCCTCGTCGATTGCCACCAGGATGTCGCTGCGCACCGAGGCGAGGAAGCGGGCCAGTTCGTCGGGTGGGACCACCGTGGACGTCGGGTTGTTCGGGTTGCACACGAAGATCAGCCGGGTCCGATCGGTGACGGCGTCCAGCATGGCAGCGAGGTCATGAGTGTGGTCTTTGAGCGGAACAGGGACCGGGGTTGCGCCGGCGACGCGCACCTGCAGCGGGTACACCTCGAATGCACGCCAGCCGAACATCACTTCGTCGCCGACCGACGCAGCGATCTGTATCAGCTGCTGGCAGAGGCTGACCGACCCGCAGCCGACAGCGATGTGTTCGGGGGCGAAGTCGAGGTGTTTGGCCAGGTGTTGTTTGAGTTCGACATAGCCGTTGTCGGGGTAGCGGTTGAGGTTTGTGGTGGCCGCCTCGATCGCTGCCCGAACGCTGGCCAGCGGACCGAACACCGTCTCATTGCTGGCAAGCTTGATCGCGCCCGGCACCGTCTTGCCCGGCGTGTAGGCCGGGAGCTCGGCCATCAGCGGCCGAAGGCGGGCGGTCATTTGGTCAGCATAAGTGAGGCGCTGTAGTCTGTGCCCTCGGCGGTTCCGGTGCCCGGGCAGGGTCCGGTAACCTCTATAAGGTTCGAGGAGGCGTGCCAGAGCGGCCGAATGGGGCTCACTGCTAATGAGTTGTCCCCCTTCAAAGGGGACCGGAGGTTCAAATCCTCTCGCCTCCGCCAGACAATTGAATACCGTGTGCTTTTCATGCGCCCGTAGCTCAACGGATAGAGCATCTGACTACGGATCAGAAGGTTGGGAGTTCGAATCTCTTCGGGCGCGCGCAGCTCAGAGGCGCTTTCCGTTATTGTGGAGACGGCGCCATTGCTTGTTTGACGACAGTTTTGACGATCTGATGCGGGTGGTCGCGGCCGCGGAGACCAATGTTCGACGGTCAGAGGTCGTCGGGTTGAGTGTCTCGGGGCACATTCGGGGTCGCACCGAGCACAGCCCAGCGATCCATGGCAACGCCAGTCGGAATGCGGCGGTAACGCTGGGTGGTCCGGGCCACCACCTCAGACTAGCTGGTCGATTGCACGACCACTCGCCAGTGCGGCCTCGAAGATTTCGGCTCGAGCGGAAGGTCGATGCTTGACCTGCCCACTGGACCTACGGGCACGCCGGGATCTGGTGACGATGGGTGACAATGCCGGTGTTGATTCACCTGACGAATCAGCTGCGCACCCTATTGCGCTGATGTTCGCCCCACCATCTTGCCGGTGCAGTGCTCCATCGCGGTGGACTATGGCCACCCCGAATCACTGATGATCGTCCGTCTGCAACCTCGACGAGCATCGGGGCGGCAGGCCCATGCGCGACGGCGACGCCAACCGACTCGAGCCGCCGAGGCGCTCACACCGTAGAGACTCCCGAGGATCGGTTGAGGTTGTTAACGCACGTGCATTGCCGAAGGTCGCGCACCGGCTTCGGTCGATCGCCAGGGGCGGGCCAGTGACCGTCGCGCGCGGCGAGGCATCTGTCAGCGAAGATCCGACCGCAGGACCGCATCCCGCTGCGTTGTCGGAACACCTCGGGATGGCCACTGTTACGTACCGAGTCTTGAGTGACCATCCGATTGGCCCAGATCTGGCTGGGGCCGCCGGTCGGTTCCCGAAACCTCCCGGACTACCGCGCCGTCGTCCGCGCTCGCAATGTTGTTGTCGAGGCATGCACGCGATGTCGTACCTTCTTTCGGACTTTCGGACGGCTATGTGCTGCAGCGGTCAAATTTTGGTTGGCCGAGCAAGAGGCCAGAGCCGGTGACGTTGATTGCAGCCAGACGCCACGTCCCGTGATACCTTCGCCCGAGAGCTGGTGAATTGTGGTGTCCTTCGCGGCATAGCCCGTACCTCGGCAGATTCGCGGCGCCAAGCTGATCACACCCGGCGAATTCAGCGAGTTGCCCCCTCCGGCTCGGTATCAAGGTCGGCGAGGAGCTCGAACTTGACAACGGTCCGCACTCCGGATGGGTCGGTGAGGCTCCATCGCCAGACGCGCTGGGCGTCCGGCTCAATACTCGGCGTTGCGCAGCGCTTGTTCCAAACGGGCGGCTTGTACTGCGCCGCCGGCGATTTCAAGGTCGACCTGAACATCAACGTCCGTCGTTCACGGCGTGTCGCCAGGGCGATCCTGCGCATAGCAGCGCGGGCACCAGGCCGCCGAGCAGGACGAACTCGGGACGGCCGCCGTAGTGATGGACCACGCGCACGAGTGCAAGTTCCGCGGCTGCCCGCGCCGCAGCCGATCGTGGAGAGTCCTCGTCATTCATGTCTATCCATCTGCTCGCGTAGATGATCCGCTGCATCCTCTCCCCGCACGCCCGTCGTGCGGAGGTCGGCGTAGACGCGGGGCCAGAGCATCGACCGAAAACCTTTCGGGTCTTGCTTGGACAATGTGGCGCCCGCAGGGGTAGGGAACGGGCGGAGCAATAGGCGGCCGCCTTCGATCTCCTTTAGGCCACCGACTGTTGCGACTCGGCGAAGATCGCTGGGCGTTCGTCCTGGCACGTAAATCTCCATTGGGGCGATTGTGGTCTGCGCCGGGGCTAACACGCTCGCAGACAGTGCGCTCGTCGCGGCCCAGTCGATATTGTGCTTTCGCCACGTGCGACCAAGCTCGATCGTTCCTACGATCGGGTCGCGCCAGAGGACTCCGACGTGAATAGAGATCGGCGACCGAAGCCGCTCGGCGGCGGCGGCGTAGGCGTTCAATAACTCGTCCCGATTAACGATCCGGCGTGCTGCGCCGGGGCCGCGCGCTGCGTTACTCGCAAGATGGCCATCGTGTTCAAGAAACTTCAGCGCAGTCGCGACACTGCCCGTCGAGATCCCGGTGGCCTTCACGACTGAGGACACGGTCGGGTTCGCGTTGCCGGCAAGGAGGGCCTCGCACACAGCCAAGGCGGCGGGCCGCCACCCAACGCGCGTGTCCAGCGGAACGGGTGGAGAGCCCTTTGTGTCGATGACGATCAGCGGGTCCCGAATATAGATATCTGCTGCGCCCGACTCGTCAACCCAACCGACGCCCGCGTCGCGCGCTGCTTTCCGAGCTCCGGGTGACATCAACGGTGCAACCAATACGTCGGGCCGTGGTTGATCGTGCAGTGCCTCGGCGACCTGCCGCGGCCAGCCGACGGACAGCCATCGGACCAAGAAGTCGGCATCGTCCAGCGTCACGACCACGTCGCGGTGAGGCCCTTCCGCCGGCCGCGCGCGCAGCGCGCTCCGAAGCACGGCTTCGAGCGCGGTTACAGCTCGTTCGGCGGAGGACATAGCACCATCATACTTCAGCAAATGCCATACTTCACTATCATACTGAGGTATGGCTGATGGCTGAAGTTTATGACGGCTCACAATGGCAGTGCCGCTGTTTCGCACCGTGAGCTGACGACAGTTCTGACGACAACGATGACGACAGTCGGGCTTCCCGACACCTCCGCCTACACGACAGTTGAACTCGCATCGTGCCTGGTCACGCCATCCGCCCGTGCCTACGGATCAGAAGGTTGGGAGTTCGAATCTCTTCGGGCGCGCGCAGCTCAGAGGCGCTTTCCGGAGTTGTGGAGACGGCCTCTATTGGTTCTTTGACGACAGTTTGACGATCTGGCGGGTGCTCCCGGCGCCGGAAGACCAGTTGTCCGACGGTCAGGTGGTCGCACGCTGAACGTCTTTGGTCTGCGTCGGGTGTATCGGTTCTCAGGTCAGGGCGTGAGGTCCGACAGCTGCCGTGCTCTCGCTTGTCCTGCCGTACTTTTCAGCTCGCCGAGCGGAACTCGTCGAATCGCTCCGCAACGCGATTGTTCGACGGCCGGTCAGCGTGTCGCTTCGGGAGGGTCAGCGGGCCGGCCGTCCATTTCTTGAAGGCCGTGAGCGCGAGCAGGAACCGACGCCTGGCGGAGTCGTCGAGCACTACGTACACGAGAACACTGGCACGAATACGCCAGGGGCGGATCGTGGGGAGCAAGATGATCGGTAGCCCTAACTCAAAGCCCGACGCATCCTTCGATTGGCGCCGTCCGTGCTGCCGGCCCGGCAGTGTAGGCGAAGAGGGAGTCGCTCACCATGAGTGTCGGCGTATGGTCCATCGGGATTCGAGATCACCGACAGCGTGGCGAGCAGATCCTTTCGGGTTCCAGATACCTCGGTTTCGATCGATGATGCGGCGCGTCTCGTTACCGACTTGAAGCGATTCGAGTTCAGTCGTGTGACGGCACCGTGTTCGGCGACGATGTCGGCGAGTCATTGGAAGGTCAGCTCGCGGAGGTGCAGCTCGACCGCACTGTCCATGGATCGAAGTGTGTCATCATCCGACCGGGCAAGTCTCCGATGAGAACGTCGCTGAAGCAAAGCGCGCGCAACCGCGAATGCGCGGGTCCCTCGGCAATGCGTGCCCGAAGAGACCGCGCGCCGACGACCTGTCCGAACGCCCCTCGGCGCGGTGTGACACCGATACAAGTCGGTGTTACACTTGGAGGATGCCGACCACCCACCCGCGCCACGCCATCACAGAAACCGACGACATCAGCAACGCGCTGGAGATCGCGCGCCGAACGTGGCCCGACCTTGCCGATAAGCCCGGTGCACTCTTGCGTCAGCTCATTATCGTCGGCCGGAACACTCTCCGCACGATCACGCCGCCGCCGATCAGACCCGACGACAAGCCGTTGAAGCGACCACCGGTGCATTGGCTGGCGTCTTCGGACCTGATTACTTGAGCGAACTGCGTGAGGACTGGCCCGAGTGATCGTCCTCGACGCCAGCGTGTTGATCGGGCATTTCGAACCGGCCGATGCGCACCACGCTGGCGCGACCGCGCTCTTAACAGCCCACCTGTTGGAGTCGTTCGCCACCAGCGTCATCACCCTAGCCGAGGTCTACGCCGGAGCCGCCCGGGCCGGACAGGCCGATCGACTTCGCCAGCTACTCGCGCAGCTGCAAATGAGAGCATGGACTTCCGGCCGGCGCCGCCCTCCGCCTGGGCGAGCTGCGCGCCACTACCAAACTGAAGATGCCGGACTGCTGCGTGCTCTACACCGCGGAGCAACACAGCGCGGCTATCGCCACCTTTGACGACAGACTCGCCGCCCGAGCGTCCGACCTTGGTCTGAGCATCGCTAGCAACCAGCCGTATGGCTGAGGTGAGGTCGCCGCGCCGCTGGCCGATGTACAGCGCCGGCTCGGCACCCCGCGGCCAGCCGTCTCATTCCTCAGTGTCGACTTCCCCGTCGGCTAAGTAAAGGGCGTCTTCGACGTCACTATGTGATTCGCCAACCGTTGATACAACAGATCGTCAGCACAGGATCGCCCGGGTATGACGAACGGCGGGAGTCAATGCCACTGTTTTGCACGTGATCTGACGACAGTTCTGACGACAACGATGACGAAGTCGGGCTTTCCCGACACCTCCCCTACATGGCAGTTGAACTTGCGTCGAGCCTGGTCACGTCATCTGCCCGTGCCTACGGATCAGAAGGTTGGGAGTTCG
>CAWJYB010000012.1:0-12396 GCA_963846905.1 uncultured Actinomycetota bacterium
GCTTCGACAGCCCGCGAACGCGATGGCCCTGCGCCGTGTGGTTCCCTCCGAAATCGTGGAGGGTTTCCGATGCCGCTTCCGGCTTGGTCTTGGGATTCCCTGATCTCGTAGTTGACGGGCGATAGCCCGTCGGCGGCACTGCGCCGGCGTTGGTGATCGTAGAACGTGTAGCACCAGTCGATAACCAATCTGGCGGGCATCAAACGTTTTCACGCGCTATAGTCCCCGTCCTCGGCGATGGCGAGGAGGAACGGGTTGTTCGGGCCTGTGCGTCGGGGGCGGTCAGCGCGCGGGACGCCGTGATCGACGTCGCTCGGCATCGTCGACGGGGCTGCGGGCCGGGCGGGCATCGCGGCGCCGCGGGCGGGCGATGTCGATCGGCGCGGGCGGCACGATCGGCCTCGGTGCAGCAGAAGACGGGCAACCCGCTCGCCGCTGCCGACGATCTCAGCAGAGTGTCTCGGCGACGCCAGCCAGGAATCGACGAACCTCTACATGAGCGAAGGCTCGGGAATCGACATGCAGACGGGCGAAGATGCCTGGTTGCGTGGTGAGGGGCTTCCAACTTAAGTCTAACCCAGAAGCGTGCGCAGAATGTGCTGTTGACCTGCTCGATTTGCCCAGACGATCCCGCCCTGGCCGGCATGCTACTCGCCCGCTATTAGACGGTGTGGGAGGCGGGTTGCGGCAGGTCGATTTGGCGGGCGCGGCGCATCTGGAGATGGTCGCCGGTGTGGTGCAGCTGCGCCCGGAGGACGCGATGGTCGAGGCGATGCTGCGGGGCTGGCAGGCGCAGCAGGCGGCCCGCGGTCTGCGGGAGGACACGATCACCGCGCGTGAGCGGTTGATGCGGCGAGTTCGTCGGGTTCACCAACGAGTACCCGTGGTGCTGGACACCGGCGCATGTGGACGAGTGGTCATTGTCGATGACCGGCGAGCGGCGGCTGGCGCCATCGACGATCCGCGGCTACCAGCGGCAGCCTGCGGCTGTTCACCGAGTTCTTGACCGACAACGCCCGTTACGGGTGGGCGACGGCGTGCGAGCGGGAGTTCGGGCCCGGTATGCACCCCGTTCCGATTGTGCACGAATGGAATTCGACCGCTCACCTAAACGACTACGAGGGCGGTCCGGAGGCGCGTTCCATGCACAGGGGAGGAGTTGCAACGGTTCCTGGACTACGCCGACGACCAGGTCGAGCGGGCGGTGCGAGCCAAACGCAAGGGCGCGTTGGCCGCGTATCGGGACGCGACGCTATTCAAAGTGATTTACGGGTGGGGCCTTCGCCGGACCGAATCGGCACGGTTGGACATCGTGGATTGGGGCCGCAATCCCGCCGCGCCCCAGTTCGGTCGGTTCGGAACGCTGCATGTGCGCTACGGCAAGGCCAAGCGCGGGCAGCCGCCGCGGCGACGCAACGTCGCTTCGGTGATGGACTGGGCCGTCGACGCCGTCCAAGACTATGTGGAGAACATCCGGCCGCGCTTCGGTTGCCAGGACCATCCGGTCGGGCACGAATGCGACAGTTCCACCGCGATCTATACCCATGTCAGCGACGACTTCATGAACACCATGCTGCGCAAGGCGCTTTCGCCCGCGCTCGACCCTATCGCCTCCACGGACAAGGACCGTCGATGACACCCAAACTGGACTACCACTGGCATTTGCGCAGGGTCATGGCCGACCGGGGCATGTTCGCGACCACCGATCTGATCGAGCCACTGGCCCAGCGGGGCATCGCCTTGTCCTCGAGCCAGGTCTACCGGCTCGTCGTCGAACGCCCGGAGCGGCTGAGCCTGAGGATCCTGATGGCACTGCTGGACATCCTCGACTGTTCGATGGACCAGCTGATCGAACCGTTCGCGGCGACCACGGCGAAAACCCGGAAGAAGAAGGCGGTCGGCGCCGAGACCGCCGTCGGGGATCTGCGGCCCAAACGCGCCCGTGTCCACGGTGGCGAATGGCCGTGACCACAGCCCAGTCCGAGGACCGGGCGATCACGGACCCGGTCGGCCTGATCGTGGACCTGATCACGGCGGCCGAGTCCACGCTCGAGCGAGAGCAGATCCGCCCGGTGGTCACTACCGTCACGGGTGGTCGCGCGAAAGCACGGCGCCTGGCCTGCGCGCTCGTCGAACGACCCTAGGTGCTCGCCGATGGCCGGGTCCCCGGCACCACGGGTGGTCGGCGAGTTGCTGTTAGCACTGCGCAAAGCCGGTGCGGCGTCGATCTCGCCGCCCTGTTGCGCCACCTGCGCAAAGCAGTTGCGGACGATGCAACGTCGCGGACAGGACTGGTTCTGCGCCGTTTGCGAGCAGACGACCGCGCCCTGCGCCGCCTGCGGAAACACCCGCCATGTCACGTCCAGGGACCGGACCGGTCAACCCCGCTGCGCCCAGTGCCCCGACCGCGACGACCGCGACCCGATTACCGTCATCCACGGCCTCGTCACGGCCTTGGATCCCGGCGTCGAGCGCGAAACCCTCGTTGCCGCGGTCGATCGGCTATGTCAACGGCTCGCCTACCGCCGGAAGTTGGCCTGGGCGTTGGAAACCGACCCCACGTTGCTCACCGGGCAGGCCCACCGCGCCGCGCTACGGATGGTCCCCGGGTTCGTCGAGCAGCTGCACGCCGCGGGGATCGCCGGGATCGTTCGACCGACCTGTCCCGGTTGTCACCGCGTGGTGCGCATCGACAAACCCCTCAACGGTCAGCGTGTCTGCCGGACCTGCATCGCGCACACCCGATACGAGACGTGCACGCGCTGCGGAGGCCGCCACGAACCGGTGACACGCGACAAGCACGGTGGCGCCGTTTGCGTGAATTGTTTCATCACCGACCCGGCGAACCTGAAGACCTGTATCAACTGCGGCCGCCTGCGTTCGGTCTGCCGACGAACCACCCACGGGCCGCTGTGTCCCAGTTGTCCCACGCTCAAGCGGCTGACCTGCTGCATCAGACCACGGCTTGGGGCATCTCCCGCATCACGGGCCTGCCGTGGTGCCCGACATGTCAGCGCCGGTCGGTGACGTGCTCGTCCTGCGCCCGTAGCGCGGCGATCGCCTCCGGCACCATGACCGAACCGCGCTGCAGTGAGTGCACCACACCTCCGGCCTGGTTGGTGGCCTGCCCCACCTGCAACGACCCCGACTACCCCCATCCGGGCCAGTGCGCACGATGTCTGATCAACAAGCGTCTCGACGAGGTGATGGGGCCACGCAGCGACTCGCTCGCCCCGGGCCTGACGGCTCTGCGGGACAACATCTCCACCGCCGAGCACCCCGTCACAGCGATGCGGTGGCTGACGAAAACATCTGTCGCGCCGGTCCTTTCCGATCTCGCGAACGGGCGACGACCAGTCACCCATGAGGCGCTCGACGAACTTCCCGCGACCCCCGCCCTGGCCCATCTGCGGCAAACGCTCGTCGCTGTCGGTGCTCTGCCCGAACGCGACGAAGAACTGGCCCGCCTCGAACAATTCCTGACCGGCTTCCTCGCCTCGCAACCCGACACTCATCGACGGAAACTATTGCGCCGCTACATGATCTGACATCTGGTCCGGCGTCTGCGCAGCCGCAACAACGGTCGCCCCACGTCCCGGCAGCAGTCGCTGCGCATCCGTAGCCACGCCCGCGCCGCGGTGGCGTTCCTGGACTGGCTCGACGCCCACGGCCTCACTTTGGACACCTGCCGCCAAGCCGACCTGGATCGATGGCTCACCGACGCCACGGGCGCCTACCGTTTCGAGACCGGCAACTTCATCCGGTGGGCGCACGCCAACAAACTCACCACCGCCTACATCCCCGCGAAACGCTGGGACGGCCCCACCGATCTCGACGACCATCACCGCTGGGACACCGCCCGCCGACTCCTGCACGACGACTCCCTCAAAACCGAGGACCGCCTCGCCGGCCTGCTTCTCCTGCTCTATGCCCAAAGAGCATCGACGATCAGCCGGCTGACCGTCGATCACCTCGAGGCCAACGGTCGCGACGTTCGACTGCGTCTCGGCCGCGCACCGATCCACCTGCCCGAACCCGTCGCCGAACTGGCCCGCGCTGTGATCGCCGACCGAAAGGGCCACGCCACCATCGGCGCTCTGGCACCCTCCCTATGGCTATTCCCCGGAGGCCAACCCGGCCGACGGATCAGCAGCAACCGGCTGACTCTCAAACTCAATCGGCTCGGCATCAGACCCAACCAGGCCCGCAGCACCGCCCTATTCCAACTCGCCACCGAGATCCCGGCCGCGATCCTCGCCCGGACCCTCGGCATCAACATCGAGGCCGCCGTCCGATGGCAACGCCTCTCCGCAGGCGACTGGGCCACCTACGCCGCCGACGTCAGCCGACGGACACCCCAAACAGACAGTCATTCCGACAGTTTGAATATCTGACGGTGCCATTACCGCCGGCACTAGACCCGCACCGCCGCGGCAGCAAATCCCTTGTACCGCTTACTTAATGACCGGAACCCAGGTTGACAGATTCCGGTGTCAATCTTGATTTAGGCGGGGTCAGGCGGTGGCGGTGTGGTTGTGCTGACGTATTCAGATTTCAGATGTGCTGCCGGCGGTAACTCGTGTGACCGGGGCCTCGCGCACGACGGTGATCGCCGCGGTGGCGGAACTGGCGGCCGAGGGAAGCGAGGATCGGCGACAGGGCGGACGGGTTGGCTACGGTAGCGGGGTCGCGACAACTGCTGGGCGGCCCACTTGGCAAGGTGCGGGCGCTCGATCTTGGAGTTGTGGCGCGGATCCACCGGCAGCCTGCGCTTGAACAAGATGGTGTGAATGTTGTTCGCCATGTCGGAATCTGCAGCCCGCGCGAGCAGTTCCTCGTACAAGCCGGCGAGTTCGTTTTTGCCAACGTCGGGTTCGACCTCGACGCAGAGGGCGGGCAGCTCGCCCTCCGGCGTGGGTACTCCCACCAGTCCACTTCGCCTCACCTTGGGGTGAGCGTCGAAGAGCGGCTCGACTTGCAGCGGGAATAGGTTCCCGCTGTCTGTCTTCACCCGCTGCGACACCCGACCGCAGAGCCAGAGCCTGCCTTGCGCGTCGAGGTAGCCGGCATCCCCGAAGCGGTGCCAGTCCCCTTGTGGGTCGGGCACTTTGTTCTTGCGCGTGTTCTCGGGGTCGAGGTAGTACCCGGGACTCACGTGCTTGCCCCGTACCAGGATTTCGCCGACCTGCCCGTTGGGCAGCTCCGATGTGTCCTCGATGAAGTCGATGGGACCGTCCACGATGTCGATGATCTTCAGTGCAATGCCCGGCAGGGCGTAACCCACACAGATGCCGGCACCCCGCTCGGTCATATTCCACAAGCCGTGAAGGTGTTCGCGACTGCCCATTTCGGTCGACGGCATGGCCTCGGTGGCTCCGTAGTTCGCCGCCAGCTCTGCGTCGGGAGCCATGACCGCGCTCAGCATCCTTTCAACCGGGCCGTAGATCGGCGCCCCGGCCCCGATCACTCGTTTCAGAGAGGGCATCGTCAGGTTGCGCGCAAGCGCTTCCCGGGCCAGGTTCTCGATCAGGATCGGCGCGGCGAAAAACGACCGGACCTTGCAGTCGTTGATGACCTGGATCAAGGCAGCCGAATTCACCTCAGCCGGGCCTTGTCGGGCGAAGTCGATGGGGGGCACCACCATCGTGCCACCGGCACTGATGGGAATGAACAGGAACGCGGGGAAGACGGCCATGTCCACCGGGACCTCGTTGTCCGCATCCCAGCGCCAGCTGTGGTGGGCATTGCGGAACATCTGACAGAAGTTGCGATGCGGGTAGAGCGAGGGCTTCGCCGGCCCGGTGCTGCCGGTGGTGTAGAGAACGGCGCAGGGGTCGCCCGGCCCGACTTTCGGCGGCTGGGGTTCAGCGGGCGCTTGTCTACGCAGCGTCCTGATCGATCGCGCCCCGGGGAAGGGCGGAAACCCGGTGACCGTGCGGGCTCCCGGCACGAGTGGGCATCCGGTCAGGACAAGTTTGCGCAGGCCGCGAGGACCCCATCCGAAGGTGATTCTTCCGATGTGCGCGAGCGCGACGCCCAAGAACGCCTCCGGATTCACCCGTCTCAGCCGCTCCGCGACGTTGAGATAGCCGACCGAGGGGTCGATCCAGATGGTGAAGGCGCCCACCCGCGTGAGGGCCACGCCTATGACGCAGGTCTCGTAGCTGGGTGGCGACATGCAGACGATGCGGGTCGTCTCAGCAATGCCCATCTCGCGCAGCCCCACCGCGACCGACTCGGCGTCGGCCGAAAGCTCGGCGTAGGTGTGGCGTTTGTAGCGGCGCGTGCCGTAGCCCTCCCAGCCGTCAGGCTCGATGACGGCGATGCGTTCAGGGTCCTCGCGCGATACCCGCAACACGATGTCGGCGAGGTTGAAGATGTCGTCGGGGAAAGGCTCCATCTCAGGCCTGCCTCTCCGCGGTAGCCTGTAGGAACCCGTCGATGATCGAGGCGACCTCGTCCGGCCGCTCCAGCATCAGCAGGTGGCCGCAGTCGGGTAGCCATTCCTGGCGTGCGGGGTGCAGCGTCGCATTTAGGCGACGTCCCGCCTTGGGCGAGACCATCTTGTTCTTCAGCCCCCAGATGGTGCAGATAGGAGGGAACCCCTGCTGCGGCGTGAGGTTGTCTATGACCGAGTAATTCTCGAGGTCGTCGAGCACCCCGAGCAGCGACTCCACCTGGCCGGTGGCCGCGTAGCAGCCGCAGAGTTCGGGGTTGCGATAGAGCTTGAGGTCACGGCCGCGCGGCCCGAGCTGGAACAGGTTGGCAATTGAGCCGATGCCGTTGGTGAGCTTCAGTTGCCCGACCAACCGGTACACTTGCCGATTGATTCCGGGCATCCGCTCCCGCATCCACAAAAACGGTCCCAACCAGCCACCCAGGAAGGTCGACTCGGTGAGCGGGTTGCAGAGCACCAGGGCCTTCACCTTGTCCTGATGGCGGTCGGTGAACGCCAGGGAGATGGCGGATCCCATGCAGTTGCCCACAACCGCGACCTTCTCCAATCCTCGTGAGCTGACGAACTCCTCCAGCATCGCTACGTAGTTGCCCAAGGTGTAGCCCGCGCCGGGCTTGGCCGAGTTGCCGAACCCCAGCAGGTCAAGGGCGAAGATCTCGTACTTGCCAGCCAGTCTGTTCGCTACTTCCTCCCAGATGGCATGCGACGAGCCACCGTTGTGGAGCATGATCACCGGCTCACCGTGCCCGGTGTGCTCATACGTGATCGGCAATCCCCGGAAGTCGAAACTCTCCAACGCAATCCGCCCTCGCACCCTGTGGTGATTACGATACCGCCGCGCTGCACAGCACCCCGGTGCCGACGCGGCGGCCAGCCACTTAGCTTCGGCACGGCGGCCTTCCACCACCCGGCCGACACCGTTTCTCGATGCAATCACGGAACCTAGCCCGCGGGTAGGGACCGAAGTCCCATACCCGAAAGCCATTCGTCGGTAATCAGGCATAACCGCATGATGCCCGGCACCGCAGTCGATCCGCGGCCCGCGGCGCCCGGAGTCGGCCGTGTCCATACGTGCTCGAGCGGTTGCCGGCTTGGTCGCATCCGAGGGTGAGGATGCCGGTGGCACCGGGACCGTTCCCGCGCATCCCGGACAGTTTGAGGCGTTGACCAACGACGGCTTTGCAGCCGGCTTCGACGGTGCCGGAGCCGATCAGCGCATCGGGGAAGTTCAGCAGCGCCAACACGGTCAGCACCGCCACGACCCGCCAATACTCCGCGGGCAGGTCTCTGATCATCGAGCGGGCGCGCTGGCCCACAACGCGGCCGATGGTCCGCTGCTCGCGCACCAGCACCACCATCGCCACACTGAAAAACGCGGGCACCACCGCGATCCACGGCGGCGGGTGCGTTTGGTGGCCGAGAAGCTCGTAGCCGCCATGCCCAAAAGGCGGCCCGATCACGGCACCGATGGGTCCATGGAGGGGTGGTATCTGCCAACCGGCGTGCGTGTCCTGTATCGCGGATCACGTCCGCTCGTCGAAGTTCACAACTCACCGCGCAGCCAACACGTCGGTGATGCGCGCGATCTGCTCATCGGACAGCCGGGGGCAGGCCCTTGAGAATCCGGTCCGTCACCGGCCAGGATCAACTGTTCTGTCGCCATCTCCTGGCGCGCGGCGATCAGGTCGGGGTCGTCGGGCGGTAACTTGCGGCTCAGATTGTCAATGGCCAAGTTGAAGTCCCCGCTGGTGGCCAGGTAAAAGTCCCCGCCCCGTGTGGTAGTTCAGTGGTTTGGCTGGGGGTTCTCCTTTCGGTGTTGGGCGTCTTTCATCCGGTAGGACTGGCCGTCGGTGATGACGACGGTCGCGTGGTGCAGGAGCCGATCCAGGATGCTGACGGCGGTGGTTTGTTCGGGCAGAAATCGGCCCCACTGCTCGAACGGCCAATGTGAGCCCACAGCCAGGGAGCGGCGTTCGTAGGCTCCGGCGACGAGCCGGAACAGCAGTTGTGTTCCGGTGTCGTCGAGCGGGGCGAAGCCCAGTTCGTCGAGGACGATCAGGTCGACCCGCATGAGTGATTCGATGATCTTGCCGACGGTGTTGTCGGCCAGTCCGCGGTAGAGGGTTTCGACGAGATCGGCGGCGGTGAAGTAGCGGACCTTGTAGCCGGCGTGGATGGCGGCGATCCCCAGCCCGATCAGGGTGTGCGATTTCCCGGTCCCAGCTGGACCGATAATCGCCAGATTCGCTTGTGCGCGTATCCATTCCAGACTGGACAGGTAGTCGAATGTCTTTGGCGGGATGGAGGAGGCGGCGACGTCGAACGACTCCAACGTCTTGGCGAGGGGGAACCCGGCGGCCTTGAGTCGGTTGACGACGTTGGAGGCATCCCGGGCGGCCAGTTCGGTCTCCACCAGGGTCCGCAAAACTTCCTCGGGGGTCCAGCGCTGCGTCTTGGCCGTTTGCAGGACCTCGGGTGCGGTGCGGCGGATCGCGGCGAGCTTGAGCCGGCGCAACCCGGCATCGAGATCAGCCGCCAGCTGTGGAACACAGAGCGGTGCAACAGGTTTAGTGGCTTTGACTGGTGTGGTGGTCATGAGGTCACCCCACCGTCGGCGGCCGGGGTGACCTTGTAGGCGTCCAGCGAACGCGTCGGGGCGACCGGTAGGTCCAGGATCAACGCGTCCCCGGCCGGGCGGGGGTCGGGTGTTCCCGCGCCGGCAGCCAGGATGGAGCGGACATCGGCGGCGCGGAACCGCCGGAACGCCACCGCCCGGCGCAGTGCGCCGACCAGCGCGTCGGTGCCGTGCGCCGCGCCCAGGGCGAGCAGGATCTCCAACTCCGATCCCAGCCGGGTGTTGCCGATCGCGGCCGCCCCGACCAGGAACGCCTCGGCGTCGGCGCCCAAGGCGCAGAACTGCTTCTCGATGCTCGTTTTCGGGCGCGGCCCCCGGCTGGGTGCCGGTCGCGGCCCGCCGTAGTGGTCATCGAGGATCGAGGCGCTACCCGGGGCGCCCAGTTCGTGTTCGGCCACGATCATCGCGGTGGCGGGCTCCACCAGGCAGAGGGCGCCGTGATCAACCACCACGGCCACCCTGGTGCCGATCAGCCGGGTGGGCACCGAGTAGCGGGCCGAGGCATACCGGATGCACGACAAACGGTCGACCTTGCGCAGCACCGACGGCGCCCCGATCTGCAGGCGCAGCGACGGCAAGGGTCCCAACAGTTCACGTTCGATCCCGAGCCGCTCATCGGGCACCGCCATGATCTCCGAATGCACGGCGGCGTTGACCTCCAGACACCACGTTTTGGCCGCGGTGTTGGCTGCCCGCAGATCAACCGTCGTCTCGGCGATGGCGGCTTCGGTGAGCAGCGGCACGGCAAGGTCGCGTTGGGAGTAGCCGCAAAGGTTCTCCACGATGCCCTTCGATTGCGGGTCCTCGGCGTGGCAAAAATCGGGGGCGAAACCGTAATGGCTTGCCAGCCGGACATATTCGGCTGTGGGTACGACCACGTTAGCGACCACACCGCCTTTCAGACACGCCATCCGATCAGCCAGCACCCGTGCCGGGACACCGCCGATCGCCCCCAGCGCTTCGGCGATCAACGCCAACGTCGTCGATGCACGCTGATCGGTGGCGAACGCCACGAACCGCCACCGGGAGAACGCCAGCACCGCGCAGAACAGGAACAGACCCGGCGCGGCTTGGGCCCAGTCGATCACCAGATACTCACCCGGTGACCACACCGCCGGACGACGGCCCCGGTGATGTTCGCTGCGCCACAACACTTTCGCCCGCGCGACCAGACGACGAAAGTTGCGTGCCGAACCGTCGTAGCCGGCAGCACGGGCGATCGGCAGCATCCGCTTGGCCGACATCCGGCCTCCGGACTTCTTCACCCGCTCGGCGACCACCTCGGCCACCGCGTCGTAGTTGTGAGCCCGCTCGGCCCGCGGCGATGCACCCTCACCGGCCTCGAATCTTTCGACGACCCGTTTGACGGTCTTGGGGGTGGTGCCGCACAAGTCGGCGGCGGCTCGGTATGACCCGACTTGTTGATAGGCAGAAATGATGTCCATGCGGTCCTTCGCAGATTTCAATGGAACTCCCCGGTGGTGGCGATGAGTGGTTGGCACCTTCACCGTCACCACCGAGGCCCGCAGTTCCTGATCGACACGACGAACACGGGGTGGGGACTTTTATCTGGCCACCAGTGGGGACCTCCACTTGGCCACCAGTGGGGACTTTTTCATGGCCACGGACACAGATTCGAGACGATGCCGGAGTGATTGACAGGGGGATAGCCATAGGGGAGCCTCACGACAATAGGTGTGTTCGTCGCACCGCCACCTCATCCGGTCGGCGTACCCAACGACCTGGCGAGTCGTGCTCTATGGCCCCATACGCCCCGCCTGTTGCCACAGGGCTTCGCATCGGACGCATCTGCCCTCACGGATCGTGATCAGTCCGACAAGGTTGGGGTGGCTCATGTGCCCGTCCGCCAAGTGATTTCGATATCGCGCGGGTCGAATTCACGCCTGCCCCTCGAGTTGCGGTTGATCTTCACCGTCAGCAAGGTCCGCACCACGGTGCGGCGATCCGATATCGAGAACGTCTCCCATACTTCACGCGCACCTGGGCACTGTCACGTTAGGTGCGTGTCGGTGACCTGGGAGGATCGGTCGGGTGAGTACCGCAATGCCGTCGTACAAGGGCCATCGCTTTCCGGTTGAGATCATCGATTGCTGCATGTGGCTGTATTTGCGGTTTCCGCTGAGCTTCCGCGAGGTTGAGGAGCTGATGCTGGCACGTGGTGTCGCGGTCAGCTATGAGACGATCCGGCGCTGGTGCGCCAAGTTCGGGCAGGCTTACGCGAACGGGCTGCGCCGGCGGCGCCCGCGCCCCGGCGACAAATGGCACCTTGATGAGGTCTTCATCGAAGATCAACGGCACGATCCACTACCTGTGGCGTGCGGTCGACCAGCACGGCAACGTCTCGATGTGTTGGTGCAGTCACGGCGAAACGCCAAGGCAGCCAAGAAGTTCTTCCGCAAGCTGCTCAAGGGCCTGCAGTATGTGCCGCGCGTGCTGGTGACCGATAAGCTCGCCAGCTACGGGACTGCCCACCGCGAGCTGATGTTGTCGGTGACCCACCGGCAATCGAAGTATCTGAACAATCGGGCCGAGAACTCCCATCAGCCCACCCGGCAGCGCGAGCGGGCGATGAAACGGTTCACATCAGCCAGGCACGCGCAACGGTTCCTGTCCGCGTTCAGCGGCATCTCCGGACACTTTCGGCCGCGACGGCACCGGCTCAGCGCAACCCAATGGCGAACCGAAATGGCTGAACGCTTCGCGGCCTGGCATGAAGTTACCGCGCTCGACACTGCCGCCTGAAAGCCCAACAACACCAAGCTGATCCAGCGCTACAACTCTACAACCGACTGCACCACTACACATTTCAATTAACGTGACAGTGCAACTCGGCCAGCTGTTCGATTGTGATCGGGTGGTCGTCGTCGAATCTTCTCGCCGAAACACGTTCTTCGAGAACGACCGTCAAGTTCGGATCCTGTATCCGCATGGCCGCCAGGTCGGGGACGAGTAGAGCGACGGGTTCGCCCGGATGGGTCGTCCTGCGCGCGGGTGGCTGAGGGAATCCGGCCCTTCGCCCACTTGGTCGGACCGAACCGCTGCCAGGACACAATGTGCTCACCCAGCGTGCTGCGCCGGTGGAACCACAGATCCTGCGCGCTCCAGCTCAGGGTGTCGAAGTCGCGGTCCTCGGCGCCGGGCGGTACCAGAATGCCGCTCCAGTGCAGGTCCTCGACGAACTGCTCTGCCAGGGCGGTGGGTACACCATGGTCGTTTCGGCCGGGCCGTCGAGGAGGACGAGCAAGCGCGTGTGTCATGGATACGGACGTCGCACCAAGCCAGT